>NZ_LMQM01000010.1:71268-879388 GCF_001424145.1 Chryseobacterium sp. Leaf404 | reverse complement strand
AGCACCTTGAATTACAAAACAATAGAAGAGTTTAACAATCAAAATAAAATTTATCAAAATGTTGCTTAACTTATACTGGAATTTTTATTTGCATATCCAGTTTTTACTTGAAAACATTTTATATTCACAAAGTTGCGAGAATCCCACGCACATAAGGAAATCTTATAAAATAAAATACCCAACAATTGATATCGCTAGAAAAAACAGAAATCATCACTCAATAAATTCGCACGGCGCAGGGAGATTTTGCGTAGCTGGGGAAGGTGTTTTCTGAGGTATGGAAAGTGTTGGAGAAATAACAGAGTCAATTGGTGAGTAATTTCATTTTGCTGTTTTAATCGCAGTCATACAACAAATGTATTTATTAGACAATCATAGTTAAGTCTATAGTGCGTTTCTTCATAATACTACTTTTGTGTAATAGTATAGCAAAGTTAGAGTTGGTAATTTTACATAAAACTATCAACTATGAAAACATTTTTTTACACACTATTATTTCTTACAGGTACATGTTTGTATGGGCAAGATGAAGGAAGTCTTAAAAAATTTGCAAAAAAGAATAAAGACCTTCTGTCATTAAATGCTATAGTTGCTGATAAAACTTATTACTCTCAAGCAATATTAGAATATCAGATTGTTAAAAAACTGATCGATCTTAACAGCGTATCTGAAATAATCGAAAAAGACTATATTGAAAAAGACAGTAAAACAAATACTTTAAAACCTTTAAAACGTTTTGTGCGTCAAATGAATGTTCTTCCTGATTTGTCACAAAGAGATTATGACAGTATTCAAATAAAAAACTGCAAGTATGTGATTCCTGAAAAAATCAACGATTTAAAAAGTGGATTTCAATTCAGACACTATCTTTTCAGAGGTGAAAATACAACAGCACTGCAAGCATTCGGAATCATCAGCAATGAATTCAGTAAAAATGATCTATATGTAGTAATAGATTATATACAGTATCAGGATTGCGGATGCTCAAATCTGCCGACAATCAGATACGCAGTAGGCATACGGTCTGAATTTAAGATTTCAGGGATGACGCTTAATAAAGATAATGACGAGAATTCAAAGAATTTAAATATTGAAAAATTAGCCGCTAGCGTTCAATTTGATAAATTGAAAGTTGACATTAGTATGAAAACCATAGGAATCACAGGAAAACCGGCCAGACTTAATATACCCACAAACACATCATTTAATGTTCAAACATATGGCGAATACGTAAAGGTGATTGATTTCATACGAAATACTCTGGATTCTGAGGAGGTTACAATTCAACCTGAGATTATTCCCATTATGGATTCGTACAGAACTTCAATAGCAGATATTAATACCATGGCTTTTGAAGAACTCTTTGAAATACGAAAGAGATACGATGAATATTCTACAAAACTTTCGAACAAAAAAAACTTCAAAAAAAACCAGGATGAAATAACAGCAGAAATAAATAATATTCTACAGAAATCTTTGCTGGATGAAATTAGAAATAAAAATGAAAAACATATTCAACTTGCAATGCTGGACACAAATCTTAAAGATTTAAAAAGATATGTAAAAATTATTGACTTTTTATCTCTGAACAGGATTAATGTCAATAAAGAAGTTCACGCAGAGTCTAAATATATAACAATTAACCAAAAATACAATAAGGCGATAGCAGTGTTATTGGAAGGCGATAGAGACAAAGCAAAAGATATTCTCGAAGAAATATACAAAGAAAAAAGTGATTACGGTAACGTACAGGAAATCTTAAATCTTCTTAAAGATAATTCAGTAAAGCCACTCAATGGCATTATTTTGAAAGAATATTCGTGGTTAATTTCTAAGGATAATCTGCAGAAACTTAAAGAAAATATTAATAAGTAAATCCATGCATAATAATCTGCCCGAACATTGTTGGCGGGCTTTGAATTGTCTAGTCATCTAAAAGAAATTTTTCACCAACCAGAAAAAGATTTTTTTCTATGCTCCCATAAGTGATTAAGCCTGAAGACCTACAATGTTATTAGATAGAAGTGTGTTATCTCTCATCCATCCGTAGATAAGAGACTGACAGCCGGATCCTTCAGGATTATGATCCCAGTAATGGCTGTGTGCCTGTAGACTGCGAAGCATAATAAAACTGACAAAACCTTCTTTATCAAAAGAGGTAATTTCGTAACTGAGATTAACAGCCTTTACTTACAGCCCCGCAAACCAAACTGAGCATCCCCTTCCTTGTCATCATTCCTGAAATTGGTAGAGAGAGCATCAGACACAGAGTAAATATTCGTCCACTGGATATTATCCCCTAAATGTGTGATTCGATTGCTGTAAAAATTTTTAAAGTAAGAATTGATAAATTCATACGGTGAGCCAATAGTGATGAGGGCCTTGCAATGCATCATTGCATTATCTGATGGTTTTGTACGGTAGGGATACAGATAATCTATAGCGAGAATACTTCCGAAACTGTAAGTGTGGAAATGAATTCCCGGAGCCTCTTCATGTTCTGTAATGTAATCCATAAGATGCTCAAGATTCCCCTGAATAATCTGTCGTCTAGCACCATGTCTGATGTAATCATTGGCACAGACGAATTCAGTAGCAAGATTAGTGATCAGCGTATCTGCATTGGGAATGAATAATAGTACAAACGCAACTAAGGATAAAGTAATTTGAGACCAAAAATTTATATTTTATTTAATGGCATATTGACTGTATAAATGATAAGTATTTTTATCAAGAGTCAAAAAAATATTCTGTATCAATGGGATACTTCTTATCACGTCAACTGCTGCTACAAGCGTAATTACCAGAAACAATGAAATTAGCAGAAAAATAAGAAACAGATAAAAAGTCTGTAAGGGTCTTGCATAGCTCTGTGGTGTAAAAATTCTTTTGATTACTACAGGGAAATTCGCAAGTACCAGATTAAGCAACCACAAACTCTTTGAAATCACCGATTTCTTTTTAAACTTTTCGGTAAGCAATTCGTGCTACGTAAATTCGTAAAAACGATATAATACTGTATTGAAACCGTTTCCTTTATATAAGGTAACTACAATAGCCTCACGGTCTGCGATATAGGAGACCTTCTCAGATTTTGTGTGGTAATGCGTACCGCGGGTATTGAATTTAAATTCATTTTTCAACCGTTCGGCATACTTTCCACACTGTCATTTTCTACAGACTGTCCCAGGCCTGAAATGTAAATTCCAATTTTCATGATGTTCGGTTTTATTAGTTTAGTATAAAATTAATCAAATAATCATTCGTTTGCCAAAATAATAGCGTAATTTTTTACCTTTAGACGTTTTTATATGTTATAAATAGTACTTAGTAAAAAGATTTTGATACTATGTTTATATCTATCTATTTAAATCATGCATCACTGACCAAACTTTTAAAAGTAAATTTTGAGATAATTGGTAAAATCAAATTTTGTGATAAATTAGAATAAGATTCAATCAAGTTAGAGCCTGTTTAAAAATTATTGAATACAATTTTTTAGAAACCTTTTTTCTTTCCCCAACCCTAAAGAGAGGAAAAAATCTACGAAAATTTCATCTTAATTACACCCTTTAGGGCCGGGGAAATTAATTTTGATGAAATTTAAACAGGCTCTTAGAACAAATATGAATTTTGTATTTATATATGTTACCAAAAAACCAAAACTCACCGCAGAAATTTTACTCTCTGTAGAGCTGGAGTATTGAAAATTTCGGTTAAAACATTTACTAAATATCCATACCGCATTCCATAAGCAAAAAACAAAATCCCCTGTTTGACTTCCAAACCAGGGGATTTTCATATATGAAATGATTATAGTGTGGTGTAGAAATTTATAATGGCACAGTTTGCAAGTATTATGCCTTAAAACTGCAAACGACAGTATTTTTACTGAAATATTTTTTAGGTGGTAAAATAGGAGAGGTATGACAGAAAATTTTACCTTAAATATTGTGCAAACCCATATATTTTTGAAAAACGGTACGGTTTTCGTTGAAAAAAAAATATTAACCAAAACACCAAAAATATGCAGTCTTCTACCAACTTCGATCAGTCGATTTCAAGTATGAATAAAGAAATTGAACGCCAAAAAGCACTTAAAGTGCTGGAAAAAGCGAAAAGTATTAAAAGAAAAGTGGTTTTTCTGCCACGTGGTGCATCAGGAAGCATCAATCCGGCCATATAACAACATTACACAAAACAAAAAACAGAAACTGCATTACGCAGTTTTTTGTTTTTTAATCAGAAAATAAACATCTGTCATCTCCACAGCAGAAGACATTTCAGTCATTGATCTATTATGTGTGGTTGGGTATAATTTCAATATCTTTACATCGTAAATCATTTTAATGCAGACATCATCCTTTAAAATTGCAGTTTCCATTGCGGCAGTTTGTTTCAGTACTGTCGTTTTTGCACAGCAGAATTATTCTGTCAGCGGAACGGTAAAAGATCAGAAAAACGGCGAGTTATTAATAGGAGTTACTGTAAAAGTAGCCGAAAATCCCTCCATCTCAGTCGTTGCCAACGAATATGGTTTCTATTCGCTTTCCCTTCCTAAAGGTTCTTACACAATATTGGTTTCTAATCCGGGTTTTAAAGATTTTCAGCAAAATATCAACGTTGAGAATGATGTAAAGCAGAACATTGAGCTTATTCAGGAAGGTTATGAGAAAACATCACAGATTGATGAGGTGGTGATCTCAGCAGTGAAAAAAGATAAGAATCTCTCGTCTGCACAAATGGGAACGGAAACGCTGAGTATTAAACAAATCGATAAACTTCCGGTTCTGTTTGGCGAGAAAGATGTGATGAAAACCATACAGCTTTTGCCGGGAATTAAAAGTAATGGTGAAGGAAGCAGCGGTTTTTCGGTAAGAGGTGGCGCCACAGACCAGAATTTAATTCTTTTGGATGAAGCTGCGGTTTATAATGCATCGCATTTGCTTGGTTTTTTCAGCACATTCAACAGTGATGCATTGAAAGATGTAAGTATCATAAAAGGAAACAGTCCGGCTCAGTATGGCGGGCGTTTGTCTTCTGTTCTTGATGTTAAAATGAAAGACGGTAACAACAAAGACTACAACGTCAACGGCGGAATTGGTTTAATCAGCAGCAGATTAAGTGTGGAAGGGCCGATTCAGAAAGAAAAATCTTCGTTCATTGTTTCGGGAAGACGTACTTATGCTGATGTATTTTTAAAAGCAACCGATGATTTCAAAGACAGCAAACTGTATTTCTATGATTTGAATTTAAAAGCCAATTATCAGATCAATGAAAACAACCGTCTGTATTTATCGGGATATTTTGGAAGAGATGTCTTGGGTCTTGGTGATACATTCTCCACAGATTGGGGAAATACCACAGCAACTTTGCGCTGGAACAGCATTATCAGCAGTAAATTGTTCTCAAACACCTCATTTATTTACAGCAATTACAACTACAATGTTGCTTTGAGCAGCAACAACAATACTTTCGGTCTCGATTCTGAAATTGAAGACTGGAATCTGAAACAGGATTTCTCATGGTTTGCCGAAAATAAACATTCTGTAAAATTTGGTTTACAGTCCATTTACCATACCATTACACCAAGCAGTGCTTCGGGGACGAGTGTAAGCAGTTTTCCTCGAAATCCGAGATATTCATGGGAAAATGCAGTGTACATCAATGATGATTTTAAAGCAACCGAAAAGCTGACGATCAATTACGGAGCCAGACTTGCAGTGTTTTCTGTCTTAGGCGGCGATACTTTCAATACTTATCAGAACGGAGTTTTAACGGATTCTGAATATCTTGAAAAAGGAAAATTTGGGAAAACTTATATTAATCTTGAACCTAGAATTACAGCGAACTATAGAATCAATGAGTTCAGCAGTATTAAAGGAGGATATTCCAGAAACACCCAAAATTTACATTTACTGAGCAACAGCGGAAGCGGAAATCCCACAGATCAGTGGATTGGAAGCAGCTACACCGTGAAACCTGAAATCGCCGACCAGATCAGCGCAGGCTACAGCCGGAATTTCAACAACAATAATTATGAATTGAATGCTGAGTTGTATTACAAATCAATGCAGAATCAAATCGATTATAAAAACGGAGCTCAAATCTCGTTCGACACCGCTGCGGATGTAGAAAGTGAACTGCTATTCGGAAAGGGAAGAGCTTATGGTTTAGAACTCATCGCCAAAAAGAAAAGCGGAAAACTCACCGGATGGATTTCCTATACTTTATCCAAAACCGAAAGACAGATCAACGGCATCAACGATAACGAATGGTACGACGCAAGACAGGACAAAACCCACGATCTTTCTGTAGTAGCCACTTATCAGCTGAATCCAAAATGGTCCTTCTCAGGATTATTCCTGTACAGCACCGGAAATGCCGTGACTTTCCCTACAGGAAAATACGAACTGAACGGACAAACCATCTTCCAGTACAGCAGCAGAAACGCCGACAGAATGCCGGCTTACCACAGAATGGATTTGAGCGCAACATACGAACCGGTTTCTGAAAAACGTTGGAAAGGCTCATGGTCATTCGGCGTGTACAATGTTTACGGAAGAGAAAATGCCTACACAATCACGTTTGAAGACAATCCAAACAATCCGGGAACGACGAGAGCGATGCAGACTTCACTGTTCAAATGGATTCCGAACATCACGTATAACTTCAAATTCTAATGTATGAAAAACATATTTCTAATTATAATCTCACTTTTTCTTGTCACTTCCTGCGAAAAAGAAATCGATCTTGATCTGGAAGACCAAAGCGGACAAATAGTAATTGAGGCCAACGTGACCGATCAGCCCGGTCCATATTCCGTTAAAATCACCAAATCGGTGGCTTTCACTCAAACCAATCAATATCCTGCCATTGAAAATGCACAGGTTATTCTGAGCGACAATACCGGGCAGACGGAAACCTTACAGTATTCAGGAAACGGAATTTACAAAACATCCACATTCGTGGGACAGTCGGGAAGAACCTATACCTTAAAAATGCAGGCAGAAGGCAAACAATATACCTCGACGAGCACCATGCCTCAGGCAGTTTCGTTTGACGGTATCGAACAGGATTCTTTTATGGTGGGTGGCGAAACGAGCTACACTTTGTTACCTGTTTTCCTTGATCCACAGGCTTTTGGGAACCGATATCTATTCATCTACACGGTTAATAATAATCCCAAAAAATATTTCTCAGAATTTTCAGATAATGTCAATAATGGTTTACCCAATCAGCGACCGTTAATTCTTCCGAATGACGATGGTGACGAACCTGATAATGTAAAACTAAAAATAGGAGATACCATTTATGTAGAAATGCAGTGCATCGACGATAAAGTCTATACTTTTTATTCTGCTCTTCTTCAGCTGTCCGGTGGCGGTCCCGGTGGTGGAATTACGCCGGCAAATCCACCAAGTAACATCAGCAACGGAGCATTGGGATATTTTTCTGCTCACACCGTACGAACGAAAAGTATTGTGATCAATTAGATTAAAAAAAATAGTGAATAGAGCTTTTGTAAAAACAGAAGCTCTTCTTTGTGCAATATAGTTCTGAAAATTAATGAGTTTTTTATCTAAACAAAAAAAATGTGTTCATTTTGCATTAAATATCATTAAGGATTGATTTAAAATTACTTGCTGAAATCTAAAATACATTATATTTAAAAAAAAGTTTTACATGTTTCCAACCTCAGTCCAACTTCCTGCATCTATTATGGTATAAAGCCACACTATGGAACACGAATTACTGATAGAATGCCAGCGGAACGACCGCAACGCCCAGCGGAAGGTTTACGAAAAAATGGCGGGTAAACTGTATTCCGTCTGCAAGCGTTACCTTAAAAATGATGAAGATATTGAGGAAGTTTTGGCCGATACTTTCTACAAAATTTTCACAAAACTGAACCAGCTTCAAAATCCTGAAATTTTTGAAGCATGGGCAAGGAAAATTGCTGTGAATGAATGCCTTCAGAAGCTGAGAAGTATGAAAGCACTTCATATTTCTTTAGAAGATGATTTTGTAGAATCTAAGGATGCTCCCACCGACAGTATTTCGTTTGAAAAGGATATTTTGAAGCTGCTGAATTTCCTTCCCGAAGGTTGCAGAGCGATTTTTAATCTGTTCGCCATCGAAGGATATCCTCACAAAGAGATTGCGACAATGCTGTCCATCAGCGAGGGTACTTCAAAATCTCAGCTCAATTTCGCAAGAAGAAAACTGCAGGAACTTCTGGTTAATCACAACATTTAAAACTTTTACACAATGGAAAACAATCACGATATAGATAAAAAATTCAATAAAGCTTCTCAATATCTGGAAGAACCTGTGGCTTTTCCGGGTTTTGATAAAGTCTGGGCAAAAGTTGAAGAAAAATTAGATCAAAAAGAAGACAGAAAACGAATTGTGCCAATCTGGTTTCCTTATGGAATTGCTGCGAGTTTGATTATGGGTTTGGGAGTGTTTTATTTTATTGATAAAAATTCTGATGAGCCTGTAAAATCTCAAATTGTTCAAATCACCAAAGAATATAACCAAAAGCCTATCACTGAGATTGATAGTATAGTATTATCAAATATTAAAAGGGAAATTGAGGTTTCTAATAAGAAAAAAAATATTGCCGTTTCTCCAATTGAGACAACTAAAAAAGGTGAGTTTGATGATTTATATAAGGAATTAAAAACTAATGATGAATTTAGAAAAAGAGGAAATAAACTTGGAAATGTAAATAATCCGCTTGTAGTTTACACTTCTCAAGATAAGGTAAGTGAAGGTATGATTGTGGCAAATACTGAAAATAAAAACGAAGTTTCTATAGAATTTAAACAACCCGTTACTGGCAGACTGAAAGTGAAAGATAATGTTCAATCAATGAATGAAGTTGCGGTAACAGAAAAGTTGACAGTGGCCTCCAATCCTAATTCTATTAGTGCTTTGGCTGGACGTGCTTCTGGAGTACGTATCAACCAAACTAATTCTAATATTGGGAATAAAGTTGATCAAGGTTTTTCGTCTGGAGATTATATTGCAGGAAATAATCGTGGATATTTTGATGGTACTCCATATAACAATAATGCTTTAAATTCCCTTCGAGGACCAGTCTCAGGTTTAGAAATCAATCGTGGAATCGCTCCAAATATCACAATCCGTGGTTCGAGATCTATCACGAGAGGCAATCAGCCAATATATGTTTTGAATGGTGTAGTTCAAAGTGTGAATGTTTTAAGCACATTAGATCCCAAAAGTGTTCAAAGCATTCAGGTTTTGAAAGACGCTTCTGCAACATCAATTTACGGAAGCAGGGCAGCAAACGGAGTAGTAATCATTACGACTAAAAAACTTTCAAGAAAAGAGAAAAAAGCATTTAAAAAGCTGCAGAAAGTTCAGGACAGCATCAACCGTGCAAGGCAGATTCAACAACAGAATTCTGAAGAATACGATGCTTTTGTTGAAAATCCATTTGAATTGACGAAAAATCAGTCTTTTTCTACGTTTTCAATTGATGTGGATAAGGCGGCCTATTCCAACATCAGAAGAATGATTAATAATGGTGAGTATGTGAATAAAAATGCAGTGAGAATCGAGGAAATGATTAATTATTTTAAATACAGTTATCCTCAGCCTAAAAACAATCAGCCGTTTTCAATCAACACAGAATACAATGATTCTCCTTGGAATTCTCAACATAAATTATTGAAAATAGGACTTCAAGGCAAAGATTTACCGATGGAAAAACTACCGAATTCGAACTTTGTTTTTTTGATTGACGTTTCAGGATCGATGAATGCTGCAAACAAATTGCCTTTATTGAAATCGTCATTTAAAGTGCTTTTAGATATGTTAAGACCAACGGATAAAGTGGGAATTGTAGTCTACGCCGGAAGCGCCGGAATGGTTTTGCAACCCACTTCAGCCAAAGAGAAAAATAAAATCATCGAAGCTTTGGACAAACTCGAAGCGGGAGGAAGTACAGCAGGCGGTGCCGGAATTGAATTGGCTTACAAACTCGCTCAGGAAAGTTTCATTAAAAACGGAAACAACCGTGTGATTATCGCAACAGACGGAGATTTCAACGTCGGAACTTCTTCCACAGGCGACCTGCAGACTTTGATTGAAGAAAAAAGAAAATCAGGCGTTTTTCTGACCTGTTTAGGTTTCGGGATGGGAAATTTTAAAGACAACCGGATGGAAACTTTAGCCAATAAAGGCAACGGAAACTACGCTTACATTGATAATCTGCAGGAAGCCAATAAGTTTCTCGGAAAAGAGTTTGCCGGAAATATGTATGCAATTGCAAAAGATGTAAAAATTCAGATTGAATTTAACCCGAAGTATGTAAAGTCTTATCGTTTAATTGGCTATGAAAACCGAAAACTGAGAAATGAGGATTTTATCAATGATAAAATTGACGCCGGAGAATTAGGTAGCGGTCAAACGGTAACTGCGTTATATGAAATCATTCCAGCCGATGTAAAATCTGAGTTTTTACCGAAAGAATCTGATTTAAGATACACCAAAAACACAAATGACGGAAATTTCAGTGATGAAGTGGCGACCGTAAAATTCAGATACAAAAAAAATGATGGCAATACGAGTTCGGAAATTATACAGGTCGTGAAAAATTCTAATCAAAGCTTTTCATCGGCGAGTGAGGATTTTAAATTCGCTTCTGCTGTTGCGTGGTTTGGTTTGGTTTTGAGAAATTCAGATTTAATTAAAAATAAAGATTTAAAAGATGTCCAAAACCTTGCGAAAAAGGGCAGAGGAAACGATGAAGAGGGATATAGAGCGGAGTTTGTGAGATTGGTTGAGGCTTACAGAAATTTAAATAGATAAATGAACATTAAAACAGAAATTTCTTCGGAGATTTCTGTTTTTTTCTCTATTTTTAGACATATTATACATGATGAAAAAAATCTACCTGTTTCTTCCTTTTTTAGCGACTCAGTTTTTTTTTGCTCAGAGTTCGCAGCAGTATTATTCCGGAAAATTTTTAGATAAAGACAAAAAACCTAAATCCTTTCTCAAAGTTTTTAATAAAAATACTGGCGTTTACGAGGAAACCGATGAAGAAGGTTTTGCCATTATTCCTGCACAGGTTTATGACACATTAGTCTGGAACAACGGTAAAAACACGCAGGTTGTGTATGGAGTTCAGGAACTGAAATATATTCTGGAAAGCCGTGTTCCCAGAAAATCAGTTGAAGCTATAAAATCTAAAGATTACAACAGTCTGATTACAAAAACCCAGTCAGATGAATACAGTATTTCCAAGCCGGACTATTATATTTCTAAAAACTCAGATTCTTATTTCGACAAAATCAGAAAGCTGAAGCAGAAGAAGGGCGATACGGTAAAAATTAAAAGGCAGGACCCCAACAAACTTATCATCAACGGGAGTTTCAATACATCATTTGAGGTCAGAAACCGAAATTCAATTCCGCAAACCCAAAACCGATATGTGCAGGGAAGATCTCAGAACGGAAATCTCATCTGGAGAGGTCCGGAGACCAATGAAATTTTCAGTTATGGACCTGATATTTCAACTTTAGCCTACAATTTTCAGCCTTATGATTACGATGTCAATGGTCAGTTGATTCCTGTTTCAGGAGGAATGAACTCTGCGAAACCGTATGATAATTCTTTGTTTTCTACGACTGCAGGCTTTCATAATCAACTGCAGATCAATACATTTATTAAAGGAGATGACTATAACGAAAAAGTTCGTCTCTCATTAGATTTAGGCCAACATAAAAACCAAACCTACTTCATCAGTCAGTACGACATCAACAATACTTTTAAGGCTAAACTCAATGCCTATGTTTTAAAATTTAAAATTCAGGCACTGTTTGATTTTGATGAAACGAAAGCGACAAATACAAATCGTGCGGCACTTTTCAACCGTGCTTATCAGGAATCTCTGCTCACGCCGGTTTCGTTTTCAAATAATCAGGGAGGCTTTCTTACCAATGGCCAGCAAAGAAGTTACAGTCAGCTGGGCGATAATCCGGAATTTCTTTTTGCGCAGGACAACAGGTATAATTTCCTTTCCAATCAGAAAACGTACAGCTTTAATATTTCCAGAACATTTGATGATTTTAATTTCAGCATCAGTCAAACGTACGAAAATCACAAATTCAGTAATTCAGATATTTATAAACCCACTACCAACGGCTTTTTAAGTGGTTTGATCAATGAAAGACTTCAGAACAACATCCTTTACAATGCCAATGTCTCTGCCAATTACTCTTTTGGCAGCTATGATTTTAGAAGTAAATTCAATCTGAATTTTATTTTAAATGAAAGGGAATCTGATATTTTTCACAGCTCACAGAACCAAAAATATTTGTATCAAAGAAGTTCACAGGATTATATTTTTAATTATGATCTGAAATTTGATGACGGCGATTTTGAATTTGGTGCTAATCTTGGAAACTCATTTTACGTCTCAAACACTTCTCTGAATAATAAATTCTGGCTCCCAAAGGCCAATGGGTACGTTCAGTTCAACAGTATTTTCGACTGGAGAGGCACACGCCTGAAATTTTTTGGAGCATACACACATCAGAGTTCAGAACCTGATATTACCAATTCTTTTTCGTCATATTCGACCACGCAGTTTCTGGCTCAGAACGCAAGTCAGTATTTTCCAGTACGGGAGGTAGAAAGTTTTAAAAATCTTTCAACCGTCGATATTGCAGAATCCAAAGCAGGATTTAACTTTAATATTTACAGCCGATTCAATTTTGGCGGTGAATACTTTTCGAGAAAGATTATAAACGATATTTTTCCGGTGTTTGAAAATAACAGTTTGTTGCTGAAGAATCTCGCAGATCATACGTACAGCGGCGTTGAACTGAATGCTTCCTACGAGAATTTCAAGATCGCAAAAGATTTTACGATGACGAACCGTGCTTCATTTTATAAATACCGTGATGTGGTTGATAAAGTTGCATCTGGATACAATAATCTTGCTGTTGCCGGCTTTCAGGATGTTTACAAAACATTATCCGAAGGCGAGGTTTTAGGTTCTGTAGTCGGAAATTATTATGAAACGAATGCTGCCGGACAAAACCTTATCGATGATTTTGGATTTCCGGTAGCATCAAATACCAAAAAAATAATTGCAGATCCCACGCCGGATTTTGTGATGAAATTTACGCACACGCTCAACTATAAAATGTTCACGCTCGATATCAACTGGGAATGGAAAAAAGGCGGACAACTCTGGAACGGAACTCAGGCTGTACTCGATTATTACGGACGTTCCAAGACCTCTGGCGATGACAGAAATCTGAAAAATTATGTATTCTCGGGAGTTCATGCGAACGGAAATGTTAATCAGACTCCGGTTGATTTTTACGATCCGAATCAGACCGTTTTTGAAAACCGCTGGACGAGATATGGTTACACTGGTGTTGCAGAAAACTATGTGCAAAATGCAGATTATGTAAGAATCAATTCAGTTTCTCTGGGAGCAAAGTTCGATGTCGGGAATTTCAGACGAAGTTTGGGAGTTTCTTTGTTTGTCAACAACATTATGCTTTGGCAGGCCAATTCCGGTGCAGATCCGAACCAGAATTTTTATGATCTGGATAGAGGTCGTGGCTTAGATTTCTTCAATCTTCCGTCGTACAAAAGTTTTGGATGCGTGGTTTCATTTCAATTTTAAATTATGAAAAATAGATTTACCCAATATATTTCGCTTCTGATTTTAGTTTTGATGAGCTTAAATCTCAACGCACAGCAGAAATTCAGCGATTTCAAAAAAGAAAAAACGTACATCCAGACCAATCACGTTTTTTATAAACCAGGTGAGGAAATGTACTTTAAAATTTATGTCGTTCAGGCTGAAAACCAGCTTCCGGCAGATCAGTCCAAGATTGTGAATTTTGAAATGACAGATCCAAGTGGAACGGTCGTTAAAAAAGACAAATACGAAATAACAAACGGTCACGCAGAAGGATATTTTTATTTTGAAAATGATATGAAAGGCGGCATTTACAAACTGAGAGCGTACACCGATTGGATGCAGAATGAAAACGGAAAAAATGTATTTGAAAAAGAAATTACACTCCAGAAAATTGTTTCGCCAAGAATTTTAATGAAACTTGATTTTCCTAAAAAAGGGTATGGAGCAGGCGATGAAGTTCTGGCTGATTTCTCAATGCGAAGTCTGAGCAATCTTCCGATTCCTTTTTATGAAGCGGCTTTTACTGTAATGCATCAGGGTGAAAAAATTAATGAAGGCACTTTGATTACCGATAAAGAAGGGAAATATTTACTGAAATTTAAGCTTCCGGATGTTTTAAAATCTGCTGATGCTTTGTTAAATATTAAGGTCGATTTTGATGGTTTCACAGAATCAATTTCAAGAAATATTCCGATTGTTTTGAATGATCTTGATTTAAAATTTATGCCTGAAGGCGGAACTTTCATCAACGGAATCGAACAGAATATTGCCTTTAAAGTTTTGGACGAATTTGAAAAACCTGTTGACGCCGTTTTGGGAATTTACAATCAGAATCATCAGAAAATATTGGAAGTTTCAGCCTACAATTTTGGAATGGGAAGCTTTAATTTAAATCCAAAAAATGGCGAAACGTATTATGCAAAGGTTTTAAACCCGGAAAATATTAATCAAATTTATCCTTTACCGACAGCGAAAAATGATGGAATTGTTTTAAATCTTAAAAAAGAAAATCAGATCATCAGTTTAAACATCAATTCCACGTCAGAAAGAAACGTTTTAATCTCAGGAAACTTCCGTGATAAGGAGATTTATTCTAAAAATTTAAGTTTAAAAAAAGGTTTAAATAAAATTGAAATTTCAGAAAAAGAACTCCCGATTGGGATCTGCAGATTTACGGTTTCAGAAAATAATATTCCGTTGGCTGAAAGAATTGTTTTCGCCAATGAAAATAAACAGATGAAGGTGAAAGTTACGCCTGTTAAGAAAAACTATTTGCCGAGAGAAAAAGCTGTGGTTAATATTGAAACAACTGACGAAAATGACCAACCCATTCCTGCAAACCTCGCTGTAAGCGTTGTTGACGATAAATTATGGACGTATGCTGATGACAAGCAAAATCACATTCAGTCATGGCTTTTGATAGATTCTGAACTGAAAGGTAAAATTGAAAGACCACAGTTTTATTTTGATAAAAAAGAAGAGAAAGCGACGAAAAGTTTAGATTTGGTAATGCTGACGAACGGTTACCGGTATTTTGAAATCATTCCCGAAGTCGAAAAATCAGGCAAATACAAATATCTTCCGGAAAGGAAAAATCCGATCTACGGAATTGTGGAAGACGAAAATAAAAAGCCTGTTGCCGCTGAAGTTTATCTTTTCAACGGAAAATCTCTGAAAAAACAAATCACCTCAGACAATGGATTGTTTTACTTCTCAGACCTTAATGCCGGAGAGGGAAACAGAGTGATTGCAAAAGCTTTGAAACCAAAAAAAGAAGTCAAAATAAGATTTTTATCCTACAAACTTCAACTCAATCCTTTAGAAAAACAAATTCTGAAAAATATTGACGTTGAGGAGATTATCAGAGAGGCAGAGATCAAGGAAAAACCTCAAAATGCCAATCAGGGAATTGAAGGATTAATCAAAAATAAAGCGTATGTAAATGCAAGAGCAGATACAATCAGTAAAGAAACCAGAATTGAAGAAGTAGTTTATGTGGGAGCGATTTCCAGAAAAACAAATCAAACATCGGCAGTTCAAACTGTCTGGTCAGACGAAATAAATTCTTCAAACATAATTTCTGCAGTGGCGGGAAAGGCATCCGGCATACGAATTAATGAATCCGCAACTCCGGGAATTTCTACACAATCTATTGTTATTCGTGGAGCTGCAACAATTGGAAGTCAAAATGAACCTCTTTATATTATTGATGGGGTGGTTTCGAATTCTGCAGAATTAAAAGCTTTGAACCCGAAAAATATCAGCGATATTTCAATATTGAAAGATGCTGCAGCAACTTCTGTGTATGGAAGCAGCGGAATGTCTGGAGTTGTGATTATCAACTCAAAAAAATATCAGAATGCGCTTTTGAAGTTTGATATTACCCCAATTTCTCAGTATGCTCTCAAAAGTGTGCCGCGAGACAGCCTCAAAAACTACGCTTACAGCCGTAATTTTGCCTATCCTGAATACAAAACCACCAACACAGCTTACCGACACGATTACCGTGAAGCTTTATACTGGAACCCCATCGTTGAAACCGACAAAAACGGAAAAGCTCAGATAGAATTTTATCAGTCTGATGCCAATTCTGCTTTCAGAATTATGACCGAAGGAATATCTGCAAAAGGTTTGATTGGAAGAGATGAAACGACTTATTCCGCACAAAGTCTGATTTCAATTGATGCCAAAATTCCGCAATATCTGACGCGGACAGATCAAATGACGATTCCGGTTGTGATTAAAAATAATTCGTCTGAAACGAGAACATTAACGATGAACGTCATTGTTCCGAATCATATCAATGTGATGAAAACAGACAGTTTGATCACGTTAAAACCTTTGGAATCAGGGAGATTGTTTGTAACGATGCAAACCGATAAACTGATTCATTCTAATATTCAGTTTTCAGTAAAATCCGGTGATTTCAGAGAAACAGTGATATTGCCAGTGAACGTTGAAGAAAAAGGATTTCCACATTATTTTTCAATCATC
Organism: Chryseobacterium sp. Leaf404; assembly: GCF_001424145.1. Lineage (GTDB taxonomy): Bacteria > Bacteroidota > Bacteroidia > Flavobacteriales > Weeksellaceae > Chryseobacterium. The sequence continues at coordinate 862,695 of NZ_LMQM01000010.1, read as the reverse complement.
AACAATAAAAACGAAACCTACAGAATTGATGTTCCGGAATATGTGAATGGAAGTTTTATGTCTTCATATTATGTGTATCAAAATTCTGCTTTACAGATGTTTGAAGATCTGGAAAGACTTAAAAGAGAACCTCACGGCTGTTTTGAACAGCTTTCTTCAACAGTTTATCCGAATATTTTCATTCTCGATTATTTAAAATCAATCAAAAAAATTGATGCTGATACTGAGTCTAAAGTGATCAGAAACTTAAAAAAAGGGTATCAGAAAATGCTTTCCTATAAAAATAGAGATGGCGGTTTCTCTTATTTTGGGTCGACGGATTCTGATGTTGCACTTTCTGCCTTTGCTTTGCTGGAATTCAGAGATCTGAAAAAATATGTGAATGTTGATGCGAAATTAATTCAGAATTTAAGCTCATTTATTTTGTCTAAAAAAGGTGCAAACGGCCTGTTTGAAGTAAGAAAAAGCTATGAAATGAAAACTTCTTATTCAGAATATTCATGGTCTCGAAATATGTATGTTTTGTATGCTTTATCGAAACTTGGTTACAAAAATGAACTGCTTCAAAACTATGACTACAGCCTGAAAAGAGTTCTGGCAACAAAAGATTCTTACCAATTGGCATTGATGGCAAATACGGCGAAAAATTTAGATAAAACTGAAGATTACAGCACTTTACTTACAATCCTGAACGAGCAGTATGCAACCAAAAATGTAAAAACCAAAACTACGTTCACTGGTTCGGGAGGTATTTCTGCAAATGCCGAAACGCTTTCCCTTTACCTCATGGCTTTACAGAAAAATGAATCTGCGAATCAGCTGAAAATCGCTGAAGTTGCCGATGAATTGATTGATTATAACGGATATTACGGATTTGGCTCTACTCAGGCAACTGCTCTTGCTCTGGAATCACTGTCAGGTTTCTTTGCCAAAAATGAAAAATTATTTGGAACTGAAAAACCGGTCATTAAAGTAAATGGTGCTGTTGTTTCAGACAAAAATATCAGCTTTTCATCGGCTTTCAGAAAAGGAGACAATGATTTGAAAGTGGAATATACAGGTAAAAAAGGTCTGCCTTTTAAATTAGATTATCAATACTACACTTTAGAACCGCCGAAAAGCGTTGATATTCCTGTTATATTAGAAACAAAACTGAAATCTCAAACTTCAAAAGTAGGAGAGACCAACCGAATGACAGTCACCGTAAAAAATAAAATCAACGGAGATTTACCCATGACGACTGCAAAAATCGGAATTCCGGCCGGATTGACTTTACAAAATGCTTTGTTGAAAGATATGGTTGATAAAAAGCAGGTATCTTACTATGAAATTTTTGATAATTATTTGGTTTTGTATTGGGAACACTTCGATGCGAATGAAACGAAGACTATAAATTTAGATTTAAAAGTAGAATTTGCCGGTGAATATACGGGGAAAGCAAGTAATGTTTATCTTTATTATATGCCGGAAGCTAAGTTTTGGAATCAGGGACTTCAGGCTAAGATTGAGCCTTAGCTTAATATGAAAAAAAATATATCTTGAAACTTTCATATTTGCTTTCCTCCAGCTGAACAATATTTTTGCAGCAGGAAAATTCTTTACAAAATGGCGCTCCATCGGAGCGCTATATTTTTTTTTGAAACAATAAAAATCAATAATTTGAAAATTAACTTTCAAATATTATTGAAAATTCAAAAACTATTATTATATTTGTAATAGAAATTTAAAGAAAACAAAATGAAACTTTCAGAAGCCAAAGAAAAATACATTCAGACCTGGGGAACATTCGCAACGAGTTGGGGAATCAACCGGACGATGGCACAGGTTCACGCCTTGCTTTTGGCCAACGGGAAACCACTTTCAACCGATGAGGTGATGGAACTTCTGGAGATTTCGAGAGGTAACGCCAACATGAATCTCCGTGCGTTGATGGACTGGGGAATTGTGAAAAAAGAATTCATCAAAGGCGACAGAAAAGAATATTTTACTGCCGAAAAAGATGTTTGGTTTCTGTTTAAACAAATCACAAAAGAACGCAGAAAACGTGAAATTGAGCCGGTTGTAGCATTTTTAGATGAACTGAAAAACATCGAAGACAACGACTCAGCGGAAGCTAAAGAGTTTATTAAACTGATGAACGATTTCAGCAGCGTGACGAGTAAAATCAATAATATTATGGATCTTGCCATCAAAAGCGATGACCACTGGCTAGTAGGAAAGATTACCAACTTGTTAAAATAGAAAGGACTTCAAAATCCTTTTTTATTTAGTATAAACTTTCAAAAATTACTGAAAGTATAGTAAGATTTAAATTAAACAAAATGAGATTTCAAATTTTTAAATTGGAGGCCATTTTCCAAAGTCTGATCACTCTTGGAGGATTGATTTATAACCTAAATTTTTACCACAGTTATAAGGATACAGATTTTTTATCATCACTGCTTTTATTTGGATTAGCTAATGTAATGGGTTTTTTAATAAGAATTTCACTCGTTAAAAGCACACTTAACCATTATTATTTTTATGGCGTTGTCCTTTTTTTTCTAATATTGTTTGCTTTGATAAAGTTATGTGAAACAGGTGATTTTGAAATGCACTTTATGCAAGTCGGCGGTTTTGTTTAAATCTTTTTTACGTGAGCTATGGCTTATACCTAACAAAGAATTTCCCAAAAGAATAATCTGAAATCATTCTTTTTTATTTAGAATTAAATTTCAAAAATTACTGAAAATATTATAATTATGAAAAATTTAATCATCCATTTATTTCTTATTTTTTATTTCGGAAGAAATAAAAAGTCAACTTTTTAAAACATATTACTATGAATAACTCATTAAAATTAGATTATTACACCCAGCTTTTTTTTCTGATTGCAGGAATTATATCAGCTGTAATTGGATGCTTTTTCGACTTTGGATTCATGCTTTTTTATTTCGTTGTAGGTATTCCGCAATTGCTAAGTTTTACAGTTAGAGCATTTCAAAAGGAAAACAAGTCAGTAGTTTATATTGTATATGGAATTTTTATTCTACCAGTTTGGTTAAGCTTATTAATAGTTTTTGGACTTAATAATGAGTATGGAATAGCAAATTTTTTAGGATATGTATTGATAATTTCTTTAGTCTACAGCCCTGTGCTTTCTTTTTTTTATGTTTATGATTTGTATCAATCCTCAAAAAAAATATAATGAAAACCCTCGCAAACCACACCCTCATCTACGACAACGAATGCCCAATGTGCAACATCTATTCTAAAGGTTTCATCAAATCCGGAATGTTAGATGAAAGTGGAAGGGAAGCTTTCACAGAACTGAGTTTAAAGAACAGAAACCTACTTGATTTCAACCGCGCAAAAAACGAAATTGCATTGGTCGATCACACTAAAAATAAAGTCTTTTACGGTTTAGACAGTTTGCTGTTAATCATTGGGAATTCGTTTCCGATATTGGAAAAAATTGCGAGAATAAAACCTTTATATTGGTTTTTCAAAAAGCTGTATTCTTTTGTTTCGTACAACAGAAAACAGATTATTCCCTCCTCAAAAGACAGTTCAGCAGAAGCCTGTGTACCGGATTTTAATTTGAAATACAGATTGTTTTACATCACATTTGTGGTCATCTTTTCTTCTTATATTTTAAGTGTATTTACAAACAAATCAGGTTTTAATTTAAATCAGAATTTCTGGTGGGAATTTGTAATTTGTTTATGTCAAATCCTTTGGCAAACTCTGTTTTTAAAATCTTATTTAAAAGACAAAATCTGGAACTATCTCGGAAATCTGATGACCGTTTCCCTCATCGGTACTTTACTTTTATTGCCGGCTTTATTTTTAAATATAAATCCGGTTTCATCAATAATTTACTTCGGATTTGTAGTTTTCGTCATGTTTTTGGAACATATAAGAAGATGCGAAGTTTTAAAACTAAATTTTCTTCCAACAATTTTCTGGATGATTTTCAGAATGACTGTTCTGGTAATTTTAATTTACTTAAATTACTAAAATAAAGTCCCAACGGGACGGCTTAACAAAGTATAGAATGTAATCCTATCAGATCCAATTGTATTCATCATGTGTCCTTAAACAAAATGCAAAAATGTCAAAAATCCTTTTAACAACAACCATCAACGCCGATATAAAAACCGTTTTCGATTTGTCGAGAGATATTGATCTTCATCAGAAATCAACTTTCAAAACAGGAGAAAAAGCCATTGCCGGCCGCACATCCGGCTTGATTGAATTGGAAGAAACTGTAACCTGGAGAGCCAAGCATTTAGGTTTTTATCAAACTCACACCTCAAAAATTACCGAAATGGAAAAACCATTTAAATTCACAGACGTCATGCTGAAAGGAAGATTTAAATCCTTTATACATCAGCATTTATTTAAAACAGAAGGTAAAAACACAATTATGACAGATATACTTGAATTTGAATCTCCCGCTGGACTTATCGGTCAATTATTTAATTATTTTTTCCTCAAAAATTATATGACTGAATTTTTGCTGGAAAGAAATAAGCTCATAAAATCCACTGCAGAAAATATTGAAATTTAATTTGTAAAATGTCATAGGAACGAGAGCAAAGCGAGCGTCGAAGCATTCAGTATCAGCGATGTCATGCTGAGCCTGTCGAAGCATTTAACATTTAGAAAATAACAATCATAAACTATATACCAACAATCAAAATGAAAATAATCATCGCCGCCGGAACCGGATTTCTCGGGCAAAATCTCGAAAAATACTTTACAGACAAAAGAAATGATGTCTATATTTTAACCCGAAATCCTAAAAAGAAAAATCATATTTACTGGGATGCTGAAACATTAGGAGATTGGAAAAACTCACTCGAAAACGCGGATGTTTTAATTAATCTTACAGGGAAATCTGTCGACTGCAGATATACGGAAAACAATAAAAAAGAAATTTATTCCTTAAGAATCGACAGTACAAAAGTGCTTCAACAGGCCATTCATCAATGTCATAACAAGCCTAAAGTATGGTTAAATTCCAGCTCGGCAACCATTTACACCCATTCCGAAACCCATTTGAACACAGAAGAAAACGGTGTCATCGGCGACGATTTTTCAATGAATATCTGTAAAAGCTGGGAGACGGAATTTTTTAAAGTTCAAACAGACAATGTCCGAAAAACAGCATTGCGAACATCAATTGTTTTGGGAAACTACGGCGGCGCTTTCACCAAACTAAAAATGATTACAAAAATTGGCTTAGGCGGTAAACAGGGCAGAGGAAATCAAAATATAAGCTGGATTCATATCGATGATTTTTGCCGGGCAGTTGATTACATCATTGAAAACGAAAATCTTTCAGGAAAAATCAATGTCACCGCACCAAACCCTATATCCAACGAAGAATTTATGCGGAAATTGAGAAAAGAAATGAAAATCCCATTCGGTCTAAACGCAGCGGTTTGGCAATTTGAAATCGCTTCAGTTTTCTTGGGAACCGAAACTGAATTGCTTTTAAAAAGCAGAAATGTTTATCCCGAAAAGCTCATTCGGAGCGGCTTTACATTCAATTTTCCAACAGTGGAAACGGCTTTTCATAATTTAATAAACCCGTTTTTATTCAAACAGCACTGTTTGTCCCATCCGGCATTTCTGTTTAAATTAAGACAGGGTTTTTCACTGAAAAAAAATCCGTTTTAATATAACCAGGGTTGTTAGTCCTTTCCCACAATTATGTTTGAATTAAAACACCGCTGTTTGCACTCTCCGGGAAAATCTCAGATTTTCACTCTCATGTGCTCTGAAATATTCTCAATCATTTTAACTAAAACTAATGTGACTCATGTGTCAAAAAACTTTTGCGCCTCTTATGGTTAAAATCTTAGATTGTCACTATTGATTTTCCTGCTGTTTTGCATTCACAGAAAATCTCAGATTTTCACTCTTATGTGCTCTAAAATATTGTCGATCATTTAAACTAAAACTAATGTGACTCGTGTGTCAAAAAACTTTTGTGCCTTTTGTGGTAGAAAATTTCCTGTTAAATATTATTTTAGCAAAAACTAAACTTAATGTTCAACACACCAAAAACGAAAACTCTTTTTCTCTCATCATTATTACTTTCCTCCACTTTTTTTTCACAGGCTCACAACGTTTCAGATGGTTACCAAAAACCAACTGATCCGCTTGTTATTCAAAACCTTGAAAACTGGCAGGATTTAAAATTCGGACTCTTTATGCACTGGGGAACGTACAGCCAGTGGGGAATTGTTGAAAGTTGGAGCCTTTGTCCGGAAGATGAAGACTGGACGAAAAGAAAACCCGAACATGGAAAATCATACAGTGAATACGTAGAAAACTACGAAAATCTGCAGACGACTTTCAACCCCACTCAGTTTAATCCACAGAAATGGGCTGATGCTGCAAAAAAAGCGGGAATGAAATATGTGGTTTTTACAACCAAGCACCACGATGGTTTTGCGATGTTTGATACCAAAGAATCTGATTACAAAATAACTTCTCCCAAAACATCATTTTCAAAAAATCCCAAAGCAGATGTGACGAAGGAAATTTTCACTACCTTCAGAAAAGACGGTTTTAAAATCGGAGCCTATTTTTCAAAACCCGATTGGCATTCTGACGATTACTGGTGGCCATATTTTCCACCAAAAGACAGGAATGTAAACTATGACCCCAAAAAATATCCTGAAAGATGGAACAGTTTTAAAAATTTCACATTCAATCAGCTTAACGAAATCACTTCCAAATACGGTAAAATCGACATTCTTTGGCTGGATGGAGGCTGGGTTCGTCCGTTTCACACCATCGACCAAAGTGTAGAATGGCAGAGAACCATCAAGGTCGAACAGGACATTGACATGGATAAAATCGGAACGATGGCAAGGCAAAATCAGCCAGGAATTATCGTTGTAGACCGCACCGTTCCCGGAAAATGGGAAAATTATGTGACGCCTGAACAGGCCGTTCCGGAAAAAACGTTGTCGATTCCGTGGGAAAGCTGCATTACGATGGGAGATTCCTTTTCCTATGTTCCAAATGACAATTATAAATCGTCTCAAAAGATCGTTGAAACTTTAGTGAAAATCATTTCAAGAGGTGGAAACTATCTGATGAACATTGCGCCCGGACCGAATGGCGATTACGATCCGGTTGTTTATGAAAGATTGAAGGAAATTTCCGGTTGGATGGATCATAATCAGTCTGCGGTTTTTGCGACGAGAGCAGTCGCACCTTACCACGACGGGAATTTTTATTACACCCAAAGCAAAGACGGTAAAACACTGAATGTTTTTCATTTGGATGAAAAAGCAAACTATCAGTCGCCATCAACTTTAAGCTTTGCAGTTCCTGATAATTTTAAACCAAAATCTTTAAAAGTTTTAGGTTTAAAACATAAAATTCAATGGAAAAAATCCGGTAATTCAATAGAAATTACTTTACCAAAAGAACGAGCTCAATTGAAATATTCAACTGTAATTCAAATAAATAAATAGTTGATTATTAATGCTTTAAAAATGACATAGGAAATCGGAGCGTTAAGAAATTTTGAAAAACTTCCGTTAAGAAATTTCCACTGTTCGAGTGGCGGCAAAGATTAATCTTAAATTGAAAAATATTATTCCCGCCCGAGTTTTGGAAATTTTAGGAAGTATTTCAAAATTTTAGCGGAGAGTTCCAAGTCTTGAATTTTTGGTTCTTTTGTTTGACTTCGTCGAATCTTCGATTTCAAGACAAAAGAGCATACTTTAAATAAAATTATCTAAAATGTGTTTTAAACTTCGATTTAAAATTTTAACAATTTCATTGCTGAGTTCGGTATTTATTTCCGCTCAAAAACCATTATACAAAGATCCAAAACAACCGCTAGAAGTACGAGTTCAGGATTTGCTGCAACGCATGACGCCGGAAGAAAAATTCTGGCAATGCTTCATGATTCCCGGCGATTTGGATCATGTTCCAAAAGGTCAATATGCTCACGGAATTTTCGGATTGCAGGTGAGTGCAGGAAATCAGGGCGGCGGAGTTGCCGGACAATTGCTGAAATACAATGCCAATGAAGATGCGGAAAGACTGGCGAAAAAAATCAATGCCATCCAGAAATATTTTGTGGAAGAATCAAGATTGGGAATTCCGATCATTCCTTTTGATGAGGCTTTGCATGGCTTAATGCGGGAAGGAGCGACCGCTTTTCCACAAGCGATCGGTTTGTCGGCGACATTCAATTCTGATCTGATGAAAGAAGTTTCGACTGCGATTGCAAAAGAATCAAAACTGAGAGGAATCCGGCAGATTCTGACTCCGGTGGTGAATTTGGCAAGTGATGTTCGGTGGGGGAGAACAGAAGAGACGTACGGCGAAGATCCGTTTCTGACTTCCGTGATGGGCGTAAATTTCGTCATTTCATTTGAAAATCAGGGAATTATTACTACTCCCAAACATTTTTTAGCGAATGTTGGTGAAGGTGGAAGGGATTCTTATCCGATTCACTGGAGCAAGAGATATCTGGAGGAAACGCATTTGGTTCCGTTCCAGAAAGCTTTTAATCAAGGTAAAAGTCGTTCTGTAATGACTTCTTATAATTTGCTGGATGGAAGACCTTCAACGGCAAATCACTGGTTACTGACCGAAAAATTAAAAAAAGAATGGGATTTTAAAGGCTTTGTCATCAGCGATGCCAGTGCGGTGGGAGGAGCAAATGTGCTTCATTTTACGGCAAAAGATTACGACGATGCTTCGGCACAGGCAATGAATGCGGGTCTTGACGTAATTTTCCAGACAGAATACAATCATTATAAATTGTTTATACCACCTTTTTTGGATGGAAGAATTTCGAAAGAGAGAATTGATGACGCGGTTTCGAGAGTTTTGAGAGCGAAATTTGAACTGGGTTTGTTTGAAAATCCGTACGTTTCAGATAAAAATATAAATAAGTTAAAGAAATTAAATCACAAACCTATAGCTGAAAAAGCAGCGATTGAATCTTTTGTTTTGCTTCAGAATAATGATCAGACACTCCCTATTTCTGATAATATAAAGAAGATTTTAATTGTCGGAACTGATGCTGTAGATGCGAGATTGGGCGGTTATTCCGGACCTGGTAATAAAAAGGTGAGCATTTTGGACGGAATAAAAGATTTCGTTAAAAATAAAAATGTTGAAATTATTTATTCTAAAGGTTTCGACTGGAATTTAAAGGGGTTTAAAACGATTCCGTCCGAATCTCTCTCTTCCGAAAATCAAAAAGGTTTGAAAGGAATTTACTTTTCGAATTCTGATTTAAAAGGAAATCCTGCTTTTGAAAAACTGGATGAGCAATTAAATTTTAAATGGACTTTATATTCCCCGAATCCTGAAAAACTGCAGCCGGACAATTACAGCATTCGTTGGACAGGAAAATTGGAAGCTCCAAATTCAGGAAAATATAAGCTGGGTTTAAGAGGAAATGATGGTTTCAGATTGTATGTAAATGGAAAATTAGTCATCGACAAGTGGGAAAAGCTGAGTTATTCAACTAAAACCGTTGATGTTGATTTTGTTAAAGGTAACAACTATGATATCGCCGTTGAGTTTTATGAAAACAGAGGTGAAGCCAATGTCGAACTGATTTGGAATTTTGGTTTGAATGACTATCAAAAAGATTTTGATGAAGCATTAAAACTGGCTCAAAACGCAGATTACATCATTGTTACAGCAGGAATTCATGAAGGTGAATTTCAGGATCGTTCTTCATTGAGTCTGCCTGGAAATCAGGAAGAATTTATACATAAAATTTCAAAATTAAATAAACCGACAACAGTTGTGTTAATCGGTGGTTCAGCAATAAAAACGACGGACTGGAAAGATAAGGTCGGAGCGATTTTGGATGTTTGGTATCCTGGTGAAGAAGGTGGAAATGCAGTAGCAAAAGTGCTTTTTGGAGCAGAAAATCCTTCAGGGAAATTGCCGGTTACGTTTCCGATCGAAGAGGGGCAGTTGCCTTTGACGTACAATCATCACCCGACCGGTCGGGGAAATGATTATCACGATTTGAGTGGCGAGCCCTTGTACCCGTTTGGTTTTGGAATGAGTTATACGACATTTGAAATTTCTGATTTGCATTTAAACAAATTAAAATTTGAAGAAAATGAAACCATTATCGCTAAGATTAAAGTTAAAAATACAGGCTCAAAAGCGGGAAGTGAAGTCGTTCAGTTGTATGTGAAAGATTTGCTGGCATCCGTATCCAGACCGATTCTGGAATTGAAAGGTTTTCAAAAAGTATATTTAAAATCCGGCGAGACAAAAGAAGTTTTAATCGAAATTCCGGTCAAGGAACTTCAGTTTTTAGACGAAAAAATGAACAGGATCGTAGAAAAAGGGACTTACAGAATTATGGTTGGAAATTCATCAAAAAATCTTGCGCTAAAACAAAATATCGAGGTAGAATAAGGTCTTAGATGAACTTAAAATCAGAATAATTCAAAACCGTTTTCTTTTTAGGGAACGGTTTTTGCAACTTTTGAGGCAAAATATTTCTAACACATCATATCATTATTTTATGAAAAAATATCTTCTACCGGCAGTCGCTGTGCTGTTTTTCAGTTGTAAGGAAAAGAAAAATCCGAATACTTCAGAAACCGAAGTGGTGACCAAAACAGATACTTTAAAACTTCCCGCGCCCGACGAGAAAGGTGCGAAAAACAAATTCAGCAACGTCATCGGATGGCCTGCAGGAAAGACGCCAACAGCGCCGGAAGGATTTACGGTAACTCGTTTTGCGGAAAATATTAAAAGTCCGAGAAACATGATTCAGGCTGCAAACGGTGATATCTTTGTCGTACTTTCCAACTCTGAAAGAACAAAAACCGAAAAAATTAAAAATGACATCAGCGGAAAAAGCGATGCTGAAGTTGGTGGAAAATCGGCCAACCGCATTATTTTGTACAGAGATGCGAACAAAGACGGAGTGGCAGAATCATCTTCCGTTTTCCTTGATAATTTAAATCAGCCGTACGGAATGTTGATCATTAAAGATAAATTTTATGTCGCCAATACTGATGGCCTTTGGGTTTATCCTTACAAAGAAGGTGATACGAAAATTACACAGGCCGGAAAGAAGATTGTGGATCTGCCAGCAGGAGGTTATAACAATCACTGGACGCGAAATCTAATTGCCAATAAAGATCAGTCTAAAATCTATATTTCCGTTGGTTCCGGAAGCAATGTTGGTGAAAACGGGATGGAATATGAGGTAAGAAGAGCCAATATTTTGGAAGTCAATCCTGATGGAAGCGGTGAAAAAATCTACGGAGCGGGACTGCGAAATCCTGTTGGAATGAGCTGGAATCCTGCCACCGGAGAGCTTTGGACGGTCGTAAATGAAAGAGACGAATTGGGCGATGAGCTCGTTCCTGATTATCTGACCAGTGTAAAACGCGATCAGTTTTATGGCTGGCCTTATGCTTATTTCGGTAAAAATGAAGATCCGAGAAGAAAGGGTGAAAAACCTGATTTGGTTGCAAAAACCATCGTTCCGGATGTTCCTTTGGGGTCACACACTGCTTCTTTAGGTTTAACTTTTTACACAGGAAATCAGTTTCCTGAAAAATATAAAAACGGTGCCTTCATCGGACAGCACGGATCCTGGAATCGTTCCTCGTTGGTGGGTTATCAGGTTGCATTTGTTCCTTTTGCGAATGGAAAAGCTTCAGGACCGTATCAGCCTTTTTTAACCGGATTTATTGCGAATGAAGAGAAAGGTGACGTGTACGGAAGACCTGTTGGAGTTCTTCAGATCGCAGACGGTTCGATTCTCGTTGCTGATGATGTAAGTGGGATTGTATGGAGAGTGGCACACAATAAAAAATAATTTCACTGCTTATTTTAATTTGGATAAAATAATCAGATTTGGTAATTAAAATGTGGTATGAAATCTGTAGTACTTCTATTAAAATCCGATTGATTTTCTTTAAAAGAGATTCAATTATTAAAATGTAAAGTCATGAAAAAGTATTTAATATCAGCACTTTTAATCGTAGGATTATCTACTACAGCTTTAGCACAGAGACATCCACCTCGTCCTGCGGCGCCGGTGCATCCTTCAAAAACTCAATTTACGAACAGCAAAGCGAGTGAACTCAATAAGCGTTACAGAAACGAAAAACGGTTAATTATGAGTCATCCGGTTGCAACAAAAAAAATGAAAGCCGAGCAGATAAAAGCTCTAAATCTGAGATATCAGAACGAGAAAAAATTACTCAAAGCGGCTAGATAATTTTTAATTAAAATGAAAACAGAAAAAAGAGAATGCAGATGTGTTCTCTTTTTTCAATTAAATAAATTAAAATCATAATAATAAAGCATTGTAAGAACTGTTTTGAGAAACCTAAAAATTCAATATTTTTTCCGTAAATTCGCATAAAATTTTAAACTAATGAATTACGATATTATTGTCATCGGTAGTGGTCCTGGTGGATATGTTACAGCAATCAGAGCGGCACAATTGGGTTTTAAAACCGCAATTATTGAGAAAGAAAATTTAGGAGGAATTTGCCTTAACTGGGGATGTATTCCAACGAAAGCTTTGTTGAAATCTGCTCAGGTTTTTCATTACATCAATCATGCTGAAGATTATGGTTTAAACAAAGTGGAAGCGAGTTTTGAATTTCCGAATGTGATCCAGAGAAGCCGTGGTGTTGCCTCTAAAATGAGCAAAGGAATCGAATTCTTGATGAAAAAGAATAAGATCGACGTAATTCTTGGAACTGCTAAAGTTCAGAAAGGTAAAAAAGTTTCTGTTACAGATAAAGATGGTAAAGTAACTGAATATACAGGAACTAATATTATTTTGGCTACAGGAGCGCGTTCAAGAGAATTGCCAAACCTTCCACAGGATGGTAAAAAAGTAATCGGATATAGACAGGCATTGTCTCTTCCTGAGCAACCAAAATCTATGATCGTTGTAGGTTCTGGAGCAATCGGAGTTGAGTTTGCTGATTTTTATAACACAATGGGTACGAAAGTAACTGTTGTTGAATTCTTACCAAATATCGTTCCTGTGGAAGACGAAGAAATCTCAAAACACTTAGAGAAATCTTTGAAAAAAACAGGGATCGAAATTATGACCAATGCATCTGTTGAAAGCGTAGATACAAGCGGAAATGGTGTGAAAGCGACTGTAAAAACAGCAAAAGGAAATATTACCCTTGAAGCTGACATATTGTTATCTGCTGTAGGAATCGCTGCCAACATCGAAAACATCGGTCTTGAAGAAGTGGGCATCCAGACAGATAAAGGAAGAGTTTTGGTGAACGAATGGTACGAAACTTCAGTACCTGGTTATTATGCAATTGGAGATATCATCCCGACTCAGGCTTTGGCACACGTTGCTTCTGCCGAAGGGATAACTTGTGTAGAAAAAATTAAGGGAATGCACGTTGAGAAAATCGACTACGGCAATATTCCTGGATGTACTTATTGTCACCCTGAAGTTGCTTCTGTTGGTCTTACTGAAAAGCAGGCTAAAGAAAAAGGGTATGAAATCAAAGTTGGTAAATTCCCTCTTTCTGCAAGCGGAAAAGCGACTGCCAACGGAAATACAGATGGTTTCATCAAAGTGATTTTTGATGCTAAATATGGCGAATGGTTAGGTTGCCACATGATTGGTGAAGGCGTTACCGATATGGTTGCTGAAGCTGTTGTAGCAAGAAAACTGGAAACTACAGGTCACGAAATCATCAAATCTATTCACCCACACCCAACGGTTTCTGAAGCGATTATGGAAGCTGCAGCAGCTGCTTATGGTGAAGTGATTCACATTTAATTAGAAATTTTTATTCTAAATATTCAAACCACAGATTCGTCTGTGGTTTTTGTTTTTTCCTAAACAATTTTTCTCTTTTATTTCACATATTTTCTTAATTTTATCCATCAATAAACTGCAAATTATAATAAAATTATGTTTAAAAAATTAGCTGCGGAAGCTTTAGGACTGGGAGATATTGGTAAGATTATTCCCGCTCAGGATTATGACAAAGTAGATTCTGATGATTATATTCTATCTGAAGATAATGAGAAAATTTTCTTTTTGATTAAATCCCGTAGAGACGAATATTGCTTCACCAACCGTGCTTTAATCCATATAGATGGTGCAAGTGCGATTGACAGAAAAAGAATTCTGAGAAGATATGAATACTATCAATTTCCATTCTCGAATGTGACTCTACAAACTGCGGGTACCATCGATTTGGATGCTGAAATTGCATTTAATATCGGGAATGTCCCTTTAATGATCAGCGTTGCGAAAGGTCAGATTGATCAGCTGAAAGATTTGTATAAGGCATTGTTGGCGATTCAGCAGGAAGTTCATCATAATCATTCTTTGTTGAATTTTTCCAATGACAGTATTTTGAAAGCCATCGGTAGTGTCGCTTCAGGAAAGCAGGAAAACGTTTCAAAAAGTCAGGAACTAAAGGCAATCAACGAATATATTTTTGCCTGGAACACCAACAGTTTCGACAGATATACTCAGAAAGATTTTTCTAAAATTTTTGAGAAGTATATTAATAATTAAGTTTGTAAGTAATTACAAAAAAGAATCCATTTCAAATATTTTGAAATGGATTTTTATATTTTATCCTACCATTCTTTTAACTTACCCAATGGTCGTAAGAGCGGATGATTATCCATTTTCCGTCAACTTTTTTATAAATAGCAGTAGATCCATCGGCAGCTAAAATTCCACATGATGTTGAATTTTGAACTACACAAATAGTTTTATCCTTCGTGAAGAAAGGAACTGAATATACTTTCACACATTTACCTTCAAATCTTTTATTAAAATTCGTCCAAAACTTTTCTACTCCATTGCTTCTCATGTTGTAAAGTTCTTCAGCTGTTACGTATTGTATTTTTGAATGTATTTTTGATGAATCAAGTTTAAAACGGTAGTCAGTTTTTTCCTGAGTTTTGTAAAAAGATGAATCCTCAGCTTTAAATAACGAATCATATTTTAAGTCTAGTCCTAATGGTCGTTCTTCATCAATATCATTAATAATAGTTACAGGCAGTGTACCTTTACTGTAAACAAAATTATTAAAGTGTGAAGCAATACTATCTTCTTTAATTAATTGATTTAAAACTTCATACTTTAATGATAATATTTCATCTTCTGGAATAGACTTTATTATTTCCAATTTCTTGTTTTGCTTACATGATATCAAAGCAGTAAAAAATAGAATCAAACAATATTTCGCATACTTAAAAACCGATGAATACTTTAGCATAATTTCTTATTTTTTTATTATTGAACTGGGTATGATGAGAGTAAGTGTGTTTTATTTACTTTACTAAATCAGTTTTTACTTCACAAAAACATCAGTAAACTCAAAACTTTTACCATTAAATAAACCTTTATCACTAAGTTTCAGTTCAGGGATAACTAAAAGTGCCATGAAAGACAAACTCATGTAAGGTGCTCTCAATTTGCTTCCCAATTCTTTGGCTCTTCTGTCCAATTTAATATACAATTCAGCCACTTCTTCAGCAGGAAGGTCAGTCATTATTCCTGCAATGGGTAATTCTAAGACCAATTCTTCGGCTTCTGTAGCTAAAGAAATTCCCCCTTTTGCTTCGATGATCGCGTTCACAGCTTTACAAATGTCATCATCATTCGTTCCAACGACAACAATATTGTGACAGTCGTGGGCAACACAAGATGCAATAGCTCCGCTTTTTAAACCAATATTTTTAATAAAAGCTATGGCTGCAGGAACATCACTGTATCGGTTGACTACAGCAATTTTAAGAATATCTTCTTCAATATTGGATTCCGCAAAACCATTTTTCTCAAGTGATTGTGCGTGAATTTCATGCGTGATCAACTGCCCGTCAAGTGCTTCTATCACCCGAATTATATCTCCTTGAGTTTTAATTTTAAAATCAGAGGGTTGCTTTACACTACAGTTGAAATTATTCACAATCGGAGCTTCAACAGACTGAATGAAAGATTGTCCGTTCTCTGCAACCAATTTTCCCTTGATGTAGGTTTTTAAAATATTAAAATCTTCCAGATTATCAATTTCAATAAAATCTGCATTGTCACCAACCTGCAATAAGCCAATAGGTAAATTATAATGTTGAATTACGTTGTAAGATGCAGCACGAAGTACATCATATAAGTTATGACCAGCTGCTAAAGCGCGTTTTACATGGTCATTGATATGAGATTCAATTAAATTATCGGGATGTTTATCATCACAGCAAAACATGATCTGGTCGGGATAATCTTTCAAAAGTGGAATCAAAGTATCAAAATTCTTTGCCGCACTGCCTTCCCTGATCATAATTTTTACACCATGTTTCAGTTTCTCCAAAGCTTCGGTGTGGCCAAAACATTCGTGGTCTGTAGTAATTCCGGCATCGAAATATGTTTTCATACCTTCACCCATTAGTCCTGGAGCGTGACCGTCAATAGGTTTGTTATTTTTTTTGGCAAAATCTATTTTCTTTAAAACCTCTTCATCCTTATAAATTACCCCAGGGAAATTCATCATTTCAGCCAGGTAAACGATTTCTTTTCTGTCCAATAATTTGTTAATGTCATCAGCATCAATTACAGCTCCCGCAGTTTCAAAATTCGTTGCCGGTACACAGGACGGAGCTCCAAAATAAAAATGAAACGGAACTTTCCGGGCATTTTCAATCATATAATCAACACCCGAAACGCCCAAGACATTGGCAATCTCATGGGGATCAGAAATAGTTCCTACAGTACCGTGTTTTGCGGCAATTCTGGCAAATTCTGAAGGGACGAGCATGCTGCTTTCAATGTGAACGTGCGCATCGATGAATCCAGGAAGAATGTACGAGTCTAATTGCTCGTCAATCCTTTGTATTGAAGCTATTCTTCGGTTATCCACAGATATTTCTGCAGGAAAAATTTCCCTGGAAATGATGTCTATTAAATTTGCCTTTAATGTAAAATTCATTTGATTTGATTAAAATAAATAATTCCTAATCGTGAAATTAGGAATTATTATTTGATTTTGTTTAAAATTAATTTTTTACAACCTGCGCATGCTGTCTTACGATGGTTTCACCGTTGTTATCTATTACAACCAATGTGTACGGTGCTTTTTTAGATGAACTTGTAAGATAATTTCTCCAAACCTGATAAAGTGTTCCGTTATTATTAAATTCAAAATAATAATTTCCTCCTGATCCATCCGGAATGACATCTCCGTCGGAAATAATCATCGCTGGCTTGGCAGATATTTTCGTACTAGCTCCCCAGGATTGATAGAGATAATTTCCATTGGGTTGTTTGTCAATTTTTATTTTAAACTTTTTAGTTTTAATAATAACCGTTTTGGGTACTTTCTCCTGTTTCTGAGTGGTAACTTCATATTTTGAAGTTGTCTTAAAGTCACTTGGCATTGAGAAAGCTATACCAGGTAAAATGCCTAAGCATAAAATTATTTTCGTAATCATATTGTTTGATTGTGAGTTGAAAAATGAAATCAAATCTAAAGCCAATTTTATTTTACGTAAAGCCTCATCCTCGCTTCATATTCAGGTTTCACTTTGATGAATTTCCAGATTTTCCTGTCGTCGGGATTGCTTATTCGGTAATAGATAATCTTATCTGCAGAATATTTAAAATAAGGATGATTTTTCAGCCATTCTTCCGGTGCTTCTGCAAGTGAGTATTTCTGCACCTTAGAAACATCAAGAGGTGCTGAAGTCACCAGTTTGTGAGTCAGTTCCTTATCAATATTATAAGTGTCTAGAATTTGTTCTTTCGTAACAAATCCGCCAAGTTTTTTTCGAAAACCGACAAGCGAACCGGCTGCTTTTTCATCAAAACCGTACTCTAGAAGTTGTTTAAATGTAATTGAATTTAAATCTGTTTTTGTGAAATCGGTCTCTTTAAAATTTTCAGATTTTGAATCATTTTTTACCTGAGAAAGCTTGATGTAAGGTTTCATCTCATTGAATTTATCTTCATTAATGACGAAACAGTTTTTAATATCATCCAAACTTTTGAAACTGCCTTTGAGATTTCTGTCACGGTAATTGACAATTACATTCGCCTGTTTTTCAGAAAAACCTAAATTTTCCCAGCCTGCACGGTCGAGTTCGTTGGGATTGAAAGGTTTGTAGTTAATTTTTTCTCTAATGGTATCTTTCTTAAATCTGTTTTTAGCAAAATTTTCGGGAGTTTTTGCCGGAAGAATGAGATAGGGCTCAAGTTTCTGATAATTTTCATCGCTGATGATAAAGCATTCTTTGAATTTCTCTTTGCTCACAAAACTTCCGCCGAGATAATTTTTGTATTTTAAAATTGCCGAAGCCTGTTTTTCAGAAAAGCCCATTTGTTCCCAATTCGATTGAGAATAATGATCAGGATTGAATTTTTCAGTAATGTTCAGCTCTTTCCTGTTGAAACTTCCGTTTTCAAATTTGGTGAGTTTTCCCTCTTTATTGGTTTCTGGAAGCTGAATGAAGGGTTCAATGTCACTGAATTTTTCCTCAGAAATAGAATAACATTTTTTAAGCTGTTCTTTTGAAATAAATCTTCCGCCAACAATTTCTTTATACTTTAAAATTGTAGCGGTCTGTTTCTCAGAAAATCCCAGTTTTTGCCACTGATCCGCTGATAATTCGTTTGGATCAAACTCAGAAAGAGGTATTGATTCCGGAGTTTCAGTCGTAAATCTAAGTTCGGGGAATTTTTCATCCTTACTTTCGGCGTATTTACTGTACATCGAAAGGATTGCCAGAAGCATTGCAAGAATTGTAATCTTTGTATAATAGTTTTTTCGCATCATATAATAAATTTAAGAATTATTTTAATTCGAAAATCATTATCTGATGATTTATTTTCGGGAAATATCAGGATTTTAGCTTTCGTCTTTTTCTGTAAGAGAGTCTTTGAGCTTCAAAAGTTCAGCCTTTACAAATTCCAGACGGTCGATAAGCGTGACGGTTTCAGAGATTTTTGAATTGGTCGTCAGTGCGATTTTTGCTCCATCCAGCGTATATCCTTTTTCTTTAACCAAATGGTAAATGATCTGCAGATTTTTAATATCCTCAGGCGTAAAATAGCGGTTCCCTTTTTTGTTCTTTTTGGGTTTGATAATCGGGAATTCCTGCTCCCAATATCTTATCAATGAAGTGTTTACGTCAAAAGCCTTGGCGACTTCGCCAATAGAGTAGTAGAGTTTGTCTGGTAAATTGATCTTCATTAACTTAATTTTGATTTTTGAGCTCCTGCCGTTGTCAACTTTGTCAAAGTTTCTGCATGATGCTGATAACTTTGACAAAGTTTTCAAGGGAAACACTTCTTTTGCCTGAATCAGAATTTTCAAAGGTAATTATTTTTTAATCCACTTCGCAAGTCGTAAATTGTAAACTTTAAATTCAGAAGAATGAAAAATATAATGAAAGCGGCCTTGATTGGTTTGTTTTTAGCATTTCTCAGTTGCAAATCAACAAATTACAATGCTATGTTTGAAAACACCGAACCGAAATTAATTTCAGATCAGTTTAAATTCACCGAAGGTCCCGCAGCCGATAAATCAGGAAATGTCTATTTCACGGATCAGCCTAACGACAAAATTTTTGTATGGAACTGGAAAACAGACAAAATCGAACTCTTTTTAGACAAAACAGGTCGTGCCAACGGAACTTATTTTGATGAGAACGACAATTTAATTACCTGTTCAGATAACGAAGGTGAAATCTGGGAAATCAAAAAAGATAAATCTGTTCAAGTTTTATCCAGAGGTTTTGAAGGAAAGCGATTAAACGGTCCAAACGATCTCTGGCTGGATGGAAATGGAGGAATTTATTTTACAGATCCTTTGTACAAAAGAGATTACTGGGAAAACTTCAAAGTCGAAATTCCTGAGAAAAATTTATATTACAGAAATAAAAGCGGAAAAATTTCTAAGCTGGAAACTTATGTACAACCCAATGGGATTATTGGAAGTGTCAAATTGAAGAAACTTTACGTCTCAGATATTGATGCCGGAAAAATCTATGTTTACGATATTTTAGGAGACGGAAAATTGTCTGAAAAGAAATTATTCTGCGACATAGGTTCAGACGGAATGACTTTAGACAAACAAGGGAATTTATATCTGACCGGTGATGGCGTTACGGTTTTTAATAACAAGGGAGAAAAAGTTCACCACATCAAAATTCCTGAAGATTGGACAGGGAACGTAACTTTTGGCGGAGAAAAAAATAATATTCTGTTTATTACAGCTTCAAAATCGGTTTATACTCTGCCTACAAAAACATCTGCTATGAAATAGGTTAAGGTTAAGGTTAAGGTTAAGGTTCTTTTAATCAGCCTTAACCTTAGACTAAACCTAGTAAGCCACCTCCATTTTCACTTTCTTACCTTTCAGTTTTTCAGTGCTTAATTTTTTAAGCAAATCTCTCACTTTCGTTCTGGAAACTGCAACATAAGACGTTGTGTCTTTCACTTCAATAAGACCTAAATCTTCTTTCTGCAGTTCGCCTTTTTTTAGTAAATATCCTACGATATCTACCTTGTTTACTTTATCTTTTTTTCCGGCGCTGATGTATATCGTCTGAAATGGCGGATTGGCAGGAACTTTAGAAAATTCTTTTACAGATTCTTCAGGCGTATCTTTTCTGATGAAAGGGAATTTTTCATCTTCTGTTATCACCAAATAGGCAAAACCTTTGGCATTCATTCTCGCAGTACGGCCGTTTCTGTGAATAAAAGCGTCTTCTGTGGTCGGTAACTGGTAATGAACAATTGATTCAACTTCAGGAACGTCTAAACCTCGTGCAGCCAAATCGGTTGTGATTAAAACTCTCGCCGTATCATTTCTGAATTTCAGCAAAGCGCGCTCTCTTTCGTCCTGTTCCATACCCCCGTGGAAAGTTTCTCTGGCGATTCCTTTATCCAAAAGCAGATCGGCAATACGGTCAACGGTTTCTCTGTGGTTACAGAAAATCAGCGTTCTTTTATTTCCGATTTTACAGATCAAATGAAATAAAGTTTCGAGTTTTTCCTCGGAAAGCGTCATCACTTTTCTCAGCTGAATATCAGGTTTATTTTCTCCTAATTTTAAGAAATCAACGATTTTTTCATCTTTTAAACCTGTAAACTTCGGAATTTCATCCATTGAGGTTGCTGAAGTCAGGATTCTTTGGTAAAGATTGTACATGTTTTCGATAATGTATTCCATATCTTCATGAAAGCCTAATTCCAAAGCTTTATCGAACTCATCTAAAACCAGATTTCTAATGGTTTTTACCTCAATGTTTTTATTTTTAAGATGATATGCAACTCTACCGGGAGTTCCTATTAATACAGCAGGAGCTTCTTTTAGATTATTCATTTCAATCTTTTTATCGTGACCGCCGTAGCAAACCGTCACCTTAAAATCGGTACCCATCGATTTGAAAACCTGCTCAATCTGCAAAGCCAGTTCTCTGGACGGAACAAGAATGACAGCCTGAATTCCCGTAGCTTCTTTCTTCAAATTTCTAAGAACCGGAAACAAAAAAGCAAGCGTTTTCCCCGAACCGGTAGGCGAAAGTAAAACAACATCTGTATTGTTTTCGGTAGTTTTATATGTAGATTTCTGCATCTGATTCATATCCTGAATCTGCAGTTTTTTGTAAATAGCTTCTAATTCCATTTTGCAAAGGTAGGGGATTTTGTTGTAGCTTGCATTTTGCGCCAGTTATCTTTTTAGTGGGTTATTGTACTTTTTCAATTTCCAATTCATTAGAATTTTTAGAATTTTTAATTTTGAAATATTGAATTGTCACTATTTTGTCACTGGACACTCTGTCAACCTTTGTGAGAACAGAAATGTCTCCATTACTGAAATAATTACAGATTGAATCTGCTTCTTGTGTATTCGGATTGTAAAAAATCCAATCACTTACCCTAACTAATTCTCCTTTCTTATAATTATAGAAAAATGAACCTTCGCTTTCCTTTTTTCCATTTTCTAAATAGCACTCTCCATTAAAAACATTTGGATTTTTAAGTATTTTAGCAATGATTTTCGGTTTTTTATTTGGATAATATTCAATAAGTTTTACGATAAGACTGTCTTTAAAATCAGTTTCAGTTATTACTAAATCTGTTTCCTTATCAAACACTTCCAACTTTACTTTTGAATTATTTTTGAAGTGTTTTTTAATATAATTCTTACCACCATTTGCATTCATCTCTTCAATTCTATTTGGATTTTTTTTGCAACCGATTAAAGTGAATACTGAAAATAATAAAAGTAAATTTTTCATTTAAAGTTTTGGTTCAAGTGAAACAAATTTTTAGGAATTCAACAAAAATAAGTAAACTATTTTAAAATAAATTATAGAAATTTGCATTAATACTCAAACACTCCAACCCAGCATGACTCCCGAAAAAATAAAACTCATCACCGACAGTTTCAACCGTTCAGAAACGTTGAAATTCTACAATGCCGAACTTCTGGAAGTAGAAACCGATTTCGTCTCCATTAAAATTCCAAAAATGGAAATGATGACCCGAACTGCCGGAATGTTCAATGGTGCAATGATTGCGTCTTTGGTAGATGTTTCTTCTGGTTACGCAGCGGTAAGCCATTATCCCGAAGATGCCTATGTGGTGACAGTCGAATTGAAAGTAAATTATCTTCGTCCTGCGATCGGCGATGCGTTGGTTTCAAAAGCGTTTGTCGTAAAAGGAGGAACTAAAATAAGTGTCATCCGAACTGAAATTTATACCGTGAATGAAGATGATTCTACTGAAAGCCATGTCGCAACGTCTTTGGTTACGATGATGAAAATTAAATAAAATTAAAGCAGACTATTGGAATAAATCTTGTTAAGACTGTCAAAAAAATCTTTAACAAATTTTCAAGACATTTTTCTTTACCCCAACCCTAAAGGGTGGAAAAATATCTTAAAAAATTTCATCAAAATTACTCCCTTTAGGGTTGGGGTAATTAATTTTGATGAAATTTTGGCTAACTGAAAATAAATTTAAACATAAAAATATGAACATAATCATCCGACTTTTCATCACCGCAATCGTAGCATTTCTACTGACAAAAGTGCTATCAGGTGTGCATTTTGACGGTTTTGGCGGGGCGGTAATATTTGCCATTGTTTTAGGCGTTTTAAACTTAATTTTAAAACCTATTCTCAGTCTTTTCGGTCTTCCGTTAACGATTATTACACTCGGATTTTTCGCTTTGGTCATTAATGCAATTATTATTTTAGTTGCTGATTATTTCATTGATTTCATGAAAGTCGATGGCTTTTGGTGGGCATTTATTTTCAGTATTTTGCTTTCTATCATTACATCTTTGGCGAATTCAATGTTTGCTGACAAGGATTAAATAATTTAGATACATTTCTAATATGATACAACCCTGCCAGCGATCAAAACGCTGGCAGGGTTTTTTAAATTTGTCAGTAATATTCGCGAATATGGTTGGTTGAAATTAATGTTCAAACTAAACTAAATCCACAATTTCCTCGCTCAATTTTATTTTAAACATTAACTTTGGCCTTCTTTGAAATTAATATGAATTGATGAATGAAAATTCTGAAATTCTTTTAAAATGATTCTTTTATGAAATTAAAACACAGTCTGCTCGCTTTGGCAGCACCTCTTTTAATGAATGCACAACAAGTAATGACTCCTGAAATTCTCTGGACTTTAAAGAAAGTTGGAGTTCAGGCAGTTTCTCCGGACCACAATTCACTGATGTACAAAGTCGGACAGGTCGATTTAAAAACTGAAAAAACAAAAAACGAAAGCTATTTTTTGAATGCCGTAAATAATCAGTCTTCCAAAATTGATTTAGGTAAAAAAGCACTCGTGCAGTGGGATAAAAACGGTTTGTACGCTCAGGAAGGTGACAAAATATCCCTTTCTAAAGACAGTGGAAAAACATGGACAGAATTTTACACCATCGGCGAGGTGGACAATATTGTTATTTCTCCGGACGGCAAGAAGATTGCGTTCAGCAAACAGGTTTTGGTTGAAAAATTAATGGGAAAAGATAAATATTCCGATACTCCAAAAACGACTGCGCAGGTGTATACCGATTTGAATCACAGGCATTGGGATTATTTCAATGAAGGAAAATACAATCATGTTTTTGTAGTGAATACTTCTGCAACTGTAGATTCAGCAAAAGATTTGCTGGAACGAAAAACCTGGGATTCACCACAAAGACCTTTCGGTGGAGCTGAAGATTTCGTTTTCAGTCCGGATTCTACTCAACTTTTATATGTGACAAAACCAAAAAGCGGTAAAGAATATTCTACCAGTACTAACACTGATATTTTTGCCTACGATTTGGCTTCAGGAACAACTAAAAATTTAACTGAAACGAATAAAGGATATGATGTGAATCCGAAATTCAGTCCGGACGGAAAATCTTTGCTTTGGCAGAGTATGGAGAGAGATGGCTACGAAGCTGATAAAAACGATATCAAAATGATGGATTGGAAATCAGGGAAGTTATCAAACCTTACAAAAGCCTGGGACGAATCTGTGACGGGAGATGTGTTCTGGAGCGGCGATTCAAAATCAATCTATTTTACAGCGGCTTTCAGAGGTACAAAGCAGTTGTTTTCTTTAAATCCTAAAGATTCAAAAGTTCAGCAGATTACTAAAGGTGATTTTGATGTGAATGAAATTTTTGCAGACCAGAAGAGTTCGCTTTTAGTTTCTAAAACAGACATCAATCACGCGTCAGAAATTTTCTCGGTCAACCTTAAAAACGGAGAATTAAAGCAGATTACCGACGCCAATAAAGATACTTATACAAAATTAGCACAGGGAAAATCTGAACTGAAAATGGTGAAAACCACAGACGGAAAAGAAATGGGCGTATGGTTTCATTACCCGCCGAATTTTGATCCAAACAAAAAATATCCAACTTTAGTGTATTGTCAGGGTGGGCCACAATCAGCATTAACACAATTTTTCAGCACCAGATGGAATTTTGCATTAATGGCAGCCAACGGATACATCGTGGTAGCACCAAACCGCCGCGGAATGCCGGGGTGGGGAACAAAATGGAACGAAGAAATCTCCAGAGACTGGGGCGGACAACCGATCAGAGATTATTTGGCAGCGACAGATTTTGCCAAAACTTTACCGTATGTTGACGGTGATAGAGTAGCGGCAGTTGGCGCAAGTTACGGTGGTTACAGCGTTTTTATGTTGGCAGGAGTTCATAATAACCGATTTAAAACATTCATTGCTCACGACGGATTGTTTGATATGAAATCATGGTATTTAACGACCGAAGAACTTTGGTTTGCCAACTGGGATTTAGGCTCTCCGTGGGAAAAACCTTTACCAAAAGCCTACACAGAATTTAATCCAAGCAATTTTGTAGATAAATGGAACAAACCCATCATGATTTTCCAAGGCGGAATTGATTTCAGAGTTGGATATGAGCAAGGTCAGGAAGCTTTCCAGGCAGCAAAACTGAGAGGGTTAAAATCAAAATTCGTCTATTTCCCGAACGAAAACCACTGGGTACTTCATCCGCAAAACGGTTTGGTTTGGCAGAGAGAATTTTTTGACTGGCTGAAAGAAACTTTGTAATTAAAAGCTTAAAAAGCGGTTTTTTTTCATAAATCCGCTTTTGTTCTATATTGTGAAAAGTGCCTTAAACCGATTTGGCGATGCAGAAGTTCAGCTGAGTTTGGAAGCTGTAGAACCACAGAATTTAAATATTGTTATTGACAAGTCAAAAATAAAATTTCAGGAATGATTTTTTTGAACCCTGTAGATTATTTTCATCAGACTTGTGTGGATTTTCATTGAAAAGAAGTTATGGTTTTAAAAAACCTTGTCAAGGTTATAATCAGTCTGTAGATTAATCTTGACAAGGTTTATCGCGGGTATTTTAAACAAAAAAAGGAACCTTTCAATTCCCTTTACATTTTTACAAAGCCGATTTCAAATCAGCCCATCCGCCACCGTTGTAACCTTCTTTCAAACCCTGAGAATTCAGGTATTCCAAAGCTTTTCCGCTTCTGTTTCCGCTTCTGCAGAAAAGGATGACCGGTTTTTCGATAGAAAGAATTTCATCCTGTCTGTCTTCCACTTCGCCCAAAGGGATATTTTTAGCACCTTCGATGTTTCCGTCCATTTCCAGTTCCATAGGTTCACGAACGTCTATTAATGCGTAGTTTCCGGATTTTATTACTTCTTCTAATGACATAATTTTAGTATATTTAATGTTGATAAAATGATTTTTGTGGATGCTTTAATTTATGTAAAATCAAAGTCACACAAATTTATAAAATAATCTTAGTTTTGCAAGGTAAATAATGAATGCCAACGCCGAAAAATACAGTCAGCTCATCAAATCCAAAGCAAAAAGTTTTGGCTTTCAGGATTGTGGCATTTCGAAGGCAGAATTTCTTGAAGAGGAAGCCAGACCACTCGAAAACTGGCTCAAAAATAACTACCACGGCGAGATGAAATACATGGAAAATCATTTCGACAAAAGGCTTGATCCGAGATTATTGGTGGAGGGTGCGAAATCTGTTATTTCATTGTCTTATAATTATTTTCCTGAAGAAAAAATTTCCACTTTAGACAATTTTAAAATCTCAAAATATGCATATGCTGAAGATTACCACGAAGTAATCAAGGAAATTTTAAGGGATATGGTTGCTGAACTTCAGGAACAAATAGGTGAATTTTCTTTTCGTGTTTTTGTAGATTCAGCGCCTGTTTTGGAACGGAGCTGGGCAAGAAAATCAGGAATTGGCTGGGTGGGGAAAAATGCGAATTTAATAACAAAACAAAGCGGTTCGTTTTACTTTTTAGCTGAAATTATCTGCGATCTCGAACTTGAATCTGATCATCCAACCACCGATCATTGCGGAAGCTGCAGAAAATGTATCGATGCGTGCCCAACGGATGCTATTATTTCTGAAAAACTTATTGACGGCAGCAAATGTATTTCCTATGCGACTATCGAATTAAAAAACGAAATCCCCGATTATTTTAAAGATAAAATGGATGACTGGATGTTTGGCTGCGATGTCTGTCAGGATGTTTGTCCGTGGAACCGTTTTGCCGCTCCGCACAGTCAGCCTAAATTTAAACCGAATGATTTCCTTAAAAACCTGAAAAAAGGCGAGTGGAAGGAAATTACTCAGGAATTATTCTCTGAAATCTTCAGAAAATCTCCCGTAAAACGTACAAAATTTGCGGGTCTGAAAAGGAATATTGAGTTTTTAAATGGTAATTCAATTTGAATAATTTTAAACCATTAAGGTCATTAAATTCTTAAGTTTTATTAAGGGTTTACGAGCAAATTTTAAGTGAGGTGTAAATATAGTTTAGTATATAAGATTCAAATTCTCAAGTCTTTTCACGTAGTTTTAACGACATAGGAAGCGAAGGCGTTAAGAAATTTTGAATTATTTTCGTTAAGAAATTTCCACTGTTTGAGTGGCGGCAAAAATATTTCTTAATGATTTCAAGACGTTGTTTCCGGCCGAGTTTGGAAATTTTAGAAAATAATTTGAAATTTTAGCCGCAGTTTCCAAGTCTTGAACTTTTGGTTCTTTTGTTTCAAGACAAAAGAACATAAAAAAGCTGCCCCAATACATCAGGACAGCTACGAAAAAAAAACAATGATAATGATGAAATTACCTTTTGATAATGTTCGGGTTCTGAACGGGTTGCTGATCCCATCCGCCACCTAAACTTCTGTATAAATTTACAGTTGCCTTCAGCTGTTCAACTTTAGTTTCTACCAGTTCAAACTTAGCTTCAAGCGCATCTCTTTGGGTAAGTAAAACTTCCATATAATCGGCTCTTGCGTATTTGAAAAGGTCATTTGAAATGTCAATAGACTTGGTTAAAGCGTCCACTTCCTGAGATTTCAGCTCATAACTGCTCTGCAGATTTTTGATATTAGAAAGCTGATTGGTTACTTCCACATAAGCATTCAGTATTTTCTGCTCATACTCAAATGCTGCCTGGATCTGTCTCGCATTGGCATTCGCATAACCCGCTTTTATCGCATTTCTGTTAATAATCGGTGCAGTGAGGTCGCCTACAAGATTAAAAATCAAAGATTTAATATCGAACAGATAAGCAGGATTGTAAGCATTAAAACCAACTCCGGCAGTAATATCTAATGAAGGATAAAATCTCGCTTTTGCAGATTTCACATCAAATTTTGATGCTGCCAGCTGGAATTCAGCCTGTTTGATATCTGCTCTGTTTTCCAGTAGATCTGATGGAACTCCTGCAAAAACAGTCTGTGGCACAAGATTATCAAACTGATCTTCAGAACGCTCTACATGCTGAGGAAATCTTCCAACCAGATAATTAATCTTGTTTTCAGTCTCCGTGATTTTCTGACGGATTTCAAACTGCATACTTTGCGTTTTCAAAACCTGAGCTTCAAATCTTTTTACGGCAAGCTCGTTTCCTCTGGCATTTTGTTTTAAAATTTTCACAACACGAAAAGCATCATTCTGAATTTTAATATTTTGCTCCAGAATCTTTAATTCATTATCAAGGGCCAAAAGTTCGTAATAAGAATTGGCGATTTCAGAAATAATATTGGTGACCATAAAATTTCGTCCCTCAACCGTTGAAAGGTATTTCTGAACCTGTGCTCTCGTTGCATTATGAAGTTTACCCCAAATATCGGTTTCCCAATGGGCATAAGCACCGATTCCGAAATCAAAAAGTGGTTCCGGCATTTCTTTTCCGGGTCTGATTTCCGTATTCGCTTCCATGGCGCCAATGTTGGTGTAGCGACCCACTTTGTCGACGCCAGCTCCGGCTTTTCCGCCAACAAAAGGTAAATATTCTCCTTTTCTCGCACGGATTTCATTTCTCGACATTTCCACTTCCTGAAGAGTGATATTCAGTTCCTGATTGTTTTGCAAGGCTGTTTCAATTAAACTCTGCAGTTTTTCGTCAGCGAAATATTCTTTCCAGCTTAGTTTTCCGGTGTTGGTGCTGTCGCTCACTGCTGTCCCGAAGTTTTCCGGAACGTTTTTGTTTTCAACATGCTTCGCAACTTCCATCGGTTTGCAGGCAGCTAAACTTAACATCAGGACTGCAAGACCTGCGTTTTTATATATGTTTTTCTTATTCATAATGGATCATATCATCTGTTAGAGGTAATGATTCTTCATTTTTAATCATCTTTCTGCCATCAGCCATTTTTCCGAAAATATAGTATAATCCAGGAATGATGACAACGCCGAGCACGGTTCCGAAAACCATTCCGCCCATTGCAGATGCTCCGATGGTGTGATTTCCTATGGCTCCCGCTCCGTGTGCAAAGATTAGGGGAATCAAACCAGCAATAAATGCAAATGAGGTCATTAAAATTGGTCTGAAACGTGCTTTCGATCCTTCGATTGCTGCTTCAAAAATGGATAGTCCTTCCTGCCTTTTATGGACGGCAAATTCTACGATTAGAACTGCATTTTTACCCAGGAGACCAATCAACATGATGAGCCCGACCTGTGCGTAAATATCGTTCTGAAGTCCCATCGCTTTAAGTAAAAAGAAGGAACCGAAAATTCCGACGGGTAGCGATAAAATCACGGCAAACGGAAGAATAAAACTTTCGTACTGCGCCGCCAAAACCAGATAAACGAAAATCAGAACGACTAAAAAGACGTAGACAGATTCATTTCCTTTTTTAGCTTCGTCAAAAGAAAGTCCTTCCCAAGCCACTTTATAACCGTGAGGTAAATTTTTTGCGGCTACTTCATTGATTGCTTTAATTGCATCTGCGGTAGTGTAACCATCAGAAGGTAGTCCACGAATCGCTGCGGAATTGTACATGTTGTAGCGTGTGATTTCGTTCGGACCCTGCGTTTTTTTCATGCTCATAAAGGCGGAGTAGGGAACCATTTCGTCTCTGTCGTTTTTTACATAAAGATTTAAAATATCTGTAGGCAGTTTTCTGAATTCCGGCCCGGATTGTACATAAACTTTGAAGAATTGCCCGAATCTGATGAAGCCCTGTTCGTAGGTACTTCCCACTAAAATATTCAGGTTTTCCATCGCTTTTCCTATAGAAACGCCTTTCTGCATCGCTGCATTATTATCGAAAACCAATTCATATTGCGGATAGTTGGCTGCGAAAAAAGTGAAAACTCCGGTCAGTTCTTTTCTCTTTTTAAGTTCTTTAATGAAAGATTTATTAACTTTATCAAAATCCTGATAATCTGTAGTTCTGTTCATGTCTAAAAGTCTCATCGAAAAACCGCCAGACGATCCAAAACCGGGAACAGCAGGAGGTTCAAAGAATTCAATAGTGGCGCCCAGGCCTTTGGTTTTTTCTTCCATTTCTTCCATTACTTCTTTCACAGAATGCTCACGGTCGCCCCATGTTTTCAGGTTGATCAGACACGTTCCGGCATTCGAACCACGACCTTCCGTCATAATTTCGTAACCGGCAAGTGAAGAAACAGATTCTACACCGTCAACTTTCATACAGATGGCCTGTAAATCTCTCGAAACCTTATTGGTCTGCTCTAAAGTAGAACCCGGCGGCGTCTGGATAATCGCATAAATGGTTCCCTGATCTTCGCTTGGGATAAATCCTCCCGGTAACGTTTTGTTTTCGATAAATATTCCAACACAGAAAACGGCAAGAATTCCCCAGGTAAGTCCTTTTCGGCTCACAATTTTTCTCAGGAATGAAGTGTATTTTCCTGTCAGTTTATCAAAACCTCTGTTGAAAGAATCTATAAATTTTGTGAAGAGATTCTTTTTCTTTTCCTGACCGTGATTATTCTTTAAAATCATTGCTGCAAGAACAGGAGTAAGCGTTAAAGCAACTACTGCTGAAATCACAATTGCGCTCGCCATCGTTATTGAAAACTGACGGTAGAAAGTTCCCACAGGTCCTGTCATAAATGAAATCGGTAAGAATACCGAAACCATTACTGCAGTAATTGCGATAATCGCTCCCGAAATTTCTCCCATTACTTCTTTTACAGCCAGATACGGTGTGAGATGTTTCTCTTCCATTTTCGCGTGAACGGCTTCGACGACGACGATGGCATCATCCACCACAATTCCGATGGCTAAAACCAGTGCGAAAAGTGTTACTAAGTTTATTGATAATCCACACAACTGAATGAAAAAGAATGCTCCAATTAATGAAACCGGCACGGCGATAATGGGAATCAGAGTTGATCTCCAGTCACCTAAAAAGATGAAAACCACGATGGCAACCAGGATAAATGCATCTCTCAAGGTATGAACAACCTGCTCAATAGAAGCATCAAGAAACTGAGAAACGTCGTAAGAAACTTTGTAATCTACGCCTGGTGGGAAGTTCGGACGCATTTCTTCAAGTTTGGCTTTTACCTCTTTAATAACGTCATTGGCATTACTTCCGTAGTTTTGCTTTAAAACGATTGAAGCGGAAGGATGACCGTCAAGATTAGAATAAATATCAAAAAATTCACTTCCCAGCTCAACTTTTCCAACGTCTTTTAATTTTACATTTTCACCTTCAGAATTGGCTCGTACGATAATGTTTTCGTACTGTTCAGGAGTGTTGTACTGACCTTTGTAGGTTAGAACATATTCTAAAGACTGGGCTTCAATTCCCGAACTTTGCCCAATTCTTCCGGGACGTCCGATGATGCTCTGTTCGCCAATAGCCTTCATCACTTCATCCGTCGAAATATCATAAGCACGCATTCTGTCGGGATTAAGCCAGATACGCATCGCATATCTTCGGCTTCCCAAAATCTGGGATTTTGCAATCCCGTGAATACGGTTGATTTCAGGAATAATATTGACTGTAGCATAGTTGTAAAGAAACTTTTCGTCCATGCTTTTGTTTTTGCTGTAAAGATTCACATACATCAACATACTTGGTTGAATCGGGTTTACCACAACACCTTCTTTCTGTACCAAAATAGGAAGAAGCGGCATCACCTGATCAATTCTTGTTTTAACCAAAACTACCGCCTGGTTGGGATCTGTTCCCGGCTCAAAAACTACGTTGACGGTAGCTTCACCGGCACTTGTTGCGTCACTCGTTACATAACGCATTCCCTGGACTCCATTGATGGCGTTTTCTATGGTAATTAAAGAAGATTTAACCAAGACATCAGCACTTGAACCTGGATAAGCTATAGTTACAGCAACGGTAGTCGGGGCAATCTGCGGAAACTGTTCAGTGGGAAGCTGTTTTATAGAAAGACCACCTACAAAGAGGATGATCACCGATATTACTATTGCAAATACCGGTCTGTGTATTATTTTTTTAAACATGATTTTCTGATTTGGTTACTCTGCGTACAGATCAAGATTTGACAATACTTTCTGTGGAGCGATGAACTGGGTTTTGATTTTCTGGTTTTCTGAAACCATTCTCAAACCTTCCAGTAAAATTCTGTCATCTTTCTGCAATCCGGACTGTACGACGTAGATATGCGGAAGTTCTGCAGCAACCTTGATTTCACGGGCTTTTACAACGTTGTCTTTTGTGATGACGTACACGTATTTTTTCTCAAGCTCTTCATAAGTTGCTTTTTGAGGAATCAACATCGCATTTTTGAATGGAGTGGTGATCATGATGTTTCCGGTCTGTCCGTAACGCAGGAGTTTTTCTGGGTTTAAAAATGTTGCTCTGTAGGCGATATTTCCGGTTTCATTGTCGAAATCTGATTCGATGGTTTCCACGATTCCTTCCTGCGGAAACATTTCACCATTTGCCATCTGAAGTTTTACGTGAAGCTTTTCTCCATTTTTACTGTTTCCCAACTGGCTTAAATATTCAGCTTCAGGAACATTAAAGTAAACCCACATTTTGCTGTTGTCTGAAAGTTCGGTAATCAAATCACCGTCATCGACAAGACTTCCTACTCTCACGTGAAAACGACCAACGATTCCGCTGAACGGAGCACGGATTTCTGTAAACTGAAGGTGCGTCTGCATCGTGGCAACTTCTGCCTGAGCTTTTTCGTATCTTGCTTTTGCCATTGCCTTTTCCTGAGGAGCAACAATATCTTTATCGGCAAGATTTTGAGTGTTTTGATATTCAATTTGCGAATATCTGGCTTCTGCCTGAGCTTTGCTTACATCTGCCTGATAGAGATTTGCCTGAATTTTAAAAAGGATCTGACCTTTCTGTACAAACTGACCTTCGTCAACGTACACTTTTTGAATATAACCTTTTTCCTGAGCCCGAAGCTCGATGTGATTGATAGAACGGATCTGCGCCACGTAGGCTTTATCGATGAGTGTGTCCTGTACGAGAGGACTTGTAATTTTGTAGGTCGTCGCTTCGGTTTTTTCCTCTTTTTCAGAATGACAGCTTGCCAAAACCAAAGACAGACACATGCTTACATACA
This sequence comes from Chryseobacterium sp. Leaf404, assembly GCF_001424145.1. GTDB lineage: Bacteria > Bacteroidota > Bacteroidia > Flavobacteriales > Weeksellaceae > Chryseobacterium. The sequence continues at coordinate 829,341 of NZ_LMQM01000010.1, read as the reverse complement.
TAAGACTTTTCTTAACCATTATCATGAGTAAGTTTTTTTTACGGTAAATTATTTGAAATAAATTGAGAATACTTCTGCGACACCAGATATTGATGTGCAGGAAAGTTTTAGTAAAAAATACTCATGAAATCACAATCTGAAAACGCTGTACTGAATATACAGTGGATCTACAGGAAAGTTTTGAAAATCTGAATGTGCAAAGTAAACCGCACTTTTGTTGGTGTGAAATGTATTGACAAATGCAAAAATGGCAGTCCGCAGATCTGCTTTTGCAATTTTTGAAAGTTCGGAATTGGATTCTGTTTCAGAACTATCTTCTTCCTCAGAATCATAGTCTGTCGGTTCCCCTAAAATGTTCTGCTGCTGAGGATAATCTCGTGTGTATTGAGAAGAACTTCTGTGCGGAACTGCAAATTTATTGTGTTGGGAATGCTGTTTTTTTTCTGCAGATGCACTGCGGAAAGTAGGAATCTCTTTTTTGGAAAATGCCTGTGCGACGTGTTTGCGACTGTGCAGAGAACCCGTGCCTCCGCAAGCCAGAATCACAAGCAGTAAAAAGAAAAAATATTGGTAGAGACTTCTTTTCATTCCGGGGACAAAGGTAGATAATGCTTTAATTTTGAATTTAAACTAAAGATTAAAAAAATATTAAAAATGATTATTGCGGAGATTTTTAGGGAGACAATTCCCTGAAAACTGCTGAAAGACAGTTTTTTGTGTAAAAATAAAAGGGGTTAAAATTCCTGACAATATTTTTTGATATTGTCAGTTCCCTTTCAGAGAACGTAGAAAAAAGAATTTATCTGGCCAGGTAAAGAATTAAGTAAGAAAAAAATCAGCGTCTTGTCTGCTTTCTTTTTGGCGCAATTTTCACTCTTAACTTAAATTTTTTCTGAGATTTGCTTTTTTTCTGCATATTTGTGGAGATTTGTTTTCTAAAGATAAAAAATTCTCATCTTTTCGCAAAACTTTTCGTGTAAAACTATTTGTGAAATTTTATTAATAATTCAAGATGAAAAAAATGATCTTTATTCTGTTAAAAGTAATAGGAATATTGTTAGGTATTATTGTCCTTTATGCTATGTTGGCGTGGCTTTTACCATACATTGAAATTTCAGAAAAGAAAACCAACGATCCTAAAAATATCCCGATCTACATCTACACCAACGGCGTGCATACAGATATTGTGATGCCTGTGAAAAATAATATTAAAGACTGGAGCGAAAAAATCAGTTTTGAAAACGTGAAATCAAAGAAAACTGACTATAAATATGTGGGAATAGGATGGGGTGACAAGGGTTTTTATCTGGATACGCCAACGTGGGCAGACCTTAAAGCTTCAACGGCTTTCAAGGCAGCTTTCTGGTTGAGTGAATCTGCTATGCACTGCAGTTTTTACAATGAAATGAAAGAAGCAGACGACTGCAAAAAAATAATGATTTCTGAAAAACAATATCAGGATTTGGTGAATTTTGTTGATGCTAAATTCGATAAAGATGCCAAAGGAAATTATATGTTTATAAAAACCGATGCAGTTTACGATGATAATGATGCCTTCTACGATGCAAAAGGAACTTACAGTTTTCTGTACACCTGCAACACGTGGTCAAATGATGCCCTGAAAGCTGCCGGACAAAAAGCTGCATTCTGGACGGCTTCCGATCGGGGAATTTTCCAGCATTATCAATAATTTATAAAGTCAAATGATTTGCTGTGGAATAATTTAATTTTTCTATAAATAGTTTTTTAAAGAAATTAATTATATTTTTATTCAATTAATTTTAAAAAAAATACTATGAAAACTTTAAAATTATTAATTATTTCGGCTTTTTTTCCTGTCGTTGGGATTCAATCTCTCCTGTAATTCCGAAAAAACAAAATCTTTAGAAGAGACCTCCTGGAAAGGGATGGCAAATATCCCCGAACCGAATGAAATTGTGGTGAAATTTACCAAAACACATTGCGAAGCTTATTTAAAAGATGCGATGATTGAAAGTATGAAATAGACTCAAAATGGAAATGATATTTTTTTTGAAAAGGTTTCCGGCGGACCGCCCTGCGCAGTAGGTGCAAAAGGAAATTACACTTTTGAGATTATGGGAGAAAATATCCATTTTTCATCTGTTGATGATAAATGTGTGAACCGGGCAAATACATTTAAAGAAGCTGTTTTTACAAGACAGAAGTAAGATAGAGAAAAATTAAACTTACAAAGACTTCCGCACAGAGGTCTTTTTTGTTAAATTAGCACACCTAAAATTTATCAAAAAATGATCTCTAGAAAGTATCTTGAAAACCTACAGAACGAATTACAGAATATCGAAATTGATGGTCTTTTTAAAAAGGAAAGAATCATCACGTCACAGCAAAGTGCCGAAATAGAAGCCAACGGCAAGAAACTTCTGAATTTCTGTGCCAACAATTACCTTGGTTTATCAAACAATCCTGATGTGATAAAAGCATCTCAGGAAATGATACAGTCTCACGGTTACGGGATGTCTTCTGTACGTTTTATCTGCGGAACTCAGGATATTCACAAGCATTTGGAGCAAAAAATTGCTGACTTTTTAGGTCTTGAAGATACCATTTTGTATGCAGCGTGTTTTGATGCCAACGGCGGAGTTTTCGAACCACTTTTTACTGAAGAAGATGCGATTATTTCAGATGAATTGAACCACGCATCGATTATTGACGGCGTTCGTCTTTGCAAAGCAGCGAGATACCGTTATAAAAATAATAATATGGAAGATTTGGAAGCTCAATTAATTGCTGCTTCAGAAAAAAATCACAGATTCAAAATCATCGTTACAGACGGCGTCTTTTCAATGGACGGAATTGTTGCTGATTTAAAAGGTGTTTGCGATTTGGCAGATAAATACGATGCTCTGGTAATGGTAGACGATTCTCATGCAACAGGTTTTATCGGAAAAACAGGTCGTGGAACACACGAAGCCAATGAAGTAATGGGTAGAGTAGACATCATTACATCCACTTTAGGGAAGGCTTTGGGCGGTGCTTTGGGTGGATTTACGTCGGGTAAAAAAGAAATCATCGATATGCTGAGACAGCGTTCGAGACCGTATTTATTCTCAAATTCATTGGCGCCCGGAATTGTTGGGGCAGCTTTGAAAGTTTTGGATATGATTTCAGACGATACATCGCTTCGTGACAAGGTAATGGAAAATGCAGAATATTTCAGAACTCAAATGAAATCCAAAGGTTTTGATATTCCTGATGGTGATGCTGCGATTGTTCCGGTGATGCTGTACGACGCACCTTTGGCTCAGAAAATGGCTGAAAAGCTGATGGATGAAGGCATTTACGTAATCGGATTCTTCTATCCCGTTGTTCCCAAAGGAAAAGCGAGAATCAGAGTTCAGCTTTCTGCGGCTCATACCAGAGAACACTTGGATAAAGCAATTGCAGGTTTTGAGAAAGTAGGAAAGGAGTTGGGAGTGATTTCCTAAACTTTTAATTTAAAGATATTTGACGGAGTTTCATTTTTTTGAAATTCCGTTTTTTTATTTCTTCGATTTTAAATATTTAAGCTATAATTATCGTTATAAAAAATAAAAAACACCATGATTGAAAAACTGTTTTTGATAACCTTCTTAATCGTCTTCAATACAGCGCAGTCACAAAGATCTTCGGCTTGTAAATGCAGTTTGTTGACTAAATACGAAGACAGTGTTCAGGCAAGCTACTCAACTTCGGAAAAACTTATTGAAAATACAAAATTGAAAAGCAATGCACTTAAAAAAAGATTCGATTTTATAAAAGTGCAAACAGTGAAAAACCCTGCTTCAATAGACGCTGTTGTAGATTCTTTGGAATTGGAGTACAATAAAGCAATTTTAAATAAAGTACCCGATTCAATACTTGGATTTTATAAAATAGAAGATTCACTCTCTAAACTTGCTTTTCAGAGAAAATATTATGAGATACCAAGGCCTTTAATTATTAAGACAGGAAAAATTGGTAGAAAAATCGGAATTCTCTATGTTTTAAAACATTCTTTCAATCCTGCATATTATTTGAAAATTTCAAATGACGAAGGGAAGACTTGGAAGAATTATTTTACAGGTCTGTATAAAGAAAGTAATTTTGTTTTTAAATCTAATTCAAATTTTCTGTTATGGAAAGATGAAAATCATTTTCAGATTGAGGCAGATATTGTAAGAATGACAGAGCCGTTATCTCTTCCGGGTGGCGGTCCGGTTTATGAAACGGTTAAAAATAATGCGTTAGTAGTCATTAATTTAAAAGAAATTTTAAAAGACAGTGACGAAGATGGATGGAATGATTTGGATGAAATAATGAATTATTTTACAAATCCTTTTTCGAAAGATTCTGATCGTGATGGGATTTCCGATTCTGAAGATTTAAATCCTAAGTATGCTACCGTCGAAAATGATTTTACTAAAATTTTTGAAGCTATTATTTATGGAAACTACACTCTTTTAGAAACAGAAAAAGCGTGGGAAGATGCTTTCGAAGTAGATATTGAAAATTTCAAAAATGATATTAAAAAACAGCAGGAGGAGTTAAACAAACAATCTTCTACTAGGCCGAAAGATTTTGTAGATAAGCTAAGAGTGAGAATAATTGTTACTGACGACGAAAATTTACTGAGAATAAATACTTATGGTGAAAAAGTAGTTTTTTTAACATCAAAAGAATATCAGGAATTTCAAAAAACAAGTCCTTTTAACATACTTGTCCAACGTTACAGTAAGATGTTTAAATGTCTTGATTTGAAAGATACTTATATTTTAGAATTTGATGAAGTTGCTTATGGAAAAACTTATTTAATAAAGAAAAGTAAAAAAGGATATATTGTTACAGTAGTTGGTGGTTGGGAAACCTGAAAAATTCTTCAATCATTACTATTTTATCCTAAAGATTTCAGATTAAATTCGCTTTTTTTCTGAAATAACTTATCTTTGCCCACAAATTTTTACGATGCTGTATACCATCATCAAGGCTTTGCACATTATTTTTATGGTCTCTTATTTTGCGGGAATTTTTTATCTCGTCAGAATTTTTGTGTACTATAAAGATACCGATGCCTTTGATGAAACGAAAAGAAATATTCTCAGAGAACAATACACCTTCATGGCGAGAAGACTCTGGAATATTATTACCGTTCCGGCTGGTGTCATCATGACTGTATGCGGTTTAGTTATGATCTTTTTGAATTTTAATTTAATGAAAACGCCGTGGTTTCATTTGAAATTAACATTCCTCATCGGATTGGCTGTTTACCATTTCTGGTGCTGGAAAAAAGTATTAAAATTAAAAGCCCTCAACGGAAATACGCTTGAAACTGCAAATATAAAACTGAGACAGGCCAATGAAATAGCCACTTTTATATTGTTTCTGGTCGTGTTCACAGTAATTTTAAAATCAATGGTTATCGAATATTGGTGGCAATTAATCTGCGGATTTTTCGTTCTTGTATTTTTGATTATGATGACGGTGAAGTTGGTGAATAAAGGAAAAGGAAAAAGAGACAAGTAAAAAGGAAAAAGAACCAAGTTGAAAGTCTTGCTGACAACACAAAAACACTTAATGTTTAATGTAAAAGGCTCAAACTTGAGCAAAATAGATTCAGATTTGAATCAAAAATATTCAACGTTCACTGTCAAATATTCAAATTTGAGTATAAAGGATTCAATTTTGAATCAAAAAAACTCAATAGCGAGTAAAAATTTTGATTTTCGATCTGAAAAGTATCGAAGATGATTTAATAAGTAAAGAAAATGGTTAAAATTGAGATGCCACATTCCTCGTAATGCCGCAATAATCTCAAATATCAAACCTCAAATATCAAATTAATTTATGTTTGCAATTTTAAAAAAGGAACTTTGGAGTTATTTCGGGAACTGGAGCGCGTGGATTATCATCGCTGCTTTCAGTCTGATAACGACGCTGTTTCTGTTTTTCTTCGAGAATGATTCCAATATTTTCGACATTGGTTCTGCTTCGCTGCAGAGCTATTTCGTTTTGGTGCCGTGGCTTTTAATGTTTATTATTCCGGCATTATCGATGAAGACTTTTGCTGAGGAGCAGCAAACCGGAACATTAAACTGGCTGTTTTCACAACCGCTGAAAATATCAGATTTAGTTACAGGAAAATTTCTTTCGGTTTGGGTTGTCGGGATTTTATGTTTAATTCCTTCACTCATTTACCTTTATACAGTCTATGTTTTAGGCGTGCCCACCGGTAATATCGATATGGGAATGACGATGGGAAGTTATTTGGGTTTAATCATATTGATCGCAGCTTTCGCAGGAGTCGGGATTTTGGCCTCATCCATTTCCCAGAACCAGATTATGGCTTATTTACTGGGGGTTTTCATGTCTTTCATTTTGTATTTCGGAATCGAACAATTGGCTAGCTATAAACTTTTAGGAGGTGCAGATTTTATTCTTCAGAATGTAGGTTTTTACCAACACTTCCTGGGTTTTACAAGAGGTTTGATCGACTTTAAAGACGTTGCCTACTTTATTTTGATTATCGGAATTACATTGTTTTTGTCTAATTATTTTATCACCAAAAAGAAGTAGAACATGAAGAAGATAGAATTTAAATCGCACCTCGGAATTTTACTTTTTGTAATTCTGCCGTTGGTAATTGTACTTGCTTTTTCAGGTATCAGATTAGACCTTACCAAAGAGAAAAGATACACGCTTTCAGACAGCACCGTTAAAGTTTTGGAATCCATCAAAAAACCTGTGATGGTGGAAGTTTACCTTGAAGGAGATTTTCCGGCAAGTTTCAGACAGCTTCAGAATGAAACCAAATTTATGCTGGAAGAGTTCAGGAAAATTAATTCAAACGTAGATTTCAGGTTTACAGATCCTATTAAAAACAGAATTCCTGAAGACACCCTGATGGCCATGGGAATGCAGAAATCTATTCTTCCGGACGAAAAAGAAGGAAAGATTACGCAGATTGAAGTTTATCCTTATGCTGTTGTAAAGTATCAGGGAAGAGGGATTTCGATTCCTTTAATTGTACACCAGAGTAATATCAATGCTCAGGATCAGTTGAGAAAATCAATAGAAAATCTGGAGTATAATCTTGCATCAAACATCAAAGCTGTTGCAACGGATGAGAGAAAGAAAATTGGTGTTTTGGTGAATCAGGACGAGCTGAGTCCGTCTGAATTTGAAAGTTTCATGCAGATTGCCAATGAAAATTATCAGGCAGGGCCGGTTATTCCAAAAAATACAAAAGAACTTTCACTGGAAGATCTGCCGATGCTGAAACAGATGAATGCTTTAGTAATCGCCAAACCACGGAAAGCCTTTACAGACGGCGAAAAGCTGATCCTCGACCAATACATTATGAACGGCGGAAAAACGCTGTGGATGATTGATGCTGTAAATGCTGAAATGGATACACTGACGAGGTCTAAAAAACTCATGCCTTTCCCTGTAGATATTAATATGACAGACTTCTTTTTCAATTATGGTTTAAGATTAAATCCGGCTTTGGTGAAAGATGTTAAAAAGTATGCTCTGATGAAAATTGTTACGGGTGAAATTAATGGAAACCCGCAGTTCAGCAGTCTTCCGTGGCCTTATTTTCCTTTGGGAATTGCTGAAAACAACAATCCGATTACTAAAAATATCAATCCCGTAAAATTTGAATTTCCGACATCGATTGATACTTTGGGCGGGAAAAAGTTTAAAACAAAGGTTCTTTTTGAATCCAGCGAGAGAACTTTACTGAAACAGGTTCCAAACTATGTTGAGTTAAAGGAAATTGCGAGTGTCGACAGCCTCGGGCAGATGGAAAGACCAAGTACACCGAAGATTTTTGCGGTGGCTTTGGAAGGTAAATTCAATTCCGCGTACGCTTCAAGAATTGAAAGAAAAGGCTATCCTAATTTTAAATCTGAAAGTCCGGAAAACAAAATGATCGTGATTGCAGACGGAGATTTAGCAAGAAACAAAATTGTAAAAGGTCAGCCATTACCGCTTGGAATCGACAGGCTGACAGATGAACAGTTCGGAAACGAGCAGTTCCTCAGAAATGCCCTCGACTATCTCCTGGATGACAGCAATCTGATAGAACTGCGAAACAGAAACATCGAAGAGCGTCTTCTAGACAGGTACAGAATCACAGAAGAAAAAGCAAAATGGCAGTGGCTGAATTTGCTGCTTCCATTAGCAATCATCGGACTTTTAGGAGGATTATTCTTCTGGCTGAGAAAGAAGAAATTTGGATAATTATATAGAAAAAGAGAAACTTGCGGGTTTCTCTTTTTTTGTGTTATAAAAAAAATAATAATTATAGATTTTCTAGATCTTTCAGTAAATTTTCGGGATTATACTCGTAACCTTCTGGAAGTTCTGAATTGTTGTCAAGAAAGTACTCAAAATATAAGGGTGGCAAACCTACCGATTTCCTTCTTTTATCAAGATTTTGTATATCATAATATTCTGTATTTCCATTTAAATTTCCCAAACTACGCAAAGTGTATATCGCTCCTTTGCTCTCTTTGTTTAGATATGCATCAAATGACTTGTCGAACTCTTCAAAATCAACAAAAAAATCTTTATTCACATTATCTTTTTTAATTGCATTTTCCAGATAAGGCTTAAAAAAATCCCAGACAAATTTTCGATCATTAGAAATTCCGCGGTGATGCCATAATAAAACCCAACCGCGTTTTTCCCAACCATATTTTTTGGTTAATTCCATCAGCTCTGTGATATTTGTTGAATCGGTTTTTCTAGCTAATTTATTGAAAAGCTCATCATTTTCTCTTACAAGTTGATCCTTAGCAATAAGATTTTGAATTTCCATGTATGCTTTAGGATTTTTAAGTGTACGGAAATACTGATTTTCTAAATCGTCATATTGAGCTAAAACATCTTTAAATTCTTCATAATCTTTATAACGTTGAAGACTTTCAAATTCCTTAATGAAATCGATAGGAGCTAACTGGTTTGAAATACTTTGAGCAAGCAATTTTTTTGCAGTTTTATTATTTTTTAACTTAAATGCAATTGTGGCAGCGGTAAGATATTCGTAGCTGGTTGGAGTTTTAGGATTGATTTTAATAGCTTCTAGATAATTAGCCAAGGCTTTCTTATCATCATTTTGATGAGCATAATACTTCGCTAAGTATATTTTGCTTTTTTGATTTAAATACATTCTGTGCAGACAGAAAACTGAATACCAACAGAATCAATATTGTTAATTGTTTTTTCATTTGTGTTTTGCTTTTATTTTTTAAAATTAACTATTAAACATCCTTTATAAAATCCTCATACTCATAATAAAACCTTTCAAAACCATCCATTTTTTCAACAAAAAACTCGAAGGTTTCCTGCCATGTATTTTTGTTAAAAACAGAAACTCCTTCTTTTTCTACCCAGATTCTGCTGATGACTTTTCCGTTTTCGAGAGTGTAAAATTCTTCTTTATGAAAATCGCCGATGAAATCTTTCAGAATGTCTTCCAACGACCAGATCTTGTTGTAATACGCATCTCTGAAAACTTCATCCTTCATTTCGATATCCAGAGAAACTTCGGCTTTTTTATTGTCGGCGGAAAATTTAAACGAAAAATCCTTGATTTTGGTATTGTACAAAATCCATTTTCGCGGAAATGATTTCCCGAATGCCGTCCAAAATTCTTTCTTTAATTGCTGTGCTTCTTCTTTACTGAACATGAGACAAAGATAATATTTTTGCTGGAAGAGGGAAGCTGGAAGCTTGAAGTGAAAATAATTGTAAATAAAATTCACAGGATTAATCTAAGCTCCCTTATGCTTCGTGCTCCCATCTTCAACCTTCCACCTCCTAACATCCAACTTTTTTTCCTATTTTTGCTGTAATGCTGTCAAAAAAATCTCAATATGCTTTTAAGGCACTTTCATATCTCGTGGAAAAGAGAAATGAAGGCCCAATTCTTATTTCAGAAATTGCAGATCACAAGAAAATTCCATTGAAATTTCTGGAAAATATTCTCCTCGAACTGAAAAAAGCAGACATCCTCGACAGTAAAAAAGGAAAAGGTGGCGGTTATCTTTTTAAAGAAAATCCTCAGAATGTAAGTCTTGCAAAAATTATCAGGCTTGTCAACGGTCCAATTGCAATGCTGCCGTGTGTAAGTCTCAATTTTTATGAAAAATGTGCCGACTGCAACGAAGATCACTGCAGTTTACACGATGTTTTAATTGAAGTAAGAGACGCTTCACTGAAAATTTTGGAGGAAAAAACATTATTAGATTTGAAAGATTAATCTGTCTTTTATTTAATTTTAAAAGTCTACTTATTTGGTAGGATAATATTTTTGTTGGATATTTGCTGGTATCAAACAGAAAAAATGTTTTCAAAAGAAGATATAAACACCTTACAGCAGCTCACTTTAGAAGACGGATTACAGTTTATTTCGTCTAAAATTTCAGAAGGAATTGTTTTCTCAACTTCACTTGGTCAGGAAGATCAGGTTATTACCGACGCTATTTTTAAGAATGATTTGCCGATTAAAGTTTTCACTTTAGATACGGGAAGGCTTTTTTATGAGCACTACGATTTACTTTCAAAAAATAATTCACGTTATAAAAAAACTACAGAAGTTTATTTTCCTGAATCTGCAGATGTAGAAAAATATGTTGTTGAAAAAGGAATCAACGCTTTCTATCATTCCGTAGAAAACAGAAAAGAATGTTGTTTTATCCGAAAAGTAAAACCACTGAACCGTGCTTTGGGATATGCCAAAGTCTGGATTACCGGACTTCGTGCTGAACAGTCAGAAAACCGGGAAAATATGCCAATTCTGGAGTGGGATGATGAAAGAAATTTATACAAATACAACCCTTTAATCAATTGGACTTATCAGGATGTTTTAGATTATTTAAAACAAAATAATGTTCAGGAATTGTCCTTGCACAAAAAAGGCTTTATCAGCGTTGGTTGTCAGCCTTGCACAAGAGCCATTGAAGAAGGCGAAAATCCGCGGGCCGGAAGATGGTGGTGGGAAACTTCACAGAAAGAATGCGGTTTGCATTCAAATTAATTCAAATTTAATCTTTCAAATCATAATGAGTGACTATACATTAAATTATCTCGAACAATTGGAAGCCGAAAGCATTTACATTATGCGTGAAATTGCGGCTCAGTTTGAAAAACCAGCCTTGCTTTTCAGTGGTGGTAAAGATTCGATTACACTGGTTCATTTGGCGAAAAAAGCTTTTGCTCCGATGAAAATTCCTTTTCCATTTGTACATATTGATACAGGACACAATTTTCCGGAAGCATTGCAGTTCAGAGATTACTTTGCTGAAAGGCTGGGAGCTGAACTGATTGTAAGAAAAGTTGAAGACACGATTAAAGCTAAAAATTTAACCGAACCCAAAGGAAAATTTGCATCAAGAAACTGGTTGCAGACGCATACTTTATTAGATACGATTGAAGAATTTCAGTTCGACGCGTGTATTGGCGGAGCAAGAAGAGACGAGGAAAAAGCAAGAGCAAAAGAAAGATTTTTTTCTGTCCGGGACGAATTCGGACAATGGGATCCAAAGTTACAGCGTCCGGAATTGTGGAATATCTACAACGGAAGAATCAATAAAGGTGAAAATGTAAGAGTTTTCCCAATTTCAAACTGGACTGAATTGGATGTCTGGAATTATATTAAGAAGGAAAATATTCAATTGCCATCCATTTATTTTGCTCACAACCGTGATGTGATTGAGTTTGACGGACAGTTGATAGCGGTTTCAGATTTTATTCAGATTGATGAAAATGATACGATTGTTAATAAAAAAGTACGTTACAGAACTGTTGGTGATATGACTTGTACTGCCGCCGTTGAAAGCTCTGCTGAAACTTTGGATGATGTTTTAAGCGAAATCACCGCGTCCAGAATCTCCGAACGTGGCGAAACCCGAATCGACGACAAAGCAACAGAAGCAGCAATGGAAGACAGAAAAAAAGGAGGATATTTTTAAGCCGTAAGCTGGGTGAGGGAAGCTGGAAGTTTATAAAGCGAAGTTTTAAAATTAATGTTAAAATCAAATTTGTTTTCACTCTTAACCTTAACCTAATTACCCATTACCAATTACTCATTACTAATAAAATAAATGTGGACATACTAAGATTTATCACCGCAGGAAGTGTAGACGACGGGAAAAGCACCTTGATTGGCAGACTGCTCTACGACAGCAAAAATATACTGATTGACCAGCTTGAAGCTTTGGAAAAACAGTCCAAAAATAAAAACGAAAACGGAATTGACCTTGCAATTCTTACTGACGGTCTGAGAGCTGAAAGAGAACAGGGAATCACGATTGATGTCGCTTACCGGTATTTTTCAACACCGAAAAGGAAATGTATTATTGCCGACGCACCAGGACATATTCAGTACACCAGAAATATGATCACGGGAGCTTCCAATTCGCAGTTAATGGTGATTCTGATTGACGCAAGGCAAGGCGTGATTGAGCAGACAAGAAGGCACTCGATTATTGCCTCATTATTAAAAATGAAAAATGTCGTGGTTGCCATTAATAAAATGGATTTGGTAAATTATTCTGAAGAAATTTACAATGATATCAAAGCTCAATACGATTTAGTTGCTAAAAAACTGAAGCTTGAAAACGTCAGTTATTTTCCGATTTCTGCTTTTCATGGAGATAATATTGTTTCAAAATCTGAAAAAACGGATTGGTACAAAGGCAAACCTCTTTTAGATTTTCTTGAAAATGTTGAAATTTTTGAAGATCAGGCCAATGAAAATCCCAGATTTCAGGTGCAGTATGTGATTCGTCCGCAAACGGATGAATTGCATGATTACAGAGGTTATGCAGGAGAAGTGATTTCAGGAATTTATCGAAAAGGAGATGAAATTACCGTTCTTCCGCAAAATATTCAGACAAAAATTTCAAAAATTGAAACCGGAGGAAAAGAAGTAGATTTTGTATTTACCAATCAGCCTGCCGTAATTCATATTGAAGATAATATCGACATTAGTAGAGGTGATTTCTTAGTAAAAACCGACCTTCAGCCTAAAGTTGAAAATGAGCTGGAAGCCATTGTCTGCTGGCTTGATAAAAAAGAACTGAACGAAGGCAACAAATATTTCATTCAGCATAAAAGTAAAACGGTAAAAGCCATCATCAAAGAAATCGAATACAAAATTGATGTGAATACGTTAGAGCAAACTCCGATTGCAGAAAGTATTAAGCTGAATGAAGTCGTAAAATTAAGATTTAAAACTGCTTCACCTTTGGTTTTTGACAGTTTTGAAGACAGTAAATCAACCGGAAATGCGATTCTGATTGATGAAACGAGCAATTCTACCGTTGGCGCGGTGATGATTTTGTAATTTTAATTAAACACTTGATGATATGGTGATTACTCCGAAAATCCAGTTTAGAATTAATTTGCTTTTGGTGACAGTTGCGGTTTTAATTATAGCCTTTTTTTTACTTTACAGTTTGGGTTATTTGGATGAACTTCAGATTATTTTGGAGAAAGACAATTATATATTTTACTGGATGCTTTTGATTGGAGTTTTTGCTGAAGTTGTCGCGGGCTCAATGGGAATGGGTTATGGAGTGATTTGTACGACGACACTGATGTTCTTAGGAATTCCACCTCATATTGTGAGTGCAAGTATTCATTCTGCTGAAAGTTTTACAACGGCTGCGGGAAGTATCAGCCATATTAAACTTAAAAATGTAAGTAAAAGTTTAGTGAAAAAACTAGCCATTCCTGCTATTATTGGAGCTGTTCTCGGAGCTTTAAGTCTGACATATTTAGGTGAATATTATTCAAAAATAACCAAAACGGTTATTGCTTTTTATACTTTGTATTTAGGTTTCAAAATTTTCTCAAATGCTTTTAAGCCTAAGCAAAATAAATCTTTAAAAAAGAAAACCAACTTAACAAGGCTGGGCGTCATCGGTGGTTTTATTGATTCGTTTGCTGGTGGAGGATGGGGACCTTTGGTGACCGGAACTTTGATTAAAAATTCTTTCACCCCAAGATTTGCCGTAGGAAGTTCTACGGTTGCAAAATTTATTTTAACAATTACCGCAGCTGTAACGTTCTTTTTTACTCTAGGTATTCAGCACTGGAATATTATTCTCGGACTTTTAATTGGCGGAATTATCACTGCACCTTTTTCTGCTATGCTGACCTCCAGACTTCCTGTGAAAAATATGTTTATCATCATTGGAGCATTGGTCATTGTGATGAGCTCTATTACTATTTTTAAATCAATTTTTTAGTTTCGGGATAAGTGATACGGGATGCGTGTTTCGGGATTGGGTCTGGAATTTTATTTTAAAAATGATTTGAGATAAGAGAGGTGTTTTTTGTGAAAAATTTAGCAGAATCTGATTTCAATTAAAATCAAAATTAATCTACTTTTACAGCCTAAAAATAACACATGAATTTACATATTGTCGCGCTGTTCAGATTCAAAGAGAATCATCTGATGGAAGCTGTAGAATTGTTTCAGACTTTGGTAAGAGAAACCAGAAAAGAGGAGGGATGTCTTCAGTATGACCTGATCGAAGATAACGAAAACAAAGGAACTTTTTTCCTCGTCGAGTTGTGGGAAACGGTTCAGCACCACAATCATCACAACGGGACAGATCATCTTTTAGAATTCAGAAAACACGCTTCTAAAATATCTGAAGAATCCGCACAGGTTTACAAAGGGTTTAAGATTTATTAAAGAGCCAAGGCAAAAGTAAAAAGAACCAAGTAAAAAGTAAAAAGAGTCAAGGAAAAAGTGGGAGGAAATAGTTTTTGATAAAGTAATTTTGCTAATCATCAGTCATCAGTCATCAGTCATCAGTCATCAGTCATCAGTCATCAGTCATCAGTCATCAGTCATCAGTCATCAATCATCAATCATCAATTATCAATCATCAATTATCCAACACCTCGCTCAAAAACAAAAGGCAGTTTCAGAAATTCTGAGACTGCCTTTTTATTAGAAAAAATAGAAAGTATTATTTTTTGATAAACTTCGATTTCTGAGTTTTACCGTCCTTAGTTTCGATAAGGATGTAATAAACTCCTGTTTGAAGTGTGCTGATGCTGAATCTGTTGTAATCTACAGTTCCTGCAGCAACTTTAAGTCCGCCGGCAGAATAGATTTCTACAGATTTTGGAGAATCTTTTCCTAAAAACTGTAACGCGGTATTTTCTGAATTTACAGCAAATCTAATCTCATTGCTTTCTTTTGATTTCTCTGTTACAGAGAGATTTCCAGCGGTATCGTAAATGACATTGTCTATTGACAAAACAGCATGAGACATGGTAGATCCTGGAAAGAGCGGTTGCGGATTACGGTATCTGAATACAATATACTGATTAGACGATGCAGGCACTGTAAACGGTGTCACAACGGGAGTGTTTGTACCTGTAAAAGTATAAGTCTGAAGCACTTGATAAGATGCAGGAACTCCACTGTTGGCAACCAGGCTTTCCGGGTGATCTACCAATCCTACCTCCATGGTGGCAAATCCCTCTAAACGTGTTGCTGTAAAGCTGAGCTGTTTGGTACCATCTGGTGCCATAATCTGTGGAGAGATTAAGAAAACATCTGCTGCCAGTGAACCAGCCGAGTAGAAGTTTACATATTTGTTTCCGTTCGACTGATCTACATAAATGTTATGGGGTGAAGGTGCATTTACTTTTTTTGTCCATCCATTTACGAGGTTATTGTAGTTTGCAGGGGTAGAAACAACAGCACTTTCAAATGTTTCGTTCAAAGTGGCCAGTTGTGCATTTGCATTTGCTGATGTGAAAACAATAGCTGCGAAAAGTAGTTTCAATTTCATACCGATTATTATTTAGAATTATTCTACAAAAGTAATTAATTATTTTTATCAGTTCTAAATAAAAATATGATAAAAATCTTGTTTTCTGTTTTTGCTTTACATCAGAATTATTTTTTTAATTTTATTATCTTTTTAAATAATTGTAAATCAATAAATTAAATATTAATTTTTTCTTGAAAATGTGAAATATAAAAGTGGATTATTTTGAACTATTGAATGAAAAATAAAAATTGCTTTAAAAATTGTTTTTATCTATTCTAAATAAACTTATATTTGCTGAAATATTGTAACCTTTATGAAGAAGAAAGTGCTGTCCATTTTGGCATTATCAGCAATTACGGGCGTGTATTCGCAAAAGAAAGATTCTGTAATTCAAAAAAATATTGATGAAGTAGTTATTACCGGACAATATATGCAGCAGTCGATCAACAAATCAATTTACAAGGTTGAAGTAATTGATGCTGAGATGATCAAAAATATGGCAGTAACCACCGCTGCGGAAGTTCTGAACCAAAACCTGAACATTCAGATTGTTCCGGATGCAGGTGACGGAAGTTCACAAGCCAATATCATGGGATTGGGAGGTGCTTACACAAAAATTCTGATCGATAACATCCCGGTGGTTACAGACAGAGGCAGTGGAAATCAGATGGATTTAAGCAAAATCAACGTCAACAATATCGAGCGTATCGAAGTGGTGAAAGGTGCAATGGGAGTTGAGTACGGAAATAATGCTGTAACGGGTGTTATCAATATTATTACAAAGAAAAGCTACAGTAAAAAAGTAAATATAAACCTTTCTCTTCAGGAAGAAACGGTGGGTAAAGATTACGATTGGTTTAAGAAAGGAAACGGAAGACATATTCAGTCTTTAAACTTAGGTTATAAAATCAATGCCAACTGGACGGTAACTGCAGACATCAATCACAACGACTTTCAGGGTTATAAAGGAAGATTTAACGGGTACAAATATTTCAGCCCTGCAAACGACGGAAACCGCGGCTATGAATGGCTTCCAAAAGATCTTTTAACTACGAATGGAGCGGTAAGATATTCTAAAAACAATACTGTATTATTTTATAAGGTCAACTTTCTAAGAGAAAACATCAACTTCCGAAATCAGATTGTAAATGAATTTTCTCTGGGCGGAGGTAATAAAACGTACACTTCAGACGATACAGATTATTTCACAAAAAGATGGATTCATCAGTTGAATGTTCAGACAAAACTGGGAAGAATCAATTATATGGGAGATTTCTCTTATCAGACTCAGGAGAGAGAAAGCCAGAATTATAAATACGATGTTCCTAACCGTACAGAGCTTACAAGAGACAGTAAAAGCATGTATTATGACTCTAAGGTGCTGTATTCCCGTGGGTTATTCAGTAATTTCTTAGACAGTGAAAAATTTAATTTTCAGTTAGGATACGAGCTTGACAGAACGAGTGGTTATGCAACGGGCTCTACTGTAGCCTACAATCCTCAGGAAATAAATAATGTTAACCGATCTGTATTCAGCTACGCTAATTTTATTTCTGCTGAATGGAAAGTTTCAGACGACTTCTCTTTAAGACCGGGATTCCGTCTGGCGTTGAGCGACAGATTTGATTCTCAGCAAAACTATTCATTAACTGCCAGATACAGCACTTCAGAAAAGTCTGATCTTCGTGCTGTTTTTGGATCTTCAAACAGATTTCCTACCTACGAAGAATTATACACCTATGTAGTGGATGCCAATCACGACATCAGAGGAAATGCAAATTTAAAACCTGAAACAGGATATTCCGTAGGGTTATTCTGGGATTATAAGACGAAAAATTCTAATGCCTGGAATTTTGATGTAACCCTTTCCGGGATGTATCTGGATGTACAGGATAGAATTGAAAATGTAGTTATCAGCAACAGCCCACTGCGTTTTACTTTTCTAAATATCAACAAATACAGTTCAATGATATTTGGGGGTGGATTTACTGCAAAACGCAATAATTTCTCTCTGAATGCAGGCGTTTCTTTTATGGGAATTTCTCAGGAGTTAACAGCAGGAAATATCACCTCACCAGACGATTACAATTTTTATTCAGAAGCCAATTTAGCTGCTAATTATACGCTGCCTAAAACAAATACTCTGTTTGCTCTTTATTATAAATATACGGGATCAAGAAAACAGTTTGTTCAGGAATCAAATATCGATCTTTCTGCACCTCCAAAATTTATACTCGGTGAAGTACGAAGTTTCAGTATGTTAAACTTTACGGTTTCCCAGCCATTCTTTAATAATCATTTTGAAATTGCTGCCGGTATCAAAAATATATTTGATGTAAGCAGTCTGAGAAACTCGATAATACAGGGTGATGCGCACAGTGCAGCAGCAGGAAACCAGAACCTTTTCTATGGCAGAAGCTACTTTGCCAGATTAAATTATAACTTTTAAAATATCGAAAATGAAGAAAATACTTTTTGGATTATTAGTGGGAACTCTCGCTGTTTCGCAGTCCTGCATCAATGACAACGAAGATATAGTTGCTGTAGCACCAATTGACGGAGATTTGGTGAATGTAAGCGTAGGCGGTGCCACCCAACCCAATCAGGTTTGGTTTGATTTGAGCGAAAATAAATTTGTCTCTACCAAAAGAACAGATTGGGATCTTGCATTTTATTCCGGCAGCCAGTTCAAAGTAGTTTTAAATTCATCCATCATGATGGCAGCAGCTAAAATTCCAAATGCAACCAATATTGACGCTGTTACTTCTGCAAGTGTTCTCTCTCTGCAGACTCAGGTTCAGGTAGCTAATTTTAATCCTGCTAACGAAGCATATATTGATGATGTGAAAGGTGATTTTCCTTCAGGTTACACAGCCATCGAAGAAGTGAAATCTCTGGATGCAGACAACGGAATCTATCTTCTTAATTTAGGAAAAGATATTTACAATGGTCCCGTAGCATTGGGTGCCGTTACGTATAGCGGTGATGCCAGAGGTTGGATGAAAATTCAGATAACCAGATCAGGAGAAGGATATAAGATTAAATATGCTGAGCTTGGTGCAACAAATCACAAAGAGCTTACAGTGGCAAAAAATACTGCTTACAATTACAGTTTTGTAAGTCTTAAAAACAATAAAGAAGTCGTTATTCAGCCTGAAAAAAAGAAGTGGGATCTGTCATTTACAGTTTTCACAAACACTATACCGGGAGCAGGCAGTTATGCGTATGCAGATTTCGTAAACAATAATAATCTTGGGAAAACAGGTGCATACGAAGTTACGGTAACAGCTCCGGCAACCGGTGTAGACGCTTATAACAGCTTCAAAGCTTCAGATATAGATCAGGCTAAATTTATCTTTAACGATCACACAGTTATTGGTTCTAATTGGAGAGGTACCGCGAGTGGAGCTCAGATTTATGGAGACCGGTTTTACGTGATTAAAGATTCAGACGGATATTATTTTAAGCTCAGATTCACAAGACTCACAAAAGAAAAAGCAGATGCTCAGGGCCTTGCGGGAGAAAGAGGTTTCCCTTCATTTGAATATAAACCTTTGTAGTAGATTGAAAACAATTTTTCCTCCCCTTTAGGGTTGGGGAAAAGAAAAATTGTTTTCAATATCAATTTTTAAACACCCAACACCCCTCATCAAACATCTAACAATAAGATAAAATGAAAAAATTCATATTAGCAGCATCCATGCTTATTGCAGTTTACTCTTGCAAAAAAGAAGATACAAAATCAACTGAAAACAATACCGAAGCGAAAGCAGAAGCTCCGAAAACCAATCATAAAATGATAACCTTAAACGGCGGAATTACAGAAATCGTTGCCGCTTTGGGTCACGAAAAAGAAATCGTTGCAACTGATGTTACCAGCACTTATCCGGAAGGTTTAAAAACTTCTGCCGAAAATTTAGGTCACGTAAGATCAATTACTATCGAGCCGATTATGGCTGTTTCTCCAACCTTGATTTTAGCTTCAGACAAAGACATCAACCCTGATTTAATGGGTAAAATTAAATCTTCAGGTATCAAAACGGAAACTTTCAAGCAGGAATATAGCGTTGAAGGAACTAAAAAATTAATCGCTGACGTAGCAAAAGCCATCGGAAATAATGATTATCAGAAGTTAAATGATAAAATTGATTCAGATTTAGCCCAGGTTCAGACGCTGACTAAAAAACCAAAAGTTCTTTTCATCTACGCAAGAGGAAATATGATGATGGTTTCAGGTAGAAACACACCGATGGCAGCATTGATCGGAATTGCAGGCGGTGAAAATGCAGTGAATGATTTTGAAGATTTCAAACCACTGACTCCGGAAGCGGTAGTAAAAGCAAATCCTGACATATTGTTCTTATTCTCAAGCGGACTGGAAAGTTCAGGAGGAATCGAAGGTGTTTTGAAAGCCCCTGGAGTTGCACAAACCAACGCCGGAAAAAACAAAAAAGTGATTGCCATGGATGGAGGCCTTATCTCAGGTTTCGGACCAAGATTAGGAGAGGCAGCAGTTTCATTAAACAAACTTCTAATTGAAAACGCAAAGTAAACTATATTTTTACATCACACTAAGTACTATACTGCTTGCCTTGATAGCAGTATGGTCTCTTAATATTGGGGTGTACGATTTTGGAGGAAAATCGGCCTTTGAAGTTTTATTAAAAGTGATAAAAGGCGATTCAGACCTATCTTTAAGCGATAAATATGTGGTTTGGGATGTTCGGGCATCACGGATTATCATGGCAATTTTAGTGGGAAGTCTTTTGGCGGTTTCAGGTACAACTTTACAGGGACTGTTCAAAAATCCTCTGGCAACGGGCGAGGCAATTGGTTTAACTTCGGGAGCTACTTTGCTTGCAGCAATTGCAATTGTTTTAGGAGGATATTTCAGACAGTATCTTCCTGAGATGATTCAGTTTTCACTCACAGGAATTGCTGCGTTCTTCGGAGCTTTGGGAGCCATGTTATTGGTATACAGAATATCTACAAGTGCCGGCAAAACCAATGTTGTCATGATGCTTTTGAGCGGTGTTGCGATCACATCAGTCGGATTTTCAATTACCGGATTTCTGATTTATATTTCCAAAGATGAGCAGCTAAGAGACCTTACTTTCTGGAATATGGGAAGTCTTGCTGGTGCCACATGGATGAAAAATATCATTCTCGCTCTTGTTCTCACTGTTTCCTACATTATTTTACTCCCTCAGGGAAAAGCTTTAAATGCAATGCTTTTAGGCGAAAAAGATGCTCAGCATTTGGGAATTAATGTGGAAAGATTAAAAAAACAGATTATCATCATTACTTCTTTAATGATCGGAACATGCGTTGCCTTTTCAGGAACGATCGGTTTCGTAGGGCTCATTGTTCCTTACATTTTAAGGCTTTTATTCCAATCAAATTATACTTTCATTCTGCCTCTATCAGCAGTTTTGGGAAGTATTTTGCTCTTAATTGCCGATACCATAAGCAGAAGTATTGTTGCACCTTCAGAATTACCGATAGGGATTTTAACTTCGTTAATCGGAGGTCCTATTTTCATCGCCATTTTAATGAAATTTAAAAAGTCAATCTAATGATTAAGGCACAGCAGATCAGTTATAAACACAAAGAATTTCATATTCTCAATAATGTGGATGTGTTTTTGGGCTTTGGCGAATTTTTAGCCATCGTCGGTCCCAACGGTGCCGGAAAATCGAGCCTTCTGAGTGTTTTGGCAAATGAAGTGAAGAGTGCACAGCAGATTTTATTTAAAGATAAAAACATAACCGACTGGAAAATTACCGAGCTATCAAAGCACAAGGCAAAATTTTCCCAGCACAATTCAAACGACATTCCTCTGGAAGTGATAGATGTAGTGATAATGGGGCGTTATCCCTATTTTGATGCCCAGCCGAAAGAGGAAGATCTTGAGGCAACAGACCAAATGATGCATCAGACCGACGTTTATCATTTGAAAGACAGAGAATACAACACTTTGTCCGGCGGCGAAAAACAGCGTGTTCATTTGTCGAGAGTTTTGGCTCAGCTGCAAAATGAAATCACTCAAAAACTTCTTTTTCTGGATGAACCTTTGAATAATCTGGATGTAAAGCATCAGTACAAAGCTTTGGAAATCATTAAAAATTTCACTCAAAACGAAAATTCTGCAGTGGTTGTTCTTCATGATTTAAATTTAGCAGCTCAGTACGCAGACAAAATTCTATTAATGAAATCCGGAAAAGTTGCAGCTTATGGAACACCGGAAGAAGTTTTCACAGCAGAAAATATCAGCGAAGCGTACAATTTTCCCTGTACGATTTGCGACCACCCAATCACCAGCAATCCAATGATTATTTTTGGATAATATGGAAGAAAAAGATTTAAAAATTTTAGCACGAAACCTCGCTAATCCTGAAGGCGAAACCGGTTTGAAAGTAGCCGAAATGATGAATGCCACCAACATCGGAATGACGGTTGATAGCATTGAAACACTTTTGATTGAAGATGGAGAAAGTATTCTCGAAATCGGTCACGGCAACGCAGCACACTTAAAAAGCCTTTTAAATCTGGCAAAAGATTTAAAATATACAGGAATTGATATTTCTGAAACCATGCACAATGAAGCCCAAAGATTAAATGATGAATTTAAAAATCAGGCAGAATTTGTATTGTATGAAGGAACGAAACTGCCTTTCGAAGATCAGACTTTCGACAAAATATTTACCGTCAACACAGCCTATTTCTGGAAACAGCCTGTAGAATATTTAAATGAAATTTACCGAGTTTTAAAAGACAGCGGAACCTTCGTTCTTACTTTCGGGCAGCGTGATTTTATGGAAACTCTGCCTTTCACACAGTATGATTTTAAACTCTACAACTCCGGTGAAATGGAAGAAACGGTTTCTAAAAGTCATTTCAAAAGAATGAAAATTTCAGAAAAAGAAGAGCAGGTAAAAAGTAAAGCAGACGGCGAAACCGTTACAAGATTATACACAGTTTTAACAATCAAAAAATAAATAAATGAGCACTTTAGTTAACGAATTAAAAGAAAAATGGGAATCTCTGAAAGCTGAAAACCCACATTTAAGAATTAGAAATGCAGCAGATCAGTTAGGCGTAAGCGAAGCTGCATTGTTGGCAACCAACGTCGGAGAAGGCGTTACCGTTTTAAAACCCGAATTTGCCAACATCTTAACTGAAGTTGAGCGGTTAGGAAAAGTAATGGCTTTAACGAGAAACGACGAATGCGTTCACGAAAGAAAAGGCGTTTACAAAAATGGAGATTTCAGCAGTCCGCACGCACAGCTTTTTGTGAATGAAGATATCGACTTGAGAATTTTCCAGAATCACTGGAAATCTGCTTTTGGCGTAGTGGAAGGCGACAGAAAAAGTCTTCAGTTTTTCGGAAAAGACGGTTTGGCTCTGCATAAAATCTATTTAACGAAAGACAGCAATGCTGAAGCTTTCGATACAATTGTTGAGAAATTTAAAGCTGAAGATCAAAATGTTGCTTTGGAATTTGAAACTGTTGCTCCAAAAGCTGAAGAAAAAGCAGATGCTGAAATTGATGTGGAAGGCTTCCAAAAGTCATGGACAGAATTAAAAGATACCCACGATTTCTTCATGATGACCAGAAAATTCGGTGTGTCAAGAACTCAGGCTTTGAGGCTGGCTCCTGAAGGTTATGCCAGGAAGATCGACAATTCAAAAGTGATAAATGTGCTGGAAGAAGCTTCTGAAAAGGGCTTGCCAATCATGATCTTTGTTGGAAACAGAGGGATTATTCAGATCCACACCGGAGAAGTAAAGAAAACAATGTGGCACCAGCAATGGTTTAACGTGATGGATCCTGATTTCAATTTACACCTTGATGTAACTAAAATCGCTGAGGTCTGGATCGTTAAAAAACCAACTGAAGACGGGGAAGTAACAGCAATTGAGGTATTCAATAAAGAAGGAGATTTCATCGTACAGTTCTTCGGAAAAAGAAAACCGGGAATCCCTGAACTACAGGAGTGGAAAGACCTTGTAGCGGGTTTAGAAAACTACTAAAAAGTTAGATTAATTGATAGGGTCGTTTTGTTTTCGCAAGGCGGCCTTTTTATTTAAAAGTTGTTGATTTCAAATCTATTTGCGCTATGTTTGTCATCCCTTAGGGATCTAAGCAATTTTTCAGCGAAATCATCTTAAAATTAAATTAATCCTCACTAAGAAATATTGTAGCATCCCAAAGGAATATTCTTGCCTCCTAAAAGTATATTCTTGCATCCCAAAACTATATTACTGCATCCCAAAATTATATTCTTGCTTCCCAAAAGTATATTCTTTTATCCCAAAGGAATATCCCTGCCTCCTAAAAGTATATTCTTGCATCCCAAAAGAATGTTTTTGCATCCCAAAACTATATTCCTGCCTCCCAAAATAATATTGTTGTAATGTCAAATAATATTTTCGCGATGGTGAACATTATTCTTTCGATGACGAAGGATATTCTTGCATTGGCGGACTCTATTTTTGCGAAGGAAAACTATATTCTTGCATCGGCGGACAATATTTTTATAATTGCAAACTATATTCTTGCAATGGCAGACTATATTCTTGTGATGGAAAATTCTATTTTTGCAATGTCATTCAATATTCTTATAATGGTAAACATCATTCATCCAAATGATTTATGAAATTTGTGAAGACCATTATCAGTATCTGTATTTAAACTATTAAAAAAAGAAAATATGAAAAATATATTCGCATTCCTTTTATTAACTGTTTTGTGCTCGGCAAATGCGCAGAGCTTCAAACCTTACCAATTCTACGACAAAAAAGGAAAAGAAATAAAAACCGAAAAGCTGATTAAAGAATTAGCTGAATACGATATAGTTTTCTTTGGCGAAAACCACAACAGTTCCATCAACCACTGGCTTCAGCTCAAAATTACCGAAGCCTTATTTGAAAAGAAGAACGGACAACTGATTTTAGGTGCAGAAATGTTTGAAAGAGACAATCAGTCTCAGTTAGATCAATATTTAAGTGGAAAATTTGATGCGAAAACATTCAAAGACTCCTCCAGATTGTGGAACAATTATGCTACAGATTACAAACCTTTGGTAGATTTTGCGAAAGACAGAAAACTGAAATTCATCGCCACCAATGTTCCAAGAAAATACGCTTCCCAAACCTCCAAAGAAGGTCTTGAATCTTTAAATAAATTATCAGCAAAAGAAAAAACCTACATTGCTCAACTTCCAATTAAAGTAACTCTCGAAACGCCGGGCTATCCCGAAATGAAAACCATGATGGGCGACCACGCCGACGAAATGAAAGTGATGAATTTCGTCTCAGCACAAGCCATCAAAGATGCAACGATGGCTGAATCTATTTTAAAAAATTTCCAGTCCGGAAAAACATTCATCCACTACAACGGCAATTACCACAGCAAAGAATTTGGCGGAATTTACTGGTACATCAAACAAAAAAATCCAAACCTGAAAATGGCTGTCATCTCTGTCTTCGAATCAGAAGATCCAGAATTGAAAATCCCTCAGAAAGACTATATTCCGACAGATTTTAATCTCATTATTCCTGAGGATATGACGAAAACTTACTGAAAAAGAGACAAGGCAAAAGTAAAAAGAGCCAAGCGAAATGTCGCACAGATTACACAGATTTGCACAGATTTGATCTGCTGAGTTTGCAGAATCTGCGTGAGATAAAATCCTTCATATTCAACAGAAACGGTCATGTCATCCTGAGCTTTTCGAAGGAAGCCCGTTTTTTTAATGCAACTAAATTCATTGGCTTTAGCCAAAACATAAAAACATCTTTATCTTGGTGCAACATTCCAACAAAATGAAAAAAATCTCTCTGCTTTTCGTTCTGCTCATCAGTTTTATCAACGCACAAAAATTCACTCCCGATGAACTGAAAATCATCAATCAAGGTGACATCACGACCGCTTTACCTATTTATCAGACGACAGAAAATCATCAGCATCAAACATTACTAAGCATTTCCGCCGACATCGATCCGCTTGATAAAAATACAGCGGTTTTGGTCAGCAGAATGAAAGCGTCACTTCAGTCAACCGACGGTGGAGTAGGCATTGCCGCACCGCAAGTGGGTATCAACAGAAAAGTAATCTGGGTACAGCGCTTCGACAAAGAAGGCGAACCGTTGGAATACTTCCTGAATCCCATCATCACATGGAAATCCGAACTTCAGAATCTCGGTCCCGAGGGCGATCTTTCCATCCCCGATTTTTACGGTCAGTTTTACCGAAGCAAAGTCATCCAGCTGGAATATGTTGATTTAAAAGGTCAGAAATATACAGAAATAGTTGAAGGTTTCACAGCCGTCATCTTCCAACACGAAATCGATCATCTTTTCGGAATTTTAATCTCGGATAAAAATGATAAAGAAAAGAATGATGCTTATTTGAAAGTGGATGCGTTTAAGAGGAGTGATGCTAAAAAATAACTGCTTAGTTTAAAACCTGAAAATGTGAATCTTTTAAAATGAAAAGCTTATCAGATACGATATGATCTCCTTCCTTATTAATTTCGATAATTATGTTTTTGAGCTTTTCAATATTTTCTAATTCATTACTCCCTGTAATAAAAACCAAATCTCTGGAAGGAATTGCAAGAATAATTTCTCCATTAACCGGAAAATTATCTTCGTTCCAAATGTCGAATAAAATTAGACTCGATTCATAGTTTCCTCCCGCAAGAAGCATAAAAATGCCGCTGTCTCCACTTCGTTCAATTTCAAGTAAAGATTCTAAATTATTTACCGCTAAATTTTGTAAATCTTTTATATTTAAACTTAACTCTTCCAAATCCTCAGTAGTTAAATAGGAAATGCTATCCTCTTTATCTTCTGCATAAAAAATGTATAAATCTGAGTTGTACATCTCATAAACATGACTTCTTGAAAATTCTTCAGAAAGATTTGAGCACTCATCAAAAAATCTTTTATCTTTTATAATAGGAATGATACAATTGGTATCAATTGGTGTTTTTTGGGAATATAAATTTGAAGAAGCTGTAGAGTATCTCTCAATTATTTCATCAAGATCCGACGGTTCGTAATTATATTCCGCGAATGCATTGTTTAAAAAATGAGTATATATTTCTCCTTCAGTATCTCTCGTTTTAATCTCAAGTTGATTGATTTCAAGAATATCAATATCTTTAACTTTTAAAATTAAATTTTTATTGAACAAGTTTGTAAAATCGATTTCTGAAAGCAAATTTTTAGATTGGTTCATGAATACAATTATAAAAATTAATATTAACTCAAAGATAAACTAATTCTCCTTGGTTTCTAATTTTCAAAAAGGTATTTAAATCAGTTGGTGGATTCAAAAAAACACGAATCAAAAAATTCGTGTTATTATCTAAATTTTTATTAAAAATTATTCTACAGAACTGGTTTTCTCCCCATACAAACTCGTCCGGTAATTAATCCCCCACTTCGCCACTTCATCAATAATCGGAGCCAAGGTTTTACCAAACTCGGTGATTTCGTATTCTACAGTTACGGGTTTTGTGTCGAGAACTTCTCTTGTAATTAGATGGTTCATCTCCAAATCCTGAAGCTCCTTTGAAAGCATTTTTGTCCCGATGCCGTCTACTTCGCGGAGAAGATCCATAAATCTCATTCTGTTACTCTGCAAAAGCGTCCCCACAATGTGAAATTTCCACTTGCCGGAAAGCAGTTCAACAGTGTCTTTGATGGCATTCATGCGGTGTTTGCAGATGGCGTTGTTGTTTACGGTTGATGTTTTTTTCATAATTCTTGATTGATGCAAAGATAAGAATTTTTGTAAAGTCAGTTTCCTCAAAGAAACTACTTTCCAAAATGAAACTTATAGTATTTTAAAGTAAGCAAAGTTTTAGATTTGCTGAGTTAAGAAAAATTTCTGATGAGATTTTATAGAAATGTGATCATCTGTAGCCTGAGCATTTTGTCTCTGTCATGCAGCGGTCAGAACGGTAAAAAAAAGAGTAATAAAATGAGTACACAGACAACCAATCCACTTCTTTGTGATCCCGAAACCGGAGTTTGCGGTGTTCCCGGAAGTGAAGAAAACGGTTCAGTAACAATTGATACAACCGAAAAATCTGTGAAAGTAATCTATTTTACAGACCCGATCTGTTCATCCTGCTGGGGAATCGAGCCTCAGCTGAGAAAAATGAAACTCGAATACGGAAAAGAAATCGACGTAGAATACCACATGGGCGGACTTTTGCCAGACTGGAGCTACAACAGCGGAGGCATCAGTAAACCATCTGATGTTGCACACCATTGGGACGAAGTAAGCGGTTACTACGACATGCCGATTGATGGCGATGTATGGTTGCAGGATCCTTTGGATTCTTCCTATCCACCATCGATTGCTTTCAAAGCAGCGCAGTTGCAGAGCGAAGAAAAAGCCATTCTTTTTATGAGAGAGCTGAGAGAATTGGTTTTCCTTAAAAGGAAAAATATTGCCAAATGGGAAAATATGGCGTTGGCTGCTGAAAAAGTCGGTCTTGATTTAAAACAGTTAAAATCTGACTTCGAAGGTAAAGCAAAAACTTTATTTGAAGATGATCTTAAAATGGCCAGAGAACTGGGCGTGCGGGGATTTCCCACTATCTTTTTCATGAATAATAAAGGCGAAAAACAAATGGTTTACGGTTCCAAACCTTATCCTTTTTACGAAACTGCAATTCTCACAGTAAATCCAAAAGCTGAAAAGTCAGAATTTGCGAAAGACTGGGAATCGTTATTTAAAAAATACAGTTCGTTAACTGCAAAAGAGTTTACAGAACTTTCCGGAAACGGAAGAAAAGACAGCGAAAAATTGCTGAACGACCTGACTTCTCAGGGAAAACTGGAGAAGACAACCACAAAAAACGGTTCGATGTGGACCATCAAATAGACCAAACATTTTATATATACTTTTTCTAAAAAACATTTTTTTTTTGCGTCGCAGTATTCTGTGGCGCTTTTTTTCTATAAATTGTCCTGAATATTAATTTTTTAACAGATCTGAAAGCCTTTTGTGTCAATGTTTTTATCACAATGAGCACAAAGATTTTTCACTAAGCTCAAAAATTTCCAGTGTTCCTTGTGAAAGCCTATGTGCCGTTTGTGGTTAAATCTGCAAAGCCTTTTTGGATATAAGAACACACCTGAAGTTTTGCACTTACTATGATGGAAAAATCAAAATATACATCATCTTTTCACTTAAAATTCCGCCAGTTGAAGTTTTTAAAACCTCTTTCAATTCTCATCAAAAAATCTTACTTTTGCATATCTATAAAAAAGTAAAAGTAAAGAATGAATTCCTACAAAAATCCTTTGGAAGAACGCTATTCAAGCGAAGAGATGTTGTTTAATTTTTCTCACAACAACAAATTCCAGAATTGGAGAAAGCTTTGGATTGCTTTGGCTGAAATTGAAAAAGACTTGGGTCTTGATATTACAGACGAGCAAATTGCAGAGTTGAAAGCCAATGTTGACAATATCGATTATGATAAAGCAGCAGAATATGAGAAAAAATTCCGTCATGATGTGATGGCTCACGTTCACGCTTATGGTGATGTGGCGCCTTCTGCAAAGGGAATTATTCACTTGGGAGCAACTTCAGCTTTTGTAGGAGACAATACAGATTTAATTCAAATCCGTGACGGACTTTTAATTTTAAAGAAAAAGTTGGTGAACGTAATGAAAAATCTTTCTGATTTCGCAATTCAGTACAAAGACCTTCCGACTTTAGGATTCACACATTTCCAGCCGGCTCAGTTGACAACTGTCGGGAAAAGAGCAACACTTTGGTTACAGAGTTTAGTTCTAGATATCGAAGAGCTTGATTTCTTCTTAGAAACATTGAGATTCAGAGGGGTAAAAGGAACAACGGGAACGGCTGCAAGTTTCCTGGAGCTTTTCAACGGAGATTATTCTAAAGTAAAACATTTAGATAAAGAATTATCAAAAAGATTTGGTTTTGAGAAAGTTTTCGGGGTTTCCGGACAGACTTACGACAGAAAAATTGATGCAAAAGTTGTAGCTTTATTAGGAAATATAGCTCAGTCTGCACATAAATTCACCAACGATTTACGTCTTCTTCAAAATCTGAAGGAAATTGAAGAACCATTTGAGAAAAACCAAATCGGTTCATCTGCAATGGCTTACAAGCGTAATCCTATGAGAAGCGAAAGAATCGGAGCATTAGCAAAATACGTAATGTCTTTGACAACGAGTTCTGCGATGGTCGCTTCTACACAATGGTTTGAAAGAACGTTAGACGATTCTGCAAACAAGAGATTAACAATTCCTCAGGCATTTTTAGCAGTTGATGCAATTTTATTGATCTGGAATAACATTATGAACGGAATTGTGGTGTATCCAAACAGAATTAACAAACATATTATGGAAGAACTTCCTTTCATGGCGACAGAATACATCATCATGGAAGAAGTGAAAGCTGGTGGCGACCGTCAGGAAATCCACGAAGTAATCAGAGTTCACTCTATGGAAGCTTCCAAGCAGGTAAAAGAAGAAGGAAAAGAAAACGATTTGATCGAAAGAATCTTAAACGATAATTCGTTGAAATTAGACAAATCAAAATTAAAAGAAGTTCTCGACCCTAAAAACTTCATCGGTTTTGCACCAATTCAGACGGAAGAATTCATCGCAAATGAAGTCCAGCCTATTCTGGATGCCAACAAAGAATTGATTGGTTTAGAATCTGACCTTAAAGTATAAATATTGTGCAGTCTTTTTGGCTGCATTTTTTACTTTGTTCAATGAATGATTTGAATAAAGTATTGATCATTGAAATTTACTTATTTGGGCAGCTTAATCCGCCTTCCACTCTCGCTTTTTGCCTCCACTTCGTTGCGGCAAAAGAGCTCCGCTTAAGTCGGGCTGCAGAGATTCGTTTCCAAATTAAATTTCAGTTAAAAATTAAATAAATCTAATAAATATCCGACATCTAATGTCTCAAAACAAAAGAATTTTCGTAGAAAAAAGAGGAATTTTCGATGTAGAAAGTCCAAAAATTTTTGATGAAGTAAAAGCGGTGATTCCGTCTATCCAAAGTGTAAAAGTGTACAACGTTTACGATATTTTTGGATTAAATGATGGCGAATTCGAAAAAGTGGTAAACAGCACTTTCGTTGACCCAGTTACTGATATTTTAATCGAAGAAAATCCTGCAAAAGGAACTCATTTCGCATTAGAATTTTTACCTGGACAATACGATCAGCGTGCAGATTCTGCCCAACAGTGTATCGCTTTACTGACTGAAAATGAGAAGTCTAAAGTAAGAAGTGGTAAACTCATCGAGTTCGAAGGAGTTTCTGATCCTGATTTAGCAAAAATTAAAGATCTTCTCATCAATAAAGTAGAATCTCAGGAAAAAGATTTGTCAATTTTAGATATTCCTGCTGAAGAAACCCCATCTAAAGTGATTGTTCACGGAGGTTTCATCAATTTTGATGACGCTCAGCTTGAAGAATTCTTTAACAATCACGGTTTTGCATTAGGTTTGGATGACTTAAAATTTATTCAGGAATATTTTAAAACCCAACAGAGAAATCCTACGGAAACTGAACTTAAAGTTTTAGACACGTATTGGAGCGATCACTGCCGTCACACGACGTTTGAAACAGAATTGTCAAATATTGAATTTGAAGGACAGTTTAAACATACATTGGAAACTATTTTCAATGACTATATCGAAAAAAGAAAATTCTTAGGACGCGAATTGAAACCTATTTCTTTAATGGATTTGGCAACAGTTTGCGGAAGATATTTCCATAAAACAGGCAACTTGGAGAACTTGGTGGTTTCTGATGAAATCAACGCCTGTACCATCCAGATCGAAGCTGAATACGATGGTAAAAGAGAACCGTGGTACTTATTATTCAAAAACGAAACCCATAATCACCCGACGGAAATTGAACCTTTTGGTGGTGCTTCTACGTGTTTAGGTGGCGCAATCAGAGATCCTTTGTCCGGACGTTCATTCGTTTTTCAGGCGATGAGATTAACGGGTGCTGCTGATGTTTTGGAATCTGTTGACCAAACTTTACCAGGCAAATTACCTCAAAAAACAATCACAAAACAGGCTGCAAACGGCTATTCTTCTTATGGTAACCAAATCGGTTTGGCGACTACAATGGTTTCCGAAATCTACGATGAAGGCTACAAAGCAAAGAGAATGGAAGTTGGTTTCGTTGCCGGAGCTGTTCCTGTGGATTGGGTACGACGTGAAAAGCCTGAAGCTGGCGACTCTATCATTATTTTAGGAGGTGCAACGGGTCGTGACGGTGTTGGTGGAGCAAGCGGAAGTTCAAAGGAACAGGACGAAACTTCTATCCACACGATGAGTTCTGAAGTGCAGAAAGGAAATGCCGTGGAAGAACGTAAAATCCAGAGATTATTCAGAAATCCTGAAGTGACGAGATTAATTAAAAAATCGAATGACTTCGGAGCTGGGGGTGTTTCCGTAGCAATCGGTGAAATCGCTGATTCTTTGGAAGTTAATTTAGATGTTTTACCTTTAAAGTACGAAGGTCTGAACGGAACTGAGCTTGCTATTTCCGAATCTCAGGAAAGAATGGCGGTTGTGGTTGAACCAAAAGATAAAGAACAATTCATCAAATTCTGTGAAGCTGAAAATATTGTGGCTGTAGAAGTTGCAAAAGTAACAGACTCAGGAAGAATGCAGATGTTCTGGAAAGGCGATAAGATTGTTGATCTTTCAAGAGAATTTTTGGATACAAACGGTTGTTCTAAAAGTCAGCAAGTTAAGATTACGCATCTTAATGAAGTAAAAGAAGAAACTCAAACTTTTAACGAAGAGAATTTCTTGAAAATTCTTGCAGATAAAAACGTTGCCTCTCAAAAAGGTTTATTGGAAATGTTTGATTCATCGATTGGTGCGACTACGGTTGCGATGCCTTTGGGTGGAAAATATCAGCAGACTTTGATGGAAGGAAGCGCTCAGACATTGCCAATTTTAGGTGCAAAAGACATCGACACCGTTTCTTTGGCAAGTTGGGGATTTGATGCTGAAATTTCAAAGCAAAACTCATTATTGGGATCTTCTTATGCAGTCGTTGAAAGCGTTGCGAAAATCGTTGCGATGGGTGGTGATTATAAAAATATCAGATTCAGTTTTCAGGAATATTTTGAAAAATTAGGACAAAATCCAGAAAAATGGGGCAAGCCTTTGGCATCTCTTTTAGGAGCTTATGATGCTCAGATTAATTTCGGTTTAGCTGCAATAGGAGGCAAGGATTCTATGAGTGGAACATATCAGGATT
This sequence comes from Chryseobacterium sp. Leaf404, assembly GCF_001424145.1. Lineage (GTDB taxonomy): Bacteria > Bacteroidota > Bacteroidia > Flavobacteriales > Weeksellaceae > Chryseobacterium. The sequence goes on along the minus strand of NZ_LMQM01000010.1, from coordinate 796,232 downwards.
TGAATGTTCCGCCAACATTGATTTCTTTCGCTTGTGCGAATGGTGAGAAGAAAAATGTGATCTCTCCGGAATTTAAACAGGCGGGAAATAAACTGTATTTCTTCAATCATATTTCGCAGGAAAATGGACTTCCAAACTATGAAAATCTAAAGACTGTTTATGAATTGATTTTCGAAAATATCAAGGCCGGAAAAATCGTTTCTGTGAAGACTGTGAAAGAAGGTGGCGTTGCAGTTGCATTAGCAAAAATGAGTTTTGGAAACAGATTGGGAGCTCAAATAAATATTGCTGAAGAGAACGTTTTACTATCTAAAAATATAGGAAGTTTAATTATTGAATCAACTGAAGAATTGAGCTCTGTTTATCTTCAACTAATCGGTGAAGTTGAAAATTCAAAGACTTTGAAAATCAGTGGTTTGAATTTTGAAATCGAAAAATTACTTGAAGCAAATACAAAAACTTTTGAAAACCTTTTTTCAACAGTTGAAAAAGAAAAAATAACGGTTGAGCTGGATTCAAAACTAAACTCAATGAATCCAAGAAATATCATCATTAAAAAACACGGAATTGCTCAGCCAAGAGTTTTCTTGCCGGTTTTTCCTGGAACAAATTGTGAATACGACACGCTGAATGCATTCCAAAAAGAGGGTGCAATTGTGAGCAGTTTACCTTTAATTAACATCAACCATCAGTTGCTGGATGACAGCATTGATGCTTGGGTAGAAGAAATTAAACAGTCACAGATTTTAGCTTTCTCAGGAGGCTTCTCTGCGGGTGACGAACCGGACGGTTCTGCTAAATTTATCGTGAATGTTCTGAAGAATGAAAAGATGAAAAATGCCGTTCACGAATTGCTCGACAGAGACGGAATGATCATCGGAATCTGTAACGGTTTTCAGGCGTTGGTGAAATCAGGATTGTTGCCTTACGGAAGAATTAAAGATTTGGATGAAAATTCTCCGACTTTAGCGCACAACGCCATCAGAAGACATATTTCTCAAATGGTGAATGTAAAAGTTCTGAATGACGAATCGCCTTGGCTGAAAGGAATGAAAGACCAAGTTTTCACGATTCCAATTTCGCACGGCGAAGGTCGTTTCATGGCTTCGGAAGAAGAAATTCAAAAGCTGTATGAGAACGGACAGATTGCGACTCAATATTTAGATTTAGATGGAAACATCGCTCACGGAATGCCATTTAATCCAAATAACTCGTTGTTCGGTATTGAAGGAATTACCAGTCCGGACGGAAAGATCTACGGAAGAATGGGACATCCGGAACGTTTTGCAGAAGGTTTAATGAAAAATATTCCGACTGCGAATTACCATAACATCTTCAGAAATGGAGTTGAATACTTTAAGTAAGCAGATGGCTTTTGGTAATTTGCTTTTGGCTTGATAAATACTGAGTTTAAATACAACTTTCAAATCTAACGGGTTTTGAAAACCCGTTAGGTTTCCAGATAACAACTTGTCGAAATATTTAAATAGAATTGGATACTTCAAATAAAAATAATAAAAAAATGGCTGTCATCAATGGCAGCCATTTTTCTGATTTGTCAGGTTTTTACGAAGACGTTTCTCTGATTTTAATGAAAGATGAAGACTGGAAAATAGGAACGCTTGACGGATTTGATGATATTTTATATGGATTTGAGGGGAAAATTATCTGGAAAGAATCTGAAAAATCAAAAAAAGATTTAGGTTTTGAAGCGACGAAAGAATTTTACGAAAACAAAATCAGAATTGGAAAACCTTTTAATGTAGAATTGATTCAGCAAAAACTGGATGATTTGATTGATGGAAACGGACAAACATTATTCGAAATTTTAGTTGAAATTATAGAATCACACAAAAATATTTCGCTGATTTTAGAGAAAGTTTTAAAATGATCTTACGATTTTTGCTAACACAATGATCTGTGAAAATCTGTGAAATCTGTGCGACAGAACTTCACGCAAAGATATATTTCCAATATACCAAAACTCCCATTATCACAGAAAGGATAGCCATTAAAATTACTGCTCCCGCAGAAATGTCTTTTATAAATCCAATTCTTTTATCAAATTCCGGTTGAATAAAATCGCATATTTTCTCAATCGCTGTATTAAAAATCTCAGCACTTAAAACTCCGAAAGAAACTGCCAAAACCAAAATTGTATCCAGATTGGAAAGTTTCAGATAAAAAATCAAAAAGATATTAATGAGCAATGCCAATACTTCAAGCTGAAAATTTCTTTCAGACTTCAGCATCAGAATAACACCTTTGAATGCATTCAATAAACTTTTATATACAGGCGGTTTTCGCATTATTCTAAATTTAATCAAAAATAAGAACTTTTGCCAAAGCACCGCTCCTCAAATATTCATCACCAGCAAACCCGCATCCGGCGAAAGCTAATTATTTGATGTTTGTTAGTAACTCTGTATATAATTCTTTTCCATCTGTTTTGTATTTGTTATATTTGTAAAAACTTATATTTAAATCTATGAAATTGCGGTTGTTTCTAAAATAAACTTTTGTTTTAGTTTTGCGATTACATATGACCTGTAAAAAACATTAATAATCTACGTATGAAATTTATTATTTCAAGTGGCGAACTGCAGAAGGCTTTACAAACTGTAAGTGGAGTGATCTCAAGTTCTCAGTCGAGACCGATTTTAGAAAATTACCTTTTTGAATTAAACGAAAACAACGTTACCATTACTGCTTCTGATGGTGAAACCACTTTGGTAACTTCGCTTGAAGTAAGATCTGACGACAGCGGTAAATTTGCTGTTCCTGCAAAGATATTTCAGGATTTTATCAAAACTTACGGTGAGCAGCCACTTACTTTTGTTGTAAAAGACAACGCGGAGGGCACGGGAAGTCTTCTTGAAATTTTAGACGAAAAAGATAATTTTGCGGTGGCACTTGATCACGCAGACGATTATCCTGAACTTCCGGAATTTGAATCTGCGCAAAGCGTAACAATGCCTGCCGGAGTTTTATCTGAAGCTTTAACCAACACACTTTTCGCAACCAGCAACGATTCTCTCCGTCCGGTAATGACGGGAGTACTGTTCCAGTTTGGAGAAAATGAAACCAACTTTGTTTCTACAGATTCTCACAGATTGGTGGTGTACAAAAGAACAGATTTGATGAATGCCGAGCCAATGGAATTCATCATGCCGAAAAAACCTTTAACAATTTTTAAAAATATTTTAGCAAGCTCAAATGGCGACGTATTGATCGAATTCAACGATAATATGGCTAAATTTACTTTTGATAAAAATATCTGGATCTGTAGATTAATTGACGGGAAATACCCTAATTATACTGCGGTAATCCCGAAAGAAAATCCAAATCTTTTAACCATCAACAGAAACCTTTTGTTAAGTGCAATCAAAAGGGCTTCGATCATGTCAAACAAATCTACCAATCAGGTGAGATTCAAGCTTTCAGGAAATATTTTGCACCTTCACGCAGAAGATACAGAATATGCAAACAAGGCAGACATGCAGATTCCTTGCGACTACAATGGTGAAGACATCAATATCGGTTTCAGTTCAAAATTTTTAACGGAAATGTTAGGTATTTTAAGTGCTGACGATATTACTATGAAAATGTCTCAGCCGAACAGACCTGGAATCATCGAGCCATTGGATGGTTTGGAAGAAAACGAAAATATATTAATGCTTTCAATGCCGGTAATCGGATTGTAAGATTTGAATTTAATTAAATATAAAAGGTTTTGGTTGTCCAAAGCCTTTTTTTGTGCTTTTTTAAGAGTTAAAAAATTTCGGCAATTCTTAAAAAAACACGATATTTGTTGACATTAAAAAATAGCTTTAAATCTCTTTTTCAAAGCTTAAATTTCAAATTCATCATTAATGAAAATATCAAATAACTGGCTTAAAGATTTTATCAAAACAGATATTAAAACCGAGAGAATCGGCGAATTTCTTACCGATATAGGTCTTGAGGTTGAAGGAATAGAAAAATTTGAAAGCATCAAAGGCAGCCTTGAAGGAATTGTGGTAGGGAAAGTTTTGACCTGCGAAAAACATCCTAATGCTGATAAATTAAACAAAACCACCGTAGACATTGGAACAGGAAAAATTCTGAACATCGTGTGTGGTGCTCCGAATGTGGCTGAAGGGCAAACGGTACCTGTGGCTGTTGTAGGAGCGAAAATCTACGCCAAAGACGGAAGCTTTTTTGAAATTAAGGAAGCAAAAATCCGTGGTGAGGTTTCTCAGGGAATGATCTGCGCTGAAGATGAATTAGGCCTGAGTGATGATCATGGCGGAATCATGGTTTTAGACGAAACAAAATACGAGGTAGGAAAGAAATTTTCAGATTATTTTGATCTTGCAAATGATGAAGTTTTTGAAATCGGTTTAACGCCGAACAGAACCGATGCAATGTCTCATTACGGGGTGGCTAGAGATCTTTTCGCCTACCTTTCAACAAATCAGCAGAAATCAGAATTCAATAAGGTATCTTCTGAAGTGTTGAATAATGAAGGTTCACACAGCTTCACACTTGAAGTTGAAAATACAGAACTTACACCGAGATACATCGGTGCTGTGATTGAAAACGTCAAGGTTGCAGAATCTCCGTCTTGGTTAAAAGACAGATTGAAAGCCATCGGACTGAGCCCAATCAACAATATTGTAGATATTACCAATTATATTCTTCATGGCCTCGGGCAGCCGCTTCATGCTTTTGATGCCGATAAAATTGAAGGCAAAAAAGTGAAAGTGGGAACTGTTGCAGAAGGAACAAAATTCACTACTTTGGATGGTGTTGAAAGAACTTTAAACGGTTCAGAAATCATTATTAAAGACGGTGAAAATAATCCGATGTGTATCGCCGGAGTGTTCGGAGGTTTAAATTCCGGAGTTTCTGCAGATACTAAAACAATTTTCCTTGAAAGTGCATATTTTAATCCGGTTGCGGTAAGAAAAGCAGCAAAAACACATGGATTAAATACCGATGCCTCATTCAGATTTGAAAGAGGTGTTGATCCGAATATTACGAGAACTGCACTTACGCATGCTGTGAAATTAATCAGTGAATTGGCTGATGGAAAACTGGTTGGAGAAATTCTTGAAGAATATCCTGAAAAAATAAAAGACAGTTATGTAATCATCAGATTCTCAAAAATTGAGCAGATTTTAGGGACAAAGATTCACAGAGAAAAAGTAAAAGAGATTTTAAAAGCACTTGATATTCAGGTTTTAAATGAAATTCAGAATGGTTTTGAAGTATCAGTACCTGCGTACAGAGCCGATGTGACGAGAGAAATCGACATTATTGAAGAACTTTTAAGAATCTACGGTTACAACAAAATTGATGCTCCGCAAAAAATTTCGTTCACTCCTGTTAAATTGAATGCAAAAGATCAGGACGAGCTTGAAAATTCCTGGGCGAGAACGCTTCAGAGCTTAGGTTTCAATGAAGTGATGAACAATTCTTTAACTTCTGTAAAAGATGAAACAGATGCAGTGAAACTTCTCAATCCTCTCAGTAACGATTTGGCGTTTATGAGAAAGTCTTTACTGGAAGGACTTTTGCAAAATGCGATTTACAACATCAACAGAAAAAATCAGGATATCAAATTTTTTGAATTCGGAAAAATCTATCATAAAAAAGAAAAATACGAAGAGAGAAAACAGCTTGCTATTTTGGTTTCAGGAAGAAATGTTGCCGAAAACTGGCTTCATCCAAAATCAGCGACAGATTTCTATAATCTGAAAGCTTATGTGAAAGTTTTGATTGAAAAATTAGCGATTGATTATAAAGAGACTGCTTCATCTGACGAAAGATTTTCTGATGCTTTGGAATACGAATGCAATGGCGAGACTTTGGTGAGAATAGGGAAAGTGGCTCCTCAGATGTTGAAAGATTTTGATATCGATCAGGATTGCTTCTACGCAGAAATCGAACTGGAATTCGCTCAAAAATTAAGATCTGAAAACGAACTGAAGTTTAAAGATGTTCCGAAATTCAACAAAATCAGAAGAGATCTGGCTTTACTGATTGATAAAAATGTTCAATATCAGGATCTTTATCAGACTGCGAAAAAGAATAAATCGCCGTACATCAAAAACATCAATCTGTTTGACGTTTATGAAGGAAAAAATTTACCGGAAGGCAAGAAATCTTATGCCATGAGTTTTGAACTTTTAAATGAAGATAAAACTCTTGAAGAAAAAGAAATTGCTTCTGTGATGGATTCTTTAATTAAATCTTTCCAGAAAGAATTCAATGCAGAATTGAGATCTTAAAAAGAAAATTCATATTTAAATACAGGACTGTTCGCAAGAGCGGTCTTTTTTTATGACCAAAAACTAAACTTTTAATTATATTTACGTTTTACAAAAAACTATGCAGAAAAAAATTAAACTGTGGGACGCCATCATGCTCGTAATGGGTTCAATGATCGGAAGCGGAATTTTCATCGTCAGCTCAGATATCATGAGAAACTTGGGTTCCGGCTGGTGGCTCGTGATCGTTTGGATCATTACCGGAGTAATGACGGTAGCAGCAGCAATAAGCTATGGAGAACTTTCTGCAATATTCCCAAAAGCGGGCGGCCAGTATGTTTATCTGAAAGAAATTTTCGGAAGAAGGATTGGTTTTTTATACGGATGGGGGCTTTTTTCTGTAATCCAAACCGGAACAATTGCTGCAGTGGCAGTAGCATTCGGTAAGTTTACGGCGTATCTGATTCCAGCTTTAAACAACGCACAACCCATTTTTCAGAAGGGTGAATTCAAAATTACCTACATTCAGATTCTTGCCATTGCTATCATTATGCTGCTCACTTTTATCAACACAAAAGGCGTGGAAAGCGGAAAAATGCTGCAGAATATCTTCACAGGCTCTAAGATTTTAGCACTTATCGGAATTATCACAGCTGGAATATTCTTTGTCAATACAAGTTTTTTCTCAGAAAACTTCAGCAATGGTTTTGAAGCATTTAGCAATTTAAAAAAAGATGTCTCAGGAAATTTCCTGAAGTCAGGATGGGAATCTGTTACGGGATTTGCTTTGATGGGCGGTATCGCTTCGGCAATGGTAGGTTCGGTTTTCAGTTCTGTGGCTTGGGAAAATGTAACTTTTGTTTCGGGTGAAATTGAAAATCCGAAGAAAAATGTGGTCCGCTCAATGATTTTCGGAACTTCTGCGGTGATGGTTTTGTATTTGGCTGTAAATCTTGTTTATCTCACTACACTTTCTCGGGACGAGATTGCCTTTGCTGCAGACGACCGTGTGGCTGTTTCCTCTGCTCTGGCAATCTTTGGCAATACAGGAACTTTAATTATAGCCATTCTGGTGATGATTTCTACCTTCGGATGTAATAACGGTTTGATCCTTTCCGGTGCAAGAGTTTTTCAAACGATGTCGAAAGATGGAATGTTCTTTAAATCTGCTGCAGAAAATAATAAAAATCAGGTTCCTGAAAACGCTTTGTGGATGCAGGGAATCTGGGCAAGTGTACTCTGTTTAAGCGGTCAGTATGGGAATCTTTTAGATATGATCTCATTTGTAATCGTTTTATTCTACATGATTACTGTATTTGGAGTAATTTATTTAAGAATTAAAAAGCCCGAGCTGGAAAGACCGTACAAAACGTGGCTTTATCCTGTAACACCACTCATTTATCTGATCATTGGAACTACATTCTGTCTGCTGCTGCTTTATTTTAAAACGCAGTACACCTGGCCTGGATTACTTCTGGTGCTGATTGGTCTTCCTATTTACTACTTCATCAATTCAAGCAAAAAGGAGGTTTGATTTTTCATAAAAAATGCTTATTTTGGTAGTACCAATTGCTTAACATTTATGAAAATCTCGCTATGAATACACCAAACTACAGAATGCCTTTTTCCCCTGAAAATCTGATGAAAGAAGGAGGAAGCGTTGAAACATGTGATGAAGGTGAAAGTATTGCTCACAACATCATGCTTTTGATCACCACAAAAAAAGGTGAAAACCGTTACGATGAGGCCTACGGAAACGAAGTCTGGAATCTTGAATTCGACAATGGCGTAAGTTCCGGGATGTGGGAAACCATTTTTATCAACAGCCTCAGACAGCAGATCAGAATGTATGAACCGCGCATTACGGATACAAAAGTGGACGCTCACCTCGAGATGGTGGAGCATAATTACGATACCAAAGAGCATACAGAAATCAAGAAAAAAGTAAAAATTGCCATCAATGCAAGGCTTGAAGCCAGCGGTGAAAGATTCAGTTTCGCTACAGAGCTTTTCCTGAGCCCAATGTCTATTGATTAAACTTTTTCTATTCATCTAATTTTTCAAAATCATCCAATGAATCTTGATCAGAATATATATTCAAAAGAATCTGTAAAAGCAAGAATGCTTCAGAATGCCACTAAAATTTGGGGCGTTAAAAGTCCGCAGTCGCTGGATCCTTTTGTGAAGTTGCTCATCGATGCTTTCAGTACAGAAATTTTTAAAACCAATAACGAAATTCAGTCTGTAAATACAAGGATTTTAGAGAAACTTTCAAAACTTCTCACTCCGAATATTTATACTCATCCTTTTCCGGCTCACGCAATTGCCTTTGTAAATCCGTCTGAAGATTCTGAAACCTTGTGGGAGCATACAGAATTTTTCTTTAAAAAAACCATCGCTTCAAGTATTAAAGCAGAATCTGACCGGCAGATCAGCATTCCGTTTACGCCTGTGGATTCTGTTGTTTTAAATAAAATGCAGACCTCAGTGATGATTGTTGGGAATACCTGTTACAGCATTGATGAGAAACTCAATAAAATTCCGGTGGCAAGATTTCAGGGTAAGATTGAAGATTACAGAAAAATCACGATTGGTATTGATGCCAGCAGATTCAACAGTGAGAAATTTCCAAAGCATTTAAGTATCTATTGTTCAAACCCTTCATTCGAACATCTGGATTTTGTCTTTAAACTTTTACCGTTTACCGAAATTACTTCAAATGGAAACGTGATTGCCGTACGTGGTGGCTTGTCTTACGAGAAAAATGCTTCTTATAAAGGGTACGAAGAGATTTTCAACGAGCAGTCTGTAAGAAATAAAGTTAAAACGGGTTTAAAAAATATTTATGAACAGAAATTCGTAGAAATATCCGGACTTTCTGATCAACTTTTGCTGGAGAATGTGCTTCCTGAAGAAATCAGTCATCTTTCAGATTTAGAAAACCTTCATAATTTTATTTCCGGTAAAAAAATGCTCTGGCTGACGATTAAATTTCCGCCGCAGTTTACTGCCGAGATTTTAGATAATTTTTCCTTTGTTTTAAATGCTTTTCCGGTCTACAACAGAGGCTGGAAAAAAACTGAATACAGTCTTGATGTGATGGGAAACAATATCCCTTTAATCACCGACGTGGGCGAGCATTTTCTTTATGTGGATGAAGTGCAGGATGGTGAAGGTAATTATTATCAGGAAATTCCTTTTACGCCAAATGATCATTTGAAGAAAGGTCTGTACACAGTAAGAAAAGGTGGCATGGAGCGTTTCAACAACCGGAATGCAGTGGATATGATTGCCAATGTTCTGGAACTGACGAGAGACGAAATTACAGCTTTTTCACTATTAAACCGTGATAACGTGAAGACAGTTTTAAATGAAATTTCCGGTCAGATGAAAACGATGATGCAGAAAATCAATAATGTAAAACAGAATACAAGACAGGATTTTAATTATGTGATTTTAGAACCCATTGAAAATTCACGTCACACTTTTGCGGCATTTTGGTATACCAACTGCACTTTTGCCAACCAGATGCGGCCGGGAACCGAACTTTCTAATCAGAAAAAGTCTCAGTTTATGACATTGCTTACAGAAACTCTGGGCGGTGCAGAAGAACAGACGGGAACAGACAGCATTCAGGCATTTAAATTTGCTTTGACGTCGACAGATAAAATTATCACCATTCAGGATGTGAAAAATTACTGTGAAATGGTGCTGAAAGACGAGCTAAAAGAAATCCGGGTGTCCCGCGGAACGATGATTAGCAGTAAACCTAAGGAAGGATTCATCAGAACTGTTCAGATTGTGGTTGTTCCGCAAAATTATGCGTTCTACGGAAAAAGATATTGGGATAATATGGCAGGAATTCTTAAAAATCAGATTGTGACCCGCGCCATCGACGGTCTGGAATACATTTTGGAAGTAAAGGATGAGGATGAATTCAACAGTTAAATTCGGGTGCGCAATATATTTTGCCTAAATTTGAAAAAATAAATTTAAAAAAAATGAAAAACTATATTTTAACCCTTTTGGGGGCAGCAACGATTGTATCTTGTGGAACAATGGGAAATACAGCATCAAAAGTAGGGAAGGAGCAGGCGTCTATTGCCAATACTAAATGGGTTTTGGCGGATAAAGTAAAAGGAACCGTTCCAACACTGAACATCGACGGAGATAAAATTAATGGTAATGGTGGTTGCAACAGATATTTCGGTACTGCTACGTTTAATACGCAATCCGGAACATTTACTCCCTCAGGAGTTGGCTCAACAAAAATGGCCTGCGAAAATATGACGGTGGAAAATAACTTCCTCGGAGCATTGCAAAAAGTGAATAAATATGTGGTAAGTGATTCCAGTTTAGAGCTTTATCAGGACGGTTTACTGCTTTTGAAATTTAATAAAGCTGAGTAAGATTTAAAATAATTTAGCATAAAAAAAACCTGATTTTCGGATCAGGTTTTTTTTGCTTTGTAGTGATTTCAGGTTGAGAAGGAAAATCCAAAGTTATTTTGGTCAGGAGTGAGTGCCCGCTGCCAGTTTGTTTCTGGAAATTCCACGTTAGATTATAAGATTTATTTTTTTTGAAAACTTGGATCACCAGTCTGCCAGAGAAAAAAACCATACTCTACAGCAATCTGTCTGAACTGTTCATCTACAGTGCTTCCGCCAAAATGACCGGCTTTGTAGTCTACATACAGGAGTACAGGATTTGGTGAGGCATTGCAGTTCTGCATCTTCGCAGCAAATTTTGCGGGGATATAACTTTCCACACGGGGATCATTAAATCCGGTTGTAATGAGCTGTGCAGGATATTTCTCGCCTTTCTTTATGTGTTGATAAGCATCCATCTCCAGTATTGCTTTAAATTCTTTCTCATCTTTCACTGTTCCGAATTCCGGAATATTTGCAGGGCCATTCGGCGAAAATTCCATTCGCAGAGCGTTCAGACATCCCACTTTAGGAATTGCCACCTTATACAGATCCGGTCTTGATGTAATGGCTCTTCCTACCATGATGCCTCCGGCGCTTGCCCCGGTAATACCGAGTTTTTCGGCAGAAGTATATTTATTTTTGATGAGATATTCTGCACTGCTGTTCAGGTCTTTCCATGTATTTGGTTTTGTGGCTTTTTTACCGTCAATATACCAGTCATTTCCTTTTTCGCCACCGCCTCGTACATGAGCCACTGCTACCACTACGCCGCGGTTAAGAAGACATAGGGAGCTTGGCGAAAACCCGGGAAGCTGAGATTTTCCGTATGCACCATAGGCTCTTATAAATGCAGGATTTGATCCATTTTTTTTCAGTTTTGTCTTGTCGTAAAAAATGCTCAGTGGCATCATTTTATTGTCATGTGTAGGGATTTCTATTTCTTCCAGAACCAGATTTTCCAAATTTGGAAACTGAGAAGTCATGGTGAAGGGTTTTTCTGAAAAATTTTTAGATTCGGCATTGTACGCATAGAAATTATAAGGTTTTACCCAGGAATAATTGGCCAGTAAAAGTTCATCATTATGTTTAGACAGTGCTGTGCCTTCCACATTTCCCAGAATGGGACTTTTGATTTTTTCAGTTTTGCCTGTTGTAAAATTATAAATAAAAGTTTCAAAAACCTGTTCGTTTCTGCTTTTAATAATAGCTAGATAATTCTTAGACTGCGTCACGTTTGAAATCTTCCACTCACTGTCACCCCTGCTTATAATTTCTGCCGTGTTCAGTTCCGGGTTTGTAAGATCAACTTTAATGATATTGTAGTTGGGATTGTCTTTAGCACTCCAGGCATACATGTATTTTCCCTTTAGATAGAAGCCTTTTATAAGATCTTCTGAAGTGCTAAGCTTTTTCCATTGGATGCGGTCAGATAAAATTTCTGATGAGGGTGCGTAGTAAAGTTCAAGATCTGTTGCTACAGAAGCTTTTAGTAGCAGCATGTAAGGCGAATCTTTGAAATAATAAAGTTCACCACGCTCAGCGGGAGCTAATTCCAGATCAGGATATTTTTTTGAGCTGGCAAGTAAGAGGTCTGAATTTGCAGGCTTTCCTACAGTATGTAATTTTGTAGGTGTATTTATAAAGACTTCGGGATCGTGGGTGTCATAACTTTTGGCTTGGTAGTAGATAATTTTGTCGTTGCTTCCGTCCAGAAATTCGCCATAGCTGTGTTTAATAACGTCATCCAGAATGACCTGTTTTTTTACATCTAAAATTCTGATATCTCCCAGTTCTGCACCTGCCTCACTGAGATTGAGCAGTATTCTGCTGCCGTCTGCACTCACAAGATAAGTTACATCCATTACTTTATCTTTGATGTAATCAGCTGGGTCAAACAGCAGTTTTTCTTCACCGGAAACTCCTGTTCTGCAATATAATTTTTCTTTTACATCACTGGGTGTTCTTTTCTGATAAAAGTAAATTCCATTTTGATAGGTGAGTGGCAGTATTTTTACAGGTATGGCCTTGTCGAAGGTCTTCATTTCCTGCATTAAAACATCAGTTCCCGGTATTTTTTGGATTTCAGTGTTGGTAAAATCAGCTTCTTTTTTAAACCAGTCTAAAACCTTTGGATCTTTAATATCTTCCAGCCAACGGTAGGGATCTTCTACTTTTACACCGAAATAAGTATCTGAAACAGTTTCTTTTTTTGTGAATGGATATTGATATTGTGCAGAAGCTATTGTGCTGAAAAATGCAGCTGACAGGATAAATGTTGCTTTCATGGGTTAAGTTTTTTTGCACTTTAAATTTAGTATTATTTTTTAATAACAACTAAAAATAAATTTGTAAGTGTAGTCTTCTCAAATACTTCGGGCAAAAAATACTCTAAATTTTTTTAAAAAACAAACCAGAAGAATCCCAGTTTTGTTTAAGTGAAAATAACGGGAGGTAGTGTGAACAGAATAAATGTCTCTATAGAAAAACAATTTAGGTTTTTTATTCCGTTACTATTGCTTCACGTTCCCCGTCTTCCTTTTTTCCTTCCTCGATCATTTCTTCGGCTTCGGCTTTTTCTTCTGCATCAGCAGTATCAATTCTCTCCTCCTGATCATCATTTTTGTGATCAATTTTAAATTTGCAGTAAACCGGAAGATGGTCTGAACCGAAATTATCGAGCGTTTTTAAATCTCCGATAAAAATTTCTTCGCTGTGAAACATCAGATCAATCGGAAACCTGAAAAGTCTGTACTTTGCATGAAAGGTTGATATAAATGCCCGTCCAATCCGGGGATCAATCAATTCGCTGGTTTTTCTGAATAAAATGGAAGACTTAGACCAGGCCACATTATTAAAATCACCTACAACGATAATCGGTTTATGGATTTCCATCACCCGTTTTCCTGTGCTCAGAAGATCGCCGTCTCTTTCTTTGGAAGTTTCTTCCTCTGTAGGACTTGGCGGAGGCGGATGAACGCCGAAAAATACAAATTCAAAACCATCTTTCGTTTTCAGATGAGCTTCGATGCTCGGGATGTCATCAGCTACAAAAAAATGGGTTCTCGATTCTGAAATTTCAAGTTTTGAATAAAAATGCATTCCATAGGTATTTTCCAAAGTCACTTTGTGATGAAACGGATAGTCTTTTTCTAAAACCTTCAGAGCGTTTTCCCAGTCTCCATTGCTTTCCATGGTGAGGAAAATGTCTGGCCTGCACTTGTTGATAAGATTGATAAAGCGCGGGTAATCTGTATTAAACTGGTAAACGTTTGCAGAAATAAACTGCACGTCTTCTGATGCTGCCGTTGAGGGTTTGTGTTTGGTGATAAGGTAAAGCGGTGTGTATTTCATCAGCACAATACCGTGAAATATGATGAGAAGCAGTAAAATTGCCTGAAATATTTTCCAGGTTAAATCTTTCTCCAGAAAAAATCCGAAGCCGAAAGTTAATACTGCGATTACAAAAACCTGAATTTTACCGAAGTCCGGAACCCTAAAAATCCAGTGTGAATTTGGAATTTTTGGAAGTACAGAAAAGATAATAATTAAAACACTTAAGACAATATAAAGTTCCCACATGACGGTTCAAAAAACAAAGTACTAATTTAAAACAAATTTTAAAGTTTCAGAGTTAAATTATAGTAATAATGATGAAAAAACCGCTCACGGGGAGCGGTTTCAAAATATATTACCAGATTTTAATTCTTTCTTCCGGTGCTTTATAAAGTTTATCACCTTTTTTCACGTCGAATGCCTTATAGAAAGCATCCACATTGGTTAACGGACCAAAACTTCTGAAGTATCCCGGAGAGTGCGGGTCTGTTTTTACCTGATTGATCATGTATTTTTCGCTGGATAAAGTTCTCCAAACCGTTGCCCAGCTCAGGAAGAATCTCTGCTCCTGCGTGTAACCGCTGATGTTTCCGGGATTTCCTTTATCTTTCAGATACATTTGAAGGGCGTCATAAGCGATATTCACACCCCCTAAATCTGCAATATTTTCACCGTTGGTGAAAGTTCCGTTTACGAAAGTACCTTTTACAGGCTCATATTTGTCATACTGCGCAGCTAAAGATTTTGTAGCTTTTTCAAAATTGGCTTTATCTTCCGGCGTCCACCAGTCGACCAAATTTCCCTGTGCATCAAACTGAGCACCGGAATCATCAAATCCGTGGCTCATTTCGTGACCAATTACAGCACCAATTCCACCGAAATTAACAGCAGCATCTGCCTTTGGATTAAAAAAAGGAGGCTGAAGAATTGCAGCTGGGAATACGATTTCGTTATTTACTGGATTATAGTAAGCGTTTACCGTTTGTGGAGTCATTCCCCATTCAGTTTTGTCTACCGGTTTCCCAATTTTTGCCAGATCTTTTGTGTACTGCCATTCGCCTACATTCTGGAGGTTTTTATATAAATTTCCGCCTTTAGCTTCTGAAAGAATGTTCAGTTTGGAATAATCTTTCCATTGATCAGGATAAGCAACTTTTACGGTGAATTTATTCAGTTTTTCGAGGGCTTTCACTTTTGTAGTAGAAGACATCCAGGCCAAACCGTTGATGTGAACTGCAAAACTTTTCTTTAAATAATCAATCAGCTCCACCATCTGGGCTTTTGCTTCAGCTGGAAAATATTTTTCCACATATAATTTACCGAAAGCTTCACCTAAAGAACCGTTGATCAGCTCAAAACCTCTCTTGTTTAAAGCTCTCTGCTCCTGCTGACCTCGTAGATATTTACCGTAAAAAGCAAATTTTTCATCCCCTAGTTTCTGACTTAGGTATGAAGCATTTCCGTTAATCATGTGGAACTTCAAATAATCTTTGATTACAGGCAGATTTTTTTCGTTCACCAGTTGGTCAAAATTTTTGTAGTAACCCAATTCACTTATGATCACACGGTCTGTCTTCACTCCAACTTTCGCAAGATAAGCCGGAATATCCACATTTTTTACCAAAGTCTTCAATTCAGCCATCGTTTTAGGATTGTACTGAAGCGTATTGTCGCGGCTTTGCTCGTTGGTAAGCAGGTTTTTGGCAATGCTTTTTTCGTAGTCTACAATTTCTTTTGCAGCGGCATCAGCATTTGTGTAACCCAGTTCTTTCAGCATAGAAGCTACATACTTCTGGTATTCTGCAAGAGCTTCTGTGTTTTTTGAGTCTGCTTTCTGATAGTAATCTCTTCCCATTCCCAATGAAGCATCGCCAAGGTAAACGGCATTCATGTTAGAATTTTTAAGATCCGAATACACACCCCATCCGTAGAATTTATTTTCACCCTCTCTGGTTACAGAAACCAAATAATTCTGAAGGTCTGCAAGGTTCTTAATTTTATCAATTTTGTTGATGTTTTCCTGAATGGGCTTTATACCGTCTGCATTTCTTTTGTCCATATTCATGTATGTTGCATACAGATCCTGGATTTTTTTTCCTTCACTTCCTTCGGCAAATTTATCCTTCAAAAGAGAATTCAAAATCGTCATTGAATTATTGTCTGTATCATCCGCAAGTTTATTGAAACTTCCCCAGGTTGGCTTATCAGAAGGAATTTTCGCTGTTTTCATCCAGCTTCCGTTTACGAAATTGTAAAAGTCATCCTGTGGACGGACATTTTTATCCATGTAATTCAGTTCCAAACCGTTTTCCCCAGCGGGCTTTACCGCTTTTTGTGCCTGCACGGCAAAGGTTCCGGCCAAAAGAACTAAAGATAATGTGAGTTTTTTCATTTTCTAAAATTTGTAGAATATGTCTTTTATGATTACGTTTTGTTACGCAGAAATATAATTATTATTAAAAACTACTCAGAAATTAAGAGCGAAATTAAATCCTGAATGACTTTCTGAGAAGCAAAATGCATAAAATCCGGTCTGTCCAGATGGGGCATGAAGAGTTTTGAACTGTGGGTTTTGTCTCCAATTCTAATAGAATAGTGCACGAGCCCAATTTCCTTTCCGTCTTCACCTTTTCCGGGACCGGCTACTCCCGTTGTAGAAAGGGAAATATTAGTTTTAAATAATGCCTGACACCCTTCAGCCATTTCTGCGGAAACTTCTTCGCTGACCACGGTATATTGATCGATGGTCTCTATCCTTACTTTTAAAATATCAATTTTTTTCTGAGAATCATAAGGAATAATTCCTCCTGAAAAGTATTTTGAACTGCCGGGATTTGAAGTGATCAATCTTGCCAGTTCGCCTCCTGTACAGCTTTCTGCGGTAGAAACAGTCAGTTTACGGTCATTTAAAATCTCAGCAAGAATTTTTTCAATTTTATCTTCAGAAGTCGCAATGACGTGATCTTTAACGATTGGTAAAAGCTTTTGGATTTCTTCTTCAAGTTGCTGTTTTAGAAGTGCTTCGTCAGTTCCGGTGGCTGTAATTCTTAATTTTACACGGGTTCCTACAGGAAGATAAGAGAGCGAAATATGTTCTGGTAAGGCCAGTTCCCAATCTTCTATCATATCTGCCAAAATACTTTCAGGAATTCCCACTACAGAAACGATTCTTGTCGTAAGATAATTCAGGCTGAATTTTTCCTTTAAATAAGGAACAATCTGATTTTTAATCAACGGTTTCACTTCGTAAGGAACGCCAGGCAGACTGAAAACAATCTTCCCGTTTTCTTCCATCATCATACAGGGAGCTGTTCCGAAATGGTTTTGGAAGACCGTGGATTTCGTAGGAACAAATGCCTGTTCACGGTTTCTTTCGAGTATTTCTATTCTCCCGCGCTTTTCCATGTAAGCTTTAAGGTGTTCGAAAGTTTTCTCATCT
This sequence comes from Chryseobacterium sp. Leaf404, assembly GCF_001424145.1. Classification (GTDB taxonomy): domain Bacteria; phylum Bacteroidota; class Bacteroidia; order Flavobacteriales; family Weeksellaceae; genus Chryseobacterium. The sequence continues at coordinate 778,776 of NZ_LMQM01000010.1, read as the reverse complement.
AAAGCAATTTCATCATCAAAAAAATCAGCGATGGCTTTTTTGGTTTTATCGTCTCTTGTTGGACCTAAACCGCCGGTTGTTATGACTAAATCGCCAATGTCAAAAGCAGATTTTAAAGTGTTTTTAATGATTTCAATTTCATCAGAAATGGTGAAAATCTGTACCACTTTTATTCCGATGTTTTTGAGTTCGGTTGCAATAAAATTTGAATTGGTATCTACGGTATTTCCGGATAAAATTTCGTCTCCGATGGTGATAAGAACTGCGTTTTGCATGCTTTTGATTTTGAAAAAAAATTCGTTACAAATGACGTGAAAATCTCTGTAGCGAACAAAAGAAAATGATTTTTTATATCTTTGATTTCTACTGTTGATAACTATAATTACACTATGACAAAATACGATGATGCTTCGTGGCATTACGGCGGAGATTTCCCTCAAGAGCTTCCACAAAAAAACAGCGCGACCCACACGGGAATGTTTCTGAACTGGTGCATTAATCATAATCTTCATTCTCAAGAATTACAGGAAGATCATGAGAATGAAATTGAAACCTTAAAAAGACGTGAAATCACAGGAGCTGAATTTGTGATCAGTGTTTTGGATGGGAAATTTTCTGAAGACGATCTGAATGATTTTGGAAACGCTTTTGCAAAAGATTATTACGTTGACGAAACTGATTTTGCTGCCCAATACAGTTCATTTGCCACAGATTACATCAATATTTTCGACAGCATCGCTGAAGAAAGTGATTTTGAATATGAAACTTTTTATCATATTGAAGATACTTATGAAAACTACGATGTGATGAAGCAGGTGATTGACCATCGCTTTCAGGAGTGGAAGGAATATAAGAATCTTAATTGAAATTTCTCGAAAAAAATCTCACAGGTTTTCAAAACCTGTGAGATTTAAGAGGTGTTTGAACCATCAAGATTTCTTAACTTGTTTAGGGTGATTAAGTTGAGCTATACTTTAAGCAAAATGCTTAAGAAAATCTATCTGATTTTCTTAAAAAATCATAACCAATTAATAACCTTAATGGTTTAAAATCTTTAATTCAGATTTTAAGAGAAAACCTTCAGAAACTGCTCTTTAAAACTCCCCGAGACCTCAATTTCAGTTTGATCAGCCAGTGTTGCCGTTCCGCTTTTGTGATAAGATTTTACAAATCCGGTATTGATAATATGCGAACGGTGAACTCTCACAAAAGGGTTTTCAAGCAAATCATCGAAGTGTTTCAAAAACCGGCAGACCATTTTCTTGGAACCGTCTGTGAGATAAACCTGCGTGAAATTTCCATCAGCCTGAAGTCTGACGATATCTTCTGTTTTCACTACATCAAAGCCTTGCAAAGTCGGAAGAATCAACTGCTGTTTTTCAGGTTTTAATTTTAAATTTTCAAGAAGAATTTTATTCCGGTTGAGCTCTTCTTTATTTTGAATGCTTTCAGCGACTTTATTCACTGCAACAATCAGTTCCTGAATATCGATTGGTTTTAAAATATAGTAACTCGCAGATTTGTTTAATGCCTGCAACGAATATTGAGAAAATGCTGTAATGAAAATGGTTTCGTAGGAAAATTCTCTGGTCGCTTCCAACACATCAAACGCATTCCCGAAAGGCATTTCAACATCCAGAAAAACCAGTTGTGGTCGCGTTTCAGCGATCAATGGAACGGCTTCCCTGATATTTTCCGCCTCGCCCAAGATCTCAATTTGCGGACAGTATTTTGTGAGATAATTTCTGAGAACATCTCTTGCAATTTTTTCGTCGTCTACGATTACGGAATTTATTTTCATGTCAGGAATTAAATAATTATTTGTACGCAGATTTATCAAACTTCAGTGTCCTTAATGACGTTTTCATCGTTTTCTTTTCTGTACAATCTCCATTAACTTCTCTACCAATCTTTTCTGTAGTTTCCGTTTTGATTTTAAGATTAGCAAAGCCATTGGATTTTGCCTCATCCAAAATAATTACAGAACGATCTTCCGAAAATTCTCCGTTGCATTTCATATCCCATTCTGCACCACTTGTATAAACATTGTATTGACTCAGTACTTTTTTTAGCGTTTTACCTTGTGAATAATATAATGAAATATCTGCGGAAGAATGGGGATTTGGTCCGCTGCCGTTTCTGTAATTTGCAATCACACCAAAAGCGCGCACTTCAGAATTCAAATGATAAAGTCCGGTATCAATAGTAAAACCCTCCAGCATGATTGCATCAGAAGTGATTTCTGCAGGATCTAAATATTTACTTTTTATTTCACCTTTTGCATCCGTTATCACAATATAATTTTGATACAATAGATAATCTTCCTCAATTTTTTCTTTCAAAAAGGGAACTACTGCAATGAAAGAGTCTTCTGCATTGGGCATCTTTTTTTCGGTGTAAAACTCACTTTTAACTTTCGAAGGATTGAGTTTTAACTGTTTTAAAACATGATTAAACCTCGTAGCATTATATTCTTGTCCAAAAAACATGATTGGAAAAGATAAAAGCAGAAATATTTTTGTTTTTTTGTAGACTGTCATCGTTTTTTTGTCTTTTTAAATTATCATTAAGATCTCAACAAGTACACCATTTTCAGAATCTTTTATTGAGCAGGAAATCTCCTTTCTGTATAAATCATTCAGCAGTCTTATTCTTTCCAGCGTATTTTTCATACCGCGTCCTTTACGGGTTTTCTGATGTTCAGTTTTTTGCTTTTTGCTTTCTTCAATGCCGATCCCGTTGTCTTCGATGGTAATTTTCAGATCTTCAGCAGATTTTTCAAATTTTAATTTTAAAAGTCCTTTCGTAGTTTTGTACCTCAATCCGTGCCAGACGGAGTTTTCAAGGAAGGGTTGTACTAACATTCCGGGAACTTTTAAGCTTTGGGTATTTAAATTTTCGTCAACTTCAATTTCGTAATCAAATTTATCTGCAAAACGTGTTTTCTCTAAAGCTAAATAATTCTGAAGCAGATCCAGTTCCTGCTGAAAAGGAATAAAATCCTCAGTAGAATTTTCCATCACGCCACGCATCAGCTTTGAAAATCTGGTTAAATATTGGTTCGCTTCCAGTTCATTATTCGTTGCAATGAAATGATTTACAGAGTTTAAGCTGTTGAAAATAAAATGCGGATTCATCTCACGACGAAGTGACTGTAAAGCAATTTTTTTATTTTTAATCTGAACTTTTTTCAGTGTTCTGAAAATGAAAAATATCAAACCGATCAAAAGAATTAAAGCTACAATAAGGCTGTAATTGAATAGATTTTTCTTTCTGATCAACTCATCCTTCAGTTTTTTTTCCTGCTCCAGCTGTGAAATTCGCTGTTCGGTATCTTCCAGAATTTTTTCGTCAACCAGGCTTTTATCTTTTGATACCAAATCAGGCAGTTTCCCAAGAAAATCACGATACAGTGAAACGGATTCGTCAATATTTTGAGAAATGGCGTAAAGGCTGTCGAGTCTCTTCACACTTTTTTGAGCTTCCAGCGTGTGACCTTTTTCCAAAGCGATTCCGTAAGATTTTTTTAAAAGATTAATGGCTTCTTTTGGATCATCTTTTTTGATGTAAATGTCAGCCAATTCCTGAATCTGTTCGACTTCCTTTTTTGAATTTTCTTTAACGAAATCTTCCTTCAAAACTTTCTTTTTAACGGCAATGGCTTTGTCGAAATCTTTGTTTACCACGTAAAGATCGGTCAGTTTCTGGTTGATTGCCAGTGCCTGTTGAGGAGATTCTTCTTTTGAAATATTGTAAGCCGTAGTTAGATTTGCTTCCGCTTTCGGAATGTTTTTCACTTCGAGATTGGCTTCTGCCATTTGAGAATATCCGGCGGCGAGGTCTTCCTTGTTATTTTCTTTTTCGCTGATCTGAATATTGTTCTGTATAGCATCCATTCTCATCACCACAGAGTTGGAGCTTAGCCGTGATGCATCATTAGAATTCTGCATTTTCTTCGACTTGGAATAACCGACATTGGAGGCAACTTCATAGTTTTTCGCTGCTGCCTTCAGTTTATTCTGACTTTCCTGAGACTGCGCCAGTTTTCGGGTCACTTTTTCCAGATTCTGCTTGTCATTCAGCTTTTCGTAGATATTTTTTGATTTTAAAAAATACTCTTCACTTTTAGAAAAATTGGAAGCATTAAAATACGACTCACCAATTTTAAAATACGATTCAGCCTCCGCCGATTCGTCTTTTTTGTCAACCGCTTTTTTCAGCATTTTGCTTTCACTCACAACTTCTTCTGCGGTATTTCTACTTTTTTCCTGAGAAAAGAATAGTCGTGTTGAGAAAAGCAGAACGATAAAAAACTGAGAAATTTTCATAAAACAAAGATATACATATAAATAGTTTACCAAAAACGATTCACCAAGCGAAAAGATCGTTTTACCAAGTTTCGTGTTTCATGATTTATTGATGAAGTTAAGTTTGCAGTATAATTTTAAACTTAATCATTATGAAAAGCACTTTATACATTATCGGAGCATTATTTTTTCAGCTGAATTTTGCGCAAGACAGGGGGAATATCAACTATCAAAACCAAGCAAATCCTCAGGCTCAGTTCAGATATCCTGATTCAAATATTAACGTAAACAATCCGTCGCCGAATGAAATATTCGTTAATATAAAAGGTATGGCGAATGTGAAAGCAGATCAGTATGTTGCGATTTTCAGTCTGACGCAGGTGGGGGAAACTGCTGAGGAAGTCAATGAAATGATCGATAAACGCCTCAATTCTTCAATTTCACAAATCAAATTATTAAAAGGTAACGAGACTTATATTGATATGATTTCTTTTGTTCCTGTTTACAATTATGAAATAGAGAAGAAGGTTTTCAGCAAAAAAACCTACAATGAAGTTCCCAAAGGATTTGAACTAAAAAAGAATCTTCATGTAAAATTTTCAGACCCAAATCAGCTCAATCAGCTGATAACGATTCTTTCTAAAAATGAAATTTACGATTTAGTGAGAGTCGATTATTTTGCAGGAAATCTTGAAAACGTGAAAAAAGAGTTGATGAACAAAGCCAAACTCGCTCTTCAGGAAAAGATTAAGAATTATGAATTGATGATGGGCGAAACTTTTATCAATAATGCCAAAAGTTTAAGCGACGGTTATAAAATTGTACTTCCAATCGAAATGTACAAATCTTATGAAGCTTACAACAGCTCGTCATTAACCCTGACAAGATCTGCCAATGTAAATCAGGCAAATAAATCTACAACTATGTATTATCAGCCCATTTTGGATAAAGAATTTGATTTTGTTATCAATCCGACAATTTTAGAACCTGTCATTCAGGTCATGTATGAGGTCAAAATGATCATTACAAAAGAGAAAAAGCAGGAAGTAAAAGATCAAAAATCCTATATTCTGATTACTCCAAATGGCGAAATGAGGGATTTGAATATTGCAAAATAAATAGGTTTTTATTAGAAATTTTCCAGTAAAAAATACTTCCACCAAGCCAAACACCCATTCCACCAAGTCTCAGGATTTTTAACTTTAAATCATGGTAATTTTACTTTAGAAATTTTAATAAACAATAAATATTTACATTATGAAACTGAAACACCTTTTATTAGTCGGGATTTTTGCAGCAGGAAGTTTGGTGAATGCGCAGGAAATTAAAAAAAATGCAATCGAGGTAACGGGGGTTGCCGAAATGGAAGTGGAACCGGATGAAATCATTTTTAACATCGGGATAAAAGCCGATAATAAAAATCAACTTGCAGACAGCGAAAAACTTTTATTTGAAACTTTAAAAAATAACGGCGTCAAAAATGAAGACATCAAATTCAAATCGATGTATCAGAATTTATACTCAAAAACGACCAGGTTTACCAAGAGTTATCAGTTTAAAGTCAGCGCAAAAACCAATGTGAGTAAGCTTTTTGAAGATTTAAACCAAAAATGGGTAAGCAATCTGAATATTGCAGAAATTAAAAACACAAAGATTGCAGAATTCAGAAAAACGGTGAAGATCAACGCATTGAAAGCTGCAAAAGAAAAAGCAGATTATCTTTTGGGAAGCATCAGCAAAAAAACGGGAGATGCGATGGACATTACTGAGATGGAAGATTACATGAGCGATACTGTGATGCCGGTTGCGTACCGAAGTAAAATAGCCAATGTGCAGATGGAAGCAGCAGACCAGAGTTTAGATTACTCTTTCGACAACATCGAAAATATCAAACTGAAATACAGCATCAAAGCAAGATACGAAATTCTTTAGAATGTGAAATAAAATTCGAAACGGACTTGGAAACTTGAGATTTAAGATTTATTGACCTTCATACAAACCCCGCAGCCCGAATCCCGTAAACAGAACCAAAGTAAATTCAGTAAAAACAGATATTATGAATACCTTAAAATTTTTAGCATTAACTGTAGGTGCAGCTGCTTTTTTAAGCACAGGAAAAATTTCTGAAACCAGTTCCAGTAGCAATGCCAGTGAGAGAAGAATAATACAGAGCAATATTTCTGATGAGCCAAAAATTACCGTTTCAAAAGACAACAAAATTCAGGTAGCTTTGCTTCTGGATACTTCAAACAGTATGGATGGCCTCATCGATCAGGCAAAATCCAGACTGTGGAATATCGTGAATACTTTGACCACTCTAAAGTACAACGGACAGGCACCACAAATCGAAATTGCACTTTACGAATATGGAAATGACGGCTTAAGAGACGAAAATTTCATCAGACAGGTGACGCCACTCACTCAGGATCTGGATCTGGTTTCAGAAAAACTCTTTGCTTTGAGAACCAATGGTGGAAATGAATTTTGTGGAGCCGTAATTCGTGATGCGTCCTTAAATCTGAATTGGGACAACAACATCAAGAGCATGAAATTGATCTACATCGCCGGCAACGAACCATTCGATCAGGGAAAAATAAGTTACAGGGAAACAATTGCTGATGCAAAAAGAAAAAACATTTATACCAACACCATTTTTTGTGGCGGGAGAGAAGAAGGAATACAGACTTTCTGGCAAAACGGAGCGGTTTTAGGGGATGGAAAATATTTTAATATCGACAGTAACCAGAAAGTGATGTACATTGAAACTCCTTTTGATAAAAGGATTTATGAATGCAACAGTCTTCTCAATGCTACTTATGTTTCTTACGGAAGCCGCGGTTCTGAAATGAAAAGCAAACAATATTTACAGGATTCTAATGCAGAATCGGTTTCCGCATCAAATGCTGTGGAAAGAGCCGTGAGCAAGTCTAAAAAGAACGCTTACAAAAATGACCACTGGGATTTGGTGGATAAAGTTGAAAAGGATAAAAGTTACATTTCATCAATCAGAGAAGAAGAGTTGCCGTCTGAGCTGAAGGGGAAAAGTAAATATGAAATTCAGAAAATTGTGTCTCAGAAATCTGCAGAACGCGATAAGATCCAAAAAGAGATTGAAGTTTTAGCAAGAAAAAGACAGGAATTTATTGATACTGAAACCAAAAAACAGGGAAGCTCTGATGCGGATGATTTGGGAAAAGCCATCGAAAAGTCGATTGCAGAAATTGCAAAGAAAAAAGGATATAGTTTTTAATTTGACATTTTAGATTTAAGATTTGAAATTGGGAATTAAACTCAACAAAAAACAGATGAGTGTTAATATTGTTTATTGAGTTTGGGGCGGCTGCAATTGTCGCCCCAAACGTTTTTCAGCATTCAGATTTTTTGCTTATATCCGTAAAATCATTGAGGTCTAAGAGAAAATTTTTATTTGTTGTGTTTCACCCAGATCAGATTATCAGTATTGTACCCCAGATTTTTAGCTTTTTCAAGAAACCGGAGTTTAATGCTTTCAGGGATTTCAGGAGTTCGGGATAAGATCCAATTGTATTTTACACTGTTGCCCGCTACCAAAGCATACTGGTAATTTTCGTCAATGTCGATCACATTATAACCTGCCCAAATGGGTTTAAAAAAAGAAACTTTAAGGCGTGCTTCAGTTTTTTCATTCACAAATTTCGCCTCACCCACAGATTCTTTCCACTCTTTTTTTACGTAATTGTAGCCACGGTTTTTGACTTTGATATTACCTCTATCGTTGTAAGAATACTCGGCTGTTACATTATCCATATCCTTTTCAAATTTGTAGTCGAATCTTGCAATCTCATACCATTTTCCAAGGTATTTGTCTGCACTAAAATTCTGTACAGCTACAGCATTTTTCGGAATCCCAACCGAACATGAATTTAAAACTAACAATCCCAAAACGCCGGCTGCCAAAGGCAAAAGTATTTTTTTGTAAGTTTTCATAAAGAATATTTTTGAGGTATTTCTCTGTGGATTCAAAAATGATGCCTTCATTTCTTTCCTAAACACCAGGTGTATAGAAATAACAAGAGGATTTTGATATACCAAATTTTCGATAGAACCTGATATTTTTAAAATAATTTACAAAAAAAGACTGCCCAAAAAGCAGTCTTCCTCAATATATTTTAAAGATCTTAAGCGATCACTCTCACCATCGCTTTCACCTGTATCAGCTTCTCCATCAGTTCCTCGCGAGAATCTGCTAAGACATTGATGTGTCCCATCTTTCTTCCTGGCTTGGTTTCTGTTTTTCCGTACAGATGAATATAAGTTTCAGGAAGTTTTAAAACTTCTTCCATACCTTCATAAATTACTTTTCCCGAGAAGCCTTCTGCACCTACCAGATTAAGCATTCCGCTGTAAATAATCGCGTCGGTATCGGCTAAAGGTAAGTTTTTTACCACTCTGTACATTTGTTCGAACTGCGAATTGGCGTTTCCTTCCTGGCTTTGATGACCGGAATTGTGCAGTCTCGGTGCAGTTTCGTTCACCCAGACTTTTCCTTTTTTATCTAAAAACAATTCAATCGCAAAAAGTCCCGGAGAGTTTACTGCAGCAAGAAATTTGTCTGTGATAGAGTAGATCTGATTTTCAATTTCCTCAGTCAGATGAACCGGGCAGATATTAAAATCCAAAAGGTTTAATTTTGGGTCGGCAACCATTTCTGTGACTGGGAAAGTCTGTGTTTCACCATTTTCGTTGATGGCAACGATGATGGAAAGTTCTTTTTCAATATCAACCAGGTTTTCCAAGACGGAATCTTCAGTCCATAAATTCTTTAAATCGTCAGAATTGCGGATAATCTGTACACCTTTACCATCGTAACCGCCCGTGTTGAGTTTTTGTACAAAAGGAAATTCGATTTTAATTTCGTCTTCCGTTCCGTCCATAATTTCAAAATCCGGACTCGGGATGTTGTGCTCTTTGTAAAACTGCTTCTGAAGAATTTTCTGCTGTATAGTTTTGATAATCTGTGAATTCGGAACCACTTTTATGCCTTGATTTTCAAGGGTTTCCAGGGCATCTGCATTCACGTGTTCAATTTCAATAGTTACCACATCTTTTCCCTGTCCGAAATTTAAAACCGTTTCATAATCATTAAAATTTCCCTGTGTAAAGTGAGAAATAGTGTGACAAGGCGCATCGGCAGCCGGATCTAAAGTATAAAACTCATCATCATATTTCAAGGCTTCCTGAATAAGCATTCTCCCGAGCTGTCCGCCTCCTAAGATTCCAATTTTCATTATTTTATTTTAAGTAGATTTATTATTTAATTTTATCAAGCATCAGATAACCGAGAAAAGTAAAATTTTCCTGATTTTCTTCTTCAGACTTCGTTATTTTTAAGGAATAGTTTTGCTTCATTTCGGTGGGAAGAATGTCTGTGACACTGAAAATATCGTCAATATCAACCCCGAATTTTTCATCAATATGACTTCCTGCGCCTTTAAAGCCCATCGTCTGATAAAATTCCGTAGATTTTGATTTTTTCACCACTTCACCCAGAGTTTTTCCTACCATCAGATGCTGCTCGTGAAACTCTTTGAAATGATCTGCTTTGTACCCACCGAGATTTACAAAAAAGAGTTTTTCTTCGTTCTCAAAGCTGTTTTTGGGCTCTACAGAAATTTCGTAGCCATCAGCAAATTTCACTTCCTGATAGGCGTCAATGTGAATTTTACCCTTTGCTTCGGGCCAGAAATCTTTCATCACCGGAACGAGGTCTTTGAGGTTTTCTGCAATCCCGAAGAACACGTCGTGCTGCTCGATATTTCTTCCTTTCGGAGTTGCTCCGAGTATGATGTAAAACAGTTTCATAGAAGTTTGTATGTTGCAAAAATACAGCAAAAAATAATCTTTATTTAAATGTTTGCCCAAAAACCTCAATAGTTTTATATTTGTAGCATGTCTGAAATCATCATTCTCTTCCTTGGAGCAATATCTGCAGGACTTTTGGGTTCTCTCACAGGTTTAGGAGGTGGAGTTATAATTATTCCTTTATTGACGCTGGGTTTCGGTGTGCCAATGCATTACGCCATCGGTGCTTCACTTATCTCAGTAATCGGAACTTCTTCCGGTGCAGCAGTTGCCTTTGTAAAAGAGGGTTTCACCAACATGAGAATTGGTATGTTTCTGGAAATTGCCACCACTGCCGGAGCTATCGCAGGCGCTTTGGTTTCGGGGATGCTGAATCCCAATACCATCGGAATTATCTTCGCAAGTATTCTTTTGCTTACCGTTGTTTTAAATTTAAAGGGAAAACCCGACCATCAGGAACCCAGAATTAAAGGGACTCTGGAAGATAAATTAAAACTGTACGGAACTTTCCCAGACAAAGGTGTTCTGAAAAGCTATTCCGCAAGAAATACCGTTCCAGGATTTTTTATGATGATGTTTGCTGGCGCCATGTCCGGACTTTTAGGTATTGGTTCCGGGGCTTTGAAAGTTTTGGCAATGGATAATATGATGAGGTTGCCGTTTAAAGTGTCTACCACAACCAGTAATTTTATGATTGGCGTAACTGCCGTTGCGAGTTCACTGATCTATTTTCAGAGAGGTGAAATTATTCCCGTAATTGTTGCTCCCGTTTTGGTAGGAGTAGTGGTGGGAAGTTTCATCGGTTCTAAGACTTTGATGGTATCTAAAACTAAAAAATTAAAGACTTTTTTCGCAATTGTGATTACAATTCTTTCAGTATATATGATGTATAATGGGATTAGAAACAACTTTTCATGAGAAAGAATTTCACTGATGTCGACCTGAACCGTTCCGTTGGAAATCTTCTGAGAGTAGGTGTTATTTTATCGGTAATCACATCCGTGATTGGTTTTATTAAACTTTTCATGGAAGGTTTCAAAATGCCACGAAAATACAAACTTCTCGACATGGGAACGTCTTCAGAAAAAGTCTGGAGCCACTTTTGGGAAACACTTTGTAAGGGGGAAGGAATGGCCATTATTCAATTGGGAATTCTGATGCTGATTTTCACGCCATTAATGCGAATTATCTTTGCTCTGATTGGATATTTGAAGGAAAAAGATTACACGTATGTCATTATTTCGTCTATCGTTCTGGCAATTATGGCAGTGAGTTTCTTTGCGGGTTATGCGCATTAAAAACGATTAGAAAAAATAAAATTTTCGATAGTTAATAATGAAGGACAAAGAAATTTATAATCAGTTCGTAAAAATTGAATTGCCTCATTTTAAACATCTTTTGGAAAAAGGGATTACCAAAGATGAAAATTTAAATCTTGATACTGAAAATTATATCCGCTTATTCCTGAAAAATTATCTTGAAAACAATTCTTTTAGGTATTTTACTGAAGATTTAATCCTTTCTGAGGATCTGTTTTTTGCATTTTATCTCAATAAATTCGAATGTAAGATCATTTTTCAACTTAGCCTTGATTTAAATTATAGAAAATCATTGCGTTTTCTGGATGAAGATTATCAAATTAAAATGACGCTTAACTATAATTTGTCTAACGAAAATAGAGAATCAAGCACTGCTAAAATTAGCCGCAATAATGAAGGCTTTTACAGTGGGTGTTCCGAAAATGCAGATTTTCACATCTTCGAAAACAACATCTTTAAAATCTTAAAATCCAGACAGTTAATCAATACAAAACCAGATACTGTGAAATTTGAATATAATATTGATTACTAATATTTTTTAATTTTAAATCACATCTCATAAAACTCCAAAGGCAAACCATCAGGATCCTGAGTAAAGAAAAATGCTTTTCCGGTAAATTCGTCAATTCTTATTTCTTCGCAGTTTAAACCTTGCTGAATTAATCCTTCCCGCTTTTCATTCACATTTCCAACAGAAAAAGCCAAGTGTCTCAAACCGCATGATTCCGGTCTGGATGGCCGTTCCGGAGGATTTGGAAATGAAAATAATTCAATCACATAATGTTCTCCAATTGCCAGATCGAGTTTGTAAGACTGCCTCTCTTCCCGATAGACTTCACGGAGGATAGTTAAACCTAAACTTTCGGTATAAAACTTCTTTGAGACTTCATAATCTGAACAGATGATGGCAATGTGATGTATTTTCATACATCAAATTTAAAATATTTCAGTGAGATCAGCGTTTTAATTTTAAGGATGAGTAGGCGATTATGTGCCTTTTTTCATCAACTATTCATTATATTTGATATTCATTTTAAAATCATAAATCAAAATTTTAATGAAAAAAATAAATATTGCCGTTTTGGCATTTTCAGGTCTTGTTTTTCTGAATTCCTGCGGCACAACAAAAACAGCTGCTGTAGTTGAAAAACCTGTTCCTGCAATGGAATCACCTGAAAAAGAAGAGGTTAAGGAAGAAGGTTTAAATCTTTCCTACATGGATCAATCTGTAAGACCTCAGGACGATTTTTTTACATATGTCAACGGAAACTGGGTGAAAGAAACGCAGATTCCTTCTGATAAGGCGAGTTGGGGATCTTTCAATGCGTTGAGAGAGAATGTAGACGATGCTTCCCTGGCTATTCTGAAAGGAATTTTAGATGAAAATTATCCTCAGGGTTCTGAAGGAGAGAAAATCCAGAATCTGTACGCAAGTTTTATGGATACTTCGAAACGGAATGCTGAAGGTTTAGCTCCAATAAAATCTGATTTGGCAAAAATTGATGCCATTAAGACGGTAAGCGATCTTCAGAAATATTTACTGGAAGCTACAAGGCTGGGGGATAATTCATTCTACGGCTGGAGAGTAGGTGCTGATCTGAAAGATTCTAAGATGAATGCAGTTTATCTGGGTGGTCCGGATCTTGGTTTGGGACGTGATTATTATCAGAAGGTAAACGAGGCAAACACCAAAACGTTAGCTGAATATCAAAATTACATCGCAAAACTTTTTACACTTCTTGGTTACAAAAATGCTGATGCTGCAGCGAAAACTGTTGTAGATTTTGAGAAGAAAATGGCTAATGATCTTTTAACACTGGAACAGAACCGTGATGCCAATTTAAGATACAATCCTAAAAAAGTGTCAGAACTGTCGCCTTTGGTGAAAAATGTTAACCTGCCGGAATATCTGAAAGATGCAGGTGTAAATACCGACCGCGTAATTATTGGTGAACTGAAATATTATCAGAATATGGATAATATCTTTACGCAGAAAAATATTCCTCTGCTGAAAGATTATTTGAAATATCACGTCATCAACGGAAATGCATCAAATCTTGATGAAAATCTCGAGCAGATAAGATTTGATTTTTATTCTAAATACCTCCAGGGTCAGAAGGAGCAGAGGCCGATGAATAAAAGAGGCTTGGGTCTCGTTAATTCTATTTTAGGGGAAGCCTTTGGCAAATTATATGTTGAAAAATATTTCACTCCGGAATCAAAACAACAGATGGAAACCTACATCGATTATATTGTAAAAGCTTTTGATAAGCATATTACAGAAATCGACTGGATGTCTCCTGAAACCAAGGTGAAAGCACATGAAAAACTTTCTAAATTCAGTGTGAAAATCGCTTACCCCGATCAGTGGAAAGATTATTCTAAGCTGAAAGTTGAAAAAGGTTCTACTTTATATTCCAACCTCCAGAACGTGTCAGCATGGCAATATGAAAAAAGTCTTGAGAAAATAGGTAAACCTGTAGACAGAGCAGAGTGGGGCATGACGCCGCAGACGGTGAACGCATATTACAGCGGTTCAAATAATGAAATTGTTTTTCCTGCCGCTATTCTGCAGCCTCCATTTTATAATCCAAATGCAGATGCTGCAGTCAATTTTGGTGGAATTGGGGCTGTAATCGGTCACGAAATTTCTCATGGTTTTGACGACAGCGGTTCGAGGTTCGACGGAGACGGAAATCTGAACAACTGGTGGAGCGCACAGGACCGTAAAAACTTTGACGCAAAAGTGGCTCAGCTTGCCGCACAATACAATGCTTATGAGCCTGTAAAAGGAAGTTTCGTAAACGGTAAATTTACAAGCGGGGAAAATATTGGTGACTTAGGCGGAGTTTCTGTGGCTTACGAAGCACTACAGATGTATCTGAAAGATAAAGGAAATCCAGGTCTCATTAGCGGTTTCAATCAGGATCAAAGATTTTTTATGAGCTGGGCTACCGTTTGGCGCACCAAATCTACCGAACAGTATATGATTAATCAGGTAAAAACAGATCCCCACTCTCCCGGTATTTTCAGGGCTTTTGGGCCATTGGTGAATCAGAATTCTTTTATTAAAGCATTCGATATTAAAGAAGGTGACAAAATGTATAAAGCACCAGCCGAAAGAATTATGATTTGGTAAAATCAAGAAGACCTGTAGAATTTTGCAGGTCTTTTTAAATTGTCTGAACGGTAAGTTTTTAACCACAGAATTCACAAAAGAGAAGTTCCTGATTTTTTCAGGAAAGTTCAAAAAGGGCATTGCTGAAAAATATATCTTTTTTGAACTTTAATCAGTCTTTAAATAGACTTGTAAAACTTTTGTGACTTTTGTAGTTTTATATTTACAGAAATTTAAACCGTTTCCTGGGTCGTATATGCGGTAAAAGCTTCCTCCAAACTATTAAATTTTCCTTTAAAATCTTCAATAGCGCAATCCTGCAGAATATTTCCTTTATGAATCAATATTACTCTGCTGCACAAAGCCTCAACTTCCTGCATGATATGCGTAGAAAGAATCACTGTCTTTTTATTTCCGATTTCTTTGATGACGCTTCTGATTTCAAGGATCTGATTTGGGTCTAGACCATTGGTCGGTTCATCTAAAATCAAAAGTTCCGGTTTGTGAATAATCGCCTGCGCCAAGCCCACTCTCTGTTTGTATCCTTTGGAAAGCTGACTGATTTTTTTAGATTTTTCAGGCGTTAAACCTACAGTTTCTATCACTTCGTCCACCCGGGGCATAGGGATTTTGTGGATGTTGGCAATAAACTGAAGATATTCTTTCACAAACATTTCCAGATACAGCGGGTTGTTTTCGGGCAGAAAACCAATTTTCTTTTTTGTTTCAATCTCGTTTTCTGCAATATTTTTTCCGTCTAAAAAGATTTCGCCTTTTTCAATTTTCAGAGCACCGACGATTGATTTCATCAGCGTAGATTTTCCTGCACCGTTTGGCCCCAAAAGTCCAATGATTTCGTTTTTTTCGGTGCTGATGTTTACGTTATTCAGTGCTGTTTGAGTTCCAAAGGTTTTGGTTAAATTATTGATGAGTAATGACATGTCTTTAGTGGATATTTTACAAAAATAAAACAAAAAACTCATCCGTAAAGAATGAGTTCCAATATTGTTGAAATCTGCTGTTATTTTGTCTTTTTTGAAGACTTTTTAACAGGCTGTGATGCTGGAGCATTGGGTTGGGTATAAGTCTGCTGTACCGGCGTGGTGGGCTGGGTGTTTACTGCACTTTGTTGCTTTACAGGCTTATTGTAGAGCGCTGCCTTTGATGTTCCAACTCCGAAAACCTTATCCAGCTGTTTTTTGTTTAAAAACTGAGATTTACCAACGTATTTTTTGTTTTTATTAATGTACTGAATAAACTGCATTGTTGGCTGACCGTAATTTTTCTCGAAATGGAGTTCAATAATGTCATTGGGAAGCTCCAGAGAGATATTCCCAGTAGGCTCATCAATAAAACCGTCAGAAATCATCTTATAAAGTCCCATTACGTCACCATTCAGATCAATAAATGAAAAGGATCTAAAGGTGTTAAGATTTGAATTGTTGATATCCTGATAATTAAAAGTATATCTGTTTTCTTTTTTATAAAGTCCTACAGAATTATCTTTTCCAATCTCTGTCAAGGTTTCATTTTTCAGAACTTTAATTTGCGAAAATGCTGTAATACTGAGCATCACAGCGAATAGTAAAAATATTTTTTTCATGTTTCTTGCTTTATATATTTTGGTATGGTAACGCTAAAATAGCGAATATAACAAAATTGACAATTTTTTTTCTTCGGCAAAAGTAATATTTTTTTTCAACAAGGTTTTAAACTGAATATGATATTTATTAATTTATTGATTTGCACTTGCTTAAAACTGAGCCTTAAAAATATCATTATGAGATATTTACGATACAAATTAAAAGGATTGTAATGTTGGTAAATTTACTTTTTTAAAATATTTATAATTGAAAATAAAATGAATTTTCAGTTAAGATCTTTCTCATAATTCCTCCAAAATTGAACAATATCTGAGCCATAATACGCTCTTTTTTACGGATTTCAGACTATTCAGATGATTATGTAATAAACTACTGAAATATCATTTGATCTGTTAGATTTATTCGGAAAAACCTTTTAGATCAGTTAAAAACATTTTATTGGGTACAATCTGTAATCACAAAATTCGTACAGCATAAAAATTGGGATGAAAGAAAAATTGATCAGTAATCGTTCTGTATTTCAAAAAAAAACACCAGATCAAAAGAAATGGTGCTTTTTTACGTTGCGAAAATATCTGAAAAAATATTTCCAAAAGATATGTTTATCTTATTGAAATAATTTGCAAAGGTTTCCTGATAAGACAGCTTTTTTATTGGTCATTACCAGATTTCAGAGTTTTAATCTGTAAGATTTATTTTATTTCCACGGGTACTGAAACTTTGTCCCAATCCATCGTAAATCCGTTCTTATTGATTTTATAAACTAAAGTCTCCTGTTTTGCAGGTAGCGCTTTTGTTTTAACATCCACGCGTAAAGCATCTTTAGATTCTTCGTATTTATAGGCACCCCATTGTTTTGCTTCCTTATTGAATACCGCAGTCCACGTGCCGCCTGCTTTCGGTACCAGGAAAAAGCTGTATTTACCTGCAGCAAGCATTTTACCCTGAACCGTAATATCTTTATCAGTTTCAAAAGTGGTGGCATCATTCGCACCTGCACGCCAAACCTTGTCATAAGGCACTAAATCACCCCATATTTTACGGTCTTTTACAGAAGGGCTTCCGTAGGCAATCGTAATGTTTGCGTCTTTAATCTTTCCGGTAGCCGTCATTGCAGGGCTTGCCGGTTTTTTGGTTTCCTGTGCAAAAGCGTTTACTGAAATCGTCATTGCAGCCACAAGAACAGTGGCAGATTTAAAAATTGCGCTCATATTATTTTTATAATTTTTGATTGATTTATCTTTTACGAATGTACTGCTTTTGGCTTAGAAAACAGTAAACCAACTGCAGAAAATAAGATCACCGCTGTGGCACCAATGACGTTAAGCCAGAGAAATGAAACAATATCGAAGTTGTAGATGGCAATCACCGTAATTTCTGATAAAATTGCCGAGATAAAGACGTTTGAACCTTTAATTTTTTTAAAGTAAAATGCTACCAGAAAAATGCCTAAAATTGGTCCGTAGAATAGGGAACCCAAAACATTCACCGCTTCGATTAAGGAGCCCATTTGTGTAGCAAACATCGCAACACCAATCGAGAAAATTCCCCATGCTAATGTGTGGAGGCGGCTGTATTTAAGTTCGGTTTTATCGTCGGGTATTTCTTTTTTAAATATTAAATGAACATCCTTTAATGAGCACGCGGCCAAAGAATTCAGTGCCGCTGAAATGGAACCCCAGCTTGCCAGAAAAATGACCGCAAACAGCAATCCAATCATCCCCACAGGCAATGTGTTTTTTACGAAATACAGGAAAATGTAGTTTGTATCCGTTTTTTCTGCATTAAAGTTAGATTGATTGATGGCTTCCTCCACTCTTCCATGTAATGCTTTAACCTCGGATTGTGTATTTTTAAAATCCTCAACTTTCTGATTAAGCTGTGGAGATTGTATTTCTTTTAACTTTAAAATTTCCTTCGATTCTGAATTAAATTTGGCCTGTAAATTCTGATGTTCCTTTTCAAATACAGCAGCCTGCTTAGGTTTTGTTTCCTTTAAATGCTGATAAGATCTTTCATTGAAATAGATCGGAGCGGGTTTGAGAGAAAAGAAGGCAAAAAGCAGAGCGCCAATCAGAAGAATTGCAAACTGCATCGGAATTTTAACCAAACCATTCAACAGTAAACCCATTTTCGCGTTGGTATTATCTTTCGCCGTAATATATCTTCCTACCTGACTTTGGTCTGTCCCGAAATAGGAAAGTGCCAGAAAAAATCCACCAATCAGTCCGCTCCAGATGTTGTATTTGTCTTTCCAGTCGAAGTCTGTGGTGATCACGTTCAGCTTTCCTGATTTCCCTGCGAGATAAAGCGCATCTGTAAAACCAATTCCATTCGGCATCTTTTCAATCAGAAGATAACCTGCAAAAGCCATTGTTCCCAGAATAATTAGAAACTGTAATTTTTGAGTGTGCGCAATCGCTTTAGCACCGCCTACGTAGGTATAAATAAGTAAAATTCCGCCTGTTAAAATATTTGTAAGATAAATATTCCAGTTTAAAACACTAGATAAGATGATAGCCGGAGCGTAAATGCTTATTCCCGTAGATAATCCTCTGGAAAAAAGGAAAAGCAGTGAAGTTAATACCCTTGTTTTTTTGTCAAAACGGTTTTCCAGATATTCATAAGCCGTGTAAACATTCAACCGTTGAAAAATAGGAATAAACGTGATACAGATCACAATCATCGCCAGTGGCAGACCAAAATAATACTGAACGAAACGCATCCCGTCTGTATACGCCTGTCCCGGCGCCGAAAGGAAGGTGATGGCACTCGCCTGAGTTGCCATAATCCCAATCAGCACAATGTACCATGGCATTTTGTTGTCTGCTTTCAGGTAAGATTCGTTGCTTTTCTGCCCACGACCTATGAATACGCCGTAAACAACCACTGCAACAAGTGTGAAAATAAGAACTGTCCAGTCTATCGTACTCATGCCCAGAATTTAGTAAACCAAAAATAAAATGCAATCTGTGATACGAGTGCAAAAGCTAATAAAACATACCAGATTTTCCAGTTTTTAAGTTGTTTATTCATCAGTTTTTCTGTGCAGATAAAAAGTTTAAAAATAATCTTGCCGCACCCAAATTTCCCGCAGGCAACTGTCTGAAAAACGCCAGCGGTGTGTAAATAAAATTCCCTTTTCCGTATTTGGCATATAAAGTTGATCCCTGCAGAGGCTCTTCACCAGTATCGCGCATTTCAAAAAGTGGTTCGTAGGCAGAATCCCATTTATCAGGAAAATAAGCTCCGCGCTCCTGCACCCAGCCGCTAAAATCATTTTCCGTAATTTTATTCGGATAATTGAGCAATTTATGATTTGGATTTAAGAATCTCACGGACGCATTTTCTTCGGTAACTCTCTTGTTGGCAATGCTGAAACTGTACATTCCCAGCTGATCAACTGTTGCATCCTGATTGGTATTGTACTGCATTACCAGATTACCACCGGCTTTTACATAAGACCATAGAAAAGGCATCCAGCGACCCAGTTTTTTCTCAGTATTATTGGCGCGAACTCCAAGCACAATGGCGTCGTACTGTGACAATCTTTTTAAACTTCCATTTCCGGATTCGTCAATATTTCCATAAAAATCTTCATCTTTCAAGACATCAACCTGAACACCGGCAATTCGAAGAAACTCCGGAATAAAATCTCCCGCACCCTGTATATAACCCACCTTTTTAACAGCAGCTTTGATATCACCTTTCATCACTGAAACCGTTGCTGGCGCAAAATACTGCAAAGAAGGGAGATGTGGATACTGAATTAAAACCTGTTTTTTGTTGTACGTAATTCCATCAGCAACAAAACCGGCTTCCAACTGTAACTGATCAGATTTTATCAGTGAAAGTTCAGCATTTGGAATAACAAAATTTACAGTGAAATCTTTTCCTTTAACAGCTTTTACATCACCGCCACCTAATCTTTCTCCGTTAAACATCAGATTTACTTTTCCATTATTGAATTGTCTGTTGGAATTTACCTTAAAATTTAAGCTTACATTCAGATCTTCGTTTTCTTTAACCAAATAAAGCGGTTGCGAAAATTTCAGTTCAAGGGCAGGAACAATTCTTAAAGCCTCAACCACATCGCCACGTACGGGATCTAATTTTTTAAAAGACAAAGGCAGTTTCACCTGAAATTTCTCTGAACCGATCTTTAAATCAAGCAAGACATTCAGAGGTGATTCTGCTTCAGGCAAACCTACTGAAGTTTCATCTGGAACAGAAAAAGTGGCCGCGTCTTTGGCTGGTGCTGCCAACCAGTACGGTTCTGTGAGCGCTGCATCCGAAGGAATCTGGACCTGATGCTGAATTGTGATTAATGAATCTTTTGATAATTTTCTGTTAAAGTTTTCTGATTGATTCAGCCACTTTACATTTTCTAAAATGACGGGGTTTTCAGCTCTTGAAATTAAATTTAATCTGAAACTATAATTTTCTCCCGCAACTGCTTCAGCTGTATTGGTTACAGCTTCCCCCATAAATCCTGTACAGCTCAAAATAATCTGATCGAGAGATTTAATTTTATTCTTTTTGAAATCTGACTCTTTCATTGCCGCTACTTTTTTTCTCAAAGCAAGCAAATCCGGCAAGCTTAAATCTGGACGGTTGAAATTGAAATTTGAAATGATCTTATCTAAAGACTTGTCAATATCAACATTTCCTTCTTTTGTCCAGGTTTTATCGATTCCGTCAAAAAGTGTAGATTTTGCGGGCTCACCGTCAACGTATGAGAAATATTCAGTTTTTATTCCGGCCACCGACTGCGTTCCGGCGCCCTGACTTTTATGCAGACTTCTGCTCAATCCTGCAAGTTCGCCGTAGCCCATTCCCAATTGTGCATCATACTGTCCAACAGTTACTTTCAGCTGCTTTTCAGAAGTGGTATTGTTGCTGCCAAATCGGAAAGTATTCCACAAAATACGATTCGGTTGCCAAACATTGACGTATTTCAATTGATCTGGAAACGCATTTTTATCGCCCGCCAGTCTAAATGCTTTTTCTGCAACCACAGCCGAAGCCGCGTGTTGTCCGTGACCCGCCGCTGCATTCGGTGGAAAACGGCAAATAATGACATCCGGACGGAATTGCCGGATCACCCAGACCACATCCGCGGTGATGCTTTTTTCATCCCACTGTTTAAAAGTATCGGTTGTATTTTTAGAAAAGCCAAAATCAATTGCACGGGTAAAAAACTGCTGGGCGCCGTCTAACTTTCGTGCTTCAAGAAGTTCGTGCGTGCGTATTAAGCCCAAAGCAGCTCCCTGTTCTGTTCCAAGTAAATTCTGGCCGCCATCACCTCTCGTTAAAGACAGATATCCTGTTTCAACGTTTTGATCGTTGATCAGCCAGGAAAGTAAACCCGTATTTTCATCATCCGGATGAGCAGCGAGATATAAAACTTTCGGTAAATGTTTCAGTGTTTTGAGATCGCGGTAAATTTCTGATGATTTTGACGGACGAATCTGCTGAGCCGAACTGAAAACCATGAAAAAGCCAAGAATAAATACAGAGATTTGTTTTTTGAACATTTGAATTTGCTTTGCCTGACAAATATAAGTAAATCGTTTTTTTCTGCGGTAGTAAAAGATGGCTGTTGCAGTTTACGTTTTAAAAGCTAACAGGACTGCATCAGAAATTTTCACATTATTTCTGAAATTCTCCTAAATCTCACTTCACTTTTAAATCGAGTTTCAGTTTGTCGATCAGATATAGAAACAATTTTGCCGATTAATGTCAGAAAATGCCTTTAAATTAAAGCTGTCAGTTCATCAAAATCCGTGTTTTTATATTCTGAATAAATATGACTGTGAAACTCATTCAGTTTTTTGAGGAGTCTTAATAGTTCTGTTTTTTCGTCATCTACCAGTTTACCGGAAAGTATTTTTGAAGTCTGATTGACTTTTTTTACAGATTCGTGAAACGTTTGTTGGCCAAGTTCTGTGAGATTTAAAAGCTTGCTTCTTTTGTCAGTTTCATCGATCTTTTCTTCCAGAAATCCTGCTTCCAGAAGTCTTTTGATGATCTGGGTTCCGGTTTGTTTTTCGTGACCGTTTTTTTCAATCAGTTGAATTTTGCTTAAAAAAGGTTCATCTTTAAGGCGGTACAGATAGGTAAATTCTTCATTCGCCAGGTCAGGAAATTCTCCCAAACCTTTTCTGATGAGGAGTTTTGAGTATCGTCCCAGCAAAAGAACCTGCTTGCAGATTTCATTTTCTGTGTAGGAAACCTGATGATTTTCGGTTTTAAAAAGCTTGGTTGGGCTTTCCTCTGTATATTTTTTATCGTTCAGCCACATTCTGAAATCTTCTACACTGCAGTTGGGTTTGCAGGCAGAAGAGTTTTCAAATTCTTTTACGTGATGAAGCAGATCAATGATAAAATCGGTTTTCATAGCTTTTAAATTGTGACATATATAATTAATTGGTTTTTCATTTACAGTTTCGTACTGCCCATTCCACCGTCAATCCCGATGATTTGTCCGGTAATCCACGATGCGTTGTCGGATAATAAAAATTCTGTCATTTTTGCCATTTCACCAGCGTTTCCCACTCTCTGCAAAGGGTGTCTCTTGCCTGATGCTTCACGTTTTTCCGGTGTTGAAAGCAGTTGAGAAGCCAAATTTGTGTCAGTAAGCGAAGGAGCAATACAATTCACCCTGATTTTCTGTGTCGAAAGTTCTGCCGCAAGACTTTTCGTCAAACCTTCCAACGCACTTTTACTGGCAGAAACAGAAGCGTGGAATGGCATTCCCAATTTTGCAGCAACCGAACTGAAAAGTATGATTGATGCACTTTCAGATTTTTTTAAATTGGGTAAAAGTTTCTGAACTGTTTTTACAGCACCCAAAACGTTGATTTCAAAGTCATTTTTAAAATCATCAACCGAAAGTCGATTAAATGGTTTTAAATTAATGCTTCCCGGCACATACACCAATCCGTCAACAACGTCTGGGAAATTGATTTCGTCCAGATTTCCCGAAAGAATATCCATCTGATGAAAGCTGATATTCAATTTTTTAATTTCTGAATTTTCTGTTCTCGAAATGCCGGTAACTTTGTGATTTTCAGACAGTATTTTTGCAGTAGAAAATCCAATTCCCTGTCCGCATCCTACAATGACTATATTTTTCATATTATTTTTTTTAAGATTATTAAAAATTACCTTTTTGAAATTTTATTGTGGCTGATCGCTCGCTGTCTGCTGCATTTGAAACGGCTGATCTCATCACTTCTTTTCTTCAGATGCTTATGGCTCACACCAGAATTCACCCTCTTCCGCCACAGTTTAAAACTTGAAAATTTGAGTTCTTTCCGCATCAGTTCTATCACTTCCGCCTCGCTTATTTCAAACTGAAATTCTATAGCTTCGAAAGGAGTGCGGTCTTCCCACGCCATTTCTATGATGCGGTCGGTCTGTTCGGGATTAAATTCTTTGATCATTATTTTAGGTTTTTAAGGGTTTGTTTTGCCAGTTTCAAATGGCTTTCTTTTTTCTCTGCCGTCATCTTGTCAAAAGTCCGGATCATCATTCCCAACCTCGGATTTTTCTCGAAAAATGAACGGTTGTCATTCACAAAATTCCAGAAAAGCGCATCCCATTTTTCAGACCAGTCGCCATCAGAATAATCGCTCATCTTTTTCACATAATTGCTCCCGCAGATGTAAGGTTTCGTGCTCATTTTTCCGCCGTCAGAAAAACTGCTCATTCCATAAACATTGGGAACCATTACCCAATCGTAAGAATCGATAAACATTTCCATAAACCACTGGTAAACTTCATCAGGATTGAGTTTCATTAAATTCGTAAAGTTGGCAAAAATCATCAGCCTTTCAATGTGATGGGCGTATCCGGTTTCCAAAACTTTCAGAATTGTGCTGTCTATAGGTTTAATGCCTGTTTTTCCTGTATAAAATGTTTCCGGAAGCGGGTTCTTATGTTTCCAGTAATTTTTATTTCTCTGAAAGATTCCCTGATAAAGATAAATTCCTCTCACAAACTCGCGCCACCCTAAAATCTGTCGTACAAATCCTTCCAGAGAATTTATGGGAACATCAAAATCTTCAGCATATTTTATGGCGTGTTCCAAAACAAAATCCGGCGTCAGAAGACCCACGTTGAGCAGCGGAGAAAGCACGCTGTGATGCAGGAAATGCTCATGTTCCACGATGCTGTCTTCGTAAACTCCAAAGTCTGCAAAACGCATTTCTAAAAACTGATCAAGCCATTTTTCAGCATCTTCAAAAGTAGTTGGGTACAGTTGATAGGACGTAAGATTTCCGTAATTTTCACTGAAATATTTTTCAGTATAAACTTTGGCTTCCTCATAAAATGTGGAGTTTACAGGAAAAATGATTGAAGGTGACTTTTTATTTTTAGGATATTTTTTTCGGTTTTCTGTATCGAAAGTCCATTTTCCACCCAACGGTTTCCCTGCTTTCATCAGGATATTTCTGGAAATTCTCTGCTGTTTATAGAAATCGGTTTGATGATAAAATTCTTTACCCTCAAAATATTCCTTCAAATCCTCTTCGGTATTGATGAAAATTGGATTGTCTGTAAATTTTACATTTAATTTTGTCTTTTTAATTCTTTTTTCCAGCCAGTGATCGCAAACATCAACCGTGAGAATTTCTGTAAATTTTTCTTCTTCTAAATGCTTAATTAATTTTTGAACATCAGACAACGGCTCATTACTTTCAATATAATTTATTTTAAAACCTGCTTCCAGCAAATACTTTTCGTAAAATTTCATACCTGCGCGGTGAAATGCAATTTTCTGTTTATGAAATTTGTACTGTTTGAAGAAGAGAAATTCTTCAACCAGATAAACTGGCTGATTTTTATCTAAAAAATCGGTGTCTTTCAAGAGCTGATGCGGAAAAATCAATTGCGCAACCGAAGTCTTTACCGTAGCCATAAATTTCTGAATTTGTAATCGTTATCGTATTGCTCTGCCTGTTTTCCTGGATTAAAGGTCCGGCCTCTCGGGTCATTTCCCACGCCGGCGAGGTACATCCAGTTGCCATAATTGCTGTGTAAATCGTAATCAACAAGCATTTCCTCAAAATAAGCGGCTCCAATCCGCCAGTCCTGCCTGAGGATTTTACAGAAATACGATGCCACGTTTTGTCTGCCTCGATTGCTCATAAATCCGGTTTGCCTGATTTCGAGCATATTTGCATTGATGAAATCTGATTCTGTTTTTCCGGCAATCCATTTCTGAATTACATTATCCTCCGATTGAAATGGATATTCTTTATCTGAAATTCCTTTCAGCTGAAAAATTTTATCCTTATTTTCCATCGAAACATATTTGAAAAATTCACGCCAAAGGAGTTCAAAAACAAGCCAGTAGGTTGATTCATTGCTGCCAAATTCTGCTTCATATTTTTTAATTTCGTAATATACAGATATCGGCGAAAGGCTTCCATTGGCGAGCCACGCAGAAAATTTGCTGCTGTAACCTGAACCCGTCATTCCATTGCGTGTTTCTTTATATTTACTTAGATTTTCAGTTTCAGCAAAATATGAATTAAGGCGTTTCAAAGCTTCAGTTTCACCACCAGAGAAAGGAAATGCTGAAAATCTGTGATTTTCAAAATCTTCAAAACCCAAAGTTGCAAGGTTGATCTCATCGCTTTTTACCTGAATTTCAAAGTTCAGATCATTCCCGGTTTTATTGAAAACAAATTCTTTTCTCACAGTAAAATTCTTCTCAACTTTCTGTCTGAAAGTGGTAAACTGAAAAGGGATTTTTTCAATCTGATGATAAACAAAATCCGGCTGGAGTAACAGCTGAGAATAAGATTTAGACCAAACTGCTTTCGGTAAAGCTTTCTCAACCCGCTGTTGTACATCAGTTTCATCTTTCGTCCATTCTTCCTGGCAGAAAATGGTTTCTATATCAAAATATTCAGCTATCTGCTTGAAAATTTCAGCTGTATTTCCAAACTTTTTCAAAAAAGGAATTCCATTCTGATTTAATTTTTTCTCTACATCCAAAACAGTTTCCAGTAAAAATTTAGTCCGAAACATTCCTGTTTTTTTGAAGCCAAACTGCTTTTGACTGTAAAATTTACTGTCAAAAATATACAATGCAACAAAAGGCAGATCTTCCTGCTGAATTTTCAGAAGTGCTTCGTTGTCTCTGATTCTTAGGTTGTTGTTCAGCCAGAGAATGTTGATTTTTTGTTTTTCCGACATTTTTCGCTGCAATATTTTACTTCGTCCCAGTTTCTCTTCCACTTTTTCCGCCAGTTGAACGGCAACCCGCAGACCTCACAGATTTTTGAAGGCAGATTAGCCGGCATTTTGCGAAACAAAATTTTTAAAATGGTTAATTTCAACGCCTTTCGCTCTCACATCATGCATCATATTGTACAGACCGAAAAAGGTTCTGTTAAGGTAAATAAAATGTTTCGAACCACGGTTGGCATTCATTCCTTTCATATCGCTGAGTTTGGCGTAACGCTGACCGAGATCTGCAATTTCCTGAAAAAAACTTTCGTCAGAAAAATCAAAAACGTCGCGGTTGAAAGGTCTTGTGAAAAGTTCCAAAAGTTCATAGAATAATTTGGTGAAAAATTCCTGTTCTTTGGGTGAATCATCATCCCGGAGAATTTCCAGCTGATACAGTTTCTGTCTGAAAATTTCAGGATTTTTAAGATTATCTTCTTTTGCCAGTTCAAAATAAGGTTCGTAAAAGTCTGTCGGAATCTCTTTGATACAGCCAAAATCGATCACCAGTAACTCTTTTTCATCTGAAACCAAAAAATTGCCGGGATGCGGGTCTGCGTGCACCTGCTTCAGGATATGCATCTGATACATATAGAAATCCCACAGTGTCTGTCCGATTTTATTGAGGTCTTCCTGCGAATTATTTTGCTTTGTGAATTCAGAGAAATGTTTTCCGTTCATCCAATCCATCGTGATGATTTTTTCGCAGGACAAATCGGGATAGTAGGTTGGGAATTTGAGGTTGGGCAAATGTTTACAGTCATCAGAAATCTTCAGACTTCTTTTCAGCTCGAGGTTATAATCTGTTTCTTCAAATAATTTGTTTTCAACTTCCTGAAAGTAAGATTCAGAACCTTCTTTCTGAATGTTGAACATTTTAATGGCAATAGGTTTCACCAGTTTCAAATCGCTGGAAATGCTTTCCCGAACACCGGGATACTGTATTTTTACCGCTAAATCTTTACCGTCTTTTTTTGCTCTGTGCACCTGCCCGATGCTTGCTGCATTCACAGATTCCGCAGAAAACTGATCAAACATCGCTTCCGGATTTTTACCGAAATATTTTCTGAAAGTTTTCTTCACCAAAGCCCCGGAAAGTGGCGGTACAGAGAACTGTGACAGAGAAAATTTCTCTACATAAGCCTGCGGAAGAATATTTTTTTCCATACTCAGCATTTGGGCAACTTTCAGTGCAGAACCTTTCAGTTCTTTCAGAGAATCGTAGATGTCTGTGGCATTTTCTTCGTTCAGAATCTGCCTTGCTTCCGTTTCGTCTTTGGTGATTTTATTTCCGTAATATTTGATGTAGTTTACTCCGATTTTAGCTCCGGCTTTCAGTAAACTGCCGGTTCTTTCTATTTTTCCTGTGGGTATTTTATTCAGTGTTTTCATCTCAGTTTTTTTTGAATGTTTCTTTGAATAAAAATTTCCCGAGGTCAGCCAGTTTTCTCAATGGCTCGTTGTCCATCAGTTCAAAACCTGTGTCGATTGTTTTTTCGATAAAAATATCTGTTTTTTCGAAAGCGGGGGAAGTATCTTTTTTCCAAAATTCAATGGCTGAAACCAAATGCAGCCACAGTGCTTCTTCACGGGCTTTCTGATGTGCATTTCTGATATCGTCTTTTGCTTTCCGGATGATTTCCCAGTCAGCGAAATCAAGCGTTTTGATGTATTCGCGGTGAACAGTTTTCAGCTGGTTCAGATTTTTTGCAGACTCCATTTTTGTTTTCCCCAGAATCATTAAAACCAGAGAACGGTTGATTGTAAGATTTTCGAAAAATATATAGTAAACATTTAAGAGTTTTTCTTTAGATGCAATTTCTTCAGCGTCATTTACCTCAGCTGCCAGCTCTACAGATTTTACAAAAAGATTGACGAACATCTGCTTTTCCACCTGCTCAAAACTTGAGAAGTAATTGTAGAAATCTTTCTCTTCAAACTCGTTGTCTTTTGCGAAACGGTAAATGTTCTTAGGTTTCTCGCCGTGGTTAAGGATGTAATCTGAATACAATTCAAATATCTTTTCTTCTGTGATTTGATTATCTTTTTTCATACTTAAACTTTATGGTACAAATTTAGTAATATATTTTATTATTAATTAAAATAAAGTATAAATTTGTACCATATAAATCATTTAATTTTTCAATTATGTTGACAATTCAGGCACAGACAAAAATACCGACAGATTTTGGCAACTACAATGTTTATGCGTTCTCCGAAAGCGAAGAAGATTGGAAACCTCATCTTGTATGGGTCGCAGAAAATACAGATTTCTGCAAAACCGTGAATGTCCGTTTTCATTCTGAATGCATTACGGGTGAAGTTTTTCATTCCCGAAAATGCGAATGCGGCCAGCAGCTGGATTCCGCAATGAAATATATGTCGGAAAACGGTGGGATTATCATTTACCTACGTCAGGAAGGAAGAAATATCGGAATCATTAACAAACTGAGAGCTTATGCATTACAGGAGCAGGGTTTCGATACTGTGGAAGCCAATCTAAAACTGGGTTTACCTGCAGACGGAAGAAATTTTGATGTTGCAGTGGAGATACTTAATATTCTGAATGTGAAAGAAATTAACCTGCTGACCAATAATCCTGACAAAATTAAATCTTTAGAAAACAGCAACATTAAACTCAACATCAGAATTCCGCTGGAAATAGAATCCAACGGTATCAACGAAAGTTATCTGACGAAAAAGAAAGATTATTTCGGGCACCTTCTGGAAAAGGTATAAATTTCTCATTACTGTCAACAGAATTACAAGGTCTAAATCTTATGAAAAAAATACTGCTCACCGGCGCAACCGGCTATATCGGAAAAAGAATGATCAGTGTAATCGCAGCTCAGGGATATAAGGTGGTTTGTTGTGTGCGTGATGTACAGCGTTTCTCCAAACCTTCCGGGATAAAAGAAGAACAGTTTGAAGTAATAGAAGTAGATTTTCTGAGGAAAGAGACATTACAGAACATTCCGAAAGATATTTCCGGAGCTTATTATCTGATGCATTCTATGAGCGCAAGCGGCGACTATGAATCTTCAGAAAAAATATGTGCTGAAAATTTTATCAGCGCGCTGGAAGCTACGTCGTGTGAACATATAATTTACCTCTCTGGTTTGGTAAACGAGAAAGAATTATCCAAACATCTGAACTCCAGATTTAATGTAGAGAAAATACTGATGGAATCAAAACTTCACACTACCGTTTTGCGGGCAGGGATCATCATCGGGTCGGGTAGTGCGTCTTTCGAAATCATTCGGGATCTGGTGGAAAAACTGCCGGTAATGGTGACGCCAAAGTGGCTTAATACCAGATGCCAACCCATCGGGATTGCCAATGTTCTCGATTTTCTGATTTTTTCACTCTTCAAAAAAGAAACCTACAACAGAAGTTTTGATATTGGATGTGATGACGTTTTAACCTACAAAGAAATATTGCTGGGATACGCTAAAGTGCGGGGTCTGAAAAGACATATTTTTATCCTGCCTGTAATGACTCCAAAATTATCTTC
Source organism: Chryseobacterium sp. Leaf404 (assembly GCF_001424145.1). Classification (GTDB taxonomy): domain Bacteria; phylum Bacteroidota; class Bacteroidia; order Flavobacteriales; family Weeksellaceae; genus Chryseobacterium. The sequence continues at coordinate 748,828 of NZ_LMQM01000010.1, read as the reverse complement.
TTACTGGCTGTATTTCATCACCTCAACTACGTACAGTCTGGCAAGTTCATTAGTAGGAAGTATGAAAATTGAAGTGGTTTGCAAACCTGAAAGTTTGAAGGAAATAAAAGGAATCACCAACATACAGCCATTTGGTTACGGTGAGGCATTGAAAAGAACGATGGAGAAAATTCAGGCCAATGAGATCAGTTCCAGCTGGAAAGACAGTTTTGTAAGCAGCAGAAGCGATTCCAGCTTAAAAGAATTTATAGAAGTTCCACATTTTGGATGTTTTACAGATTTGCAGAGTGCAGTCTATGAAAACCGTGAGAAATGTCTGGATAATGTCTTCAGTTTAGGGGGCAAAAAAGGATGGTATGGGCAGAATCTCTGGAAAATCAGGGGATTTATGGATCAGCTGGTGGGAGGCCCTGGTTTAAGGAGAGGCAGAACGCACCCTACGCAGCTGCACCAGGGCGATGCTTTGGATTTCTGGAGGGTTCTGTATGCAAACCGGGAAGAAGGAAAACTCATTCTCTTCGCAGAAATGAAACTGCCGGGGGAAGCCTGGCTGATGTTTAAATTATACAGAGGCAAACTTTGGCAGAAAGCTGTTTTCCGGCCGAAAGGATTGTGGGGAAGATTGTACTGGTTTTCTGTTTTGCCCTTTCACGGCCTGATATTTAAAGGGATGGTGAGAAATCTTGTTAAAAGCTAAAAAACAAAATAGCGCCCACTTTAGTGTAGGAGCCATTTTACAGTTCTTTAAATGGTAATTATTAAGATTGAATAAATTCCAGAAGGTCTTTATTGATTGTGTCATGCTCGGTAGTTGGCATCCCGTGCGGGAAACCGGGATAGGTAATCATCTTTCCGTTATTCAGTAATTTTATTGCTTTTAAGGCTGCATTTCCTATGGGAACAATTTGGTCATCTTCGCCGTGAAGAACCAAAACTGGAATGTCTACAGCTTTCAGATCTTCGGTAAAATCAGTTTCAGAAAATGCTTTAATCCCGTCATAATGAGCAACTATACCGCCCATCATGCCCTGTCTCCACCAGTTTCTCTGTACGCCTTCTTTCACATTTGCCCCATCTCTGTTGTATCCGTAAAAAGGGAAAGTAAGATCAATATAAAACTGGCTTCTGTTATTCATAGTCTGTTCTCTAATTCCGTCAAAGACTTCCATCGGCACTCCGTCCGGATTGGTTTCGCTTTTTACCATAATCGGCGGAACGGCGCTGATGAGAACTGCCTTTTTTGCTCTTCCGTTAGCGAACTTCGCTGCATAACGGATTACTTCACCGCCACCGGTTGAGTGACCGATGTGAATCACATCTTTCAGATCTAAAAATTCTACCAGTTCTGCTGCATCAGAGGCATACTGCTCGATAGTGTGGTTGTAAATATTCTGGCTTGAACGGCCGTGACCTCTTCTGTCATGCGTTACCACCCTGTAACCTTTCTGTAAAAAGAAAATAACCTGGCCGTCCCAGTCGTCTGAAGATAATGGCCATCCGTGATGAAACATTAAAACCGGTCCTTTACCTTGGTCTCTGTAAAAAATTTCGGTTCCGTCTTTTAATTGTAGTGTGCTCATAATTGTTAATTTTTAAGGTTGTTTTTGATTTGTGATAAGATTTTGTTGTCTTATTCTTCAGCAAATCTAGGAGGCTTAAAATGATTTTTCGTTAATCTGCTTTAATATCGTATATTTTTTTGTAAATAAATTACATTTCACTACTGCTAAACACTTTATTAAACTGGTTCAATAAATAGCAGCGCGTATCATCGTACATTTGTCATGTTAAAATTTAAACGATTACATTACAGGAACTTTCAATTTTGAAGATCCGATGGATGAAGCGTTTATTCAGGGAACGAAGAAAGAAAAATTTCACCATCAGTCAGTTTATACACTTAGAAAAATGAAAACATTAAATTTTTTGGTGATAGGAAAAAATGAGGAAATTCTTGATACATTAAAGAGAATTATCACAAATAATGAAGGCTGGAATGCTGAGATTACAAGTGATGAAAGGGTTTGTGAGGACTTTATCAGAGAAAATCACGTTGATATAGTTTTGTTAAATTCCGGTCTGTCTGAACAATTTGAAAGCAATATCAAAGATTTTTGCCGGAAGATCGAGAAGGATGTAAAAGTAATTGATCATTACGGTGGCGGAAATGGACTGCTAAAGAACGAAGTTTACACACTTTTCCCTAATTTGCAGCCTTAAAAGGCAAGCTATGTATGAGAACATCATCAAAAACGTCAAAAGATTTATCAGTCTCAGCGAAGAGGAAGAAAAAATATTCACTGATTATTTAACGCTTCAGACTTTTCCTAAAAAAAACGGTACTGCTGAGAGAAGGCGAAATCTGTCAGTTTGAAGGGTTTATAAAATCAGGCTGCGTTCGGGTCTTTTACCTTGATGATAACGGTTTTGAGGTCACTATTCTCTTTGCTGTAGAAGACTGGTGCATCAGTGATATTGCCTCGTTTCAGGAACAGAAACTATCAGGGTTATGCATAGAAACGTTGGAAGATTCAGAAATTTATACTTTGAATCCCACCACAAAAGAAAAACTTTTACAAAAAATACCAAAGTTTGAAAGAGTTTTCAGAATGTTAGTCCAGAGAAATCTTTATACATTGCAAAACCGTCTGGTAAATACCATTTCGAAAGCTGCCACCGAACGGTACCTTGAGTTTATCAAAGTTTATCCCAGCATTCCGCAGAGTGTGGCGAAATATTATATTGCCTCATATCTGGGCGTCTCCAAAGAATTTGTAAGCATGATCAGAAAGCGCCTGGCGAATAAAGAAAAGTAAAATGGGACAGAATCTGAACCTTAAAAATACTTTTATTTTCGCTGCACAATCTCACATTATACACTGTAGCCCAACGTTCCAATATTTTTTCAACTAAATGTTTTGGATATTGGCAATTACAGGTCAAAAACAGCAGATTAGAAAATGTAAGATCGTATACAGTTTAGTAAAACAAAAAGGCCGAAGTCTGCACTTCAGCCGTATATTATTTCTGTTATCTCTTTCCTGATGTTTTTAATTTTTAATTGAAATTCGTTCTAAAAAATATTCAGTTTCAGTAGAAGACAGTTTTTACATCTCCTGCGCCGTCGGTCTGAAAATCACTTCATTAATATCCACATCTTCCGGCTGGCTGATGGCGAAAGCAACCACACGGGCAAAACTGTCCGGACTGATGCCTACTTCGCCCACATAATCTTTATTGGCCTGCTGAATGTCTGCTTCGGAAATATGTTCAAGCAATTCTGTTTTTACAGCTCCAGGACAGACAATGGTGGTACGGATGTTATACGGTTTTACTTCCATTCGCAGGCCTTCGGTTAAGGCTCTGACTGCATATTTGGTAGCAGAATAAACCGCAGAACCATTGAAAACTTTATGACCGGCAACGGATGCTGTGTTGATAATCTGACCAGATTTTTGCGCTTTCATGCAAGGCAAAACCGCAGCAATACCGTTCAGAACACCTTTTATATTCACATCTATCATCGTATTCCACTCCTCCACATTAATTCTGTCCATTGGCGACAAAGGCATTATTCCGGCGTTGTTTAAAATCACATCTACTTTACCAAACTGTTTTACAGCCGTATCTACAAGATTTTTTACCTGTTCCAGCTGGATTACGTCTGCTTTTACGGCAAGTGCTTTTCCACCGGTTTCATTGATTTGCTTTGCTAACTGTTCAATTTTTTCGGCTCTTCTTGCGCCAAGTACTACTGTTGCACCCAGTTCAGCTAAATGTTTTGCGGCAGCTTCGCCCATTCCGCTACTTGCACCGGTAATAACTATTACTTTGTTTTTGATAGTGTTTTCCATAATTGATCTTATTTTATTTTAATTACTTCACACTTTTATAAACTTCATCCGCCACGGCTTCCTGCCAGTTCACAATTCCTTTTTCGGTGTTAGGAACGATGTACAATTGCTGTAAACCTACATCTGCACTGGCTCCGTGCCAATGACGGACATTGGGTGGGCATTTTACCACACTTCCTTTTTTGAGAATTTCAATCGGCTGTCCTTCTATTTGATGGTAGCCAATTCCGTCTGTAATAATTAAAATCTGTCCGGCTGGATGACTGTGCCAATTGCTTCTTGCGCCGGGTTCGAAATAGACATTGCCTACCGCCGTTGTCAGCAGACTGTCTGCATCTACCAAACCAATATTGTACGCATTTCCGGTAAAATTTTCGCTTGAACCTTTTTCACCTTTCGGGAAAATTTCTGTTAATTCACTTTTATTTGTTTCCATTTTTTCCTGATTTTTATTGTTGCACGATAGTATCGTCATCGCCAAAACGGCTATTACTGAAAAGTTTTTTAAATTATTTTTCATTTTGATTGATGTTTAATTGTTCTCAAATTTCACCACCACATTTCCATTGCCCAAAGCCTCGGCAAGCCCGGTGGGATTATCGATATTGCCCAGTTTTGAATAGCTGTACGAGGTATTGAAATTTTTATAAAAAAGCACCAACGTATTGCTTCCGTACAGCATTAAATCGCCGTTTTTAATTGCACCACCAACGGATGCATTGGTGGGAAGCGGTTTGGGTAAATTGAAGTATTTTTCGTTGTTATTCAATTCGGTCATAATTATCGTAAGGGGCAACAGGGCTTTAAAAGCTGCCGCACTTGGATTGTCGTACAGCGTTGCGGTAAAAACTGCTGTGCCAATTGTAATTTTCATTTTTGTTGAGGATGGATTAGTACTTCCACTGCCATTATTTTCGATTGAAGAGGGTTCATCTTCCTTACTGCAACTTGCGGTGCAAAAGGAAAATGTAAACAGAACAGCGACAATTGTTATCAGAGATCTCATACTTCATTATTTAAAAAGTTGAGGCATCAATCACATATCTGTATCTCGCTTCTTTATTCACCACTTTATCCCACGCATCATTTATTTCTGAGGCTTTAATGATTTGGATTTGCGGATAAATTCTGTTGTCGGCACAGTAATCCATCACTTCCTGGGTTTCAGGAATACCGCCAATCAGCGAGCCGTTGAAATTCACTCGGTTGAAAATCATATTGAAATTATTGATGGTCAACTCGCCGTTTACAGGCTGCCCAACCTGTGTAAAATAGCCGTACTTTTTCACACAGTCGATGTAAGGCGACATTTCATACGCATACGGAACGGTAGAAATCATAAAGTCGAGTTTGCCTTTGTAAGGTTGTAAATCTGCTGCCGATTTTACCACGATAACTTCTTTTGCCCCAAAACTTTTAATGTCATTTACTTTTGAAGGCGATGTGGTGAATGCATACACTTCCGCACCTTTCGATACGGCTAATTTCACAGCGATATGCCCCAAACCGCCGATGCCAATCACGCCGATTTTATCTCCTTTTTTAAAATTGATTTTCATCATTGGCGAATAGGTGGTGATACCCGCACAAAGCAGTGGCGCTGCATATTTCAGGTCAATGGTTTTAGGGATTTTTATTGCAAAATGTTCGGTTACCACAATATTGTTGGCATAGCCACCCTGGGTAATTCCGGTTGGTGATGAGGCTTCGGGCGTACCATAAGTGCCTACCATCCCGCCTGTTTCGCAGTGATGTTCTTCGCCGCTTTCACAGCTTTCGCATTGCATACAACTGTTTACCATACAGCCCACACCGGCTTGGTCGCCTACTTTAAATTTGGTTACATATTTACCGACTGCCGTTACAATTCCTGCAATTTCGTGACCCGGAACCTGCGGATATTTTTGCGTTCCCCAATGTCCTTTTATGGTATGAATATCCGAATGGCAAATTCCCGAATATTTAATTTCAATTAAAACATCGTTGTCGCCCACGGCTCTTCTTTCAAAATTCCACGGCACCATTTTTCCGGCTGCATCTTTTCCTGCGTAGCCTCTTGCTTTTATATTTTTGCTCATTGTTCTGTTATTTGTCTGTGCGAAAATTTGCAGCGGTCCGGCAAGCGCCAAACCTGCACCCGCAAATGCTGTCTGTTGTATAAATTTTCTTCTGGGATTATGATTATCGTTTGACATATTATTTCGTTTTAAGCATTAATATTTTTAATAATTTTTGCAGGAATTCCACCTACGATGACGTTATCAGGAACATCCGCTGAAACCACCGAACCGGCTGCTACAACAGCGTTTTCACCAATCGTTACCCCTTGCAGAATGGTGGCGTTGGCACCAATCCACGCATTTTTTTTGATGTAAATAGGTTTTGGAATTAAGGATTGTCTTTCCGCAGGATTTATGGGATGGCCTTCGGTAAGCAAACTCACTTTTGGTGCAATCAAAACATTGTCGTCAATGGTAATTCCGCCCAAACCGAGAAACACACAATCGAAATTGATGAACACGTTTTTGCCTATTTTGGTATGCTTTCCGTAATTGATGTGCAAGGGCGTAAAAACGGTAACACTTTCGTGAATTTCTGTGGCTGTAATTTGGCTTAAAAATCGTCTGATTTCCGATGGTTCAGTAGCGTTGTTCATCTGTACCACCAGCTTTTTTGTTGCAAACGAAGCTTCACGCATTTTGTATGCTTCGGCATCGTTGGAAGAAATGGTTTCGCCGTTTCTCAACCGTTCAAATATATCTGCTGTTGCCATTGTCTTATTTTTACAGACAAAGGTAGCCAGATGAAAACCGTGTTTTGTTACATTTATATCGCAGAAAATGTCAAATATTACGTATTTTAGCTTTTAAATTGTTGCGATGCCGAAAAATACACTTCCCAAAATCATTTTTCTTGAAATAAAAGACGAAACTGCTTTTACTGAAAGTATGCTGAAACAGTATCATACGCATTTATTCTGCCATCGTGGAAGCATCAGATTTTTGTTCAATGAAACGCCAATGACCTGTAAAGCCGGACAGTTTCTGTTTTGGTTTGCCGAAAGCAGGCTGGCGAAAATACAGACCAGTAAAGGGTTTAAAGCCACTGTACTGCTGGTGGAAAAAGATTTTCTCACCGATAATATTCCAGACCAGGGGTGGAGCATCAATGCACAGTTACATTCGAGGGTTTTTCCGGTAAAAAATATTGCGGCGATGGAAGAAAAAGAAAGAATTCTGAATAATTTCAAATGGATGAACCAGCGTTTTAATGAAACGGAACACCGCTTTTACGATGAGGCGCTGAAACTTCAAATGCGCATTTTCATTCTGGAAATGTGGCACACTTTCGCCAATGAATACGAGCAGCGCCGCCATAGCCTGCAAACGGGAACGCTGTACCAGCAATTCATCCATCTGTTGCAGCAGCATTGCCTCACGGAGCGGGAAGTGCAGTATTACAGCAATATGCTGAACATCACACCCAAATATCTCAATCACCTCTGCAAAATCCACTCAGGCATTACCGCATCGGAATGGATACAGCGCCACGCCAAAGAACGCCTGTTGATTTTACTACAAAACCAAAACCTGAACATCTCCGAAATTGCCGACGAAATGCATTTTTCGAGTCGCTCGTTTTTTACGAGATATGTGAAGAAGGTTTTGGGCGTGAGCCCGAGTGCTTTTAGAAATAGGGTGGGGTAGGTTTGGGTTGATTTTAAATCAAATCAGCTTTTGCTTCCCTAATCTTACCATTCTCAAAGGTCAATTCAAAAGTTCCTCCAATTTTTCTTTCGGGAAATTAGCCTGAAAACTCCACTTCAACGTGTGCTTCGTTTTCGGAAATGATATCCAGATTTACAAGTCGTGTTTGTGTTTTGTAGCCGATAAAATAGCTTTCGAAATATTTTTTAATGCCTGAATGTCCTTTAAAAATGTGTCCTACCGAAGTGTCGTCAAGTACAGCTTTTTCGTGCCATTTTTCAAGATAATTCTTTGTGTCGTAAGCATTGGCTAATGCAAGCCAATCCTGTATAAATGATTTGATTTCCATTTTTAGTTGAATTGTTTGTATTTTATTGGTGTGTGATTGGTTTTCTTTTTAAACAGTGTGTTGAAAGATTGTGGCTGTTCAAAACCTAATTGATAAGCTATTTAAGCAGTTACTTATTAAAGCGTTGCAGACTTTGATTTTTACTCCAAAACAAAGACCTGAGCATCTCTGAAATGACTGATGAATTAAATTTTTCGACCCGTTGGTTTCTATAGATGAAAAATAGTTTTGGGTGCAAGCTCTGGTAAGTTTAAAATAAGAAAATTAATTTGCTGTTGGCTTTGCGTGGCATATCTGGTAAACTTTCTTTTGACTCATTTATTAAACCAGTTCAATGTACAGGAGTTTTCATCACCCTAAATTTGTGCTGTCAAAAAGAATAAATATTATAGATATGGACAGAAAAGATTTTATAAAGAAGGGACTGTTGGGTACAGGAATGTTCGTTACAGGCGCTGCACTGGCAAATACTATAAAAAATGAGATTGACGAAATTGAGCCGCTGGAACCCATTGGATACAATCATCTGCCGAATACCGATTCGAAAATTAAATATAACTCTGTGATTCACAATGCAGATTCCCGGGGTAAGGCAGACCACGGCTGGCTGGTGAGCAATCACACCTTCAGCTTTGCCAATTATCACAATCCTGAAAGAATGCATTTTGGTGTTTTGAGGGTTTTAAATGATGACATCCTGGAGGCGGGGAGAGGCTTCGGAACGCATCCGCATGACAATATGGAAATTATCAGCATCCCATTGGAAGGCGATTTGGAGCATAAAGACAGCATGGGAAATTCTGCAGTAATCAGGAGCGGAGATGTTCAGGTGATGAGCGCAGGAACGGGAATTATGCACAGCGAATTCAATAAAAATGCAGACCGTAAAGTTAAATTTCTTCAGATTTGGGTGTATCCAAACAAAAGAAATGTGATGCCCAGATATGCCCAGATCACTTTAAACAAAGCAAAAAGTCTAAATCAATTTCAGCAGATTCTTTCTCCAAATGCAGATGACGAAGGTGTCTGGATCAATCAGGATGCCTGGTTTCACTTAGGAGATTTTGAAAAAAATATCGAAACCAATTATCAGATCAGGAAGAAAGGGAATGGTGTTTATGCATTTATTTTAAAGGGAAGCGCAGAAATTGAAGGACAGGAATTGGAGAAAAGAGATGGTTTTGGCGTTTGGGAAATTTCAGATTTAAACATCAGATCCACTTCAGACAATACAGAAATTCTGTTGATGGAAGTTCCGATGACGATGTAGATCATTTGAAAATTTTTGGTTTTTAAATGTTTTTAACTTCCGTATTAAATGAAAGAAATGAGGTATTATTTTTTCTAATGATGGTCATTTCCGTAAATTTGTCACGAAATAAATCTTCAGTTAAAAATGGAAAAATATAATTACGGGGTCGTGGGTCTCGGTGTAATGGGGAGAAATCTGCTTTACAATATTGCTGACAATGGTTTTTCTGTCGCAGGATTTGATCTTGATCAGGAAAAAGTGGTGGAACTCCGCAACGGAATTGCCTCCGGAACAAGAGTGATTGGCTCAGTTTCGCTGGAAGAATTTGTGGCAAATTTAGACAGTCCGAGAAAAATTATTTTAATGGTTCCCGCAGGAAAACCTGTTGATGCCGTTCTTGAAAGCATTACGCCGTTTCTTAATCCTGATGACGTTGTAATTGACGCAGGAAACTCTTATTTTAAAGATACCGAAAGACGTATTGAAAGTCTGAAATCAAAAAATCTTCATTTTATGGGAATGGGAGTTTCCGGTGGTGAACAGGGCGCCAGAAGAGGCCCGAGTATCATGCCTGGTGGTGATTGGGACGCTTTTGAACTTGTGAAGCCGATGCTTGAAGTTATTTCAGCGAAAGTAAATGGCGAACCATGCACCGCTTACATGGGAAAAGGTGCAGCAGGGAACTATGTGAAAATGGTTCACAACGGAATTGAATATGCAATCATGCAGTTGATAAGTGAAGCGTATGATTTGCTGAGAAAAGGTGCAAAACTCAATAACGACCAGCTGTACGAAGTTTTCAAAAAGTGGAATGAAGGCGAGATGAATTCATTTTTGATTGAAATTACAAGAGATATTTTCCGGCAGAAAGACGATTTGACCGATGGTTTTCTTGTCGATCAGATTTTAGATAAAGCAGGAGCAAAAGGTACAGGAAAATGGACCTCAGAACAGGCAATGGAAATTGGTGTTTCTATCCCAACCATCGACATTGCCGTGACGTCAAGAATTTTATCTGCCTACAAGGCTGAAAGAGTGGAAGCATCTCAGTTATATACCAGAGAGGTAGCTGTAACTCCTGAAAACACAGAATTATTTATTCAGGAAGTTGGTGACGCACTGTATTTGGCAACATTGATCAGTTATGCGCAAGGTTTGGCATTACTGGTTAAAGCCTCTGAAGAATATTCTTTTGAAATCCCTTTGAAAGATGTCGTTAAAATCTGGAGAGGGGGTTGTATTATCCGCTCTGTTTTGCTGGAAAAATTCTATGCTGCTTATTCTGAGGATGAAAATTTATCTAATATTTTATTGAATAAAGAAATTTCTGAGATTGTAAAAAATAAACTCTCTTCATTAAGAAAAACCGCTGCCTATGCAATAAGTAATGGGGTTCCAAGCCTTGGACTGCAATCAGCTTTAGGATATTTTGAAGCGTACACCACAGAATCACTTCCTGTAAATCTCCTTCAGGCCCAGAGAGATTATTTCGGTGCCCATACTTATCAGAGAAACGACAGAGAAGGAATTTTTCATTCTTTATGGCAATCTAAATAACCGGTATTTTACTATGAGCGACAATACAATTCTGCATCCAACTACTATTATAATTTTTGGGGCTACCGGAGATTTGGCCAAAAGAAAACTTTTTCCTGCATTCTATAATCTGTATACAGATGGGAGAATGCCCAAAGGTTTCAATATTTTAGCCTTGGGAAGAGCAGAAAATACAGACGAAAAATTCAGGTCTTACGTAAAAGAAAATCTGGAAAATTTTTCAAGAAAACCTGTGAAAAGAGAAGACTGGGCTGGTTTTCAGGCTCACGTTACTTATTTTCAGCATCAGCTGGATGAGGAAAATTCTTATCAGAATTTATACAAAAAATTAGAAGATTTTGATAAAATATACGGCACAAGAGGGAACAGGCTGTTTTACCTTTCCATTGCCCCGAATTTTGTATCTGTGATTTCAAATCACCTTAAAAACACGTCCATTGCATCAGATCCTGAGAAAGACAGAATTATTATCGAAAAACCTTTCGGCCACGATAAAGAGTCTGCGATAGAACTCAACAAACTGCTTTCTGAGACTTTCAATGAAGAGCAGATTTACCGTATAGACCATTACTTAGGCAAAGAAACTGTTCAGAATATTTTAGCATTCCGTTTCGGAAATTCAATTTTTGAACCGTTATGGAATCACAGACATATAGAATGTGTTCAGATCACCGTTGCAGAAGAAGTGGGAGTAGAAACAAGAGCCAGCTTCTACGAGCAGACAGGTGCGTTGCGCGATATGATTCAGAATCACCTATTGCAGATTCTCTGCATGGTCGCCATGGAGCCGCCTGTTTCTCTGGAATCCGGAGAAATAAGAGACCGTAAAGTGGACGTTCTGAAATCCATCCGCAGAATTTCTCCCGAAAAAGTAGATCATTATGCAGTTCGCGGTCAGTACGGAAGAGGAAAAGTAAACGGAGAAAAAGTAAAGGGCTACCGCCAGGAAGAGGGTGTTTCTACTCATTCCGGTACAGAAACTTTTGCTGCAATAAAATTTTATCTCGACAATGACAGATGGGAAAACGTTCCTTTTTATGTGCGCACGGGCAAGAGAATGAAAGAAAAACATTCTTATATCACCATTCAGTTTAAACCGCTGCCACATTCTACATTTTCAGAAAGTTCTTCGCATTTATCTGCCAATAGATTGATTATCAATATTCAGCCACAGATGGATATTAGATTACAGTTTATGTCTAAAAAACCGGGAATTTCTCTGGAACTGAAACCTGTAGAGATGATTTTCGACAATTTTGCCTGCCAGACAGACACTCCGGAAGCTTATGAAACGCTTCTACTGGAAGCACTTTTAGGTGATCTTACCTTATTTATGCGTTCTGATCAGGTGGAAGAAGCGTGGGATGTTGTAAAAACCATTCAGGAAACATGGGAAAAAACAAAAGATTCTTCATTCCCGAATTACGATGCAGGAAGCTGGGGACCGGAAGACAGCAACGCTTTGGTGGAAAGACAAAATCATGAGTGGCTTTAAGTTTAATTAAAAAAATAAAAATGAATATCAGAATATTTGATGATCTCAATACTTTATATAAAAATTCGGCCGATACATTTGTAGAGATTTCAGAAAAATCAGTCAGAAAGCATGGTAAATTTGTGGTTGCCCTAAGTGGCGGTTCTTCTCCCAAAGCAATTTTCAGTTTGCTGGCAACGCCGGAATACGCCGGTAGAGTAGAGTGGAGCAAAATTTATTTTTTCTGGGTAGACGAAAGATGGGTTTCTCTGAGTGATGATAAAAGTAATTTTAAAATGACTGCAGAAACGCTTTTAGACAAAGTGCCTGTGGACAGAGCAAAAGTTTTCCCGATGTACAGCAGCGGAAGCCAGCCTGAGGACTTTGCTTTAGAGTATGAAACTCAGATCAGAAATGTTTTGGGAACGGAAGGGATTTTTGATTTTATCCTTTTGGGAATGGGCGATGACGGTCACACGGCTTCGCTCTTTCCGGGAGAAAAGATTCTTCATGAAAAAGAAAAATGGGTAGATGCTTACTACCTGAAACCACAGGTTATGTTCAGAATTACCTTAACCGAACCCATCATTAATAAAGCAGAAAAAATCCTGATTGTTACCTTCGGACAGTCTAAAAAACATGCTTTGAATGAGGTCTTGAACGGAGAATACAATCCGGACTTATATCCCATGCAGTTGATTGAAAAGAGAGCTGTTGTTCAGATTTTTACAGATCAGGAAGCCGCAGGATAGAGTTTAAAATTCAGAATAAATAATTTTTAAGGTAAAAAACTGTCCTCATTTGAAGGGCAGTTTTCGTTTTCAGTACATTTTTGTTTTTTCTTAGTGTTTTACCTGATTCCGGGCAGTAATTGTTGAGCTTAAACCGTTTTTAAATTCATTACTGATGTAGTTAAATGCTGTCAGCTTTGTAAACTCATTTTAAATTATGATTTTAAACATGACCAAGATCATACGGAACACTTTAATTTTCCACTAACTTGGGTGTTTGTCAGATTGGGATTTTATTGAAATCAGCCTGTCTTAAAAACCTTCAGACCAGCTATTCAGTGACCTGACCATACCAACAAATATCATAACAGAAAATTTGAAAAATAAAAACAATGCATTGAGCAGTTACACCCTGTCAGAATTAGTGGCTTTATCAAAAATTATCGGCGATGATTCTCTGCAGGAAGCCTCAGAAACCGATTCTGTAGACTCTTTTCCCGAAAAAACGCTGTCAAAATTGCTTTCTGCTCAGCTCTTAAAAGCCAGTGTAAGTAAAAAATTTGGCGGGCAGGATTTAGGTCTTATTTGCGGAACCAATTTGGCGTTACTGAAGATTCTGAAAAATATTGGAAGAGGAAATCCTGTAATGGGAAGAGTTTTGGAAGGTCACATCAACGCTCTGCTTCTGATTGATCAGTTCGGAAATGAGAAACAGAAAAAAATGTTTGCACGCGATGCTCTAGGGGGAAGACTCTTCGGCGTATGGAACACCCAGGCAGAAAATGGAACTTTTTTATCGGTGAAAAAGAATGGAAAATATAGTTTAAGTGGTGCAAAAACCTTTGCTACGGGTACAGACTTTGTAAGCAGACCAATAGTGACTGCCGCAATGCCTGATGGTTCCTGGCAAATGTGTGTTGTGCCTTTGGAAAAAGTAATTTCAGTGTCTGATGCCTCATGGTGGAATCCTATGGGTATGAAAGCCAGCAGAAGTTTTAAGATTTCTTTTGTGAAAGCAGTGGTTTCAAAGAAAAATATTTTAGGTGCGGGCGGAGATTATTACAGGCAGCCTGCTTTTGGAGGAGGCGCGATTCGTTTCGCTGCAGTTCAGTTAGGGGCAGCAGAAAAACTATCAGACGAAACTAAAAAATATCTTAAAGACTTAAACCGAACGGACGATCCTTACCAGAAAAGGCGTCTGGGCGAGATGGCAATCGCTGTAGAATCCGGCAATCAGTGGATTCATGCTGCTGCTTTGCAGATGGATCTTTTTATGAAAAATCCCGGAAATTCTGAATCTGAAAGTCTCGTGATCTATGCAAATATGATGCGTACAGCAACAGAACACATCTGCAGTTTGGTAATCAGTCTGTGCCAGAAATGCGTAGGCGCCCGCGGACTGAATAAACCTTATCATTTTGAAAGAATGATTCGGGATCTCAGCACTTATCTTCGTCAGCCTGCTCCGGATGCAGTTTTGGCAGAGGTTGGGGCCTACATTTTAAAAAATAATATTTCAGCCGGTGATCTTTGGAACCATAAATCATAAAACATCAAAATGCAGGAAATTAATTTTGAAAATATACCATTAGCACCAGAGCAGTGTGTTACAGGTTTTGGAACAACGCTCATCATGGCTCCTCATGCAGACGACGAAAGTTTAGGCTGTGGTGGCGTTATTTCACTACTCAGAAAATACGGGCAGTCTGTGTACATCGTTTTACTCAGTGACGGAACTTTATCACACCCCAACAGCAGAGAATATCCATCTGAAAAATTAAGAGATCTGAGGGAGAAAGAGCTTTTAGATGCAGCGAAAGTACTGAATGTAGATGCAGATCACATCATTTTTTGCAGATTTAAAGACAGAAGTGTGCCATCTTCCGGTTCAGAAGAATTTGAAGAAGCTGTGCGAAAAATTTCAAGAATGATTGCACTTATCAAGCCTCAAAGTATTTTCGTACCCTGGCGCCGAGATCCGCATCCTGATCACAAAGCGGCATTTCAGCTGTTGGAAGCATCACAGACATTTAATGCAAAAATATATGAGTATCCCATCTGGCTGAGTGAGCTGGGTAATGAAAATGATTTACCAAAGCCGGATGAAGCAATGCCTTTTCGCCTTAATATAAGCAGCGTTCTCCATAAAAAACTTGAGGCATTTGCCATGCACCGTTCTCAGATTACAGATCTCATCAGTGATGATCCTGAAGGTTTTAAGCTGTCTGAAAATATGCTGAACCGGTTTAAAGTTCCTTACGAAACTTTTTATATATCAAAATTATGAACAGAAAAAAATCTTTAGAGACCCAATATTTCGATGACGTTTATGCCGCCAAAGACGATCCATGGGATTTTGAAACCAGCGAATATGAAACCGCCAAGTATGCTGCGACGATGGAAGCCCTGCCGAAAAAACATTATACAAAAACTTTAGAAATAGGCTGTTCCATAGGAGTTCTTTCTTTACTTTTGGCAGAAATTACAAAAAATTTACTGGCCACAGATGTCTCGCAGAAAGCTCTGGATATCGCAAAAAAAAGGTGTGAAAATAAAAGCAATGTAAAATTTGAATGCATGAGTTTCCCGCATGAGATGCCTGAAGGCGGGTTTGATCTCATCATGATTTCGGAGGTGGCATATTACCTTTCTGCTGTAGACTGGGATTCTGCAGTTGAAAGTGTATATAAAAAATTATTACCGGAAGGAAATATAGTTTTGGTTCACTGGCTTCCGGAAGTTCATGATTATCCGCAAACGGGCGATGAGGTTCACGACAGTTTTGAAAGATCAATGAGCGGAAAACTTTCAAATGTTTTCTCAAAAAGAGAAGAAAATTACAGAATTGATGTCTGGGCAAAATCCTGAGAGGCATAATTTCCGATGGCAAGCTCTAAATCCTGGATTGCATCGTCAATAGATGAAATTCCGGGATTTTTATTTTGTGATTTTTCTGATTGTAAAGCAATAATCAGGCTGTACCATTCCCCAAAATACCCGTTTTTCTTCAGCAGTTGAGGTATCTCTTTTGAAACATCGACCTCCGGAATGAGTTCCTGAAGTATCTTACTTAAAACACTTTCATCTTCAATTTTCATTTTCCAGAGATCTTTCAGTTTTTTCTTCAGTACAAATCTCTCTAAGATGGAAGCTGCAGATTCTACCATATAATCCTGCGATTTACATTTGAGATTTTTCCAGATATTCAGCTGGTAAGAAAGACCTATTTCTGTACGCCCAATGCATCGGGCAGAAGTGCGCACAATTACATGGTGACTGTGACGTACTTTTGCATCAATGCTCTGTAATCTCTCAAAAAATGCGCAGTCTTCAAGGTTTTTCACATGAGGTACACCTCCGGATTTTTCGTAACAGTCTGTGGTGATGGCAAAACTTCCGTTAAAGTGCTGATGATGTCTCGGATTAGGATCATAAGGAGATTTCATAATTTCTCCCTCCAATTCTGCAGTTAGAAGATGATATTTCTCATCTTTTATATGGTGAGACCGGGTCATTTCATCTAAATTCTGTAGCTCGTCTTCCGCAAGTAAGATTCTCCCTCCTACAGCATCTGCTCCGTTCTCAAACTCAGAAACCGTCTGTGAAATCCAGTCTGTGGCAACTGCTGTATCTCCATCGGTGGTGAGAATAATTCCTCCATTATTTATGGCTAATCTTGTACAGGCCGTCTCCATCAATATTCTGCGAACATATCCTATGTTTGAATTTTGTGGTTCTAAAACAACTTCTTCAAGAAATAAATTTAAATCAGGATGATTTTGTTGGAAGCCTTTGATGTATTCCACAGAAAGGTCTGAGCAATTATTGGCAAGAACAAGAATTTCAAACAGACGGCTGTCAAGCGGTTTTCCCGACAGATCAACCTGCGCGGCAAATGCTTTTAAAACTTTTACAATATATGATTCTTCATTTTTTACGGGAATTACAATGCACAGCTTTACATCTGGTGAAACTCTGCAATTTGAGAAAAAAGGTTCATTAGGATGTTTTTCAGGATTTTTCATGAAATATTGTTTTTCGTTTAATTGTCTGTCAAGACAGTTGCCAACATTTTGAGAAAATGTATTAGGTGATAATTTAAGTAAAATGTTCGTCAGATAATATGACTTCCCGCATCATTATCGGAATTTATTATTGACTAACTTTATGGCAGTAATTCCCAAAAAATTCAATTACCCAGCGGTGATTTTTTTTGACAGTCTAATCCCTAATATTTGAGCATTTCTGTTCAGGTGTTTCAAAAAAAATTTAAAAGTAATGATCAATATCAAGATAAAACGCGAAAAAATGAATGCAGTATTTATGAAGCATCATTTGAGAGGACTGCCATTTGACGCCGTCATTCATCATTTCAGCGATAAAGATATCAACGAGCATATTCACGACCATCCATTCAGTTTCACAACCCATATTTTAAAAGGAAGTTATGTAGAAAGAATTTATGAAATCTTTGATGACGGAACCTACGCTTCATCCCTTCACCACAGAAAAGAAGGCACATCGCATTTTGTGCCTGCGGATACAATTCATGAAATTATAGAGCTTCCGGAAGGTGAATGTTTTACTTTGATAAGACCAAATCTCAGAGAAAAAGATACTTATTTTTACCGTTTTGAAAACGGTAAAGCATTCATCAGACGATGGAATCAGCGTAAATTCAGATATTTTAAAAAAAATTAATTTCCTGCGGATGGAATTCATTAATTCTGGACGATTACTGCTGTAGATGTAGCCGCATTCTTTTTAGTTTCCATCTGTGAAAAACTGATTTTCAAAATTATTTTCACCTTATTCTCAAAAATATTCATCTTTTTTAAGGAAAAATATGGGGAGTGGAAATAGGGTTTTTAGATATTTTTAAGTCATTTCTTTCAATAATGGGTCACCAATTATCATATCCCGAACCGTTTTGCTCTCATTTTATACAGTATAAAAATTCTTTTACCATTTCTGAAAAATACTTATCATAATTATCTCAAAATTATCATGGTATAGGCAGGAATCTTTAAAAAGCATAATGGTCTGTATCATAATGATTTTTTATCGTAAATCGATTACAAAATATTAGATCTGACATTTGAAATTCACAAGTCTTATCATAAAATTTAGATATATAAGGTTTTGATATATAGGTGTTTTTAAAAATTAATTTTTTTTAAATCAATTGTATTTTTATATTTGTGAGGTTACGTTGATATCTGAATGGTTTCAAACTGTATTCATCCTTTTATTAGTTTTCCCGACAGGATAGAAACCTGAGTATCGCACCAGGCAGCAGAATTTAACAGTTTTACCCGACGGTATCAGGAAAACTCAAAATAACGTAATGTAATAAAATAAGCCTTAAAATAAAATGTATTTGTTAGGATTTGATATTGGCAGTTCATCTGTAAAAGTTTGTTTGATAGAAGCATCCAGCGGTAAGGTGGTGGCGTCTGATTTTTCACCCAAAAAAGAGATGAAAATTATTGCAAACCAGCCGGGATGGGCAGAGCAGAACCCATCAGATTGGTGGATAAATTTGAAGCTGGCGCACCAGTCTGTAATGGGCAATGCTGATGTGAAGCCGGAAGATATCAAAGGAATCGGGATCACATGGCAGATGCACGGATTAATAATGGTGGATAAAGACCAGAATGTTCTCCGCCCGTCAATTATCTGGTGCGACAGCCGGGCTGTTCCTTACGGTGAAAAAGCTTTTAAAGAGATAGGAGAAGAAAAATGTCTGTCTCATCTTTTGAATTCACCGGGAAATTTTACAGCATCAAAATTGGCGTGGGTTAAAGAAAATGAGCCTGAACTCTTTGATAAAATCGACAAAATTATGCTGCCCGGCGATTACATCGCAATGAAACTTTCAGGTGAAATAGGGATTACGGTAGAAGGATTGTCTGAAGGCATTTTTTGGGATTTTAAAAACCACTGTATCTCAGAAGACGTTATCAGTTATTACGGAATTCCAAAGATTTTTTTTCCTGAAATTGTTCCAACATTTGGGATTCAGGCTGTTGTTTCAGCTGCAGCAGCAGAAGAATTAGGTTTGAAAGAAGGTACGCCAATCTCATACAGAGCGGGTGATCAGCCAAACAATGCACTCTCACTTAATGTTTTCAATCCTGGAGAAATTGCTTCCACAGCAGGAACTTCAGGCGTTGTTTACGGTGTTTTGGATCAGTTGGATTATGACAAACTATCCCGGGTAAACACTTTTGCCCACGTAAACCACAGTGAGGAGCAAATGAGATTAGGGGTTTTACTTTGCATCAACGGAACAGGAATTCTCAACTCCTGGCTGAAACACAATTTTGCAACTTCACTGTCATCTTATGGCGATATGAATGAGCTGGCGTCACTTTCTCCAATCGGTTCTAAAGGTCTAAGCATCATACCATTCGGCAACGGTGCCGAAAGAGTTTTAGAAAACAGAGATACAGGATGTTCTATCCACGGGATTAATTTCAATATCCATTCAAAAGGTGATGTTCTCCGCGCTGCACAGGAAGCCATTGTTTTTTCTTACGAGTATGGGATGAATATTATGAGGGATATGGGAATGAATATTAACGTCATTCGCGCAGGCAATGCCAATATGTTTTTAAGCTCCATCTTCCGCCAGTCTCTGGCAAGTGTGAGCAATGCAACAATTGAGCTGTTTGATACAGACGGAGCCGTGGGCGCCGCAAGAGCAGCAGGAATGGGCATTGGTTTTTATGCAGATTCCAGAGAAGCATTTTCTTCTTTGGAAAAATTAGCGGTGATAGAGCCGGAGCACGAAAAGAGAGAACAGTATCTGGAGGCATATTCCTCCTGGCAGAAACATCTTAGGGATATTCTCTGAACCTTGTAATTGATCTGCAGAAAGAATCCGCAAAAAGTATGTTTTTTTTTGATGAATAAATAGTTTGTCACTACAGGATTTTGTATTTATATAAAATTGTTTTCAGGAATGGTGATTCGGTTTTACCGTTTTTATTATGAAATTTTTGATAGCAAAGTTGGTGTGGTAGAATAAAATATTAATCATCATCAGATAAAGATCACGCAGAAATAATTACTAATTTTGATTTTTATAATTTACACTATTGAGCACCATTTTAATCATCGACGATGAAGAGAAAATAAGATCTCTTCTTTCACGCATCATCAGTCTGGAAGGGTTTGAAGTTTTCGAAGCAGGAACTCTGAAATCCGGATTAAAAAGACTTGAAATTTCAGAAATAGACATTGTAATCTGTGACGTGAAACTGCCTGACGGTAATGGTGTAGAATTTTCTAAAATTATTAAAAATCAGTTTCCTGCTGTAGAAACCATTCTTTTGACTGCCTTCGGAAATATCCCCGATGGTGTTCTGGCCATTAAAAACGGTGCTTTCGATTACATCACAAAAGGGGACGATAATACAAGAATTTTACCGCTCATCTACAAGGCTGCTGAGAAAGTTGCGCTCAACAAACGTGTGCTGCACTTAGAGAAGCAGCTCAACAGAAAACAGTCTTTCGACAGCATTATCGGAAAATCAGACAGCATAAAGTCTGCAATAAGCTCTGCTCAGAAAGTGGCTGAAACTGATGCTACAGTGCTCTTAACAGGTGAGACAGGTACCGGAAAAGAAGTTTTTGCACAGGCTATTCATCATGCCAGCAAAAGAAACAAAAATAATTTTATCGCTGTAAACTGTTCTGCTTTTGGCAAAGATTTATTAGAAAATGAACTCTTTGGTCATAAAGCCGGCGCTTTTACGGGCGCTCTCAAAGACAGCAAAGGTATTTTTGAAGAAGCCAACCTGGGAACTGTTTTCCTTGATGAAATCGGCGAAATGCCTCTGGATCTGCAGGCTAAACTGTTGCGTGTTTTAGAATCCGGCGAGTTTCTGAAAGTGGGAGACAGCAAACCCACCAAAACCAATGTGAGAATTATTACGGCCACAAACCGTGATTTGACCCTGGAAATAGAAAAAGGAAATTTCCGTGAAGATTTATTTTACAGAATTAATATTTTTCAGATTAAACTGCCCTCGTTACGCGAGAGAATTGCAGATATTGATTTGCTTGCAAATTTTTTCCTCAAAAGCTTTTGCCTGAAAACCGGAAAAAATATCACTTCAGTTTCTCCTGATTATTTGAAAGCACTGAAAAATCATTCTTGGAAAGGTAATATACGTGAGCTCAGGAACGTAATTGAAAGAAGCGTCATTCTTACAGATTCTGCAGAACTCAACACCGACAGTCTTCCCGCAGATATAGCAGTGGATTCCCAAAATAATCTCAGAGAAACAAAAATGTTATCTGCCTTCTCCATCGCAAGTGCAGAGAAAATGCAGATTCAGAAAGTTCTCAATCACACCAAAGGCAATAAAGCCGAAGCTGCAAGACTTTTAGAAATCGGCATCGCCACTTTATACCGGAAACTGGAAGAGTATAAAATTTCATAGAATGACTTTCATTCTGATAAAGACCCTATCATTTTGATAGGGTTTTTTGTTGTGTATCACTTAAATAAAACACTTTAAGTCTCTGTAATTTAATGATTTGTGATTTTTATTTGCAACTGGGAATAAATCTTGGCATTACGTTTCAAAACAAATCAAAATGAACTGTACAGAAGCCACACAGGAAATTATAGAAATTATACCTGATGTAAAAGGGGAGTTTACCAATCAGAGAACGGCAGTGACGCCTTATAAAGTCATCAGCATTTTTACCGGACAGATTAAAAACCTTATCGTGAACAATGATCGCACTACGCTCAGAAGGTGTATTCAGAAAATGAACAGATTTTACAGATATGGTGACCAGAGTCTTAAAAATGCCATTGAAAATAATTTTATCTACTCATTAGACAGTTTCACGTTTTGCTGCGAACCGGCATACAAAAAAATGATTTTCAACAGACTTTCCTCAAATCTTCAAAACAATTATCTGCGTCAGGTTTATAAGTCAGGAATTTAAAATGAAAAATATGAAATCAAAAATCAGAAAAACCGGAAACTGGAGTCTGCTGAAATCAACACGTGAAAAGCACAATCTGGAAATCTTAACCATCAACATTGCGGTCTTACTCAGCGTCTTAATCGTTGCGGTAATTCTTCAGCCAACTTAAAAAAATCAAAAACAATGATCACGATTATTTTACTCTTCACTGCAGTAATTCTGTTCGCAGCTTTTTACAGTCTTGTAGAAGTTTTCAGCAAAATCTAAATTCTAATAAAATGACCTTACTTTTTATAATATCCGTAGCCATATTTATCTACATCTGCTACGTGCTGGTAAAGCCAGAAAAATTTTAAAAAAAATAATATGCAGATGAACCGTAAAACAATACAGAAAATAAAAGACTGGGCAATTCTCCTTTTTTGGATCAGCGTCATCATCGCTTTTATATATCTGGTGATTACCGTTAAAAAATTTGCACTAACTCATTAAAAAAACTATGAACACTGAAATTTTAGGCGTTGTAGCAATGTTTGTCATAACATTGCTGTTGGCGATACCTTTTGGAAAGTACATTTCAAAAGTATTCACAGGAGAAAAAACATTTCTGGATCCTGTTTTCAAACCCGTAGAAAGATTTTTCTACAAAATATCAGGAATCGATCCTGACCATGAAATGAACTGGAAACAGCATCTGATTTCACTTTTAACCATCAATTTTTTATGGTTTTTCATCAGTATGCTGGTTTTAATGAATATGAGCTGGCTTCCGCTCAATCCGGACGGAAATCCGGATATGTCGCCTGATCTGGCATTTAATACATCAATTTCTTTCTTAGTCAACTGTAATTTACAACATTACTCAGGCGAAACAGGATTGAGTTATCTCGGACAGATGTGGCTGATGTTTCTTCAATTCGTTTCCGCCGCAACAGGGATCGCCGCTGCAATTGTTGTATTTAAAGCTTTCCGCGAAAAAACAACCGAAAAACTAGGTAATTTTTATGATTATTTGCTAAAATCAATCACAAGAATTTTGCTGCCTCTTTCATTCTTAATGGGTTTGGTATTGGTTTTTCAAGGGATGCCGATGACGTTTGAAGGAAAAGATAAAATGATTACACTAGAAGGTAAAAATGTAGATGTTTCTACAGGACCTGTTGCTGCTTTTGTGCCTATAAAACATATAGGAACGAATGGCGGTGGATTTTTTGGAGTAAATTCAGCTCATCCGTTAGAGAATCCTAACTATTTTACCAATATGGTAGAAATGGTTTCACAGTTAATAATTCCGATGGCAATGGTTTTTGCTTTTGGTTATTTCATCAGAAGAAAGAAATTTGGATACATGATTTTTGGAGTCATGACTATCGGGTTTCTATTACTTGCAGTACCGACAGTTGTGATGGAAATGAACGGAAATCCAGCCATCAGCCAAATGGGAATTGATCAGTCACTGGGCGCAATGGAAGGAAAGGAGATCCGTTTTGGTTCTGCCGCTTCAGGTTTTTGGAGTATTGTAACCACAGTAATTTCTACGGGTTCAGTCAACTCAATGCACGACAGTTCGATGCCGCTTTCCGGGATGACACAGATGCTTGCGATGATGGTTAACGCATTTTTTGGCGGTGACGGAGTAGGTATTTTAAATATTTTCATCTACATCATTCTTGCCGTTTTTATCAGCGGATTGATGGTCGGCCGTACTCCGGAATTTATGGGCAAAAAGATTGAAGCCAGAGAAATGAAAATTGCTATGATCATTGCATTACTTCATCCGTTTCTTATTTTGGTAGGTGCCGCAATAGCTGCTTATTTCCCTGCAGTCGGTACTTCGACACTCAATAATCCGGGATTTCATGGTTTCAGTGAGGTGCTTTACGAATATACATCTTCAGCAGCCAATAACGGAAGTGGTTTTGAAGGTCTGGGTGATAATAATCCTTTCTGGAATATTTCAACAGGAATTGTCCTTTTGCTCGGGCGTTTCTTGCCAATTATCGGTCCTGTAGCAATTGCCGGATTACTGGCTCAGAAAAAATATATTCCTGAAGGAGAAGGAACGCTGAAAACAGACACTTCAACATTCGGACTGATGACGTTTGCAGTGATTGCAATTATTGCAGCACTTTCCTTTTTTCCCGCACTGGCATTGGGGCCGATTGCAGAATACTTTTCATTAAGATAAATTAAAATAACAGAATTTAAAATGGCTCAAAATAAATCTTTGTTTCAAAAAGAATTGGTTCAGGAAGCATTGAAACAGTCTTTTGTGAAACTGAATCCGAAACTGATGTTTAAAAATCCCGTCATGTTTCTCGTATGGCTCGGAACATTGGTGATGTTTTTCGTAAGCATCTGGACTTTAACAGGAGAAAAATCTCAGGGAAGTTTTGCTTACAATTTCACGGTATTCATTATTCTTCTGCTCACCGTTTTATTCGGAAACTTTGCTGAAGCCATCGCCGAAGCAAGAGGAAAGGCTCAGGCAGACAGTTTGCGTAAAACAAGAGAGGAAACGCCTGCAAAACTCCAGAACGGAGAAACAATTTCTTCCTCTAAGCTACAGAAAGGCGACATTTTCGTTTGTGAAGCCGGTGATATCATCCCGTCAGACGGAGAAATCATCGAAGGTCTCGCTACGATTGATGAAAGTGCAATTACCGGAGAATCTGCTCCCGTCATCCGTGAGGCTGGAGGCGACAAAAGTTCGGTAACAGGCGGAACAAAAGTTTTGTCAGACAAAATCGTTGTACAGGTTACGACACAACCTGGCGAAAGCTTTTTAGATAAAATGATTGCCTTGGTGGAAGGTGCTTCAAGACAGAAAACGCCGAATGAAATTGCCCTGACCATTTTACTTGCAGGTTTTACATTGGTTTTCATCATTGTCTGTGTTACTTTAAAACCTTTTGCCGATTATTCTAATGTAACGATTACCATTGCATCATTTATCTCTCTTTTCGTTTGTCTGATTCCAACAACCATTGGGGGATTGTTATCTGCGATCGGAATTGCCGGGATGGACAGAGCTTTGCGAGCCAACGTGATCACAAAAAGCGGTAGAGCAGTGGAGACAGCTGGAGATATCGATGTTTTACTTTTAGATAAAACAGGGACAATCACCATCGGAAACCGTAAGGCAACGAGTTTTTATCCTGCTAACCAAGTTGATGAAACACAGTTAATCAAAGCGGCTGTTTTGAGTTCAATGGCAGATGAAACTCCTGAAGGGAAATCAATCATAGAGCTGGCGGGAATCAATCCTTTAAGCTATGAAATCAGTAATCCTCAGTTTATCAAATTTACCGCAGAAACCAGAAGTTCAGGAATTGATTACGACGGAAACCGCATCCGGAAAGGAGCAACCGACGCCATCAGAAAAATATCGGAAGCTGCTGGAAATGTTTTTCCACAGGAAATAGATTTAAAAGTAAAAGAAATTTCTCAGAACGGAGGAACTCCTTTGGTGGTTTCAGAAAATGAAAAAGTTTTGGGAGTGATTGAACTTCAGGATATCATCAAACCCGGAATCAGCGAACGTTTCGATCGTCTCCGAAAAATGGGTATTAAAACCGTGATGGTGACAGGTGATAATCCTCTTACTGCAAAATTTATCGCCGAAAAAGCCGGAGTTGATGATTTTATCGCTGAAGCAAAACCGGAAGATAAAATGAATTACATCAAAAAAGAACAGCAGGACGGTAGATTGGTTGCCATGATGGGTGACGGTACCAATGATGCTCCCGCACTGGCTCAGGCAGACGTTGGTGTTGCCATGAACAGCGGAACTCAGGCTGCAAAAGAAGCCGGAAATATGGTGGATTTAGATAATGACCCGACAAAATTGATTGAAGTTGTAGAAATCGGCAAACAATTGCTGATGACGAGAGGAACATTGACGACATTCAGTATTGCCAATGATGTTGCGAAGTATTTTGCCATTATTCCGGCATTGTTTATCACCGCAATTCCTGCTTTGCAAGGTTTAAATATTATGAATCTTCACAGTCCTGAAAGTGCAATTTTATCTGCGGTCATTTTCAACGCGATTATTATTCCGATACTGATTCCGCTGGCATTGAAAGGAGTGGCTTATAAACCTATCGGTGCATCGGCTTTGCTGAGAAGGAATTTGTTCATTTTCGGTTTAGGCGGCGTGATTATCCCATTTATAGGCATTAAACTCATCGACATTATCGTATCCTTATTTTTCTAAATATCCAAAAGGCAAAGCAGGAAGAAAGTTTTCATCACATCACTTTTCGTCCAATATCAATCTCAATTCTTCCTGCATTTGTCTTTATTAAAATTATTATCAAATGAAAAAGCATATTTTACCCGCAATCAAACTGACTGCTTTGTGCATCGTACTTCTTGCGGTTTTTTATCCCATAACCATTTGGGCAATTGCTCAGCTTTCGCCTAATCAGGGAAAGGGAGATTTAATTCAACATCAGAACAAAACCTATTACGAAAACATCGGGCAGTCTTTCACCAGCGACAGATACTTTTGGTCGAGACCTTCAGCGGTTGATTACAACGCTGCGGGATCGGCAGGAAGCAACAAAGGTCCATCGAATGAGGAGTATTTAAAACAGGTTCAGGCTAGAATCGATACGATTTTAATGAAAAATCCTGAAATTAAAAAATCAGATATTCCTGCAGACCTCGTTACAGCAAGCGGAAGCGGATTGGATCCGAATTTCTCTGTACAGGCAGCTGAAATTCAGGTGAAAAGAATTGCCAAAATCCGAAATATTGATGAAAGTAAAATCAAAAATCTAATCGCCGAACACACAGAAAAACCTTTGGCAGGATTGTTTGGTCCGGAAAAAATCAATGTCCTGAAACTGAATATCGCACTTGACAGATTAAGTGCAAAGTAAAATTTTAAAATCACTATTTATCTATTGGGATTTATTTTTTTTAGATATAAATCCATCTTTTTCTTAAATTTAAAATCAATGAAAAAAATACTGTTTGCTTTATTAGCTTTGTGTGGAATCACAGCATCTGCACAAAACGATTCAATCATCAAACCTCTTACTTTTAGCGGATATGCTGAAGTGTATTACACTGCGGATTTTAATAATCCTAAGAACAATATGCGTCCGGGATTTGTGTACAGTCACAACCGTAACAATGAGGTTAATGTTAATTTAGCCTTTATTAAAACGGCTTACAGTACCGAAAATGTAAGAGCCAATCTCGCTTTAGCGGTCGGAACTTACATGAATGCCAACTACGCAGCCGAACAGGGTGTTATGAAAAACATTTACGAAGCCAATGCAGGTTTGAAAATTTCCAAAAAATACAATCTGTGGATTGATGCCGGGATTTTCTCGTCACATTTAGGGTTTGAAAGTGCCGTTGGAAAAGACAACTGGACGCTTACCCGAAGTCTGTTTGCAGACAATTCGCCTTATTTTGAAACCGGTGCGAAAATTTCCTACACTTCACAAAGCGGAAAATGGTTTGTAAGCGGTTTAGTACTCAATGGTTGGCAGCGTATTCAGAGAGTTGACGGAAATTCTACTCCTGCATTTGGTCATCAAGTAATTTTTAAACCTAATGAAAAACTGACTATCAACAGCAGCTCTTTTATCGGAAATGACAAGCCCGACAGCATTCGCCAGATGCGGTATTTTCACAATCTTTACGCAGTGTATCAAATCAGTAAGAATTTTGGGGTAACAGCAGGATTTGACATCGGAGCCGAGCAGAAAGCAAAGCGAAGTGAACAGTACAATATTTGGTACACTCCTGTTTTAATCGCAAAATACAATGCTACAGAAAAACTGAGTTTCACCGCAAGAGGAGAGTATTATCAGGATGAAAAAGGAGTCATTATCGCTACCGGAACAGAAAATGGTTTTAAAACTTTTGGATATTCTCTGAACGCCGATTATCAGATCTTTCCGAATCTTTTCTGGCGCACAGAAATCAGAAATTTAAACAGCAGAGACGCGGTTTTTATGAACAGAACCGATGAGTTTAATAAAAACAGTCTCACGGCAACTACGGCACTGGCAGTTTCGTTTTAGTAATCAATATAAAATTTGACAGAAATTATTTCCCCGACCCTAAAGGGAGTAATTTCTGTCACTTTCAAAAGGATTTTTCCTCCCTTTAGGGCTGGGGAAAAGAAAAAAAGTTTATAAAAATCTGTTTTTCAATAATTTTTAAACAGGCTTTTAATGCTTAAAAAAAATGTAACTGCTCTCAAATAAATCATTTCAACAAATGAACGAATCCAGAAAATCCGCAGAAGAATTTTTACATCTTATCAATAAATCAAAAAGAGGAAAGCTTAAGATTTATATCGGGATGAGCGCAGGCGTGGGAAAGACCTACAGAATGCTTCAGGAAGCCCATGTTCTTTTACAGAACGGAATTGATGTGAAAATCGGTTACATAGAAACACACAGCAGAAAAGAAACACACAGCCTGCTGGAAGGTTTACCTATCATCCCACGGAGAAAGCTTTTTTACAAGGGTAAAGAGCTGGAAGAGCTTGATGTACCTGCAATTCTTATTCTCCGTCCTGAAATTGTGATTGTGGATGAGCTTGCTCACACCAACATTGAAGGAAGCAAAAATAAAAAACGGTGGCAGGATGTAATGGATATTCTGGAAGCCGGAATCAACGTCATCAGTGCAGTAAATATTCAGCATCTGGAAAGTCTTAATGATGAGGTGAAGGCAGTTACAGGCATTGAAGTGGCCGAAAGAATTCCCGATACCGTTCTGGCATCGGCCGATGAGGTAGTCAATATTGATCTCACTGCCGATGAATTGATTTTGAGACTGAAAGAAGGGAAAATTTATGAACAGAGTAAAATTCCTTCAGCGCTCAGTAATTTTTTTAAAAACGAAAATATTCTTCAGCTTAGGGAGCTTGCACTGAAGGAAGTGGCGTCACAGGTGACCAGAAAGGTAGAATCTGATATTATTATCGGAAAAAGTTTGAAGAAGGAAAGATTTCTTGCCTGCATCAGTTCCAATGAGAAAACCGCACGAAATGTGATCCGGAAAACTGCCAGACTCGCCAATTATTATAACAGCAAATGGTTTCTGCTGTATGTACAGATTCCTAAAGAATCTGCAGACAGAATTTCACTGAGCAAGCAGAGGCATCTGATCAATAATTTCAAACTGGCTACAGAACTGGGCGGGGAAATCGTAAAAGTGGAAAGCAGAAATATTGCGTTCTCGATCATGGAACAGTGTGATGAAAAAAGCATCACCACCGTCTGCATTGGCAAGCCCCATCTTGATATCTGGAGAATAATCTGGGCTACAGATACATTCAACTCTTTATTAAAAAGGCTTTCAAAGCAAAACGTAGATTTAGTAATTTTGTCCTAATGAAAATAAAAGCAAAACTTAATGCCGGTGTAGGGCTGATGTTTTTAATGATCATCATTCTGTCTCTTTCAGGCGGATGGTTTATTTATCAGCTGAAAAAAGATACACAGAATATTCTTGTTGCCAATTACAATACGTTGCAGTATTCCAGAAATATGCTTTTGGCACTGGAAGATTTGGGCAAAGATCCGGTTGCGGGAAATGATTTCCGGAAAAACCTTGAGCTACAGTCAAAAAATATAACGGAAGACGGTGAAATGCAGGCAACGCAGAACATTGAAAGACATTTTTCTGAGTTAAAAGCAGATTTTGGAAATCCTGCAATAGAATCATCCATCCGGAAAGATATTGCTGAACTGATGCAGCTCAACATGAATGCCATCCAAATTAAAAGTAAAATAGCAAACACCACTGCAGAAAATGCAATTGCTGTGATATCAGTTTTAGGAACCCTGTGCTTCCTGATTGCCTTTATATTAATGGCAAATTTGCCCGCCAATATTTCAAATCCTATCCGGGAACTTACTTCGAGTATCCATCAGATTGCCAATCAGAATTATAAGGAACGCGTTCATTTTAAAAGCAACAGCGAGTTTGGTGAACTGGCAAAATCTTTCAACACCATGGCAGAAAAACTTCAGGAATATTCTGAAAGCCGTCTCGATAAAATCCTGAAAGGTAAAAAGAGAATTGAGACTTTGATAGACAATATGCACGATGCGGTTATTGGGATAGATGAGAACCGGAAAGTTCTCTTCGTGAATGATGAGGCGCTGAAGATTTCAGGTTTGAAAAAGACTGATTTTGTAGGCAGGCAAATTCAGGATATTGCAGTTTCTAATGATCTGATACGCAATTTAATTAAAGAAATCATCCATCCGGATTCAGAAAAAGATTCTTCCGGTTCCCTGAAAATATTCGTTGAAGGAAAAGAGAATTATTTTGAAAAAGAGATTGTGGATATCAATGTGATACCAACCGGCGAACAGGAAATTCAGTTGATTGGGCAGGTAATTATGCTGAGAAATATTACTCCTTTCAAAGAACTGGATTTAGCCAAAACACAGTTTATAGGAACTGTTTCTCACGAATTTAAAACTCCTATTTCCTCCATTAAAATGGGGCTGCAGCTTTTAGAAAACGAAAAAGTGGGAAATCTTAATGAGGAACAGAGACATCTTCTGAAAGGAATTAACGAAGACACCGTAAGATTGCTGAGGATCACAGGTGAGTTGCTGAATTTAGCTCAGGTAGAAACAGGAATTATACAGCTCAATATACATCCTTTCAGCATTGACCCGATGATAAAAGAAGTGATGGATACCAACCAGTCTGCCGCCGCTGAAAAAAATATACGCATTAATGCTCATGTTGATTCCCGGGTTGAAACGGTGAATGCGGACGAAGAAAAAATTGTCTGGGTTTTAAACAATCTGGTCTCCAATGCAATCCGTTATTCTTCTGAAAATTCTACTGTAGATATTGCGGTGAAAAAGGTAGATGATTCTGTAAAATTTTCAGTTACAGATCAGGGGAGAGGTATTGAACCTCAGTATTTAAAACAGATATTTACCAGATATTTCCGTATACCGGGAACGAAAACAGAAGGCAACGGCTTGGGATTAAGCATCTGCAAAGACTTTGTGGAGGCCCATGGAGGGTCTGTATCTGTAGAAAGCAAACCAGGACAGGGAAGCAGTTTTAGTTTTGAAATAAGCTCAAATCTTAAATAAATTGCCAGTCAGAAGCGCTTATATCTTCAGGCGAATACTGTTGAATAACCTTATTTTTAACCGTATTCGCCTCAGATGAAATCTGTCTGAAGATGAATGATGCAGAAGTTCTGTTGAGTCAGACAGTTTTAGCGGCAGCAATGGGTAACTTAAACCAAAATGTGCTGCCTTCACCTTCTCTGCTTTCCATCCCGATTTGCCCGTTATGTCTTTCTATGATCTCTTTGCAAATGTATAAACCAATTCCAAAGCCTTTTTTGTTTTTCATAGCATCACTTTCCACTCTGTAAAAGCGGTCAAAGATAAAGGGCTGGTCCTTTTCCGGTATTCCCATTCCGTTGTCTTTCACAGAAATATGTAGAAAACCATCCTGGGTAAAAGATTTTATGGTAACTGCAGTTTCTCTGGGCGAATATTTTACTGCATTATTAATAAAATTCACCAGCACCTGCTCAATTTTATTACGGTCTGCTTCTACCACCACCTTTTCAGAAGGTTCGAAAACCAGGTGATGAGAAGTTATTGTTTCCAGAGATTCTTCTTCCGTTGATCTGATCAGGTGAGCTACATCAAAATGAGATTTTTCCAGGTTGATTTTTCCTTCACCAAGACGTGCTGAATCGAGAAATCCGTTGATTAAATTTTCCATACGTTTTACCTGACTGTCTAATTTCAATAGATTATCTGATAAAATCGTGTCATTGTTTTTTTTGGCACGTTTGTTAAACAAATGCACATACGCTTTTATAGCTGTGAGTGGGTTTCTCAGTTCGTGGCTTACCATTCCTACAAAGTCTGTACGGCGCTGTTCATCCAATTTTCTTTCTGTAATATCTGCAATGGTTCCGGAGAGATAGGAAGTTTTCAGATCCCTTGGATCTCTGTAAGACTGTAAAGTCGCACAAACCCATCTGAGTTTTTTATCATGATATCCTACCACCGGATATTCAAATTCATAAGGTTCGTCATTTAAAATTGAAGACTCGATGATGTTAATAACCTCCTGACGGTGTGACTCTGCAATCTGGTTTGCGGCAACATCGAATGGCATTGGCTCATCAGGGTAAAATCCGTAAAGCTCTTTGGTTCGGGACGAAGAAAGCAGTTCTTTGGTCTGAACGCTCATCTGCCAGGTTCCAAGATTAGCCGAAGAAATGGCAGATTTAAGACTTTCTTCGCTTTCTTTTAATTTTTGCTGTAAAAGATAGCTTTCTGTAATATCTGCAAAACTCCCGATTGCTCCGGTTACATTTCCATCAGCATCTTTTACGGGCATTGCATTCATCCGCAGATATTTCGAATCTCCACGCTGATCAGTTATCATAAGAATATGATCAAGTACAGGATTACCGGTATTCAAAGCGATGGTAATAGGATGTTCTTCAGTAGGAAGGCTTGATCCGTCGGACCTGCGGTTATTCCATTCCGGAGAGATATTAGACAAAGCCAGCATACTTTTTTCGTCCATCTGAAAGATTTCCTGATTGCGTTTATTGGTATACACAATATTTCCCTGATGATCGGTTAACCCAATTCCTTCTCCTACAATATCGAGTATATTCTGAATTTTCTCTTTACTATCAGTTAAATCACTTACAGCTTTTTTCAAACTTTCCTCAGCTATTCTTAATTTTTCGTTGGTTTCAGTAAGATTTTTATTAGCTAAAAAAAGACTTCTGTTATTTCTCCGCAACAGCAGTTTGTCAATTACCTGACTGGCAATGGTATGAAGAGCTTTCTTTTGTACTTCTGTCAAAAGTTTCGGTTTCTGATCGATTACACATAGAGAGCCCAGAGCAAAACCCTCCTTATCCATAAGCGGAATTCCCGCATAAAAGCGTATATCAGGATTTCCGGTTACTAAAGGATTGTCTTGAAAGCGAAAATCATTCCGTGCATCTTCAATCTGCATCAATTGCCCTGGATCCTGTATTGCATGTGAGCAGAACGAATGACATCTGTCTGTTTGTCTGGCATCAAGACCATAATGAGACTTAAACCACTGTCTGTCTCTGTCTACAAAGCTGATAAGGGAGATTGGAGTATCACAGATAGCTGCTGCCAACGCAGTAAGCTCATCAAAATCTTTTTCTGTATCAGTATCAAGGATGTGGTAAGAGTAAAGCGCTTCCAGCCTCTTAAGCTCATCAGAAGAATTATAATCGGCCATGGTGATGTTGCAGAATTATCAAAGTTATGTTTGCAAAGGTAACTAATAATAGTCTTTTGTCTTACAGATACTGTGCCTTTTTCCTTATCGTACGGTACGCGCTGTATTTCAAAAGATGATGCAGGCAATATTTTTGTTCTGAAAAAATAAAATTCTAAATTTCTTCAAAATCACTTCTCAATTTTGTCGTCAGAAGATGGATGAAGCAAAGTGATGTACACACAATTCTTCTTAAAATTATTTAAAATCATTCTTATTATTTTATTTTCTAAATTTGATTAGTGAAAAAGATGTTTTCTATACTGTTTTTAACTTTGTTTTTGGTTTCTACAACCGAACTGTATCAGTTATTTAAAATCCCACAGCTTATAGAGCATTATTTTGAGCATAAAAATTTGAATTCAGAAATGAGTTTTACCGCTTTTCTGAAAACCCATTACGATCATCCGTCAAAAGACGGTGATTTCGGGAAAGACAGAAAACTTCCATTCATCGTTCACGCCAAAACATTGAGTTTACTGTTCGTATTGGATAAAGAATTTCAGATGGTCGCGAAGCAGGTTTCATTTGAAAATATGAAATCGTATCAGATGCCTTTAATAGATGAAGATCTGTGCTTGAAAGGCTTTCTCAATGGGGCTTGGGAACCACCCAGGATTTCATTTTCCTAAAACTTTCAAAATATTGATTTACTATCTGTAAATCAACAATTTATCATTTTTTTATTTATCATTAATTATATCCTAATGAAAACATTATTTTCAGCTATACTTCTGGCTGTATTCTCTGTTGGCGTACATGCGCAAAGCAGGTTTGAGAATGCCCAAAAACAGGCATCAGAAAACAAAGAATTGATATTGCTTAATTTTTCCGGATCAGACTGGTGTATTCCGTGCATCAAACTTCATAAAACCATGATCGGAACGGACGAATTTAAGAAACTTGAAACCGAAAATATCGTCGTTTACATCAATGCAGATTTTCCGAGAAACAAAAAAAATCAGCTTTCAACAGAGTTGAAAAAAGAAAACTCATCTCTCGCCGACCATTATAATCCGAAAGGCATATTTCCGTATACACTTCTGATGAATTCTGAAGGTAAAATTCTAAAGAGCTGGGAAGGCCTGCCATCCGGAAATGCTTCGTCTTTCACAAAAGAAATCAGAGAAATTAAGGAAAATCAAAAACCCTGAGGCTGATGCTGAAAGAATTTAAAAGGCCCCAGAAACTGATGGGTAACGCCTTTGAAATAACTGTGGTGAGCGATAGTGAAAATTCTGCTGACAGGCATATTGATGCAGCGATTGCAGAAATCCAGAGAATAGAAAAACTCCTTACTACTTACAGCGACGGGAGCCAGACCAATCTCATTAACCGCAACGCAGGAATTAAACCTGTAGAAGTGGACGAGGAAATTTTCAGTCTGATTGAAAGAAGCCTCAGAATAAGCAGCATCACAGACGGATATTTTGATATTTCGTACGGAAGTATTGATAAAAGTTTCTGGAATTTCGACAAAGAAATGACAGCGCTGCCCAATCCCGAATATATAAAAAAACAGCTCGAGCTGGTTAATTATCATCATATTATCCTGAATAAAGATTCTCAGACGGTTTTTCTTAAGAAGAAAGGCATGCGTATCGGCTTTGGTGGAATCGGGAAGGGCTACGCTGCAGAAATGGCCAAACAGCTGCTTCAGACCCGTGGTGTAAATTCAGGAATTGTAAATGCCTCAGGCGATTTAACTACATGGGGAAGCCAGGCCAACGGAAAACCCTGGACGGTAGGAATCGCAGATCCTGATCATTCGGGACAGCCGTTTTCTTACATGAATATCACTGATATGGCTGTCGCAACCTCCGGAAATTATGAAAAATTTGTAATGATAGATGGTAAAAGATATTCTCACACCATCAACCCGAAGACTGGAATGCCCGTATCTGGAGTAAAAAGCGTGACCGTTTTCTGCCCGAATGCTGAAATTGCAGATGCCATGGCAACTCCCGTAAGTATCATGGGAATTCAGCCGGCTCTCAATATGGTCAATCAGATTAACCATCTGGAGTGCATTATCATTGATGAAGAAGACCATATTTATTCTTCTCAAAATATTAATCTAAAATGATCGTAAAGGTTTCATTTTAAACAAATTAAATTCAAAACAAATGAAAAACTTAAATAAAACAGCGGTTGCTGCCCTGTGCATCACCGCAAATGTACTGATGCAATCCTGCGTAACGGTAAAAGAGTACGATAAAAACAAACTGAACGATGCCGAAATGACCCTGGGCAACAGACCGGTTGAAAAAACAGAACTGAGTTTTCAGTCTTACAGAGAAGGTTCTTCAGGAGCAAATGCCGGGAAAGTAGGAGGTGGATGCGGTTGTAATTAAGAGTAACTGTACAGTAAAAATGTGATTCAAAATGAAAAAAATTATCATAAGCATCGTTGCTCTTTTTGGGATTTTTAATGTAAAGGCACAGCAAAATACAGGAAGTGAACAGCCTAAAAAACTAACATTTGATGAAGCCAATTTGGTTTCAAGCTATTATAAACAGGATGGGAATAATTCTGCCGTCACCGGAGGAACCGGAACCGAAAAATTGTCTGATATCTCAAATACGATCGATGTAACCGTTGTAAAATACGATAAAAAAGAACGGAAGAACAAATTTAGTTTCAGTGCAGGAATAGACCATTACACATCTGCATCTTCTGATATGATTGATCTGAAAGCAAATTCTTCTGCTTCCCGTGCAGACAACAGGATTTATCCTGCTTTGAGCTGGAGCCGTGAGAATGCCGAAAATGGTACAACTTTGCTGGCAGGCGTATCTTCTTCTTTTGAGTATGATTACCAGTCTTACAGCGCCAATATTGGTTTTTCGCAGAAAACGCCCAACAAAATGGGAGAATTTACAGCTAAATTTCAGGAGTACATGGATCAGGTAAAACTGATTGCTCCTGTAGAGCTGAGAACCGCACAAAATGAGGGAACGAGCGGCAGAAACACTTATGCATTATCTTTAGCGTATTCGCAGATTATCAACCAGAATTTTCAGGTGGAGCTTCTGGCAGATGGTGTACAGCAGACGGGTTATCTAAGTTTGCCGTTTCACAGGGTTTATTTCAAAGACAGCTCTGTGCATCAGGAGGCCTTGCCGGATAAACGTTTTAAAATTCCTGTGGGATTCAGGGCCAATTATTTTTTAGGTGACCGGTTAGTTGTGAGAGCTTACTACCGTTATTACACAGACAACTGGGGTTTAAAATCAAATACTGTAAGCCTGGAAACGCCGGTAAAGATTTCGCCTTTCGTTTCGGTGACGCCTTTCTATCGCTACTATAAACAGACTTCGGCAAAATATTTTGCACAGTATCAAGAGCATACCGCTTTTGATGATTTTTACACCAGCAATTATGATCTGTCTCAATTCAGCAGTAATTTTTACGGAGCGGGCATCAGAATCAATCCTAAAAACGGGCTGTTCGGAGTTTCACGCCTGAATATGCTGGAAATCCGTTACGGTCATTACACAAAATCTATAGGAATGAAATCTGATATTTTATCGTTAAATGTAAGATTCAAATAAAAGCCTGTTTAAAAATGATTAGATAAACAAATTTTCAAGTCATTTTTCTTTTACCCAAGCCAAAAGGGAGAATAAAAATGGTTTGAAAATTTTATTAAAATGAACTCCCATGTCATCCAGAGTTTAAAGAAGGAAGGGCCGCGGAAATTAATTTTGATGAAATTTTAAAAAGATGCTAAATAAATCAATTTTGGATTGTTAAGATCATTGGCAGGTCAGAATTTTTCTCAGAAGCTGGCAGCAGTTTTCAAATATTTTTACAGCAAAGTTTATATTTTAATGAAAATCTTCACAGAGCCGGCTGCTTTAACTGAAAACATAAAAAAATTTTAAAAGGATGATAAAAACAGAAAAGCAGGGTTTAATTCAGTTGCTGAAAATTTCGTTGCCATATATTGTTGTCACTGCCGCTTATACAGTTTTTATACTTGGTCTTGAAGAATATTTTGGTGATCACATCTATAAAATACCGCGGCAAATAGGTTCTGTATTTGGTCTTGCAGTTGCATTTTTCTTAGGTTTCAGAATGAATTCTTCGTATGACAGATGGTGGGAAGCCCGAAAGATATTTGGTGAACTTACCAACAACACAAGAAGTTTTGCCGCAAAAATATATGCCTATTAAAGTAACAGTGCGAACATCATTAAGGTAGAAGAAAACTCCCTGAAAACCCAGGCTCAGAATATCATTGAATTAATTTTGCTGTACATTCGTCAGCTCAAAATGAAATGCACAACAACTTCCAGCCAGCATTCAGTGAGCAGGAAATACAGGTGTTAAATAGTTTTGAAATCAACATGGAAAATAAAATTTCAAATTAATTATTACTCGCCGTAACCAAAAGTCTGGAACACAGTTTTACATCAAAGGCAAATTTTGAAAAAAATGATTTGATGCAGCATATTACCCGTTTCTATGACATTCAGGGGAAAGCAGAGCGGATCAAAAATACTCCGTTTCTGATGATTTACAGTGCATTTACAAAGATTATTGTGAGTTTTTATATTGTTTTACTGCCGTTGTTTATCGGCGATATTGATTTAGGTGGTGAAGACAGCACATTTGAGTTATTGACCATCCAAATTATGGTTATTATCAGCACTTCATTTTTAACCATTAATAAACTGGCAAACCTCTATGGCGAACCTTTTTCTGATAACAAAACATCTGTAACCGTTGATGAAATCTGTAAAACAATTGTACAAAACTGTGATGAGGTAAAAAGAAAGCTTCTGTAAATAATGCTCCTGTCACAAGTTCATTTAATTATGAAACTTTAAATCACCAGGTGAATGTGTTTTTGTTAGTTTTTAAGAATTTTTAAATATTTCGAATTCAGAAAAGATTTTTTACTGAATCCTAATCAAAGTATGCGTGCAATAAATGGAGAATTTTTATGATAAGATAAGTGCAATTATAATTGCCTATCTGCAACATCTTCATTAATATTGTGTTAATATGTTAGCACTAAAATTTTTCAGTTTTTTTAAGACTTATAGAATAATATTGGTTCTGTTTCTTCTTGTTTTTTTTTCTTGTAAAGAATCGCAGAAAACTTCAGATAAAATTACTATCGGATTTTCGCAGGGCTTGGGAAATCATCCGTGGAGACTGGCAATGAACCATTCTATGGAAATACAGGCATCACTTCATTCCGAAGTAGAGCTGAGTATACAGAAAGCAGAAGGTTCTGTCAATAAACAGATTCAGGATATTCAAAAATTGATTGATCGTAAGGTGGATGTGATTATCATTTCACCCATTGATCCCCATTCCTTAGTTCCTGTGGTGGAAAAAGCGGCTGCAAAAAATATTCCCGTTATTTTGCTGGACCGGAAGATTAATTCAGAAAAATATACAACATATATTGGCGCAGATAACGTTGAAATTGGTAAAGATGCAGCCAATTACATTCTTTCAGATTCCAAAAATGATAAAAAAGTAATCGAAATACGAGGTGACGACCAATCTTCGCCAACAATTGAGAGAAGTTTAGGCTTTCAGGAAATTATCAAAAACAATCCCAATACAGATTTACTAAAAACGTTTAAAGGACTTCCAGCAGACTCTTTCAGGAAAACGCTGGATTCATTAGGAAAGCAAAGTCTGTATGTTTTTGCTTTTAATGATGAGCTTGCCGACATTGCGTGGCAAATTGCAAGGAATAGAGGTTTGGAAAAACAAATCAAATTTATCGGTGTTGACGGACTGAATACAAAAGACGGAGGAGTACAAATGGTTCTGGATGGTAAGCTGAACGCCACTTTATTGTATCCGACAGGTGGAGCAGAAGCCATCAAAACTGCAATTAAGATTCATAACGGTGTTCCTGTTCCGAAACGTATCAAACTTAGCACAACGATTATTGACCGGATGAATGCTGAAATTATGCGCAATCAGTTTGATAAAATCATCGAACAGCAAGACATCATAGAAAATCAGGTACAGGCGATTAAAAAACAGACTGAGCTTTATTCTTCACAAAAACAATTGTTCCGATGGTCTATCATATTGCTGGTATTGATGTTTTGCCTGGTTGCTTATTCTATTTACCTTATTTATGCAATCAAGATAAAAAATAAGCAGCTTACCCTTACTAACGAGAGAATTACTATTCAAAGAAACCAGATTGAAACCATTGCCAATAAGTTGAAAGAAAGTAATGAAGCAAGGGTTAATTTTTTTACGGGATTGTCTCACGAATTCAAAACGCCCATTACGCTTATCCTCAGTTCATTGGAATCTTTAATTGATTCTGGCAAAACCAAAGGTACAAAACCGCCCTATGAATTGGAGCTGATCAATAAAAACTCCAACAGATTATTACGACTGGTGGATAACTTGCTGGATTTTAGGAAAATAGAAAACCAAACTTTTAACCTAAGAGTTTCCAAAACGAATATTTACGATTTTACTTACGCCATTTTCCGTGATTTTGAAAATGAAGCGAAGAAAAGAAATATCAAATTCGAAATTCATTCTCAGAATAAAAATCTTGAGCTTTATATCGACAGAAACCTGATGGATAAAGTCTATTTCAACCTTTTGTCCAACGCTTTTAAATTTACTCCGGACAATGGAAAAATTGAAATCACGATTCAGGAAAAAGGAAATCAAGCGGTCATCAGCTTCAAAGATAATGGGATCGGAATTCCTGAAAAAGAGATTGTCAATGTATTCGAAGCTTATTTCAAGGGTTCCAACAACCGAAAAAACAGTTCAGGAATCGGGCTTCATCTTAGCAGACAGTTCATTGATCTTCATCTTGGGAAGATAGAAGTGAGTTCTTTTCAGGGAACAGAGTTCGTCATCAGTCTTTATAAAGGAAACAAGCATTTCAATGAAGACCAAATGGTAAAAGAACCTAGTCTTGCAGGTGCTGAAAGTCTGGCAAAAGATATCGTTTTTACAGGATTGGAAGACGAGACGATTACTCAAAATCAGGAATCTCAAGGCGAACGTTATTCACTTCTTTTGGTAGAGGACAATTCGGATTTATCTTTCTTTTTAAGCAACAAGCTTCAGAATGAGTTTGAGATAATGGTTTCTGACGGTACAGATGCGATTGATAAAGCTTTAATTGAAATTCCTGATATTATCGTTTGTGATGTGAATCTTCCGGGCAAAAATGGCTTTGAAATCTGTGAAATCTTAAAAAACGACCTTCGTACATCACATATTCCGGTCATTCTTTTGACCGCTCTGGATAATAAAGAATCTTATCTGCAAGGATTGAAATCCGGTGTTGATCTTTATCTTACGAAACCTTTCAGTTACACGATTCTGATACAATCGTTGCGTGCATTACTTTACAACCGGGAAAAACTGCGTTATTATTATACAAATAATATTGGCAGAATTGTGGACAGCAAGTCGTTCGGAAGCATAGAACAGACCTTTGTGAACAATCTGAATAACTTGATTAAAACAAATATTGACAATGCCGATTTTTCAGTGGAAAATCTCGCAGACTTGCTTAATATTTCCAGAATTCAGCTTTATAGAAAGATAAAAGCAATATTTGATGTGAACGTGAGCGATTATATTAACAATCTCCGTCTTGAGCAAGCCAAATCAATGCTTCAAAATCCTGAACTGACGATTTCTGAGATTGCATACAAAAACGGTTTTTCTTCCCCGAATTATTTCTCCACTGTCTTCAAAAATAAGTTTGGCGTATCCCCGAATGCTTTTAGAAAGTCCGCAGATAATGAGTTGTAAAAATGTGCGAAATCAACTATGATATTGTAACATTTTAATAAAAAAATCTAACACTTTAATCTTATTTAGATAAGAAAAATTATGTTGTCTGATGAAAATTATACAATTAACAGGTCGCTCCTATAGAGCTTAAATTATCAAAGAATTACTTTCTTTCTATTAACAGTTAGCTCCTAATGGAGCTGTATTTAGTCCTGTAAGGACTTACTGTTAATAGAAAAAAAATAAGGTCAAAAAAAATAGCTCCGTAGGAGCGAACTGTTAATTTATCCGATAAACATTGTATTAATCAATTTGTTTTCAATTTTTTGAGGACAACAATGAAAAAAATATTCACACCTCATATTTTACCATATTCAGCAGCAGTTTACTAATCTGTTGCTTTTTTTATTAAATTTTCCCAACATTACAGCTTCATTCGGAAAATTAAACAGCTTTTCATAGGAATTGTAATTCCTAAAAGTTATTGATCCAAAAACGATACACCTTGACCATTTTTTCGGTTAAAATTTTCATAACATTATTTGTTCTTAAACCTCGAAAACGCCAAAACACACGTAACATTTTTATAAAACAATGTAACATTTTTGAAACCTGATGAAAATTTAATGAAATTATTTTAAATTAAATAATTGATTATTAGTAAGTTACTGTTATTTAACAAATAATTAACCTTTTCGAAATATTTAGTTACATAATTAAACCTTCGGATAGCCGCCTTGGGATATATTAGCCACAAACAAATAAATATTTTTAAGGATGAATAAAATTCTTATGTGGTCTGTAACTGCAGCTTTGGCAGGATTTCTTTTCGGGTTTGATGTAGTGGTAATTTCCGGGGCAGACAAAAAGTTGCAGGCACTCTGGAACAGCTCAGATGCATTTCACGGAGCAGTAGTGATGGGAATGGCATTATGGGGTACAGTGATAGGTGCTATTTTTGGTGGAATACCGACCAATAAATTGGGCAGGAAAAAAACGCTTTTGATTATTGGTGTTTTATATGCATTTTCTGCAATAGGAACGGCACTTTCCAATGATCCTTATCTGTTCGCATTTTTCAGATTTATGGGTGGTTTAGGTGTTGGTGCATCTACAATTGCTGCACCGGCTTATATTTCAGAGATTGCACCTGCAAAAGACCGTGGCAGAATGGTTTCCTTGTATCAGTTTAATATTGTTCTGGGGATTTTAGTTGCATTTTTATCAAATTATTTATTAAGTGGTATCGGTGATAACGACTGGCGTTGGATGCTTGGTGTACAGGCAATTCCCGCAACTATTTATACATTATGTGTAATCACAATTCCTGAAAGTCCAAGATGGCTGGTTTCCAAATCCAGAATAGAAGAAGCGAAAAAAGTGATGAAAATCCTAAGTCCAGATCAGGATTCTGACACTTTGATCACGCAGATGGAAGATGACCACGCAGAATCGCCACAGGAAAATATCTTTATGAAAAAATACCGTTTTCCGCTGATGCTGGCTTTTCTGGTAGCCTTTTTCAATCAGATGTCAGGGATAAATGCATTTCTTTACTACGCGCCGAGGATTTTTGGCGAAGCAGGATTAGGTGAGAAAACGGCACTTCTCAGCAGTATCGGGATAGGTGTTGTGAATATGGTTTTCACTTTAGTTGGAG
Source organism: Chryseobacterium sp. Leaf404 (assembly GCF_001424145.1). Taxonomy (GTDB): domain Bacteria; phylum Bacteroidota; class Bacteroidia; order Flavobacteriales; family Weeksellaceae; genus Chryseobacterium. The sequence goes on along the minus strand of NZ_LMQM01000010.1, from coordinate 706,220 downwards.
TAAATCTCATTGATAAGGTGGGAAGAAGAACTCTGATGTATCTGGGTTCTGTAGGTTATATCATTTCTTTAGGATTGGTTTCTATGGCTTTTTATTTTCATTGGTCGGGATTGGCGATTCCAATTTTCCTGTTCCTGTTTATTGCTTCTCACGCTATTGGTCAGGGAACAGTGATCTGGGTGTTTATTTCTGAGATTTTCCCGAATCACCTGCGTGCATCAGGTCAGGCTTTCGGAAGTTCCACACACTGGCTTTTGGCAGCAGTTATTCCATCACTTATTCCCACATTATTTGCTACCATAGGCGCAGCGACCGTGTTTTTGGTCTTTACGGTTGCCATGGTATTCCAGTTATTATTTGTCATTTTTATGATGCCGGAAACCAAAGGTATATCGCTGGAAAAATTAAGCAGAACACTCACGAAATAGATTTTAAAAATGAGCTGTTTAAACTTAGGAAAGTGTTTTAAATATAATTAAAAATCTCCTGTTAAATAAATATAATGAAGAAAATCATATCAACTTTAATAATCGCAACGCTTTATTCCGGGCTCCAAGCGCAGTCTGGCTCCCAAGCCTCTGAAGAGCAGCTTTACAGACCCAATTACCACTTTACACCGAAAGCAAACTGGATGAATGATCCAAACGGATTGTATTATTCAGATGGTCTTTATCATTTGTTTTTTCAGTATTATCCCGGTGGAAACAAGTGGGGGCCAATGCATTGGGGACACGCAACCAGCAAAGACCTTATTAGATGGGAGGAGCAGCCCATTGCGCTTTATCCGGATGATTTAGGTTATATTTTTTCGGGAAGCGCTGTGGTAGATAAAAACAACATTTCCGGTTTTGGAGACGGAAAAAACATTCCAGTTTTAGCATTTTATACCTATCACGATCCATCAAAGGAAAAAGAAAATAAAACTGATGTTGAAAGTCAGGCTTTAGCGTATTCTTTGGATAACGGTAAAACGTGGACGAAATATAAAAATAATCCTGTAATTCAAAATCCAGGTATTCGGGATTTCAGAGATCCGAAAGTGATCCGAGATGAGATTCATCAGCAATGGATAATGAGTATTGCTGCGCACGACAAAACACAGTTTTATGCTTCTAAAAATTTGAAAGATTGGCAACTTTTGTCAGATTTTGGAAAAGATTTAGGTGCACACGGCGGTGTTTGGGAATGTCCGGATTTTTTTCCTATAAAAATTGAGGGAACACAGGAAACCAAATGGGTTTTGATTCAAAATCTTAATCCGGGTGGACCAAACGGAGGTTCTGGTGCCCAGTTTTTTGTGGGGGATTTTGATGGAAAAACATTTAAAATAGACCCTCTCTTTGAAAAACAACTGGCAAAAGAAAAAGCCGTGTGGTTAGATTGGGGAATGGATAATTATGCAAGTGTATCTTTTGACAACGTCCCAGAAAATAAAAGAGTAATCATCGGCTGGATGTCGAATTGGCTGTATGCGCAGGAAGTTCCCACAGAAAAGTGGAGAAGCAGTAACACCATTGCACGGGAAGTGAGCCTTGTAAAAAAGAAAGAAGGTTATATTCTTAAAAATGTACCCGTTTCTCAGCTGGAAAAATACCAGGGAAAGAAAATTTCAAAAAATATTACTCTGAAATCATCCCAATCTATTCTTAAAAATAATGAAATCGACCTTACAAAAGCAGTGATCGATTTTGATTTTAAGAAAATGACTGGCGGTGTTTATACATTTTCTCTCAGTAATTTTTTAGGTGAAAAAATCACTTTTGGAATCGATAATAAAGAGAAATCACTTTTCATAGACCGCAGGAAATCGGGAAAAACCAATTTCGGTGATAAATTCGCAGAAAAGGTAACAAAAGCGCCGCTTTCAAAAGCTGTAACTGAGGGAAAATTTAAAATTCTTCTGGATAAAACTTCCATCGAAATTTTCTTCAATGACGGCGAAAAGGTAATGACCGAAATTTTCTTCCCTAATGAAAGCTACTCGGAGCTAAGCTTATCCACAGATACCAAGGGAAGTACAGTAAAATTCAATGCTCATCAGATTAATATCAAATAAAAAACTATACTATGAAGAAATACAAAATAGCCATCGCTTTTTGCCTCTTGCCTTTTTCGTATGTATTTGCGCAGGAAGTTATTAAAGGTAAGGTAGTTTCCTCAGATCAAAAGCCTTTGAGCGGTGTAATTGTAACCGTTTCAGAAACAGGAACCAATACCACAACAGACAGCAGCGGTGCATTTCAGATCAATGATCTGCAAAAAGGAAACACCCTAATTTTTACTTATCCCGATTATTCTACCCGCGAAGTTGTCGTGGATGAAAAGACGGTTCTGAACATCGTTTTAGCTGCGGAGAAAATAAAAAGCATAGAAGAGGTTGTCGTAACAGGATATACAAAGCAGAGAAAGGCAGATATTACAGGTGCGGTTTCGGTGGTGGATATGAAAGACCTGAATAAGCAGACAGAACCCAATCCAATAAAATCCCTTCAGGGAAGGGTGGCAGGTGTGAATATTACAACCGACGGATCTCCTTCGGGCAGCAATACAAAAGTACTGATTCGTGGTGTAGGAACACTGAACAATACAGATCCTTTGTACGTCATAGATGGAGTTCCAACAAAAGCCGGTATGCATGAGCTTAATCCAAGTGACATAGAATCTATGCAGGTACTTAAAGATGCATCTTCTGCAAGTATCTACGGATCAAGGGCTGCGAATGGTGTTATCATCATCACGACCAAAAAAGGAAAAAAAGGAAAGATGAGAATCGACCTCAATTATTACACAGCGTATTCACAATATGCCAGAAAAACAGAGGTTCTGAATGCCAAACAATTCGGACAGGCTCTCTGGCAGGCCAATATCAATGACGGACTGAACCCGAATTTGAATAATCTCAGCTACAATTTCGATTGGGGCGTGCAGAATGGCATTCCTGTATTGTACAATAGTTTCGTACCTGAATATCTGGATGCAGCAAAAACCCTGAAATCAGCCAATACCAACTGGTATGATGAGGTTTCACAGACCGGTGTTGCCAATTCGCTGGATGTTTCTGCTTCAAGTGCTTCAGACAAAGGTTCTTATTTCTTCTCTTTGGGTTACTATGATAATGAAGGAATTGTGAAACTGACCAATTTTAAAAGACTGTCTGCCCGTGTAAATACCTCCTATAACTTTTTCGACGGAAAACTGAAAATCGGAGAAAATTTTACCTTCAATAAAACCAATGAACTGATGGATCCGGGTGTTTTGGATCCTGCTCTGCGAGCTTTACCAATCATCCCTGTTCGCACTGTAGACGGCATTGGATGGGGTGGTCCGGTTGGCGGAATGAATGACAGACAAAATCCTGTAAGATTATTGGAATACAACAAAGATAACGGTTATGAATACCAAAGATTCTTCGGAAATGTATTTGCTGAATTAACGCCCGTGAAAAATCTGACCTTAAAATCCAGTTTCGGGATAGATCTTTCCAATTATTATAAAAGAATGCTGCAAAGAAGCTATGTTTCGGGTTACTTGCAAAACAAAACCAATGCAGTAAACATTGACCAGTCAGACACCGAAAAATGGACATGGACCAATACTGCACAATACACAGCAAAAGCTGGTAAGCATCATTTTGATCTTCTGGGCGGAATGGAAATGTACAAAGACACGTTTAGAAATACCTGGCTGAGAAAAGAAGGTTTTTTAATTGAAACTCCTGATTATATGTATCCCGATGCCGGAACCGGAGACGCTTTCAACGGAGGAAGCTCTACATATTACAGCCTTTTGTCCTATTTTGGTAAATTTTCCTACGATTATGACAACCGCTATCTTTTCTCTGCAACAATGCGTTACGATGGGTCTTCAAGATTCGGGAAGAATAACCGTTTCGGAACTTTTCCTGCGTTCTCGGCAGGATGGAGAATCAATAAGGAACATTTTGCACAAAATCTTATTCCGTTTTTTTCAGATTTGAGGTTAAGAGCTGGCTGGGGACAGACCGGAAACCAGGAGATCAGTAATTCAGCGGTGTATTCTCTGTATATCGCAAATTATGCCGGAGGAAATCCTACCTGGGCGACATCTTACGGTACGGCTTACGATATTTCAGGTGTCGGTAGCGGATTGCTCCCTTCAGGCTTTATTGCAACACAAACCAAAAATGATGACCTTCGGTGGGAGACAACCACACAAACCAATTTAGGATTGGATTTCGGGTTGTTTAATCAGAAACTGACAGGAAGTGTAGATGTATATAAGAAAGCTACGAAAGATATTCTGGTGCTTCCACCTTATCTTGGTGTAATAGGAGAAGGGGGAGACCGCTGGATTAACGGTGCATCGATGGAAAACGAAGGAATTGAGGCTGCATTATCTTACCAGAATGAAACTGCGGGAGGTTTCCGCTATGAAGTTTCAGGGAATATCTCTATGAACCGCAACAAAATCACCGAACTTCCACAGTCTGTTGTCAATAACTACGGCGGGAACGGAACTACAGATAATATCCTTGGAAGACCCATCAACTCGATGTACGGTTATGTTGCAGACGGCCTTTTCAGGACGCAGTCTGAGGTGGATAATTCTGCTGCACAGCCAGGGAAAGGGCTGGGGAGAATCCGTTATGCCGATTTAAATAACGACGGCATTATTGACGATAAAGACAGAACATGGATAGGAAATCCCAATCCTGGGTTTACGTATGGAATCAATTTTAACTTTTCTTATAAAAACTTTGATCTTTCAACATTCTGGCAGGGCATCGGTGATGTAGATGTGATTAATTCAAAAAAATACCAGACTGATTTCTGGAGTGTGGATGATGTAGGGTCCAATAAAGGTACAAGGCTTTTGAACGCATGGTCTCCTCAAAACCCAAATTCGGATATTCCTGCTCTTACAACAGTAGACAGCAATGCAGAATCAAGATTTTCATCTTACTACGTGGAAAACGGAAGCTATCTTAAATTGAGGGTTCTGCAGTTGGGTTACACTTTCCCAAAATCTCTGATGGAGCAATATCATATCGCCAATTTCAGGATGTATGCAAGTGTACAGAATCTTTGGACAATAAAATCAAAAAGCTTTACAGGAATCGATCCTGAAACACCGGCATTCGGTTATCCATTACCGTTGACGTTCAATTTTGGAGTTAATTTTTCCCTATAATTTTTAAATAATAAAAAAATGAAAAAGAATATACTTTTAACAATAGCTTTTGCCTTTTTGCTGGGAACTACTTCCTGTAACGATTTTCTGGACAATGAGCCGAGAGGTGTACTGTCTGAAGCCGATGTGGTAACGCCTCAGAATGTGGATGGTTTTGTGGTTGCAGCCTATGCATCTCTCGGAAATGACCACTATGATACCCCTTTCAGTCTTTGGCCTTATGGAAACGTCCGTTCTGATGACGCGTACAAAGGAGGAAGCGGAACCAATGACATCCAGACCTTTCACTTCTTCGAAATTTCAAACAATATCCGTCCGGATTTTGGTGAATTAGACAGATTATGGTATCTCAATTACGTGGGAATTTCCAGATGTAACAAAGCGATTGCCGCACTTAATCAGCTTTCAGAATCCGAATATCCAAACAGGCAGAAGCGGATTGCCGAGATGAATTTCGTAAGAGGACATTACTACTTTTTACTGAAAACTTTATACAAATATGTGCCTTATGTGGATGAAAATACGTCCATTGATGATTATCCTAAAATTTCCAACAAAGCAAAAACAGACCAGGAGCTTTGGGAAGCAATTGCTTCTAATTTTGAATTTGCAGCCGCCAATCTTCCTGCAACCCAATCAGAAGTCGGAAGACCAAAGAAAAGTGCTGCCTACGCTTATCTTGCTAAAGTAAGGCTATATCAGGCATACGAGCAGGATGCTAACTACACGGTTACTCAGATCAATCCGGTAACACTTCAAAAATCTGTTGATGCTGCCAATCAGGTGATAGGAAATTATACACTGGAGCCAGATTTTGGATATAATTTTATGCCAGGAACGTACGAGAACGGTCCTGAAGCTGTATTTTCAATTCAGTATTCTGACAACGACGGAACGCTTTTCGGAAGGCTTAATTACGGTGATGTGCTTTCTCTTCCGCAAGGTTTAGGCTGCTGTGATTTTCATAAGCCAAGCCAGAATCTTGTGAATGCATTCAAAACAACCCCTCAGGGTTTACCGATGTTTGACACGTACAATGACTCGGATCTGAACTACAGTCAACTCAACAATTACAAAGTGGATCCAAGATTGTATCATACCGTCGCCCTGCCCGGATTGCCCTGGAAATATGAGGAAAACAAAATCTTTCAGGAAAGCTGGAGCAGAAGTCCCGGAACTTATGGATATTATGCCTCTTTAAAAGAAAATGTACCTGTGGGATGCGGCTGTACTGTGAATGTGGATCCTTTTTATGGCAATTCAAAAAACAGGATCATTATAAGATACTCCGATGTTTTGCTGATGAAAGCTGAAGCGTTAATTGAACTCGGACAGATCAACGAAGCACTACCATTAATCAATCAGGTAAGACAGCGTGCTGCCAACAGTACTGTTCTTACGGGGAATTATACGACCAATAATCTTATTAGCAAGTACGAGCCGGGAGTAAACTGCACATGGAATCAGGATTTTGCAAGAAAAGCATTGCGATGGGAGAGAAGAATGGAGTTTGCTATGGAAGGAAGCCGATTCTTTGACCTTGTGAGATGGGGAACTGCCGCGGGAACGATGAACAGCTATTATTCTGTAGAAAAAACGAAAAGATCCTTCTATTCTCAGGCAGGTTTTGACCATGGAATTGAGGAATACTGTCCGATTCCTCTGGCTCAGATCAATTTCAGTCAGGGACTGTACAAACAAAATAACGGATATTAAAAAAAGATTCAAATGAAAACAATATTCAAAAAAACTTACGTTATCATCATTCTGCTGATCTCTGCAGCTTTTACCTGGTCTTGCGACAGCCAGATGGAAGACGGCCTTGTTACGGATGTTTCAGTCAATATTTCTTCTTTTAGAGTGAATAATGTCTCAGGAGAAATAGACCATAAAAATGATAAAATCATCGTCACGCTTCCTTATGGAACAAGTGTGAAAGCTTTATCGCCAATCATAGAAATTCCACAAGGTTCTGTAATTTCCCCGGCTTCGGGAACTGTAATTGATTTTTCCCAGCCTGTCAAATTCAGAGTGAAGAACGGTAATATTTATAAAGATTACCAGGTGACGGTTCAGGCTCAGGTTCCAATTATCAGTTTTAAAATCAACGGATTATCGGCAACCATCAATCATTCCAGTAAGACGATTTTACTCACAATGCCGGAAGGAACAAATCTTACCGCATTGCAGCCAATCATAGAAACAGGAAACGGTGTAAGCATCAATCCTGTATCAGGAACAACTATTAACTTTACCAGTCCGGTTCCGTTTACTGTTTCTAACGGAAGTCTAATGGAAGTGTATACTGCGAAGGTAACAACTCCTGTATCAGGACCGTCCGTTTTATTCCTTGGGACAGCAACTACAAGAACAGGATTGACAAATCCGGATGAGATTGCAGCTTCTGACTGGCTTTTTGGAAAATATTCAGGAGCTGTCTATGTTTCGATTGCTGATGTCGCAAGTGGTGCAGCCAATCTTACGGGCATTGATGTGATCTGGTGGCATTTTGACTCGGCTACCGCTCTGCCGGGCGATGCGCTGAATACAAATGTAACTTCCAAAATCAAAACCTATTTGAATGGCGGAGGAAATATTTTGCTAACAAGCTTTGCTGCACAATATGTAGATGCACTGGGGATAGTTCCTGCAGGAAAAGGACCGAATAATGTTTTCGGAGATTTTCTTCCGAACGGATTTATTGATACAGGGAGTGACTGGGGAATTTCTTTCAAAGGAAATGAAAATCATCCTGTTTTCGATGGTCTTCAGACGTACGAAGCAGGAAAAGCTAATCTGCTTGAGAAAGGGACATTCCGTCTTAATCACACAGCATGGTGGTTTCTTCCTGATTGGGGTGGTTACGTAAATGGGGCCGGATGGAGAAACCAGACAGGTGGTAATAATCTTGCCAGCGAGGCTTGGGACAATACTTTGGACGGACGTGTTGCTATTGCTGAATTTCCCGGCGGAACTGCCAACAAAAAATGTATGGTCATCTGTATGGGTGCCTACGACTGGTACAATGAAACAGTGAACGGAAACCCGAGCCAACCCAATTCATTTCAGGATAACATAAAAAAGATGACGGAAAACAGCCTCAATTATCTTGTAACCAATTAATATCAGAACCCATGTCAATTAAAAAAATATATGTAGCAGCCGTACTTTCACTGGCAACATTTTCCTGTCAGAATCGTGATTCGGATACGGAGGTTAATCCGGAAGATATTTACAGCAAAACCAATATCTTTCCGCAGCCGCCCAATCAGTGGATGGGAGAGAACAATCCTTATTATACAGAAGGTTATGCAGGAGATGTAATGCCTTATTATGAAAACGGGAAGTTCCACCTTTTCTTTCTCCACGATGCAAAAACAAAACCCGCAGGAGAAGGATTTCACGATATTCACAGCTTCGAGACCGGTAATTTCACAGATTTTACTTATCAGGGAAGACAGATTCCTTACGGAACGTCATCAGAAGCCGATTTCGGAGTGGGAACAGGAAGCCTTGTGAAGGTAGGAAATACGTATTATTACTATTACACCGGTCATAACGCCGCAGCTTCGTTTCTTTCAGGCAATCCGCGGGAGAGCATTCTTTTGGCAACAAGTACAGATATGAAAAACTGGACAAAAGTAAAGAGTTTCAAAATGACTGCTCCGGCAGGATATTATGATTATGAATTCCGTGATCCACACGTTTTCTTTAACTCTGAAGACGGTAAATACTGGATGTTGGTCTCTGCTCAAACCTCTGATAAAAAAGCGGTTGTATTGAAATTTACCACAACCAATCCGGCAACCGGAAACTGGACTGTACAAAATCCGATTTATACAACCACCTCTTCCGAAAATTATATTATGCTGGAATGTCCGGACCTTTTCAAAATGGGCAATTATTGGTATCTTGTTTTTTCTGAAAACTGGAGCAGCAATACAGGAACGCATTACCGTATTTCGACTTCACCAAACGGACCTTGGACTACGCCTCAAAATGACCGTCTTGACGGCTCTTATCTATATGCAGCCAAAACAGTTTCGGATAATACAAACCGTTATCTGGTAGGATGGACCGCAAGAAAAACACCTGAAAATAATACCGGTGGAAAAGACTGGGCAGGAAATATTGTTGCTCACAGACTGCTTCAGAATCCGGACGGAACACTGGCTGTGAAACCTGTTTCGGGAGTACAATCTGTGTTTAATCAAAACAATGCATTATCAGTTGATAAAATCATCGGAAATGCCTCTCAGAATGGAAACAGCTTTAATTTATCTTCCAATTCTCAGATCACTTTTTCAAAACTTCAGAAGGCTAATCAGATTAACTTTACATTGAATGTATCTGCCGGAAAAGCAGGAATTATTCTGGCACAGGATACCGACGCCGGAAGTGGGGTAAAGATTGCCTTTGAACCTGCAAATAACAGAATCGCAGCTTATGTAATGAATTCCGGTTCGGAGGATCTTATGAATTCTTATTCGTTAAGTTCGGTTTCAGGAACATCATATACTGTAACAGCTTCTATGAGCAACGATGTTTGTGTGGTTTATATTAACGATAAAATCGCGTTCACAAACAGGATTTATAATGTAGTTAATAAAAAATGGAGTATTTTTAGTTCTTCAGACAGTTCATTCAGTAATGTCAATATTAAAAACCCCAATTAATGTCTATCAATAATAAAATTAATGTAATAAGTTTTGGCGAAGTACTTTTCGATGTTTTTGGAGAAGAGAAAAAAATTGGCGGAGCGCCTCTTAATCTGGCTCTCAGAACGGCTTCTTTTGGCTTTCCCGTGGCAATGATCAGTGCCGTAGGAAATGATGAAGACGGAAAGATAATTCTGGATTACACCGGAAAAAATGCTGTTGAAACTGCCGGGATTGCTGTTTCTCCGAAATATAATACAGGAATTGTGCAGGTTTCTTTAAATGAACGTGGTTCTGCAACGTACGAGATTAAATTTCCTTCTGCATGGGATTTTATCACTGTAGATGATAAGATAATGAATACCGTAAAAAAGGCCGATGTTTTTTTCTACGGAAGTCTTGCCTGCAGAAATGAAGTTTCCCAAAAGACGCTTTTCTCACTTTTAGATTTCAATGACAGAATGTTTAAAGTTTTTGATGTGAATTTAAGAAAGCCGTTTTACAACATTCAGCTTCTCGAAAAGCTTATGAAGAGAGCAGATTTTATCAAATTTAATGATGAGGAAATAGTGGAAATAGCTGCCGGAATGGGATTCGAGTCTGATGATCTGGAGTCAAACATTAAATTTATATCAGAAAAAACAGACACGAAGGCAATCTGTGTAACTTTAGGAAAGCACGGCTCTATCCTGCTGTGGAATAATGAACTGTACAGACACCAGGGCTTTCCTGTGAAAGTAGCAGATACAGTAGGTGCAGGAGATTCTTTTTTAGCCAGTCTGATTGCCAAATTGCTCTCAAATGAAAGTCCGGATGAAGCCCTGAATTTTGCAAGTGCCGTCGGGGCATTAGTAGCGAGTTACTCCGGGGCAAATCCTAAAATAGAAAGCTCTGAAATAGAGATATTTCGTAAGCAGAACGTTTTTCAGTAAGATAATTACACATATTGATCATAAAACAAAACTCTCTTTTTGGGAGTTTTGTCTGTTGACATTGATCTTCAAATTTTAATTCTCGGTAAATAATTTTTTGAATAATTAAAACAACATCATAAAAAATGGCGCCACTTGTCTTTAGTGGCGCCATTTGGTTGTTTGTGAACAAGACAGGAATCTATTCAAACCAATTATTGATTGATATTAATAAAGTTCTAGATGTTTTTAATCAGATGTAAAATGGTGATTTATATATTATAATGATTTATATCAGGTCAAATAGTGGACTCTTAAAAATCTCACTTACCTTCTTAAGTGTTTGCAACTTTTATACGGCGCAAGAATCTTAGAAAATGTGACCTTCTTGACCTTCTCCCAAAAATTTTACTTTTATTAAACTGATGATTTCCACCCAAAGAAACCGAAGTCAGTTCTGTGATCAGTAAATTGTGAATGTTTTGAAGCTCAACTCTTGCCGTGTTGTTTGCCGCACTGAATTTATCAAATCTCACTCTGTGTTTGTAATGAGTTTCGTCATCAGAAAGGGTTCCGTACATTCCTTTCAGATACAAGGTACTTTTCGGAGACAACACATATTCTAAAGCAGCATTTGCTCCTGTAGTTTTTCTTACCCATTATAATCACGAAGTTCCATTCTGAAAACTCCTTCGTCACCGCTTCTTCTTGCTTCAAAATTATACGTTGACCAGTTTCTGATGAAATGCGAAAAATTAACAAGATATCCGAACTTTTTGTCTTTCGTTCTTCCGCCGTAAAGCAGACCCAGATTGTAAACGCCTTTATCAGACTTTGCATTGTAACCTGTTCCTAAAGTCCCTCTGAACTCAGTTTTCATGGGAGGAGTTTTGGTGATAAAATTCACACCGCCACCAATTCCGTCTGCTTCCATATCGGGAGTAAAAGATTTGTTGACGTGTACATAAGAAATCAATTCTGTCGGAAAAAAATCAAAGGCTGTTGCTCTTGAGGTGGTTTCTTCTTCAGCGGTTGGAAGTCTATTTCCATTGATGGTTGTTGATGCCCAAAATGGAGGAAGTCCTCTTAAAGAAACAAATCTTCCTTCACCCTGATCGCGCTCGATGGAGACACCCTGAACTCTTTGTACGGTTTCGGCTGCGTTTCTGTCCGGTAGTTTACCAATACCGTCTGAGGCGATGACGTTTGAAATATTGATTGCATTTTTTTGCATATTCAAGGCACGGGCTTCACTGTTTCTGAGTGTTCCTGAAACGATAACTTCTTCGATATTCTTCTGACGCTGGTAAAGAACAATACTCCCTAAATCAAGATTCTGAGAATCAATAATTTCTACAGAAAGATTTTTTGGCTCAAAGCCTATATAACTTACTTTCAGATTGTATTGACCTGCCTTTAAATCGCTGATGGTAAATCTTCCTTCAGCATCAGTGATCAAAACTTTTGAGGTTCCTTCCACAGATACTGCGGCGCCCGGCAGAGCCTGACTATCATCAGAAACTATTCCTGTAACGATTTGCTTCTGTGCAAAAATGCCGATGGTGCAGCAGGCAAATAATGGAATGAAGCTTTTTTGGATTATGGTTTTCATTTTTTTTACAAATATTAAAATTACACTACAAAAATATGCCTGATTTTTAATATTTATAAACTTTTAATGTTAAGTAATAATGAAGAAATTTTATATTTAATTTGAATGAAATAAGCTGAAGTATGAAAACTTCTGCCTGACGAAAATAAAGAATAATGCTTTAAGAGAGGGAGATGTGAAGATTTCAGATGATTTTTTCTCAACGGGAATACAAAATTAATTCAAGACAGATATGAACAAATTATTACGTAATTATTAAATGGAAAAACAAAAAGTTTACTATTAGTAAACTTTTAAATTGCGGAGCATATGTCTGATTTATAATTTCAGAATTTTTCAGAATATAGGTAGAGAACCAGCATAATACATGATTCATCAGAAATGCTTACCGGAACATGAGGATGTTTTCCGTTGAAATAAAGTGCATCACCTTCGGATAAGATAATTTCTTCCTGATCAATAACGTATTTTACAGTTCCTTGTAAAATATATTTGAATTCCCAGGCATCGGTGATTACTTTTTCTCTTTTAGAACGTGGTTCCAAAGTCAGCAAAACAGCCTCGAAACCCAATGAATTTAAACTTTTGCTGAAGATGTGCATGTATTTGAATCCCTCTGCTTCTATTTCTTTTTCAATTACCTGCTGATCTTCTTTAGGAATGTAAATATATTTTGCTGTACTGCTTTTTTCTACGCCTTCAAAAAAATAGCTTGCATCAATGTTTAGCGATTGAATAAGATCCAATAATACAGGAAGAGAGGGTATCGTTCTGCCGTTTTCTATCCTTGAAATCAGTCCATTGCTCACATTGGCTCTGTTGGCAAGCTCATTAATTGTAAGATTGTTTTCTTTTCTGATATCCTTTATTCTTTTGCCGATGCCTATGATGAAGTCACTCATTCTATGATTATATTGATTTTGTAAAAGTATAAATTTATCCTTTCACAATATTACAAATAGTAAACTTATATTGGTGCTATTTTTATATCATATGAAATTTAAAAGACTGTTACTATCTAAAATAAAGACCACTTCAGATAATGAAGTTATGATTAACAAAGTTTAAGCAGGGGCAGTTTCTTTAATCATTTTGTCAGATCCTACACTACCGAACTTGCTACATTAATGAAAACAAGAGAGAAAAAAGAGGATATGATGTCGAACTATTACAGGATAATACCAGATTCCGCCAGCTAAAGTTTGAGAGTAAAGGTGCTTCCTCAGCTTATTAATCTATAAGGTAAAATACAATTATGGTAAAAATATTTAATGCACTGAAGACGGCAGAATACATAGTTGAAACGTATGTTTCAACACCTGTTGAAAAGCAGATTGACGTTGTGTCGGAATAGTAATGTTGTTGAATATCTATCTCTAATCTAAATGTTTTTAAAATTTAATATATATATTTAGTTTTCTAAAAATCCACTATGCTTGAAAATTTCGAATTCTATCTTTTTCTGGTTTTGCTTATCACTATGCTCATCATGCTGGCAAAGAAAATTCAGGTTGCATATCCCGTTTTGCTGGTCTTAGCCGGCCTTCTGATCAGTTTTATCCCCGGTACGCCACATATTAAAATAGAACCTGAATTATTATTCATCATTTTTTTACCTCCTCTGCTTTATGAGGCTGCATGGTCAACTTCATGGAAAGAACTATGGCGATGGCGTAGAATTATTTTTAGTTTTGCTTTTATAGTCGTTTTTTTTACTGCTATGTCAGTGGCTGTTTTTGCTAATTATTTTATTCCGGGATTTTCATTAGCCCTGGGGTTTTTATTGGGTGGAATCATTTCTCCACCAGATGCAGTGAGTGCTGGAGCAATTTTAAAATTTGTAAAGGTTCCGAAAAGACTGGTATCAATTCTCGAAGGTGAAAGTTTGCTTAACGATGCCTCTTCTCTCATTATTTTCAGATTTGCGATGATTGCTGCTGCAACCGGACAATTCGTTTGGCATGAAGCAGCTGGCAGTTTTATATGGATGTGTTTTGGAGGAGTAGGAATAGGTCTTGTTATTGCGCACATCTTTATGAAAATGCATAAAATTTTACCTACAGATTCAAACATTGATATTCTGTTGACTTTTATTGCGCCCTTTTCAATGTATTTGGCAGCAGAACAGCTACATGCATCCGGAGTTTTAGCTGTGGTAACCGGTGGGTTATTTCTTTCTTACCGGAGTCACGATTTTTTAAGCAGCGCATCACGGATACGTACGGTAACAGTTTGGGAAAGCTTTTGCTTTTTGTTAAATGGAATCGTTTTCATGCTTATCGGTTTAGACCTGCAGGAAATTGTTTCCGGCTTAGGTGATACAGATTTATACACTGCAATCGGTTATGGAGTTGCAGTTACTGTTGTATTGATTCTTGTGAGAATAGTTGCCGGCTACGGAGCGTTAATTACAACTTTAATTATGAGAAATTTTATTACCGTTGCTGATGCGCAGTCACCCGGCTGGCAAACGCCCATGATTATTGGCTGGACTGGAATGAGAGGAGTAGTTTCTTTGGCCGCAGCGCTTTCCATTCCCCTGACTTTGGATGATGGAACACCTTTCCCACAAAGAAATATGATTCTCTTCATTACTTTTATTGTTATTCTTTTAACTCTATTGCTGCAAGGTCTCACACTTCCTATTTTACTTAAAAGGTTTCCACCTGTAGATCGGGACTTTATAAAAAGTGAGAAAGAGATTGATTACGATATTCAAAACAGCTTGGCAGAAGTGGCAATTAATAAAATCCACAGCGATTATGCCCACAAAATAGAAAGTTTCCCGGCGTTGAAAGATCAATTACAGAAATACGAAAACCAATTAAGCAGTTCTGAGATCATTCTCAATTTTGATGAGTACAGAAAGATTTATATCGACATTCTCGAAAGTCAGAGAAGCTGGCTGATCAATAAAAACAGAGAAGAGCTCCTGTTAGATGAAGAAATAATCAGAAAACATCTTCGCCTGCTAGATCTTCAGGAGGAAAGATTAAATATGAGAAGCTAATATTTTGTTATATTTTTTGTGGTCTGTCATTAGAGCCTGTTTCTCGTATTGGAATCCAGCTCGGATCTATCAGTAAAGTCTTGTCTCAACAGGTAAGGTAATAATAGCTTTTTGAATAATCTAAAGATGATGTGTGTGCTTTAGAAGAATGATTGCATCTTTTAGCAAAACGGTATTGTGACTTTAAGAGCGTCATCGTTATCAGGAAGCTTGTTTTTTTTTGCAATACTCATCAAATTTAAAGATTAAGTCAACGCAACGGACTTACTTAATATGCTTATTAAAAGAGAATCATAAGAAAGACTACCATTTCCAAAATATGTCATGGAATTCCAGAACATGAATCCGGACCAATTCTCATTTAATTTTATTAGTAAATCAGATTGAGTATTATGGAAAATAAGTACAAACAAAATCAGGAACAGAATATAAAAATCCAATCCACCGACACTTTAGTGGTTCTCCACAATAACAGCAATACTATCGGCATTGTACAAAACATCAATCCAGACGGGACGATCAATTACAACGAACCCGAGCAAGAATATTTAAATACCATCTTAAAAATTAACTCAAAAGAAGCCAGCTTCACCCAATTCTATTCAGATTTGTACCACAAGTTATAAAACCCTGAAGAATTCACCTTTTTCAAAGTAACTTAATACGAAGCCAATGAAACAGCTGAATACCTTCAGGACTACATCGGTCAGGCAAGTGTAAAAGAATCGACCAGCTCAAAGACTATGCAGTTTCCATCGATGCAGTACAAGCGGCGTTGGATCGTCAAAATAAACTCACCCAATTTCAGCAAAGTAAAAGTAATTATCCTTACATTAAGAAAATCAATACCGCTATGTCCCTGAACAGATCGACTGGAAAATCATGAGCAGGCTCATTCTTACAAAAGAAATACTCGAACAGCTCAACGCCATGGAACCCTTACTCAAAGGATATAAAACACCCATGTTGATTCCCATCACGTTTAATCAGGGAACCATCACAACGACCGTGGATGTCAGACTTTCCTTAAGACTCAACGATGTCGGATGCCTTGAAGTAAGCATTCACCCCGTCAGAAAAGAACCAGACTTCGCCACCCAACTCATCGGTCATGACTTCATCCAACAAGACCAAATCAATCTCCTGGAAACAGGAAACATGGGCGGGGTGGTCAATCTGATCAATCCTATGACTGACGAAATCACTCCGTCCGTCATCAGCAGAGACCGACTAACCAACCAACTCAAGACATTACGAGCAGAATATATCAGAATCCCATTGGTTCTCTGTGGAGTCACCCTTAACAAAGATCAAAAGAAAACCCTGGAAAGAAGGAAAACCCTTATATATTGAAAACATGATCTCCAAAAGAGGAACCCTCTTCAATGCCACCGTCCAGTTCAATGCCGACAAAAGATATGTAGAATTCCTATTCAACAGAAACATCAATAAAAGCATCAATACTTTACAAAACCATTTAAAACACAAAACCCGCCCAACCCTCCTCAAAGCAGAAGTGCCTACTACCTTCAGAGGCAAACCCCTCCACAAATGGCAGATCGAAAAACTCAAAGCAGGGGAGACCGCCTACATCAACGGACTCAACGACAGCAAAGGAAAGAAATACCAAGGCTATATTAGTTTCCATAATAAGATAGGAAAGTTTGAGTTTTCGTTTAAAAATCCGGTAAAAGAACAAGTAAGGATAACTAAAACAGTTAACAAATCCAAAGGTCGCAAAATGTGAACTTTCTAAACCTGTGTGAAAAACCATGTCTAACTAAAAAAAATAAATATATTTGCCATCCAAATAAATTTATACAATCCAGTTATGAAAGAACTTATCGAAAAAATCAATGCTGAATTTGAAGCATTTACTGCTGAAGCGAATCAGCAATCTGAAAAAGGAAACAAAGCAGCAGGAACAAGAGCCAGAAAATCAGCTTTAGAACTAAGCAAACTTTTTAAGGATTTCAGAAAAGTTTCTGTTGAGGAATCAAAAAAATAAGATTCTCTTACAACAAAATATCCATCGTACTGTGATGGATATTTTGTTTATATTTCTTAATTAAGCCTGCATGCGTAAAATATTCACTATCCTTTTCTTGCTTCCGGTAGAACCTTGCCACGTAAATGCAGTGTAAATTTTTAAATTTATTTCTTCTGATCAATAAGTTCAAAAGCTTTCAGCAGAAGCAGATCCTGACTATTTCTGATGCTTTCAACGGTGGGACGTACGACAATGTCTGGTTGAATACCGATCCGCTGGGTTTCAGCACCATCTGGATAGTAAATACCCAGTCCTGAAAAAATAAGTTCATTTCCGTCGGTCATTTTAATGGACGTCTTATTCCCGTCCGCCCCTGCGGTCTGACTTCCAACAAAAATGACGTTGGGAACCTTTTTAAATATCATTGCCCAAAGTTCAGCTGCGCTCTGTGTATACTCGTTGATTAAAACAACAACCTGACCTTTGTAGGCGTTGGGATTATTCCTGCCCGCAAATTTGTAGGATTTGTCAATGATATTATCGACGAAGCAGAATTTTCCAGGCTGGCTGAAATCTGCCTGAGTCATAATCCCGAAATGTTCCGGTTTAGTCAGCAGATAATCAAAGATCTTTATTATTGAGCCGTCATTATTATAGCCGCGGAGATCGAAAACCATTCCTTTGGTATTTTGATACTTTTCCATCAGTAAAGGAATCTCTGTTGCTTTTAAAGACGCAAACTCAAAATACACTTTGTCATCAAGCGGAAAGCTCGGATTTAGGCGGCTTTCTTTCTCATTATAAGTGAGGTAGGTGTAGGTTTTGTTTTTGTAGAACAGCTGATAATTGGGTATGCCGTCTTTGTCCCATTCATTTTGAAAGATGCGTCCAGTTCTTTCCATGACCGTTTTGAAAGCCTTTCCGTTCTTTTTTACACCTTCTACTGTTGCTGTCAGAACATTGCTGCTGAACAGATAGCTGTAAGCCTCACGTAATTTTACTGCATTATTGGAGTATGCAAAATATTTGGAATTGATATCAAGCGATTTCAGAACAGATTTTCCATTGATCTTTGTAATGACATCTCCAACTTCAAGGTTTGCTTTCTTCATCTTAGCTTCATCTTTAATCCCGGTGATGACAACTTTGCCGTCAGCGATCTGAAAAATAAAAGGAGCAGATAATTTTCCGACAACATCGTACTGTAAGGTTTTCTTTATTTCAACATGGCTATCCTGAATTTCAGCGGCAAGCTGCATTACAGCGTATTTGTAGTCTGTTTCTGTTTTTATTTTTTTGAAAACAGGGATATACTTTTGCAGAACCTGATCCCATTTTTCATCTAGAAGATATTTGTAGGGATAAAAATATTCGATCGCATTCCAGATTCTGAAGAGTTCCAGCATTTTGATGTCTGTCGAAAATTGGGTGTACGTTTTTTCATTGGTACTGCTGAAACGAATACTGTTTTCAACGGGATTAGAGTAGAATGATCCTACATTTTTTGGTTGAGCTGTCATTTCCAGCAGACGTTTCCTGTTTGCAGGACTTATTTTATTTAATTTTTTTATCCACGAATCATCAAAATTACGAAGGGTAATGCTGTCACAGTCCGATTTTCTCTCAACTATCCGGTCAGATGAACTTTGGTCTGCCTGCTTCAGCCAATTGGTGATTATTTCATCTGGAGTTGATTCTTTCTGATTGCTGAATGACTGCAAAAGAACATTGTCCCAATCTGTTTTTCCCTGAGAAGTTGCAGGATGATAATATTTAATCAGCCCCCAAATTTTAGCTAAGTCATATAACTCACGGTCAGAGAATCTGGTGCTTTGAGCGGATAGGGAAGATGTTAAAAGGATAGAGAGAAAAATGAGGAATTTCATGCGCTTAAATTAATTTTTTAATGTCATGAATACAATCTCCACAGAAACTAAATTTGGTAAAACATTCTGAAGGGATACATACACATTACAATGACAGTTACAAACGCACTAAAGTTACAGGAATTTAGTTTTTACCAAATAAAAATTTCTATCATTTATTATAGGTTCGTATAATGGAAAGTGATGAAACCGGAAAAATCAGTTCATAATTACAGATCTGAAAGTGTTCATCCGCTAATAAACCAACAATTTTGCAAAAAATATCTCAACTGGATCTTTCATAACATTTGTTTTCATTTTTTATTCTATAAAAAGAAGATCATATTTCAATTATCATCATTCCTTGTGAGGCTCTCCGATTTTCTATAGCAAATATATTCCGTTGTCCCTGCGGAAAAAAATCTTTTTGGGTATCCACAATCCGGGATTGCGGAGCCTCCGCAAAAATATTTCAGGCTCTATCAATTTTCTTTCTTATTGTTTTCATGGAATTGATTGCAGTTTTCCTTGTGCCTGCCTGAATGGTAATCTGCATAGAAAAGTCAGAAACCTCACAAAACGCAAATGCGGTTTATTGAAATTTAAGGAGTCCTCACAACTAATCTTTTACACTATAAGGAGAATTTATCTTTACAGCCTAATCACAGAGAAGATGGTGAAATACGATTTCTTTCCGGCTTCTTCAATTATGTAAATTTCAATATCCCTCATAATTGTCATTTCCCAGCATTCCACTTTCTCATTTTCTGCACGTAAGGATTGAAAGAAGATTACTTAAAATGCTTTTAGTTTTTGTCTCCTTCAAAACAGACAATAACAGAATTATTATCAGGACTAGTCTCATCTATGTTTTGTATTTAAGATCATTTTCTGCTCGGGCAAGCTGGTTTATGTCCCTGCATATATGGCTATATTTGATCATCCTGACATCCTAGTGCATTGTTTTGGTTTCAATCCATGACTTTCCTCAATTTAAAAGATCTACTACTTACGTTTAGACTATAATTATTGAGTTTTATTCAGTTGCTGTAAAAAGTACTTTGGTGAAACTTCATATTTAAGCAGAAAATTTTTAGAAAAACTTTGTGCAGTGCTAAAGCCTGATTTTGTAGCTATCTCCTGAATTGACAGCACCCTTGAATCGGCTCTGGACTTCCATAAATGCATTGTGTAATTAAGGCGAAGGTTGACCATGTAAGTTTTATAATTACATTTCTTATGACTATTGATTATCTTTGAAAGATATGCAGTATTTGTTCCACAGTATACTGCCAGGGATTTCAAGGTAACACTTGAGTCAAGAAACTTTCTGCTTTTTTCAAAAAAGGAAAGTTTATCCAGAACTTGGTTTTCCAGTGTTTGGTTTATGAGCAATGTATTGCCTGACGGCGAGACTTCCTCCTCCTCAAGTTCCTCTTCGCAGATTTCATCTGATTCTTCTTTATCATCAATAAACTTTTCATCATAATTGTCTGAAGAGAATTCGTAATCTACAGATTCTTCCTCAACTGATGACCCAACAGAGTTTTGAAGAATATAAGTCTCATAAAGTTTCTTATATTGTTTTTTTCGTCTGTAACTTCTTAAAATGCTGTAGAATAATCCTAAAAGTAGTAGAGTAGACAAGACGATAAGAGAAAGATTAAAATATCTCTGCTCTTTTAAGGAGGTGGATAATTTTTGCTTTTCTCTGTTTAACTTATCAATCTCATACTTCGTTTTTAGATGAGGAAAAATCTGCTCGTATTCTTTCTCATACACTTTATGAAGCATGAGCAGTTTATCTATGTACTCAAACTGTTTAATTTTATCCTCTTTCTTTAGATAGTATTCATACAGTTTTTCAAATGCAGACCTGAATTTCGGGTCAATTTTGCCGTTTTTGTCAAGTTCTTCATCAAGGACAGCAAATGATTCAACAGCCTTATCCTGCTCTCCATTTTCCCAATAGCTCATTCCCAGAAAAAAATAATCGTTTGAGTGATTCCATTGGTCATTGTAGGTACTAAGGCTTTTATTTAAAAGCTTGATTGCCTGTTGATAATTTTTCTGATAGTATGCCTGCATTCCCTCTGAACTGATTAGGTAGGGCAAAAGAGTTTCAAGGTCTGCATTTTGTTTATCCTTGATAAAATTCTTACCCTCATTAATCAAATTGGCGTTATCTCCAAATTTTCCTGTTCTGGAATTGGTATCAATGAGAGATATTAAGGAATACATGTAGTATAATCTGTAATCCGTTCCATCTACTTTGTCATGATGCAATCTGAAAAAAGCTATGGTTTTCTGTAATGAGGTTCGGGCTTCCTCATGTAATCCTAAATAATTTTTTGTATCGGCAATATTATACTCCAAATTGTTGATTACATAGCCATTTTTTCCTTTTTTTAAGAGGTCATATGCCTTCAGATACGAATCTAATGAGCCAACGAAATCCTTGTGGGTAGATAAAATCATCCCTTTTGCAATATAGGCATCTGCAATTTTTGCATCTGTGCCAATTACTTTTCCAATCATCAAAATGCTGTCACCGTATTTTAATTGGTCTTGCCCCGTTGTATATTGTGATGCTAATGCGTAGGAATCATACAAAAGATTTTTGTCATTTATCTTTTTCACATCGAATATCAACTCCAAAATCAGCTTTTTCCGTTCTGCACTTTTTAAATTAGGCTCTGTAATTTTCGACTTGATCAGATTAAAATCGAAATTATTGAAATCAGTTTTTCTCTGGGAATGGAAGAATGTGAGCGACAGCAAAAAAATGATAGTGGTAGTGTAGAGTTTAATCATGTTCAGTGATTGAAGAGGTGTTTGAATTCCGCTCTAAAAGTAGTGAAAAATCAATTAAATCACTTTGAATACACAAATCTTTTTTTTTGTTTTTACCATTCTTTTTTTTGTTTTTACCATTCTTTTTTTTGTTTAGAAAACTATATTTAAGTTTTTACTTCCCATACCTCGCCCGAAATTTTTCACTGTGGAAATAGGACATTACTTTTAGGTCAAATTTTATTTATGAGACTTATAAATTACGCTCTATTTCTAACTTCTTTTGCAATCTTATCTTCATGTCGTGAGGATATCCTCAGTTTCCAATAATGCAAGTGCCGCTTGCACAATCTGAAACACAATTTGTGCAAGTGTAACTTGCACAAATTACCTGGTATCATCACATCAGTCTTCTTACAAAGATAAAGGATCCTACAGAACGAGCATTTTACATTACAGAAGCAGCCAAGAATGAGTGGAGTAGAGACGTAATGCTTTTACAGATTCAAAGCAATTTATATACAAGAAGCGGAAAGGCTTTGAATAATTTTAAACAGACATTCCCCGAATATCAATCAGATTTAGCGCAGAGTATTTACAAAGATCCATATCATTTTGATTTTTTGATGCTCTCAACGAAAGTAAAAGAGCTGGAAATAGAAAAGCTTTTGACACATAAAATAACGGACTTTCTTTTAGAGTTGGGAAAGGGATTTGCCTTTGTAGGACGTCAATATGCCATCGAAGTCGATAAAACCGACTATAAAACCGATTCGCTTTTCTATCAAACTGTTTTACATGCCTATGTTGTGATCGAAATAAAGGCAGGAGAATTCATGCCTGAATATGTTTCTAAACTAAA
Organism: Chryseobacterium sp. Leaf404; assembly: GCF_001424145.1. GTDB lineage: Bacteria > Bacteroidota > Bacteroidia > Flavobacteriales > Weeksellaceae > Chryseobacterium. The sequence continues at coordinate 683,350 of NZ_LMQM01000010.1, read as the reverse complement.
TTTTTATATCAGTGCAGTTGACGATAAAATTAAGACTCCATTTGATGAGCCAACCATTGGGTTATTACTTTGTAACCATTGGGTTATTACTTTGTGCCTCAAAAAGTAATGTTAAAGTAGAATATGCAATGCGAGGACTGGATAAACCTTTAGAAGTTGCTACCTATCAATTGGAGCAGCTTGTAAAAGACAATATCGATAAATTAAACGAAGATTACAGCACAGACCAGTAAAATATATGAACCATAAGCCATCAAAGACCAATCTCAGAGTAATATAAGAGTCTCAAAGGATTAAATAGGAATAACTAATTTCTTACAACTAATTGCTGAATGCTTCGAGTATTTATTCAGAAGTAGCAATAAAATTAATTAGATATTCTCAAAAAACGATAGTAATTTACTAAAAAACTGAGCAAATCAATAAATTATACCTTTTATTTGGTTTCATTGTTGCTAAGTATGGATATGAGAAAGATTTTTTTGGTAGAAGATGATCCGTCCATTCGAGAAATACTTGAGATTGTACTAACGTCGGAAAATTATGAAGTACAGTCCTTTTCCACTGCTCATGCTTTTAGACAAAGAAATTTAAAAGTAAATCCTGATCTTTATCTTTTTGATGTAATGCTTCCTGACGGATCTGGAATTGATCTATGCAGTGAACTAAAAGAGGATATCAATAATAAAGATGTTCCTGTGATCATTATGAGTGCCCATGCTCAACTCAAGCAATTTAGTGAAATCTGTCAGCCGGACAATTTTATTTCCAAACCTTTCGATATTGATAATCTGCTAGCGAGAATTAAAGAGAATTTGGTTTAGTATTAAATGATTTTTAAATAAAATGATTGGTTCCATTAATTTGAAATCAAAAAGTTTATTTATTTCCCAATTAAAAAATCAATAGATTTGCAAAAATCAGAATTTAATGGATATCCTCAAAAGGAATAACGTCACAGTAAATGGAGAAGGTGAAAACGTTATTTTCTTTGCTCATGGTTTTGGCTGTGATCAAAATATGTGGCGTTATGTTTCACCTGCATTTGAGGAGAATCATACAACTGTCCTATTCGACCACGTAGGTGCAGGAAATTCAGATCTTTCATCATATTCATTTGAAAAATATAGCCAGCTTGAGGGCTATGCTGAAGATATTGTTGAAATTGCAAAAGAATTAAAAATTTCCAACGCAGTTTTTGTTGGACATTCTGTAAGTTCAATAATGGGAATTATTGCTGCAAAAATGGCTCCTGAACTGTTCAAAAAATTAGTTTTGGTATCACCTTCACCGTCATATATCAATGAAGATGATTATGTAGGTGGTTTCAGCAGGTCAGAAATTGATGAGCTCCTTGATTCCTTAAACGACAACCATCTAGGATGGTCAGCAACAATGGCTCCTGTAATTATGGGAAATCCTGACAGACCGGAATTCGGAAAAGAATTAACAAACAGCTTTTGTAAAACTGATCCTGAAATCGCTAAACATTTTGCACGCACTACTTTTTTAACAGATAAGCGGGATATTTTGGGTGATCTGAAAGTTCCTGTTCTGATCCTTCAATGTAGTAATGATGTCATTGCCCCGGTAGAAGTTGGTCATTATATGCACAGGCAGATGGAAGGAAGTCAATTGGTCATTATGAATGCAACTGGGCATTGCCCTAATCTCAGTGCTCCCCAAGAGACAATTGAAGCAATAAGAGTTTTTTTAAATGACTGGTAGCCAATCAAATAAACTGTCAGAGGACTTTGACGACTTTTTCGAATCTTCATTATGCGGATTTGTAATTGCTGATGCAAATGGGAAAATCACCAGAATCAATACTTGTGCAGCCCGTTGGCTTGGCACCAGTCCCGATCACCTTACTGGAAAACGTATATCTGATTTGCTTTCGGTAGGCGGCAAAATATATTTTGAAACCCATTTGTGGCCGTTGCTTCGAATACAGGGACACTTTGACGAAGTATCAGTTGAATTGACAGATACAGGGAAAGGTAAAATTCCTGTTTATATCAATGGATATGAAAGAAGAGATGAAAACAATCATCCTCTTTTTTTACGCTTCACCTTATTTCAGGCAGCAGACCGGCGTTTGTATGAAGAGAACCTACAGATGTCCAAAAAATTAGCCGAAACAAACTTAAATATTGAACAGCAGCAGGCAGTTATTCGTGAGCAATTTATAGCAGTACTTGGGCATGACCTACGAAATCCGCTCGGAGGTATAATGAGCGCTACTCAATTGCTGACAAGATCTGAATTAAGTGATCGCGACAGAAAATTAATGAATATAGTACATTCCAGCTCAAAAAGGATGTATGAGATGATTAACAATATAATGGATTTGGCTCGTGGCCGGCTGGGAGGCGGAATTTCCATAATACCCGTTACTGTTGATTTGGAACAGCTTCTCAATGAAGTCAGCAATGAATTAAAAGTTTCCTGGCCGGGAAGGACTATCGAATCTCATTTTAAAATTAATCGTTTGATAGAATGTGATCCTGGGCGTGTTTCTCAACTGGTTTCTAATCTTCTTGCCAATGCGATTACGCACGGATTATCTGATACTTCTATCACTCTTGGCGCCGAAGCCACCGATGAATTTTGGGAAATTTCTGTTACTAACAGCGGTCAGAAAATACCGGAAGAATCAATAAAAAATCTTTTTAATCCTTTTCACCGCGAAGGGACGGATTCGAATCAAAATGGTCTTGGACTGGGATTGTACATTTCACATGAAATAGCAAAAGCGCATCACGGGCTACTATCCGTTATATCAGACGAAAATAAAACATGTTTTACATTTCGGGTTTCAATAGAATAATCTTACACTCAATGTACGTTCATAAATAAATAATGAACCACATTTTTGTATATTAAACAATGATTCTTTTACAATATGATTCATGCGGCAAACGGTTCATTAGATATTTAAATAAAAAACTCAAAAGACGATGAGTTAAGAATAGCGCTGCCAACAGTAAAATCACTACATACAGCACAGATAATTTATGAAAGCACAAGCTGAAAAAATGTCTATAATGCCAAAAATAAAACATTTGAAAATAACTGTATGCCTCCTAAAATTCCCGTAGACAACATCGTCCACGGTTACTAAAAAAGTCCAGATGTCACGTTGTAATATTGGCTCCTGTTTCAAAACATTTAAGGATTATCACAGCGATTATTAGCATGGTAAAGCCCCCAGTGATAAATTTTATATGCGAGAAAAATAAAGTGTTGAGTCTGATTACAGTAACAAAAAAAAGACTTGTCTAAACATCCCAAATTTGATGATTTGCTATATAATTAAAACTCGTCTTCCAGCTTATCATAAAGTCTCTGAAATTGTTTGAAATTTTTTAAATACACTGCATGATTTTCCTTACTCGGCTCATAAAATTGCTCAATGTTGTCTGTCCTATCTGCCGCTATGGATTCTTTCACAGCCTGCTTCAGTGTGATTCCTAAGGCTTCCATACCTACTAGTGCAGCTCCCCATGCGGAGCTTTCCACTGAATCTTTAATGAAAACGGGCTTGTTAAAAATGTCTGCTAACATTTTAATCAGATTCTGCGACCGCGCTAAACCGCCACTTACATAGATTTTTTGAATTGGACCGGTATTTTCCTCCAACGCAATTCCAACGCTGTAGATGGCGAACAGCATGCCCTCCATCATTGCCCGCGCAAAGTGTGCAGAGGTGTGTTGCAACTGTATTCCAAAATAAACTCCTTTTGCATTGGAATTCCAATGCGGAGCACGCTCACCAGTTATGTAAGGCAAAAAAATCAAGCCTTCTGATCCTGGACCCACCGAATCTATCATTTCGTTAAAAAAATGGTTAAAGTCCTCATCCGTAATTTTTTTGGTTGATTCGTTTAAGAAAGTACTTCGGAACCAATTTCGCAAAATACCACCATTATTAACAGCTCCTCCAATTATATATTCATTCGGTCTTAGGAGATAGCTGAATAACCGTTGCTTTTGTTCCGGGTTTGGATGCGAAGAGGCAACCCGTATAGCTCCGCTGGTGCCAAAAGTTACAGAAGCCACTCCCGGTTCTACAGCTCCAACTCCCAGATTAGCCAGACAGCCGTCACTACCACCAATAACAAATGAAGTACCTTCTGGTATGCGCATCGAGACTGCTGTGTTTTGGTCCTGCAATGTAAAAACATGATCAATCGGGACAGGTGCAGACAGTTGTTCGGCAGAGATTCCTGCCAAATTCAGTGCTAAATCAGACCACACTAACTTATGTATGTCAAATAATCCCGTAGCCGATGCAATGGAATGATCAACTACATAGGTACCAAAGAGTCTGTAAAAAAGGAATTCCTTAATACCAATAAATTTATGAGATTGAACAAACACTTTTTCATCACAGGATTTCATCCATATTAGTTTGCAAAGCAAAGTCATGGGATGAATGGGGGTTCCGGTCTGTTGATATAATAGTCTTCCTTCTTCATTTGCCTTCAGTTCGTTAGCTATATCTTCACTTCTTCGGTCAGCCCAAATGATGCAGTTCGTGAGAGGCATTCCTGATTTGTCAACAGCTATCAGTCCGTGCATCGCACTGCTAACAGAAATGCACATAGGCTGTAGCATCTTGTCAAGGCTTTGTAACTCGGTCATTAGACGCGCAATCGACGTAATACACACATTATAAATAACCTCAGGATCCTGTTCGTAATGTCCTTCTAAAGGTTTTAGTATAGGGTAAGATATACTTTGTATTGCCAAGACTTTGCCTTTCAGGTCAAATGCAACGGCTTTTGTAGACGACGTGCCAATATCTAATCCTATTATCATAATTTTCAGTCAATAATTTAAAGTGATATATTTACCATCTAAATTACATTAGATTTTGACAAAATGCAAAGAATTAATAGGTATTGATGGCTGTAAGTATGGATGGGTAGCTGTTTCATTGAATTGTAGTTCTGTAAACCTCTTTAAAAGTCTGGCAGATCTGATACATTTTAATCCTGAAAACAGTATGTTCATGATTGATATGCCTGTTGGTCTTGCCAATGTTGATTTGACAGAAAGAAATTGCGAAATGCTGACCCGAAAAATTTTATCAAAAAAAAGAAAACCGAGTCTGTTTTCAGTTCCGTGTCGGGAGGCAATATATGCTTCATCATATGAAGAAGCTAATCAGATAAATAAAGAAATAGTTAAGAAAGGTATCTCAAAACAATCCTGGGGTATAGTTCCAAAGATCAGAGAAGTCGATCAACTTTTACAAAGTAATAGAAGCCTTGTAGATAAAATCAAAGAATCACATCCTGAGGTGGCGTTTCATTTTTTGAACAATCAGCAATCTATGGAATATAATAAAAAGACAGATGAGGGTCAGCAGGAAAGATTGCAGGTGTTAAGCAATTACTCCGATAAAGCAGAAATGATCTATAATAATTCTATGTGTAATTTTAGACGAAAGCATGTTTCTGCTGATGATATTCTAGATTCTATCTGCCTGGCAGTAACACTTGAGGAGATGGTTAATTCTGATAAATCTTTTGAGACCGGTAATTTAGATATTCTCGGAATACCTATGAAAATTCATTATTTTTCAAAGTAAAATTTACTCATCTGGTATGATCTTTATTTCACGGTGAATATTACCATTTATTTTGGAGAGGAATTTCATTGCCGAGAAACCTGCGCAAGTTTGGGTTTCTGACATCACTTATATTCAGACCAAAGAAGGGTTTTTATACTTGACAAYTATGATTGATTTAYACGACCGAAAAATAATAGGATGGAGTTTGAGTAATGGAATGAGCACCGAAGAGACAAGTCTTGCAGCCTGGAAAATGGCTGTCAAAAACCGGAAAATAATTGACGGATTAATTTTTCACAGCGACAGAGGCATTCAATATGCAAGTAAGAAATTTGTGAATACTATTNTGGAAAATGGCTGTCAAAAACCGGAAAATAATTGACGGATTAATTTTTCACAGCGACAGAGGCATTCAATATGCAAGTAAGAAATTTGTGAATACTATTGAATTTTATGGCGTTACAAGAAGTATGAGCCGCAGAGGAAATTGTTGGGATAACGCAGTGGCAGAGAGTTTTTTCAAATCATTAAAAACGGAACTCATTTATGGGAATAAACTTATCTCCAAAGAAAAAATGGAGCTGGAAGTTTTCGAATACATCGAAGTCTGGTACAACAAAAAAAGACGCCACAGCACCTTGAATTACAAAACAATAGAAGAGTTTAACAATCAAAATAAAATTTATCAAAATGTTGCTTAACTTATACTGGAATTTTTATTTGCATATCCANAGCACCTTGAATTACAAAACAATAGAAGAGTTTAACAATCAAAATAAAATTTATCAAAATGTTGCTTAACTTATACTGGAATTTTTATTTGCATATCCACATTAGACAAAAGAGCTATAATTGGTTTGATATATCCTGAAAAGTTAACCTTCAACGGAGAATTTTTTCAAACCACTAAAATCAATAGTTTTGCGGAGACTATCTTCTTGATTAAGAAGGAAATAGGAAAACAAAAAAACCGACAAAGAAGTGAAAAATCTTCAAATGTCGGTCTTGTGACCTCGACAGGATTCAAACCTGTAACCTCCTGAGCCGTAATCAGGTGCGCTATTCAGTTGCGCCACGAGGCCGTTGTTTAAAGGTTTGCAAATATACAATTTTTTTGTTTTCTTTGAAATATGAAATCAAAAATTTTAATGTTATTCGCGTTTTTACTGCTAATATCCTGTAAAAGAGAACAGAAAATTACTTCTCAGAATTGGCAGATTCTCTCTGAAAGAACCAGATATAATGAGGATGCCTCAGGTTTTCATCTGAAAACAGGAAAATTTGAATATAATTTCAGCGAACAAGATCTACCTTTTAAAAAAATAATCGTTCTGAATGCAAGTATGATTGGCTTTATTTCTGAACTGAATGCCGAAAATCAAATCATTGCAGTTTCCAGTCCGGAATATATATTTTCGCAGAAAATTCAGGATATGGTGAAGTCCGGAAAAATTCAGAATGTGGGCAGTGACCAGAAATATGATGTTGAAAAAATTATTTCTTTAAAACCAGATGCAGTTTTTACCAACCACATCCCTAATTTTGAAAATACCTATGAACTCCTGAAAAGCAATGGAATCAAAGTGATATTTCTGGACGAATATTTAGAACAGAAACCTTTAGAAAAAACTTCATATCTCAAAGTTTTCGGCAAACTTTTAGGAAAAGACCAGCTGGCAGAAAAAAGATACAAAGAAATTGAGGGCGACTACAGTAAATACAGTAAACAGGCCGCCGCTGCGGCTACAAAACCAAATGTTTTAGCCAACGAGATGTACGGGAATATCTGGTATATGCCGGGCGGAAAAACTTCCGTAGCTCAGTATATTGCCGATGCTGGCGGAAATTACATTCTACATCAGAATACAGAAGATAAAGCAGTAGCGATGAGTTTTGAAGAGGTCTATTCCAAATCAGATTCCATCAGTTTCTGGATGAATGCCGGTAATCATTTAAGTAAAAAAGAGTTGGCACAGACGAACCCACTTTATGCAAAGCTCAAGGTTTTCAGCATGGGAAAGATTTATGCTTACAGTAATAAACAGACATCTACTGCCAATGATTTTTTTGAAAGCGGAGTAGTGCGGTCTGACTTGGTTCTGAAAGATTATATTAAAGTATTTCATCCGGAATTATTTCCGGGATATCAGCTCACCTATTTCAAAGAATTGCAGTAACCTCGCAGTATTTGCTTACTTTTGCATCAAGTTTTTGAGCTTATGTGGAAAAAAATCAAACAATTTATTTTTATCATACTTCTTCTGAATGTATTTTTCATCATTTGGGGAAGATTTTTTAATCCACCGATTACCCTTACGCAGATTGGCGGTCTAATACAGTACGGAAAACTGAACAGAGACTATATTTCTTATGAAGATATGGGATCCAATGTGAAAAAAGCCGTTATTGCATCCGAAGATCAGAAATTTTTCACACACAATGGTTTTGATTATACAGCTATTGAAAAGGCCTATAAAAACAATGAACAGGGAAAAAAAGTGCGTGGAGGAAGTACCATTTCTCAGCAGACAGCAAAAAATATTTTCCTTTGGCAGGGCAGAAGCTGGATAAGAAAGGGTTTTGAAGCTGCTTATACGTTTGTTATTGAGAAAGTTTGGTCTAAGGATATCATTTTGGAAAGGTATCTGAATTCCATTGAAATGGGGCGCGGTGTATTTGGAATTGAAGCTGCAAGTAAATATTATTTCGGTAAATCCTCTAAAGATCTTAATCAGTCTGAAGCCGCGTGGATAGCCGCAGTCTTACCAAATCCCAAAAAATACGATCCCAAAAATCCATCTGTCTATCTCAACAAAAAACACCGGTGGATTATGAGGCAGATGAACCACGTAAGTTTAAAATAATTTACTCTTTCTGATAAAAAAACAGTCTTTTGAACAGTAAAAATTTTAAAACCGTTCTTTCCAAGTACTTTTCTTTTGAAAACGAAACGCATTCGCTGGAACCTCTGGCCGAGTTTCTGGAAGGTGTCCGTAAGTCTGATTTTAAAGATGTTTTAGATTACCTGAAATCTCACGAAGACCAAAAGCTTCATTTTTCCAGATATCTGCACCATATTTTTGCGCAAAGACCTTTCAATTTATCACTCACAGAAGCCAATATTCTCTCTGAAAACTCTTTTTTCTCAGAACTCAGGAAGCGGGCTTTAAATAAAATTCTGCCTTCTGTAGAGCATGAGCAGACAGTTTGGTATCTGATCGACAATATCAGCATCAGGCCGGCAAAAGATCTTCAGTACTTTCATAATATTCCGGAAAATGAACTGAATGAGTTTCTTCAGATTCTTAATATTTCAGATTTTATCAATAGCGAGAAGGTTAAGAGCGAGCTTATTTTTTCTATGAATATCCTGTCATGGCGCGTTACAGGGATGGCACTGGAGGTTGACGTCGTGAGAATGGCTCCCGAATACAGAAATTTTGATAATCCTTTTTTGGCACTTCAAAATGAACTGGAAGCCCTCGCAGAGGAGTTTAAGGTCAATCCCAAACTACAGCTTTCATCGAAGGACAGCAGATACAAGCAGATTAAAATCTATATCGAACAGTGTCTTGATTTCGTTAATATTTCGTTTAAAAACTCTTCCAAATACGGAATTTCAGGCAAAATCAACCAGTCACTGCTGAAAATCAGACAGCAGACCACCAGAATTTATGATATTGTAAACCTGTTGGTTATTGATTCTGAAAAAGATTATCTTTTGAAATCCAAGCAGTTGATTTTCAATATAGTATCATATAAATCTCATAAAAATAATATTGCTGAACTTTTTAATGACAGCACAAGATTACTTTCGCATCTAATTACCAATCATACCGCTGAAACAGGCACTCATTACATCACTGCAAACCGGAAACAGTATATGAGTATGTTTTACAAAGCCAGTGGTGGTGGGATCATAGTAGGTGCGCTCTGTGTTTTGAAAATGTTATACGGTTTTATGCCGGGCAGCGATTTTTTTCATGCTTTTTTATACTCAGTAAACTACGCAATGGGATTTGTGATGATTTATCTGATGAGCTTCACGCTGGCAACCAAACAGCCCGCAATGACAGCCGCTACGATGACGAAGGTGCTTTCTGAGCAGGGAAATTCTAAGCAGAATTATACAGAATTTGCAGATTTGGTTTCAAAACTTTTCAGAAGTCAGTTTATCGCATTTGTGGGAAATGTTCTGCTTTCCTTTCCTATTGCAATGGCAATCATTTATGGTCTCGATGTTTTTTTCTCGCAAAATCTTGCTGTTGAAAGATCAGATAAGCTGTTGAAAGATTTAGATCCATTTCAGTCGAAAGCGATTCTGCATGCCTGTATTGCAGGTTTTTACCTTTTTATCTCCGGGATTATTGCGGGGAATATTGCCAATAATTCAGTTTTCTATCAGATACCAGACAGGATTGCAAAAAATATCTCTATCAAAAGATGGTTCGGGGCAGGATTTGCCAAAAGCCTCTCAAAATATTATGCTAAAAACTGGGCAGGAATAGTATCCAATTTCTGGTTTGGTGTTTTTTTGGGAGCTACGGCACCAATCGGTCTGTTCTTCGGGCTTGATCTGGATATCCGCCACATCACATTTGCTGCAGGGAATTTTGCACTTGGGCTTTATGGTAAAGATTTTTCAATAGACACCTACACATTCTGTATTTCACTGGTTACTGTGGCACTTATAGGGTTCTTTAATTTTGCTGTAAGTTTCAGTCTTTCGATGTTCTTGGCGTTCCGTTCCCGAAAATTGAATCTGGGTGAGGTAAGAGATATTTACGGAGAAATCTGGAGATATTTTCTAAGACGCCCTCTGAGCTTTTTTATACCGATGAGGTCTGCTTACGACAGAAAATCAAGTGATATGATGAAAAGCAGTGTAATTACAAAATCTGAAGATCATTAAATTTTTCTTCCCCGAATTTCTCCTGAAATTTCTTTAGAAAAAAGCTTTTTCGCATCTGAAAATCGTGCTTCAGAATCGGAGAATTTACTTTGATGATAATAATTTTGTCTTCAAGATTTACTGATTTAATTTCATTAAATAAAGCTTCATCAAGATAATCTTCCAGAAAATATTTAATCTCAAAAGCGACCAGTTTATCTTCAAAACCATGAATTCTGGCAAAAGATTTCACCAGTTCTGAGGATTGAAATTCACGTTTTTTATTTCTTTTCATCCGTTTTTACAATTGAATTTCGTGAATAAATAAATCTTTAGTTTTTTCGTTCCAATAAAATTCAGAATCTTTTTTTTGATAAAAAGTAGAATTTTTATTAGGTTTAAACCATTCTGGTAAATTTATAGCCCGGTTATAATTTGGTTTTAACTTTAAAATAATATCTTCTGAAAAATTTGATTTAGCAGAATCCAATTCATTCACTTTTTTAAATTCATTCCACCATTTCACAGTTGGTTTCAAATGAATGTAAACTTCGTACTCCTTAGTAAAATGTCCAGATTCCCAATATTTACCGTTTATTGTCAGTACATCTTTCGGGAGTTCAGCATTTGTCCAAAGGTAATAAATCTCATCTTTATCATCAGTTTCAATTCCGCAACTTATCACGCATATTGCTGAAATAAAAATTGATAATATGTTTTTAAAATTTCTCATTAAATCTCAAAAATAACACTTTCCTCATTAATTCTTTTCACTACATTTTCCGTACGTTCACGGTGCGTATCTGTAATGAAAATCTGCCCGAAGTTTTCCTGATTAACTAGCTCAATTAATTGCGAAACACGGTTGTCATCCAGTTTATCAAAAATATCATCGAGTAAAAGTATTGGTGTCTTTCCTGTCAATTCCTTAATCAAACTCATCTGAGCCAGTTTTAACGAAATCAGAAACGATTTTTGCTGTCCCTGTGAGCCGATTTTTTTAATCAAAACTGAATTCATCTCAAACAGCAAGTCATCTTTGTGAATGCCTTTGGACGTGTAAGTCAGCATTCTGTCGCGGTCTAAGCTTTCCTTTAATAAATTTTCAAATGACGCGTCAAGCAGATGCGATTCGTATTTTACGGAAACAGTTTCTTTACCGCCGGAAATAATTTTATAAAAGTTTTGAACAATGGGATAGAGTTGTTCAACAAATTCTTTTCTTTTTTCAAAAATTTTTGTTCCGGATTTTACGATAGGATCATCATAAATCTCCAAAGAGTCTTTGTCCCACGTTCTGTTTTTGGCGAAATATTTTAAGAGGGCATTTCTTTGCTGAACGGTTTTTTGGTATTGGATTAAATCAAAAAGATAGGAAGAATCGGTTTGTGAAATCATCGAATCCAGAAACTTTCTGCGGCTTTCCCCCGAGTCTGAAATTAAATTTGAGTCGTAAGGAGAAATCATCACACTTGGTAAATAACCCACGTGATCAGCCATTCTCTCGTAGCTTTTGTCGTTTTTTTTAATGACTTTTTTGGCTTCTCTGGGTTGAAGAATTTTAATAATATCCTGAGAATCTTCATTTTGAATTTCTGCTTCTATTGTAAAGAAATCTTCTGCATCAAGAATGTTGTTTAAATCGCTGTTCCCGAGGAAACTTTTGCCTACAGAAAGATAGTGGAGTGCATCCAGAATATTGGTTTTTCCAACACCGTTATTTCCTACAAAACAGTTGATTTGCGGGGAAAGAGCAAAGTGCTGCTCTGCATGATTTTTAAAATTATAGAGAGTAAGTCTGTTGATGGTCATTTTTTGAAAACTCTTAGGGAGATCTGAAGTCGCGGAGGATTTTGTGTTCCAAAATTTCAGTAAAGATAAAGCTTTTCGTACAGAATTAAAAACAAAAGCGGCAGGCCGGAGCACAATTCCACCCAGAATGAAAAGTAAGATTCACTCTTTGTATTTTCTGCGTAAAAAATAAATACAAAGGTGATAAATGTGGTGAGGAAAAAGCTTACAGAAAAGTTTTGTTTTAAATATAATGATCCCACAACAGTTGCCGTAAAAACAAGAAAATAAGCTAAATATTTTGTATTCTGCACACCGATAATTTTCGGGAAAGTCTGTACGGTATCGCTTTTCATATCCCGAATGTCAAAGGGCAGAACCAATGCAGTGATAAACAGAAAACTTATAATAAAAATGGGTAAGCTGAATTCCGGCAGCGTAAGCCAGCAGTTCATTAAACCCCAGACCAAACCTACGTAAAACACTTTCAGTAAAGGGATTTTCCTAATGTAAGTTTCTAGAAAAAAAGAATTATAAAGCAATCCAAGTACAACAATCACAAACCATTTCAGCAAGCGTATTTCATTATGATTTAAAATAATTAAAACTGCCGAAATAATTCCTGCAAGAAAGTTTAAAATCAAAATCTTTGGAAAATGCTCTGTTTTCTGATACTTTGTATACAGATAGCCGCTGAAATAAGTGATGAAAATCAGCGCAACTGTAGGCCAACGGAAGGTTTGCCGCTCCAGCATAAAAAAAACTGCAAAAAAAGTTCCCATCAATGAGACAAATATTTGACTGTGGATGACGTATTTTTTCAGTAATTTTAAAGCATTCATTCATACAAAAATAAGATCTATGAAATCGCCAGTAACAGGATTGCAAGCAAATTACAATGAAATTATGGCGATAACATATGACAAATTAAAACAATAAAATCTACATATGAAAACCATACACAAATGTCTTTCAGTATTATTTCTATTGCTTGCAACTTTCTCTTCTGCGCAAATCTACTATGACGTGCAGTGGAAAAAGATTGCCGAAGGGTACAGAAACGGAGAATTCAAATCTTCCCTGCCTTTGATTTTAGAAGTTCAGAACAAAGCCATTAAAGATAAAAACGCGTCCGAAACTGTAAGATCTTTAAAAGCAGAATTTGGTATTTACAAAGAAACGCACGACGATACTAAAAACGATTACGCATCGGCATTTTTTGCGAAAATTAAAGAAACAGAACGCAAGCTGAAAAAAAATGATTTTTTGTTTTTTAAAATCCTTGAAATTGAATTTTTTGAAGAGTATTTCAACCGTACAAGGTATGAGATTCAGCAACGAACCAATACAGGAGAAGGAAAAATTTCTGAAATTGAAACATGGACAAAACTAGACTATAAAAAACATTATACCCAAAAGTTTGCAGAACTTTCAGCACTCGATAATCAACTCAAAAAAGTAAAACTTGAATCTTATAAAGAAGCGCTTGGCGAAAATACAGACTACGATTATTATCCAACTCTGTACGACTGGAAACTGAAGAAAAACATTGATTTTCTGAATAATCAGTTTATTTTCACTAAGGATGAACTTGTGGAAAACCGTTTGCAGATCAGAAATCTTTATCAGAATCTGATCAGTTTTAACCAGGGAAATGCAAAGCTATATTTTCAGCACCAGCTTTTATTGTTTGAAAACGGTATTAAAAATGATGATGAGTTCCTGCAAAAACAGATCAATCTTGTCAACTCCTCAGAAAAAGGAGATTACAAAATTCTGATTGTCAAAAATATTGCAGAAGTATTGCAGCAAAAGTCTGAATTTAAAGAAGCCATCCGCTGGATTGAAAAAATGAAATCTGAATATCCCGGCTCAAAGCTTCTGAGCAATCTTGATTATCTGGAAAATAACATCAAAAGTCCTGTAGTTCAGATTTTTTATGAAGAACACAATATTCCCGAAATGCCGGTCCATCTTGTGGCTTCACATAAAAATGCAGACCGTTTTGAAATAAAAATTTATAAGGTCAACGATTTTAAAAATCAGTTGCTCTACTTGCAAGGTCTTGATTATGCAGAATATTATAAAAAGATCGATAAAACCTTAGTAAGAACTGATATTTTTGAGCTTCCCAATCAAAAAGATTACAAAAACTATTCAACCTCATTGGAAATGAAAGGGCTTCCGAAAGGCCTTTACATCGGAGAATACATCAATGGTGGCGATGTTTCCAAATTTCTGTTTGTTTCAACTTCTTCAAGGGTAATTTATGATGAAAAGAAAGATTACATTTTGGTTGAAAGAGAAACGGGGAAGAGAAAAATTAATACAAAACTTCACAAATATGCTTTCACGGATTATAAGAATACAAGTGAAGCAGAAGTTTTGATCCAGACCGATAATTTTGCCAGATTTCCTTCAGTTAAAGGTTATCACCGTGAGTACCCCTATTTAATTTATGATGCTGTTTCGGGAGATTTTAATATTTTAAATTCAGAATACGAATGGGATCGTGACAGTAGGTATCCTTACGATCTGTTTCAGGTTTTTCTTGACAGAGAGATTTACCGTCCGGGTCAGACTGTTCAGTTTAAAGTAATTGCAACAACGCCTGATTTTGAAAAGCGCAAAGATGTTCTTTTGCTGAATCAGGATCATGAGGTTATTTTGTACGATACCAATCATCAGAAAATTTCTTCTCAGAAATTTAAAACCAATAATTTCGGTTCTTACAGCGGAAGTTTTGAGATTCCAAAAGACCGTTTGAATGGGAAATTTTCTCTCAATGTCTCCAATGGTAATTATGCAAACCAGAAATATTTTTCTGTTGAAGAATACAAACGTCCTAAATTCGAGATCGTTTTTGACACCATCAGAAGTGAATACAAATATGGTCAAACCATTGAATTGAAAGGAAAAGTAACCACCTTTTCAGGAGTTCCTCTCAGCAAAACAATGGTGAATTTTGATATTAAAAGAGAAAATATCCGAAACCGTTACTTCTGGTGGTATCCTGCAGAATTCAGCAACGAAAATTCAGTTTTAGGAAAGGTTGAAACCAATGAAAAGGGAGAATTTACCATTAAAATTGACCTGAAAAAAGATGAAAATGTAAAAGGAATTCAGGTTCATAATTATAAGGTCAATTCAACCGTTACCGACTTGAACGGCGAAACACAAAGTGCCGAAACGAATGTAAAAGTGGCTTCAGTTTCCCATTATTTAAAAACAAATCCTGTTTCTGAAGCGTCTGCAAATGAAGATCTTAAAATAAAGGTAGAAAGTTTTAATTACAATGATATTGCTTTGGATAAAAGCTATAAAGTTAAATTGGTACAGCTGAAACAACCGGAAAGAATTTTAAGAAATAATTTTAAAAACAATATTCAAAACCTTCCGAAAATGGGAAGAGATGAGTTTTTAAGCAAATTCCCGCATGATCGATATGATAAATCTGACGACCAGAAATACTGGAAAGTTTTAAAAACAGTTATAGACGAAACAAAAAACGGAAAAGAGCTCAATTTCGAAAAACTTGATGCAGGAGATTACAGACTTTTGATTTACAATATTGAAGGCAAAGATTCAATAAAGACCGAACAGGATTTCAGCGTTTGGGATAAGAACCTTCTTGGCAAAAATCAGTTTCCTTTTTTAAAAATTATCGGACCTAAAAATGAGGTTAAAAGAGGTTCGAAAGTGACGATTTATGCTTATTCTGCAATTCCTGATGCTGAAGTTAATATTTATGTTCAGGATGGTTTCGGAGCTCCAAAAATGGAAACAAGTAAATTCTCTAACGGAATTTTGGTTTATCCACTCACAATTTCTTCAGATAAGAATATTGAAAAATATAATATTCAGTTCGTTCTGGCTCAGTACAACGATGTTCAAAATGAATACATCAATCTCAACATCAAAAATGAAGATCCACCTCTGAAAATTGAATTGACGACGTTCAAAGATAAACTGGAACCCAATTCAAAAGAAAAATGGAGCATCAAAATTTTAGGCAGAGAGAAGGAAAAGGTTGTTGCTGAAGTTTTAGCGAATATGTATGATAAATCGCTGGATAAATTTGTTCCCAATAAATATTCATGGACGAAAATTTACAGGCCGACAAACGTTTTCAAAGATTTTAATGTTGAGATTTATCCGTCACAACTGTACTGGTATCAACAGGTTAAATATCTTGAAACCAAGCAAATTAATCTGCCGCAACTCAAATGGTTTGATGAAAATGTATTTTATGAATTACTGTTAAAATACGGTTTGACTACAGATACAGATGGCGACGGAATCGATGATATGAAAGATGCCTGCCCATCAGTTCCAGGATTGGAAAGTTATAACGGATGCCCTAAGCCAAAGGCTATGATGGCGGCGGAAGTTTCTTCTGCTCAAAAATCCAAGGGCCGTTTCGCTGATAAAGATGCAGACGGTGTTTTAGATAAAGACGATGCGCCACCACCACATGTAAAAGATGAAGATCTTGATAAAGTAAATGCGAGACAGAATCTTAATGAAACTGCATTTTTCTATCCTCATCTGAAAACCGATGCTCAGGGGAATGTAAGTTTTGAATTTACCACTCCCGAAGCTTTAACCAAATGGAAATTAATGTTTCTTGCCCACACAAAAGACGACAGAAATGCCGTTTTGGAGAAGGATATTATCACTCAGAAAAAACTTTCGGTAACTCCGAATTATCCACGGTTTTTGAGAGAAGGAGACGAACTTTCTTTCCAGACTAAAATTTCTAATCTTACCGATAAGTCTTTGGATGGAAAGGTTTCACTTCAGATTTTAAATGCCGAAACCAATGAAGATATCACATCTTTATTTGGAATTACGGGTTCAGTTCAGGATTTTAAAGTTCAGAATACAGGAAATGCTGTAGCGAGCTGGAAAATTCAAACGCCTTACAACAAAGTAAATTCCATCATCATAAAAGTCGTTGCAAAAGCAGGTGATTTTTCTGATGGAGAGCAGATTCCAGTCGCGGTATTGTCTAACAGAATGTTGTTAACAGACGCAGTTCCGATTTTCGTGAAAGAAGGTCAGACCAAAACTTTTACCTTGGAAAATCTTACTAATTATACCACAGGAACGGCAGAAAATGTGAGAAATACTTTGGAACTGAAAACCAATCCGATCTGGGAAATTATTTTTGCCTTGCCGGATTTGAGTGAATACTTAAACATCAGTTCGGATGACTGGTTCAATACCTGGTTTGCAGATGTGGTTGGTACAGAAATATTTAAAGCCAATCCGAGAATGAAAGCGGTTTTTGATGAATACAAAAGCGCTGATTTGCTGAAAAGCAATCTTGAAAAAAATCAGGAACTTAAGCAGGTTTTACTTGAAGAAACGCCTTGGGTTCTGCAATCTCAGTCAGAAACAGAAACGATGAACAGAGTTGCCCGACTTTTCGAGGTCAATCAGATGAAAAATTCTATTGCCAAAGACTGGAGTATCTTATTGCGTTACCAAAACGGCGATGGCGGTTTTCCGTGGCTTCCGGGCTACGAAAGTTCGTACAGCAATTCATTATACATTCTTAAAAATTTAGGTAAGATGAATGTCTGGCTGAAAGATGGGATTGGAGAATACCAACCGGGTGGACAGCAATCGATGGTTGGACGACTGATCGGCTACATCGATTCTCAACTGGAAAGATACTGGAGTGAAGAAAAAGACAATCCGTGGAGCAATTTTGCATTAGATTATTTAGATACGAGACGTTATTGGGAAAAAGAATATCCGATTTCGGGGAAAGGTTTAAGATTAAAACAAATGATCATCGACCGAGCAGATAAGTTTAAAGTAACAGATCTAACGTTTTACGGTGTTCACCGTGCAGCTCTGATTTACGATAATTACGGATTGAAAGATACCTGCAAAAAACTGATTAATTATTTAAAGGAAACTTCAGTTTCATCTGAAACACAAGGTGCTTACTGGAAGAAAAATCTCAACGACTGGGGTTGGTACGAATCCAAGGCTGTAAATCATGCCGGAGCCATCGAAGCTTTGGCCAAAATTGCACCGAATGACATTGATTTTATCGAAGAATCAAAAATATGGCTGGCTACACAAAAAGAAACCAATTCATGGGGGAACTCAAGAACGACTGCGGAAATTATTTACATCATGATGAATTCCGGCAAATCGTGGACAACTCCAGAAGCTGATAAAGCAACGGTGATCTGGGGAGGAAAAGAAGTTAATTCTCAAACCAAAACCACAGGCTTCCTGAAACAGACCTTCAATTCAGATAAAATTGATCCCAAATTGGGTCAGGTTACGGTATCCAAACCAGGTCCGGGAATTGTTCAGGGCGGTTTGTTCTGGCAATATTATGAAGATATCAACAATGCAAAATCTACCGAAACCTATATTTCGATGACGAGAGAATTTTACAAAAAAGTAAAAACCACGAATGGCGAAGAACTGCTTAAAATCACAGAAAACAGTCCGTTGAATGTGGGAGACCGCCTTACTGTAAGAATGATTTTGAACTCCGACAGACCGATGCAATATGTTCATCTGAAAGATATGAGAGCTGCGGGATTGGAGCCTGTAGACGTGCTTTCGGGGTATCAGTACAAAAATAATTTAGGTTATTATCAGGCAACAAAAGATGCTTCAACCAATTTTTATATTTACTATATGCCGAAAGGAAAATACGTTTTTGAGTACGATCTCGTTTGTAATGCAGCAGGCAGTTTCTCCAGCGGGTTTGCAACGCTTCAGAATTATTATGCACCTCAAATGAATGCCCGCACAAAAGGCGATAAACTTGAAATTAAAAACTAAACATCAAATATGAAAAGCATCAAACTCATCCTGATTCTTCTGTTTATTGGGATTTTCAATCAAATTCAGGCTCAGAATTATTACGATACCCAATGGAAAAAAGTTCAGGAAAACTCGAATGCAGGGAAGTTTAAAAGCAATCTTCCCATCATTACAGAAATACAGACACGCGCAATGAAAGAAAATAAAACGATTGAACTGATAAAAGCTCTGAGATCAGAATATGCAATCATCTTCGAAATCTCCCACAGTGAAGAAAATGATTTGGATTCAAAATTTTTTGCGAAAATAAGAGCTACTGAACAGCAGTTGAAGGGAGATGACAGGCTTTTCTTTAAAATTTTAGTTTCCAATTTTTTACACGAATATTACATTCACAATATCTGGAAGATTAACGACCAAACCAATATCAATCAACAGGATGTTTCTTCAATTGAAACCTGGTCTAAACTTGATTTTAAAAACTATATTTCCAAATCGCATCAGGAGTTGGATCAGATGAAAGCTGAATTAAAAAAGATTGATTTTTCGAAGTATAAGAAAGTCTTTTATAATACTTCGTCTATTGAATTTTTCCCGACTTTATACGACTGGTATGCTTTGGAAAAGATTAATTTTCTTAAAAATCTCAATTTTTTCACACCAAACGAATTGGCTGAAAATAAAATTGAGATCAGTAAAATTTTGGATGAATTAATTGCTGTAAATACAGGAAATTCAAAACTGTATTTTTCTCATGATAAGATCGTTCAGGATTGTGTAAATACCGACTGCAAAAATAAGGTGGAGCAGCTTTACAAATTAGCAAATTCTCCTGTGGAAGGAGATTACAAAGTTTTGATTTACGAAGATATTGCTCAAACTCTGACTTTGGAAGATAAGGAAAAAGACGCGCTTGCAGCAATTGAAAAAGCTAAAAAGGAATTTCCTGAATCGTCTTTTTTAAATAACCTTAAAAATATCGAAAACCGAATTGTAAATCCTTCTCTTGAAATAATTTATGAAGACCAGACGCAGCCCAATGTGCCGATCCATTTTTCTGCGGAATTTAAAAATGTAGAAAATTTCAGTCTCAATATTTATAAACCTCAAAACGTAAATGAGTTTTTCTCATACAAAAACAAAAATTCATTAGACGGAATAAAAAAAACATTGGTAAGAAAGGATGAATTTAAACTGAATAATCCTAAAGATTACAAGACTCACAGAACTTCACTCGAAATAAAACCTCTGCCTGCAGGAATTTATATTGCAGAATTTGTAGTTGAAAACGATAAAGAAAGTCTTAAATATCAGCATTTTTATTTTTTCGTTTCAGAAAACAAAATTCTTTATCAGACAAAATCTGATGAGGGAGATTTACAGAATCTTTTGAAATTGGTAAACAGTGAAAATGGTAATGTTGTAGGCGAAGAAAATCTTATCATTTATGAATTCTCAGGTGATAAAAAATTATCTGAAACGAAGCTTTTGACTGATAAAAACGGGATTTTTAAATTTCCATTATCCGAAAATAAAGAATTTTACAGAAGATATCTGATCACCCAGCCAAAAACTAACAGTTTCCAAATGATGAGTGTTTACGGGCACGATAGAAATCAATATATTCAGGAAAGAAATGCAAAGAAAGCACAGATTTTTACCGACAGAGCGATCTACAGACCTGGTCAAACGGTTTATTTTAAAGTAATCAGCACCCAGATTGTGAATGATAAAGAATCTGTAGCTTCAAATACGAAACAGAAAATTAGTTTGGTTGATGCAAATAATCAGGAAATAACTTCTCAGGAATTTACAACAAATGAATTTGGTTCTTATCATGGAAGCTTTATTTTGCCCAAAGGTAAACTTAATGGCTCTTTCAGAATTAAAACTGAGGGTTTTGCAGAATGGAACAAATATATTCAGGTTGAAGAATACAAAAGACCCAAGTTTGAAGTCACATTCGAACCTGTAAAAACAGAATACAAATACGGAGAAACGCTTGAATTAAAAGGTAAAACGATGATGTTTTCCGGAGTTGCATTAAGCAATACAACAGTAAATTACGAAATCAAAAAACAGAACATCAGATGGAAATATTTCCCTTGGTTTCCACATGATTATGATAACGAAAATTCAATTTTGGGAGACGTTAAAACGGATGATAAAGGCGAATTTACTATAAGAGTTGATTTAAAAAAAGACGACAAAATTGATGGAATCCAAATCGATAATTTTGCCGTGAATGCTTCTGTTACTGATATCAACGGCGAAACTCAGTCTGCAAATACAAATTTGAAGGTAGCTTCTGTCTCACACTACATCAAAGCTGATGATATAAAAAATGTTTTTGACGATGAAAATGTAAAACTGAAAGTTGAAACTAAAAATTACAACGAACAGAATCTTAAAAAATCGTATCAGATAAAACTTTCAAAACTGAAATCTCCTGAAAGAATTTTCAGAAGTAATTTTGAAGATTATACTCAGAATTTGCCGCAGTATTCCAAGGCAGAATTTATAAACAAATTTCCGCACGACCGTTTTGATAAAATTGATGATGAAGACAGTCCAAAACCTCAGTCGATTATGTTAAGTAAAACTGTTTCACAAAGCGAAGTCGAAGCTTCACAGGATCTAAGTTTAGGCAAACTTGAAACAGGAAATTATGAACTTGAGTTATTTAATATCGAAGGAAAAGACACGATAAGAACAAAGCAGAATTTTTCTGTTTTCAGTAAAAAATATGTTGGTAAAGAGCAAAATATTTTCCTTGAAATTGTTCAGCCAAAAACAGAGTTGAATCGAGGGGAAACTTCAGAAATTTATGTTTATTCTTCGATTCCGGATGCGTCTGTGAATGTGTTTTTTCAGGATGGAGTAAATTCGGTTGTGAGCTCGGTTCACCAGTTTAAAAATGGAGTTTTAAAATTCCCTGTTACGGCATCTTTAAATGATAAGATTTCAAATTTAAATATTACTTTTCAGCTGGTATCTTTCAATGATGTACAAACCAAAACTGTTAATTATAACGTGGTTGATCAGTCAAACAATATGACGATTGAAACGGTAACTTTCAGAGATAAAATAGAACCGAATTCCAAAGAAAAATGGATAGTAAAAGTTTCAGGAAATGATCAGGAAAAAGTAAACGCGGAAGTGCTTGCGAATATGTATGATATGTCTTTGGATCAGTTCAATGTCAATAAATTCGATTGGAATACTTTAAAAATATCTTATGATGATTTTAAAAATTATTCTATACAAAACAGTCTTCAGCAGGGATATTATGAAAAAAATTATAAATATTTAAGAGTAAAAAGCATTGGAATTCCTGAATTAAACTGGCTAAATTATTCTTTAGATGAAGATTTAGATTATCAGGATGAGGAGCCAACTTCTAATCAGGGATATTTGGCTGGAGATGCAAGGGTAAATCACAAAATTGCAGCTGCACCACAAGAGGTGCGCTTACAGAGCTTGAGAATGGATGATGCAGCGGTAGAAATTCTCAATTCTGGAAGACAGCTTTCAAAAGAAGAAAAGATTGAATACACAGATGTCATCGATCCTACACAATTGAGTGAAACGCTTTCAA
Organism: Chryseobacterium sp. Leaf404; assembly: GCF_001424145.1. GTDB lineage: Bacteria > Bacteroidota > Bacteroidia > Flavobacteriales > Weeksellaceae > Chryseobacterium. The sequence goes on along the minus strand of NZ_LMQM01000010.1, from coordinate 660,688 downwards.
ATAAAGTTCCCGTTCGCCAAAATCTCAACGAAACTGCCTTCTTCTACCCAGATTTAAAAACAGACAAAGACGGAAATGTAAGCTTTAAATTTACTTCTCCGGAGGCATTAACCAAATGGAAATTAATGTTTTTGGCTCACACAAAAGATGCAAGAGCGGCAACCTTGGAAAAACAAGTCGTTACACAGAAAGAATTTTCAGTTACACCGAATTATCCGAGATTTTTGAGAGAAGGTGATGAATTAAACTTGCAATCTAAACTCTCAAATCTTACTGATAAAAAACTAAACGGAACGGCTCAACTCCAAATCTTAGACGCTTTTACCAATGAAGATATTTCTGATAAATTTGGTTTAAAATCAAGTATTCAGAATTTTGATTTAAAGGAAAAGGGAAATTCTGCATTAACATGGAAAGTTCTTGTTCCAAAAAATGTTTCATCGATTATTCTCAAAGTCGTTGCGAAGGCCGGAAATTATTCTGATGGTGAGCAAAAAGCAGTTGCAGTTTTACCAAACAGAATGCTTGTCACAGAAGCTGTTCCTGTATTCGTAAAAGAAGGCGAAACCAAAACTTTTGAGATCGAAAATCTTAAAAATAACAGTTCAATTACAATTTCAAATGTTTCCAATACTTTAGAACTGACGACAAGTCCGATTTGGGAAATCATGTTTGCATTGCCAAGCCTTAAAAATGATCAGAACAATTCTGCGGATGTTGTATTTAATAAATGGTTTGCAGACGTTTTAGCTTCGGAAATTTTTAAAGCAAATCCAAAACTGAAAACTGTTTTTGAAGAATATCAAAACAAAGGATTATTAAATTCAAATCTTGAAAAAAATCAGGAACTGAAACAGACCTTGCTGGATGAAACTCCGTGGGTTCTGGAAAGTAAAAATGAGACTGAACATATGCAGAAATTAGCTTTGCTTTTTGATGCCAACACGATGAAAAATTCAATCAGTCAGGATTGGGATGATTTGAAAAAACTGCAGAATCCGGATGGTGGTTTTTCGTGGTATCAGGGTTATCCGAGTTCGTATTCTACTTCGCTTTACATTTTAAGAAATTTAGGTAAAATCAATCTTTGGCTGAAAGATAATGTGAAAGATTATCAAAATTCAGAACAGAAAGATTTAGTTAATAAACTGGTACAATATGTCGATCAGGAAGTTGGAAAATATGACGTGGAAAAGGAAAATGTGTGGACAAACTGGACGTTGGATTATTTGAATGCCAGAAATTACTGGGAAAAAGAATATCTTTTAACCGGAAAATCTGCAACGTTAAAATCTTTGGTAAAAGAAAAAGCCAAAACCGCAAAAATCACAGATTTTACATTCTTCGGACTGCATCGTGCAGCAATTTTGATGAGTGATTACGGTTTGAAAGATGTTTCAGAAAAATTATTAAATTATTTAAAGGAAACCTCAGTCGATTCTAAAAATCAAGGTGTTTACTGGAAACAGAATCTGAATGACTGGGGCTGGTTCAGCTCAAAAGTGGTGAATCACGCAGGTGTGTTGGAAGCTTTCAGTACATTAAAACCAACCGACCAGAAATTTATTGAAGAAATGAAAATCTGGCTGATTACTCAAAAAGAAGTGAACTCGTGGGGAAGCTCCAGAGGAACTGCAGAAGCAATTTTCACGATTTTAAATTCAGGAAAATCATGGACTTCATCAGACAGCGATAAAGCAACCATTATTTGGGGCGGGAAAGAATTAAAACCAGAAACTCAGGCAACAGGTTATGTGAAATCTTCGATAAAAACAGACTTTGTCGATAAAAAATTAGCAACTGTAACCATTACAAAACCAGGTGCGGGAATCGTTCAGGGCGGATTATTCTGGCAGTATTATGAAGATTTAGATAAAATTAAATCTTCTGAAAATTACCTTTCCGTTACAAAAGAACTCTACAAAAAAGTAAAAACGGTCAACGGCGAAGAACTGAAAAATATCACATCCGAAACGCTTTTAAAAGTGGGAGATAAGGTAACTGTAAGAATGATTTTAAACACAGACCGCGCAATGGAATTTATCCAGATTAAAGACATGAGAGCGGCAGGTTTTGAGCCTATAAGTGTCATTTCGGGCTATCAGTGGAAAAACAGTTTGGGATATTATCAGTCGACAAAAGACGCTTCCACAAACTTCTACATTCAGTCAATGCCGAAAGGAAAATATGTTTTTGAATATGATTTGATTTGCAATGCATCCGGAGTTTTCTCCAACGGAATTACCACAGTTCAGAATTATTATGCACCGCAGATGAATTCAAATACAAAGGGGATTACTGTGGAAATAAAAGAGTAATATTAAAAAAAAATATCAATAAAAAAGAAATCGCTTCCAAAAATTGGAAGCGATTTTTAATTGAATTTAAGATTTGAAATTTTGCAAGGGTTTTTGTGAAAATAAGCTTTCTTTACAATAATCAATGCAATTATTTTGGCATCAGAACATGGTCGATCACATGAATCACCCCGTTGGACTGATTGACGTCTGCAATGCTCACCATCGCTTCCCCACCTTTTTCATCTGTAAGATAAACTTTACCATCTTTTTCCCATGCAGTAAGTTTTCCGCCTGCAACAGTAGTCAAAACGGCTTTGCCGTTACCTTCTTTAATCTTATTCATCAAATCTGCTGCAGAAACTTTGCCCGAAACTACATGATAAGTAAGTACGCCAGCTAATGCTTTTTTATTCTCAGGCTTCATAAGATTAGAAACGGCCTCTTTAGGTAGCATATCAAATGCCGCGTTGGTAGGAGCAAAAACAGTGAAAGGACCTGCACCGGATAAAGTCTCAACCAATCCTGCTGCTTTTACAGCTGCTACCAATGTTGTATGATCTTTAGAATTTACTGCATTTTCAACAATATTTTTGGATGGATACATTTCTGCACCTCCCACCATTTTCGTTTCTTCCGCTGGTTTTGCCATACTTGCAGAGTCGTTCATAGATGTAGAATCTGTCACAGCAGGCTGTTCCACCGAGTTTGTTTCAGCGGTTTCATTTTTTTTACAGCTTGTTGACACTAGTAATGATGCAAACAGAGCACCTACAATTAACTTTTGGATTTTCATAATAATATTTTTTTAATGTTACGATTCTATATACGATAGATATCTAAAATCAGATTTTGAAGTGAGAATAAATTATTAAATTATTAAAATATCTCTGGAAGTCATCATACTGTATCAATCAGATTGAGGATCTGCCTTATAAAATATAATTTCGTGATTAGGTTAAAAAATGACTTGAAAACTTTGTTAAAACTACTTCTATTTCATCCTAAGATAATTTACCTAAGCCTGCTGAAGAGAATAAAGAGTTTGCAAAATAATTTTGATGAAATATTTATACGGGCTCTTAAATAAATTGTAACAGAATAATTATATTTGCTTTTCTACAATTAATCAAACAATGGAAAACGTTTTCGACGCAAAAGACGCTCAGAATTACATCAATAGAATCAATAATCTCATCGAAGACACACACGGTATGTGGGGCAGAATGACCGTAGATCAAATGTTGGCGCACTGCTGCGTAACTTATGAGATGGTTTACGAGCCCGAAAAACACAAAAAACCGGGAGCAATTGCAAAATTTATACTGAAACAGTTTGTAAAACCAAAAGTAGTCAGCGAAAAAGCTTATCCAAGAGATTCTCCTACGGCGCCTCAGTTTCTGATTTCAAACAGAAGAAATTTTCACGAAGAAAAAAAGAGACTGATTGGTTTTATACAAAAGACACAACAGCTTGGTCAGGACGCATTTGAAGGCAAAGAATCATTCTCTTTCGGGAAACTGAAATCCCATGAATGGAACAATATGTTTGCAAAACACCTCAATCATCACCTCGCTCAGTTTGGAGTTTAAAAAACTTTCTTATGATGAAAAAATTATTGTTTCTACTCATATTCTTTTCCGCTTTCAGCTTTGCGCAGATGCCGAATATTTCAACAGTATGGCTCAACAACAGCAAACCTTATGAGGGTACCATCGGTAAAGAAGGTGAAGTTTTAAAACTTAAAATTAATACCTCCGATCAGGACAGGAAAAACGATCAGGAATACTTTATTTCAGGATATTCTCTGGTGGATAAGGTGTATGCAAAATTTGAAGGTAAAATAAAAATTACCAAGTATAAAAACTCCGGTAAGAAGAGCACGGTCTTCGGCGAATATGACCTTTCAGAAGAAAATAAAGGCAAGCATTCCGGAGTATTTAAAGGAAGATTTATCTACACTTTTAAATGGAATAAAGAGAAGGATCAGATTGAAAATCAATATATTGAATTGATAGGAGATTGGGTAAGTTATGATAAAACCATGACTTTTAAAACAAGACTCAAAAACCGTTAATGATGATCAGAAAAATATTTGCAGTAATTGGAGGAATGATTACAGGTAATCTGATCATATTTTTGATGGAAGCCATTAATCATTTTCATTATCCGCTGCCAAAAGGCGTAACTTACGAAAACCGGGAAGCGTTCAGCAGATATATTGAAAGTCTCCCCGTTGATGCGTTGCTGATGATTATTGCCGGATATGTAATTGGAGCGTTTGCTGCCGGTTTCGTTTCTACAAAAATTGCCAAAGACGGAAAACAATATTACGCGATGATCTGTGGAGTACTTCTGCTATCAGCCATCATCTGGAATTTTACAATGCTGCCTACACCCACATGGATGTGGATTTCAGGGATTTTAGCGCCATCTGTTGTTTTCGCAGGATATAAAGTGGCTTTAAATAAAACCAAGATATGAAACTGGGAGTATTTTCATTAAGCCTCAGCGTAAAAGATTTAGCTAAATCAAAAGAATTTTACGAAAAATTAGGCTTCAGCTCAATGGGCGGAAGTATGGAAAATAATTATCTCATCATGAAAAACGGCAGTACACTTATTGGCCTTTTTCAGGCAATGTTCGACGGAAATATGCTTACCTTCAACCCAGGTTGGGACGAAAATGCTCAGAATCTGGAAGAGTTTGATGACGTGAGAGCCATTCAGAAAGAACTGAATAAAAGTGGAGTAGAACTGGAAAAATCTGCCGACGAATCCACCACCGGCCCCGAACACATATTCCTCAAAGACCCCGATGGAAATATGATTCTCATCGATCAACATAGGTAATGAGAGATGGGTAATAAGCAATAATTGATGAATGATGGGTGATGAATGATAAGTGATGAGTGATTAATGATTTATGATGAATGATGAGTGATGTCTGATGAATAAAACCCGCATCACAAATCGCAAAACCCGAATCACGCACCCCGAAACTCGTAACTGGAAGCTCGCACTCCGTAACCCGAATCCCGTAACCCGTATTCTGTAACTCGAATCTCGCACCCCGAATCACGTAACTCAAATCTCAAATTTTAAATTTCAAATAAAATGGCACAGGTAAACGTTTATCTTACCTTTAATGGTAATTGCAGACAGGCATTCGAATTTTATCAGGATGTTTTCGAAAAAGAAATTCCTTACATGGGAACTTTTGGTGAAATGCCTCCACAGAAAGGAATGGAAATGTCTGAAGAAGACAAAAACAAAATTATGCACGTCAGCATGCCGATTTCCCAGGAAACCGTTCTGATGGGAAGTGATGCAGGCGGTGAATATGCCGACAAAATCACTGTAGGAAACAATTTTGCGATCTCCGTAAACGCAGAATCCCGTGAGGAAGCAGACAGAATCTATGAAAAACTTGGCAAACAGGGCGGTAACATGACAATGAAAATGGCAGATACATTCTGGGGCGCTTACTTCGGAATGCTTACAGATCAGTTTGGTATCAACTGGATGGTCAATTATGATGATCCTGCGAAAATGCAGCAGCATCCCTAAGATTTTATCTCAATTTAAACCGTCAGTTTTTTCTGGCGGTTTCTTTTTTAAACCTGCAGTTCAGAATAGTTTTTTACCATAACTGACATATTGACTTCTTGGCGGTGATATTTTTTTAAGAAATTTTTCTGGTAACATCATTTTTTTAAAAAAAATTGACTTTGTGTCTGTAATTGATTTTTAGTATTGATTTTGTCTGATTGATAGAAATAATTAATTATCTTTTGCTTGCTCATTTTTCATTCCAAAAATTAAATTAATCATGATTCACACTTACGTTATAATTTCCATAGCCGTATTACTTTCTGTAATGATTTTGGTGATGATAGGCCAGAAGCTCAAAGTTGCCTATCCCATATTTCTCGTAATTGCCGGTCTGCTGGTAAGTTTCGTTCCGGGAATGCCGCAAATTGAGATTGAGCCGGATTTGGTCTTCCTGATTTTCCTTCCTCCAATCTTATTTGAAGCGGCCTGGTTTACCTCCTGGCAGGATTTTCACAAGTGGCGTAAGCAGATTTTTTCGATGGCATTTGGCTTGGTTTTTCTCACCTCCATCGTGGTTGCATACCTTTCTTCATCCATCATTCCAGGGCTTACAGTGGCGATGGGATTTCTCTTGGGTGGTGTAAATTCTCCTCCCGATGCGGTTGCCGCAACTTCAATTTTAAGGAATATGAAAATTCCGAAAAAGATCACTACCGTTTTGGAAGGGGAAAGTTTAATTAATGATGCTTCCAGTTTAATTGTCTTTAAATTTGCTTTGGCTGCCGTCATCTCAGGACAGTTTATCTTCCGCGATGCCGTTCAGGATTTCTTTACCATGGCAATTGGTGGAGTAGCCGTAGGAATTGCGGGCGGGCTGGTTTTTGGTAAATTTTTAAGAATGATCCCCTCCAATTCTAATATTGATACGGTAATCACACTTATTGTTCCTTATGTAATGTACGTTGCTGCCGAGCATTTTCATTTTTCAGGAGTTTTGGCGGTGGTTGCAGGTGGGCTTTTAATGTCTTATAATTCACACTGTTATCTGAGCCACACCTCGAGAATTCAAACCGGAAATGTATGGAGCGTCGTTATATTTTTAATGAATACAGTAATTTTTATTTTAATTGGTCTTGAACTTCCAGTTGTAATTGAATCTATGAAAGATTATACCATTTCTGAAGGTATTTTCTACAGCATCGTTATTGGCGGAGCCATTATCGTTACGAGACTGGCGTACAGTTACGCCATCGTATACATTCCAAGGCTTTTTTCTGAAAAATTACGGAAGGAAAATCCAAAACCAGACTGGAAAGAGCCTTTTATAATCAGTTTTGCGGCGATGCGGGGCGTGGTTTCCCTGGCTGCGGCACTTTCAATTCCGGTGTATATCAGTCCGGGTGAACCTTTTCCGCACAGAAATATAATATTATTCGTAACTTTTGTGATCATTTTAATTACCTTAGTAGGGCAGGGTTTACTGCTTTCGCCCGTTTTAAAATGGCTTAAAATAGAAGATGCAGGAAGCGAACTGCCTGAAGAGAAGCAGGAAGTAATCCTGATGAAAAAACTGAAAGAAACCGCTCTTCAAAAACTGAATAACGATTTTTCTGAACTTTCAGAGAAAAACAGTATGGTAAAACATCAGATTCACAAGCTGGAAAACGAAATGATGATGATGGCAGACAAAGCACAGTGTATGGCTTCAACAGAAGATTATGTTACGGCAATGAATGAAAATAAAAATGTTTTGAGACAGGTGATCCAGGCGCAGCGTAACGAACTTCACCGCATGAAACGTGAGAAAATTTTTGACGATCACGTAATGCGTACAATAGAAATGCAGCTGGATTTTGATGAAGCGAAAATTACTGGTTTTGCACACACTTAATTTTAATATTAACAAAATATGAGCAGTCCGATTGAAATTAAAACCAATATTAAAGTCTCCGCAGCTAAAGTCTGGCAGGCACTCACAGATAAAAACGAAATCAAAGCATGGTATTTTGATATTCAGAATTTCCAGCCTTTTGTAGGAACTGTCTTTGATTTTTATGAACCTGAAGATCACAAAAAATACCGTCACAGAAGCGAAGTTTTGGAAGTAATTCCAGAAAAGAAACTTTCATTTACCTGGACGTATCCAGATTTTTCAACTGCGGTAAGTACTGTAACCTGGGAGATTGACGAGCTTGAAAACGGAGAAACATCAGTAAAAGTAATCCATTCCGAAACCGAAAAATTCGGTGATTTAGGCTATAATTTTTCCCGGAAAAGCTTTGCAGAAGGCTGGCGCGGAATATTGAATCACAGCCTGAAACCTTTTCTGGAGAAATAATTTAATATGAATCGAAATGTCAAAATTCAATAATCTCAAACCAATTCTTTGGACAGATCACCTCGCAGAAAGCATATCATTTTACACCGAAATTTTAGGATTTATTTTAAATGAAAAAAATGCTGAGTGGAAATGGGCTTCGTTACAGAAAGACAATGTAGTTCTCATGATCTCGGAGAAAAATGACCATTCTAAATTTAACAACATTGGTTTTTCCGGATCATTTTATTTTAATGTAGATGATGTGGAAGGTTTATGGTTAGATCTAAAGGAAAAAGCTGATGTTTGCTACGAAATAGAAACTTTTGAATGGGGAATGCGTGAGTTTGCAGTCTATGACAACAACGGTTACATACTCCAATTCGGAGAGAATATTACCAAAATTAGCAAAGAGCCATAAATTTTGTTATTTTTGAGGAATTTTTTAAACAGAATATGAAAAATAAAATCATAGCAGGTTTTGCAGCACTCTTGATGATCGTGTCTTGTAAAGATGACGAAAAAGTGATGAACAATCTTGCAGACTATAACAATTCTATGGAGGCGAAAGGTTATCATTTTGGTGATAAACTCAATCTGCCTCAGGATGTTTTAGATATGGCTGAAAGCATCACCATCAGTTTTGGAGATAAAGAAACAGAAAATTTAGTGGTAGATCCCAAATATTTTACACTGGGGGACAACGCGGTGACGTTTAATATCAAAACCAAAAGTGGCGAAATGCTGAATCAGGATGCTACTATTAATGTGTACAGCAAAAGTCCTGAGCAGGTTTTAAAGTATGATGTGGTAGCAGAATATCCTCATAATCCGGCAAATTTTGTACAGGGTTTTCAGCTGGATGGCATTACGATTTACGAAAGTGAAGGGCAGTACGGGTCTTCCAGATTAATTACATATAAAATAGGAGATACGCTTCCAATGAAGGAAAATAAGCAGCCCGCCGACATTTTTTCTGAGGGCAGTACCATTGCAGGAGACAAAATTTACCAGCTGACGTGGCAGAACAAAAAAGGTTTGGTCTACGAAAAAAATACCCTGAAATTACTTTCCGAATTTCCTTATCCGGATATGATGGTGGAAGGATGGGGACTTACTTTTGACGGCAAAAATCTGATCGCTTCAGACGGAACTAAAAATCTGTACTTTCTTAATCCCAATGATCCTTCAAAAATTGTGAGATATATTTCGGTGGCAGGAAACAGTTCGGTTTATGACCAGCTTAATGAACTTGAATATTACAAAGGTTTCATCTACGCCAATGTTTGGCACAAACCAATTATTCTTAAAATCGATCCTAAAACAGGTGAAGTGGTAGGAAAATTTGATTTCGAAAAATTAGCCAAACCTTTCACAGATGCCGACAGCGAAAATGTACTGAATGGCATTGCCTTCAAAGGAGAAAACATGGTGGTGACAGGTAAAAAATGGTCTAAAATATACGAGGTTGCTGTAAAATAGAAAAAATTGAAAGTAATTCTCTGCTTAATAAAATAAAGTATGTAAATTGGCAGCGTTCCTTTTGGAACGCTTTCTTAGTAAAATAGTATTGAGGTTATTTAGTATCATCTTTTTGTTTTTATTCTGTACGGTTTCTGCGCAGAAAAGTCTCCCTTTGGATACTCTTAAACTTAAGGAAGTGAAAGATTTTTTTGCTGACGATTACGGCAATCTCTACATTTACAAAAGCAAAGATTTCAGCCTTACCAAATATGATTCTCTGGGGAAACAGATTGGCCAGATGATGCTTCCCGTTCCTTATAAAATCCAAAGTGTGCAGAATCCTTTAAGTATTCCGCTATTTTCTGAAAATGCACAGGAAATGAAGTTTGTGGATCAAAATCTTAATGACATACAAAAGATAGATTTTAAACAGAAATTCAGTTACATCAAGCATGCATATGCTGAAGATTTACAGCAGATCTGGCTTTTAGATGAAAGCACAAGAAGACTTCTGCAATACAATTTCCGGAATGATACAACCATCAATTCTTACCCATACGACGGTGGTTTTGAAGATATTATCGATCTTCTGGTTTTCGAAAACAAAGTTTATATTCTTACCAAAAATCACTTCAGAATCTTCACTTTAAAATTTGAAAAACTTTTTGAAGCTGAAGTTGTAAATCCCAAACGTTTCCGCAGAGAAAATGAGATGATTTTAATAATCACTCAGAACAGTATTCTGAGATTCAGTCCAGATCAGAAAATAACTACAATATTTGAAGATCCCGATACCCAGATTGTGGAAAAAAACAGTCACGCTTTTTTTGAACTAAAAGGCAACAAACTCTATCTTTACAGCTCCGAATCGCTTCGTCTAATGGAAGCAGAAGCGAAAAAAGCAGAACTGGAAGACGCTATTGAAGAACTTGAAAAAGAAAAATCTGAAAAAGGTGACATTCTGAAAGTTTTGGAGGAAATTGAGAATCTTGGGTACTAAAATCTAAATAAGACACAGACAACTATGCACATTGCGGTTACAGGAAACATCGGAGCTGGAAAAACTACTTTAACGACCATGCTCGCTAAGCATTACGGCTGGGACGCACAGTTTGAAGACGTTGATCACAACCCTTATCTGGAAGATTTCTATGCAGACATGAGCAAATGGAGTTTTGCACTGCAGATTTATTTTCTGGGCAGCCGTTTCAGACAGGTGAAAGAAATCCGTGAGAGTGGGAAAAATATTATTCAGGACCGGACGATCTATGAAGATGCCCATATTTTTGCAGAGAATCTGAATGATATGAAACTCCTTTCTGACAGAGATTACGCTAATTATATATCCGTTTTCAGCTTAATGAAATCTTTTGTTTCTGCGCCTGATATTTTAATTTATCTGAAATCTGACGTTCCGAATCTGGTGAAGAAAATTTACAAGAGAGGCAGAGAATATGAAGCATCCATCAGCATTGAATATCTTTCTAAACTGAATCAGAAATACGAAAAATGGATTTCTGAATACACCGAGGGTAAACTCTTGATTATAGAAGTAGACGATCTTGATTTTGTGGAGAAACCCGAAGACTTTGGCTTTATTCTTGAAAAGATTGAGGCAGAGCTCAATGGCTTGTTTTAATCCCGACATTTCAAACATCAAATCTCAAATTATTATGATACTTAAAGTGCTGCACAATGGAAACTGTTCAAAATCTAAAGCAGTTCTTGAATATCTTGATGAAAATGGCGTCCCCTTCGAAATTATAGATTTGATTGAAGATCCGCTTTCTGCCCTGGAAATTAAAACATTACTTAAAAAACTGAACCACAGCGTTCATGAATTAATCAGAAAAAACGACCGTCTGTACCTTGAAAACTATGCAGGAAAACAGCTTTCTGATGACGAGTGGATCGAAGTTTTAAGACAGAATCCAGCGCTTATTCAAAGACCAATTCTGATCAAAGGCGAAGTTGCTATGCTGGGAAGACCGGTAGAAAATGTAAAATTCTTCATAGAATAGCAATAAAAAAGTCAGCATCCCGCTGACTTTCATTTTAAGTAAAATGTAACTTTATTACTCATTACTCATTACTCATTACCAATTGACTAAAGTAAAATTACTTCTTCAATTTTGCTCACTTCTTTATAAATCTTGATCACCTGATCTGCATCAAGAACAAAAGCATTGATATTGCAGGCTGTATATTTTCCGTTTTTGCTTTCGCGGTTCCCAAGGGTGAATTTTATTCCGTCAAAAACTTTATAAATTTCCGTAAGTTTAGCCTGATCTGTGGGAATGATAAATTTAAACAAATAATCCTCCGGAAAATCGTGATTGTCTTCTAATTTCTGTTTTAAAGATTCGTAAAAATCTTCAGGGCTGGCGTGTTGGTTTCCCTCTATTATATCCATTTTTAAATTCGCTTAATTATTTTTTATTTTCCTAAAGGCCCCAAAAGACTTTTAGAATTTTCAATTTCATAGTCTTCGATGATGTTAAACATTCCGTTCACCAATTGCTCGGAAGCCAGATTACTGAGTCCCCCGGAATTTACGGATGTCTTATTTCCACCTAAAATACTTCCTAAAAGATTACTGCCGGAAAGTGCTGTATTAATGGTTTTTACAATTCCGTATTTATTCAGTTCCTGTTCCACTCTCGGTGCAATCGCCTGGATGAGTTGCGTCTGTGTTTTTTCCTTTAAAATTAAGGTTGCAGTACCTTTTTCGCCCTGGAGAATTCTCGTCACATCCTGCGCACTAAGGGTATTAACGGCATTTTCTAGAATAGGTTTCGAAATATTGACAGTGAAAGCAGCAGCTTCAGCAATGTACTGTTTCTCTTTCTGCACCAGAGATGGGGCAATTTTTTCGAGAGTATTATTAATATCTCTTAATTCTTTTGGAAGCGCTTTATCAATAAGATTGTTCTGCATGAAAGCTTCTTTGTTGCCATAAATGTTGGCGCCTTTATTAACTCCGCCAAGCAAAATCCTTTTAATTACGGAAATCCCTAAATCTGACGTTGCAAGGGTTGTGCAAGACTGTACTGAAGTGGTAATTGCAATTCCCGTCCCGATAAGAAGCGCAACTGCAATGATATATTTTTTCATAACCGATTTTAATTAAAATCAAGTTTCAAATATAGCACCAAAATATGACAGATTAAAAATTTCAATACTTTGAAACAATTATTTTTAAGATTTTTGGTGCATTAAGGTTTCATATTTTTTCGGAAACTAAAATTTTCACCTCTGTATCAATTGATTTTGGGCTTTTTAATGCTTCGAAAAGAAAAAATAATGATAAGGTACAATGTTTAATTGATAATTTTTTTATGTTATATTAACTGAATGTTAACTGAAATTGCAATAATCTTGCTTAATTGTAGACTGATATGTTAAAAAATTAAATTTTTTAAGAAAAATTAACAGAATTGGATTTTTTTGTTATTTTTGGATTAATGTCTTATTTTGAGATAAAAACAAAAGGAACAAACAAGAAAATTGAAACTATATGAAACAAAGTAATTTAAAGTATTCTACCCTCATTGCTGTTCTCTACTTCGGTATGAACGTCAGCGGGCAGACTACCCCTCAGGATACAGTTCAGAAAGAACAAAAGATTGAGGAAGTGGTTATTGTGGGATATGGAACACAGAAAAAAGAAAATGTAACGGGAAGTATTGGTGTCATTTCGGCAAAAGATCTTGCTGACAGACCGAATTCTAATGCATTAAGTTCTGTACAGGGTAAAGCAGCTGGTGTCCAGATTTTCAACTCAGCAACACCAGGTGGCTCGCCAAGAGTTGATATTAGAGGGATCGGATCTATGACTGGAAATACAGTTTACATCGTGGATGGCTCTATAACCACTGATATTTCTTATCTAAATCCTCAGGATATTGAGTCGATGAGTATTCTAAAAGATCCATCAAGTTTAGCTATTTACGGAGCACAAGCTGGTAACGGCGCGGTGATTATTAAAACTAAAACTGGAAAAGGTAAAAAACCAACTTTTAATGTGAATTCTTATTTAGGTATTAAGAGCGTTACTAATGTTCCTAAAATGGTAAATGCTGATCAGTATATTGAATTGTACAATGAAAAATTATACAATGATACTGGCTCTGGGTTGGGATCTATTTCAAGAACAAATTATCCAGCTGACACAAATTGGTTTAAGGAAATCTTGAGACCAAGCAGTATTAATTCCAATGATTTTTCTGCCTCAGGATCTGCGGGAAAGCTTTCATATTATGGTAGTGTTGGTTATCTTCAGGACGAGGGAAACCTGGATGCTAATAAAGGTATAAATTCTGGAAGTAATTTTAAAAGATTCACTTCGAAATTGAATTTAAGCTACAAAATTACAGACAATATAACGATTGGAAACAATTTCACATTTTCGAAGATTCTTACAAACGTTGCAAATAATCCTTTGTTAAATGCATATAATGCACCACCAGTTTATGCACCAATCAATCCTACAACTGGAAATTACCAGTATTTTAGCCTAGTTACTGTAAGTAATCCTCGGGCACAGTTAGATCTTTTCAGATCTCAAAACAGACAACAGAGAATGCTGAATAATGTTTGGGGAGAAGTTAAATTTCTGAAAGATTTTACCTTTAGATCAAGCTTAACTAACGATAATTTGAATTCTAGTTTGTTTGAGTACACTCCTTTACAGACTTATTTACCAACACCTGCAAATTCTACATTAATTACGAGAGATTCTAGAAACAGAGATTATGTCTGGGACAACACGTTAAACTGGAAGAAAAAATTTGGTAGTCATAATCTTGATGTTTTGGCTGGCTTTTCAAGAACTCAAAACTATTATTCACAATCGTACTGGAATGCACGTAATGTGAATTATGATGGTAGTAATGGCTCTCTTCAAATTTCCGGCGGAACAAATATTTTTGGCGTCGATGTCTATAATGCAGAATATAATGTAGTACCGTACATCTCAAGAATTCAATCTTTTTTTGGTAGGCTAAATTACGACTATAAAGGAAAATACCTTTTGAACGCGTCAATCCGTAGAGATGGATCTTCTAATTTTAATATTAGCAGAAACGAAATTTTCCCTTCAGTAAGTGCCGGATGGGTTATTTCTAAAGAAAACTTTATGAGTGATCAAAATGTTTTTGACCTTTTAAAAATAAGAGGTAGCTGGGGAAGAACAGGAAACCCAAATGTACAGTATGGGGCTTATCAGTTGTCTGCTACCGCAGTAAATGCTGGTGCTTACTATGGTACAGTTGGTTCTCCAGCACAAACGATCAGTCAGTTTATTGATACAACTATTGGTTGGGAAATTACTACAGGTAAGGATTTTGGTGTTGAAATGGCTTTTTTAAACAATGCATTAAAATTTGAGGCGGCTTATTTCGATAAAGATACCAAAGATGTGGTGTATGGAATCGTACAAAGCCCTGTTTCAGGCGCGAGTAATAACAACAATTATATTACAAATGCTTTTTCATTTAATAACAGTGGTATAGAATTGTCTGTGAATTATGACAAAAAACTTTCTGAAAAAGTAAGAATTGGTTTTTATGGTAATTTTACATCTCTAAAAAATGAAATTACATCTGTTTTTGGAGGTTCTTATCAAAATGCTGGAGCAAGTCTATTTGGAAATCAGATTGTAAGGCTTGAAGCCGGACAGTCTGTTGGCTCTTATTATGGATATGAAGTTGCTGGTGTGTTCCAGACCGACGCAGAAGCAGCAGCATCTGCACAAGGAGCTTCTGGTGCAAAAGCTGGATGGTTCAAATTTACAGACCAGGATGGAAATGGAATTATCGATGCTAGAGATAAAACATTCCTGGGAAGTCCTGTTCCTAAAGGTACTTATGGTTTTGGATTTAATATGAATGTGTCCAATATTGATTTTGCAATAGATTTTCAAGGAGTATTCGGAAATAAAATTTATAACTACAACAGAGAGCAGAGGTTTGGAAATGAAAGTTGGGATTTAGACTTTTATAACAATAGATGGCAGGGAGCTGGAACATCCAATTCTTATTCTATGGCTACAAACAACCAATCTATAATTTTACCAAGTAGTTTCTACGTAGAAGATGGCAGCTATTTCCGAATTAGAAATATCCAGGTTGGATACACTTTACCAAAAGGCTTTGCAAAATGGCCTAATTTTACTAAGGTGAGAATTTATCTAAGTGCACAAAACCCTTGGACATCATTCAAATATAATGGTTTCTCCCCTGAAATTACGAGTTCAGACAGAGTCAGTATGGGTATTGATAATAATATATATCCCATGTCTGCTATTTACACAATGGGTACAAGTATCACTTTTTAATATAGAAAATCATGAAAAAAATAATTTTATCATTAGCTTTAATAGTAGCTGCAATTAGTTGTAAGGATGACTATTTAGATACCGTACAACCTGGGAAAGTAGATGCAGCTGTTTTCTTTACCACACAGGACGATGCTATGCAAGCAACTAATGCAATATATTCATCACTTAGAAGCTGGGAAAACTCCGCATTTCCTGCTCAATACGTTTTTGGTGTTCCAGCGGATGATGTAGAGAAAGGTTCAAATCCTGGAGATGCATCATTTATAAATGTTTATAATAACTTCAGTTATACTGCAAGTGATGGAGGAGTCGAAGGTTACTGGATTGGTCAATGGCAGTTTGTAAATCGCTGTAATCAAGTGATAACGAATGTTCCTGGCATTAATATGGATGAATCACTTAAAAGTAGATTAATCGCAGAGGCAAAAATGTTGAGAGCATATTTCTATTTTAATTTGGTAAGAATTTATGGTGGTGTCCCTATATTTAACGGACTTCCTTCAGATGGTAACTACAATATTCCGAGAAATTCAATTAGCGAAGTTTACGATTTTATTATTTCTGATCTTAGCGCAGCTGCCGCAGTTTTACCACAAAGCTATGACGCTGCTAATGTGGGTAGAGTTACAAAAGGAGGTGCTTTAGGTTTACTGTCAAAAGTATATTTATATAAAAAGGATTGGCAAAAAGCTTACGAAACTTCAAATCAGGTAATTGCTTTAGGTTATTCTTTAGATCCTAATTTCAATCATTTATTCCGACCGGCAGGTGAATTTGGTTCTGAGTCTGTAATAGAAGTTAACTGTCAATGTTCTTCCCAATTTGGAGGAAGTCAATACGCAGAGGTTCAAGGTGTAAGAAATCAATACGGATGGGGCTTTTTCACGCCTTCAGCAGCTCTGGAATCTGCATTTGAATCAGGAGATATCCGTAAAGAACTTACTATCCTTAGAGAGGGAGAAATTACACCAGAAGGTGACCTTATTAAAAAAGGTGATCCTCAGGCTGGTAATACATGGAATCAGAAAGCATATGTTCCTACTTCGGTTAATGACGCAAGCTGTGGTTATGGTTCTATTCAGAATATCAGAATTTTAAGATTTGCAGAAATTCTTCTGATAAATGCCGAAGCTGCTAACGAATTAGGAAATACTGCAATGGCAGTCACCAATCTGAATAAGGTTAGAAATAGGGCTGGTTTAGTAAATACCACAGCTTCAGCTCAAGGTACTTTAAGAACTGCAATTTGGCAGGAGAGAAGAGTAGAGCTTGCGATGGAAGGAGATAGGTTTGTAGATCTTGTTAGAACAGGTCAGGCGGCAACTGTACTGGCGTCTTATGGTTATAAAGCAAACAAAAATGAAGTGTTTCCAATTCCTTTGAATTCAATAAATCAAAGTAATGGAGTTTTATCACAGAACCCTGGTTACTAAAAGTCATTAAACATAAAAAATAACCAAAGTTTAACTTTGGTTATTTTTTTAACCAATTTTAATTTTTTAAATTGAAATTTATATGAAATTAAGTATAATATCAATTTTGTCAGTTTCAGCTTTACTTTTCAGTTGCACAACGGCTTCAAATTCCTCTAAAAATACTTCCCAAAACAAAACCGTTTCAGGAAATATTTCAGACGAACAGCTGATGGATAAAGTTCAGAGAGATGCTTTGAAATACTTCTGGGATTACGCCGAACCAAACTCAAAACTTGGAAGAGAGCGTTACCATGAAGACAATATTTATCCTGATAATGACAAACATGTTATCACAACTGGTGGTTCAGGATTTGGTCTGGCAACCATTCTTGTCGGTGTAGAAAGAGGTTTTATTCCCAGAAAAGAGGCAGTAAAAAGGCTCACCACGATGATGGATTTTCTCGCAACAGCAGACCGCCACAAAGGTGCATGGTCACACTGGATTAACGGAGAAACCGGAAAAACCGTCCCTTTCGGAAAGAAAGACAACGGCGGAGATTTGGTGGAGACAGCGTTCTTGACGACAGGTATCATTCAGGTTCGAGAATATTTCAAAAACGGAAATACCAAAGAAAAAGCCTTAGCCAAAAAGTGCGACGAACTCTGGAAAGGAATTCAGTGGAACTGGTACACCAAAGGCGGCGAAAAAGTCCTGTACTGGCACTGGTCAGCGGAATATCAGTGGGAAATGAATTTTCCGCTTCAGGGTTACAACGAATGTTTGATAACTTACATTCTAGCGGCTTCATCTCCAACTTATTCTATCGATGCTGAAACCTATTACAAAGGCTGGACGAGAAACGGAACCTACCTTTCAGACAAAGAAAAATATGGACTTCCAATGTTCGTAAAGCACAACGGAGCCGAAGAATATGGCGGTCCACTTTTTTGGGCGCATTATTCCTACATTGGTCTTGACCCGATGAATCTTTCGGATAAACTCATTAAAAATTATTTCGATTTAAATAAAAATCAGGTTTTAATCGATTACAACTACTGCGTAGAAAACCCAAAACAATGGAAAGGCTACGGCGAAAATTACTGGGGTCTCACGGCAGGATATTCAAGAAATAACGACGGTGGAGTAGGTTATGATGCTCATTTTCCACAAAACGAACACGGTGTCATTACGCCAACCGCGGCCTTAAGCAGTTTTCCGTACACGCCAAAAGAATCTATGAACTTTCTGAAATTTATTTATACCCAAAAGCCAGAATTCATAGGTTCTGCAGGACCTTATGATGCCACTTCAATCCATTATAACAATTGGACGACGCCACGATATTTAGCCATCGATCAGGGAACAATTGCCCCAATGATAGAAAACCACCGTACCGGATTTTTATGGAAATTATTTATGAATGCCCCCGAAATCCAGCAGGGATTAAAAAAATTAAGCTTCAAATCAGAAAAATACAACATCAAATAAACGTCAATTATGCGAAATGCTAACAGCCAGAAGCCATCAGCCGATTGCCTTTTAGGAGCTTAATCCTGCTGTCCACTGTATCTTTTTTTGTGGCAGTCTCCACTTTGTTCCGTCTGCCACAAAAAAAGGATGCCGTTCCCATCAGGGCTAGTGATAACTGACCGCCAAAAGTATATAGCAGGCATCCTGGTAAAGTTTTAAACCTTTACAGGTTTACAAATTTGAAGTATAAACCCGAAGGGTTCAATTTGAATAGCCGTCGGTGAAACCGATGGTAAAAACAAAAGGTCAAATTCAGAACCCTGAAAGGGTTCAATTTAAATAACCGAACGTGCAACCGAACGCAAAAAAAATCAAACGGCTTTAGCCAAAACCTAAAGAATTATGAATTTAAAACTGAAACATTTACCTCTATTATTTCTCCCGTTTTCTATCAGCTTAAACGCTCAGGAAGTCAAGACGACTTTTAATAAAGAAGTAAAACGAACAGAAAAAATATCGTACATTCTCGACTATCCCCAAAATACAAAAGGAAAAGTACCGTTGGTAGTTTTTCTGCATGGTTCCGGCGAAAGAGGAAATGATTTGGAAAAAGTAAAAGCTCACAGTCCTTTTACTTATAAAAATTTAATCAAAGAACCAGTTGCTATTTTGGCACCGCAATGTTCGGAAAATACTTGGTGGGATACCGTGACGGTGTATCATTTAATCAAGGAAATTCAGGCAAAATATAAAATTGATGACTCCAGAATTTACCTAACCGGTCTATCAATGGGTGGTTGGGGAACCTTAAAATTAGCGATGGAACATCCCGAAATGTTTGCAGCAGTTGTTTCCGTTTGTGCACCGACAGACAGAGTAATGTATGCGAATATTCATCAGTACAAAAATCTCAATATGAAGATCTTCCACGGCGGAATGGATGATGTAGTTCTACCGGAAAATGCTTTTAATTTTTACCAAAAACTTCATCCCATCAACCCCTCCGCAGAACTGACGATTTTCCCGAATGATAATCACAACTCTTGGGATTCCACCTATTCAAATCCTGCTTTGTACGAATGGATGTTGAGTAAAAGAAAAGAGAAATAATTTAAAAGAAAGTTTCTGATTAATGTAATTTAAACTTGTCTTTGTTAAGTGAAATGCCTTTGCGAAAAGTAGGCAGGACGATTTAGATCAAAATCGTAGCGAACATTGCGTTGAGAAATTAAAATTAAAACAAAAAGAAAAATATAATTTAAGAAGATAGATACATGAAAAAGTTAATTGTAATTGCAACATTAGCCCTTGCGCCGATGTTTTCAGCACAGGAAATGGTCACAAAGCCCGTTCAGTCTTACCAGACTGCACAATATCAGTCAAAGAAAAAAGCCTTTGTTGATGCACTATTGGCTAAAATGACCTTAGACGAAAAAATAGGGCAGCTGAATTTACCGAGTTCAGGAGATTTTACCACAGGTCTTGCGAAAAGTTCAGACATCGGAAAAAAAGTAGAGCAGGGATTAGTCGGAGGACTTTTCAATATAAAAGGAGCTGAGAAAATCAAAGCCGTACAGAAAGTAGCAGTAGAAAACAGCCGCCTGAAAATTCCTTTGATTTTCGGAATGGATGTTATCCATGGTTACGAAACTACATTCCCGATTCCATTGGGATTGGCAGCTTCGTGGGATATGAATTTAGTTCAGCAGTCTGCAAAAGTTGCCGCAAGAGAAGCCGCATCAGACGGAATCAACTGGACCTTTTCTCCAATGGTGGATATTTCACGCGAACCGAGATGGGGAAGGGTTTCTGAAGGTTCTGGGGAAGATCCGTATTTAGGAAGTGAAATTTCTAAAAACATGGTGTATGGTTATCAGGGTAAAGATTTAGCAAATGGAACTAATATTTTAGCCTGTGTAAAACATTTTGCACTGTACGGAGCCGGTGAAGCGGGTAGAGATTACAACACGGTTGACATGAGCCACGTGAGAATGTTCAACGAATATTTCCCACCATACAAAGCTGCTGTAGATGCGGGTGTAGCTTCGGTGATGGCTTCATTTAATGAAGTTGACGGCGTTCCTGCAACAGGAAACCGATGGTTGCAGACTGAAGTGTTGAGAAACCAATGGAAATTCAAAGGTTTTGTTGTTACAGATTACACGGGAATCAACGAAATGGTAGATCACGGAATGGGAGACCTTAAGCAAGTTTCAGCTTTAGCCTTAAAAGCTGGAGTTGATATGGACATGGTTGGAGAAGGCTTTTTAACTACATTAAAAAAATCTCTGTCGGAAGGAAAAGTGACTCAGGCCGAAATCGATATGGCTGCTAAAAGAATTCTGGAAGCGAAATACGATTTAGGTTTATTCGACAATCCTTACAAACACGGAGATGTAAAACTTGCGGCAAAAGAGGTTTATAACATGGAAAACCGCAACATTGCAAGAAGTGCAGCAGCTCAGTCGATGGTTTTGATGAAAAACGAAAATCAGGTTTTACCATTGAAAAAATCCGGAACGGTTGCAGTAATCGGTCCGTTGGTTAACAATTCAATGAATATGCCCGGAACCTGGAGCGTAGCTTCAAAACATGCCAACGCAATCAATTTAATGCAGGGTCTTCAGGCAAATTATGGGAAAGAAGTGAAATTCCTTTCTGCAAAAGGAGCGAACATCGATTACGATGCTAAATTAGAAGATATTTATGCAGCTCACGGTAAAAAAACCGACAGAGACAACCGTTCAAAAGAAGCTTTATTAAAAGAAGCTGTTGATATTGCGAACCAGGCAGACGTTATCGTTTTGGCCATCGGAGAATCTGCAGAAATGAGCGGAGAATCGTCATCAAGAACTGAAATTACCATTCCGCAGTCTCAGGTCGATTTGTTGAATGAATTGAAAAAAACCGGAAAACCAATCGCCATGGTACTTTTCACGGGTCGTCCTTTAGCTTTAACGAATGTGAAAGATGCTCCAGATGCTATTTTAAATGCATGGTTTGCAGGTTCAGAAGCCGGAAATGCGATTTCTGATGTTCTTTTCGGAAAAGTAAATCCTTCAGGTAAACTTCCGATGACGTTCCCAAGAAGTCTTGGACAGGTTCCAATTTATTATAATGCCAAAAATACAGGCCGTCCTTTAGATCAGAAACTGGTTGAAAAATGTCAGTTTGAGCGTTTCCGTTCGAATTATATGGATGAGTGTAATACGCCGCTATATCCGTTTGGATATGGTTTGAGTTATACAAAATTTAATTATTCTGATGTAACTGTTTCCAATGCAAATCCAAAAGGAAATCAAACGGTTGAGGCTTCGGTTACAGTAACCAATTCCGGAAATTATGATGGAGCAGAAGTGGTACAGTTATACATCAGAGATTTAGTAGGAACTATCACAAGACCTGTAAAGGAGTTGAAAGGTTTCCAAAAAGTGATGCTGAAAAAAGGAGAATCTAAAAAAGTAACTTTTGACATCACACCTGAAAATCTTAAATTCTACAACGGAGATTTAAAATATGATTGGGAAGCCGGAGAATTTGATATCATGATTGGTACCAATTCTGAAGAAGTGAAACACTCAAAAATCAACTGGACGAAGTAAGTGAAAAAAACCATTCGAAAGAATGGTTTTTTTTATGGGTTATAGGTGTTGGGAATACAACAACGCCATTTCTAAGAGCTTTGGGATAAGTTTTTTTTAAGGGTTTTTATGGCCTCAAAGTCGGAGACTTTGCGAAGCGGAAAAATTGGAAAATTAAAAGGTTGTGCAACTGTTACCTATGTTATCAGAAGTTGTTATTTTTTTAATTTATTAACGATGTTTTTAATTTCTTCCACTGTGAACATTCCTGATATTTGTAATTTTCCATCAGGAATTTCAGATGATATTACAGGCATTTTTATAATTTTTTTATCAACAATTATTGCCATTCCTTTATTTATATTTTTAGCAGTAATTTCTTTTAATTTTTTTGCAGAAGTAACCTTAAATTTAATGTCAATAATTAAATTTCCTAAGTCATCATAACTAGATTTGATTTCTTCAATATCATTTGGAGTAAAAGATGGTTTTTCCTCTAATTCTAATTTCCTTTCTTCTTTGTTAATTCTATTCTCTGTCACCAAGTAAAATCCGTCTGGTTTGTCAAATTTTGTATCGAAAAATTTTGTCAAATATGATCCTTGGTTATTTTGTTTCTCTTGATTTTCTTCTTGAATTTGATTTATCTCCTCAAATATATCAATGAAGTTATCTTTTATTTTATTTTCAACATCATTTTGACTTTTAGAATATTTTTTTCCTGTTTCAGAATTGAAAAATTTGTATAATTCCTCAATTTCTTTTTGAGAAAAAATTTTGGAGTAAGCATTTGAGAGTCTTTTTATGATTTCATTGTCACTTAACTTATTCTCAAGAACTTCAATTCTATTATCATTTTTGTCAACAAAATTTTTCAAATTTTTGAGGTGATAATCAAAAAGAGCACTTTTCATTGAGCCAAAATAACCTAATTCCTTAATCAAAGATTCAGTCTTTTGCTCTTTTGTTTGTCCAAACAAATTAATTGAAAATAATAATAAACTTATGTATAGTACTGCTTTCATACAATTGAAGATAAAATTTGGCTTCACGCATTACGTCAATCCAAACTATAATTTGTTAAAAATAAAAAAAAATAATTCAAATCTATTAGAAAATGTAGACGAAAAAATCTACTCCAAAAGAAACAGATTTCATATCATTAAAAATTTATTTTATAAAGCTTTCACTCACCAATTCCGCTTCAAAAACATTCTCAAAATGCTTTCTGATTCTGGCTTTGATGTCGTCCATATCTTCAGGAGTCAGGTCTCTTTCAAGCTCTCTTTTTAGGGAAGTAACCTGCTTGTCTTTGATGCCACAGGGGATGATGTATTCGAAATAACGCATATCGGTGTTGATGTTGAGGGCAAAACCATGAAGTGTAACCCATCTTGAGGCTTTCACGCCCATTGCACAGATTTTTCTGGCGTAAGGTTTTCCGACATCCAGCCAAACTCCGGTTTCTCCCGGTGAACGTTCACCTTTTATGCCAAATTCAGCCATTGTTCTGATAATCACCTCTTCAAGATTTCGCATGTATAAATGAATATCGGTGAAGAAATTTTCAAGATCTAAAATCGGGTAGCCAACAATTTGTCCGAAACCGTGATAGGTAATGTCTCCGCCGCGGTTTACTTTTACAAAAGTGGCGTCGATTTCTTTTAGTTTATCAATTCCGGCGAGCATATTGTCTTCATGTCCGCTTTTTCCGAGGGTGTAAACATGGGGATGTTCTACCAAAAGAAAATGATTGGGCGTTGTAATATGATTTTCAGGAGCTAAATCGCGGTTTTTGATTTTGATGTCAATAATATCTTTCATCAGTTTTTCCTGATAATCCCATGCGGGCTGATATTCTCTGATGCCTAAATCTTCAAATTCTACGACCTTATTTTGATGTGTATTCATGCTTTACTTTGATGAAACAAATTTACTAATTTTTACGCTTTTATAGAATGGATGAAATCTATGGCTTTTGTCTTCCAATCTCTATTTTGTAAAAGGACGTTCACAAAGGCAGTTCCGATGATTCCGCCGTCTGCTTTTTCGGTTACGTTTTCAAAATCTTCTTTCGATTTAATTCCGAAACCAATCATCACCGGATTTTTTAACGGGAGCGATGCCAGCCTTGACAGGTAATCTTCATTTTTTAAAATTACCTGGTCATTTCCGGTGGTGGAAGACGAACTTACCGCATACAGAAATCCTGAACTTAAAGAATCGAGATATAAAATTCTTTCATCGGAAGTTTCCGGAGTGACGAGAAATGTGAAATTCAAATTGAACTGTTTTAAAATATTCTGATAATTTAATTCAAATTCTATCGCCGGCAAATCCGGAATAATCAATCCTGAAATACCACTTTCTGAACATTCTCTACAGAAGCTTTCAAATCCAAAACTTAAAACAGGATTGATGTAACCCATTAAAATAATCGGAATTCTGATTTCGTTTTTAATAGATTTTAGTTGTGAAAATAGTTTTTCAATCGTCATTCCGTTTTTTAAAGCCAGTTCGTGAGCCTGAGAAATAACCGGTCCATCTGCAACGGGATCAGAATATGGCATTCCTATTTCCATCATGTCCGCTCCCGAATCCTGTACGAGTCTGATGATTTCTGTGGTGTCTTCAAGCTGGGGAATTCCTGCTGTGAAGTAGATGTTGAGTTTGGGTTGGGTTTTATTGTGATTCATTGTTGATTTTTTATTGGGTTGGGTGATGGATGATGGGTGTTATGTTGGTCACTGATGGATTTTTTTATTTTTTTTTGTTCAATATAGCTGATTAGGATTGAATCGAATACTTTGTTAAATCATCCGTTTGAATTTTTGAAGGAAATTTGTTTTACAGCAAAATCAAACATCCATCTTCCCGCTTCCCTCATCCAGCATTTTCAAATACGTTTCCATATCCTTATCGCCACGCCCGCTCAAACAAATGACAACAATGTCGTCTTCCTTAAATTTCTTTTTATCTAAAACCGCCAAAGCATGTGCACTTTCCAAAGCTGGAATAATCCCTTCCATTTTTGTTAAATCAAATGCAGATTGCAATGCTTCATTATCATTAATACTGAAAAATTCAGCACGTTTTTCCTGAAACAAATGTGCATGAAAAGGCCCTATTCCGGGATAATCCAAACCTGCAGAAATGGAGTGGGGCTCGATAACCTGACCGTCGTTAGTCTGCATGACCAGGCTTTTACTCCCATGCAAAACGCCTAAAGTTCCCAGAAAAGTAGTCGCAGCGGATTTTCCGGACTGTACACCAAAACCACCTGCTTCTGCAGCAATGATTTTCACATTTTCTTCTTCCACAAAATGATAGAATGTTCCTGCAGCATTACTTCCTCCGCCCACACAGGCAATTACATAATCGGGATTTTCACTCTCAGTCTGCTCGATAAGCTGTTCTTTAATTTCCTTTGAAATAATACTCTGAAATCTCGCCACCAGATCTGGAAACGGATGTGGCCCCACAACACTTCCAATCACATAATGAGTAGTCACAGGATTGTTGATCCAGTCTTTAAGTGCTTCATTAACTGCGTCTTTCAGGGTTTTTGAACCAGAAGTTGCGGGAACGACTTTTGCTCCCAGCATTTTCATTCGTCCAACATTCGGAGCCTGTCTGGCGATGTCGATTTCGCCCATGTAAACGATGCATTCCAGACCTAATAGCGCGCAGGCTGTTGCAGTTGCAACGCCATGTTGTCCGGCTCCTGTTTCGGCGATGATTCTGGTTTTTCCCAAACGTTTTGCCAGCAAAACCTGCCCCAAAGCATTGTTTATTTTATGCGCTCCGGTGTGATTGAGGTCTTCTCTTTTGAGATAAATATTTGTGCTGTATTTTTCACTTAAATTTTTCGCAAAATAGAGTGGAGTAGCACGTCCAACATAATTTTTTAATAGATCTTGGTATTCATTTTGAAATTCTTCAGATTCGATTATCTTCAAATAATTTTTCTGAAGCTCTTCCACATTCGGGTAGAGCATTTCGGGGATGAAAGCTCCTCCAAATTCGCCGTAATATCCGTTTTGGTCAGGATTTTTATAATTTTGCATATAATTTTTTTATTTTTTCTAAATCTTTAATTCCCGCCTCAGTTTCAAATTTTGAATTGATGTCGAGGACAAATGGTTTTTGAATTAGATTTTTAATCTCATCAACATTTTCCAGTGAAATTCCGCCGCTCAGGAAATAGGGAAGAGGAATTTTGATTTCGTTTAAAATATTCCAGTCGAAGGTTTTTCCGGTTCCTCCGAAGGCTTTTGAGTCGGTATCGAACAGGAGATTTGAAATTTGAGGTTTAGCTTCGCTCAGTTCGGCTTTGCCTCGTGTGAGGTTTGAGATTTTTTGTATTTCGTTTTCTACTTCAGATTTACAAGCTCCCATTCGGATTACTTTTATAATTTTTACATTTTCGTTTAGCCTCTGCCTCAACCTGATAACATATTCCTCATTTTCATCGCCGTGGAGCTGGATGAAATTTAAATTTGCCTTTTCTGAAATTTCAACAATTTTTCCAACAGTTTCATTCACAAAAACGCCTATTTTCCCCTGATGATCTATTGTTGAAATTTGATCTAAACTCAAATGATTCAAAACAAATCTTGGTGATTTATCATAGAAAATAAAACCTAAAAAATCAACTTTCAAGGTCATCAGTTCACTGATTTGATTGAGCTGAGTCAAACCACAGACTTTAACCTGCGGTCGGCGACTGGCTTCTTGCTTTTGGCTTTTCATTATTGGTAAATTGTTAAACTGTTATATTGTTAAACTGTTAATTAACAACATTAGAAATAAAATCCCCGAATTTTTTTCCGGGGTTTTCATTTTTCATAAAATATTCGCCCATTAAAAATCCGTCAAAGCCTTTTTCTTTGAGGAATTTAAAATCTTCTTCACTGGAAATACCGCTTTCGGCGACAGATAAAGTGTTTTCAGGAAGCATGTTTTTGAGGTGAACAGAATGCTGCAGATCAACTTTAAAATCTTTTAAATTTCTGTTGTTGATACCCACCAAATCCACGTTTTTGTTAATATGCTGAAGTTCGTCTTCGGTGTGAATTTCCAGTAAAACTTCTAATTCTAAACTGTGTGCCAATTCAGTAAATTCTGAAACCTGACTGGGCGAAAGGCATGCTGCAATGAGCAAAATAACATCAGCACCGATTGATTTAGCTTCATAAAACTGATATTCATCAATCATAAAATCTTTTCTCAAAATCGGAATGTTGATTTGGTTTCTTACATTTAAAATATCGTCAAAACTTCCACCGAAAAATTCTTTATCCGTTAAAACTGAAACAGCGCTCGCTCCGAATTTTTCGTAAGCCGAAACTACCTCGAGTGGAGAAACTTTGTCGTTAATAATTCCTTTTGAGGGTGATTTTCTTTTAAATTCGGCAATAATTCCGGATCTTGATTGTAATGATTCTTTCAGCGATAAAGCTTTCCTGTTGAAAAATTCTGAATCTTTCAACTGGTGAACTGAAACCTCAGATTTCGACTCTGATATTTCCCTTTTTTTTGTGGCAATAATTTTATCTAAAATGTTCATGTTAAGATTTTAATCGTTTATTGGTAAGTTCAGTTCAAGAGTTTCGTCACTGTAATAAATCTTTACACTGTTTTCAAGAAATTCATTCTTTTTAAAATGAAACGTTGAAAATGCTTTGAAAGGAAATTTTATAATTGCAAAAGTGTTGGTATTGATTAAAAAGCTATTTCCTTCCGCAGGAATAAAAATGAATTTTGAATCTGCTGATTCAAATTGGAAATCATCCAAATTAAAGTTTAATCTATTCCAACCATTTTCAAAATATTGAGATGTATAATCTTTACTTTGAATATATAATTCTGCAATATGAAGTGAGCGCCCATTATTAGGCTCATCGTAACCAACAATTTTTAATTCTATCTTGCCGTTCTTTGATTGATAAAGTGTTTTCATTTTAGCATTCAATCAATTGATTCAAACTGTGTAACGCTTTGCCGCCAAACAAACTTTCTCTCACCAAATTTAAACAGTTCTCATAATTTTCAAATTTATTAGTGTGATATAATGCAACAGCCGCATTTGACAAAACCACTGCATTTTGTGATTCTGTACCTTTTCCTTCCAAAATATTTCTGAAAATATGTGCCGTTTCTTCGGGCGTATTTCCGGCTTTGATATTTTCTGCTTCCACAGTTTTAAATCCTAAATCTTCAGGCGAATAGATGTTTTCTCCGCTTTTTGTAATGATTTTGCTGTCTTGCGTCAAACTGATTTCGTCGTAACCATCCATCCCATGAACCAAAACAAAGTCTATCTCTTCTTTTTGCAACAGATATTGATAAATTCTTGCTATTTCAAGATTATAAACGCCAATCACAGAAAATTGAGGTTTAGCGGGATTCACAAGCGGCCCGAGGAGATTGAAAAATGTTCTAAGACCTAAAGATTTTCTCAATTCCACCACAGATTTCAATGCAGGATGAAAATAAGGAGCGTGCAGAAAACAGATGTTTGCTTTATCTAAATCTTCATTGAGTTCCTCAGAAGTTTTTTTAAACTGATAACCCAAAGCTTCCATCACATTAGACGATCCCGTGATTGTGGAAGCTCCGTAATTGCCGTGTTTTGCCACTTTTTGTCCGGTTCCTGCCACTACGAAACTTGCTAACGTTGATATGTTGATGGTATTTTTTCCATCACCGCCCGTTCCTACAATGTCTATCGTGTCGCGGGTGCTTAAATTTACAGGAAGAGCCATTTGCAGTAAAGCCTCTCTGAAACCTTTCAGTTCATCTAAAGTGATATTCCGCATCAGAAAAATACTGATGAAGGCTGTGACTTCAGTTGCGTTGAATTTATTTTGGGCAATTTCAATCATAATCGCTTTTGCTTCCGATTTTGATAAGGTGTGATGATTGAAAAGATATTGTAGTATTTCCTTCATAATTGTAATTGTTGTTAGTATTGGGTTCTTGGTTTTTATAGTTCGTTTTTTCTATTAACTTCACTCCAAAACCTGTTAACCCAATAAAAAATTCCTGATAATCATCTCACCATCAGGCGTCAAAATACTTTCAGGGTGATATTGAACGCCGTGAACGTCATAAGTTTTGTGCTTCAAACTCATAATCATTCCTTTGCTGTCGGTACTCGTAATTTCCAATTCTTCGGGGAAATTTTCCGGGTTTACTGCCCAACTGTGATATCTGCCGACTTCCAAAGTGTTTGGTAAATCTTTGAAAAGTTTATGTTCGCTGGTTTGAATCGCTTCTGTGGCAACGCCATGATAAATTTCACTGAGATTGATTAAATTTCCGCCAAAAGCTTCAGCAATTGCCTGCTGCCCGAGGCAAACTCCAAGAATACTTTTTGTAGGAGCATATCTTTTAATTAAATCCAATAAGATTCCTGCCTCTTCGGGAATTCCGGGACCTGGAGAAAGGATAATTTTATCATATTTGTTGATTTCTTCAAGCGAAATTTGGTCGTTTCTGAAAACGTCAACTTTTTGATTTAAAACTCTTTCTATTATTTGAACTAAATTGTAAGTGAAACTGTCGTAGTTATCAAAGACGAGAGTCTTAGAATGATGATTTATGTTTTTTGAATTCATTTCGTGTATTGTTTTGTTAATATGATCTCTGATAATATCAAATTTTCAAACATCTAATTTCAAATTTTTAAAGTTTTTCCGCTCTTTCCACCGCTCTTTTCAAAGCATTCAACTTATTATTAACTTCTTCCAATTCGTTTTTGGGAACTGATTTTGCTACCAAACCTGCTCCTGCCTGATAAAATAAAGTGTTGTTTTTACTCAGAAAAGTACGGATCATAATCGCCTGATTGCATTCGCCGTTCAAACCAACCATTCCGATGCAGCCGCCATAATATCCGCGGGAATCTTTTTCGTATTCGTTGATTAACTGTAGTGCTTTATGTTTTGGTGCTCCGCTCAAAGTTCCCTGTGGAAAGGTCGTAGCAACCATTTCAAAAGGATTGGTCATCTCCTCTAAATCTGCTGTCACCTCACTTACCATATGAATAACGTGCGAAAATAGATGAATTTCTTTCAGTTTCGTAACGGTTATATTTTTACCTAATTTTCCTAAATCATTTCTTGCCAAATCAACCAACATGGTGTGCTCGGCATTTTCTTTAGGATCGTTTTTCAGTGATTCAATCGACTGTAAATCCGTTTCCAGATCACCTGTTCTTTTAAAAGTTCCTGCAATGGGATGTATAATTGCTTTGTTGTCTTTGATAATTAACTGACTTTCAGGGCTTGATCCGAAAAGTTTGTAATTTCCATAATCAAAATAGAAAAGATAAGGTGATGGATTAATATTTCGCAAAGCACGATAAACATTGAATTCGTCTCCCTGGAATTTCTGCTCAAATCTTCTGCTCAAAACCAACTGAAAAACGTCGCCGCGCATACAGTGTTTCTGAGCTTTATTTACCAGTTCTAAATATTCTTCATCTGTGATATTGGAAGTTTCTTCAGCCATTTTTTCAAATGGATAAACGACAGCATTTTTATTTTTTATTAAATCTTCCAGCATTCTGAATTCAGATTTTACACCGTAAATCTGGTTTTCAATCAAATGCATCTCATCGTTAAAATGATTAATGGCGATCACGTACTGATACAGTCTGTAACGCAGAATCGGGATTTCAACTTCTCTGCTTTGAGGTTTGAATTTTACATCTTCAAAAAACTGCACCGCTTCAAAGCTGGTGTATCCAAAAAGAGATTGTGCCGTTTCTTCAATTTTATCATGCGTTTTTTCACACTGAAAACTTTTAGAAAAATCATTCAGCAGTTCAGGAATATTTTTGTTTTCTAAAGACTTCTTCACAGGACTTTTATTGGGGAATTTTACCTCAAATTCATCCAGGTTTTTAATTTCAATTCCGGCAATTGCGTTGATAGCGATGAATGAAAAATTGTGGTCAATATTTTTAGAATCCGAACTTTCCAGAAGAATCGTATCCCTGAATTTATCTCTGATTTGAAGATAAATATTCATCGGGGTATGCAAGTCGCCCAGTATTTTTCTGGATTTTGTTTTAATTTTTATAATAGAATCAGACATTCTTTTTATTTTTTTGAGATTTAGACATAAAAAAAGACTTCAACGCAAATCGTCAAAGTCTCTGTATATTTTTCTATAAATTCCGGCTGTAGATTAACAAAAGGACAATAGCTTCAGACCCGACGAAGAGTTTGAATGCCACCACCAATTTCTGTTAACTGAATTAATCATGTGACAAATGTAGAATTTTTTTCAATATCTGCAGCAAAAAAAACTTAAAAGCTGAGATTTATCTTCAATTTCTGCAAAATCAGTCTAAACAGGATTTAAAATCGTCTTAAATCTACAGTTTGAAATTTTATTTTTATATTTTTGTGACCGAAAATAATAAACCATAAAACAGGTAATCGTTTTCACTGAAAAATTTGAAAATTAAATAGAAAAATATGAAAAAACTAATTGCAATCGCATTTATCGGAGGTTTAGTATTGGCAAGCTGCTCAAAAAAGGCAGACCATTCTTTACAGGACAGCAACACGATGCTTGAAGAACCTGAAGTGCAGACTATACAGGCAGATTCTACTAAAAAAGATTCTACACCGGCTCCCGCAGCAATGGCTGCACCTGTAAAAACAGACTCTACAGCAGCAGCTAAGTAATGAAAAAACTATTGGTAACAGGATTGGTGAGCTTACTTGCCATTTCCTGTTCTAAAAAAGAGACCATACAACCACAGGCTGCCGACTCATCAGATGTGGCAACTCCCGTTGTGGCAGAAGCTTCGGGGCAGACGATGATTGAAACATCTGACTGTATGTCTTGTCACAGCATTAATGAAAGAATGATCGGCCCTTCATACAGAGAAATCGCCGCAAAATATTCTGAAAAGGATATTGAGCAGTTGGCATCAAAAATTATTGTAGGCGGAAGCGGTGTGTGGGGAAGTGTTCCGATGCAGCCTCATCCGCAGTTTTCGAAAGAAGATGCCAAAAAAATGGTGGAATATATTCTGAAACAGAAAAAATAATTCATGACCACCGAAAAATCAGGACTGCACACAAGAAATCTTCACAGAAATTCTTATAATTTCGACGAACTGGTCTCCTGTGTGCCGGAACTGAAACATTACGTTTTTAAAAATTCTTACGGTAATTTAACCATCAATTTCAGTATTCCGAAAGCAGTAAAATTTCTTAACAAGGCTTTGTTAGAGCATTTTTACAACGTTAAAAACTGGGATATTCCGGAAGGAAATCTTTGTCCGCCCATTCCCGGACGTGCCGATTACATTCATTACATCGCCGATTTGCTGGCAGGAAATTTAAAAGAAATTCCGTCAGGGTTATCTGTTAGAGGTCTCGACATTGGAACCGGAGCCAATCTGGTCTATCCGCTGATTGCCCATAAATCTTATGGTTGGGAAATGCTGGGAACCGATATCGATCAGAAGTCTTTAGACAATGCCCAAAAGATTTTAGCTGAAAATACTGATTTTTCCGAAAATATTCAGTTAAAATTACAGCAGGATTCTCAGTTTATCTTTAAAAATATTCTTAATTCTCAGGATAAATTCACGTTTACCATGTGCAATCCGCCATTCCATAATTCGATGGATTCTGCGATGAAAGGTAATATTCGCAAAACAAAAAATCTTCATAAATCCAAGGTTCAAAAGCCCAATCTCAATTTCAGCGGACAGCAGGCTGAATTGTGGTGCGAAGGTGGCGAAATAGCTTTTGTCTCAAAAATGATTGAAGAAAGTGTTTTGTATTCGTCTCAAATTCTGTGGTTTACGTCTTTGGTTTCCAAAAAAGAAAATTTATTTAAATTAAATTCACTTTTAAAGAAAGTAGACGCTCTCGAAGTGAAAATAATCGACATGGCGCAAGGTCAAAAATTGAGCCGTATTCTAGCGTGGACTTTTGTTCCTAAAAACAGGAGGAATAGTTTTTAAAAGTGATTTTTTTATTGCAGCTTTTGACTACGTCGAATAGCAATTTACTATTTTTTTTTGGCAGCTATTTCCGCCTTCCGTTCCCGCTTTTTTGCTCGTCGTTCCTCCTCACAAAAAGAGCTCCACTCAATTCGGGCTGCGGTTTCGTAGCAGGTAACACCATTTTTTACCAAAAATTATATGATTTAATTTTTTTGAGCTTTAAAGCGAAAACCATCACATCTTCAATCCAATATAAAACTTTTGTGACTTTTGACTGCTTCTAATCTACGATTTGTGGTTAAAACAAATTTCCAGTTTCATAAACGCTTAAAATTCACTATTTTTGCAATTCGAAAAAATTGAATTATAATGCAATTATCAGAACAGGAAATCATTAGAAGAGAAAAGCTGACTAAGCTTGTTGAATTGGGAATCAACGCATTCCCGGCAGAAGAATACACGGTTACAGATACTACAGAATCTATAAAACAGAATTTTTCTGAAAGTAAACAGGTGAAGATTGCGGGCAGACTGATGTCTCGCCGTATTCAGGGGAAGGCTTCTTTTGCTGAATTGCAGGATTCTACAGGGAAAATTCAGGTATACTTCAACCGTGACGAAATCTGTACGGGAGAAGACAAATCTTTATACAACGATGTTTACAAACATCTTTTAGACATTGGTGATATTATCGGTATTGAGGGTGATTTATTTACCACTCAGGTTGGTGAAATGACGGTTTTGGTGAAGAATTTTACTTTGCTTACCAAATCATTACGTCCCTTACCCATTGCGAAAACCGACGAAAATGGTGTCGTACACGATGCTTTCAATGATGCGGAATTGAGATACAGACAGCGTTACGTTGACTTAACGGTAAATCCTCAGGTGAAAGAAATTTTCGTAAAAAGAACAAAACTGTTCAATGCAATGAGAACTTTCTTCAACGATGCAGGATATTTTGAGGTTGAAACTCCGATTTTACAGTCGATTCCAGGTGGAGCGGCGGCGAGACCGTTTATAACGCATCACAATGCTTTGGATATTCCATTATACTTAAGAATTGCCAACGAATTGTATCTGAAAAGACTGATCGTTGGTGGTTTTGACGGTGTTTACGAATTCTCAAAAAACTTCAGAAACGAAGGGATGGACAGAACCCATAACCCGGAATTTACAGCAATGGAAATTTATGTAGCCTACAAAGACTACAACTGGATGATGGATTTTACAGAGAAATTGCTGGAATTCTGTGCGACTTCTGTGAACGGTTCTTCAGAATCAACCTTCGGTGAGCATCAAATCAGCTGGAAAGCGCCTTACCCAAGAGTTTCTATGACAGAAGCGATTCAGAAATATACAGGTTTTGATATCACCGGGAAAACTGAGCAGGAATTGTTCGATTTCGCTAAATCTATCGGAATTGAAGTGAACGAAACGATGGGAAAAGGAAAATTAATTGACGAAATTTTTGGGGAGAAATGTGAAGGAAACTTTATCCAGCCGACTTTCATTACCGATTACCCGATTGAAATGTCACCGTTAACCAAAAAACACAGAAGCAAAGAAGGTTTGACAGAACGTTTTGAATTAATGGTTTGCGGAAAAGAAATCGCCAACGCTTATTCAGAATTAAATGACCCGATTGATCAGAGAGAACGTTTCGAAGAGCAGTTAAAATTAGCCGAAAAAGGTGACGATGAAGCAACAGGATTTATCGATGAAGACTTCCTCAGAGCTTTGGAATACGGAATGCCGCCAACTTCAGGTTTGGGCATCGGAATGGACAGACTGATTATGTTCCTTACAAATAACCCATCGATTCAGGAAGTATTGTTCTTCCCGCAGATGAGACCTGAAAAAACGGTTCCTCAAATCGAATT
Source organism: Chryseobacterium sp. Leaf404 (assembly GCF_001424145.1). Taxonomy (GTDB): domain Bacteria; phylum Bacteroidota; class Bacteroidia; order Flavobacteriales; family Weeksellaceae; genus Chryseobacterium. The sequence goes on along the minus strand of NZ_LMQM01000010.1, from coordinate 625,385 downwards.
GGGAGAAGATGAAAAAGTAATTCTGCAGATTTTAAATTCTCAGGAAGAGGCATTTTCTTTAGCTGAAGTAAAAGAAAGAAGTCAGTTATCCGGAAAAAAATGGGATAAGGCTTCTAAGACTTTAACGAAAGGAAACCTTGTGAAGGTTGAGAAAGTGGATGAAAATGTGTGGATGAAGTTGGTTTAAAACCATTTAAAATATTAATAATTAAGAGCAGATTTAAAAAAAGTCTGCTCTTTTCATTTTTATGTGAGAAAAAATATTATTTTTGGAAATAATTAAACACACATAAATGATGAAGAAAATATCCGTGGCAGTATTCGCCTGCAGTTTGTCTTTCTGTTATTCTCAAATTACTTTTACGAAAGACTTAAGTTTTGGAAATAATGGTGTAGTAGAGGTTGGCACAAAGACCAATTCGATGTCACAATTGTCTGCTTATAACACGCCCACATTTCAAGACAACAAATTATTTTTGAATAAGGAAATCCACGACAGTTCCAATAATTTTATCGGTAGAAAATTTTTCAGGCTAAATAGTAACGGAACTCCAGATTCCACTTTCGGTAACAATGGAGAAGTAAATGTCTTGAATTCAATCTATTTTTCAGACAGCTTTTACTGTGATCCTTTTAAATTTTATTTGAATTCAGGGGTGAAGTATCTTTCTGACGGACAGTTAGATGCAGGATTCGGAAATATAAATTCTTCCCTTACAACACCGTACCATCACTATAAAATAGTTTTGGCAGACGGAAAAATTATTTCAAGAAATCAACAGAGTATCAGTAAATATAATTCAACAGGTTTTCCAGACGCTGCTTTCGGAAATAATGGAGTTCAAACTCTTCTCACGACTTTAGAAAACACAAGCACAATTTTTGGAGAACTTTTTTATTACGACAATGATTTTTTGTATGAAGCTGTTAACACTCAGGGAGGGCAGACTTCTGTGAGAAAGATTAATTTTAACACAGGAAATCTGGATTTGTCATTTGGGCAGAATGGCTATGCAGAACTTTCAAACACACTCTCCAATCCGGTATTACACTGTGGAACTGCTGTGATTTCTCAAAATACTGCATCATTTATCCATAATTTTAAAAACGGAACAGACGGCCAGTTAACAAAAACTAATTCGTCAGGCATTGCTGATGCTACTTTTGGTATAAATGGTAAAGTAAATTACGCCGATTCATACACCTTCAACGGAGATTTGTACAGCAGTGCAGAAAATAAACCACTCTTGTTTGAAAACTATATATTCTTATATTCAGCTTCTTTCGATACAACGAATAACACTGCGCTGACAAAAATAGGAATGAGAGGTTATACAAGTTCGGGGAATCCAGTTGTAATTAACGGAAATCTTCATCATATTTTACAGGAAAGTACTGTTAATGATACTTTTCATCCGATAATTAAAGATAATTTCCTATACGTTTTTTATGATAATAAAATTTCAAGGTATATTATAAGCCAATCCACATTATCTGTAAATGCAAATCTACCAATAGACAAGAGTATAGTTTTTAACAACCCTTTTAAAAATGAATTAAAATTAGAGTCAAAAGAAAAAATCGAATCGGCAGAATTGTACGATCAAAGTGGACGGCTGATCATTCAGAGTAAAGCCGCAAAAAGTATCGATACTTCCGGTCTTCAAAAAGGAATTTACATCATTAAAATAACTACAGAATCATCAAAAGTAATTTCCAGAAAAGCGATTAAAATTTAAAATCTCATCACAGAAATAGCTTTAGGTGAGGACTATTTATTGATTTCTGTTCGCAGACAATAAATTGATATTTTTCCGTTAGAATAAAAAATGAACTTATGAGATGCGTTCTGCTGTTTTTTTCGCTCGTCTTTTTTTCTGAACTGAATGCTCAAACGCTCACATCTATTTATTTTAAAAACAACTCTTTTGATTTAAATTCTGAATCGAAACAGAAATTAGATAGTCTTTCTCAGTTAAAATCAAATCTTACGTTCAGAATTTTCGGGAATGCCAATCCATTAGGAAATGAAGATTTTAATAAAAACCTTTCAGATCAGAGGGCAAAAACCGTCAGCGATTATCTTCAGAAGAGGATCGGGAAGAATATAAAACTTTCTGGCTCAGTTGGATTAGGAATTTCAAAACAAATCAATGACAACAGCACTGAAATTTTGCAGGCAAAAAATCGTCGTGTAGATATTTTTATTGAAAAAACTATAGCAGATGGCGAAAAGATTTCACGAAATTCTTATCCAAGTTTTTTTGATGTGAAAATTTCTTCTATGAAAGTGAATGATATGTTTTCACTGCCCGATGTGAATTTTATTGGAGGCAGACACGTCTGGCTGTCAAAAGGTACCCCGAAACTGTATCTGCTGTATGAAATTTTAAAGAAAAATCCATCCGTAGAAGTTGAGCTTCAGGGCCATATCTGCTGTGACTATGATAATTTTGATGGTGAAGATACAGATCTGAAAACATTTAATCTTTCTTTCACAAGAGCCGATGCAATAAGGAAATTTTTAATTAAAATGGGAATAGAACCCCACCGAATTAAAGCTGAAGGTTTAGGGCATTTGAATCCCGTTGTTTACCCCGAAGTTACCGAAGAAGACCGCTCCAAAAACCGGCGTGTAGAATTGGTTTTAATTAAAAAATAATCTTCTGACCACCTATTTTCTCTGCTTACTGAATGATGCCATCAGATAAAACAGAAAAGGAAGAATAAATACAGAACCCAGCATCAAAGCCCATCCCAATGCGGAAATTGTTTTTCCTGCAGCAGAATATTCCAGCAGGGAAAGATGATCACCGTTACCTAATAAAATGATATTTGGATTATGCTGATACGTAGCTGCCACCAGAATCATCACCACCTGAAAACCTGCCAAAGCCCGAACGGGAAGCAGCTTTCGCCTTTTCATCGCTCTTAGAATCAAACCTAAAGATATCGTTGCAAAGGCAATCGCCATCACACCTAAAGGTTTAGAGAAAATCCATTTTGCGAGAGGAATTTCCGAAAAGTGAGCTGTTACAAAGACCAGAATTCCTGCAATGACAACAAAAACCATTGTCTGATGCGTTTTTCTGACCATCAAAGTGAGTTCAAGACGGTCAACAGTTTCTCTTAAAGCGAAAACAGATGCCAGATATCCACAAATGGAAACAGTAAATAAACCTACAGAAACCCCAAACCAGTTGAGCCAGCTGAAGATGTAAAGGTCTAAAAAAGTTTTAGCATCCGGATTAATTGACCCCGATACGGTGGAGGCGGCTATCAAACCCAGAAAAAACGGAGTGAGCAGACTTGCATAGTAGAAAATCTGAGTGTAAACCATCTGCCATCGGTCTTCCACGGCATCGTAATGTCTGAAAGTAAACGCTGTGCCTCTTGCGATAATTCCCACCAACATCATCACCAGCGGAATATGAAGGTACGTTGACATCGTTGTGTAAATTTCGGGGAAACCTACAAATAAAATAACAATTGCGATAATCAGCCACATGTGATTGGCTTCCCAAACAGGCGCAATTGATTCATACATCAATTCTTTCGTTCGTTCTCTGGATTTTTTCTTAGTGAAAAGTTCCACAATTCCGGCACCGAAATCAGCACCTCCTAAAATTACATACAGGCAGATTGAAAGCCATAAAAAACCAATAACTACGTAAATCATGACTTCTTGTTTTTTGTGTTATACTGCGGATCTGTGGGGTCGTAAAGTTTCGGAACCATTCTGATCTGACGGTTTAAAAGAAAAATAATAATTAATGATAACGAAACAAAAATTGCTGTAAAAAAGTAAAATGAATACTGGATTCCCGGCATCGGTGTAACGGCATCAGCGGTTTTCATAATTCCATAAATAATCCATGGTTGTCTTCCGACTTCAGTGACCGTCCAGCCTGCTTCCAAAGCGATGTAACCGAAAGGTGTTGCAAATAAAAATGTTTTCAAAAGCCAATTTTTATTCAGCCATTCTTTCTTGAAAAAGAAAGCAAAAAGGTACAAACTTCCGATGCCGATCATCACGACACCAAAGAAAATCATAATCTGGAAAGCGTAATGAACAACGGCAACGGGAGGCCATTCTTCTCTTGGAAAATCTTTTAAACCTTTTACTTCAGCATTAAAATTATTGCTCACCAGAAAACTGAGAACTTTAGGGATTTTTAAGGCATAATTAATTTCGCCTTTTTCTTCATCAGGAATTCCTCCCAAAACAAAAGACGCACCTTTTTCGGTTTCAAAATGAGCTTCCATGGCCGCTAATTTGATGGGTTGACGTTCTGCAACAGATTTCGCAGCAACATCGCCGCTCAAAGGAGCTCCAAAAGCACCAATCAAAGCAAAAGCTGCAGCTATTCTAAATGCTTTGGTATGAAATTCAATATTTTTCTTTCTCAAGATCAACAGAGCGTGAACTCCGGCAACGGCAAATCCTGTTGCACAAAAAGCTGCGACCGTCATGTGCAGAGCCTGCGGAAACCAGGCTTCATTCATCATTGCTTTTATTGGGTCTATATTTAAATATTGTCCGTCTACATAATCAAATCCGGCAGGAGAATTCATCCATGCATTGGCAGCTACAACAAGAATTCCAGAAGCTAAACCACTTAAACCCACTAAAAATCCACAAAACCAATGGAACCATTTGTTGAATTTGTCCCAACCGTACAGGAAAAATCCGATGGCGATGGCTTCGATAAAAAACGCCGTTCCCTCAAGCGAAAAAGGCATTCCAAAAATAGGTCCGGCATGTTTCATAAATGCAGGCCATAGAAGCCCGAGTTCGAATGAAAGCATAGTTCCGGAAACAGCTCCGGTGGCAAATAAAATCGCTACACCTTTGCTCCAGGCTTTTGTGAGACCTTTATAAATTTCGTTTCCGGTTTTAAGATATTTCCAGTGGGCAAATGCCATCAGAAAAGGCATTACCATCCCAACGCAGGAGAATATGATATGAAAGCCCAAAGACATTGCCATCTGTGCGCGGGCAGCGAGGAAATCATCCATAATGTTTAATTTTCAACTGAAAGTTACGGATAAAATTACGGTAACTTAATATGATTTAAAACATTGCAGTTAATTCAGATTTGGGTTGTAACTTTAATGTTTTTTCTCTGAAATATACATTGAGATTTTAGCAGAAATTCTGATATTTTAAGAGGCAAAATACTTTCATACCTCAAAAAAAATCACGATATTTGTGGGTCTTTGCATAAAGCAATTATTTCAATTTTATATGAGTCAAAAACAATATAACGCAGGAAGTATCCAGGCCTTGGAAGGGATGGAACACGTTCGATTAAGACCGTCTATGTACATCGGCGATGTAGGGGTGAGAGGTCTTCATCATTTGGTTTATGAGGTAGTGGATAACTCTATTGATGAGGCTTTGGCCGGGCATTGTGACACTATTTTGGTTACGATACATGAAGGTGAAAGTATCTCTGTAAAAGATAACGGTAGAGGAATTCCTGTAGATTTTCACGAAAAGGAACAGAAATCTGCATTAGAAGTTGTAATGACAAAAATCGGGGCGGGTGGTAAGTTTGATAAAGACTCTTACAAAGTTTCCGGTGGTCTTCACGGTGTGGGTGTTTCTTGTGTAAATGCACTTTCTACTTTATTGGTAGCAACGGTAAGCCGTGACGGTAAATTATATCAGCAGAAATATTCTGAAGGAAAAGCTTTGGCAGACGTTGCCGAAATAGGTACTACAGACGAGAGAGGAACTGAAGTTTTCTTTCAGCCAGACGGTAAAATTTTTCAGGAATTAGTTTATAATTATGATACGCTTGCAGCAAGATTACGTGAATTGTCTTTTTTAAATAAAGGAATTACAATCACGCTGGTAGACGAAAGAGAGAAGAATGAAGACGGATCTTTCGCTTTCGAAGTGTTCCATTCTGAAGGTGGCTTAAAAGAATTCGTTGAATTTATTGACGGAAACCGTGAGTCTATCATGGAAAACGTAATTTTCATGGAAGGGGAAAGAGAAAACATTCCTATTGAAGTGGCGATGCGTTACAACACCTCATTCAGCGAAAATCTTCACTCTTATGTTAATAACATCAATACGCATGAAGGAGGAACTCACCTGGCAGGTTTCAGACGTGCTTTAACGAGAACATTGAAGAAATATGCTGATGACTTGGGTATTCCGGCAAAAGAAAAGGTAGAGATTACCGGAGATGACTTCCGTGAAGGTTTGACGGCTGTAGTTTCTGTAAAAGTGATGGAACCTCAGTTTGAAGGTCAGACTAAAACTAAATTGGGTAACTCTGAAGTATCCGGTGCGGTTGATAAAATCGTAGGCGAGATGTTGAGCAACTTCCTTGAGGAAAATCCCAATGAAGCAAAACTGATTGTTCAGAAGGTTGTTTTGGCTGCAAAAGCAAGACAGGCAGCGAAAAAAGCCCGTGAAATGGTTCAGAGAAAATCTCCGATGGGAGGTTCTGGTCTTCCGGGGAAACTGTCTGACTGTTCATCAAAAAATCCTGCAGAATCTGAACTTTTCTTAGTCGAGGGAGACTCTGCAGGTGGAACTGCAAAACAGGGTAGAGACAGATTTTTCCAGGCTATTCTTCCGTTGAGAGGTAAAATTTTGAATGTTGAGAAATCAATGCTTCATAAAGTTTACGACAATGAAGAAATTAAAAATATTTATACAGCTCTAGGAGTTTCAGTAGGAACTGAGGAAGACAGCAAAGCTTTAAATATATCTAAATTAAGATATCATAAAGTAGTCATCATGACCGATGCCGATATCGACGGTTCTCACATTTCAACTCTAATTCTGACTTTCTTCTTCAGATTTATGAAAGAAATGATTGAAAACGGATACATTTATATCGCTCAGCCACCTTTGTATCTACTAAAGAAAGGAAACAAAAAGGTTTACGCTTACAACGAAAAAGAGCGTGAAGAATTTACTTTAGAAATGGCTCCGGACGGTAAAGGTGTTGAAGTTCAGCGTTATAAAGGTCTTGGGGAAATGAACCCTGAACAGCTTTGGGAAACCACTCTGAATCCTGAATACAGAATTCTGAAGCAGGTAACAATTGATAATGCAGTTGAAGCAGATTCAGTTTTTTCAATGTTGATGGGAGACGAAGTTCCGCCAAGGAGAGAATTTATCGAGAAAAATGCGAAGTATGCGAAGATTGACGCGTAATTAAATGCAGAAAATAATACAGCAGGGAAGACTTTTTTAAGTCTTCCTTTTTTTATTTCTCAAAATATTGATTTTTTATTTAACATTTCATTAAGATTTTTATACTTTTGGAGAAACTATTTCCAAGATGAAAATCATTATTGCAGGAGCTCTGTTAGCAGCTTCATTTTACTACTCCCAAACTTATCCGGTCTCTACAATTTCTCCTGAAATTAAAAAAAATGCCAGCGCCGTCATTCGTAACGAGGATACTCAAATCCAGATTAACAGAATTGATGAGATCGTTTACAAAAATTATTCTGCAGTAAGTGTATTAAACAAAGAGGCGATGGGGTTTGCAGTTCCCAAGATATTTTATCAGAAAGGGGATATCATCAGTAATGTGAAAGTGGCTGTATACGATGAAGCCGGCAAAAAAATCAAATCGTTTTCTAAAAGTGATTTTATTGATATTGCGGCCAACAGTCAGGGTACTTTTTATTCGGACAGCAGAGCCATGATTTTGACTTATACGCCAACTGTTTTTCCGTATACCATCGAATTTTCTTATGACCAGAAAGACGAAAGCACAGTTTTTCTACCAGATTTTACACCGTTCGGCAGCTTTAATATTTCTCTTGAGAAAAGCACTTTTTCAATTGTCAATAATTCCGGGATCAATCTCAGATCAAAAGTTTATCCTTCGCCATTCGGTTATGCATCTGTAACGGCTGATGATAAAGGGAATGCCAAGACATACAGTTATCAGAATATTGCCGCTCTGGATGATGAAATTTTAGTTCCGAATCCTCAGAAAATCTTACCTAAGGTGAGTTTTTCTTTAGATGAATTTAATCTTGTCGGGAAAAAAGGTAAAATTACAACCTGGAAAGATTTCGGATTATGGTATCACAACAGTCTGTTGACGCCTGTTTCCGCATCCACACCACAGATTAAGGCTGAAATTGCTGCTTTAAATCTGTCTGGAACCAAGGAAGAAAAGGTGAAGAAAATCTACCAGTATATGCAGAGCAAAACGAGGTATATTTTTGTCTCACTTGGTATAGGCGGATGGCAGCCAATGTTGCCGGACGAAGTTCAGAAAAAGGGCTACGGAGACTGCAAAGGTCTCAGCAATTATATGAAGATTCTTCTGGATGAAGCGGGAATAGAATCTTACTACGCCATCATCAACTCAAATCCTTCGGCTATCAGTTTTGATAAAGATTTCCCCAAAATGGGTGGTAATCACGTTATTTTGGTCATTCCAACCGAAAAAGGAAATATCTGGCTGGAAAATACGTCTCAGGAAATTGCTTTCAATCATTTGAGTTACAGCACTACAGACCGCAATGTTTTAGCGGTAAAACCTTCAGGAATTGAAATTATTGAAACTCCGAATTATACTGCACAGCAAAACAGAGAAAAGCAGCTGATTGATATCGTTTTAAATGCTGATAAAACCATCACTGGAAAAGCAAAACTGCAGTACACAGGAAATCAGTACGATTTTAATCTCAGATTTACAGGTTTGTCTCAAAAAGAAAGAAATGATGCATTGAAATCACAGATGCCGATGTTAAATTTTGAAAATCTTGAGATGAGTAATTTTAAAAATGACAGAGATGTTGCTTCTATAGATTATGATCTCGATTTTAAAGCCTCAAATTACTCTAAAACCGTAGGAAACAGCTTTATTTTCAGAGCAGTGCCTATTTATTCTGAAGGTTTTTTTCACGAAAACGAGACCAGAAATCTTCCGTTTGAAACGAAGTTTGCCTATGAAGATGATTACGAAATTTCATACGAACTTCCAGCGGGTTATTTCATAGAAGAATTGCCGCAGAACGGCACTGTAACTTCAGAATTTGGGACGTACACTCTTAATTTTGAGAAAAAAGATTCTAAGCTTGTTGTGAAGAGACTTATTCAGATCAAAAAAGGGATTTACAGCAAAGAAAAATACAACGACTATGTAAGTTTCAGAAAAAAAATCCGGAATGCTGACAATTCTAAAATAATGATCTCAAAAAAATCATAATCATGAAAAAATTACTAGTAACTTTTTGCTGTGTTTCGGCGGTATTTCTATATTCACAGAAGCATGAGTTTCTGAAAATGCCTAAATTTACGATTGATGATTTGAAAAAATCTAAATCTGCAATAGACGTTAAAGCTCCGGCAGAAATACTGTACCGCTCTGTGCATTACAGAATTGACGATTCTACGGGTGATCTTTTAAAAAATATAGCATATAGAATAAAAGTATATGATAAAGATAAGGTAGAAGACTGGATGAATCTGGAAATCTCTTTATATGATAACAACAACGGAAGCAAAGAGGCCTTAAGATCGATGAAAGCTGTAGTGTACAATCTGGAAAATGATAAAATTGCAGAAACAAAGGTTGATAAAAGTTCAAAATTCAAATCAAAAGAAAATAAATACACCACAGTAAACAAGTTTGCTTTTCCAAATATCAAAAACGGGTCTGTAATAGAATATAGATATGAAGTTTCCTCGCCTTTTGCTTATCAGGTTCCGATGGCTTACATTGAGCTTGATATCCCATCAGAATATACAGAATATGTTTTTGAGTCTCCTGTAGAAATGTCTTATCATATTGATTTTACAGGAAGTCTGTCGCCGAAACACCGTAAAGTAGAGGAAGCCCAACTTTATGGTAGAACAACAAAAACCTACAGATTCGCTTTTGAAGATCTGAAAGCATTCAAAACAGAAAATTTTGTAAAAAACAGTGATAATTACAGAACAAAAGTGCGTGCTGAACTTCACTCAACTTATTTCAACAACAGTCTGAAAATGTATACAGCGAGTTGGGAAGACATTAGAAAAAAGCTTTGGGATGATGAAGATTTCGGAAATCAATATCGAAAAGACCGTGCTGTAAAAGAAATCATGCCTTCAGACATCGCGGGTGAGAAAGAAGAGCTTAAAAGAGCTCAGTTGATTCATAGTTTTGTGAAAAACAACTATACATGGAACGAGAGTAATGGTTATTTTGCAGAAAATGGAGTGAAAAATCTCATCAAAACCAAGACAGGAAATTGCGGCGATTTAAATCTGATGCTACTGGGTATGCTTCGGAGTTCGGGTATCAAAGCGTACCCTATTTTGGTTTCCACTATTAAAAACGGAAATGTAAATATCACCTTTCCTAACGTTGGCAACTTTAATTACGTAATTATCTGTGCCGAAATCAGCGGAAAGTCTTACCTTTTTGATGCAACTTCCAGACAGTCTTCTGAAGGAATTTTACCGTCCAGAGTCTGGAACAATACAGGTTTGATCTTAAGAGATGATAAAGCAGAAGTCATCAGCCTGAACAATATTAAAATGTCTTACAATTATCTCACAACCAAAGCAAAAATTAATGAAAACGGAATCATCAGTGGGGTTTATGAAGACAGGGATGTAGGTTTGTTTGCCATGAATGCGAAAGAACATTACGACGAAAATCAGGAGAAATACAGTAAGCAGTACAAAGAAAATTTTTCTGTAGACTTTACAGATATCAAAAGTGATGTTCTTGAAAATGGAGATTTTGAATCTAAAATGAGTTTCAGTTCGGAAAATTTAATAGATAATGTGGGCAAGAAAAAGATTTTCAACCCGTTACTGTTTCTACATTCTTCTTCCAATGATTTTAATCAGATCGAAGAACGAAAATATATGATTGATTTTATTTCTCCCGTATCCAAAATCAAAACGGTTGAAATTGAAATACCTGAAGGTTATGAAGTGGAAGATCTTCCAAAAAGTAAAAAAATCGTTACCGAAGACAAAGAAATCAGTTACTCCTACATCGTAGAGAAAAACAATAATAAAATAAAAGTCACGTCTCAATACAAAATTGCGAGTGCAGACTATCCAAAAGAATATTATCCGGCATTTAAGCAAATCTGGAAAGTAATTTCCGACAGCGAAAGCCAGGTGATGAGTTTAGTAAAAACACAATAACTGTCAATGATAAAACAAATAGCATTAGGGATTATTTTGTATTCAGGCCTATGTTTTTCACAACATAAATTTTTAAATTATCCCACCATCACCCAAGATGAACTTATAAAACCTAAGTCATTAATAGACGCCTCGGCACCTGCAGAAATACTTTACAACAGCGTAAGGTATGATATTGAAAATCTGTCTGCAGAAAAAACTTGTTTTTCCAAAATTAAAATATATGACAGGCAGAGGTCTGAAAAATGGCTTAATATTGAAATTCCTGTGGTGCAGGGTGAGCAGCTTTCTTCTTTTGTTGTAAACGTTTATAAATACAGCAATGGTAAAATTGAAAAAGTAACGTTCAATAAAAAAGAACAGCTCAAAGAAAACGTAATTAAAGGACTGAAGTTCTTTAAAATGGCGATTCCAAATGTTGCAGATGGAGATGTAATAGAATATTCTTATAAACTTTCAACAGGAATAATGAATGTCGCCTGCTATCTGGAACACGATATCCCTGCTGTCTATCAGGAATATAATCTCGAATATCCGGATGGGGTTACTTATGTTTTCAACAGTGCGGGAAGTCTTTTGCAGCCGGAACACCATGTATCGGAAATGAGCAGTCGTTTGGGCGTCGGCTATACCGTTGAAAGATTTGCTTTTACAGATACTAAGGCCATAAAGGAAGAAAAATTTGTAAAAAATGCAAATCGATACCGAAAACGTATCAAGCCAGAACTTCAGAAGTATACCTACAGAGATTCAACCTATGAATTTGCTAAAACATGGAACAAAATTGCAAAAGGTCTTGATGAAAGCGATAATTTCGGGGGATTTTTGAGGACTTCTACCAAAGACGTTTTGCCGGAAGATATTAAAAAAACTGCAAGACCCACCGACCGTGCAGACAAAATTTTTGACTATGTGAAAAGCAATGTAAAATGGAATAAAAACCATGGATTTATCGCAGATCAAAACCTGAAATCTGTTTTGAAAACAAAATCCGGAAACAGTGCAGAAATTAATCTACTCCTTGTCAATCTCTTCAGAAATGCAGGTTTAGACGCCAATCCGTTTCTTATTTCTACAGTTGAAAATGGTATTTTAAACATTGTGGCTCCCAATATGAATAACCTGAATTATCTTTTGGCATCAGTAAAGATTGACGGGCAGTATTATTTTTATGATGCTACCTCACCAAATTCTAAAGCCAATCTTCTTCCTGAAAGAGACTGGAATGACTTTGGGATTTTAATTGAAGGTCAGAAAGCTACAGATATCTCGTTTTCAAACACCAATGTGAGTACAAAAAATCTGTACATAAAAGCTAAACTAGACGTAGACAGTTCCAAAATAACAGGTGTTTTATCTTCAACAGACGGCGGAATGTATGCCATTGAAGCGTTTGACAGTTTTGATGAGAACCAGACAAGATATAACGACAGTTTCAAGACCCAGTATAAAATCACTACCAAAAATGTGGAAACCAAAAGACTTGACAGCGGCGAGATGTCTTCACAGATTGCTTTTGAAGAGTCGCAGAATATTGATGTGGTGGGTTCTAAAATTATTTTCAATCCACTGTTGTTTTTAATGGGTGGAAATGAAGAGTTTGATCAAAAGGAAGAAAGACAGAATCATATCGACCTTGTATCACCAATTTCCAGAAAAAAAACTGTAGATATAGAGATTCCTGAAGGATACACCTTAAGCATAGTTCCAAAATCAAAAAATATAGTAACCAGCGATAAAGAGCTGACGTTTAAATACAAATGTGAACTTGTGGACAGCAATATTTTGAGAGTAACTTCAGAAATTAAAATTGCAAGCGACAACTATCCTAAAGAATATTATCCTGCATTCAGGCAAATCTGGAAAACAGTTTCTGATACAGAAAATCAGGTTGTAAGTTTAACAAAAAAGTAAAGAAAATCTAAACCATTCCATTTGAGAATGGTTTTTGCATTCAAAAGCAAAAATGATCTATGAAAAAATCTGTTGTTGCCTTTATCATCGGTATCTGTATAGTACTCGTTTCATGTAAAAAAGAGAAAAGTCCCGTGTTGGAGACGGCTTCCTCTGAAATACCAAAATTTGTAATAGATTCAGTCTCTGTGAAAGATTCTGCGGTAATCAGTAATATGTTGTCACTGAATTACGAATCGTATGTTTTGGTGTATCCCTCAATTAAAGACAAAGCACTTTTAGACAGTATTTATTTCATTTATAAAGGAATTACAGATTATTCTAAACCGGGGCTGCAAAACTATTTAAGAAATGATAAAACGGGATATTTTGAAGAGACCAAAAGCCGCAGCAAAGAATGGATTTCTGATATCAATTACAAACAGACCTGGTATACCAATTTTAAGATGACTCAAACGTCACTTAAAAATAATTTTCTGCAGTTGGAATATCTTACATCCGCGTACGAAGGTGGTGCTCACGACAATTATTGGTTTTCCAACAGAGTTTTTGACTTAAAAAACAAAAGAAAACTTCTTCTTTCAGATATCACCACAATGCCAGATGTGAAAATTTCTGAAATTCTTAAGAAAAATATGGATAAGATGCACAGTGGAACCACAGATTCTCATGGTGAAGTGAAAAATTCTGATATGCTTTTGGTAGACATTATAGAGCCGAACGAAAATTTTTATTTTGACAGTAAAAATCTTTATTTTCATTACAGTCCGTACGAAATTGCCGCTTTTGCTGCCGGTGACATCGTAATTCCCATCCCTTGGATTGAACTGAAAGGAACTTTAAAACCAGAATTTGAGAAAAGACTGAATTCTCAATAACTTATTTTGTTATCGGAGATTACAGCGATTGAAGTTGTGAAAAGTTCTTCTTTATCCGCAAAATCTGCGAGGGCTTAATATCTGTTTTACATTTAACGTCAGATTAAAAATTCACAAACCATCAAAAAAATCATGAAAAATATCGTCTTCACCTTTGCTGTCATCGCTTTAGCGGCATCGTGTAATAAAAACAAAACCGAACATACCACCACATCAAAAAATGATACTGTTCAAATAAAAAAAGACAGTCTGCAGATTATTGTTGATTCACTTGTAGTTGAAGATTCTGCCAGATACTCAAAAAACTTTTCTGCGGAATACAGACAGAAAATTTTAACTTTTAAAGGTCTTCAGAAACAGGTTTTAGACAGTCTCTACCTTGGAGAATTACTTCTAAAAGAAAAGCCGATGCATGATTACACCAGCGAAAATATTAAAATGAGAATGACTGAAAATATGAAAAAATATCTTTCAGACAACGCAGCGGAAAAAGAATATGCAGACAGGGAGTACGCAATGACCTGGGATCAGGTTTCGGATATGAAAGTTTTTGCGCAGACCAAAGATTTTCTCACTGTGAATTATAACGGATACGGCTTCAGCGGTGGCGCTCATGGTTATGGCTATGATCTTTATAAAACAGTCGACCTGAAAAAACAGACAATCCTTCAGTTGTCAGATTTTATAGAAATTTCAAAATTAAACTGGAAGCCAGTTCTTCTGAAACATGCGGATAAAGAAATGCTCTTTGACGAAAATATCTCTGCAAATGATAATTTTTATTTTGATAATCAATCCATTACATTTGTTTATAATCAGTATGAGATAGGGCCTTATGCCGCAGGAATTATAGAAATTAAAGTCCCGTTTTCAGAAATAAAACAATATCTGAAACCTGAATTTCAAAAGAGACTCAACATTAACTAATATTAATGCTTCCAAATCAGGGAGCATTTTTTATTTTTGTGAAATGGAAAATGTAGCCTTCATCATTAATCCTTTTTCAGCAAAAAAAAATTATCAGCCTTTTCTTGATCAGCTGAAGACACAAATTAATAATCCGCTTTACTATATTTCAGAATCAATTGTCGGAACCGATGATTTTATAAGAGAAAATTTTGATAGCGTAGAAATTTTTGTTGCGATAGGAGGCGACGGCACGATTTCCACTGTGGCGGGCAACATCATCAACACAGATAAAATTCTTGCGATTTTTCCGGCAGGCTCTGGTAATGGCTTTTCAAACGAAACTCAGTTCAGCAAAAATCTGGATGAGCTTCTGGAGAAAATCAAAAGCAAAAATTCCAGAAAAATAGATACTTTCACAGTCAACGGTAAACTTTCTATCAACGTTTCGGGAACAGGTTTTGACGGGAAAGTGGTGAAAGAATTTGAAAAAACCAGCCGTGGATTTAAAAATTACATCAAAGTATCACTGAAAACTTTTTTCAGCTACAAACCAATCAGACTGACATTTGCTGACGAAAAATATGCTCAGCACAACGGCAGATATCTCATGGTAAACATTGCCAATACAAGGCAGTTTGGCAATAACGCATATATTGCACCCATGGCAAGCAAAAGTGACGGGCTGGTAGACCTGGTTTTGGTTAAAAAATTTCCGCTTATTTACTCTCCATTTTTTGCGTTCAGAATGTTTACCAAAAAACTGAAAAGTGATGATTACATAACTTACCTGCCCATTTCTGAAACTGAATTCAGTGTTGACACCAAAAGCTGGCATATCGACGGAGAATTCAACAGAATTGAGTCTCCGGTGCATATCAGAGTGCAGCCTGCGAGTCTGCGCATCTTAATATGAAATTACCCATTTTCACAAAAAAAAACCCTCCAAAATGAAGGGCTGATAAACACAAATGATGAAAATTGATTTATTATTTAATCAGTTACAAAAATACGGACTGCGCTGTTAATTTTTTGTGGTTCTGATCATATTTACAACATATTTTAAACTTCTAATTTTTCTTCAATCTTAGCCGGATTTGAAAGGCAGTACTGCAATTTTTCCCGGTCTAACTGCTTTTCCCAATTGGCGACAACTACCGTTGCAACAGAATTTCCTATCACGTTGGTTAAAGCACGGCATTCACTCATAAATTTATCAATCCCCAAAATCAAGGTCATTCCTGCAAGAGGTATTTCAGGAACCACTGCTAATGTTGCAGCCAACGTTACAAATCCTGCTCCCGTCACTCCAGCCGCACCCTTTGAGCTCAGCATCGCGACGAGTAAAAGCATCAGCTGTTTTTCTATGGAAAGCTCAATGTTTAATGCCTGGGCAATAAAAAGTGAAGCTAATGTCATGTAAATATTGGTGCCGTCAAGATTAAAAGAATAGCCTGTAGGTACTACCAGACCCACAATCGCTTTCGAGCAGCCGGCCTTTTCCATCTTTTCCATAATTCCGGGAAGTGCAGATTCTGAAGAGCTCGTTCCCAAAACCAAAAGAAGTTCTTCTTTCAGATAGTACATCAGTTTAAAAATATTGAAACCGTTGTACCACGCAACCGCACCCAAAACTACCACAACAAAAAGCGCTGACGTGATATAAAATGTTCCCACCAGAAAGATAAGATTTAAAACAGATGCCAAACCATATTTTCCGATTGTAAATGCCATTGCTCCAAATGCCCCAATGGGTGCGAGTTTCATCAGCATGTGAACAATTTTAAAAACGGGAACAGATAAAACCTGAAGAAGTTCTGTTACTTTTCCGCTTTTTTCTTTTGTTAAAACCAGAGCCACACCAAATAAGATGGCAACCAATAAAACCTGAAGAATATTTTCACCCACCAAAGGGCTGAATAGTGTTTCAGGAATAATGTTCATGATAAAACCTGTAAGAGTTGTTTCATGAGCTTTCTGCTGGTATTGGGAAATATCTCCGGAAAGACTCGCAGGATCAATTTTTAAGCCGGCTCCCGGTTGTAATAAATTTCCAACAGCGAGTCCGATAATTAAGGCTAAAGTAGAGAAAGTGAAAAAATAAATCATTGCTTTTACAGCGATTCTTCCTACTTTTTTCAGGTCAGTCATGTGGGCAATTCCCAAAGTAAGTGTAATGAAAATTACAGGAGCAATAATCATTTTTACCAGTTCGATAAATCCGTCGCCGAGGGGTTTCATTTTTTCCCCCAGTTCAGGATAGAATTTTCCAAGAAGAATACCCAGCACAATGGCCACAATTACCTGGAAATACAGCTGCTGATAAAACTTTTTTGTTTTCAAAATATAAATTTGGTGGGGAAATTAAGAAATTAAATCCAATAGTAAATCTTTAAAACCTCAAATCTCAAATCTCAAATTTCAAATTTCAAATCATTCCACCGCTACAGAATCATCACCTCTGCCGTCTGCCACAGCATGTAAAGTTCCGTCTTCGTCCACGAGGATCATTTCGGTTCGTCCAAGCTGTCCCCAGTATTCAGAATGATAGCCTAAACTTTCAAGTTTTTTGACTGTTGTTTCCGGGAAATTTTTCTCAAAAGCCACCCATTCCGGCAGCCACTGATGATGAAATTTTGGACTATTCACGGCGAGATTGGCATTCAATTTAAAATCGATAACATTTACAACAGATTGAAACACCGAAGTGGGAATCGTTGTACCGCCTGGTGTTCCCACAACCATAAAAGGTTTGCCGTTTTTCATCACAATCGTGGGAGTCATCGAAGAAAGCATTCTTTTGCCTGGCTGAATTTCATTGGCTTTGCCGCCCACTGCTCCAAACATATTCGGAACGCCGGGTTTTACAGAAAAATCATCCATTTCGTTGTTCAGAAAAAATCCACCTCCTGAAACAACAACTTTACTGCCGTAAAGACCGTTTAGGGTAGTGGTAACGGCCGCAGCATTGCCATCTTTATCGATCACAGAAATATGAGTAGTTTCGGTAGATTCTTTAGGTTGCTGAACAATTTTTCCCACTTCCGCACTTGGGGTTGCTTTGCTGAAACTGAAATTTTTCCATCTGTTTTTAAGATATTCATCAGAAATCAGATAGGAAGTTTTATCACTGATGAAATTTGGGTCGCCCATATATTCAGCTCTGTCGGCGAAAGCTCTTCTTTCTGCTTCAATCATTATCTGTACTGCTTCTGTAGAATTCTGCTGGTATTTTTCAAGGTTTTCAAATGATGACATTTTCAGCATCTGTGCCAGCAGAATTCCACCGCTGGAAGGGAGTGGCATTGAAATGATATTATTTTCTTTATACCAGAAATTTAAGGCTTTTCTATCAACCACTTTATAGTTTTTAAGATCATCAGCATTGATTATCCCGTTGCCGTTTTTCATTTCCGAAACTATCAATTGAGCTGTTTTCCCTTCATAGAAACCTTTAAGACCATCTTTTTTTATACGTTTCAAAGTTTCTGCGAGTTCTTTCTGAATTAAAATATCTCCCTGTTTCCAGTCTGTGCCTTTAGAGAAGGCGACAGAATTTTTATTATGTTTACGGAATTCAGTTTTGTGATGATTCAGAAGTTCTGCTTCCTGTCTGGTGACTGCAAAACCTTTTTCGGCGAGATCTATAGCGGGCTCAATAAGTTTTTCCATTGGAAGTCTGCAGTACTTTAAAGTTGCAAAAAATCCTGCAACGCTTCCGGGAATTCCTACGGCGAGCCGTCCGTTTTGAGAAAGACTGGTATCTGCATTTCCATTTTTATCAAGATACATATCCCGGAAAGCACTTTTGGGAGCGGTCTCACGGTAATCAATGCTGAAGTTTTCTCCGCTATTTTTTACTCCAACTAAAAACCCGCCACCACCGATGTTTCCGGCCTGTGGATAAACTACTGCCAAAGCGTATTGTGTTGCAACCACTGCATCGTAGGCATTTCCTCCCATTCGCAGAACTTTCGCGCCTGCTTCACTTGCCAAAGGATGAGCACTTACAACAACGCCTTTTTTAGAAACTTTTACTTCTTTTACAATCTGAATATCTGTGTATTGTGCTGATATAGAACCACCTGAAAACAACAGGATATAAATAATTCTTTTCATGATTAAAATTTACAGACTAAATTACAATTTTTGTTTCACGGTAGTCTTTAAAATTTTTACTTTTGCTTTCAGTCAACCAATAAAAATTAAAAATGGAGTCTTTCACAGAAAAAATACTTATTACAGGAGCTTTAGGACAAATAGGAACAGAACTTACGAATCGCCTTGTAGCTATACATGGTGCTGAAAATGTGGTGGCTTCGGGCCTTGACAGATATCAGAAAGATATGACTTCTGCAGGTTATTATGAAAGAATGGATGTTACCAATACCCAGCTCGTGAGACAGGTGATTAAAGATTATGAGATCACTACGGTATATCATTTGGCTTCCCTTTTATCTGGAACTTCAGAAAAGCAACCAGTTTTTGCCTGGAAATTAAATCTTGAGCCATTGCTTCAATTTTGTGAAATGGCGAAAGAGGGGTTGCTTAAAAAGATCTTCTGGCCAAGCTCCATTGCTGTTTTTGGAAAAGGAATTCCGAAGGAAAATGTTGGGCAGGATGTGGTTTTAAATCCAACAACAGTGTATGGTATCTCTAAAATGGCAGGTGAAAAATGGTGTGAATATTATTTTGATAAATATGGAGTAGACGTAAGAAGTATCCGTTATCCTGGGTTGATCTCATGGAAAACTCCTGCAGGTGGTGGAACTACAGATTATGCTGTAGAGATTTTTTATGAAGCCATTGAGGAAGGCAGATACACCAGTTTTATTTCAGAAGATACAGCAATGCCAATGCTTTATATGGATGATGCCATCAATGCAACACTGAAACTTATGGAAGCTCCGAAGGAAAGTTTAACTGTCCGTTCGTCTTACAATTTAGGAGGAATGTCTTTTACGCCAGCCGAACTTTCAGCTGAAATTAAAAAAGAAATTCCGCAGTTTAAGATAGACTACAAGCCTGATTTCAGACAGCAGATTGCAGATTCCTGGCCGGCATCGATTGATGATTCTGTGGCTAAAAAAGACTGGGGATTAACTTACGATTTCGGAATTTCTGAAATGACAGAAGATATGATTAAGAATCTAAAAATTAAACTTAATAAATAATTTATAATTTAAAGTATATGTTTAATTTTAAATTGCCAAATATTTATTAAATAGTATTTTATAAATTCCATCTAAAATTTAATTGAATGATTTTACTCACTTTTAATATCATAAATTCTGACGCTGAAACAAAAAATCCGGCTGGAATTTCGATGGTTGAAAAGCTGAAAATTACAGAAGAAAATACAGAATCAATTTTAAGAATTTTAGATGAGCATGACATCAAAGCCAGTTTCTTCATTGAAATTTCAATCATTGAAAAACTGGTGCAACTTGTAAAAGCAATCTCGGCTCAGGGGCATGAGGTTGCTTTTTATAATGAAAATTCCACTCTGGCAAAAATCGACGGTGTAAAAAAACAGACTGAAGATTTACTTGAAAAACAGATACGTGGAATCCGGCAGAAAAATGAAAAATATGCCTTGGAAGAACTGAAATCTCTGAACTTTACCTACGTATCAAACATCGATCATTCAGATATTCTTTTTCCGTTTAAAAGGCTGAAAAGAGACACAGAAATTGTTGAAGAAAATGGGGTGAGTATTGTTCCGGAAAGCATCTCGCCTTACAGTCAGCTGCCTTACAATGATTTTGTTTTTCAGGCTCTGCCAATGCATTATTATCAAAATATGGTTTTTGAAACGCTCAAGAATGAGGAGTTTGTGCTGATCTACGTAAATTCCTGGCAGTTTACCGATTTCAAAAAATATGGCTTAAAGATGCCTTTCTACCGACGTTATAACTCGGGCAAAAAAATGGAGGACAAACTCAATGCCCTCCTTACTTTTATCAACGGGAAAGAACTTGCGACTTCCCGTATGAAGGATTTTATTTTTTAGTTGCGGGTTGCGGGTTGCGTGGTTCGGGTTAAGCAATTATAGACAATCTTTTTGTAAAAGAAAACTGAGCGCAGCATTCATCTCAAATTTCAAACTCCAAATCTCAAATTAAAAACTACGAAAGTTCAAAAAGCGTAATCTCCGGCAAAACACCAACTCTTCCCGGATAAGCTAAAACTCCGAAACCTCTGTTGACATAAAGCAATTTACCTTCACTTTCATACAAATCTGCCCATTTCGGATATTTGTACTGAACGGGTGACCACTTTACGTTTTTCAAATCTAAACCAAACTGCATTCCGTGAGTGTGACCTGAAAGTGTTAAATGAACGTTTCCAGCGTGTTTCTTAACAATCGCATCGAAGTGGGAAGGGTCATGGCTCATGAGTATTTTTGGAGCAGATTCGGGAACACCTTTGAGGGCTTTATCTAAATCTCCATACTGAGGAAATGGCTTAAGACCCCAGTTTTCAATTCCTAAAATATACAATTTGTCACCGTTTTTTTCAATAATGCGGTGTTCATTTCTTAAATTTTCAAAACCAGCCTGCTTTTCGTAATCAATCAAAGTTTCAAGATTATCAGACTTAGCTTTTGGCGACTTCCAGGTTACGTAATCTCCGTAATCGTGATTTCCTAAAGTTGCAAGTTTTCCGTCTCTAGCCTTGATCTTTGAGAACAGTGGGATAAAAGGCCTGAATTCTTCTGCTACATTATTCACCATATCTCCTGTAAATAAAACAAGATCAGGTTTTTGGGCATTAATCAGATCAATCGCATGTTTTAATTTTTCAGGATTGGGAAAACTCCCGCTGTGAACATCAGAAATCTGTATGATTTTGTAGCCTTTAAAACTTTTTCCAAGTCCGGGAATTTTAATTTTTACTTTTCTTACTCTGTGTCTGAATTTTCCAAATGTAATCCCGTCGATAAACAAAGCAGAAAATGCTCCACCAAGACCTAAGCCAACAAGACTCAGGAATTTTCTTCTTTCGGGAAAGAAATGTTCACCCGCTTTTGTAAAGTTGAAAAGATAGTTTCCTGTGCGGAAGATATCATCCACGAGGAGGAAAAGGACGGCAAAAATCTTCGGAAGCATAAAAATCAAAAACAGCGAAACCGTAAGATGAAGCCGTGTAGGATCTTTGTCTGCACGGGAAATATGGGTGAGTTCATAAATGAAAAGCCCGTAAACAGAGAGGGTCACCGCCCAATACGCAATTCTGATCCAGAAATTATCTGTAAGTGTTTTTACAGCCTGATAAACGTAGATTTCCAGAACAAGGAAAATGGCGGCAATAATTATAAAATTCTTCTGCATAATATTTAAAAAAAGCACAAAAGAGATGTCCTTTGTGCTTTGTATTTTAATTAAAATAAATTTTAAGGAAATCTGTAAACGATCGCATTGATGTTCATGCCGGCACCTACCGAAGTCATCACAATGTTACCTTTATCTTTAAACGAATGACCTTCCATTTTACCTTTTATTATTAAATCAAACATGGTAGGAATGGTGGCCACAGATGAATTTCCAAACTGCTGAATCGTCATTGGAGAGATAGCGTGATCATACTCTTTCACATCGTAAAGCTTGTGAAGCCTGTCTATCATGGCATAATCCATTTTAGCATTAGCCTGATGAATTAAAACTTTGTCGATATCCTCAATAGACAGTCCTGCATCATCAATTGTTTCTTTGATCGCAGATGGAACATTTTTTAAAGCATATTCGTATATTTTTCTGCCCATCATTCTGATGTACAGTTTTTTATCGTCAAAACCCTGATTGATTGATGCGCCGTTGCGCAAATATTCAAGCTCCGGACCGTTGTCGCAGATGGTATTGTGAGAAATAATCCCCACATTTTCTTCTTCAGTAGCCTTTACAACTACAGCCCCGGCACCGTCAGCAAAAATCATTTTATTTCTGTCATAAGGATCCGTTACTCTGCTTAAAGTTTCTGAACCTACTACCAAAATCGTTTTGGCTACACTGGCTTTGATAAGGTGGTCTGCTAAAATCATGGCTTCAACCCAGCCCGGGCAACCGAAAATCATATCATACGTAATACATTTTCTGTTTTTGATGCCTAAATGATTTTTTACTCTTCCCGCCATGTTGGGCATAAAGTTGGCTGCCCCGTTGGTACCTACTTCGCCGAAATTACTTGCATAAATAATGTAATCTAAATTTTCACCATCAACACCAGCATCTTCTAGAGCTATTTTTGCAGCTTCGTAACCAATTTTTGAGTTTGAAGTGTCTTCGCCGATATATCTTCTGTTTTCAATTTCTGTAATTTCTACAAATTTTGAAATAATTTCTTCTGTAGGTTTGTCAATTTTTTCACCTTCGTCCGTGTAAAATTCAGAATTTAAGAAAAAATCTCTTCCTATAATTCGGTCTGGAAGATAAGAACCGGAGCCAATGATGATCGTATTAGGCATTTTTATACAATTTTTTTAAGGAGGCAAAGTTAATAATTAATATTAATAAGAAAGAATTAAAATTATTATTAAATTTGCAAAAATTCTACTTTACATACTTATGAAAAACAATCCTTCTTTAAAAGGTCTTTTGATTGCATTGGTGGCGTTTGTGGGAGCCTTTGGGATTTATTTCTTCTTTCTTGCAAAGAAAAATTATTACGTAGTAGACAATCCTACACCCAAAACTTTTTATTTTAAAATAAATAACGGAGCTGAAGGAATTATATCTTCGGGACAGACTGTTGCTGTAGATCTTTCAAAGGGTAAAAACAGCATCAAAGTTTTTGATCAGGAAAAGAAATTAATCTACGATTCTGCGTTCGAAGTAAACAAAGTGAGAGGGCTTATAAATCTGGCTCATCAGGATTATTACATCAATGAGCAATTTTATGGGTACAACCTAAAGAAAGATTCATTACTTTTGGCACTTGATAAGACAATGATCGACGGAAAAGCATATTACGGCGGGGCAAAACATTTTAATAAATTATATACAGAAGATTTTTATTACAATGTAGACGAAGAATATGACCGGCTGATCAAAAACATTCAGAAAGTAGAATCCCGCTCAAAGATTTTCAGAAAGCAGGATTATCTTAATTATTATAACGAATATTATAAGTTTTGACAAAAGATATCAATAATGTGACGCCTTACAATTCTGAGGCAACGAAAAAAAGCCAGGTGGAGGATATGTTTGACAATATCGCTCCGAAGTATGATCTTCTCAATCACGTTTTATCTATGAAGATTGATGTGCTGTGGAGAAACACCCTGGTAAGCTGGATGAAGAAAGATGCGCCTGAGGAAGTTCTGGACGTAGCTACAGGAACCGGAGATTTGGCAATTGCTGTTGAAAAAGGAACTCAGGCAAAAGTAGTTGGTTTAGATTTATCGCAACAAATGTTAAATGTTGGCGTTATTAAAATAAAAAAACTTAAATTAGACGGCAAAATTTCTATGCAGAAAGGGGATGCTGAAAACCTTCCTTTTGAGGATAACAGGTTTGATGCAGTATCAGTTGCATTTGGAGTAAGGAATTTTGAAAACCTTGAAAAAGGGCTTTCTGAACTGAGAAGAGTAGTAAAAGAAAATAAAAGTATTTATATTCTTGAATTTTCTAAGGTAGAAGGTTTTTTAGCGCCATTTTATATGTTTTATTTCAAAAACATTTTGCCCGCAATTGGCAGATTGGTTTCTAAAGACAACAGAGCCTATACGTATCTTCCCGATTCTGTGAATGCTTTTCCGTTTGGCGAAAAGATGAAGCAGATTCTATTGAATACAGGATTTAAAAAAGTTGAATATAAAAAACTAAGTTTAGGTATAGCCACAATTTATAAAGCAACAAAGTAACCTATGAATAAATTTTTATTAAAAGCACTGGTTTTTGCCTCAGTAAATATCGCAGTTTTTGCAGATGCACAATTCAGAACCCGTAACAGGATGGATAAGTTGGAGAGTTTTGATCAGCAGAAGGTCAGCTGGGGTTTTTACCTGAATGGTAATATGATGGATTATCATATTAATCTGAATCCCAGATACGGTATGGATGGGAACAGAAACCTTGTTACATCAAAACCAAGTTACAGCTTTGGGGCAGGGCTTATCGGAAAACTTAGAATTAATGACAACCTTGATCTGAGAATGGAACCAGGCCTGCAGTTTGGTCAGAGAGAAGTTGTTTTCAATACACAGTCAAACGATCAATATCAAAACGGAACATTAACCAATGCTCCTTTTGCACCATTGGGTCTTGCGGAAAAAGATACGCACAGACAGATCAAATCTACTTTGGTAGACGTTCCTGTTTTGCTTGAGCTTCACGGTGACCGTTGGTACAATTCAAGACCGTACATTGCTGCAGGTGTAAACTATATTGTTAACCTTCAGTCTAATTCAGATTCTACAGAAGATAACCTTCAGCAGGTTTTCAGATCAACAACGCATAACTTTGCATGGTCTGCAGAATTCGGAGTTCAGTTTTATTTCAATAAATTCAAGCTTACACCTGCTGTAAGAGGTACTTTCTTTATGAATAATGAAATGGTTGCAGATAATGCTACCACACCGCCTTACTGGTCTGCTGCAGTATCTACACTTCAGACAAGAGCGGTAATGTTTGTTCTTAAATTTGAGTAATTTAATTATATGATATTAAAGGAGATACAGAAATGTGTCTCCTTTTTTTGTTTTAAACCTAAATATCATGGTTTTTATTTTTGTTCGTACCATTATTTTCCTATTTTTGTGATAAGTTAGAATATCAACCTGAAATGCTTCAAGAATTAGAAAATCAATTTTCGGAACTGGAAAAAAAGATTCAGAATCTTCATAAAAGTTATCAGAATCTTTCCGAGAGATTTTCAGAATTAAATGCAGAGCATACCGAGCTGAAGAAGAAGTATGATGAGGAGAGAAAAAAAGGTCAGGTCTTAGCAGAAGAACAGAAAAATATAAAATTGTATTCAGCAATATCAGGTAATCCTGAACACAACAGGCTCATGAAAAACCATATCAACAGATTGGTAAAAGAAGTAGACTTTTGTATTGCACAGCTTCAAAACAGTGGATTGTAATGGATGTAAGAAGAATAACCATCAACATTGCCGGAAGAGTATATCCGCTGAACGTACCCGCAGCAGAAGAAGAAACACTGCGTAAAGTGGGGAAGCAGATTGAAAACATGATTAAAGATTTTGAACAGAATTTTGATGTAAGAGATAAACAGGATGCGTTAGCCATGTGTGCCTTAAAACTGGGTACCAACGCAGAAATGGTGTCTCTTGCCAACGAAAAAAATATAAAATCTGCAAGCGAAAGATTAGTACACATCAACCGCATGCTGGAAGAAACAGGGAAATAGATTTTTTTTCCCAAACAGACTGCCTACAATAATTCTAACACATTAAGGTAAACTCAACGCTAAACAATTAACGTTCGAATGTCTTTTCAATGGCGTGCTGCTTTACGCAGATTACAGAGAGAAGAAATCAGAACAAATCGTGAAGATATGGAGTTTACTCTAAATCTCTGAATTGTTGTGGGCTTTTTTTATGTAACAAAAGACAATTAAACTCAATATAAATATGACAACAACCGCTATAATTATAAGCGTTATTTGTTTGATAGTGGGTGCAGTGGCTGGAATGATGTTTTCCAAAAGCTCACTTAATACCAAAGCAAAATTCATCATCGATGATGCCAAAAAAAATGCAGATAATCTTCTTGAAAAAGCCACTTTACAGGCAGAATCTGTTAAAAAAGACAAACATCTTCAGGCGAAAGAAAAGTTTTTAGAGCTAAAATCCCAACATGATGCAGATATTCAGGCTCGTGAGAAGAAAATGCAGGATGCCGAAAAACGCACCAAAGACAAAGAAAACAAGCTGAACGATGAGCTTAGTAAAGCCGGAAAATTGGAAAAAGATCTGGACAGACAGATCGCTGATTATGCCAAAAAGAACGAATTCATCGAAAGAAAACAGCAGGAACTCGATGCTGCTACTGCAAGAAAGATCGAGATGCTTGAGAAAATTTCTAATTACACAGCAGACGAAGCCAAAGCAGAATTAGTGGAAACTTTAAAAGCAGAAGCAAAAACCAGAGCTCAGGCGCACGTTCAGAGCATTATGGAAGAAGCTCAGCTGAATGCAAAAAGTGAAGCAAGAAAAATCGTTATCCAGACCATTCAGAGAATCGGCACGGAGCAGGCGATTGAAAATTCAGTATCTGTTTTCAATATTGAATCTGACGAAGTAAAAGGTAGAATTATCGGTAGAGAGGGTAGAAATATCCGTGCATTAGAAGCGATGACGGGAGTTGAAATCATCGTTGATGATACTCCGGAAGCAATCCTTCTTTCATGTTTTGACCCAGTGAGAAGAGAAATCGCAAGATTATCCCTACACAGACTGGTAACAGACGGTAGAATTCACCCGGCAAGAATTGAGGAAGTGGTAGAAAAAACCAAAAAGATGATCGAAGAAGAAATCATCGAAGTTGGTAAAAGAACCATTATTGATTTAGGAATCCATGGTTTACACCCAGAGTTGGTGAAGATCGTCGGTAGAATGAAATACCGCTCGTCTTACGGACAAAACCTTCTTCAGCACTCAAGAGAAGTAGCGAATATCGCTGCAACAATGGCTGCGGAATTAGGCTTAAATGTAAAAATGGCCAAAAGAGCCGGTCTTCTTCACGATATCGGAAAAGTTCCTGAACAGGAATCTGAACTTCCACACGCACTTTTAGGAATGCAATGGGCCGAGAAATATGGAGAGAATCCTGAAGTGGTAAATGCCATCGGAGCTCACCACGACGAGGTGGAAATGACTTCATTGTTATCTCCAATCATTCAGGTTGCAGATGCAATTTCGGGAGCGAGACCGGGAGCGAGACGTCAGGTTTTGGAATCTTATATCCAAAGACTGAAAGATCTTGAAGCTGCAGCTTTAAGTTTTGAAGGTGTTTCTTCAGCTTACGCGATTCAGGCGGGTAGAGAACTGAGAGTGATGGTAGAAAGCGGAAGAGTGAATGACGAGCAGTCTGCGCAGCTTTCTTATGACATCTCAGAGAAAATTCAGAATGAACTGACGTATCCTGGGCAGGTAAGAGTTACGGTAATCAGAGAAACAAGAGCTGTAAATATCGCAAGATAATTTTTCAGTTTATAATATTAGAAAACCCTTTCAGGCAACTGAAAGGGTTTTGTTTTTAATCAATCTGGCGGAAAATTATTTAAAGAAGTATGGATTGTTTTTAATGTAATTCCTGCTCATCTCAATACTCTCGAAAATATCTTTATCACTCGAATCCTGCTCTACAAACCAATGTTCCAGGCCTGCTTTTTCTTTGGCCTTAAAAATCCTTATAAAATCAATCGTTCCATTGCCGACTTCTGCAAAGTTTTTTGTTTCGGCTTTCATGTCTTTCACATGCCATAATGGAAAACGTTTGGGATACTTTTCAAAATAAACCAAAGGATCGAGACCGGCTTTTGAAATCCAGTATAAATCCAATTCCATTTTGACAAGGTCTGAAGATGTGTTTTCCAGAATGAAATCAT
Source organism: Chryseobacterium sp. Leaf404 (assembly GCF_001424145.1). Classification (GTDB taxonomy): domain Bacteria; phylum Bacteroidota; class Bacteroidia; order Flavobacteriales; family Weeksellaceae; genus Chryseobacterium. The sequence continues at coordinate 596,970 of NZ_LMQM01000010.1, read as the reverse complement.
AGAAATTTCGCTTTTCATCCATTTTCAGAAACTCAAAATCGTGATTGTGATAGGCGAGTTGAATTCCATTTTGTTTTGAAATTTTTCCTGCATTTTCTAATATTTCAGGGAGTTTGCGGTAAGATTCCACACTTCTTTCTGCTTCGGGAAGATAGGAGCAGACGGCATATTTCGCTCCGATAAAATTCAGATCTTCTAAAGTTTTTTCCCAATTCTTGAGCAAGGTTCCGTTTTCATTATCTGTCATTCCTGTGCGGTGGTGCGAACTGATCACTTTTAAACCATTACTTTTTAAGATTTGATTAAATTCTTTCGCCGTTTTTCCGAAGAAAGTTTCGTTGTAACCATAAATTTCAAATTCACTAAATCCCAGTTTTGCAAGTCGCTCAAAAGTTTCTTCTAAATTTTTTGAAATCGAATGACGAACAGTATATAACTGAATAGCCAAAGCTTTTGTCACATGATTTGTTTTGGAAATCCCACATGAAATTCCAAGAAATCCTAATGATGATAATGCTAAAAAATCTTTGCGGTTCATATTATTTAAAGAAAAGGTTTCATCTCATCTTCAATCTGCGTTCTCAGCTCCATCAGGCGTTTTGCGTATTTTTCCTGCTGCTTTTCCTCGTCTGTTTCTGGAATCCATCTTGGAACCGGAAGCTTTTTTCCATTTTCGTCAACGGCCACAAATACAATAATGCAGTGTGTTTTCTTATCAAAAGTGGGTTGCTTTAAATTCCTTGAAAAAACATTGATTGAAATATGCATGCTTGACGAACCGGTATAAATGACCTGAGCCTCGACCTTTATAATCTCACCGATCTTGATAGGTTCATAAAAACGAATTCCGCCGACGTAGACGGTTACAGAATAATTTCCGCTCCAAGTTGTTGCGCAGGCGTATCCGGCCTGATCGATCCACTTCATTACGCTTCCTCCGTGTACATTTCCTCCGTAATTGACGTCTGATGGCTCAGAAATAAACTGAAAAGTCACTGGTTTATTATCCATATATCATAAATTTTTACTAAAGGTATTTAATAATTCTTAAAATCGTATATTAAAACCTATTTTTGCAGATTGAAAACTGAAGGGGTTTTCATTTAACCATTAGAAAATGTAAAACTCTCAATGAAAAAAGTATTTTATCTTAATACATGTGACACTTGCAGAAAAATTATAGGACAGTTTAATCTTAAAGAATGGGAACTTAGAGAAATCAAAAAAGAGCCCATCACAAAGGAAGAAATCGAGGCGATGTACGAGCATACAAAATCTTACGAAGCTTTGTTCAGCAAAAAATCTACTCAGATCAAACTCAGAGAAATAGATTTAAAAACTTTGACTGAAGATGATTATAAAGAATTACTTCTGGATCATTATACCTTTTTGAAACGTCCGGTTTTCCTTACAGATAAAGAAATTTTTGTAGGAAGCGAAAAAGCAACTGTACAAAGCGTGAAAGATTATTTCAGAGCAGATTAATTGATCTGAATAAAGATTTTTTAATATAATTAAACCTCACAGGTTTTCAAAAGCTGTGAGGTTTTTTTGTGAACTAAGATCACGAATTTTTTAAGATGTTTTTAAATAACTTAATTACGCGGCCTTTAGATTTGGCTCTTAAATTTTTAAATTAAAAAGCTTTTATTCCTGCTTCAGATAAACTGCAAACGCAGGAAGTCTCAAACATGTTGCGGGAAACCAACTGCAGTCGCAGGAAGTCTCCAACAAGTTGCGGGAAACAAACTGCAATCGCGGCAAGTCTCAAACAAGTTGCAGGAAACAAAATGCAATCGCAGGAAGTCTCAAACAGATTGCGGGAAACAAAATGCAATCGCAGGAAGTCTCAAACAGATTGCGGGAAACAAAATGCAATCGCAGGAAGTCTCCAACAGGTTGCGGGAAACCAATTGCAATAAGTTCAAACCTTATTTTAGTAACGAAGGTCTGTAATTCAATAGGAATGGGCTTTAGCCCATTTGTCTTATGATATATATGTCTGGCTTTAGCCGAAATCTAATTTTAAGTTTTGGCTAAAGCCTAATTTATGCTCATTATTTGTACATCGGTCTAAAGCCCGACGCTATTGATTTAACTCTTTGAAAATTTGAACTTACATCTCAAACCGAAATCAAATTGGAAAGGTATCTTTTGAAAATTTATAAATTATTGGTAAGAAGCGGGATCATCTCATAGCCCAGATCGCAACGGCATCCTTTTTTTGCGGCTGGATGAGGATGGCAAAAAAGATATAGTGGAGAGCTGGAATCAGCTCCAAAAAAAATAACCGCCTAATCAATTATGACAAGGCGGTTTTCTATAAAATAGGTATTTCCTGATTACACAAATGGCATTTTTACCACTTTTGCAGGGATGTTTTTGTTTCTTACCTGAATGAAAATTTCAGTTCCCAGTTTGAAGTGAGGTTTGTCTACATAAGCGATTCCTAAACCGATTTTCTTCATTGGCGACTGTGTTCCTGAAGTTACTTTTCCGATCACGTTTCCTTCTGCGTCTACGACAGGGTAGTCGTGTCTTGGAACTCCTTTGTCTGTCAGTTCAAAACCTACTAATTTTCTGGTAACGCCTTCTTCTTTCTGTTTTGCAAAAGTCTCTTTGGAAACAAAATCTTTATCGAATTTTGTGATCCATCCTAAACCGGCTTCGATTGGGGAAGTGGTATCGTCGATATCCATTCCGTACAAGCAGAAACCTTTTTCTAGTCTTAAAGTGTCTCTGGCAGCTAATCCGCAAGGGATAATTCCTTCTTCGGCACCGGCTTCGATGATGGCATCCCAAAGTTGCTCAGCATTCTGATTGTTGAAATAAATCTCAAAACCACCGCTTCCCGTGTAGCCTGTGTTTGAGATAATAACATCACTCACGCCTGCAACAGAACCTACTGTAAAATGGTAGTAAGGAATTTCTGAAAGGTTGGTTTCTGTGATTTTCTGAAGAATTTCTGTCGCTTTCGGACCCTGAACTGCCAACAGAGACATTTCGTCTGAAGCATTGGTCATTTTCGCTCCGAAAGTATTGTATTTTGAGATGTGATCCCAGTCTTTATCGATGTTTGAAGCATTTACAACCACAAAATATTTTTCGTCCGCCATTTTGTAAACAATTAAATCGTCCACAATTCCGCCATTTTCGTTTGGAAGACAAGAATACTGTGCTTTTCCGTTTTCGAGAACGTCTACATTGTTGGTGGTTACAAACTGCAAAAGATCTTTCGCACCCGCACCTTCGATGAAAAACTGTCCCATGTGCGAAACGTCAAACAATCCCGCTTTTTCTCTTACTGCAAAATGTTCTTCCGTTACTCCGGAGTATTGTACAGGCATTTCAAATCCTGCAAAAGGTACTATTTTCGCTCCCAGAGAAACGTGCTTGTCGTACAATGCTGTTTTTTTCATGTTTAATTTTTATATTTATTTTCTGTTCTAATTGTAATAATTTTAAAGCGAAGTCCGTAAAGATTTTGACTTTATTTTTTAATTTTAAAACTTTCAAAGGCTTCGCTGAAAAGCATTTTGTAATTTCCGTTCCAGTGTTTTTGCTGACAGTTGATGCTTACCAAAAACAAATCTTTGTTTTTCTGATACACTTTTGTAACCCAAAAAAGATTTTCTTTTTCATCAAAATAATCATACTGATATTCTGAGTATCCTTTTTTACTGCCCGTGTTTTTTACTTTTTTCTCGTCGTCTGCAGAATTGTATAAAGCTAAAATAAATTTCTTTACTTCCTCTTTCGGCAAATCTAAATCATGATATTCTGAAATGGTAATTGCACCAATCTGATTGGTCGGGAAAATATTGACAATCCCTTCATCATTCGTTGCCTTCCACAAATCGGGCATTTTGATTGAATAATTTTCGCTTTCGTAAAGTTCCTTTCCCGGTTTTTGTGAGAAAGAAAATGTGCTTACTAAGAATGCGGTTATTAACAGATATTTTTTCATCAGTATATTTAAAAATTGTGTTTATATTCTTGGAGAATAATTTTAAACCATTCGGTAAACTGTCCCGGATTTTCTGAAATTTCTCTATCTAAATCTGAAAGCGAAATATAGCGAACTTCCGCCACTTCGTTTTTATTCAAATTAAACCCTGAACTGTAGGTTCCTGTGAACACATGATCCAGCTCGTGCTCCCAAAGTCCGCCCCCAACATCAGCTTTGTAGATAAAATGAAATTTTTCTGAAAGATCTGTTTTGATTCCTAATTCTTCAGACAACCGTCTTTCTGCGCCTTCAAGATACGTTTCGTCAATTCTCGGATGTGAACAGACGGCGTTTGTCCATTGCTTGGGAGAGTGATATTTCCCCTCCGCACGCTTCTGTAAAAGCATTTCACCTTTGTCGTTAAATAAAAAAACCGAAAAAGCACGGTGAAGCAAACCATTAATATGAGCCTGCTGTTTTTCCATTAAACCCAGAACGTTATCTTCGGAATTTACCAATACAACCAATTCTTCCATTCCTACAAATTTAAGTTTTAATCGCGATTTCGTAAAATAATTGTTTAAAATTTTTAATATTTATGAAATTTTGGCTTTTTATTAAATAAAATTAAACCTCATCTTTTATGAAATGTGCAATAGAATGGAGTGATTTGTATTTTTAAGTTGTTTTTTCTGTTAAAATTTTAACATAAACTAAGATTAATATTTCCGTTTCATCATTAATGCTTAACTTTGCACTTTAAAAATTTTAACGATGGAACTAAATTATATTGAGCATATCAGTCCGATTCTAAAAGACGGAGTAAAGAATTATCTGATCGATATCGACGGAACAATTACGGAAGATGTACCCAACGAAGAGCCTGAAAGAATGGTGACCTGTGATCCTTTTCCGGATGCTTTGGAAACAGTGAACAAATGGTACGATGAAGGTCATCAGATCTGTTTTTTTACCTCAAGAACAGAGAATTTAAAGCAGATTACAATTGATTGGTTAGACAAGCACGGTTTCAAATACCACAGCGTTTTGTGCGGAAAACCAAGAGGCGGAAATTACCACTGGATTGATAATCATCTGGTGAGAGCCACAAGATACAAAGGCAGATTTACGGATATGGTTGAAAAACAGGTAACCATAGAAGTTTTTAAAGAAGATTAAATCAAAGAGAAGGTTTAAAAATTGAAATGAAAGGCAAAATGCTGCAGATTCTTTTAATTTTTAAATCTTTTTACATTTTAAATAGATTAAGTTAGTTATGAAAGTTTTAGCAAACGACGGTTTAGACCAGTCCGGAATTGATGCATTGACAGCAAAAGGTTTTGAAGTGATTACCACAAAAGTTCCTCAGGAATTTCTTCTGGATTACATCAACGAGCACAAAATCCGTACGGTTTTGGTAAGAAGTGCAACGCAGGTGAGAAAAGATATTATAGATAACTGCCCGTCGCTGGAAATCATCGGTAGAGGTGGAGTAGGTATGGATAATATTGATGTAGACTATGCGAGAGAAAAAGGAATTCATGTGATCAACACGCCTTCTGCATCGTCAGAATCTGTGGCTGAACTGGTTTTTGCCCATTTATTTTCAGGAGCAAGATTTTTGCAGGATTCCAATAGAAAAATGCCTTTGGTAGGAGATACTGAGTTTGCTTCACTGAAAAAAGCGTACGCTGCAGGTATCGAATTGAAAGGAAAAACCATCGGCATTATCGGGATGGGAAGAATAGGACAGGAAGTTGCGAAAATCGCTCTGGGACTTGGTATGAGAGTGATTGCTGCAGATAATATGATTGGAAAAGCGAGCATTAAAGTTACTTTTTACAACAAACAGTTTATTAATGTGGACATTGAAACTGAACCGCTGAATGAAGTACTGAAACACGCAGATTTTATTACACTTCACGTTCCGGCTCAGAAAGATGGCTACATGATTGGGAAATCTCAGTTTAAAATGATGAAAGACGGTGTTGCGATCGTGAACTGTTCGAGAGGCGGTGTTATCGACGAATCTGCTTTGATTGAAGCTTTAGATTCAGGAAAAGTGAGATTTGCAGGTTTGGATGTTTTCATTAACGAGCCAACGCCTTCAAAAGAAATTATTACACATTCTAAAATTTCTGTAACACCTCACACAGGTGCTTCAACGCTCGAAGCTCAGGATAGAATCGGGCTTTCTCTGGCAGAGCAGATTACAAGTATTTTACAGATTCAGTAATTTTGAATCTTCAGGAATAAAGAGAAATGCCGCAAAAATTTTGCGGCGTTTCTTATTTTATAAAGTATTCTTTGATTTCAATAAATCTCTGATTTCCATTAATAATTTTTGGTCTTCAGTTGGTCCTGCAGGAGCTTCAATAGGAGCATCTTCTTTTTTACTTAAGCTTGCAATTCCTTTGATGAGCATAAATAAAACAAATGCTACGATTACAAAACTGATAACAGAAGAAAGGAAATTCCCATACTTCACACCGTTCCATGAAAGTTCTGCAATGTTTTTTACATTTGCCTTTTCCAACGCCGGATTTAGCAGCAGTGGCGTAATAATATCATCAACGAATGATTTTACGATAGCACTGAAAGCTGCACCAATAATTACACCGACTGCAAGGTCAACAACGTTTCCTTTGAAAGCAAAATCTTTAAAATCTTTTACAAATCCCATAATTTTTATTTTTTAAATGTTTTGCACAAAAGTATCATTTAAAAATAATAATATTAAATGTTTTGGGTAGTTTTTTGATTTGAATGATGAATAATTTTAAATAATTATGGTTAAATTTAATAAAAAACAATTCAAATGAAAATTTTTACAGCCGAAAATATCAGAAAAGCAGACCAATATACGATACAAAATGAACCGATTTTCTCTGTTAGTTTAATGGAAAGAGCTGCGCAAAGTTGTGTCGACTGGATTTATTTTAAATGTAAAAATCACACCCGATTTGCAGTTTTCTGCGGTAACGGAAATAACGGCGGCGATGGTTTTGCCATTGCAAGGATGCTTTATCTGAAAGGTTTTGATGTGGATGTTTTCGTTGACAAGTCAAATTCTAAATTTTCGGATGACGCTTCTGTCAATTTAAAAAAAATAAAAGATATTTCAGGAATTACGGTTCATGATTTTAATGAAACGGACAAGTTTAATTTTGAGAAAGCCGTTTTGATCGATGCATTGTTCGGAACAGGATTTTCTAGATGTTCAGAAGGAATTCATCGCGATTTAATTGAAAATTTAAATTTAAAAAATACTCCAAAAATTTCGATTGATATTCCGTCCGGAATGTTTGCAGATCAGCTAAATGGCGAAAACGATGTCATCTTTAAAGCGGATTTCACATTAACTTTTCAGTTTTTGAAAAAGACCTTTCTCCATCCTGAAGCCGGTAAGTTCGCCGGAAAAGTAGTTGTTTTGGATATAAATTTATCAAAAAAGTTTATTGACGAAACGGAAACTGATGATTTTGTAATTGATGATGAATTAATTTTAAATATTTTTAAACCCAGACCTGACTTTTCGCACAAAGGAACTTTCGGAAAATCGATTATTGTTGGCGGAAGTTACGGGAAAATCGGTGCGGCAGTTTTGGCTACAAAAGCAGCGTTGAAAACCGGTTCAGGATTAACTTTTGTGCTGGCTCCGAATTGTGGTTATGAAATTTTACAGACGAGCTGTCCGGAAGCCATGTTTATTAATGGTGGCGATAAAATTATCAACAGAATTGATGATCAGGAAAATGCTGTTTACGGAGTAGGTCCAGGATTGGGAACAGATAAGCAAACTGAGGAAGCACTACTGAAATTCATTAAAACTCATCAAAATCCTCTCATTTTAGATGCAGACGCTTTAAATCTTATTTCTAAAAATAAAAATGATTTAAGATTAATTCCGAAAAACTCTGTCATCACTCCACATCCTAAAGAATTTGAAAGGCTTTTCGGCAAAACTCAAAATTCATTGGAGAGATTAGATTTAGCCAAAACAAAGGCTAGAGAACTCGAGATTATTATAGTTTTAAAAGATCATCACACACAGGTCGTCAATCCCGATGGTAAAGTTTTTTATAATATCACAGGAAATTCAGGTTTGGCAAAAGGTGGAAGTGGCGATATTCTTACAGGAATTCTGACTTCGCTTGTAGCACAAAAGTACTCACCTGAAAAAGCTGCAATTCTGGGCGTCTGGCTTCATGGGAAATCCGCAGATTCAGCAGCTGAAAAGCATTCCAAAGAAGCAATGCAACCCACAGATGTGATTGATGAAATAGGAAATACCTTTCTTAAATTAAACAAAAAAGCCACAACCAGGTTATGACTTTCTGTTAGTATTTTCAAAGCTAAGAGCTGGAAGCCAACAGCAATTTACCTTAATCAGGTTTCGCATTTTCAGCCTCAGTGATTTTCATTTTTTTAGAGTAAATCATAATCACAACTCCGGCAATAATAAAAGGAATGGAAAGCACCTGGCCCGTATTTAAACTTCCAATAGAAATGTACTCTTTGCCTTGCGGCTCCTTCAAAAACTCTACAAAGAACCGTATTGCCCAAAGAATAATGAAAAACAAACCAAACAGCCAACCCTGCTGGTATTTTTTATCTGTTTTTCTGTATAAAACCCAAAGTAAAATGAAGAGTAAAATATAACCTGCAGCTTCAAGAAGCTGTCCCGGATATCTTGGTACACTCAAGCCATATTCGTCACTCATCTGTGGGAAAAGAATTGCAAAAGGTGAGCTCGGATCAACCTGTTTACCTACAATTTCTGAATTAAAAAAGTTTCCAAGTCTTACAAAAGCACCGCCCAGAGAAACTACGATTCCCAACCTGTCATACACCCAAAAAGGATTTTTTCTGATGATTTTGAAAGAGTAATAAAGCGTTGTGAAAATCAGCGCAATTGTTGCTCCATGACTTGCCAAACCGGAAAAACCTGTGAATTCAAGTTCTGGTTTTGTTCTGATTGGCAGAAATACACTTAGAAAATCTTCGCTGAAAAGTTCACGCTGATAGAAAATCACATGTCCAAGTCTGGCCCCCAGGATAGTTCCAATCAATGTCCATGTAAAAATAGGATCCAGATATTTTTGGTTAACGTGGTCGATATCAAATATTTTTTTCATTAAAATATATCCGAAACCGAAAGCAAATACAAACATCAAACTGTAATAATGCAGTGTGAATGAGCCTAATTTTATCCCAACCGAAGGATCCCAGATTTTGTACTCTGTTTCCAGAGAAACCTGATCCGCCTCTGTTAAAGGTTTTGAAGACTTCAGGATATATTTGAAATCTGCTTTATTCTGTGTTGGCTTAAAATCTTTATTTAAAAACTGATACCCGTTTTTCTGAAGAACCATAAAAGAGTTATCATAATATTCTCCCAAACCGTTTTTACCTTCAAGATTAGCATTATTTACAATAACCAAACTGTTTGGTGAATTTTTGCCTGCAAAATCAGCAAAGGTCTTGGCATCTGTAGTAGTGAAAACTTTTACAGGAACAGACTGGCTGTTCACAATCAGGTTGGCATCAGAAACACCATCTGGATAGTATTGCGCAAAGAGATTTTGGACAAAAAAAGCGAAAATAATTAGATAAACTCTAAAGAATATAGTATTCATTATAAAAATGTTTTAAACATTAGTGATTAGATTTTGGAGGAACGGGATCGTAGCCGCTGCCGCCCCAGGGATGACATTTTAAAATTCTCCTTACACCCAGCCACAATCCTTTAAAAATCCCGTGGACCTGCAGAGATTCTACCATGTAATGTGAGCAGGTTGGCTCGTACCGGCAGTTTTTGGGAAGTAGTGGCGATATAAACCATTGGTAAAATCTAACGAGAATTACCAGAGGAAATGTGATGATTTTATTGAATGAAATTTTCAAAACATTGCAAAAGTAGGGTAAAAAATTGAAATTTAGTTTAAATTTGTTTCAAGTTTAAGACTGTAAACAGTTCATTCACCGGATAAATTTCCGGGTTGATCGATTCTTATTTACCGTCACTCAAAAATTACAATGCAAATACTAAAATCTTGAATCACAACACGCCTTTAGCAGAAAGATTAAGACCGAAAACTTTGGATGAAGTTTTAGGCCAGGAGCACCTTACAGGAGAAAAAGGCACCATCAGAAAGATGCTGGAAAATGATTCGTTAAACTCTCTTATTCTCTGGGGCCCGCCCGGAACAGGGAAAACCACTTTAGCTGAAATTATTTCAGAAAAATCCGGACGTAAATTTTTTAAACTTTCGGCAGTTTCTTCCGGAGTGAAAGATGTGAGGGATGTAATTGAAGATGCCAAAAAACAAAATCTTTTTTCAGGAAAATCTCCTATCCTTTTTATTGATGAGATTCACAGGTTTAATAAATCTCAACAGGATTCTCTTCTTCATGCGGTAGAAAAAGGCTGGGTGGTTTTGATTGGTGCAACTACAGAAAATCCGAGTTTTGAAGTGGTTTCGGCACTGCTGTCGAGAAGTCAGGTTTATGTTTTGAAAGGCTTAAGTCATGAAAAACTGGAAGCGCTTATTGATGTTGCTTCGGCAAGATTTAATAAAGATGAAAACTGTGATTTTATAATTATGGAAAAAGAGGCATTCATTCAGTATTCCGGTGGCGATGGGAGAAAACTGATTAATTCCGTAGAGTTGGTTCTGAGTCAGTTTAAAAATTCATCAACAAAAAATATTACGAATGACGATGTGATGTCGGTTCTTCAGGAAACGATGGCTCTTTACGATAAAAATGGAGAACAGCATTACGATATCATTTCTGCTTTCATCAAATCAATGCGTGGAAGTGATCCTAACGGAGCAGTATACTGGTTGGCCAGGATGATTGCGGGGGGAGAAGATATTAAATTTATTGCACGGAGAATGCTGATTTTAGCTTCTGAAGATATTGGTTTGGCTAATCCGAATGCTTTGGTTATTGCGAATAACTGTTTTCAGGCAATTAACGTGATTGGAAATCCGGAAGCGAGAATTTTACTGAGTGAAACTGCGATTTATCTGGCGGTTTCTCCTAAAAGTAATTCTGCTTATGCTGCAATTGATGCTGCTTTGGCTTTTGTAAAGAAAACCGGAAATCTTCCAGTACCGTTACATTTAAGAAATGCTCCAACGAAGCTGATGAAAGATTTGGATTACGGAAAAGAGTATAAGTATGCACATTCTTTTGAAGGAAACTTCGTTAATCAGGATTTTTTACCCGAAGAAATTAAAGATGTGAAGTTTTATGAACCTGGAAATAACGCAACAGAAAAGAAGATCTATGACGAACTTAAGAAAAAATGGAATGATAAATACTGAAGAAGGATACTCAAAATGAATATCCTTCCAAAAATATAATATGGCAAATTATTATTTCTTCGTGCTGCTGATGTAAAGCGTTTTTCTGCCGTTGTAATCTTTTACTTCAGCGTTCACCATCAGATCGGCAAAAATATTTATTTTTGTATCTGGAAATTCATAACCGTCTACAAAAACAGGAGTTTCCGGAGCTAAACCGTTTTGCCTGTTAAGATCTCCAAGGCTGATAAAATCCAGTGTTCCGAAATCTTTCTTAAACTTTACAGCTGCCAAACCGTTTTCAGCCAGGAAACTGTATTTTTTTAATTCCTGTGGCAGCGCTGCAGAGTTTTTATACATATTTACGCTTTGTACAAACTGTTTGTTTGCATCAAACATCGCAACAGTTCCCACATTACCATTGGCAATTGCAAATTTTGTAGAAGAATTTTTTTGTGCAAAAACGCTTACAGAAGCAAATAAAAGTAAAGAAAATAGAACTTTTTTCATAATCAAAAATTATATCGGTTAAATACGTGATAAATGTACATAAATTTTGGTTAACAGCAACAAAAATTATAAGTATTTGTAAATATCTTTGTGTTAATAGAAAAACAGATCAAATGGTGATGAAAATTCGAAATACAGTTTTTGATTATGAAATCCACTGATAATTAGGCTCTTATTTTTATCTGTCTCTTTTTTTGGAATTCAGATTTCAGTCATTTCTCATTTTTTTAAATTTTTTAGTTGGAGAAAATGATTATAAAAAACATAAAATCAGTCATCAGATAATACGTCTTTTGGCTTCCATTCCTTCTCAATAAAGTTCATCAGAAAATCCGGACATTTGATAATTTTACCAGATTCTGCATCCAGAAAAAAGAGCGTAGTTCTGGCATCCGTAATTTTAACGTTTTCCTGATTGAATATCTCATATCTAAACTCTATCTTTACTCCCGGAAGCTTTTCGATGTAGGTATGAATTGTTAACTCTTCGTCATAGAACGCAGGTTTTAAATATTTAATATTATATTCTGAAACCGGAAGCCAGATTCCTTTTTTTTCGATGTCATTATACGAAATTCCTATGCTTCTGAAGAGCTCCACTCTCGCAACTTCCAGATACTCTGCATAGTTGCCGTAGTAGACATATTTCATAGGGTCTGTTTCTCCGTAACGTACTCGTAATGAGTGAGTTGTATGTATCATATCGAGGTCTTTTTTATACATACAAATATATTTTTTAATAATCAATAGGTGCAACATTTTTTTTTAAAAAGAAAATACGTGACCTTTGCTGTCCACCTTTTTTTGATGACTAACTACGCAATATCAGGGCATAAAAAATGAAAGAAAATTTAATGATGACATGGCAGAATTGCCTTCAGTTTATGAGAGATAATCTCAATGCGGCTGAAGATAATTCTGATCTGAAGAAACTTGAAAAATCCTTCGACTTACTTTTCGACAAAGTGCAGCCGGTTTCTCTTGTAGACAACAACCTTACGCTGATGGTACCGAGTGATTTTTACAAAGAATATATTGAAGATAATTACCTGTCTCTACTTTCTGCTGCCCTGAAGAAAAATATTGGTAAAGGCGTTAAACTTTGGTATTCTGTGATGGAAAACAAACCATCAGGACAGGAAAAACCTGTCACCATGAATATGAAAGGCAAAACCGTAGCCACACCCAAAATTCAGGAAACTATGCCTCAGGGTTTTTCCGGAAACATCGTCAATCCGTTTGTAGTTCCGGGAATCAAAAAGGTGAATATTGATTCTAACCTTAAATCAGATTTTTCTTTTGATAACTACGTAGAGGGTGAGAGCAATAAATTTGCTTCTACCGTGGCAAAATCTATCGCCAAAAGACCTGGTGCAACGGCTTTCAACCCACTTTTCCTGTACGGAGGTTACGGTGTTGGTAAAACTCACCTTGGGCAGGCAGTTGGTCTTGAAGTGAAAAGTCAGTTTCCGGACAAGGTAGTTTTGTATCTATCGTCAGAAAAATTCATCCAGCAGTTTATTTCGGCTGCAAAAGCTCATAAACAGACGGAATTTGCCAATTTTTATCAGATGGTGGATGTGCTGATTATCGATGATATTCAGTTTCTTTCGGGGAAATCTGCTACACAGGACAGTTTCTTCCATATTTTTGACTATCTGCATCAAAACGGAAAACAGATTATCCTGACTTCAGATAAGGCTCCGGTGGATATTATGGATATTCAGGAAAGAATTGTGTCCCGTTTCAAATGGGGACTTTCTGCTGAAATTAAATCTCCGGATCTTGAAACCCGTAAAAAAATCATTGTTGATAAACTAAGCAGAGATGGAATTGTCTTAACAGATGATATGCTTGACTTCCTGGCTGCTGAAGCAAAGACAAATGTGCGTGAACTCATCGGTGTGATTAACTCTGTGATTGCGTACTCCACAATTTACAAGTCAGATTTAAGTCTGGAACTTTTAAAGGAAACCATTAATAAAATTGCGGCAAACCAGAAAAAAATCATCAATATTCCTTACATTCAGGAGGTTGTGTGTGATTATTTCGGAATTAAAAGAGAGCAGCTTTTATCTAAAACAAGAAAAAGAGAAATTGCACTTCCAAGACAGCTGGCAATGTATTTTGCGAAGGAATACACCAATTCCACCTTTACCAAAATAGGTGAAGAAATGGGAGGCAAGGACCATTCAACCGTAATGTACGCCTGCGAAACCATAAAAGACGTTTCGAAGATTGACAAGGAAGTAAAAAAATATGTGAAAGATCTTACTGAAAGAATCAAACATTAAGTGAGAATTTTTTTAAATTAATATTAAAAATGAAGGATAGATTTATTCTTCATTTTTTATTTTTGTAATCTCAAATCTCAAATCTCAAATCTCAAATCTTAAATCTCAAATGAAAATATTAATGGTCTGTCTCGGAAATATCTGCCGAAGCCCGCTTGCTGAAGGAATCTTAAAATCAAAACTTCCCGCAGATTTTCAGGTGGATTCTGCCGGAACAATCAATATGCACGAAGGAAGTGCACCGGATCAAAGATCTGTGGAAGTGGCTTTCAAAAATGGTTTGGATATTTCAAAACAGAAATCAAGACATTTTCAGGCCAATGATTTAGATGAATATGACAAAATTTTCTGTATGGATAAAAACAATCTCCGCGACGTTCTTTCTATGGCAAAAACGGATGCACAGAGACAGAAAGTTTCTCTATTGATGAATGATTTGAATCTGAAACAACATCCTGATGAAGTTCCCGACCCTTACTGGAGCGGCTCCGAAGGTTTTGACAAGGTTTTTAGACAGATTGATGATGCCTGCGAAATCATTGTAGAGAAACTTAGAAAAGAAACTTCCAACGCAAAGTAAATCAAAATCTCACTCTTACTCCTAACCTTAATCTCAAAACATGCTCTTCCTACTCCCCGCATATCTCTCAGAAAATACTGCTGTCACTCACTTTTCGCCTGTGATTAAAGAGTATATAATGCAGACTGATTATTTTTTTGTAGAAAACGAAAAGACAGCAAGAAAAGTAGTGAAATTTTTTGCTCCTGAAAAAAAGCAGTCAGATTTAAAACTGTTTTTACTCGATAAATACACAGAAAATGCTGATATAAAAGAAGCTCAAAGTTTGATGATGAAAGGTCAGGATTTCGGACTGTTATCTGAAGCAGGTCTTCCCTGTATTGCAGATCCGGGAAATCTAATGGTGAAATGGTGTCATGAAAAAAATATTAAAGTTGTCCCGATTTCAGGGCCTTCATCAATTATTCTGGCTTTAATTTCAAGTGGTTTCAATGGTCAGGAATTTACTTTTAACGGTTATCTTCCCATCGATAAATCAGAAAAGAAAAAACAGATTCTTCATTTGGAAAATCTTGTACAGAAAACAGGTTATTCACAGATTTTTATGGAAACGCCATACCGTAATAATCAGCTTGTAGAAGACTTGCTCAAGGTGCTTCCGCCGAATTCTAAACTGTGCATTGCTTCCAATATCAATGATCCTGAAACAGAATTTATCAAAACAAAAACCATCAAAGAATGGCAGAAACAGAAACCCGAACTCCATAAAATTCCGACGGTTTTTGTGCTTGGAAAATAATTTAACAGGTCATTAACATCAACTTTGCATCATTCTTGTCTACTTAAAGATATAACATTAAAACAAATATTATGTCTGAAAAAAAATTAGCAGGACTTTGGATTGATACCCAAAAAGCTGTAGTGGTAAAAAATCATGATGCTCAGAATTCATTCAAATTCTTTTTATGCAGTCCTGTGAAAGCTGTTATCCAACACGGAAACTCAAGTGAAAACGCAGGAAATAACGCTGAACAAACCAATAAGGTAAAGTTTTTCAAGGAGGTAGAACACTTGTTGATTAATTCTGAGGAAGTTTTTATTACAGGTCCCGGAACTATTCAGGAAGAGCTGAAAAAACATCTTCACGATACAGCACAGTTTAAAAATCTTAAAGTTATTTTAGAAACTTCACAGCAAATGTCTGACGAGCAGGTTCTTGAAACTGTGAAATCTCATTTTAATGCATAGTTTTAAGTGATAAACTGCATCAAGCTGATCCGGAGAACATATCTTCGGATCAGTTTTTTATTGGTTATTTTTTTCTTGAAAATTTCAACTTTTACCATACAAAAATCAGGACTGGTAAAAGGAATAAGAATGGCCATAAAGTGATCAGGACTAAGAAAAATTGCACAAAACCATTCCATCCTTCAGTAATTGAATCTGCGAAACGGCTTCCAAAACCAATTTTTGATGTGGTGGAAGATCTTACTTTTTCTTTAAAAAGTGTAAGATTGAGCGTGCTGTAATTCACACGGTCATCAATGAATTTCAATCTGCCCTCAGAGACGTCAATTTCATCTTCCAGATTCCTGATATTTTCCTGAATTTCGAGCATATCACTTGTTGATTTTGCACTTTTGAGCATATCTCTATATTTTTCAAGATAGATTTTCTTGTTTTCTAATTTTATAGAATCATCCACATATTCTTCAGTAACATCATCAGAATAAATATTCTTTGCAGTTACAGTTCCTAAACCGTCTGAAATAGAGTTGGTTATAGCTTAGAACTTCTGGTGTGGAACCCTGATGATAAATTCCATATCGTCCTGAGTATCGGTGTTTCTGAAGGTTTCTTTCTGAATGTAAGCCTGATATTTTTTAACGACAGACTGGATCTGGCTCCGGGATTTTGTAATATCATCAACCTGAACCGTCATCTCTCCGTTTTTAATAATTTTTTTCGCAATTGAACTGACTTTCGGAAGAGGTTGCGAATCAGTATTTTTATCTTCAGATGGTTCTTCACTGCTTGCTGGAGCGGCATCTCTTTGCGGAGCAAAATTTGCGGTGGCACTTGCAGGCACATCCTTCATTTCTTCAAGATTAGCTTCTACTATTTGTTCTTCCTGCGGCTCACTCTCATTTTTACTACAGGATATAAGTATTGTAAACGCGATTGCAATAAGGATTTTCTTCATTTTTAAATTTTTGCAGGTTTTCACCAGATGTTGTATTCAATATTACGAATTTGTTTTTTATTTTTAAAACATGAAAAGATATCTTCACATTTTAGTGCTTTTACCTGCTGTAATGTTCGCGCAGCAGAATCCAGGACTGACGGATGAAATGGCTGTTAAACTTTCCGAAAAACCCCTTCACTGCATTAATCAGGCATATCCTAACAAGACGGCACACATCATCAATACCGCGGCAGAAGTTTCTTTGAGCCCAAAAGATCTTCATCCAAGTTTTTATGGCTGTTTCGATTGGCACTCTTCTGTTCATGGGCACTGGATGTTGGTAAGACTTTTAAAAACCAAACCTGATCTGTCTGTTGCTAAAG
Organism: Chryseobacterium sp. Leaf404; assembly: GCF_001424145.1. Lineage (GTDB taxonomy): Bacteria > Bacteroidota > Bacteroidia > Flavobacteriales > Weeksellaceae > Chryseobacterium. Next base: position 579,816 of record NZ_LMQM01000010.1, on the reverse strand, counting down.
ACATTGAAACCATTTTAGACCAATCTTTTAAAAAAGAAAACCTTCAGACCGAAGCAGATTATTTCACAAAATATCAGCTGACAACCACTTTCGAGCGTACTTATGGCTGGGCTTGGCTGCTAAAACTTGATGAAGAATTAGCAACATGGAATCATCCAAAAGCGAAACTCTGGCATCAGAATCTAAAGCCATTAACGGATAAAATTTTAGCTTCCTGGAAAACTTATCTGCCTAAACAGACGTATCCCAACAGAACGGGAGTACATCCCAACACGGCATTTGCAATGGTTTTTGCACTGGATTGGGCGAGAGCGGTACAAGATAAAGATTTTGAAAATCAAGTGACAGAAAAAGCAAAATATTTTTATTTAAATAACACAAGAACTCCTGCATATCTGGAGCCTGACGGTTCAGATTTCTTTTCACCAAGCCTTGAAATTGCTGATTTAATGCGAAGAATTCTTCCTCAAAAAGAATTTGTAAAATGGCTTGATAACTTTTATGAAAAGAAAAGTCTGGAAAACATTGAAAAAATTCCTGTGGTGAGTGATTTGAGCGATTATCAAACTGTTCATCTCGTAGGTTTATCTTTCACAAAATCATGGTGCATGAAGGGAATCGCAAAATCCCTTCCCGATAATCATCCATTAAAAAAAGAATTCCAAAAAACGGCAACCATCTTTTTAAACAACGGACTTCCATTATTATTTCAGGGAAATTACGGTGGCGATCACTGGCTGGCAAGCTTTGCAGTGTATGCTCTGGAAGATTGATATGATTTAAATTAATTAAGAATTTGATTCCTAAATATTAGTATTTCATCACTATGAGCCTGTTTAAATTTTCATCAAATAAATAATTCTGGTAGAAAAACTCTTCGACGAGCTCAGAGTGACACCGATAAATTGAGCGGTTAGTATTAGATTTGTCAGTCTGAGCATGTCGAAGAATCAATTAATCAAACCATTAAATTAAAATCAATATCGAATCCCTGATTTTTTCAAAATAAAACTCAATAGCCAAATAGGTCCAATCAAAAGAAACTGTAAATCTTTTAGAAATGATGGTTTTTTTCCTTCAATTTTATGACCTACAAACTGTAAAATCCAGGTCGCAACAAAAACTCCCAGATAAATAAGCCAGGATTTTCTCCCAAATGTAACATTGACGAGAGAGACAAAATGTTCCATCAAAAGCATTACGAAAATCATAATTACAGCGATTCTCCAGGATAATCTGAAGTAAAAAACAGTAACCAGACACAAGGCAATGAAACTTGCAATACTCAGAAAACCAAAGTATTTCAGATAGATGTTCGGTGTGGGAATGTAGGAAATAAAACCTAATATGGTCCAGAAAATCAGCGGAACACAGATCCAGTGAATCAGTTTGTTGGTAGAATTTCTGTGGCTTTCTGCGTATTCAGCAAACAGACGGTCTATTTTTCTCATGGTCTAAATTTGGTGGAAGCTAAAATAATGAATTTTTGTGTAAATAAGACTTTCGCTATTTTTGTAATATGACAGCTTTAGAAAAATTTGGGGTCGAGATTTTTACTCAGGAAACCATTCATCAGAGAATCGCGACAGATAAACCTTTCCGGCCAGATAATCCTGCATTTCTGTTCATTAAAAGCGGAACTATAAAGCTGCGTCAGCATCTTAATGACATCGAGCTTTCTGCCAATACGTTTATCGTTACAGACCCACAAACGGTGTACGAACTTATTTCCATCAGCGATGATTTTCAGTCGAGAATGGTTTCTTACAAACGAGAATTTATCTCAGCTTTGTCTTTAAAATTTAACAGATTAATTACGTACCGCTATTTTCGTCAGCAGATGAATGTTGCAGTGCCTTTTTCTAAAGATGATTTGGATCTGGTTTGGAAAAGCGTCAATTTTCTTAAATATATTCTCGATTCTGATACTGAAATGATTTATAAGAAAGAAATTGTGGAACATCTGTTTTCGGTTTTCTGCTATCAGATGGCGGGGATTATTTCCAGTGAAGACAACAGTGCGATGAGCCAGATGTCCCGTCAGGAAGAGATTGTTTTTAATTTTCTCAATGATCTCTCAAACAGCCATCTCAATAACCATAATGTTAAATTTTATGCGGAACGGCAATCTATTACAACCAGACATCTTTCATCAGTGGTGAAGTCAGTGACAGGAAGATCAGCAAGTCAGATTATTGCTTCAATTGTGATCAATGAAGCGAAAGTGTATCTGAACTCAACTAAAATGCCTGTTGCGGAGATTTCAACCATTCTTGGTTTTAGCGATCAGTACTCATTCTCGCACTTTTTTAAGAAGCATTTAGAGACAAGCCCAAGTCAGTACAGACAACAATATCAATAAACGAATCCTACATTTAAACATCTTTTTCCAAAAATCAAACATTTGTTTGAATCTGTAACCAGCCTAACTTTGCATCTGTAAAAACAAGGTAAAATGGTTAAGAACATAAAAATAGCAATATATCTGTTTATAGGACTTTTGCCTGCGCTGTTTTTTTCACAGGAAATAAAACAGATGACAGCAGAGGAAGTGGCTCAGTTAGCACTTCAAAATCACTATCAGCTGAAAGTTTCTGCACAGAATATAGACATTGCAAAACAGCAGACAGAGATCACGAAACTTCAGAAACTTCCCACCATCACTGCATCTACAAGTCAGTTTTATTTGGGAAATGTAGTGGCTATAGATAAAGATTTTTCCAGTTCAGCAACAGTGCAGATGCCTCATTACGGAAGTTCGTACGGAGTACAGGCAACACAGCTTATATTTAAGGGTGGATTGATAAACAAATCAATTGAGCTTGCCGGTCTTCGTGAGCAGCTTTCGGAACTTGATCTGGAGAAAAACAAACAGGACGTCAAATTTCTGGTGATTTCAAATTATCTGGATATCTATAAAATCATAAATCAGGAAAAGGTTCTTCAGAACAACAAAAAACTCGCTCAGCAGCGTCTGAAAAATGTAAATGATTTTTACAGACAGGGAATGATTACCAGAAATGAAGTAATCCGGGGTGAGCTGGCGATTAAAAATCTGGATCAGAACATTTTAACCTTATCCAACAACAGAAAAATTCTCAACTACAATCTGAATACTGTTTTAGGTTTGAATTACGATACAGAAATAGTTCCTGTGGAAGATATAGAAAATAAAGAAAACGGAATCGGGCTGGATTATTATCTGGATCTAAGCCACAGCAAAAATCCTCAAATAAAATCTGCTGAAACCAACATTGCAGTGGCAGATAAGAATATCGAAATCATTAAAACAGATAAGTTGCCTACGCTTGCAGGTTTTGGCGGATACAGTCTCCAAAGACCCATTACAACTAGAAATCCTGTTCTGGATATGTATTCCAGCGGATGGCAGGGCGGCGTTTCTCTTACTTACAATATCGATAATTTATACAAAACCAAAGAGCGTGTGAAGCTCGGTGAAATTCAGAAAAATCAGGCGGGTGATGCAAAAACTCTGGTTCAGCAGAATCTTGATATGGCGGTGAATGCTGCCTACACAAAATATCAGGAAGCGATACAGCAGGCGGATATTCTGAATGATGCTAAAAATTTAGCGGATGAAAACTACAAAATCACAGAAGCGAAATATCTTAATCAACTGGCTGTGCAGGCCGAAATGATTGATGCACAAAACCAGAAACTGCAGTCGGAATTAGATTTTGCCAATGCAGAAATCAATGTGCTTTATCAATATTATAATCTGCTGAAATCAACCGGAACGCTTTAATTTAAAACTGAAAATCAAAACAATGGAAAACAAGGAACAAAATATTCAAGATACAAAACCTGCAGTTTCAAATGCAGAAGCTAAGAAAAAACAGAACAGAAAAAATAAAATCAGAGCTGTCATTTCAAACATTATCGTTTTTGCACTGATTGGTTTCGGTTTCTACTGGTTAGTACGTCAGTATTTTCATATCGGCGACAAAACCTACACAGAATCTGCTCAGGTCGAAGAATTTATCAACCCAATTAACACAAGAGTTTCTGCATACATTAAGGAAATAAAATTCATCGAACATCAACCTGTGAAAAAAGGTGATACTCTGGTGATTCTGGACGACAGAGAAATACTTACACAATTGGGTCAGGCAGAGGCAGCATATCAAAATTCCCTGGCGCAGAGATCAGCAACCAATTCATCAGTAAACACGGTTTCCAACAGTGTAAGTGTAATGGAATCTAATATTGCAGGAGCAAAAGCGAGACTGTGGAATGCTGAGCAGAATTTAAACAGATATAAAAATTTACTGGCTTCAGAAGCAGTCACAAGACAGCAGTATGACCAAATGAGAACAGAATACGATGCTCAGAAAGCCGCTTACGAAACTTTGGTAAATCAAAAACAGTCGGCTAACCTTTCTACTGCAGAAGTAAAAAGCAAACTGGGAATTAATGACGCTGAAATCAAAAGAACAAAATCTGCTTTGGATATGGCGAAAATCAATCTTTCTTACACCGTAATCACCGCACCTTACGACGGTGTGATGGGAAGAAGAATGATTTCTGAAGGTCAGCTGATTCAGCCGGGACAGCAGGTGGGAACCATCGTTTTGAATAATCAGAAATGGGTAACTGCCAACTTTTTAGAAAGCCAGATGCCGAATATCAAAATCGGACAGAAAATCATGATGACTGCTGATGCGCTGGGCGGTAAACAGTTTGAAGGAACGGTGACAGCAGTTTCTGCGGCAACAGGTTCAAGATATTCAAACGTTCCAACGGATAACTCAACAGGAAACTTCATCAAAGTGCAGCAGAGAATTCCCGTAAGAATCGAGTTTACAAATGCCAACAAAAAAGAAGATGTTGCAAAACTGAGCGCGGGAATGAATATGAATGTGAGCGTAGCAAATAAAAAGTAAAAAGTAAAAAGAACCAATTTAAAAGGATGGAAGCGGGAAGAAGGATGATGGAAGGACGTGATTCGTAAACTTTCGGCATTTAGTGGTAAAGTTTAATATTTTTTTAAAACAGTAAACGCAATAGTGGAAAACTTCTAGCACCCATCTTCCATCTTCCAGCTAAAACAAAAATCATGTACAACAAAGGTCTTTTCAGCAATTGGGTTCCAAAACCTGTACAGCTGCTCATCATCGTTCTGCTTCTCATTGTAGTGATGCCGCTCGGCGGCGTGTATACAGGAAACATCAGCTTTATGGTGAGCGGAACGGGTAAGTTGACAGAATATTTTATGTGGGCAAATTATGCCACCACCATAGGGATGGGCGCGTGTATGCCGGTTGTCCTAAGGTTCAAAATGAGGTATAAAGTACGTGACAAAGTAGTGCTTTTGCTTATAATTTTAGGATTTCTAAGTTATGTGAACGGTTCAACCATGGAGCCAGCAATCATCGTTGCGAGTGCTTTGGTGATAGGATTTTTTAAAATGATGATTACCATAGAACTGTTTCTGCCTTTAATGGCAATGATGGGCGGAAGAGGAGTTTTCTACGGTGTTTTCTATACTTTTGTTTTGACATTAAATCAGATTTCCAGTTACTGCGCAGTTGAAATTTCTATACTTTACAACTGGCAGCAGTTTTTCATCATTGCAGCGATTCAATGCTTTGCGATGGCTTTAATCTGCTGGATTTTTATGCACGATAAGTATTTTGCGCTCAAAGTTCCGCTGCATTACATCGATTGGCTCAGCATCATGCTTTTCGTAGCAACGTTTATGTTTTCGGCCTATGTTTTTTCATTCGGAAAACAGCAGGATTGGCTCAACTCCAATAAAATTATCAACGCAGGTATAGCCGCATTTGTAAGTTTTGCTCTGTTGGCGATCCGGCAGTTGACTTTAAAGAGACCTTATCTTTCATTTAAAATATTCAAAAGAAGCAATGTTCAGAACGGGCTGTTTCTTCTCCTGTGTCTGGGAATGTTTTTAGGAACCACCTCCATTCAGAATATCTTTTCAGTAGGAGTTTTAGGCTATGATCAGCTTACAAATGCTCAACTCAATCTGATGATGATTCCCGGACTGATTGTGGCAGGAATTGTTGCTGTTTTCTGGTTCAGGAAAGAGAAACCGCTCAAAATGTTCATCTTCTCAGGATTTTCCTCCATGTTGGGATATACATTGATCATGTACTTTTCGATGGTTTTGGAATTTAATTTTGAAAACTGGTATTTACCGATGTTCCTGAAAGGTTTTGGGATGGGATCACTTTTCATCTCAGTTTGGTATTACACATTAGACAAGCTGGAATTAGAGGATATGTTAGCCGCAATCGGGCTGGTTTTAGTATGGCGTACTTTTCTTGCGGTAGGATTTTTTTCAGCTTTATTTTCGTGGTTTCAGTATCAGTTTCAAATCGAAAGTCTTGGTGATCTCGCCGTTTATCTGGACGGAATGACGCTCACTTCACAAAACCTGCCCACCAGTTTGAAAAGCGTGCAGCTCAACGCCGTTATATCTGCCAATAAAAAACTTTTCGGATACATAACTGTTGCCGGTTTCGGAGTTCTGCTTTTTGTTTTGGTGCATCATTTTGGGGAAGAAAAATTCAGATATCCAAGAGTTATAAGACTCGTAAGCGGAAAATCTGTGATTGCCAGAAAACGTTTGAGAGAAAAAAATAAATTAGCGCACGAACTGAAAGACGCTTCCGGTTCTGCACTCTAAGTTACCTTGTTTTTACCCGTAAAGTCTCGTTTTGTCTTCAAAGCGGGGCTTTACTTTTTCTTCCGGTCATTGCAAGATAAGAAGCGATCTCCGGGATAAGTCATAAAATTATAAATTACCCGTTACCCATCACCCATTACTTATTTATTTTGGAGCTTAATCCCGCTATCCACTATATCTTTTGCTCTTCGTTCCTCATCACAAAAGGATGCCGTTCCTATCGGGGCTATGGAAGTTCAGCTGTTTTAGAACTTTTGTTAAACATTTAACTTTTAATAATTGAATTTCGAACCTGGTAAAATTTTCTAAAAAACTTCAAAAACCTATCTTTGCTGAAGAATTACAGCTATGAAAGACTTAATGGGACGTGCGATCCTGGACTATTTTCAAAACGAAAATCCTGAAGATCTGCAGACAGAAACCTCAATTTCCGAACTCGATGAGCTTCCGGTAGACTATCTTTTCAGAGATTTTGATGAGATGAATAAAATCGAGCAGAAAGCTTTAGAACTTTCTAATGGAAAAGTGTTAGACATTGGGGCTGGAGCGGGTTCGCATTCGCTTTACCTCCAGAATGAAAGAAAATTGGATGTTACTGCTTTAGATATTTCGCCAAATTCTATTGAAGTCTGTCAACTACGGGGCATTCAGAAAACAGTTACCCAAAATATGCTGGAATTTTCCGGAGAAACTTATGATACAATTCTTCTCCTGATGAACGGAACCGGAATTTTCCAAAGCCTGAATGTAATTGATATTTATCTCAAAAAATTACATTCTCTATTAAACAAAAACGGACAAATCCTGATCGACAGCACCGATATTCTGTACATGTTTGACACCGATGATGATGGCGGAGTTTTGATTCCTGCAAATGGATATTATGGCGAATTAGATTACATCGTTCACTATAAAAACGAGTCTGAAGATCCTATCAAATGGCTGTATCTTGATTTTAATACCTTGCAAAATGCCGCATTAAATAATGATTTTAAAGTAGAGATGATTTTGCAGGATGAGGATTCTTATCTGGCGAGATTGATAAAGAAATAGAAGAAAGCCTGTCATTGTGAGTAAGGAAGCAATCTTTAAGGTTATGAAAAAGAAAAGACACATCGCTCGATGTGTCTTTTCCTTTATTTGCAATGCTTTTCAAAAAGCGGATAAGTCAGATAATTTTTTTTTACTGGAATAAATGGAGATTTTTCTCTATAAATTTCGGGTTTTGCTCCACGCCAATTATTTATCGTTATTTGATCAGATTGAGTTTTATTAGAACATTTAAATTCTACATAAAATTCCAAAGATTCCTGTGCAGGATTATATTTTTCTGTGTAAGAAATTTTCTGCCAAGTAAAAAAGCCGTCTTTGGTTTGTTTATCAAAAGAATAATAAAATTTTGTGCCTTTCTCATCTGTATTCAAAAGCTTATAGTCCTTTTTTTGAGCAAAACATAAAGCTGTAACGCTCATCAGCAAAATAGTAAATAATTTTCTCATCTTTAAAAGTCTTTTACCCAATTTCAATTCCATTCGCCACTGTTTCATCAGGCGTCACAAAAACCAATTTTCCTTCAGAATTATTGGTCAAAAGCAACATTCCCTGAGATTCAATACCTCTGATTTTTCTTGGAGCAAGATTTAATAAAATCATCACCTGTTTTCCAACACATTCTTCTGGTGTGAAACTTTCGGCAACACCAGAAACTACGGTTCTTACGTCAACACCAGTATCTACTGAGAACTTCAATAATTTATCTGCTTTTTCTACTTTTTCGGCTGTTAAAATCGTTGCTGTTCTCAAGTCGATCTTTGTAAAATCATCAAAAGTGATCTCTTCTTTCATAGGTTTTGCGTTAGGATTTGTTTTTTTATTGCTCTGTTTTGTATTTTCTAATTTCTGGATTTGAAAATCAATCACATCGTCTTCAATTTTTGAGAAAAGAAGAGAAGATTCGTTGATCTGATGCCCGGCTTCAATTAAAACATTTTTAGTTTCAACATCATTCCACGTTGATTTTTGAACATTAAACATATTCAGTAATTTCTCAGAACTGAAAGGCATAAACGGTTCACACAACTGCGCCAAAGCAACCGCGATCTGAGCTCCGACAAATAATGACTGAGCCGCTTTTTCAGGATTGTCTTTAATGGTTTTCCAGGGTTCTTCAGCCTGAAGATATTGGTTTCCAAAACGTGCTAAATTCATTAAAGCTGTCAGCGAATTTCTGAACTCATAGTTTTCAAGGAAGCCTGAAATTTCTTTCGCTGATTTATTGATTTCCTGCAATTCAGGAGCATCAACGTCACCTTGAGGAACAATTCCCTCATAATATTTATGAATTAAAACGGCAACTCTATTGATGAAATTTCCGAAAATCCCAACCAACTCAGAATTGTTTTTCGTCTGAAAATCCTTCCATGTAAAGTTATTATCCTTCGTTTCAGGAGCTGAGGAAAGCAATGCGTAACGCAAAACATCCTGTTGTCCCGGGAATTCTTCCACATATTCATGTGCCCAAACTGCCCAGTTTCTTGAAGTGGAAATTTTATCGTTTTCTAAATTTAAAAATTCAAACGCAGGAACATTTTCCGGCATAATAAAATTTCCGTGAGCCTTCATCATTGCAGGGAAAATAATACAGTGGAATACAATATTGTCTTTTCCTATGAAATGAACTAAATCAGAATCTTCGCTCTGCCAGTACTCTTTCCAGTCTTTTCCGTTTTTCTCAGCCCATTCTTTGGTGAAAGAAATATATCCAATCGGTGCATCAAACCAAACGTAAAGTACTTTGCCTTCTGCATTCGGAAGAGGAACGGGAACGCCCCAGTTCAGATCTCTGGTCATGGCACGAGGTTTCAAACCATCCGTTAACCACGATTTTACCTGTCCGTAAACATTGGTTTTCCAGTCGTCTTTATGGCCTTCAATAATCCATTCGTTTAAGAAATCTTCGTATTCATTTAAAGGTAGATACCAGTTTTTTGTTTCTTTTAAGACAGGAACATTTCCGCTCAGCATCGATTTTGGATTGATCAGTTCTGAAGGTGAAAGGGTAGTACCACATTTCTCGCACTGATCTCCATAAGCGTTGTCATTTCCACAGTTTGGGCAGGTTCCAACGATGTATCGGTCAGCTAAAAATTCTCCTGCCTGTTCGTCAAAATACTGCTCAGACATTTCTTCTGTAAATTTCCCTTTTTCATAAAGAACTTTAAAGAAATCCTGACTTGTTTTACGGTGGTTTTCAGAAGTAGTTCTTGAATATTCATCAAATGAAATCCCTAAATCGGAAAACGATTTTTTGATGATTTCATGATATTTATCGACGATATCCTGTGGTGTGACACCTTCTTTTTTAGCACGGATGGTGATGGGAATTCCATGCTCATCGCTTCCGCAGATGAAAGCAACATCTTTCCCCGATCTTCTCTGAAATCTTGCATAGACATCAGCAGGAATGTAAACACCCGCCAAATGCCCTATATGAACCGGTCCGTTTGCATAAGGCAACGCCGCCGTAATCAATTTTTTATTTGACATTTTTATACTAAAATTTAGATGTGCAAAGATAATTATAATTTATCTAAAAGTATATCTAAATGATTTCTCGTAAGGCTTATCATAAATTTTGACTAACACTTGTTCATTTAGTTAAACAATTGTTTAATTTGTAAGGGGCATTGTCAGGATATTATGCAATGTATAATTTATATTAAAGTATTGATAATAAAACATTTGGATAATTAAAGAGCTTTAATTTAAGTAAATTTTAATAAATATTAATTATTTATTAACACGAAATATATTTTTGTTTAAATTGCAGGGCTGGGATACAGCATCAACGAAGGAAACTATATAAAAATAATATTGTGAAAAACTTTACAACGGTATTAAAGATTGCACCGGCATTTTTACTGGCAAGCTCAGTAATGTTCGGGCAAGAGCAGGATTCTACTGCAAGAGAAAAGAAGATTGAGGAAGTAGTTTTAATTGGTTACGGTAAGCAGAAGAAATCGGACCTTACAGGATCTATTACTTCAGTTAGCGAAAAGGAATTTAATAAAGGTGCAATTGTATCAGCAGATCAGCTGATTAATGGTAAAGCTCCCGGCGTACGTATTACGAACACTGGAGGTTCTCCTGATTCAGCACCCAATATTAGAATCAGGGGTGGTTCATCAATTTCTGCACAGAATAATCCTCTCATTGTAATAGATGGAGTGCCATTAGATTTTGTATCTGCTGCAGGATCTGCTAATCCTCTCAATTTGGTAAATCCCAATGATATTGAATCTTTTTCAATTTTAAAGGATGCATCTGCTACAGCTATCTATGGTTCAAGGGCATCAAATGGTGTAATTATTATAACAACAAAAAAAGGAGGCGGTAAATTAAAGATTAATTTTAGCACGAATATGTCTGTTGGTGAGGTAACAAAATTTGCTGATGTGATGGATGCTGATCAATTTGTAGACTATGTCAGCAAATATTTTCCGCAAAGTAAATGGAAACTTGGGGTAGGTGGATCTGCTGATAACCCTACAACGACAGGAACAATTTACAATACTGACTGGCAAAAGGAGATTTACAGGACTTCTGTATCAACGGATAATAATCTAAGTTTATCCGGAGCTTTGTTTGATAAAAAATTACCTGTAAGATTATCTTTAGGTTATAACCGAACTGAAGGTGTGGTAAAGACGAGTGACTACGAAAGGTTTTCGGGAGCATTGAGAATAACACCAACATTATTTGATAAGCATCTGAAAATTGACGTAAATGCAAAAGGTATAATATCTGATCTTAATGCGATAGATCAGGATGCAGCCATTGGTGGAGCCATATCCATGGATCCTACAAAGCCTGTTTACGTTTCGCAAACTGGTCTGAGTGGAAATCCATACAACAGGTTTGGAGGGTTTTATCAGAATACTGCGTTGGTGAGCAATCAATATAATGCTATTGGGCAGTCAAATCCTTTGGCAGTTTTGTTACAGAGAAGTTCCCCTCAAAACATTAAGAAATTACTAGGTAACGTAGAATTGGATTACAAAATGCATTTTGTACCTGAATTGAGAGCCGTTGTGAATTTAGGTTTGGAAACTTCAGAATCCAATCTTGAAACTGTTTTCGGTGATAATGCTATTCAAACCTACAGGTTGGTGAGTGGAGCTGCTACACCAAATGACTTTGTTTTTAATCCAGGAGTAAATTACCGCGAGAGACAAAATATTTTTAACAAGACGTTGGATTCATATTTAGTATACGAAAAAAATTACTCAGGATTTATTTCCCATTTTTTAATTCAGGGAGGATACTCTTATCAAAGTTTTAGGAATGAGGGACATAAGGATGAATTCAGATATAACAATGAGACAGGTATAAGAGAAAGTTTTGTTCAGTTTCCATTACTCAACCCGAACAATAATTACTATAATTTAACCAATCTACAGTCGTTTATTGGAAGGACAAATATTGATATCAAAAATAAGTATTTATTCACAGCTACATTGAGAGCGGATGCGTCTTCTCTATTCAGAAAAGATATCAGATGGGGATATTTCCCTTCCGTTGCGTTTGCATGGAAAATTAACGAAGAAGGTTTTCTTAAAGACTCTAATAATATAAAAGAGTTGAAATTGAGATTAGGGTGGGGACAGACAGGACAGCAGGACATTACTCAAATTGCAGGTTATTATCCATCCAGAGCTTTATTTCAGGAAGGTAATGCAGGATCTCAATATTTTCCAGGAATCGGAACTTATAGTGCGATACCATTTAATGATGAGTTAACCTGGGAGAAAGCTACAACAATGAATGCTGGATTGGACTTCTCTTTATTCAGGAATAATTTTATTACAGGTAGTTTAGATGTATATAGAACTGAAACCAGTGATCTTTTGGCTAAAGTTCCTTACCCTGCAGGGCAATTTCTTACTAACGAATTTGTACGAAATGTAGGAAGTACAGAAAACAATGGAGTTGAACTCAACCTGACTGTAAATGCTGTGCGGACTGACGATGTGACCTGGAGCGTCTCTGGAAATATGGGCTATAACAAAGGAAAGGTAAAAAATCTGGATCAATTAAAATTGATTCAGGGTCAGGATGGAGGTTTGCCTGTAGGTACCGGAAATATTCTTGCATATAACGCGGTAGGGTATCAGCCATTTTCTGCCTATGTTTACGAACAGGTTTATGATTCAAACGGTAATCCTTTGGCCGGTGTAGTTGTTGACCGAAATAATGACGGCATAATTAACACAGAAGATAAATACTTTAAAGCAATCAGACCCAATTGGACTTACGGATTTAGTACATCGTTCAATTACAAGAAGTTTGATTTTAGTACAAGTTTGAGAGGTCAGATAGGAGGTAAAGTTTTCAATGCCAGAAAACTTTCGCAAGGTTACAGACAAAGTTCAGTTCCACAAAACGGACTTTCAGTTAATAATGCTAATTCCTACGCTGCAGTATCGCCATTTGATAATATAACAGATCCGGTTATCTATTCAGATTTCTTCTTGGAAGATGCTTCGTTTTTGAGAATGGATAATGCAACAGTAGGTTATTTAATTCAAAATGCATTTAAAAATACCAATATCAGAGTTTACGCATCTGTAAACAATGCATTTGTTATTACTAAATACAACGGTGTGGATCCGGAAAATTTTAACGGTATTGATAACAACTTTTATCCAAGACCAAGAATCTATACACTTGGTTTTAACCTTAACTTTTAAAAATAAATCATGAAAAATATAAAATTTAAATTACTTACACTAAGTACAGTGCTTTTACTTGCTACAAGTTCTTGTATTGGTGATTTGGATACAGAACCAAAATATGATTATACTTTAGAACAATTAATTGCTCAGGATCCAAATGCAGTAGAGGGATTACTTTCAAGATTATATGCAAGTTATGCATTGTCAAGTGTGAGAGGGTCTGGTGAATCTGATGTTGCGGGGGCAGATCCGGGTGAATCACCTTTTATCAGAGGTCTGATTAATCTTGAAGATTTCACAGCTGATGGTATGAAAAACAGATGGGGAGATAATGGTTTAGATCAGTTGACAACCACTGTAAACTGGACTGACAGTAATAAGTTCTTCAGATATGTTTATGACAGATTATACTATATTATACCGCAGGCAACCAATTTGATTCTGATTCTTAATAAAGATGATGTAAGCTATGCAAAGAAAGCAGAAGCAATTGGCGAATTAAAATTTTTACGGGCACTGTCATATTACTACATCATTGATCTTTTTGGTAAAGGTGTGTTGGTAAATGATACTAATTTTGGTACAACCGCCCCTCTTCCGGAATCCTCCAGAACAGAACTTTTTAACTATGTAGAGAGTCAACTAATTGAAGCTGAAGCAGTTTTGCCTGCTACGAACTCTTATGGAAGAGCAAACAAGGCAACAGTACAATTTCTTTTGGCAAAATTATATCTAAATGCAGAAGTGTATACCGGAACAAATAGATACAGCAGTGCAGTACCTTATCTAAACAAGGTAATAGCAGCTGGATATAGTCTTGAAAGTAATTTCTCTAAAAATTTCAGGACAGACAATAATACTTCGAAAGAAATCATATTTCCCTTGATTGCGGACGCAATCTCAAGTCAGAGTTTTGGAAATACAACATATATTATTCAAGGTAGTCTTAGTATAGAAACGATGACTCCGCAAACTTATGGTTCAGTAGGACCTGATGCAGGAGCGTGGGCAGGCCACAGAGCTACGAAGGCCTGGTACGGCCTGTTTGGAAATTCTGCTGCTGCACTAAACGCAAGTCCGGATCAGAGAGCGAAGCTATTTTGGACTACGGGGCACAGCTATGAAATGACTGATTATAAAGTGTGGAAAGATGGATATCCTTCTGTGAAATTCCAAAATGTGAATGCTGCCGGAAACGGAACACCATCAGTTTTTGTTTCTACTGATTTTCCGTTATTCAGATTAAGTGATGCTTATCTTATGTATGCAGAGTGTGCAGTAAGAGGGGCTGCAGGAGCTGACATGGCATTGGCTCAAAGTTATTTTAACCAGGTAAGAAATAGATCAAATGCTGGAAATCTGACCGTGACACTCCAAAATATTTTAGACGAAAGGGGTCGTGAACTTAATCTCGAAGGAGTGAGAAGACAGGATTTAATCAGATTCGGAAAATTTACAGGAGGATCGTACTTGTGGCCATGGAAAGGTGGCTCTAAAGACGGTACCGCAATTTCTGACAATTACAAGCTTTTCCCTATACCTGCTACAGCACTTCAGTCTAACCCTAATTTGACACAAAATACAGGATATTAATTATTTAAAAATTACTCAGAATGAAAAATATATTTAAAATATTTCTTTTAGGGATACTCGTCGCCTTTATAATTTCATGTCAGGAAGATGACGACAAAGTAATGCTGAACAATACTTCTGTAAGTACATTGTCAGTAAATAAAACAACTGTTGTTTTAGATGAAACAACTGCAGATCAGGCGGCTCTTGTATTTGAATTTAAGAATCCAACCTTTAGCCCTTCAGTTCAATTTACGAATGCTGTGGAATTTGCCGTTGCAGGAACTAATTTTAGCCCAAATACCACGAAAGAGGTTTCTATGGGTCAGAATACATTTGCTTTAAGTCATTTACAACTTAATAATATATTGGCTGATTTAAATGTAGTTCCTAACACACTTAAGTCAATTGAAATTAGATTAAAATCCAACGTAAATCCAGCTACTCCGTTTTACTCGAATGTTTTGAAAGTATCGATGACCGGTTATACACCAAACCCGGATTTGATTTTTCCTAAGATAAATGTACCCGGTGGATACGCAGGAGCAGCAGGTTACGCAGACTGGAATCCTGCAAATGCAGCGAATCTATTCTCTCCAGATAAAAACAGCCAATATAGAGGATTTATTTACGTAACTGCTCCAAACAGTGAATACAAATTCACGATTAATCAGGATTGGGCAGGAGACAAAGGTGATGATGGTACTCTTACAGGTAAACTTGTTGAAACAGGTGAGCAAAATATAAAAGCAGCAACTGCTGGCACGTATTATGTGAAAGTTGACTGGACTGCCAACACATACTCGTCTGTTTTGGCAAACTTCGGTGTAATAGGTGATGCAACTCCAACTGGTTGGGGTTCGGATACTGATTTTATTTACAATCCTACTACGAAAACATACGTTATAAATTCTATTGCATTGAACAGTACAGGAGTATTCAAATTCAGAGCAAACGATGACTGGGGTATGAAATTTCAGCCAGCCACTGGAGATCAGACTTTAGCTTCTGGAACAGGAGTGCAATCATTTATGAGTGCTGAGGGAACGGTAACTGGTGATCCGGCATATAAAGTTTCCACTGCAGGAAATTATAAAATCGAATTAGATTTACACAATTCAGCGTATTATAAGCTGACTGTTACAAAATTGTAAAATATATCTTATTATACAGCAAAACTGTTGCTCCACAGCAGCAGTTTTTTTATTTTTAAAGTTTATAATAAATCTGACATGAAGAAAATGACAACAGGAGCACTCATGCTCTCAATGATGTTTGGAATAGCCAATGCACAATCCTTAAAATCTCCAGACGGAAAATTTGAAATGAATTTTCAGCTTAAAAACGGAGCGCCTTTCTACAATTTAAAATATGAAGGCAAAACGGTTCTGGAAGATTCAAAATTAGGTTTGAGATTATTTAAAGATACTTCTATAAAGTTCGCCTCAGAAATTGCAAAGCCCGAAGATGCCAAAAATGATCTGAACAACGGCTTTACAAAAACCGGCGAAAAAAGAGACTCCAAAAACGAAATATGGCAACCGGTTTTAGGAGAGAAAAAAAACTATATCAACCACTACAACGAGTTTGCAGTAACGCTTAATCAGGCTGCAACAGACAGAAATATCATCATCAAATTCCGTCTTTTCAATGACGGTCTGGGTTTCAGATATGAATTTCCACAACAGAAAAATCTGAACTATTTCGTGATCCGTGAAGAAGATTCAGAATTCGATTTCCCATCAGATATGAAAGCATGGTGGATGGTGGCAGATTATGATTCTCAGGAATACCAGTATCAGGAAACCAAAATATCAGAAATTCCTGCGAGATGGCCAAAAGCTGCTGATGCCAACGCTTCACAGACTTTGATCAAAAATGCTGTTCAGTCTCCATTAATGTTGAAAGTTGAGGGCAAAACTCCTTTGTATATCAATGTCGCCGAAGCTGCGGTGCTGGATTATCCTGCCTCTCATCTGGAAGTTGATGCAGCTAAATTTAAATTAAAAACGCATCTTACCGCCGACAGACAGGGAGCAAAAGGATACATGCAAAGCTCTGCAACCACGCCTTGGAGAACAATTATCGTTTCGCCAAAAGCTGAAGTTGTGATGGATTCAAAAATGCTTTTTAACCTGAACGAACCTACAAAATATACCGATACTTCCTACATTCACCCAACAAAATACATGGGCGTTTGGTGGGAAATGATCATCGGAAAATCTCAGTGGGCCTACGGTCAGCCGGAATCTAATGTACATTTAGACACCACAGATTTCAGCAAATTGACTCCTAACGGAAACCACGGAGCCAACAACACAAAAGTAAAAGAATACATCGATTTTGCAGCAGAAAATGGCTTCGAAGGTCTTCTGATCGAAGGCTGGAACATCGGTTGGGAAGACTGGTTTGGCCGTTCAAAAGAATATGTTTTTGATTTTCAGACTCCTTATCCTGATTTCGACATCAAAATGCTGAATGAATATGCTCACGCAAAAGGCATTAAACTGATCATGCACCACGAAACTTCAGGCTCTGCAACCAACTACGAAAGATTTGCCGACAAAGCGTTTCAGTTGATGAACAGATATGGGTATGATGCTGTGAAAACCGGTTATGTAGGCGATGTGATTCCGCGTGGTGAGCACCATTATTCACAGTGGATGATCAACCACTATTACAGAATCGTCGAAAAAGCAAACGAGTACAAAGTGATGGTCAATTCTCACGAATCTGTGCGTCCTACGGGAGAAAGCCGCACCTATCCAAACTACATTTCTGCGGAAGCTGCCAGAGGTACTGAATATGATGCTTTTGGTGGCAACAATCCCGATCACCACACCATTCTTCCTTTCACAAGATGGATGGGCGGATCGATGGATTACACACCAGGAATCTTCCAGACCAAACTCGATTATTACTTCCCCGGCGACAAACGTTTTGTGAAAACCACACTGGCAAAGCAATTGGCGTTGTACGTTACGATGTACATGCCGCTGCAGATGGCTGCCGACCTTCCTGAAAACTACAAGAAACACATGGATGCCTTCCAGTTCATCAAAGACGTAGCTGCAGATTGGGATGATACCATTATTTTATCTGCCGAGCCGGGCGAATTTGTGCACACAGCAAGAAAAGCAAAAGGAACAGAAAACTGGTTTGTAGGAGGAATCACAGATGAAAAAGCTTTGGATTACACCGTAGATTTTTCTTTCCTCGACAAAGGCAGAAGATATGAAGCAACCATTTATCAGGATGGCAAAGACGCAGATTACATCAACAATCCTCAGTCTTATCATATTTATAAAAAGACCATTACAAGCAAAACAAAACTGCCTGTGCACTTGGTAAGAAGCGGTGGTTACGCCATTTCTATCAAGCCGGTAAAGTAGAAATCTGGGATAGCTTCTGATTTTTTTAGGAGCTTAATCCCGCTATCCACTATATCTTTTTTGTCACGGTCTCCGCTCCGCTGCGTCCGCAACAAAAAAGGATGCCGTTCATATCGGGGCTAGGGAAGACCGCGTATTTAGAGACTTTGTCGGAGGTAGAAATTCTTCGGCAAAGTTTTTTTTTGTAAATTTAAGGTTTAAAATTATCTCAATGAAGTTGATGGCTACAATCTTCAGCAAACAGAATATTTTCCTGCTTCTGCTGATTACAATGGTCTTAATGGCGAAAATGATCCCTTTTCACGAATCCTACAATCAGTATTTCAATCTCTCAGCATTCATAGACTGGGGGATCGCGGTAATTTTCCTCCTCTACGGCTTAAAACTGAATTTAAAAGAAGTCGCAAAAGACGTCACCAACTGGAAACTTCACCTGCTGATTCAGTCCACTACGTTTCTTATTTTTCCGTTTCTGGTTTTTATTTCATATCCGTTCATCAAAGATTCAGAATATTTCAATATCTGGCTTTCAATATTCTTTCTGGCAAGTCTACCATCCACGGTCTCATCGTCGGTAGTAATGGTTTCCATAGCCAGAGGAAACGTAACTTCAGCCATTTTCAATGCATCAGTTTCCGGAATTATCGGGATTGTGATGACGCCTTTGCTGATGAGTTTTTTTATGAATTCAGATTCTTCGTCTTCAGACAATAACGGTGAAATTTTTCAGCAGCTGTTATTAAAAGTTTTACTTCCAATCATTATAGGAATTATCTTCAATCCATTATTGAAAAAACTCGTTACAAAATATTCAAATATTATCAATGAATTTGACCGTCTGATTATCCTCCTGATAGTCTACGAAAGTTTTTCTGCCGCGTTCGTACAGCACGTTTTTTCTGCAGTGCCTTCGTTTGTGTTTTTAGTTCTGGCTTTCAGTGTTATTTTTCTCTTTTTCGCAGTATATCACCTCACAAAATTGCTGGCAGAAAAAATGAAATTCAAAACACAGGATGTCATAACTGCAACTTTCTGTGGTTCAAAAAAGTCTCTTGTTCACGGTAGTCTTTTCGTTTTGGTTCTTGGTATTGCAGATGATCAGAAAGTTCTTTTCCTTCTTCCTGTAATGATCTACCACAGTTTTCAGTTGTTTTATGTCAGCTGGCTTGCGAATAGGATTGCAAAACAGGAAGCTCTAAGGGTAGATTAATACTAAAATTTAAGACTTTATTAGTAGCGTAAAAAATGGTCTGTAAAAGTATGCCGCTCAAAATTCTTGATATGTCGATCTGCCATCTTGCGTTTTAAAAAAAGAAATATTTTGCACAATGTTAAAATGTTTTGATTAGCACAGAAAAAACCAAATTTTCTTTATATTACAGTCAAATTCTGAAACGAAAAAAAAGACAGTAATTCAAATTTAAAAGGATTTACTTTATCTGAAAATGGCTCGCCACCGGTGAACTGAAATAGAATCGATTTTTGTTTGGGAATGATTTAAAATAATCTGTTATGATGAAAAAAACATATACAATCGCAGCATTATCTGCCGCTGCACTGGCGTTTTCGCAAAAACCTTTAGACAGAGTAGAACCCGCATTTTGGTGGAAAGGAATGAACAATCCTGAAGTTCAGCTCCTCATTTACGGAAAAGACATTGCCAAAAACGAAATTGAAATTTCGGACGGAATTAAAGCAAAAGACATTCAAAAAGTAGAAAATCCGAACTACGTTTTTGTAACTTTGAATACGAATGAAATCAATGTTTCAAAGTTTAAAATCGACGTTAAAGACGGAAAGAAAAATGTAGGTTCTTACACGTATGAGCTGAAAGACAGAAATCCAAACTCAGCCAACAGAAATTCTTTTACCTCAAAAGATTTGATGTACCTGATTATGCCTGACCGTTTTGCCAACGGCGATGAAAAAAATGATTCCCAGCCAAATTTAACCGAAAAAACCAACCGAAGCCTTCCCGGCGGCCGTCACGGCGGAGATCTGCGTGGAATTATCAACAATCTCGACTATCTTCAAAACCTTGGAGCAACCGCAATCTGGCTGACTCCTGTAAATGAGGATAATGAAAAAGTTTACTCTTACCACGGTTACGCGCAGACCGATTTGTATAAAATTGACGGCAGATACGGAACCAACGAAGAATACAGGGAACTTTCCCAAAAACTCAATAAAAGAAATATGATGCTGGTGATGGATTACGTAACCAATCACTGGGGAATTTCGCACTGGCTCATCAAGGATTTACCAACCAAAGACTGGATTCACTGGTTTGATGATGGCGAGAAAGGCTTCAAGCGTTCGAATTACAAAATTACGTCCCAATTTGATCCAAATGCTTCAGATGCAGACAGAAAAATAGCGCTGGACGGTTGGTTTGATACTTCGATGCCTGATATCAATCAAAGTAATCCTTTGGTTTTGAAATATTTAACCCAAAATGCGATCTGGTGGATCGAATATGCTGAACTGGGCGGTTTCCGTGTTGATACCTATCCGTACAACGACAAGGAAGCGATGGCGAAATGGGCAAAAGCCATTACCGACGAATATCCGAAATTTAATATTGTCGGAGAGACATGGTTGAGCACTGCAGGACATATTTCTGCATGGCAAAAGGATTCAAAAACGGGAGAGGCTGCAAAGTACAACTCCAATTTGCCATCCGTAATGGATTTTCCTCTGTACGACGAACTTCCGAAAGCAATTAAAGAAAAAGAAGGCTGGAATAACGGGATGAACAGACTTTATAACAGTTTCACTAACGATTTTCTCTATCCCGACGTCAACAATCTTCTCGTTTTCTTCGAAAATCACGACACCGAGAGATGGAATGAAATGTTTAATAATGATCCGAAGGCTTATAAACTCGCAATGACGATTATCTCAACCGTCCGTGGAATTCCACAAATCTACTACGGAACTGAAATCGGAATGCGTGGCGACAAAAACAAAGGTGGCGATGCAGATATTCGAAGAGATTTTCCGGGCGGCTGGAAATCTGATCAGCAGAATGCTTTCAACGTGGCTTCGCAAACTGCAGAACAGAAGGAGTTTCATGGTTTCACCCAGAAATTATTGACATGGAGAAAAGGCAAAGACGTCATCCATACCGGAAAAACTAAAAATTTCGTTCCTCAGAATGATGTTTTTGTGTATTTTAGATATAACGAAAAAGAAACAGTAATGGTTGTGGTGAATAACAGTGATAAAGAAGAGGATTTAGATTTAAAACGATTTTCAGAGGCAATAAAATTTTCTACAAAAGGAAAAGATGTGATTTCCGGGAAAGAAATTTCTTTACAAAACAGTCTTACAATTCCGGGAAAATCTTCATTGATTTTAGAAATCAGGTAAAATGAAAAAACAATCTTTCTGCTTTATTTTTCTCGCTAAAGTAGTTTTTTGTCTTGCTCAGGAGGAAAAACAGGTAAGAGAATATTATGATGTAAATAGAGTAGCTACTGTTAAAGAAGTTTCACAAACTCGAAACGTAGGGAACTACGAGATAAAAACAGTAAAAACGTTTCAAGATAATTTTTTTATTGAGATTTCTCATCTTAAAAATGGGAAAAAAGACGGTGTACAGTTAGAATATTATAAAAATGGGAAATTAAAAGATAGAACCACTTGGAAAGATGGAAACCGAATAGGCGAGAGAACTACATACCACCCAAATGGCAATTTATCAGGATTGTATTATTATAATGGATATGAAGTTATAGAAACGAAGGCGTTTTATACCAATCAAATGGAAGAGGGAACTTGCAGAACATTTTATGAAAATGGGCAGCCTCATGAAATTTATTCGTTAGCAAAAGGAAAAGCTAATGGTTTAAACCAAGTTTTTTTTCCTAATGGGAACCTCTATCGAGAGGGATATTTTCTTGACGATGAGCAGATAGGAGGATGGGTATACTTTAATGAATTGGGAGAAAAAACAATTGGAGGTTATAAAAATGGCAGCAGATCAGGAATTTGGACAGAGTATTATAAAAACGGAAAAATAAAAACAATAAAAGAATTTGACGGAAATAATTGTTGTGAGCCGATTGAAGGATCTATTATAAATTTTAACGAAAAAGGTAAACGGATAAAAAATGAAAAAAAATAGAATATTTAAAATAACACTGTTGTTATTTTTCGGAATTATTTCGCTGGAACTGTCCGCACAAAAAAAAGGTTTTTATGAAAAAGAAAAAGCGGAAATCAGTACAATGCTTGATGCATTTAACGTGGCTGCAGCAAAAGCAGATTACAAAACATACTTCGACTTCTATGCCGATGAATCTTCCTTTATAGGAACCGATGCAACCGAGGTTTGGGATAAAAAGCAATTTATGGTTTGGGCAAAACCGTATTTCGACAAAAAGAAAACGTGGGATTTTAAATCTTTAAAAAGAAATATCTTTTTCAGCAAAGACGGAAAAATGGCTTGGTTTGATGAATTATTGGATACCCAAATGAAAATCTGCCGTGGTTCCGGAGTACTCGAAAAGATCAATGGACAATGGAAGGTGAAGCAGTATGTTTTATCAGTTACAGTTCCGAATGAAGTTGTAGATAAAATTGTGGAGATCAAGACTCCAATTGAAGAAGCTATGATTCAAAAATTAAAAAATTAGAGTGTAATCTTTTATCATTCATCACTTATTATAAATTTATGACAAAAAAGATAAAACCAAATCTCTCCATGGCTCAGATCATCAACATGAGCATGGGGTTTTTGGGAATTCAGATGGCTTTCGGGCTTCAGAATGGTAATGCCAGCCGTATTCTCGGAAATTTCGGAGCAGACGTTCATCAGCTTTCATGGTTCTGGCTGGTGGCACCGGTTACAGGTCTGATTGTACAGCCAATTATCGGTCACATGGGCGACAATACTTGGGGAATTCTGGGAAGAAGGAAACCTTATTTTTTAATAGGTGCGATTTTGTGTGCCATCGGTTTGGTTCTGCTTCCAAACGCAGCTTCGGCAACACAGATGATGGCGGCTAATGTTTTACTTTTGGCAGTTATTTTTCTGGCGATGATGGATGCATCCATCAATGTTGCAATGGAACCTTTCCGTGCTTTGGTGGGAGATATGCTTCCAAAACATCAGGGAACTTTAGGATTTTCTGTCCAGACAATTATCATAGGAATTGGTGCGGTAATCGGATCTTATTTACCGGATTGGTTAACCAAATTAGGCGTTTCAAATGTAGCTAGAGAAGGCTTCGTTGCCGATAATGTGATTTACGCATTTTACTGCGGTGCGGGAATCCTTTTAATGACGATTATTTACACAATTGTTACTATTAAAGAATATTCGCCAAAAGAGTTTGCTGAATTTGAGGGCGGTAAGGAAGTTGAACAACCGTCAAAATTATCAGATATTTTCAGCGATTTTGCTAAAATTCCGACCTTGATGAAAAAACTGGGAATTGTTCAGTTTTTCTCTTGGTTTGCTCTGTTTACGATGTGGGTTTTTACAACGAGTGCTTTAGCTACTCACCATTTCGGATTGTCTCCTGAAGACACGCATTCAGTAGAGTTTAATAACGCAGGTGATTTACAAAATAGATTATTCGGAATGTACAATCTTTGGGCAATTCCGTTCGCATTTATGTTGACGCCAATTGCCAAATGGATTG
The DNA here is from genome assembly GCF_001424145.1 of Chryseobacterium sp. Leaf404. Taxonomy (GTDB): domain Bacteria; phylum Bacteroidota; class Bacteroidia; order Flavobacteriales; family Weeksellaceae; genus Chryseobacterium. Next base: position 555,797 of record NZ_LMQM01000010.1, on the reverse strand, counting down.
GTAAAAAACAAACCCATGCTTTAGCGTTATTTTCCGGAGGATTGGGTTTGATTTCAATGTATTTTATCAAAGACACATCGCTTCTCTGGATTTCAATGATCGGACTCGGTTTTGCTTGGGCAAGTATTCTCGCTATGCCTTATGCCATGTTAATTGACGCAATTCCACAAAGAAAAATGGGTGTTTTTATGGGGATTTTTAATTTCTTCATTGTAATTCCTCAAATCATTAACGGCATATTTGGCGGCCCAATTGTAAAAGGCGCTTTCGGAAATTACGCGATGGGTTATATAGTTGTGGGTGGAATTTGTATGCTTCTTGGAGCAGTTTTAACTATGATTTTTATTAAAACTGCTGATTCAAATCCTCAGGAAATCGAAGAAGAAATTCAGCAGGTACACTTTTAGATTTGAAATTTGAAGTTTGAGATTCAAGATTCAAGATTTAAAATTGAAGGTTTAAGATCCAATATTCAAGGTTGAAAATATTACATTCAATATTTAAGATTGTAAAAATTACAATTAAGAATTTGCTTTAAATATAAACAAGAAATAAAAACATCAATAGGAGCGGACTTTTGTCCGCTTTCTTATTTCAAGACTGTGGATGGGCTTTAGCCAGAGGCAATTATTTGTAAAATGATCATGGCTCTGAAAATTCATTTTGAAGAAAACTGACCATTCACAATTCGCATCAATCACTTCTTACCTTACATCAACATCCCGCCACCAGATTTTAACGAATTTTGCTACAATAAATTTAAACATCAAAAATCAAATATTATCATTACTTATTAATCATTACTAATTACTTATAAATTATGAAAACAGTATATCACAAAGCAGATTCAAGAGGGCACGCAGATCACGGCTGGTTAAATTCTTACCACACTTTCAGTTTTGCAGGTTATCAAAACAGAGACAGACAAAATTTTGGAGTATTGAGAGTTTTAAATGACGACACCGTTTCTCAGGGAATGGGTTTCGGTACGCATCCACACAAAAACATGGAAATTATTTCAATTCCATTGGAAGGAAACCTGGAGCACAAAGATTCTATGGGAACGACAGCGGTTATTAAAAAAGGAGAAATTCAGGTGATGAGCGCCGGAACGGGTGTAATGCACAGTGAATATAATCAAAATAAAGATGAAGCCGTAAAATTCCTGCAGATCTGGGTTTTCCCTAGAGAAGAAAATGTAGAACCGAGATACGACCAGAAAAGCATCAAGGACGGAGAAAAAATCAACGGATTTCAACAGATTTTATCGCCTGACAAAAATGACGACGGCGTTTGGATTCATCAGGATGCGTGGTTTAATTTGGCCAATTTCACGAAAGGAAACGGTAAAAACTACACCATCAACAAAAAAGGAAACGGTGTCTATGCATTTGTTTTAAAAGGAAGTGCTAACGTAGGCGACAGAATTTTAAATGAAAGAGACGGCCTAGGAATTTGGGATACCCAAAGCTTCAATATTGAAGCAACAGAGGACACAGAAATCCTTTTAATGGAAGTTCCCATGGATTTACCGGAATATTTAAAATAAACACTAATTTTGCACTACCAAAATTGAAGGCTCTTGATAATAAATATTCTAATATAATTTTCAAAACAGTCAATGCATGAAGTGGTTTAAATATGAATAGCCCTGGGTGAAACCCATGGTGCAAGACAGTCAATAAAAACGAACCAAGAAGTGGTTCAACAATATAATTAAACAAAGCAATTTAAATATAAATGAAAATCCTAGCCATCGCAGGAAGCAATTCCGACACATCAATCAATAAACAATTAGTTTCGTACGCAGCTTCACTTTTTGAAAATGCAGAAATAGACGTCGTAGACATGAACGACTTCGAAATGCCCATCTACAAACATCAGCTCGAAACAGAAAGCGGAGTTCCACAGGCAGCCGTTGATTTCGCTTCAAAAATAGATGCGTCAGATCTACTTTTAGTTTCATTATCAGAGCACAACGGAACGTATTCAACAGCATTCAAGAACGTGTTTGACTGGACATCAAGAATCAAAGGCAGAAAAGTATGGAACGATATTCCAATGCTTTTAATGGCAACTGCAACCGGTCCGAGAGGCGGTCTAGGTGTATTGGAAGCAGCTTCAAAAAGATTTCCGTTACACGCAGGAAATGTTGTGGATACATTCACACTGCCACACTTTAATGATAACTTTGATAAAGAAAATCAGAAAATTTCTAACGAAGAGAAAGACAGTGAGTTAAAGGATAAAATAGCAAAGATTTCGTCTGCCGAAATAATCTTGGAAAAATAGCATTTGAATATTAACATAAAATTAATATCTTTGCAAAAAGAAAAAGTAATGAAAATTCAGACCACTTTTAAAGAATGTTTCTCCAAAAAAGGGAATGTTGTGGACTCTGAAATTCTGAGATAATATAACGGCCGATAATCTACCAAGATTGTCGGCTTTTTTGTTTTCAAAATCAGACTTTATAAAATAGAAATTAAACGTTCCATTTTAGCATACGACAAATCATTTGTTAGATTGTTAAACTGATACACTGTTACATTAAATATATGAGCAACACATACAAATCTGCAGGAGTAGACAAAGAAGAAGGTTACAAAACCGTTGATAAAATCAAGAAAGCGGTGGGCGAAACGCACAATTCCAATGTACTCAATCATTTGGGAAGTTTCGGTGCCTTCTACGAAATCGGAGGTTACAAAAACCCTGTTTTGGTTTCAGGAACTGATGGCGTAGGAACGAAGCTGAAAGTCGCTTTAGACTCAAAAAGATACGATTCTATCGGCGTAGACTGTTTCGCAATGTGTGCCAACGACATTCTTTGCCACGGTGCAAAGCCCTTGTTTTTCCTCGATTATTTAGCTTGCGGAAAACTGGATTCTGAAATCGCTGCAGAGATCGTTTTGGGAATGGTAAAAGCCTGTAAAGACAACAACTGCGCATTAATCGGTGGTGAAACTGCTGAAATGCCTGGAATGTATCAGCCTGGTGATTACGATGTAGCAGGTTTCTGCGTGGGCATAGTAGAAAAAGACCAGATTATCGACGGTTCAAAAATCAAAACAGGAGATAAAATCATTGCTTTGCCAAGTTCAGGATTCCACTCAAATGGTTTCTCTTTGGTAAGAAAAATATTCCCGGATTTCAATGAAGAATTTGAAGGAAAACCTTTATTCGAAACACTTTTGGTGCCTACAAGATTGTATTACAAAGACATTCACAAAGTAATTGAAGAGATAGAAGTTGCCGGAATTGCCCACATCACCGGTGGCGGTTTGTACGAAAATATTCCAAGAATTATTGGTGACGGACTTTGTGCTTCCATCGATGCTTCAAAAATTCAGATTCCAAGTGTCATGCTGGAACTGGAAAAAAGAGGAAACATCGCCCGTGAAGAAATGTTCGGAACCTTCAACATGGGTGTCGGGATGATCGTTGTCGTTGATCCTGAGCACGCTGAAAAAGTGCTTCATCTTTTAGACGACGCTTACGAAATCGGAGAAATCACAGAAGGAGCAGAAAAGATTGATTTGAAATTTTAGGAGCTATTTGACTCCGTCGATTGCTTTGGAGCAATTCCCGCTGTCCACTGTATCTTTTTTGTCATTGCGAACAAAGTAAAGCAATCTTTTGAACTATTTTGCCATCGCAATGACAAAAAAGGATGCCGTTTCCATCGGGGCTAGGGAAGAATGTATTTTTAGCAATAATAGTTTTTAATGAAAAATATTGTCATTTTAGTTTCAGGTTCAGGAACCAATCTTCAGAGAATTATCGATACCATTGATAATGGAGAAATCCAAAATGCAAAAGTATCTTTAGTTGTGGCCGACAGAGAATGTTACGGACTCGAAAGAGCAAAAAACCACAACATAGAAACTGCGTTGATTCCGAGAGGAAAAAACTTCAGCAGCGATGTGGGTAAAATCATTCCTGAAAATACAGATTTAATCGTGTTGGCAGGATTTTTATCCATCCTCAAACCTGAGTTCGTGGAAAACTGGACAGGGAAAATCATCAACATTCATCCTGCTTTACTTCCAAAATACGGCGGAAAAGGAATGTGGGGACATCACGTTCACAACGCTGTGATTGAAGCCAAAGAAAAAGAAAGTGGAGCAACCGTTCATTTCGTAACCGCAGGAATCGACGAAGGAGAAGCAATCCTTCAGAAATCATTCGAAGTTACAGAAAACGACACTCCAGAAACATTGGCAGAAAAAGTTCATAAAATTGAATATGAAATTTTCCCAACAGCAATTAATAAAATACTTAATAATGTACCAATGTAATAATGTATCAATATACCAATAATAGATATTGTTACATTGTTAAACTGATATATTGTTAAATTAAAAATAAAGACACACTTAGATAAACAAAAATTATTTCAAAATAATCTAAGTAAAAGTAAGACCGGAGGTGAAAGAACCGGTCTACAGTTTGAAATAACTGTAAAAAGTAAAAGTTGAAAAGTCCCTGTGGACAAAAGTAAAAATGAATGAAAATCGCAATCCTGCGGTTTTCATTTCAAAAAATGAAAAAATCTATGAGCAAGAGAGTTTTGATCAGTGTTTCTGACAAAAGCGGATTAACAGAATTCGCACAGTTTTTAGAATCTCAGAATTATGAATTGATCTCCACAGGAGGTACATTCAAACATTTGAAAGACGCTGGTTTAAATCCGATTCAAATCGACGAAGTAACAGAATTTCCTGAAATGCTTGACGGAAGAGTAAAAACTTTACACCCAAAAGTTCACGGTGGTCTTTTGGCAGTCCGTTCAAACGAAGAACACATGAAAACTGTTCAGGAGCACAGTATCGGTTTGATCGATATGGTGATTGTGAATTTGTATCCGTTTTTTGAAAATGTAAACAAAGACATTTCATTACACGAAAAAGTAGAATTCATCGACATCGGAGGGCCTTCAATGCTTCGTTCAGCTGCTAAAAATTTCGATTCCGTAACTGTTATTACCGACGTTGAAGATTACGAAAAAGTAAAATCTGAAATGGAACAAAAAGGTGACACCGCTATCGAAACCCGTAAAAAATTAGCCGGAAAAGTTTTTAACTTAACTTCAGCTTACGATGCGGCCATCTCAAGAATGCTTTTAGATGAAGAATACCCAACTTATTTAAGTGCCTCTTACAAAAAAGTGGCAGACTTAAGATACGGAGAAAACCCACACCAGACTGCAGCCTACTATGCTTCAACTTTTGAGAATGGTGCGATGAAAGGTTTCGAACAGTTGGGAGGAAAAGAATTGTCATTCAACAATCTTCGTGATATGGATCTTTGCTGGAAAGTAGTAACAGAATTTAAAGACGAAATGGCTTGTTGTGCTGTAAAACATTCTACACCTTGTGGCGTGGCAATCGGAACTTCAGCTTTAGAAACTTATCAAAAAACTTTCGAGTGCGATCCAATTTCAATTTTCGGCGGAATTGTTGCTGCCAACTTCAAAATCGACGCTGCAACTGCTGAAGAATTAAACAAAACTTTCCTTGAAATCGTAATGGCTTCGGATTTTGACGAGGATGCTCTGGAAATTTTAAGAAAAAAGAAAAATTTAAGAATTATAAAAATCGTCAATCCTGTTTCAGACAAGCAAACCTGGGTAAAAGTTGATGGTGGAATCTTGGTTCAGGACAACGACAGTATTTTCTCAGACGATATTAAAGTAGTTACTGAAACTCAACCGACGGAAGAGCAGAAAAAAGCATTATTGTTCTCGCAGAGAGTTGTAAAATACGTAAAATCAAACGCAATTGTTGTTTCAAACGGTATTCAAGCTTTCGGAATTGGCGGTGGACAGGTGAACAGAATCTGGGCGACGCAACAAGCCATTGAAAGAGCAAAAGAAAAATTCACAGGCGAATTAGTATTGGCTTCAGATGCGTTTTTCCCTTTCCGTGATGTGGTAGATTTCTGCGCTCAGGAAGGCATTACAGCGATTATCCAGCCTGGAGGAAGTGTAAAAGATCAGGAAAGTATAGATGCGGCAAACGAACATAAAATCCCGATGATGTTCACTGGCGTAAGACACTTTTTTCATTAAAATTGAATTAAAATAATAATTGGAGATTGTATTTATAGCATTCAAAATTATATATTTGTAAAATAGACTAGAAATAAATAAAGTATGAGAATATTAATCATAGGTGAAGGTGGAAGAGAATCTGCTTTGGCTATCAAACTTCAGAAAGATTCAAGAGTGAGTCAAATGTTTTTTGCCAACGGAAACGCAACTACCGACAGAATTGGGAAAAATATCCATCTATCAGAAATCAAAGAACTTAGAGATTTCGCTATCAAAGAGAAAGTAGATCTTACCATCGTTGGTCCGGAAGCTCCTTTGGTAGCTGGTCTTAAGGATGAATTTAAAAAGCACGATCTTAAAGTTTTCGGTCCTGCACAAAAAGTGGCAAGTCTTGAAGGAAGTAAGGCTTTCTCCAAGAAATTTATGAAAACCTATGATATCAAAACTGCCAAAGCAGAAGTTTTTGATGCCTACAATGATGCAAAACAATATCTTCAGACTCAGGAATTTCCATTGGTAATCAAAGCCAGCGGTTTGGCGGGTGGAAAAGGCGTTGTAATCTGCGAAAATTTAGAAGAGGCAGAAGCTACTATTCACGACTTTATGATCAGAAGAATCTTCGGTGATGCGGGAATCCGTGTGGTTATCGAAGAATATCTGGAAGGTTTTGAAGCTTCCATCATTGCATTTTCAAACGGGGAAAAATTATTCCCTTGCGTTGCTGCAAAAGATTACAAAAAAGCAGGTAACGGTGATACAGGCCCAAACACAGGCGGTATGGGAGCTGTGGCACCAAGCCCTGAGTTTACAGCAGAGCACTTCGCAGATTTCGAAAAAAACATCCTTGAACCTACACTGAAAGGTCTTAAAACAGAAGGTTTTGGTTTTAAAGGAATCATTTTCTTCGGACTGATGATCACAAAAAACGGAACTTACCTTTTAGAATACAACATGAGATTCGGAGATCCTGAAACTCAGGTTTTGATGGCTTTAATGGAAAACAATCTGCTGGATGTTATTCAGGATTGTATGGAAGGAAAAGATATTCAGCTTAAATTCAAAGACGAAAAAGCAGTTTGTCTGGTAATGTGCTCTGGAGGTTACCCAAGAAATATGGAGCTTGGCTTCGAAATAAAAGGTGAAGAAAGGGTAAAACACAGCCAGTTACTGTACGCAGGAGCTGCAAAAAGAGGCGATAAAGTAGTGTCAAACGGTGGAAGAGTTCTCAACATTGTTGCAACTGGCGCTACTTATGATGAAGCACGCAAAAAAGTGTACGAAGATGCAAGCCACGTACATTTCGATTACAGCTTCTACAGAGAAGACATCGGTAAATTTTAATATAATGCCCTGATTTTTCGGGGCTTTTTTATTAGGAGCCGGGAACCTGCTGGAAGTTTATCCTGAGCCTAGCCGAAGGGCTGTATCTTTTTTGCCATTGCGAACAACGTGAAGTAATTTGTTGAACCATTTCTCAATCGCAATAACAAAAAAAGATGCCGCTCCCATCAGGGCTAGGGTTTTCGTCCTTTTAAAAAATTAGGTAAATCAAACATCATTTGTTTTATCATTTATAAATTATCAATCATCAATTATACAATGAATAACGGTATCATCATATTAGATTTCGGATCTCAGTACAACCAGCTTATCGGAAGAAGAATCCGTGAGATGGGCGTGTATTCCGAAATTTTACCATTCAATACACCATTAGAAACAATTCTGGAAAAACAGCCAAAAGGTATCATCCTTTCCGGCGGGCCAAGTTCTGTAAACGCAGAAAACGCGCATTTGGTTGAAAAAGAATTGTACGAGCAGGGAATTCCCGTTTTAGGAATCTGCTACGGAATGCAGCTTACCGCACATCTTTTAGGCGGAAAAGTTCACAAAGGAGTTAAAGGCGAGTACGGAAAAGCACATCTGGAAATCGTAAAAGAATCTTCATTATTAAAAGGAGTTACTGACAATTCTATCGTTTGGATGAGTCACTTTGATGAAGTAGGACTATTACCTGCAGGTTTCGATTTAAATGCAAAATCAGGTGTAATTGCTTCGATTGCCAATGAAGAGAAAAAAATCTATTGCGTACAGTTTCACCCTGAAGTTTCTCACACGGAAGAAGGTGGTAAAATGCTCGAAAATTTTGTTTTCGCTATCTGTAATTCAGAGAAAAACTGGAAACTTACCAATTACATCGATAAAACGGTTGAAGAAATTAAAGAAAGAGTAGGAGATAATAAAGTAATCCTTGGTCTTTCCGGAGGTGTAGATTCTTCTGTTGCTGCGGTTTTGATTCATAAAGCAATCGGAGATCAGCTTCACTGTATCTTTGTAGACACGGGACTTCTTAGAAAAGATGAAGATGTAAAAGTGATGAAAAATTACGGCGAAAGCTTTAATATGAACATCAAATTGGTTGATGCCAAAGAAAGATTCCTTTCAAAATTAGCCGGAGTTGACGATCCTGAGACCAAGAGAAAGATCATTGGAAACGAATTTATTCACGTTTTCGACGAAGAATCACATAAAATTGAAGGAGCAAAATTCTTAGCACAGGGAACTATTTATCCTGACGTGATCGAAAGTCAGTCGGTAAACGGACCTTCAGCAGTAATCAAATCCCACCACAACGTTGGTGGACTTCCCGAAGAAATGGAATTTGAATTGCTTGAACCTTTAAGGGAACTCTTTAAAGACGAAGTTAGAAAAGTAGGTGAAGAATTGGGAATTCCTCATCATTTGGTACACAGACATCCTTTCCCTGGTCCAGGTCTGGGAATCAGAATTCTGGGTGCTGTAGATGCTGAAAAAGTGAAAATCCTTCAGGAAGCGGATGATATTTTCATCGAAGAATTATATAAAAACGATTTGTACGATAAAGTTTCTCAGGCATTCGTCGTTCTTCTTCCCGTAAAATCTGTAGGAGTGATGGGTGATGAAAGAACTTATGAATATACAGCAGTAGTCCGTTCTGCCAACACTATCGACTTTATGACCGCAACGTGGAGCAGACTTCCGTACGAGTTCTTAGATACTGTTTCCAGCAGAATCATCAACGAAGTAAGAGGAATCAACAGAGTAGCTTACGATATCTCAAGCAAACCACCAGCAACAATTGAGTGGGAATAATCTTGAATGAAATTTAAATATAGACCAGCTTTTTTTGAGGCTGGTTTTTTTGTTTTAAATAGCGAAAAAGGGTAATTGAAAGGTATGTAAGTTAACCGTAGGTTTACTCTAATAAAAACTTTTAATCATGTTTAAAAATACCGCAAACCTTTCGCTATTCCTGTACGGATTTTTCGTATTTGTAGGAGTTATTTCTATCCTGTTAGTATATCGAATTATTAGAAATAAAACCTTCGAGATAGAACAAATTGATAAATTCTTGGATTACTTCAAATGGGTTATAGTTACTTTAGCAATTAGTTCTGTTACTTTAATAATAAGTGATTTATTTAAAGAAAGAGATCAAGATATCAAAGAAGTACAGTATTTCGATAAATATATAAATCAAGTTAAAAATCAAGATAGTATCGAAACGCGCTATCAGTTCGTTAGATATTTAGCCACCGTTGCTCCTAGTGGATATATGAAAGAGTCATGGGAGAATTATTACGACAGTATCAAAAAAGATTACAGGGAAATTTCTTTAAAAAAAACAAAACTCGCTAAAGCTAATAACATCAGCAATCCATCATCTAAACAAATTGTAGAAAATCTTAAGACTAAAGAAGAACTAAAGTTGCTCACTGCGCCTCTTACAGAGGAAAAAAAAATGTCAGACGAATGGTACATTATTGCAGGTGGTGATACGACAATTGATGAAGCTAAAAATGAGCTGATTAAAGCAACTAAAATAAATATAAATGCCAATATTATTAAAAAAGGAAATGTTTTTCGAACAGTTCTTATGGGATATTTCTCAAAGGAAGCTGCCGAAACAGATTTGTTTTCCGTGAGAAAAATAATTCGTAACGATGCTTATATAGTTAATGGTACGAAGTGGTGTAGTAGTTTAGAAGAATCTCAAGAATGTTTAATTTGTAAATAAAAACTCATGAAACTAACAAATGAATACAAGTGGTTGGCTGATGAATCAGGACCACTGATGATCAAGAATGCCCTTTCACTTTTAGATGTTGCGGAAGCACTCGGAGTTCAGAATAATCATGTTATTTTATCTTGGGCTGACGAAATTGGAGGGGATGTCGATAAAATATATATTGCAGATTCAATCCCATGGTGCGGTTTGTTTATGGCAATCGTTGCGAAAAGGAGTTCTAAGAATATTGTTAAAGATCCTTTATGGGCATTGAACTGGGGAACTTTTGGAAAGTATACTGAAATCGCTATGTTAGGTGATGTTTTGGTGTTCGTAAGAACTACCTCTACTGGTTCTAAGGCAGGACATGTAGGCTTGTATGTTGGCGAAGATGATAAACATTATCATGTTTTGGGAGGCAATCAATCTGACAAAGTATGCATTAGAAAAATTCTAAAATCACGACTGTACACTGCGAGACGCCCACTTTATAATAATCAGCCAAGTAATATAAGAAGGATTAGAATCCTTAGCGGTGGTATTGAAACTGATGGTGAACAATAGATCATAATTTTTATGTAATGTATTATTAATTTCCCCGACCTTTGTTTCAATCAAAACAAATAAATATGCACAAAAATTATGCAGTTCAGCCTGTAATTACTTTGAACAATGGCGTTGCCATTCCTGCTTTAGGATTTGGCGTTTGGCAAATGGAAGATCTTCAGCAGTGTGAAGATGCTGTGATAAAAGCCATCGAAGTGGGATACAGAATGATTGATACAGCCTCAATTTATCAGAACGAAACAGCGGTGGGAACGGCAATCCAAAAATGCGGTGTGAGCAGGGATGAACTTTTTATTACCTCAAAACTTTGGGTTCAATCACATGGTTACGAAGAAGCGAAAGCGGCATTCCAAAGAACTTTAGACAGATTGCAGCTCGACTATCTGGATATGTACCTAATTCACTGGCCTTTCGGAGATTTTTTAGGTGCTTGGAAAGCTTTCGAAGAACTCTACAGTGAAGGAAAAATAAAAGCAATAGGTGTTTGCAATTTCACAATTGAAAAATTGGAAGAGTTAAAAGCTAATGCTAAAGTTTTGCCTGTTATCAACCAAATCGAGTTACATCCTTTATTTCAGCAAAAGGAACTTCAGGTGTACAACAGAGAAAACAACATTGTAACTCAGCCATGGAGTCCGCTTGGAAACGGAAATGCAGGTCTTTTGGAAAATGAACAGTTAAAAGCGGTTGCGTTGAAGTATGATAAAACTGTTGCTCAGATAATTCTAAGATGGCATCTTCAGGAAGGTTTCTGCGTAATTCCGAAATCTGTGAGGCCTTCCAGAATCGATGAGAATTTTAATGTCTTTAATTTTGAGCTTACAAAAGACGAGATGAATGTTGTCAGAAGTTTAGATACAGGAAAAAGACTGTTCTTTGACCCGAAAGATCCTGAATGGGAACAGAAAATGCTCAACTCCAAAGCAGATATTTAATCATAAAATAAGCAAAGTCCGGCCACATTGAGCCGGACTTCTATTAACCAATAAAACCAGGATGGCTTTATAAACTTTTCAGTAATTTTTCTGTATCAGCTACATCTTCCCCTTCAGCTTTTCCTAAATCAACAGATTTTTGTGCCCAGATTTTAGCATTCTTCTTATCTCCAACCTTATTGTAAAGATTAGCCAAAGTATCTGTGTTGGCATAGCTTTCTTCCTTTTTTACAGATTCCTGTGCCCATTTTACAGCTGTCTGAAGACCAGGTTTTGAATCTACATTTTCAAAAAAGTTCCATGCGATTTCATTGAGCTCCATTGAAGACATTTTTTCGTAATCAGCATAGAGTTCAAGTGCGATTTTTTCGTAAGTTTTAAAATCTTTAGCTCTCGCCGCTCTGCCCATTCTGGCTTTCTGTAAAATTTTCTCCGCTTCGTCTTTAGCCAAAAACTTTTGTGCTTCAGTTAAAAAATATTGGTCATCCCATGATTTTTTCTCAGCATTATAAGATTTTTTCATGATTGCATTTACTCTTACATTTTTATCAAATGCGTTGTAATTGGCTTCAGGAAAAACCTTGATAATGTCAGCTTTTCTTTCTTTGAACATCGTGTACATTGGGCTGTCAGGATTTTGTGCAGCCATCAAAAGCATCTGTACATCTTCCTGAGTAAGCGTTTTCACCTGTGGAAAGTATTTTTCCAAAACTTTCGTTGCAAACTGAGGGTCATTATAAATTGTTAATCCTGCAAGATTTTTTAATAATTCAGGATTGGTATCTCCTTTTTCAAATTTTTGCTTTAAAGTGCTCAGTCTCTTATTAGGGTCATTTGCATCCTTTGCAATCACAATAAAGTCTTTTGCTTCAGGAGTGTATCCTAAAGATCTGTGAACTTCTTCACCGTCACCATTGATGAAAAGATAGGTCGGGTAAGATTTTACGCCATATTTTTTGGCAATTTCCAGGCCTTCACCTTTTTCCATATCAATTTTTGCATTCACGAAGTTTGCATTGAAGTATTCGCCAACTTCCTGCTGAGGGAAAATGTTTTTGGCCATCAGTTTACATGGTCCGCACCACGTTGTATAGGCATCTAAAAAGACAAGTTTGTTTTCTTTTTTCGCTTTTTCCAAAAGATTTTTGAATGGTGTTTCTTCAAATTTAATTCCCTGTGCAAAAGCTACAGCGCTGAGGACAATAGAAGAAAGGATAGCAAGTTTTTTCATTTAAACTAAAAATTATTTAATACAAATTTAATTATATTTCTATTTGATTGTGAATAATCTTTTTTATTTAACATTTTTTAGGTTTTCAAGTATTATATTTGAATATGCAAAACAGAATCTCATCATTCCCACCTGTTATTAATGAGGAATCAAAAATTCTTATTTTAGGTTCGGTTCCGGGCGTGAAATCTCTTGAAAAGCAGGAATATTATGGTCATCCACAAAACAAATTCTGGAAGATTATATTTGAATTATTTAATGAAGATTTTACCGAAAATTATAAGGAGAAAATTAAAATTTTAAAGAAAAATAATATCGCAGTTTGGGACGTAATCGATACCTGCGAAAGAAAAGGCAGCCTTGATTCTGAAATCAGAAATGAGGAAGCCAATGATATCAGAAATCTGTTGGAAACCCATCCAAATATTCAGGCTATATTTTGCAATGGCGGAAAATCCTATAAAAATCTGAAGAAAATTTTAGATAAAAATTCTGAAATTCCTGTATATTTATTGCCTTCAACCAGTCCGCTTCACACGATTTCTTATGAACGGAAACTTGAAGATTGGAAAATTATTAAAACATATTTATGAGAAAAATTTTTACGTTATTTTTATGTCTGATTTCGGTAACAGTTTTTAGTCAGACCTATCAGTTTAATTATCAAATTGAAAGTCACTACAATGGTGGGATGTCTGATGGAGAAAGTGTTTACACAAGCTTTTATGATTCAAAAAGCAAAACCCAACTCAGTTTAAGAAGTTTCAGCGGGAAATTGCGCGCAGTTATTTTTGATAAAGAAAAGAATATCCGGCATTTGTTTAAGGTTACTGAAGAAAAAGGAGCCGTTGCATTCGAATATCTAAATACAATTAAAGTTGATGAGGATTTTAATCACATTGCAAAAGATATCATCGAAGTTACAAAAATTGATTCTTTACAATACAAAATTGTTGGATTTGTAGATGAAAAGAAGAAAAAGAAAAGATTTTCTGCTGATGTTACTTTAGAAAAATCAAAAATGAGCTATTTGACAGTTGGAGTGGATCACGCTAAAACTGAAGAAATGCAGGAGAAATTACAAAAACTCTTAGATTCAGATTCAACTTACATTGTAAAGAAAATCAAATTGCACTACAATACAAGAGTTTCCTACAAAATTGTGAACGATTTTCAGGTTGTAGATTTTAAGCTTTCACTACCAGAAAAATTGAACTACAAAAATGATAGTTATTGGGGAGTTTAGTTGCTATATTAAAATTTTGATTAACTATATCTGGATAAAAAACCAATTCCTTTATTTTATTTCGGCTAATTCCCTAAAACACTTGACAAAGGGGTATCGAATGTCGTATATTTGCACCTCGCAAATTACTTACTGTAATTGATAATTTTTAAACCGTAATTTAAAAAAATGAAAACATCAGATTTTAATTTTGATCTTCCAGAAGAACTTTTAGCAGAACACCCTTCAGAACACAGAGACGAAGCCAGATTAATGGTTTTGGACAGAAAAACTCAGACAATAGAGCATAAACTTTTCAAAGATGTTGTAGATTATTTCGACGAAAAAGATCTTTTCATCTTCAATAATACTAAAGTTTTCCCTGCACGTCTTTACGGGAACAAAGAAAAAACCGGTGCTAAAATTGAAGTTTTCCTATTGAGAGAGCTTGATAAGGAGACGAGAGTTTGGGACGTTTTGGTAGATCCGGCAAGAAAAATCAGAATTGGAAACAAACTATTCTTCACTGAAGACGAATCTTTGGTAGCTGAAGTTATCGACAATACAACATCCAGAGGGAGAACTTTGAGATTTTTGTATGACGGTCCTTACGAAGAATTCAGAGCTAAATTGAAAGAATTAGGAGAAACTCCTCTTCCAAAATACATTAAAAGAGATGTTGAGCCTGAAGATGCTGAAAGATACCAGACCATTTACGCAAAAGTAGAAGGAGCTGTAGCTGCACCTACTGCAGGTCTACACTTCTCAAGACATTTGATGAAGAGACTTGAAATCAAAGGGATCGACTTCGCTGAAGTTACGCTTCACGTAGGTTTGGGAACTTTCAACCCGATCGAAGTTGAAGATTTATCTAAACATAAAATGGAATCTGAAGAGATTTTCATCGACGAAAAAAATGCTGCAATCATCAACAAGGCTGTTGAAGAAAACAGAAGAGTTTGTGCTGTAGGAACTACAACGATGAGAACATTGGAAACATCAGTGTCTTCAAACAAAAAAATATCTGCATTCCACGGTTGGACGAATAAATTTATTTTTCCACCACACGATTTCGGAGTTGCAAATTGCATGATTACCAATTTCCACACGCCAAAATCTACATTAATGATGATGATTGCCGCATTTGCAGGAAAAGATTTCGTGATGCACGCTTACGAAGAAGCTGTAAAAGAAAAATATAAATTCTACTCTTACGGAGACGCAATGTTGATTCTTTAAGACAGAAGCTGGAAGCTGGGTGCTGGAAGTTTACGATTCAGCGCCCAGATTTTCATCAGACATCCATCATCCGACACCCAACAATTCAATGAAAGACATCCGTACTTTATCTCTCGATCAACTCAAAGACTATTTCGGCACCATTGGCGAAAAGCCGTTTCGTGCCAAGCAGGTCTATGACTGGATCTGGAGTAAAAATCTTCATTCATTTGAAGAAATGACGAATCTTTCAAAAAACCTGAGAGAAAATCTGACGCGTGATTTCGTAATGAATCCCGCGGCGGTTGATCAGTTCCAGAAATCTACGGACGGAACCATAAAAAATGGTGTTAAACTGCACGACGGCTTAATGGTGGAATCAGTTTTAATTCCTACAGAAACCAGAACCACAGCTTGCGTTTCTTCTCAAGTCGGCTGTTCTCTTAATTGTGAATTTTGTGCCACTGCAAAGCTTAAAAGGATGAGAAATCTTGAAGTTGCAGAAATTGTAGATCAGGTGGCACTCATCGACAGGCAGAGTAGGGAATACCACAACAGACCATTGTCGAATATCGTGTTTATGGGAATGGGCGAGCCGATGATGAACTATAAAAATGTAGTTGAAGCCATTAAAAAAATTACTCAGCCGGAAGGTCTGGGCATGTCGCCGAGAAGAATTACCGTCTCAACATCTGGAATTCCGAAGATGATTAAAATGCTTGCAGATGATGAGTTGCGTGTAAAATTAGCTTTGTCTTTACATTCAGCAGTAGAGTCTACCCGTAACGAAATTATGCCATTTTCTGATAAATTTCCATTAACGGATATTATGGAAGCCTTGCAGTACTGGTACAAAAAAACAGGCTCAGTGATCACTTTTGAATATTGTGTCTGGAAAGGAATAAATGATAAGGATGAAGACATAAAAGCTTTAATTAAATATTGCCGTCAGGTTCCTTCAAAGGTTAATCTAATTCAGTACAACCCAATTGGTGAAGGTAAATTTGATCACCGAAGTGTTGCTGCAGAAGAAAAATACGTTCGTGAATTGGAAAAAGCCGGAGTAACTGTAATGGTAAGAAAAAGCCGTGGTGGCGATATCGATGCAGCTTGCGGACAATTGGCGAATAAGACTGCTGAATAATGATTCTTTTTTGGAGTATTCTATTTTATTCAAATTCGATTTTTGCTGTCTTTTCAATTCTCTATCTTATTTATGAAAAAATAAAAAAGAAAGAAGGATTCAAAGGAATTTTTATGCTTGTCTTTTCACTTTTTATCATGTTTTTTTCTCAAGATAGATTGTGTAATCTAATTTTAGAAGAAATTATTACTGATCTGAAATCCGGAAAACTGGTTTTAGAGAAAAACCAAATTTTAACCAACTCAAATATCTATAAATTAGAAGTTTCATCTCAAAGACATAATTATTCTGAAAAAACTTATGCTGTAACACTTTTACCTTCTAAAGATAATTTGATAATTAAACAAGATTATTCAAACAACAGGTTTTGGTTTTTTTATACGAAATATTATTACAGTAAACACCATGCAGTTGGATACGTTAAATAACTTAAATATTATTTTGACATTTATCATTTAACAAATCTTAAAAAGAAAAACTTTAATTTTGCCCAATGAAGAAGCTTTTTCTAATCCTTTCCATAATTTTTTCGATTCTAAATTCCGCACAGCAATCTATAATTTTTAAAATAAAAAATTACAGAGTTTCTGTTTTAAGTGATTCCATTCAGGAAACTTCAGGTTTAAATTTATTTGATGGAAGATTATACACTTTCAATGACAGCGGAAACCCCGCTGAACTGTATGAAATTGATAGAAACTCAGGGAAAATTTTCACAGTTTTAAAAACAAATGCTGAAAACAAAGACTGGGAAGCATTAACAAATGACGGCGAAAACTTTTATATCGGTGATTTTGGAAATAATACAGGAACACGTCAGGATTTAAAAATTTTTAAAATTCCATTTAATAATAATCGGATTCAGAATGATTCTCTGAAAACCATTTCATTTTATTATTCTGATCAGAAAGATTTTAAACCAAAAAATATTGCCACAGATTTCGATTTGGAATCTATGATTTACTTAAATGGAAAACTTCATATTTTTACCAAAGAGTGGGTTTCAAAATCAACCACTCATTATGCTTTAGATCCAAATAATTTCGAAAAACAGGCAGCTCAGAAAATTGAAACCTTTAAAACAGGTTTTATGATTTCTGATGCTTATTATTTTGATAGAAAACTTTATGTCGTCGGTTACACCAAAAAAACTGAAGTCTTTCTGATGATTTTCGATGAATCTGAATCCGGAATTTTCTTTAAAAATAATCCAAGGAAATTATATCTGGGGAGTGCCCTAAGCATCGGCCAGATCGAAGGAATTGCTGTTGATGAAATGGGGATTTACATTTCTGGTGAGAAATTCTACTCACCAATCGGTAACACAAAAACTTATTTCTATTTTATACCAAAAGAAAAACTGAAATTCTAACGCAGTTTGTATTCAGATTAAATTTAATTTTCCGTTAAAATTAGGCTAAAAAATTTATCTTTGTATCCAGTAAATATCAACTACCCATCATTCAAAGATAGTGGCGAATACCGTAGAAGAAATCAAGAGACCCATCAACGAAGAAATGAAACTTTTTGAACAGAAGTTTTATGAATCGATGCAGACGAAAGTATCTTTATTAGATAAAGTCACCCGTTTTATTGTTACCACAAAAGGGAAGCAGATGCGCCCGATGTTCGTATTTCTATGTGCAAAACTGATTGGTGATGTCAACGAAAAAACCTATCGCGGAGCTTCAATGATTGAATTGATTCACACCGCAACTTTGGTGCATGATGATGTGGTAGATGAAAGTTTTAAACGCAGAAATTTCTTTTCGATCAATGCTTTGTGGAAGAATAAAATCGCCGTTTTGGTTGGTGATTTTCTTTTATCTAAAGCTGTATTACTTTCTACAGATCACAAAGATTATGATTTGCTTGCAGTGATTTCCAGAACCATCAGAGAAATGTCTGAAGGCGAACTTCTACAGCTTGAAAAAGCCCGAAAACTTGATATTACCGAAGACGTTTACTACGAAATTATCCGCCAGAAAACAGCTACATTAATTGCTGCATGTTGTGAAATAGGGGCGTTGTCTAATAATGCTGATGAAAATTTAGCAAAAAAAATGATGGAGTTTGGCACTTACACAGGTATGGCTTTCCAGATTAAAGATGACCTTTTTGATTATTTGAGTTCAAACGTTATCGGAAAACCAGTTGGGATTGACATCAAAGAACAGAAAATGACTTTGCCGTTGATTCACACCCTAAAAATGGCCAACGAGAGGGATAAAAAATATTACTTCAATACCATCAAAAGATACAACAACGATCAAAAAAGGGTAAAAGAATTAATCAATTTTGTGAAGTCTTCCGGAGGCTTGGATTATGCCGTTACGGTAATGAAGGATTTTCAGCAGAAAGCAAAAGATATTCTGAGCGAGTTTCCTGATTCTCAGCCTAAAACGTCCCTTAATCTGATGTTGGATTATGTGATTGAGAGGAACTTCTAGATTTCTCTTTCATCATCTTCACGAAATACGACGGCTTGATCTCAAACTTTCTGTAAAAATTGTCTGAAAAGCTCTCGGCATTGGAAAAACCACAGATGTTGGCCAGCTCTTTAACATCATATTGCAGATAATTAGCATCAGTTCTTAAAAGATCAATAATATAATTTAGCCTGAGATTATTTATATATATATTAAAATTAGAACCTTTGTATGTATTGATAATTTTTGAAAGATATGTGGAGTTTGTTCCTAATTCCTCAACCAAAGATTTTTGAGTGAGCTGACTGTCCAGATATCGCTCTTCATATTCAAACGTATCCAGCTGATTCATAATACTTTTTATGACCAGAGGATTTAAACCCGGAATTTTTGAATAATATTCATCCAGGTTCTCCGGACTTTCAAGATTAAGTTCTTTGACATCTTTATCTGAAATAAAAACCGTCTTAACGGTCTCAGGTTCAGTATTCTCCTGTGCTTCTTTTGTGACGTGATGCTTTTTATGTTCAACCTCAGAATTGATGATAATATTTTCAAATCTTTGCTTGTACAGTTTTTTAATTCTGTAATATCTTATACTGAAAAACAGAATTATTCCCAGACTGATTATGAGAATAAGAAGGAAAATATTGCTTCGCAGGATGAGTAATTTCTCTACTTTGTTTTTTTCAGAGATTAATTTTTTGGTGTCATATTCTTTATTGATTTTAGGATATAGATACTTGAAGTTTTTCTCGTAAGATTTATCCAGAATCATCAGTTTGTCAATGTATTCCAGCTGCTTATCTCTGTTTTTAATTGAATCGTTATATTTTATCAGAATTTCATAAGCCGAGCGGAATTGCGGATCTAACCTATTAGATTTGTTGTATTGATTATCAATAACTTCCATAAACTTAACTGCGATAGTCCGCTTGCCAATCTTCCAGTTGTTAAGCCCTAAATAATAGATTTCTGTGATGTGCGGATATTTATCATTGTACATCTCCAAAGCTTGAGTGAGCTTCTTGATGGATGTTTGATAATCTTTCTGATAAAATGCATCGGTTCCCTGGGATGAGATAAAATAGGGTATGAACTGCTGTAAGTTGTTGTCTGTCAAATAATCAATACTTTCCGAAATCAGTGTTTTATTTTCATTCATTTTACCCATCCTCGTATTATTATCAATATAACTCAATAGAGAATAGATGTAATAGGTCTGATAGTCCTGGCCAAACTTGCTGTCTGTACTTCTTTTTTTAAAAAAATTGATACAGACCTGAAGTTCCTTGGCTGCATCTTCGTGTAAACCGAGATAAATTTTATTTTGAGCTATTAAATAAATACTCTTATAAGTAATGTATTCATCAGCAATATTGTTTGCATTAATATTGGCCACCAAAACATCGTCCAGAGATTTTTGATAATATCCTTCCTGAAAAAATACAGTACCCCTGTTTAAGTAAGCATTAGCAAGGAGGCGCTGGTCTTGTGAGGATTTTGCGACATTTAAAGCCAGATTGGCATTATTTATATTTTCGGGATACTTAGAAAAATTGCTTGCGTAACGATATGCATAAACTAATGCTTCATTATTTTTTTCCTCTTTTGCCTTTTTTATATAATACTGAATCAGTTCCCATGCTTTTTTCTGATCGTTATGAAAACTATCAATTTTTGCCTCGATTTCCTGGTATTCCAACCTTTTTTTAGAATTCTCCTGCGCATTTATATTTTGCGTAAAAAGGAAAATTATAAATAAAGGTAGTAAAATTCCTCTAATCAGGTTGTTACGGGTAGTATAACAAAATGGAGATAACACGTTTGGCTTTTTATAAATTTAAAAGTCTACAATATTAACATAATTAATCTGAATAAAAAACGTAAAATTTAAAAATTGCCGGACATTTTTTATGAATTCCCCGTCATTAAATTTGACTTAAAATTGTTTTCTGCTGTATGTTTGCAACAGAAAATTAAGCGAACTAAAAATTAATCTTTATAAATTAAGCTCATATGAAAAAGTTGATATTATTTTTTTCAGCAGTTTTAATAACTACGGTAATTTCTTGTCGTCAGGATGATGACAATTTCAGCTCAGAAGACTACCAGAATCTTGAGCTTATTAATAAAGCATCACAGAAAATTCAGGATTCTACAAACTCTACAACTGTAGTAGAAGGTGATCCTATTCCACCGCCAAAAAGATAAAAGACCGAACCAAACCACATTTACATATTTAACAATTTTTTTTTTTTTTTCATCATTTGTGTTTTTAGATTCCTTGCGTGTTTCACGCGAGGAACTTTTTTTGTTATAAGTTTTTAATTATTAAGGTATATCCAATAATCATCAATATTTCCGAATTGTGAATTTTTTAAAATAATTAAAAAAAAATACGAATTCTATAAAATTGTTTTATCGCGTACAGTAAAAATTATTTATATTTGTAAAAATCATAGTGTAATGCAGACAACATATATAGAAACGCAACAAATTTCTTTTCAGGATTTTAAAAATCAGATACTTAGCGATTACAAATTAGGAAGAATCTCCCGCGAAATGTCTTATCTTGGAAGGAGAGAAGTACTTACAGGAAAGGCAAAATTTGGTATTTTTGGGGATGGTAAGGAACTTCCACAGCTTGCAATGGCTAAAGTTTTTAAAAATGGTGATTTTCGTTCGGGTTACTATAGAGATCAGACTTTTGCTTTAGCTGCAGACGCACTTACTGTTGAGAGTTTTTTCGCTCAGTTGTACGCAGATACAAGTGTAGAACGTGAGCCCGCTTCTGCCGGGAGACAAATGAACGGTCATTACGCTACAAGAAGTTTAAATGAAGACGGTAGCTGGAAAGATTTAACAGCCCAGAAAAATATTTCTTCTGACATTTCTCCTACAGCGGGACAGATGCCAAGACTTTTAGGTCTAGCCCAGGCTTCCAAAATATATAAATCAGTAAAATTTGACGGTTCTGAGAAGTTTTCTCAGGGAGGCAATGAAGTGGCTTTCGGGACAATTGGTGATGCTTCTACCGCAGAAGGTCATTTCTGGGAAACTTTAAACGCTGCCTGTGCATTGCAGGTTCCAATGATTGTTTCAATTTGGGATGATGGCTATGGAATTTCGGTTCCTACGATGAAGCAGAGAGCTAAAGCTGATATTGCTGAAATGTTGAGCGGTTTCCAGAGAAAAGAAGGCGAGTTTCAGGGTTGTGAAATTATTCAGGTGAAAGCATGGGATTATCCTGCTTTGTTGGATGCTTATGCAAGAGCTGAGCATTTTGCAAGGACAGAATCGGTTCCTGTTGTAGTTCACGTTATTGAAGTTACTCAACCCCAAGGACATTCAACTTCGGGATCACACGAACGATATAAAAATGAAGAGCGTCTTGCATGGGAAACTGAGTTCGACGGTTTGGTGAAATTCAAAGAATGGATTTTAGATTATTCAATCGAGATTGAAGGCAAAGAAGAAGTTTTGGCAACTTCTGAGGAACTTGATGCCATCGAAGAAGAAGCTAAGAAGGATGTAAAAGTCGGTCAGAAGTCAGCGTGGGAGAGTTACCAGAAGACAATCACAGATTTGATCAGTTCAGTATTACCTTTAGTTGAAAATTTAAAAGGACAAAACTCTGAAATTGATAATCATATCACCAATTTTAACAAGTTGGTTTCAAAGGCCAAAAAGGATGTTTTCCATTTGGTAAGAAAATCTTTGCTGGCAACGAGAGGAACAAATTCTTCCGAAAGAAATCAGTTGATGCAGAAATACAACGATATTTTTGAGGTTGAAAAAGATAATTACTCATCTCATTTGTATTCTCAGTCTGAATGGAAGGCTGAAAATGTAAAGGAAATAAAACCTGTTTACTCTGAAAATTCTGATGATGTTGATGGCAGAGTAGTTATCAGAAATAACTTCGATAAAATTTTTGATAAATATCCTGAAACTTTGGTCTTTGGTGAAGACGCCGGAAATATCGGCGACGTAAATCAGGGTCTTGAAGGAATGCAGGAAAAATATGGCGAACTTCGTGTTGCCGATACGGGAATCCGTGAAGCCACGATTCTCGGCCAAGGTATTGGAATGGCGATGAGAGGTTTAAGACCAATCGCTGAAATTCAGTATCTTGATTATATATTGTATTGTCTACAGGGAATGAGCGATGATTTGGCGACTGTTCAGTACAGAACAAAAGGCGGACAAAAAGCGCCAGTGATCATCAGAACGAGAGGTCACAGACTGGAAGGTGTTTGGCATTCAGGTTCACCAATGGCGGGGATTTTAAATCTTTCCAAAGGTATTTTGGTTTTAGTTCCAAGAAACTTAACTAAAGCTGCAGGATTTTACAACACGATGCTTCAGAGCGACGAACCTGCTGTGATTGTTGAATGTTTAAACGGATACAGATTAAAAGAAAAACAACCGGATAATATCGGTGAATTCACTGTTCCTGTCGGGAAAATTGAAGTAACAAAAGAAGGAAAAGACGTTACTTTGGTAACCTACGGTTCGACCTGGAGAATTGTCACTGAAGCAGCCAACGAATTAGAAAAATTAGGGATTTCAGCAGAAGTGATTGATGTACAGTCATTAATTCCTTTCGATTTGACGCACGAAGTTGCTGAGTCTGTTAAGAAAACCAACAGATTGGTCGTAATCGACGAAGATGTGCAGGGCGGAACTTCAGCCTTTATCCTACAGCAGATTTTAGAGAAAGAAAAAGCTTTCAGATATTTGGATTCTGATCCTTTGACGATTGCAGCTAACGATCACAGACCTGCTTATGCAAGTGACGGTGATTATTTCTCAAAACCATCAGCAGACGATATGGTTGAGAGAATTTACGCCATGTTTAATGAAACAAATCCGGAGAAATATCCTGCGATATTTTGATTTGAATTTAAATAAATCTGAAAACCGTTTTTTTTTGAAAGCGGTTTTTTTATTTCTTAATCTTGGAAACTTGTTTTACTAAAATGTATTTAATTGAAGATCCATCCATTGGTGGATTGGAGATTTTCTCCGTTCTCACTTTCAATTCATATTCAAAACCAGGCTCGTAAGTAAAACCTTCGATGTTTGAATAGAAATTTGCCCAGCTATCAGTAGCATTTTCTCTTACCTGAAGACATTTCATAGGAGCAACACCGGTGCAGTCTTTCGTTTCTGAGCCGACAAACAGGGTTTTTTCAGAAGAATTTTCAGTTGAAGGACTTGCTGTGCAGTTTAAAAGAATCAGTGAAAAAATTGTAAGGCAAGACCGTTTTATAATCGATAAAGTTTTCATTATGAATATTATTTTGAATTTTAATGTTCGGGTTCATCTTCTTTCGGTTGCGAAAATTTCTGTTTTCCAGTCAATAGTTCAAAAAACATTTTAAAATCTGAAATCAACGACCAAAGAGGATATTTAAAGGTCGCCGGACTATTTCTCTCAACCACAGCATGGCTGAACCAGGCAAAACCGTATCCGAAAAGCGGAACGTACCAGAGAAACCTTTCTTTCCCGGAGTAAAAGACGTAACCAACGACAAAAAATACCAGCAGAGTGCCGATGAAATGTAAAATGCGCGTTCCTGTTTTGCTGTGTTCAGTGAGATAAAACTGATAGAATTCACTGAATGTTTTTATTCTCTCAGACATAACTTCAGTTTTTTAAAGTTCCGATCATGTAGGTTTTTGATGCGTTTAAAGCTTTTGAGTTTTCGGTTTTTCTTTTACCACGCCTTTATTCTGAATGTAACTGGAGTGGATAAAATAGGTGTCTCTGTTTTCCCTTGTGATGAATCTGTATGAAAATCGAGCTCAGCGATGTAAACTGTCATTTCCGGTTTGGAAAGAATATATTCTTCCAGATCTTCTATTTTTGTGAAGTATTTGATTTCACTATAGAGCTTTTTTATCATCAGGGAGGAAGCCTGCTGTGCCATATAAACCCTTTCAATTTTAATACCAAAATCGCTCAGAACGTTTGTCACAAAGTATCCGCAGGCAATTGTGACGGATTATGAAGTTCGAGTTGTCCCTCCAGAAGACCATCGCGTACCATGCCAGTATTCCGGAATGTCGTAATTGATATATCTGAAAAAATAACTGCGTTTTTGAGTATCAGTTTTTAATTTAATCTGAGCAAAAAAATCTTTATAAGAAACTTTCTCTATACTGTTTTCCGTAGTGGAAGCACGAATATTTTCGGTCTTTTCACTGCATCCCAATATTATCAGGACGAACAAAAAAAGTATTTTCTTCACCGGAAATCAAGCTTGTCTTAGTTTGCTGTTTTTATAGCCGTAGAAGAAATAAATCACAAGACCGATGGCAAACCAAAGCCCGAACCAGAACCAGTTGTCATGGCTCATTCCCGTTAAAAGATAAAGACATGAGCTTAATCCTATTAATGGAATTAAAGAGAAATTTTTAATGAAAGTAACAACACATAATATCAAATTAACCATGATGAAAAAGAAAATTGAAGCTCTGAATTCGCCTTCATTTGGATCTTTCCAGTCCATTAAATTTTCAAAAAAAGCAGGCTGGAAATAATAAAATCCAACTAAGGTTCCAATAAAAATAACAGGAAAAATAATCTTTCCATTGATGTAAGGAAGGTGAAATCTGCCTTTGATTTTTTCTTTCGCAGGCAACATCAAAACTCCGGCGCAAACCAAAACGAAAGCGAAAATAGTTCCGATGCTGGTAAAGTCTAAGATGAAGCTTTTATCTGTAAAAAGAATAGGAATTCCCACTACGATACCGGTGACAATCGTTGCGAAAGATGGTGTTTTGTATTTTGGGTGGACATCCTGAAATTTTTTAGGCATCAGTCCGTCACGGCTCATGGCGTACCAGATTCTCGGCTGCCCCATCTGGAATACCAAAAGTACCGTTGTAATCGCAATAATCGCAATAAAAGAAACGGTAAGTTCCATCCACGCAACATTGGCATTGGTTTTTTCAAAAATAAAGGAAAGTGGGTCTCCCACACCGTCAAATTTTCTGTAATCCACCATTCCGGTTAAAACCAAAGTCAGTGCGATGTAAATTACTGTGCAGAGCGCAAGGGAAATAATCATTCCTTTGGGCAAAGTTTTCTGAGGGTCTTTTGTTTCTTCTGAAAGCACACTCAAAGCATCAAAACCGATGTAGGCAAAAAATACTCCCGAAACGGCACTCATCACTCCGGCAAAACCGTTGGGCATAAATGAACTTACCTGTGTTTCAGGATTCAGGGGCGTCCAGTTTCCGGTGTTGATGAATTTATATCCTACCAGAATTACAAGGACGATCACGGCCAGTTTTAAAATTACCAAAACATTGTTGAAATTCTTACTTTCTTTCACTCCTACAAAGCAAAGCCATGTAATTAAACCATTGATTACCAATGCCGGAATATCGAGAATCATTTTTAAACCTCCAATTTCCGGAGCATTTATCCATGCGTTTAAAAGTTCCTTATTCGTCGACTGTGGCGTGCTGAAAAATGCTTTTTTTGCCTCTGTATAACTGCAACTGAGATATTCAGGGATGTGAACGTCCAATCTTCCCAAAAAACTGGTAAAATAATCTGACCAGGAAAATGCAACATAAATATTTCCGAAAGAATATTCCATAATTAATGCCCAACCGATAATCCAGGCAATCAATTCACCAAAACTCGCATAGGCATAGGTGTAGGCAGATCCTGCAGTTGGAATACGGCTGGCAAATTCAGCATAGCAGAGCGCCGTAAAACCACAGGCAAAACCACAGATCAGATAAAGTAAGATTACGCCCGGTCCTCCTCTGAAAATAGCTTCACCCAAACTGCTGAAGCTACCGGCACCAATGATGGCGGCAATTCCGAAAAAAACAATGTCCCAAACTCCTAAAACACGAAGGAGTGAAGTGGAAGTATCTGTCTCTGAATAGTTCTTTCTCCTGAAAAGTTGATTCATTAATAGTTTATTTGAATTGAAAAAAACAAATGTAATTAAAAGTTTCAGAATATTACGTTTTTCTTAACATTTCTTAAGAGAAAGTTAAATACCTGTAAAAAATAATCCACATACTAACATTATGTTAAAAGCCTTGTCCAGACAATATCTTTTTGATATTTTCGTTGATAAATTGTGGATAATTATAATCTTTAAATACAAAGATGTAAGTAATTAATTTTCAACACAGATCATTCAAAAATTTTAAAATTAATGAGATCAGAAAAGATACTTTTAGCTGCTGCTGTGATGTATTTCGGGGTTTCCGAAGCTCAGCAGTCTCAATATTTCAGTCAGAAAGAAAATTACAGATTCGGCTTGGCAGAGAATCTGTATCAAACCAAAATATACAATTCTTCTCAGTACGAATACGCAAGACAATATTTCTACAATCAGAATCTTTCGAGATCTAAAAAGGAAGCTGCACAGTTTTTCGATAACGTGATTGGTGTGATTTTACAGAAAAATCACGCGGAAGAAGGGTTGACGGCTTTCATCAAGGAATATCCAAAATCTGCCTATTTTGCACAGGCAAATCTTCCGTTGGCGGATTATTATTTAGCCAAAAAAGATTTCAAAAAAGCTTTACAGACTTTAAAAAAGGTTAATCAATATCAGCTGACGAAAGAGGAGAACACGCAGTACATCATGAAACTGGGTTATGCCAAATTCATGTTGGGTGATGCAAAAGGTGCGATTGATGCATTGGAAGAAGCTTACAAAACTTCAGATGGAACTCAAAAAGGCGATATCGCTTACATGCTCGGACATTTAAATTATGCCGGCAGAAATAATGATAAAGCTTTTCAGTATTTTGATTCCATTAAAAATGAAGAGAAATATTCCAAACTCGTGAGACCTTATTATGTGCAGATGTACTTTAATGAAAAGGATTATGATAAGGCAATCACAGAAGGAAATGCACTTTTAAACGAAGATATTTCTGAATCTTACAAAGCAGAGGTTCACAAAATCATTGGCGAAAGTTATTTTATGAAAAATGACTACAGTTCTGCATATCCTCACCTGAAAGACTATCTTGCCGTACAAACCAATCCTTCAGAAAATGATCTGTATGAAATGGGATTTGTTGCTGCCAAGCTGAAGAAGCATGACGAAGCGGTTTCCTACTATAATCAGTTAGTCAATTCCAATTCTGCTTTGGCTCAGAACGCATACTATCAGTTAGGAAACGCCTATTTGGAAGTTGGGAAGAAGCAGGAAGCGCTTTCGGCTTTCAGGTCTTCTTATCAGATGAACTATGATAAGGGAGTGAAAAAACTGGCGCAGGAGCAATATGCAAAATTAAGCTACGACATCGGAAACCCTTTTGAGAACGCTTCTCAGGTGATTCAGAATTACATGACTGATAACAAAGCAGAAGCAGACAACACCGAAATGAAATCTCTTTTGGTGAAATCTTATCTGTATTCAGGTAATTATCGTGAAACTTTAAATGCGATCGACAGACTTCAGAATTCCACGCCGGAAATCGATAAAATTGATCAGGAGGTTTCTTATCTTTTGGGGACGGAAGAATTTAACAAAGGAAATTTTGATGAAGCTGAACGTTTTCTCTTGAGAAGTCTGGAATTTAATATCAATAAAGAATTCAACAGCCGCGCACTTTACTGGCTCGGACAAACGTATTATCAGAAAGGAAATTATCCTTCTGCAATCGTGCGTTATGAAAAGCTTTTAACAGAAACTTTTCCTGAAAAACAGCAATTGCCTTACGATTTGGGATATGCTTATTTTAAATCCAAAAAGTTTGATCAGGCTCAGAAATATTTTAAACAGTATTTAGCTAATCCTAAAACGGAATATAAAAGCGATGCACAGCTTCGTTTAGCCGATATCGATTACGCCAACAATGATCTGGATGCAGCAATTGCCGTGTACGACCAGAATCAGGATGCAACGGATTATACTTTGTTCCAAAAGGCGATGGCTTTAGGATTTAAAGGAGATAATAATTCTAAAATTACCAACTTAAAATCTTTAATTTCAAAATATCCTGACTCAGAATATACCGATGATGCTCAATATGAAATTGGTGTTGCCTACGCAAGTCAGGATGATTTTGCCAACTCTTCAGATTTCTTTTCGAAAGTAATTAAATCTTCGTCTGACCGTGATCTGGTGGCAAATGCTTCGATTTACAAGGCTCAGAATTTGATTGATCAAAATCAGAATGAAAAAGCCTTGGCTGAATTCACCTCATTGGGTCAGCAGTATAAAAATACGCAGTATGCAGATAAAATTGTGCAGGCTGCAAAACCAATCTTTACGAAAAACGGAGATGTTTCAGCATATGAGACTTTTGCCAGAAATCTTGGAGTAAATGTTGATGCTTCAGAAATCGACGAAATCAATCTTTCTACCGGCAAGCAGTTTTTTGCTAAAAAAGATTACAAAAATGCAATCTCTTACTACGAGAAATATTTAACTCAAAATCCAACCGGTGAAGGTCTTTATCAGGCTAAATACGAGTTGGGAGAAAGTTATTATCAAACCAAAAATTCTACTAAAGCTTTGTTGGTTCTTCAGGAAGTTGGGAATGTAGCCAACGACTATCAGGATGATGCTCAGACAAGATTAGCACAGATCTACATCGCACAGGGAAATTCTTCGGAAGCCAAAAAATATCTTGAAAGTCTGGTGAATTCTTCAGACATCAACATCAGAAACTATGCAAATGTAGAAATGATGAAAATTTATGCCGAGGAAAAGAATTTCTCACAGGCTGAAAAACTGGCCGACGCTGTGATTTTAAATAATAAAAACTCAGCTGCTGTAATTGAAACTGCAAAAGTGATTAAAGCGAGAAGTTTGATGAATGCAGGGAAAGATAAAGATGCACAATCTGCATTTGCTGCTCTGGAAAAATCTTCCAATACTGAAGTTGCTGCAGAATCTTTGTATGCAAAAGCATTCTATCAGAATAAAGCCAAATCATTCAAAACTTCAAATGAAACCATTTTTAAACTGGCTAATAATTACGCATCAGAAGAATACTGGGGTGCAAAAGCTTTGGTTCTAATGGCGAAAAATTATGTGGGACTAAAAGACAACTATCAGGCGAGTTATACCTGTGATCAGATCATTTCAAACTACGCAGATTTCCCTGAAATTGTAGCGGAAGCGAAAGAAGTTAAAAAAACGATTAAAAAGTAAGATGTACGATGTACAAAGTAAAATGTACAAAGCAGAAAACATGATACATCACATTATACATTAATACAATTTTTTAAAAATGAACAAGCAAATTCAAATACTATCTATATTATTTCTGGGATTCTCTTCGGTTGCATTTTCGCAGATCAAGGAAGAAAAACTGATTCTTAATAAAAAAAGAGAACCGGAAGTAAAAAAAATCGAGAAAAAGAAAACTTCAGTGGAAACGGTAAAAAACTATCCGCCTGAAGAAAAATCTGCCAATCCGGTGAAATATACAATTACCGATGTTCCTGTGGTGAGTGATTTTAAAACTTCTACAATTCAAGGCGAAGATGTGGCTCCGAAATTTGATGAAACAGCTCAGGACAACTACATCCAGTTTGGAATGGGGAACTATGGAAAAATCTTAGGTGATGCCCATGTTTCAAAAGTTCTTGAGAATAAATTGGAAGTCGGGGCAGATGCACATTGGTTATCTACACAGGGTCTGAAAAAAGATTATGTTTGGGATTCGAAGCAGAGTGCTGCAACTATCGGTGCTTTCATGAATTCTTACGGCGAAAAAGGGAAATTTAATCTGAATGCAGAATATGGTTTGGATCATTATAATTATTACGGAATCTATGCGCTACAGCCTGATGCGGGCGTTAACTTAGACCAAAAAGTCAATCAGTTTAAAGTAAACGGTTACTACGATTTTTATTCCAACGAAATTCTGAACGATGTCAGAGTAAAGTCTTTATTTCTGACTGATCATTTTGAAGCTAAAGAAAACCAGGTTTCTGCTTTGGCAAATCTATCGAAACATGCAGCAGAACTGGGAGATTCCGGTTTTACACTCAACGCTGATTTAGGTTTAGGTTTAGAGGCTGTGAAAACTGAATTTAAAATCAGAGATGCAAATTCATCCAATTTCGTGAATGCTAGTTTAACTCCGGAAATCAGTTTCAGAAAAGGAGATTCTTATTTAAGTATAGGTTCTTCATTTTCTTTTTTAAATTCTAAAAATGATAATTTAATTTTAGCAGAACAGTTAAAATCAAATAAAACCTATTGGTTTCCACAGGCAGAATTTCAGTATGCTGCAGCTAATGAATTCAAATTCTACGGTGGAGTAGACGGAGGTTTAAAGCTGAATACGTACGGAGAACTTTTACAGCAGAATCCGTTTTTGGTTTCTGACCAGTATTTGAGACCAACCGAAACAAAATACCATTTCTATGCAGGTTTGCGAGGAGATATTGACGAAACTTTCAAATACGACGTTTCTGCAGGTTTCGGAAAAATGAACAATATTTTGTTTTTCCGAGCCAACTCATTATTTGACAATGCATTTACGCTGAACCGTTCTGCCTACAATTTTGCAAATACATTCTCAACCGTTTATGACGACGGAAATGTAAGCGACATCAAAGGAAGTCTTCAGTATTTTCCGCTTGAAAATTTAGTGATTGACGGTGAAGTGAGATTCCAAAAGTATGATTTGAACAATTATAAAAATATTTATAACGTTCCATTACTCACTGCATCTTTCGGAGCAAAATATACGATGTTGGAGAAAAAACTTCTTTTAGGCTTCAAAGGAATCTTCGCAAGTGACAGAACCACAAATTCTTACACTCTTACAGGTGTTCCGGATCCTTTGGTTGCAGGTTCTACCGTTTACCAGTCTACAGAAGATACCAATGATAAAGTTGGTGGTTATGCAGATTTAAACTTATCCGCAGAGTACAGATTTCACAAAAATTTTAGTATTTTCGCAGTCGGAAACAATCTTCTCGGTGCCAAATACCAAACGTTTCAAGGCTACAAAGTCTTAGGAGCGCAGGTTTTAGGAGGCGTGAAAATTTCTTTCTAAAATATGAGTAATGAGTAATCGTAATGAGCAATTTGCATTACTTATCACCAATTACTCATTACTCATAAAAAAACGGCTTCGTAGTTCAACTGGATAGAATATCGGATTTCGGCTCCGAGGGTTGGGGGTTCGAATCCCTTCGAAGTCACAGTAAGCAAACTCTTTATTCTTGGGAGTTTGCTTATTTTTTTAAAATTAATACTGATATAATCGGTAACAAAATCGGTAACAGTTAAAAGATTATATAATTACTTAAATCTTCTTCAAAGCCGAGGCTTTATGCACTGCAGATTTTCCTGTTTTTTCGCTCATAACTTCATATTGTGGTTGTTCTTCTGATGCTTTTCGCTCTTTATTCATGAAGGTAAAATCTTTCTTGTGAACCTTTTGTACCGTCCCGTGAGTTTCACCGTTCTGAAATTTCCATTTTACGTGGTCTCCTTTTTTTAGCATATTATTTTAATTTTATAATTGATTTGGTTTTAATTTTAAAATCTTCTGAGGAATTTTAAAATTTCAATTCAAATAGTATGCTGCAATATTTAACTTTAAGAAGAAATTATTTCTATTGAAAGTAGAGTCCTGATGAAACTGCTTAAATTCTTCAGTTTCAAAAGGCTCTGCCATCATTTTAAGCTACATTTTGTGAATGTATTTTTTCCTGAGGTAGAGACTTACTTTCACGAGTAAGATCAACACCGGAACTTCTATCAAAGGTCCTATTACGCCTACAAATGCCTGTGGGGAGTGTATTCCGAAAACGGCTATAGCTACAGCAATTGCCAATTCAAAATTATTACCTGTAGCTGTAAAAGCAATCGATGCATTTTTTTCATAAGGAATCTTCAGTGCTTTGCTGATAAAAAAGCTGATAAAAAATGTCAGTACAAAATAAATCACCAGCGGTACAGCAATTTTCACAACGTCCAGCGGTAATTCTACGATTTTTCCGCCCTTTAAACTGAACATTAAAATAATTGTAAAGAGCAGAGCATAAAGTGTAAGAGGTGAGATGGTAGGGATAAATTTTCTGTTGAACCAGTCTTTTCCTTTTAAATGAATCAGAAACCATCGGCTCAGAAAACCTGCAACAAATGGAATGCCCAGATATATAAGAACGCTTTCGGTGACATCCTTCATTGGGACAGCGATATTAAAGTTTCCCAAGCCAAGTTTTTGAGGTAATATATTTATGAAAAGCCAAACATAAAAACTGTAAAAAAACAGTTGAAAAATACTGTTGAGTGCTATCAGCAAGGCCGCATATTCTCTGCTTCCTTTTGCCAGATCGTTCCATACAATCACCATTGCGATACATCTTGCCAAACCAATCAGGATTAAACCAATCATATATTCCGGTTCGTCCTTTAGAAAAATAATTGCCAGGGTAAACATTAAAGCAGGACTGATAATCCAGTTGAGCAGTAATGATACAGACATTACTTTTCCGTCTTTAAAAGCCATTGGCAGAAGAGAATAATCCACTTTTGCAAGCGGCGAATACATCATTAAAATCAGTCCTGCGGCAAGAGGAATGTTGGTTGTACCTACAGACAGAGAGTTTGTTATCATCGAGATATTCGGAAAAAAATATCCCAAACCGACTCCAATTGCCATTGCAAGGAAAATCCAAAGAGTTAGAAAGCGGTCGAGGAATTTTAATTTTGGCTTCATTACGATGTTCAGTGTTTATTGATCTGTGAAAAAACGTAGAACATTTCTGCACCAATGTCCAGACTCCGTTCAGTATAAATCGATGTCTGTTCCGGTGTATTGTCGGCAATTTTTGGATCTTCAAAAGTAATAGAAATCCGCTTTTCTGCACCTGCGATAAAAGGGCAGCCGCCGTCCGCCTGAGAACAGGTAAGAATTGCGGCAAAACCTGAAGCAGGATTGAATGAACTGTCATATCTTTTTGAAAAACCTATAATCGGATTTCGGTTTTCGTCATACTTTACAGCATAAACAGGATTTTCTGCAGAGGAAATCTGAGTAATTTTCAGACCCTGGCTGCGTAAAGTCTCCACAACTGTCGGAAACATCGCCGTCTCTTCCGTTCCTCCGGAATAGCACGTCACATCCGGTATCTTGTAATAAGCACTCGCAACCTGTGCCCAGACCTGCGACAGATGACTTCTTCTGGAATTATGAGTGCAGATAAAATTCAGATTAATCATATTCTGCTCCTGCAGTTTTTTGGCAATAAAATCAACCAATGGTTCTAAAAGAGCCTTCCGCTCGTTGCTTATTTTTTTTATTTTAAGTAATTCTATCGTTTCTAATAACTTTGTATACATATTTTTCTCTTATTCAATTCAACTTAAATTAGCAACATCCGGAATCCGGAGTACAGCACGAACTTTGAGGTACAGAGATTTCCGATAATTTTATTTTTTTCTTTTCTGTGGAAATTCCGCATGCTTCCTGAGCCAGACAGGAAGTGGTTTTATTTTTCAGCACAAATGTTTCTCCGTTAAAATCTAAATCATACTTTCCAATAGTTTCATTTTGATATTCCACTTCAATATCAAAATCTTCGATTCCTAACTGATCTTCAGAAAGTTTGATGATGCTGAGTAATTTGCCGGGTTTCAGGCGGTGTTCAAAATCATTGGCATTCAACAGCTGAAAATTTACCACTTTTTCTGAGCGCAATGTGCCGCCGCAATCGATGAAGTTTTTGGTGATTACTCCCACTTCCGTTACGTGAAAATGTTCCGGTACAAAGGTTCCGTTTTCAAGCTGAAATTCAACATTCTGCAAGGTTGGTAAAATTTCTTTAATTTCTGAAAGCTTCATAAAAAACGTTTATAGGTTAAATGCAATATTGCGATATATATTGATAAAAAAATGCTCAGCAGCATTTGGATTGTGATACAGTCTTAACTATTGAAGACAGAAACATATTTACTGTTTCGATGGATTTTTCATTGATGCAGTAGCAGATAGTGTTTCCCTCAATATTTCCTTTAATAATGCCTGCATTTTTGAGTTCTTTCAGATGCTGCGAAACGGTAGGCTGAGCTAACGGAAGCTCATTCACTATATCACCACAAATGCATTCATTTACCTTCAATAAATAATCAATGATGGCAATTCTGGCGGGATGGCCTAAAGCTTTGGCAATTGTAGCAATCTTATTCTGTCGATCAGTAAAATGTTCAGTTTTTGTTGCACCCATTTTTTTTATTTAATATTGCAATATTACGATAAAAAAGTTGATTAGATAAAACTGATTATTATTTAATACAAAATTCTCGTAACAATTTGTTAACATTAAATAAAAACATCCCTTTCCTAAAAGATGTAATTTTACATTATGGGAAAGAAAAAAAAGAAGGTAACGAAAGAGCAGCTGGATGAGCTGAAAGGTTTAAGAAAACAGCTTTCGCCACAGTTATCTGTTGACAGTAAAATCAGTACTTTAATTCAGGTGAGCCAGGTTTTGAGAACGATTAATCTCACGAGCACATTTTCCAGCAATATTACTACAGAGTTTACAGGACTTGAAGTTTTTGGAGAGCGGTATAATAATTTCCCGAGAATCACTGCGGTTATTGATGATGCCATCAGCTACTATGACGAGCAGCTGAAAGCTTTTTAGAAGTTTTCTTTTCGGGCAGATCTATGATTAACTATTTAAAGTGGTTTTTTACTAATTTTCGCCCGTTTCTGTAGCGGATCTGTATTACGTCATTCATTGTCTTGTTGCTGTTCTACAACGCCTTTTTTAAAAGCAGGACGGAGTACTGTCTTGTACTTTACATCAGGATTTTTAGAATTAATCTATTTTAAAAAGTGGCTATTAAACTCTCCTGATGATTTCTGCAAATTCTGATATTAAAAACATAAAAATCACGGCAAAATATCAAACATTCGGCAAAAACAGACCTCAAAGCCCATAAAATGTACATTTTTGTGTTAAATTTCTTTAATGAAGTTATGCATATATCATCTGAAACCATATATTTGCAACCTAAATTTATTAGACATGAAAGAACTTATTGAAAAAATCAACGCAGAATTTGAAGCGTTTACAACAGAAGCAAACCAACAGGCTGAGAAAGGTAACAAAGCAGCTGGAACAAGAGCTCGTAAAGCAGCTTTAGAATTGAGCAAACTTTTCAAAGACTTCAGAAAAGTTTCTGTAGAAGAATCAAAAAAATAATCATTTTTTTAGCCGGTTTCCAAACCGGTTTTTTTATGCCTTTTCTCGAAAATATAATGAATATTTTTGATTACCTAGGAAACTAAGACGTTAAGAAATTTTGAAGAATTTCCGTTAAGAAATTTCTTATTTTTGAGTGGCGGCAATGTTTATTGTTTTTACAAACAATTCTTCAATCCGCCCGAGTTTAGAAATTTTAGGAAATTGTTTAAAATTTTAGTCTTAGTTTCCAGTCTTGAACTTTTCGTTCTTTTGTTTCAAGACAAAAGAACAATTCATCTCATTATTTTCAGTGATTTTTAAATTTTGTTTAAAATCTGAACGTAAAATTTTTTACCTTAGAGTGTATAAAACAAAAACTAAATCATGCCAAACGAAAACTCTGCGCTCAGCCGCAACAACTACGTAAGCGTGGGAAAAGACGGCACGTTTTTTCCCGGAAATAATCCTTTGTTCAACAGCACTCCACAGGAGATTGACCAGCTGTTTCAAAACCTGAAAGATAAAAATCTGACAAAGATTGTACTATATTTTCACGGAGGGCTCGTACCGGCCAGAGACGGGATGGAAACTGCCGGTCGCATAGTGAAATATGTGGAAAAAGACACCAATGCACATCCCATCTGCTTTATTTGGGAAACCGGACTTCAAAAAACTGTGGCAGACAATCTTGATATAGCTCAAAAATCTGACTTTTTTAAAAAACTTATGGTCAAAGTGATCAAAGTTGCCGGAAAAAAACTTGGGATTGAAGCGGTAGACAACATCGGAAATTCTAAGGGAGTAGAAACCATGAAAGAATCTGAAATTCATGCTGAATTAAACAGGGAAGAGCCATTTAAAAATTATCAGGTGAATGCAGGCTCAAAATCTGCTTCCGTAATTTATGCAGAAACCATAAGCTCTGATGCCGCGATAGAAGCCCGAATCCTTCCTGAAATAGAAGCAGAACTTGAGGAGGAAATTGAAAGTGATCAGGAATTTAAAAATAGTGCAGCTGCAGAAAAATCTGAACAGGAAGCCAGACTGCTCAATCCCGAATACGCAGGTGTAGAAGTTGCCGAAGGAAAAGGAATAATCAGCTCTGCGAAACTAATTGCCGCTGCGGTAAAAATTACCTACAATGTTATTAAAAGGCATATTCAGAAAACAGATCACGATTTTTATCCCACGGTGATTGAAGAAATTCTCAGAGAAATTTATGTATCAAACCTTGGAAACTGGCTTTGGGGAAACATGAAGAAAAAAGCTGCCGCAATGTGGAAATCATCAGATTTTACAGGAGATTACCAGGACTGGCACGTGGGTTCCTACGTTATTAAAAAACTGGAAGAATACCAAAAAGAATCAGGAAAACCGCTTACGGTTGATCTGGTAGGGCACTCCGCAGGGTCTATTGTCATCTGTGAATTATTCAAAAAATTGAAAGCGGAAAAGAGTGAGCTGAAATTCAGAAATGTAATGTTTTTTGCTCCCGCCTGCCGTTGTGATTTGTTTGACGAAGCCATTCTCTCTTCGCCTGAGAGATTTTCTTCATTCAGAATTTTCACAATGAAAGACGACCTCGAGAAACAGGATCATTTGGTAAAACATTTTTATCCGAGATCTTTGCTGTATCTTATTTCCGGAATTCTGGAAGAGGAGAGAGACGCCCATATTTTAGGTTTACAAAGACACATCACAGGAAACAAACCATATATTGGCGATATGTTTACGAGAATTAAAACATTTTTAGCTGACGAAGGAAAGATTGTATATTCAAAATCTGATGATACCGCTTTAAATGGTTTCAAAACAGGCTCGCTCTCACACGGTGGTTTTGATGATGATAAAGAAACAACTTTAGACAGCATGGTTTATCTTATTAATCAATAATTTATGCCGAAAAACAATAACGATTTTGCCGTTGTAATAGGTGTAAGTCATTATAAAGGCCTTACAAAACTATAGGGTCCGGCTGATGATGCTCGGAAATTTTACAACTGGCTGACAGGCGAAGCTGAAGGCAGTTTACCTCCGGAAAACTGTCATTTAATTTTATCTGAAGAAAATCCACTTACTCCGATTCAGGATGGTATAGATACGGCTTTTGCAGATATTCTGGAAGCTTTCCGGGCAAGTGGAAAAGAAGGAAGAAGGCTGTACTTTTATTTCTCAGGTCACGGCCTCGGAATAGACTGGAATGAAACAGCTTTGGTTCTGCCGCCATGGACGGATATTTTAAGAAACTACGCACTTTCTTCTTCAGGATATTTAAAAACTTTAATCCAGTGCGGTTATTTTAAAGAGGTATTTTTCTTTTTAGACTGCTGCAGAAACAGGATGGTGGGAGTAAACGGTGCGCAGCCACTTTTTGCCAATATCAAGCCGGCTGCAGGAACTGCAGAATGTGTGTCTTACGTCTTTTCTGCCACCGAGTTTGACAATAAAGCTTTCGAAGCAGTGATTCAGCCCGGAAACGGTAGTTTGTTGGATAATAACCGTACGCAAGGACTATTTACAGCCTCACTGATGAACGGATTAAAAGGTGCCGCTGCAGAAAACGGAAAGGTTACAACCACTTCACTTACCAATTATCTGAAACTTAATCTTCCGGAATTGGCAAAATCTGTTCAGAAAATTCAGATTCCAAGATTTCATACAGAGAACGCCGGTAGCGAAGTTACAATTGTAGATGGTATTAAAAATCAGGATATTATATTGGAAATATCATTTAAAGGAAACCACAGAACGGTAATTTTAGAAGATGCAGATTTGAATATTATTAAAGAAGACAGCACAGAAAACGGAAGCTGGAATGTTTCTGTAAAGAAAAGATCGTATGCTATTTACAACAAAGGTGAAGCTGATCTTGCGAAATCAATAAGAATAGACGGAACAAAAAATGTGGTACAGTATGAATTCTAAAGAAACAGCAGTTTATAAGTTTGATTTTATCGTTACCGGGCCGCTGAGCGAATTTGTTTTTCTGGAACTTTTTGACGGCGACGGAAAACTCATCGCAGGAAATTACAGTAAAATATCAGAAGACCTCGCCAGAGGGCTGTACCAGCTTAATATTTATTCTAATGAAAAGCTGGAATCGCAGACCATCCGTTTAGATAAAGATTATTCAGGGACTTATGAAAATAAGGGCTCGTACTCATCAATTTCAGGATATTTTCTTGAAAGTTCACACGAATATTATACTGAAACATCAAAAAACTGGAGTGATCATTTCACACTCGATGAAAAAAAATATGATGAAGGTTCTTCTGTTTTTATATTTTTCAGATATCCGGACAGGGAGGTGCGGGATCAGCAGAGAAACGTGGCAAACTCGATGGGATGGCGTTTTTCACTTTTAGATAAAAAGAGAAATTTACTTTTCAGATTAAATGAAAATCATGTAAAAGAAGATAAAGATTTTGGCTGGCTGGCATTTCACGTTCCGCTGGATCCTGGAATCTACTATTTGGTTTACAACGGTCCTGGCAAAAGAGAAATTCCGCTTTTTGTATTTCGGGACTGGCAGACGCAATTTTTTTTAACGTTCAAGAGAACACCCATATTTCCTACGGCAAGAATTTTATTCAGAACACCCAATTCTCCTTTTGACCTGTGTGAAAAAGATAATATGGAAACAGATAAACTGCTGAGAAATATGCAGAATGCGATTTATCATATTCCGCAGCCGCTGTTGGAAAAAGTGGCTTCAGACGACTGGCAAAACCCGATGTTAGCCATTGTGGTCTGCTATGTTTATCTCCTGAGTTCAGATAAGAAACATAACCGGCTCATCAGCAGGATAATTAAAAATCTTAAAAAAAGAATTGCAAATGCAGCAGATTGTGCAGATATCAAAGCAATAGAACTGCTTGCTGCTGTTCGTTTTGATGAAAAAATTCCAGATTTGATTCTGGATGAGCCGTGTATGCTGAAAATTGGTTTTAAAACATTTTTAGAACAGGCGGCAAGAAATCCTGATAAAGTGCAGATTATTGAACTCAACGAGATCATTACAAGTCTGTACGGCGATATGGTTTGGAGTTCTTACAAACCTGTTGAAAAACAGAAGATTTTGCCAACTACAGGAAACGAAATTGGTCTTGAAATGAGTTATTCTGAACCCTCTCCAAAACCCACAGACTGGTTGAGCCAAACTATGATGAATCAGCTTTCCTCAGAAAATTCCGGGCAGAATACCGTTGCAGATTTGGCAATACAGTTTCAGGTGAGCCCAAATATGGTGAAAGGATGCCTTCAGAATTTAGATTCTTATCTGTCAAACTCCGGTGCTGACGTTTTTGAAAGTTTTAATTCGGATCAGGAAGTTCTGAAATCAAACATTCAGAAAGTGATGAATACCCTCTAAAGGCTGTATGTTTTTAAAGTCAGTAGCGAAAAAACCATTGTCTTAAAGTCACCAATTATGCAGTTAGACAAAGAAAAAAGCAGCTCAAAATGAGGCTGCTTTCTGTAGTTTTGATATTTGATTTAAACTTTAAAACTGATAAACCATTGCATTAACATTCATCCCGGCACCCACAGAAGCAAAAAGAACTATGTCGCCTTTTTCAATTTTGTGAGATTCCAGTTCATCCTGCATAATCATTGTAAGAAGAGTAGGAATGGTGGCCACACTGCTGTTTCCCAGTTTGCTGATGACCATTGGCATTACATCCTGTGGGGTAGGAATGCCATACAGTTCGTAAAAACGGTTTACAATCGCTTCATCCATCTTTTCGTTAGCCTGGTGAATGATAATCTTGTTGAGCTGGTGAATAGGAAATCCGCTGGCATCCATACATTTTTTCATTGCTGCGGGAACGTTAAGCAGGGCAAATTCGTATATTTTTCTGCCATCCATTTTGATGTATTTGATGTCTTTACTGCTTTCTGTATTATAAGATTTGCCAAAGAAAAGGAAGTCTTTTTCGGTATAAGTAAATGAGGCCGATAAATGAGATTTTATTCCGCAATCATCGCTCTCATTGGCTTCTATAATCACTGCACCGGCACCATCTGCATAGATCATGCTGTCTCTGTCGTGAATATCAACCACCCTGGAAAGGGTTTCAGCACCAATCACGAGGCATCTTTTGGCAATACCAGATTTCACAAATGCATTCGCCTGAATGACACCCTCAAGCCAACCCGGACAACCGAACAGAACATCGTAGGCTACACAGAAATTATTTTTTATTTTTAACAAATGTTTTACTCTGGAAGCAAGACTGGGAACAGCATCAGACTGAACTGTATTGTGAGTAATATCTCCAAAATTATGTGCAAATATGATATAATCCAAAGTTTCAGGATCAATACCTGAATTTTCAATGGCTCTCTGTGCCGCGATTAAACCTAAATCTGAAGTTACCTGATTGCTTTCTGCATATCTTCGTTCTTCGATCCCGGTAATTTTTTTCAGTTTGCTGGTTATTAATGCATTATCTTCTTTCAGAGTAATGCCATGTTCGTTCATAAAAACATGTTTATCGAAAAATAAATTGGTAATTGTCTCTGAAGGGATGCAGTTTCCCACTCCAATAATTTTGCCGGTCATTTGTAATTTCAGATTTCTAATTTTAAAATATGTCTAAGATTTTTTTGTGCATAAAAGCTCAATTTTCAATGCTTTTAGTTCTCAGTCAATCCGTCAAAAGACTTTGATGAAACCGCATTTCAACGGATAAAGGTAAAGGATTAAAAATAAATTTCACCATAAACAGGTATTTATTTTAAATATTTGAATAAAAATTAAGTCTTTTTTAAATAACTATTTGTTACATATTAAAATTGTTGTTAAAAATATAATAGATATGCTATTTTGATATGGAAGTTGTTTTTAATTTTGATTTATGGATTAGATTGTAACAGCGCTTTGATTTCTGCAAACTGATCATTTTTTACAAGATGCGTTTTACAGAAAATGTTATTCATGTGCATCGTGAAGTTGGCATCTTTATGTTTGATCGCGAAAATTTCATTCAATGGCGGGAATAAATCTGAAAAGAGCATATAAAAAATGGATAGACATAAAAAATTCCTTCCTAATGATCTCAGAATTCCAGGATATTTTCCCTGGTCATCAATGACTTTAATTTTAAATATTTTTTTGCCTAAAGTTATTCCAAAAAGGGTTTCAGAAATACTCCCTAAAATTATAACCGCCTGAAGTGAAAATACGATTGCCAAGAAAGGGGAGAGCTTCAGTAAGAAAAATGCAATCAGCAAAACAGGAACTGCATCGATGATTTTTGCCAAAATTCTGTCTTTTTCGTTGCCTTCGTAATCAGTTTTAAAGGGTAAATCGTATTCAAATACATTGTAAATACGCTTTCCTTCAACATCAAAATTCTGAGTTGGTCTGTGGATCAATTTCTTTTTCCTTAATTCTGAAACTTTCATCACAATAATTTATAAAATCATACTCAACTGAATCCTTTTCCTCTGTTCATCCACCTCCGTCACTTTTACCTGAACGTGCTGATGTAATTTCACCACCTCATTCACATCAGAAACAAAACCCTCTTTCAATTGTGAAATATGCACAAGCCCGCTTTCTTTAATTCCCAAATCCACAAAACAACCGAAAGCTGTAATGTTATTGACTATTCCCGGCAGGATCATTCCCATTTTCAGGTCTGTGATTTTTTTGACATTGGGATCAAACTCAAAAACTTTCGCTGCTTTTCTTGGATCTAAACCTGGTTTTTCAAGTTCCTTCAAAATGTCTTTGATTCCTAAAATTCCAATGTCTTCCGTAATGTATTTTTCAGGTTGAATCAGACTTATTTTTTCTCTATTGGCAATTAAATCATTTGTTTTTAAACCTAATTCTTTTGCCATTTTTTCGACAATCCCATAAGCTTCAGGGTGTACGGCAGAATTATCTAAAGGATTTTCTCCATTGGCAATTCTGATAAAAGCCGCAGCCTGTTGGAAAGCTTTTTCGCCAAGTCTTGGGACTTTTTTCAGTTGTTTTCTGTTTTCGAAAGCTCCGTTTTCAGCACGGTAGTTCACAATATTTTCAGCCATTTTTTCGCCAATTCCGGAGACGTAGCTCAGTAAAGATTTACTTGCCGTATTTAAATTAATTCCGACAGAATTCACGCATCTTATCACAGTAGAATCTAGTTCGTTTTTCAGTTGAGTCTGATCCACATCATGCTGATATTGACCCACACCGATAGATTTTGCATCAATTTTTACCAGTTCCGCCAAAGGATCAGAAAGTCGGCGACCGATAGAAACCGCACCACGAACGGTCACATCAAAACTGGGAAATTCATCTCTTGCAATTTTACTGGCAGAATAAACAGAAGCACCTGCTTCCGAAACCACAAAAACCTGCAAAGGTTTATCAAAACCTATTTTTTTTATGAAAAACTCTGTCTCACGGCTCGCCGTTCCGTTTCCAATAGAAATTGCCTGAATATTATAAGCATTCACCATCGAACGGATTTTCTTCATTGCCATTCCGCTTTCATTTTGTGGAGCGTGGGGATAGATGGTTTCGTTGTGAAGTAAATCTCCTTTTTCATCTAAGCAAACCACTTTGCAGCCACTTTTGTAACCAGGATCGATGGCTAAAATTCTTTTTTCACCCAAAGGCGGAGCGAGCAGAAGCTGACTGAGGTTTTCAGAAAAAATTTCAATTGCTTTTTTATCTGCTTTTTCTTTGGCTTCCTGTAAAGTTTCGTTTGAAATAGCAGGCTCAAGAAGTCTTTTGTAGGAATCTTTTATGGCTAAAGCAATCTGCTCTGAGCTTTCATTTTTAGATTTAATGATGGCATTTTCAATAAAATCCAAAGCTTCGTCTTTATCGATTTCGATATTGATTTTTACAAAACCTTCAGATTCAGCTCTCAACATTGCCAAAAGTCTGTGAGATGGTGTTCTGTTTAAACTTTCTTCCCACTCAAAATATTGTGAAAATTTCTGGGCACCTTCTTCGTCTTTTTTAGCCTTTACTACTTTGGAAGTAATCACTGCTTTTCGCTGAAAAAGTCGGCGGAGATTTTTACGGACATACATATTTTCGTTGATCCATTCAGCCATAATATCTCTTGCGCCCTGCAGAGCTTCTTCTTCAGACGAAACACTTTCATTTAAATATTTTGAAGTCAAAAACTGAATATCCTGAGCTTTCTGGCTCATAATAATTTTCGCTAAAGGTTCAAGACCTTTTTCTTTTGCCGAATCGGCTTTGGTCTTTCTGCGTTTTTTGAAAGGCAAATACAGATCTTCCAGTTCCTGAAGATCAAAACCTTCATCAATTCTCTGTTTTAATTCGGGTGATAAAGAATTCTGCTCTTCAATTGATTTTAATATACTTTCTTTACGCTTTACAATGTCATCAAACTGTTTACTCAATTTTGAAATCTGCTCAATCTGAATTTCATCTAAATTTCCTGTAGCATCTTTACGATATCGCGAAATAAAAGGAATAGTGCAGTCTTCGGATAATAATTTTAAAGTAGCATTGATGCTATTATCTGCTATATTGAGTTGTTTCTGAATGAAATTTACAGTGTTCATGAAGTATTTTTGGGATAGACAAAAGTACTGAAATGGAAGTTAAAAATTACGTTTTCATTTAATCTAAAATTTAGTCAACAGAGATTTTCTTGATGTATGTTAAGGTTTTTGAATAAAACCAAACCTATCTTTGCCACATCAAAACTGAAAGATTGGTAAATAATTTCATAAATCTTATATTTATCACTTCTAAAACATTTAAATAATAA
Organism: Chryseobacterium sp. Leaf404; assembly: GCF_001424145.1. Classification (GTDB taxonomy): domain Bacteria; phylum Bacteroidota; class Bacteroidia; order Flavobacteriales; family Weeksellaceae; genus Chryseobacterium. Next base: position 511,028 of record NZ_LMQM01000010.1, on the reverse strand, counting down.
AACAATATGAAAAAACTAAGCGTAATCGCATTGGTAGCTGTAGGTTTGATCTCAGCATCTTGTAACAAAGACAAAACAGCAGAAACTGCAAAAACGGGAACTGAGCAAAATGTTGCAGAAGGAAAAGGTGAAGCTTTGAAAGCTGACGTTGCTGCATCTAAAGTAAACTGGAAAGCTTTCCACAAAGGGGGTTTTGCTCCAAGATGGGGAACACTTTCTATTCAGTCTGGTGAGTTAAACGTGGATGGCGGACAGCTTACTGCAGGTAACTTTGTAATCGATATGGCTTCTTTGAAAGTTGATCCAGCTTCAGTAACTGAAAAAGACAAAAAACCTGCTGATCTAGAAGGTCACTTGAAAAATCCTGATTTCTTCGACGTTACAAAATTCCCGACTGCGGATTTCAAAATCACCAGCGTAGCTGATCTTGCAACTGCACCGGCTGACGCTGTAGCAGGAGCTAACAAAACTGTAAGCGGAAATCTAACTTTGTTGGGTAAAACGGTAAACGTATCTTTCCCTGCAAAAGTAGATGTAGCTGAAGGTACAGCGGCTGTTCAGGCTAAATTTACGGTAAACAGAGCAGACTGGGGAATCAAATTCGGTACAGACGAAACAGATCCTGCAGAATGGATGATCAGCAAAGACATCGAAATTTCTGTTGATGTAAAAGCTGCTAAATAATTTTTTTAAATTAGATAAAAGTTAAGGCTCATTTCTTTTGAAGTGAGCCTTTGTTAATATAAGATTTCTTTAAGTTTAATATTTCTCAGAAAGGTACCTGTAAGCCTTCAGGTATTTATTAAAACGGTGAATATCTTTTTGAGTCAATTCTCTGTTGACCCTTCTTAGATCCATATTATCACGCAGATCGTTCAGTTTTACTGCAACAGCAAGGGGAGAACGCTCGGTACGTTTTACAAAATCGTCATAATTTTCTTCCGGATCGTATTTGGTGAGGCAGTTTATAGCAAAAAGTATGTATTCAGGAAATCCTTCCTCTCTAAGATATTCAAAACTGAATTCTTCAGGATGATCTTCCACGACGTCGTGCAGCACGCCCACAATTTTTTCATCCATCGTTTTTCCGTACTCCATTACACGCATAACGTGCGCAATGTAAGGAGCGTGGTACTTATCTTTTTGGCCTTTATGTGCTTTATCTGCTATTTTTATTGCACGGTGCAGTAACTCTTCTTTGGTCATGGTATAGTAAAGTAGACTGCAAAAATAAAAAATGAAAAATAATTTTCAAGCCTTTTTAAGCTGAAAAAAATATTAAAAGTTGACTTTAATAATTCTTATTTACCTTAGAGAAATTATTTTGCGGAAAGTACTTTAGGATCTTCAGTTTTAAATACAAGTTTTTTCTGATGGTCCGCAGAAAGAATTTCGATCATTTCAGTATCAGTGGTTTTTCTTCGGAAGCGCTTTCGGATCATCAAATTTTACAATCAGGTCTTTCTGTTTACCCGCAGTGAGAATTTCGATCATTTCAGTATCAGTTTTTTTCTTTACGAGACTCAAATACAATGAGTCAGAAGGTTTTTTAACCAACATTAAATCCCGTTTCAGCGAAGCAGAGTCAAGTGGTTTTTTAAATGAAAATTTCTCAACTGCAGTTGAATCATTTTTAATAATCAAAGGTTTTTCTGCAGTTTGGCTGAAGAATAACGCTGAGCTGAAAGTTGTGAAAAAAATAAATAATTTCATAATAACACAGATTTTTTTTTGGATAATTTTTAATTTAAAAGGTTAAATTAAATCCCTGAGCAATTTATTATTATTTTTTTGAAATGAAAAACTGAAACAAGGAGAGAAGCAACAAGGCCAAATATTAAAAAAATTCTTTCCTGCAGATCAGATACAGATTTTAACTACTTAACAATTGTTTGGCTATATAACAGAAAGCTCATATTTTAAGGAATAAAGTAATCTGTGGATTTACTTGCATAATTCAAATAATGAATTTAAATTAATTTTAAATTTATGATGAAAAATGTACCCATTTGTGTAATTGATTGGCATTTGGTTTTAAATAATGTTTGACCATTAAAAAAAACTAATAACCATGAAAACTTTATTTACAATTCCGGCAATCATCTTTGCCTCATTTATCAGTACACAGGAGAAAAGTTTGGTGATAACCTATAATCCTGCAGCTCCGCAAAGTAAAAATATTATCAAAACCAATCTCACGGCATATGCTTTTAAAAAAATTAATCTCACGCACTAAAGATCGATCAACAGATGGCTGTCTGTGAGTGCAGGCTTTGCAGCAATGCCAGAAGGAAAAATTCCCTTAATTAAATTTTTTACTGATGGTGATGACGAATTGAGATACGTAAAAGCAGGAAGTTCACATTTTACTGTAGACCAGATTTTATCTTAGGAAAGGGTATGGAATAGGATTTTACGCGGCCCCATATTACCGAAATTCAAATTTTAAAGTCAGCAACTTTACCTATTATTATGAATACGACTGCAGGGGCGGAAATTATACAGAAATACCGGTGAATATTTCCGGAAATGCCAGTGTCAACAGCGCAGGTTTGCTGCTTGGTGTACAGTTTTTCTTAAATAAAAAAGGAAGTTTTGTTCTCGACTGGTGGAGTGTAGGAGCGCACTACGGAAAAGGCAAAGGAGATTTTACAGGAAGATCTTCTCAGACGTTAACTCCTGACCAACAATCAACTGAAAACCGATCTCGAGGATTTGGGAATTACACTGGTTTAATATTCTGTATAGACTAATGCCAACGGAGCCTCTGTAAAACTTGACGGACCGTGGGCAGAATTGAGAAGCGGACTTTCTTTAGGATATAGATTTTAGAAATGTGGTTGATAGCTGATGATACGGATACAAAATTAAAATAGAAAAAGTATTATAATTTTTATATGTCAAAACTTTAGTTATTCCTGAAGTTTTGGCATTTTGTGTTTTATTATAGATTGATCCTCAGTGAAATAGAACGTGCATGAAAACTTATAAAACATCATTTGAAAGGAATTTTAAAAACCAATAATCTTTTTTTACTTTTGTCGTTGAAAAGTAGAATCTTTAGAGACACAAAAATTTTGATACGCCGCAATTCTAGAACTGATGAAAAAATAATCTAAAAACCATGCACCACAATTTACTCCTCATTCTTTTCCTTCTTTTTGCTGTCATGATGCTTGTTTTACTCGCAAAAAAGATAAAAATTGCTTATCCTATATTTTTAGTTATAGCGGGTTTGGGAATAAGTTTTATTCCGGGAATTCCTGTCTTAAAACTTGATCCCGATATTATATTTCTTCTTTTTCTGCCACCTCTTTTGTATGAAGCTGCGTGGTACACGTCGTGGAAAGATTTTTGGAAATGGAAAAGACCTATCAGCCTTTTAGCGTTTGGTTTGGTGTTTTTTACATCGCTTATCGTGGCTTATATTTCTTCATCGATGATTCCGGGATTTACACTGGCACTTGGGTTTTTATTAGGTGGAATCGTTTCTCCGCCCGATGCTGTAGCAGCTGCAACAGTGATGAAAGGCCTTAAAATTCCGAAAAGATTACTGACGATTTTAGAAGGTGAAAGTTTGGTAAATGATGCTGCATCATTGATTGTTTTCAGATTTGCCTTGGCGGCAGTTCTTACAGGAACTTTCTCTATGCAGGAAGCTACCGGACAGTTTTTTCTGGTTGCCGGAATGGGCGTTGTGGTCGGAATTATTGGTGGAAATATTATGTATGCTATTCATCGTTTTTTACCTACCAGTCCGGCTATTGATGCGGCTTTGACGGTGATGACACCCTACATTTTGTTTCTTGCCGCAGAACAGTTTCACTTCTCGGGAGTAATGGCCGTGGTAACTGGAGGATTGTTTATCTCATGGCGTTCTCACGAAATTTTCAAAACGGGAAGTACAAGGTTAAATATGATGGGCGTTTGGACGACCATGATTTTTGTAATGAATGCTTTAGTTTTCATTTTAATAGGATTGGAACTTCCAGAAATCGTACATGGTTTAGGTAAACACTTGGTTTTTCAGGGATTAAAATATGGAATTATGATCAGTTTAATTGTCATTGTTTTAAGATTTTTGTGGGTGTATCCCATTGCTCATATTCCACGGTTTTTGTTTAAAAGTATAAGGGAAAATGAACCCAGTCCGGGCTGGAAGGGTCCGCTGATAACGAGTTATGCAGGAATGCGAGGAGTGGTTTCTCTGGCAACTGCGTTATCAATTCCGATCTATCTGGATGAGAATGGAACTTTGTTTCCGGAGCGGAATATGATTATTTTTATCACATTTGTGGTTATTTTTATTACTCTGGTTTTTCAGGGACTTACTCTTCCGTTGATTATTAAATGGATTAACATCGGCGAAATCGACAGCACGATTCCTGAAGATCAACAGCGTAAAAGAATTCAGATTCGTCTCGATGAGTTGGGGCTGAACTACATCAGTGAAAAATATTCGCAGGAAATTTCCGATAATGAGTTGATTGAATTTTACAAAAACAGTCTTCAAAACGAAATTGCAGACAACCAGAAAAGTTTTGATTCTGTGGAGTGTCGTGACACCAAAAAGGAAGAGGTGGAGGAGTATCACCACATGCTTTTGGAAATTCATGCACTTCAGCGCAAGGAATTATTTAAAATGAGAAAACATAAGGAATTTGAAGATTCCGAAATCAGAAAAGCTGAACTGCAAATTGATTTAAACGATCTTAAAGTGACCGGAACGGAACATTAATATGAATGATGTGAGATTTTAACATGATATTTTGTCATTAATTATCGATTAATTAAATGTTGTACTATTGCGCCCCGACCTGAGTGGAGCTCTTTTTGCGAGGAGGAACGACGAACAAAAAAGCGGGAACGGAGGGCGGAAACAGGCGCCCAAAAAAAGATTAAAAGTAAAAATCCCGAAAAATGATTCGGGATTTTTTTATGGTTATTCTCAAAACCTTCAAGGTTTGATTTAAGCGGATAAAATTAATAATGCCCCTTCCCAATATAATGCGCCGCAACCATTTCAGTCAAAGCCACAACATTCGGGTTATTTGTATATTTTGTAAATCTTCTCAAACCTGAAAGCATCATTCTCTGTTCGTCGCCTTCTGCAAAAGAAATGATTCCTTCCTTGGCAGCAGAAATAATTTTTTCTACGGCTTTGTAAAGGTTTAATTGAGCCATTGCAACTTCTACAGAATCGGCAGCGAAATGTTTTTCTGCTCTTAGAATTGTTGATTCTGCCATGTAAATTTGATTAAGAATTTCTGAAGCATTCAACAATAAATGTTGCTGTTTCTCAATATCCATCATATATTTTTGAAGAGCTGCTCCCGAAACCATCAGGAAAACTTTCTTCAGATTAGCAATAATTGCTTTTTCTTCACTCATCAATTCAGAATAATCAGGAACTTCAAAAGATGGAATTCCCATCAATTCTTTAGAAATTGCCATTGCCGGAGATAATAAGTCTAATTCACCCTTCATCGCTCTTTTGATCAACATTCCGACAGCTAAAAGTCTGTTGATTTCGTTGGTTCCTTCGTAAATTCTGCCGATTCTTGCGTCTCTCCATGCAGCTTCCATCGGAGTGTCTTCAGAGAAGCCCATTCCACCGTAGATCTGAATTCCTTCGTCGGCAGTATTTTGAGTTAAGTCTGAAACGTACACTTTTAAAATTGAAGCTTCCACTGCAAATTCCTCAACACCTTTCAATTCAGCTTGCTGATGATCCACGCCAGCTGCAACCAATTCTGCGATTTTGTCTTCCACATTTTTTGCCAAACGGTACGAACCTGCTTCGCTTACAAAAACTCCCGTTGCCATTTCAGCAATTTTCTTTCTGATCGCTCCAAAAGTTGAAATAGAAACGCCAAACTGCTTTCTCTCATTAGAATATTGAATCGAGTGATTTAAAATTCTTCTCTGTCCGTCAAGGTTTGCAGCAGCCAGTTTAATTCTTCCAACATTCAGAGCATTCAAAGCGATTTTGAAACCATTGTTTCTTTCGCCAAGCATGTTCTCAACAGGAATTTTCATGTCATTAAAGAAAACCTGACGCGTAGACGATGAGCGAATTCCCAATTTGTGCTCTTCCTCACCGAAAGATAAGCTTTCAGGATTCTCAAGTTCAGAACGGTTGATTACAAAACCAGTGATATTTTTATCATCATCAATTTTGGCAAATAAAGTGAATGTGTCGGCAAAACCGGCGTTCGAAATCCACATTTTCTGTCCGTTGATGATGTAATGTTTTCCGTCCTCAGACAATTTTGCTCTCGTTTTTCCGGAATTGGCATCAGAACCGGCATCAGGCTCGGTAAGGCAATACGCTCCGAATTTTGTTCCCGTCGCGAGATCCGGAAGATATTTCTGTTTCAATTCCTCACTTCCATAAAGTAGGGTAGGAAGCGTCCCGATTCCTGTATGAGCGCCGTACGCTGTTGCCAATGAGCCATTTCCCCCCGAAACATAATCACAAGCCAACATCGTGCTCACAAATCCCATTCCGAGACCACCATATTCTTCAGGAACAGTAATTCCCAAAAGTCCCATTTCGCCCAACTTCCGCATAGTTTCTTCGGTTAAAGCGTAATCTTTTTTCTCAAAACGCTCATGATGTGGAATCACTTCTCTGTCGATAAATTCTTTCGCAGAATCACGAAGCATTTTTTGCTCTTCACTCAGTTCTTCCAAACTGAAAATTTCATTTGCAGGAATCTCTTTAATCAGAAATTCTCCGCCTTTTAAATTTGACATATTATTTATTTTTTTTTAATTTTTATTTGGGCAGCTTCGAACTTCGTTGGTAAACTTCGGTAAAGCCTTCGCTTCATCTCATTGATACATTCCACTCCAGCTTTTTTCTGAAAAAATCCCAAGCTGTTCCCTCCCTGTTTTTTCAGAAAAAGAACTGCGTTCAAGTCGGGCTGCAACTTTTAGCGCTTAAAATCGAAACCTTAAAAGTTTAATTATTTTACAAAAGTTCGAAAATTGAAGCCGCACCTTGCCCTGTTCCCACACACATCGAAACCATTCCGTATTTATTTCCGCGTTTTCTCATTTCGTCGAGAAGCTGAACCGTCAATTTCGTTCCCGTACAGCCAAGCGGATGACCGAGTGCGATTGCGCCTCCATTAACATTTAAAATATCAGGATTTAAATTCAATTCCTTTTTAATCGCAACAGATTGAGAAGCGAAAGCCTCATTCAATTCAATCAATTCAATATCTTTCAGCTCTAAACCAGCTTGTTTCAACGCTTTCGGAATGGCATAAACAGGCCCCATTCCCATAATTCTTGGCTCCAAACCTGCAGCTGCGTACGCAACCAATCTCGCTTCAGGTTGCAATCCTAATTCTTTTACCATTTCTTCCGACATCACGATCACGAAGGCTGCACCGTCACTCATTTGCGAAGAATTTCCGGCAGTTACGCTTCCACCGTTTGCAAAAACAGGTTTTAGTTTCGCCAAACCTTCCAAAGAAGTGTCTAATCTCGGACCTTCATCTACTGAAAAGTCGAATTTCTTGGTCTGCATTTTCTGGTTTTCATCCAGGAAATTATATTCTACAGGAATCGGTACGATTTGATTACTAAATTTCCCTTCCTGATTGGCTTTCAAAGCCTTTTGATGCGACTCAAAAGCAAATTGGTCTTGCTCTTCACGGGAAATATTAAACTGTTTTGCCACTTCTTCGGCAGTGTAGCCCATGCCCCAATAATAATCGGGATTCGACTTTGCAATTTCTGTTTCCGGAACAGGCTTGTAACCACCCATCGGAATGTAAGACATTGATTCTGTACCACCTGCGATGATACAATCTGCCATTCCTGCCTGAATTTTTGCTGAAGCAATCGCAATTGCCTCAGAACCTGATGCGCAATACCTGTTCACGGTAACACCAGGAACTTTGTCCGTATTTAATCCCATCAAAGAGATTAAACGCGCCACATTTAAACCCTGTTCAGCTTCTGGCATTGCATTTCCGACGATTAAATCATCGATTCTGTCTTTATCTAATTGCGGAACGGCTGCCATCAGTTTCTCGATAACTGTTGCTGCCATTACGTCGGGACGTGTGAATCTCAAACTACCTTTTGGAGCTTTTCCAACGGCAGTTCTGAACCCTTTTATGATGTATGCTTGTTTTGACATTTTTTTATTAATTAAAAATTAGTTTAAGAATTTTCGCCTCGTAGAGGCGCGCTGTTAATAGCAATTTGTACGTACGCTTTTGCGGAGCTCCGTAGGAGCGACCTGTTAATTACCTTTGTTAATTTCATTCAATCCATTCAAACAAATATTTAGAATCATATTCAATTTCAAATTTTTCTAAAAAATCTAAATATTCGTTTTTAAATGATTTATTTTGATGATGTTCTTCCTGATTTAAAATATATTTGACAACCAAATCAACACTGCTTTTAGAATAGGAAAAAGCTCCATATCCTTCCTGCCAATTGAATTTTTCGTTCATCCATTTTTTATCATTAATAAATTTTGACGAACCTGTTTTAATATCTCTAACCAAATCTGAAATCGAAACCGTCGGACTCATACTTACAAGAATATGAACGTGGTCGGGCATTGCAAAAACAGCAAATAATTTTTGACTTCTGTTCGAAATAATTCCTGTTATAAATTCATGTAATTCTTCTCTGTTTTCTTTTGGAATCAGGTTTTGTCGACCTTTTACAGCAAAAACAATTTGAATATAAATTTGCGTATAAGTGTTTGCCATAAGATTAATATTTAAATTAAAATTGGTAAATCGTCCATTAACAGGTCGCCTCTACGAGGCTGCGATAAAAACGCTAATAATTCTGCTATTAACAGGGCTCTCCTACGGAGCTGCGCTTTAATTCCTCAATGGCTTTCCTTTCTGCAACATAAACTGAATTCTCTCCAAAGTTTTTCTTTCACCGCAAAGCTGTAGGAAAGTTTCTCTTTCAAGATTCAACAAATACTGTTCGGTAACAACCGTCGGTTCGGAAAGATTTCCACCTACCAAAACATTGGCTAATTTATCAGCGATTAATTTATCGTGTTGCGAAATGAAATTACCTGTTAACATTTGGTCTGTTCCCACATAGAACATTCCCAAAGCATCTTTTCCAAGAACCTTTACAGTTTGCTCGATGGGTTGAGTGTAACCATGTTCTGCTAAGCTTTTCGCCATCATTTTTGCGGTCATAATCTGCGTTCTCTTGTCAACAACCACAATATCTTTTCCTTTCTCAAGAATTCCCATATCGTAAGCTTCGTAAGCAGAAGTGGCCACTTTTCCCATTGCGATATTCATGAAAGCTTCACGGAGACGGTTATTTTTCACATCATCGCTGTGAAATTCTCTCGAAGTTCTTAAAGCAAATTCTTTCGTTCCACCACCACCAGGAATTACACCGACTCCTGTTTCAACCAATCCGATATAAGTTTCCGCTGCTGCAACCACTCTGTCTGCGTGCATGGTCATTTCGCAACCGCCACCCAAAGTCATTCCGTGAGGAGCAACTACGACAGGAATTGATGAATAACGAACTCTCATCATCGATTTTTGGAAATAGGCAATCGCCATATTCAAATCATCCCAATCCTGCTCGATTGCCATCATTAAAATCATTGCTAAATTGGCTCCGACAGAGAAATTTGCACCTTGATTTCCAATCACTAAGCCATCGTATTCTTTTTCTGCCAAATCGATGGCGCGGTTTAATCCATCTAAAACTTCCCCGCCTAAAGAATTCATTTTGGAACGGATTTCAAAATTGATAATTCCGTCGCCCAAATCTTCAATTGCCGAACCTAAATTGCTCCAAAGGGTTTTGTTTTTTCTGATATTATCTAAAATGATAAAGGATTCCTGACCGGGAATATTATTGTAATTTCCTGAGTTTTTATCAAAGAAAATACTTTGTCCGTCTTCGTTTACTTTGTAAAATGATTCAACGTTTTTCACCCAGTCTGAAACTTCATAACCGGCTTCTTTCGCCAATTCAATTCCTTTTTGAACACCAACAGAATCCCAAATTTCGAAAGGTCCGTTTTCCCAACCGAAACCTGCTCTCATCGCATCGTCGATTTTGTAAACTTCGTCTGAAATTTCAGGAACTTTGTGAGAAACATAGGCGAATAACGCGCCTAAAGATTTCCTGTAAAGCTCTCCGGCTTTATCTTTTCCGCCAACTAAGACTTTGAAACGGTCAATCGGTTTGTCGATGTTTTTCGTTAATTCTAAAGTCGGGAAAGATGATTTGCCTTGAAGTTCATATTCTAAAGTTTCAAGATTTAATCCGTGGATTACAGATTTGCCGTCTTTACCTTTAATTTTTTTATAGAAACCTTGTTCGGTTTTTGATCCCAACCATTTGTTATCGACCATTTTCTGAATGTATTCAGGAAGAGCAAAAACATCATTAAAATCGTTGGCTTCAGAACCACTTTGGCGAACGCCATTGGCAACCATTACCAAAGTATCGAGACCAACAACATCGGCAGTTCTGAAGGTTGCAGATTTAGGACGACCGATAATTGGACCGGTTAATTTATCCACATCAGAAACATTTAAACCTAATTTCTGAACATTATGAAGCAAATCCATCATTGAGAAAACGCCGATTCTGTTGGCGATAAATGCTGGAGTATCTTTAGCTAAAACCGTAGTTTTTCCTAAAAATTTTGCGCCATATTCCATATAGAATTTTGCAATTTCAGGGTCGGTATCTTTGGTCGGAATGACTTCCAAAAGTGGAAGATATCTTACCGGATTGAAAAAATGCGTTCCTGCAAAATATTTTTTAAAATCATCGCTTCTTCCTTCAACCAACATATTAATTGGAATTCCTGAAGTATTTGAAGAAACCAAAGTTCCCGGTTTTCTGAACTGTTCGATTTTTTCATAAACCGATTTTTTAATGTCGAGTTTTTCAACTACAACCTCAATAATCCAGTCGGTATCTTTTATTTTCTTTAAATCATCATCAAAATTCCCGACTTTAATTCTTTCCGCAAATTTTGGAGAATAGAGGAGTGCAGGACTTGCTTTCTTCAGTTTTTCAAAGTTTTCAGAAGCAATTCTGTTGCGAACAGTTTTGTCATCTTTGGTCAAACCTTTTTTCTGCTCGGCTTCAGTGAGTTCAAACGGAATAATATCGAGCAGCGAAACCTGCACGCCAATATTGGCAAAGTGTGCAGCAATACCGCTTCCCATAATTCCTGAACCGAGAACCGTTACGTGTTTGATTCTTCTTTTCATATGTAGATTTTATTATTTTTATTAATTAATGAGTTGATTATAACCTGATTAATTTTACGTAATGCCTTCAAGTATTAAACCTATCTCTAAGAGATTTAATTTGTAATTTGAATTGCTAAATCTTGTTCCTCGATTTCTCGCAGCCCGACCTGAGTGGAGCTCTTTTTGCAAATTTCAGGGCTGGCAATTGGGGTGGGAAATTTGCAAAAAAGCGGAAACGGAGGGCGGAAATAGCTGCCCAAATAAAAAGCGTTCTACTTCTTACTGTTCAGATCATTTGAAATTTTCATAATCTCTGTCATCACTTCTTTGAAAATTTCCAGTTTTTCAGGTGAAATTTTCTCCACAACTTTTTTGTTGAAATTAACGACCACTTCTTTAGACATATTTCGGGAGTTTAATCCTTTATCTGTGAGTTTTATAATCACTTCACGTTTGTCCTGGGTTGTTTTTTCTTTGTAGATATAGCCGTTGTCTTCCAGAAGTTTAATAATTCTGGTAAGGGAAGTAGGCTCAATTGCCATTTTGGGACCAAGATTTGTACTTCTTGTACCCTCTTTAGGATCAATTTTAAGTAGTGTAAGCGCCTGAACAGCAGTAGAATCATGTTCCTGCGCGAGCTCTGTGTACATTTTTGAAACAGCTAACCAGGTCTGCTTCAAAATAAGATCAACATTTTCAGTTTTTTCTTTGTTGTTATCCATGTAAATTATTGCTAATCGGTTTATTCAAATGTAGCAAATATTATGCATGCATAGCATTTCTGAAAGAGAAATATTTATAATATGTTGATTTATAGAATATTAAAATGTATGATTAGCATAATACTATGCATGCATAGTATGTAGAATCAATACATTAAGGGTTGATATAGTGAACGGTTTTTACGAAATTGATGATTTCTTCAAAAGATTCGCATTGATGTGTGAAAGAATTGTGTTCAATGATCCATTTTTCATTCTGTTTTATGAAGTGGAATGCTGAAAGGTCTTTTTCAAAATTTTTCTGGAGTAAAGAATAAAGCATCTCTTTCTGTAGATCTGCAGCAGTTATTTTTGGGGCAATAAAATTCTGGTGGATTTGAAAAATGGAAGCACTGGTAAGCTCAAGATGCCGTGACAATACATCTTCCACTATTCCAGAATGCATATTTCCCTCTTTTATGTACCAAATTTTATCTGCAAATTCTTTGGCCAGACGCCAGTCGTGCGACGAAAAAAGAATAAGTTTATTTTGTTCTTTTGCTAATTGACGAAGTGTTTTTAAAATAATTAGTTTATTTTTTTCATCCAAATGGGTAGTGGGCTCATCTAAAATAATGATGTGTGAATTTTGTGACAAAGCTCTTCCTATAAAAGCTTTCTGAAGGTTTCCGTCTGAAAGGTTCTTGAGTAATGTATTTCTGTACTGCATCAGATCAAGATTTTCGATAATATGTGAAACTTCCTCGCGGTCTTCGTTTGTAAGTTCAAAATAAAAAGGGTAGTAGATGTATTTTCCTAAAGAAATCAGGTCTTCAACCGTATAATTTTGCGGAATAACCGCTTTTGAAAAAACGATGGCAATGTTTTCTGCAATTTCTTTTACCGACAGATCTTTTACGTTTTTATTTTCAATTAAAATTTCGCCACCCAACAAGGGGTTGTGGTGGAGAATAGATTTTATTAAAGTAGTTTTTCCCACACCGTTATTTCCAATTAATAGACAGACGTCTCCCAGTTTCAAAGATGCGTTGGCATTTGAAATAAGAGTTTTACTGTAGCCAATGTTGGCCTGGTTGATTTTTAGATGCATTTTAACTAAACTTTGTTCTGCCTCAAAAGCATCATTAAAATTACAGGAATTCCAAATATCGAGCTGATGACATTGAGCGGGATCTGTGATTTTTCTGCTATAACTGAAAAGAGAATCATCATGACCATACCTAAAAGCATATTTAAAATCCATTGTTGCCAGAGTTTTGCTGGATTATAAATTAATCTGCAAAAGTGTGGAACGATAATCCCGATAAACAAAACCGGCCCTAAAAATGCTGTAACCGATGCTGAAAGCAGTGAAGAGGCAAGGATGACCAGTAATTTGAGGTGATGTAAATTAACACCAAAACTTTTTGCATAAGATGTTCCCAATGAATTGCCTATCAATGGTTTGATTGTTTTGAAGCTGACAAAAATTCCGATCAGAATTAAAATACTCAATACATAGATTTGATTTCGCGATACAAGATTATTCGCTCCGAAAGACCACAGGATATAGTTTTTTAAACTTTGATTTTCAGCATAAAACTGAAGTAGTGAAACAATTGCCCCAGCAAATGCAGAGACGAGAAATCCGAAGATCACTAAGTAGGATTTATCCTGAAATTTATCAGAAACTGCAAGCAAAAGCAACATCAGGAGCAAACTTCCGATGATGGAAGAAAGACTCATGAAACTGTTCTGAAGAAAGTCCGGAAGGGAAATATTATAAGAAAAAAAAATGTAAAAAGCTACAGAAAGGCTGGCAACAGAAGTGATTCCTAAAATATCGGGTCCCGCAAGAGGGTTTTGAAAATATTCCTGCATCAGAAAACCTGAAGTTGGTATTGAAATTCCCGCCAAAAGCATTACCAAAACACGGTTTATACGTATTTCAGCAATTTGATTATTGGATGATTCACCAAAAAAATCATTGAAATTTAAACTTAAAAATCCTGTGTTCAGATTAATAAGTGAGACTGCAACAGTCAGGACTATTAATATCGAACACAGAATTCTGAATTTTTGACTCATTTATAGAACTATTGAATAAAACTTTTCAGTTTGGCATCCAGTACCTCCTCCGGCATTCCACCCAGAGCTTCATCGGTTTTATTTCCTTTCCTGAAAAAAGTGTAGGGAATATTATTTCCTTTCCATGATGTGAAAGCATCGAAAAATGAAGGGTCTAATTTTGAATCATCCAGCAAAACTATTTGGTCTTTCAAACCGCTTTCTTCCGCAAAAGCAGGTACGTCTTTAGTCCATTCCGGTTTATTGTAGATATTTACAAAAAGAAACTTCACAGGTTTTCCCTTCAGCTCTTCAACTTTTTTCTTAAAATGAGGCATTTCCATCATGCAGGGGCCACACCAGGTAGCAAAAAAATTTGTTACGTACAAAGTATCGTTATTTTTTGAAATATTTTCTGAGAGTTCCTTCGGAGAAATTTCTTTTAAATTAACTTTTACGCTGTCTTTTTCAGGAATTGTATTTACAGCCACAGAGTCTGTATTTGTGGGCGTTTCTGAAGTGGGTTCCTGCTTTTTGCATGCAGAGAGTGCACATAAAACAAATGCAGATAAAAGAAGCTTCTTCATATTTTTTATTTATTTTTGAAATTCAGATATGAAACAACAAATTTATAAAGGTAAACTCACTGCGTTTCACCCGCTAAAAATAGCTAAAAAGCAAGACCTGACCAAAAATACTTTCTCTCTGGAATTTGAGGTTCCGGAAGAATTGACTGAGTTTTTTTCTTTTGATGCCGGCCAGTATGTAAGTATTCTCACCGAAAACAAAGGCAGTGAATTTATAAATGATTACTCGATGACTTCTGCTCCGTTTGAGAAGAAAATTTCTTTGGGGCTGAAGATGAATTCTGATGGAGGTTCTGCCGCATTCATTTACAAAAATTATCAGATTGGTGATTTTATGTATGTAAGCAAACCTGCCGGTAGATTTACTTTGGTTTCAAAGCCGAGTGAATTCAGAACCATAGTAGGTTTTGCTGCAGGCATTGGGATTACGCCTGTTTTGAGCCATTTTAAAAATATTCTTCACCGGGAACCGAGAACCCGTCTCTTCCTCTTTTACGGAAACAGAAACTCTGAAAACCTCGCATACCGTGAGGAGCTTGATCAGCTTGCCCGTTTTTATGGCGACAGATTGCAGATTTTCTACTTTTTTTCGAGAGAAAATACTGAAAACTCCTTTTTTTCTGGAAGACTTGATGATAAAAAATTAAATTTAATTATCAACCAGATTCTGCATCTTGATGATACCGACGAAGAATCAACGATTTGGGATGCTGTAGATGAAGTTTTAATCTGTGGAAAAGGTGAAATGATAAAAAGCCTTGCCAATGCCTGTTTTCATCTCGGGATTCCGAAAAACAACATTCACTTTGAACTTTTTGAAGAGTTTAATGAAGACATTTATCCAATAGAAAAAGAATTTCCTCTTATTGAAAATATTAAAGTAGAATTTCAGATTTCAGGTAAAAACTTTGAAACAGAACTTGAAAATAACCGAGAGAAAATACTACAGCAGCTATTAGTAAAAAATTTTCCTGTCCCATATTCCTGCAAATCCGGAATCTGTGGCAGTTGCGAGTGTTTTTTAGAAGAAGGTGAAGTGGAACTTCTGGAAAATGAATATTTAACAGAAAAAGAAGAATCACAGGGCAAAATTTTAGCCTGCATGTCTATTGCCAAAACAAAGAAAATAAAGCTTAACTTTGATTTCAATTGAGATTCATCAGGCACATATTCAAATTTATTTTCGTTTCAGCAGAAATTTTTCTTCTGCTGATGGCTCTGTGCAATGCATGGGTGTTTGGGCTTACCAACGGAAGAACATACACAAAAATTTCAAAAATTCCTCCGCGTGAAGTTGCTTTGGTTTTGGGAACTTCACCCAGAATGCGATCCGGAGTTTCAAATCCGTACTTCACCAAAAGGATGGATGCTGCTGCTTTGCTCTATCATCACGGCAAAATAAAAACCATTGTTGTAAGTGGTGAAAAAAGTAAGGGCTATGACGAGCCGGCTGCCATGAAAAACTATCTCATTTATCAGGAAGGCGTGCCGGAACATATTATTGTTGAAGACCCGAAAGGCTTTAATACCTACCAGAGTATTCTCCGCTGTAAAAACACTTACAAAAAGAAAAACGTCATCATCGTTTCGCAGGGATTTCACAATCTGCGGGCACTGTTTTTTGCCAGAAACAATTCTATGAATGCTTTGGGATTTGATGCTCAGGACGTATCTAAACCTGAAAGTTTTTACAGAAATCAGTCCAGAGAAAGTTTAGCCAGGGTTGCGGCTGTGGTTTATTATATCCTTGGGATTTCTCCTGATTAAGATTTAGAAAGGATAACCAAATGCAATGTTCATGGTTGGTTTCAGAGGATTGAAATGTTTTATTCTCCATCTTTCTGAATCTGGCCTGTTGGGGTCATACATCTTATAGGCAAGGTCTAGCCTTAAGGTGATGTAGGCGATATTTACTCTCAATCCCAATCCGCTTCCTACACCCATCTGGCGGATGAATTTGCTGAATTTAAACTGATCTTCAAAACCGCTGTCTTCAAGATTCCAGATGTTCCCAATGTCTGTAAATATGGCTCCTTCATACATATCGTTGAAAGGAAGACGGTATTCAATATTTGTGGTCAGTTTTACATTTCCCATCAGATAGGTACGCACACGCTCATCAATCTGCGAATCTGCAGGTCCAAGACCTCCGAATGCCACCCACGCTCTGATGTCATTAGAACCACCGTTGAAATAAGAACGTACGAAAGGCATAGTGGATGAGTTTCCGTAAGGGATTCCCACTCCTACAAACTGCCGTAAAGCGAGAGTCTGGTTGCCGTTAATTTTATAATATTTTCTGATGTCAAAATCAAATTTTACAAATTGTGCATAAGGTATTCCGAAAATCGTTTTTTGGGGGGTTGTAACTACGCCACCGCCATCTGTTGCTTTAGTAAAAAGACCAGGGAGATTGCCTGCCAATTCTACTTTTCCGTTAAAATAAAATGCGTTGGGATAATCTTTTTTACCAATTTCATTATAAACAAAATTGTATATTAGAGAGTTGATGACAACATCCTGTGTTTGTCTGTCTTTATTCACCAATGTTCCTGTGAAGGCAAGCAAACGGTCTGCTCTTGTCTGATCAAGTGTTGCCACATAACCCTCATCCTGAAGAATCATCATAGAAACCTGATCTTTGGTAAACTGACCGGAATTATACTGCTGACCTAACTGAGGGTTGTAAGTGAAATAATCATCAAAAGCTGCTCTCCTGATGTTTTCGTCACCTACGAAAAAATCATAGTAGTTCTCTTTGTTTTTGGTTAAACTGAACTGCGTATTAAACAGTGAAAGTCTGTGTGAAACCTGATCGTTTACGTTGGCGAAATAATTTAAACCCGTATTGAAATTGACTCTTCCCAAACCAATGTTGTTCTGTACAGAAGCTCCCAAAACAATAGAAGATGTAGGAGTGTACCGTTTGGGAATTAATTTGTAATAAGAGAAAGGCAAAAGTAATCTTGGAAACTGTAGTGAAGCCTGTGCAGAAATTTCGTAGGCACCAATTCTTCTGTCAATGTCTCTCGGGTTGACGATTCTTCCAAACGTTCCGGAAAGACTGGTAGAGAGATTTTCGGCACCTCCAAAAACATTTCTTGTTGTAAGATCCACAGAAGGTGAAATACCTAAATTTAAAAGCTGTGAATAATTGATATCTGTTCCCAGTTTAAGCTGGAATTTGTCTAATGGTTTTAAAATATATAAAACATCAAGAATGCTGTCACTTATTTTTCCACCATCATTTTTTCTGTAATCCACATCGCTTTTCAGGATACTGAAGTTATTCATTGCTGAAAAATTACGTTTGGTAAGATTCAGTTTTTTCTGATCATATACAGATCCGTGGTCTTCAATAACGGCCCGCCAAAGAGCCTGATTTTTATAACGGTCATCGGTTTTATGAAAGCGGATTCTTCTGAGGCTGTCTCTTGTAGTTCTTTTTTCATAATAATCTGAAATATCATCTACTACAGCAACATCAATATCTCCTATAGTCGCAACTTTGTAAGGAGTATCAACAGAATCTTTGTGAATCTCCAGAGTTAGCGGAACCTCTTTTCTGCTTTTTAAAGAATCGGCTACAAAATATACCTCATTATTTGCACTGTTGAATCTGTAATAGCCGCTGCCGCGCATAATCTCGTTGATTCTTACAACCTCTTTTTCAAGATTGGTCTGATCAAGGATATCACCTTTTTTAATATTGGTTTTTGCGATACTGTTTTTAAAATGATCTTTAATCGCCAAATCCGGAATGTTGTAATAATAATCTTTGATGATCGTAGGGCTGTTGTGCCTGATTGTGTAATTTACACTTGCCTTTTTACTCGCCGAATCCTTTTTGTCTGTGGCTTTTACTTCACCGTCCCAAAAACCTCTGTACGTCAATCTTTTCTCTATTGATGCAGCGCTTTTTTCAGTTTTTGCTTCATCAAAAATGCTCGGTGCACTTCCCCAGTTATGGTACAGTCTGTCCATAAACAAACTTTTACCCACACTGCTCTGCATATTGTATTTTATGAAAAGTGAGTCTCTCAGCTTTTGATTTCTCATTTCGCTGGGATAGGTCATGTATTCATTTAAAATGGTGTCGTATTTCGGGTTTGCCGCATTGTAAAACCAAAGACTCAATGGAAGGAAAAGCAGTTGTTTTTTGTTTGGTTTTTGCTGTACGTAATCCTTAAGCTCATCATCAAAAGGTTGTTTTCCATCTTCAAATTCAAAAGTGTTGCTCGTGAGAAGATACTGCCCGTCAGGAACTTTTTTGGTAGTACTGCAGGCGTAAAGTATAATAATAAATATTGCAAATGAAAGAATTTTATAATACTTTTGAGGAGAATTCCTATAATGCTTACAGCTCATACACTAAAAATTTTACAGTCTCTTGATAAAAAGAAGTTCAGGCAAAAATACAATTTGTTTTTGGTTGAAGGCAATAAAATTATTTCAGAACTTAACGGTTCAGGTTTTAAAATTAAAGAAATATATTCTACAGATCCACGAAAACTGAGATTTAATAATGTTTCATGCATCCCAGTTTCTGAAAATGAGTTGAGGAAATTAAGTTTCCTGCAGAATCCAAAAGATTCAGTAGCGGTATGTTATCTGCATGAAGAGTCTGGCTTTCAGGAAAAAGATTTTCAGATTGTCTTAGACGGAATTCAGGATCCCGGAAATCTGGGAACCATTATAAGACTTGCAGACTGGTTTGGAATTGAACAGATTGTGTGCAGCGAAGATACTGTAGATTTCTATAATCCTAAAGTTATTCAGGCAACGATGGGTTCTTTTACAAGAGTAAATATCGTGTACAAAAATCTTGTTGAGTATTTATCTGAAACTGAAAATCAGAATATCGGAACTGATATGATAGGCGAAAATATTTACACTTTTCAGAAACCTGAAAAAATCAATCTGATCTTAGGTAACGAAGGAAACGGTATGCGTCCTGAAACTGAAAATTTTCTGCATCAAAGCATCAGTATCCCGAGATTCGGAAAGTCGCAGTCTACAGAAAGTCTTAATGTCTCTATGGCTGCGGGAATTATCTTAGGACAGCTTTTCAGGGTTTGAGGTGTAGAGTCTGAGAGTCGGAGCGTTTTAGGGTTATAGAGTTGCTGGTTGAGAAGTTTTTTTGTTTTAGAATCAGAGAGTGGGAGGGCTCTTGATATACTCAAACACTCCGACTCTCCAACACTCCCGCTCATATAAGCTGCTCCATACTCGAAACGCTTTTGGTTTTTTGATAATTTTCAAGTTTTCCCCTGATAAACTTTAGAGCTATGGGAGCAAGATAGATGAGGGCAACACCAATTGCTTTTTTCTTCCACTTGCTGCTGGTGAGATTTTTCTTGGCATAATTTGCAACAAGGGCAGTTGTACCGAGCTTAATCAGACCTTCCAGTGCATCACCTTTAAATGCTGAATTAGCAATTCCTACAGCAGTACTTTTACTGAAAATCAAATTTTTCACCTCAGAACTTACCTGTTTTGCAATAACATCTTTACGTAAAACCGTCTTTTCTTCACCGTCCTCATCAGTTTTCTCTTTAAGATACTGGTCTGTAAATCCATTGGTGAAAGCACTTAAACTTTCTTTTGCATTTTTAAATGTAAGAATGGCTTCCAGATCATTCACTTCTTCCTGCAGGAGTTTTTTCTTTCTTTTCAGTTCTTCCAGACTGTTAAAACTTACACTCATAGGTTTAATGATTTATAAATTGTACCACTTTATCTGCGATAATATTCACGATTTTCTTTTTGAAAACTGCAATGACCATCATGACAAAAACATAAAATCCGGCAACGATCAGAAAGCCAAATGCCGTATTGTCAAGAGCTCTGCCTATAAGATAAGCAAGCCCGAAATTGAACATGATGATAAAAAAGGCAAACGCAATAAGGAATATGATAAGATAGGTGATAATTCCTGCCGACAGTGATGTTTTTTCAGTGGCCTGGATCTTCAGCAGATCCAGTCTTTTGGTTGCATATTCTTTTAAAGTTTCTACCATTGATTTTTTTTTAAAGTTACAAAAAAAGGAACTTTAAAAACAAAGTTCCTTCAACTATTACTGTGAAAATAAAATTATTTCAAATCATTCAGACCGTTTTCAACATCTTTCACTACATCTGTAGTTTTAGAAACGATTTGGTCTTTGTATTTATCATACCCATCTCTTACGGTATGTGCTACATTATTGGCAGTGTCTTTAAAAGTAGAAGAAATATTGTCATACTGCTCCTTTACTTTGTCAGAAACTTCTCCGTATTTATTCTTAGCTTGATCTTTAATATCTCCGGCTTTAGTCTTAATTTTTTTTCTGGTTTCTTTACCTTCTTCAGGTGCGTAAAGCATTCCCAATACTACTCCGGCAGCTGCACCGGCTAATAAACCTGCTAAAATCCCTGCTGTATTTCCTTTCTTAGACATTTCTTGTTTTTTTAATTGTTAATATATTCGAATTAGTTGTCTTAAGTTTTACAATTAATATACCAAAGAAGTAAATTAACTATTAAAAACTGTTAAAAATTTTTCACGTAATCAAGAATGAGATCGATGGTTTCTTTTTTACTGATATCTGTATTATCTATCACCACCGCATCATCAGCCTGTTTTAATGGCGCAACTTCACGTTCACTGTCAATTTTATCCCTCTCAGAGAGATTTTGACCTACTTTTTTTTCATCTGCTTCAATTCCAAGACTCAAAAGCTCATGGTAGCGACGTCTCGTACGCTCTTCAATACTGGCAGTGATAAAAAATTTAAAGTCAGCGTTGGGCAGAACCACGGTGCCAATATCTCTGCCGTCCATAATGATACCGCCTTTTTCAGCAAGTTTTCTTTGATAACCTAATAGAAATTCTCTCACTTCCGGCTGTTTTGCAACAATGCTTACCTGATCTGAGACTTTGTTGCTTCTGATTTCTTTGCTGATATTGATTTCGTTTAAAAAAAGAACCAGTTCATCCTCAATATTTTTAAATTCAAGGTGAATGTGGTCAAAGTTTTCAAATAAATTTTCAAAATTAACAGTTCCGTCTTCATTGCAACAATTCTGAAGCGCAAACCAGGTTACTCCGCGGTACAGTGCCCCGGTGTCTAAATGTACAATGCCAAGTTTCTGTGCAATGATTTTAGAAATCGAACTTTTGCCTGTGGAAGAAAATCCGTCTATGGCGATTACCGGTTTTTTCATCTGTAGATGTTTATTGTTTTTTTAAAAGACATATGGAATCCCTTAATCTTCAAAGGTGTTAGTGCTTTTAAATCATGGGGATTTCATAAAGGCAAATTTGAAGAAATTTTATTAAAAAATCAACAGTTGTTTAATCTAAAAAAAAAGATTTTGAAAGGAATTGAGAGAAAAAAATTACTCCCCCTTACGGCTTGTAAGATCCACAGAAATACCCAGCTGATTTACATTTGAAGCATTGTGATATCTTACGTGTGCGTAATCCAGACGGAATCTTGAAAGTTTAATCCCAAAACCTCCGGAAAGTCCCGAAAAGTTTCTCTGATCCACCACTGCAAGTTCACTCCCTCTTCTTACATTATATCCTAGGCGGATGTTAAAACTTCTTTCAGGAAAAAGTTCAGCACCTAATGAAAAGTGGTCGGCAATTTTTCTACCAATATTCACTTCCTGTCCGTTGGCATTCAGTTCAGAAGAAATATCAAACTGCTGCAGGTCGTGTGCTGTAATGGTTACTGCCAAAGGGAAATTCGGAATAATTCTGGTGTAACCCAAATCTATTCTGAAAGGTAAATTTTCTCTTGTGCCGTTGAATGATTTAAACTGATATCCGAAATTTCTGAATACTAAAGATGCAGTCTCCTTGTTTTTCTTGTGATGATAGGTAATACCTCCATTCCCGGAAACTGCAGAAGATGTGTAGGTATCAATTTTTGATGTAATAAAGTTTAAGCCTCCGCCAATTGTCCAGTTTTCTTCAAACTGATAGGCATATCCTGCTCCCACAGCAACATCCGATGCTGAAAATTCTCCCATTTCAAAACCGCTTTCGTCTGTTCTGGGGATATTTCCATAGCTCAGATATCTGGCATTGGCCGTAAGAAAATGTCCGTTATCCATATCTTTAGCAAAAGCAATCGTTCCGTATTTAGAATCTGCGAGATATGCTGTTGCATTGAGAGCAAGCTGCATATCAGAATCTTTATTCAGCAAAGACGGATTAGCAATAGCGAAAGAGACATCCTGATCTCTCACAGATATTGCGTCACCTCCCAAAGCCGCCTGACGCGCAGAAACAGGGATGTTTAAGAAAGGGTATACATTGTTTCCGTTCTGTGCAAACGAAAAGATACCTGCGAGCAAAAGAGGGAAAACTAAAACTTTCTTCAATTCTTTATATAATTAATGCAAAAATAATCCTTTTTAGAACTTATCAAAATATTTGTTTAAGTATTTACTCGATTTGTTGATAATTAACGTCAGGATTTATTGCTGATTATCAGTTTACACCTGCAAAAACGTTTTTGTTAAGATTTTGTTACTGTATTTTTTGAACAGAATTCATTAAATTTTTACAGAATTTAGAATGAAATTAAAACTTTTCGTACTGCAAAATTTCTGAAAAATAATTGTTATTAATGTTTATATTTGCACAATTAATTTTAAAAGAATTAATGCTCCCAAAATTATTATTGAAAGACATGAAATATAAAAGAATCCTTCTGAAACTGAGTGGTGAAGCCCTGATGGGAAACAGACAATATGGTATTGATACTGAAAGGCTGCAGGAATATGCTGCAGAAATCAAACAGGTTGTAGACAGAGGCTGCGAGGTGGCGATTGTGATAGGAGGAGGAAATATTTTCCGTGGTGTAGCCGGTGCTGCAAAAGGGATGGACAGAGTGCAGGGCGACTACATGGGAATGCTTGCAACTGTCATCAACGGAATGGCATTACAGGGAGCTCT
Source organism: Chryseobacterium sp. Leaf404 (assembly GCF_001424145.1). GTDB lineage: Bacteria > Bacteroidota > Bacteroidia > Flavobacteriales > Weeksellaceae > Chryseobacterium. Next base: position 487,486 of record NZ_LMQM01000010.1, on the reverse strand, counting down.
GGAAGATGCAGGAATCAAAACCAGACTTCAGTCTGCCATTGAAATGGATAAAGTCGCAGAACCTTTCATTAAAAGAAGAGCAGTAAGACATCTTGAAAAGGGCAGAGTAGTGATCTTCGGTGCCGGAACAGGAAACCCATATTTCACAACAGATACTGCAGCTACTTTAAGAGCTATTGAAATTGATGCTGATGTAATTTTAAAAGGAACCAGAGTAGACGGAATCTACGATATGGATCCTGAGAAAAATGAGAACGCAGTAAAATTCAACTCATTAACCTTCGAAGAAGTTTTCGAAAAAGGACTCAAGGTAATGGATATGACCGCTTTCACTTTAAGCCACGAAAATAAACTTCCGATCATCGTTTTTGACATGAACAAAGACGGAAATCTTATAAAAATCGTAGACGGCGAGAATGTGGGAACGTTAGTTGATTTGTAAAAGCCAGGTAAAAGAGCCAGGTAAAAAGTAAAAGGAACCAAGTAAGGAAAAAGTGATTTTGAAATAGTATTATTACTCATTACACATCACTTATTACTCATAATAAATGTGTAATTATTCAAATTTTAAATATATAATGGAAGAATTAGATCTTATATTAGATTCTGTAAAAGATGACATGGATGCTGCGGTAAGGCATTTGGATCATGCGTTTCAGAGAATCAGAGCGGGGCGTGCGTCTACAGCGATGGTTCAGGATGTAATGGTGGAATATTACGGAGCACCTACTCCGCTTAATCAGGTTGCCAACGTTTCTGTGCCGGATGCGATGACGATTTCTATTCAGCCTTGGGACAGAACTGCGATTAATGCTATTGAAAAGGCAATTATCAATTCTAATTTAGGTTTTGCTCCTTCCAATAATGGTGAAAACATCATTCTGAATGTACCGCCATTAACTGAAGAGAGAAGAAAAGAGCTTGCAAAACAGGCTAAAGGTGAAACTGAAGATACCAAAATTGTAATCAGAAACGCGAGACAAAACGGTATTAAAGAGCTTAAAAAACTGGATGGTGTTTCTGAAGACATCATCAAAGACTCTGAGGCAACAATTCAGGATTACACAGATAAATATGTTAAAATCTGCGATGACCATTTGAAAAATAAAGAAGCAGAAATTATGAAAGTTTAATTTTTTAAACTTTTATCTAAAATACAAGAGATTTCCATTTGCGGAAATCTCTTTTTTGTTTCTAAAAACATTGTTTTAGACCTTTTTTAAAGTTTTTATTTTTGATTATTTTTCCAAATTCTGCCAGCAATTCTTTGCTTTTGCAGTTTTTAGAAGCATAGTTTGGAAATTTAGGAACATCCGGTTTCTTTTTATCGGCTGAAAGGATGGTATATTTTTTTTCGAGACAGTCAATCACTTTATTCTCTGCTAAATATATTCTCGATTCTGTGATGTCATCTTTTGTTTCAGGTTTTTCTGAAGTTCCACCGTTAAAGCTCCAAACAGTTTCTTCCTTCAGTATAAAAAACGGTTTTTCTTCATTCAGATAATAGTTTTCATCAGCAGAGTAGTGGCTGTACTGAGCAAACGAATGTTTAATCACCTTCACCTTTGAATTTTTTGAGTAGTATGTCACGTTTCCTACCCGTCCGTCGCATTCGTATTCGAAAAAAACAGAATCCAGGACTTTTTTATTTATTTCATCCTGAAACTCACCATAATATTTCTGAATATCTTCTTTAGACGAAATCGTAATTTTATCAGTTTTAACAGGTGCTTTAACGGTTTTACTATCAGTTTGATTTTGGGTTAGACTTTCAGAAGTTTTTTCCTTTGTACAACTCTGAAAACTTAAGGCAACGAGCAGAAGAACTGAATATGTTTTCATATTTTAATTTTGAGAATACTTACAAAAACTGTGCGGCTTGGTGTAAATCTTGTTTAAATAATGCCTTCAAATAAGTTTTAAACTTAGAAAAACAGTAACTTTAAAAGAAAATTATGCAGATAGACGCAAGAAATCTAAGTGTGGACGACCATGAAGAGCTGGTAGAAACGATGAAAAGGGCTTATCCCACAATGTCAGACTACATCTGGCCAAAAAAAAGCATAGAAAAACTTACAAAAATTTTTCCCGCAGGACAGATATGTATCACTGTAGACGGCAAACTCGCGGCTGTTGCACTGTCTATTATTGTGAACTACGAAGAGTTTGGCGATGACCATACGTATAAAGATATTACGGGAAATTACACCTTCAATACACACACCAATGCAGGAAATGTTCTCTACGGAATTGAAGTTTTCGTAGATCCTGAATTCCGTGAACTTCGTTTGGCTAGAAGACTTTATGACCTCAGAAAAGAGCTTTGCGAGCAGCTGAATCTCAGAGCCATTGTTTTGGGAGGCAGAATCCCTCATTATCACAAGCATAGTGATGAGCTTTCGCCCAGAGAATACATCAGAAAAGTGCGTGATAAAGAGATTTATGACCCAGTACTTTCATTTCAGCTTTCCAATAATTTTTTACCTGTCAAAGTCCTGAATAAATATCTTCTGGAAGATGAATCTTCAAAAGAAAACGCAGTTTTACTCCAGTGGAACAATATTTATTACAGCAAAAAGCCGAACACGATGCAGGACAGCGTGATCCGTCTTGGGCTGGTACAGTGGCAGATGAGACACTTTAAAGATATCCATGCATTTTATGAGCAGGTAGAGTTTTTTGTAAATGTGATGGGAGATTACAAGGCAGATTTTGTGCTCTTTCCTGAGCTTTTCAACACGCCACTACTGGCGCCTTTCAACCATCTTTCCGAGAGAGACAGTATGATTGAACTGGCAAAACTGACAGATGATATCAGAACCAGAATTTCCGAGTTTGCCATCAGCTACAATGTCAATATTATCTCCGGAAGTATGCCTTTTTTTGACGGAAACGACCTTTACAATATTTCATACATGATGCACCGCGATGGAAGAATTGATGAATACAGAAAAATTCACATCACCCCGAACGAAAAAAAATACTATGGTATGAAAGGCGGTAGCGAAATAAAAGTTTTCGATACAGACTGCGGAAAAGTGGGATTGGTGATCTGCTATGACGTAGAATTTCCTGAACTGCCAAGAATTTTAGCCGATCAGGGCATGAAAATATTGTTTGTACCGTATCTCACCGATACTCAAAATGCTTACATGAGAGTCCGCCACTGTGCCGCTGCAAGAGCCATTGAAAACGAGTGTTACGTCGCCATCGCCGGCTGTGTTGGAAATCTTCCGGGTGTGAATAATATGGATATTCAGTTTGGTCAGGCCGCCGTTTTTACGCCGTCCGATTTTGCATTTCCTTCAAATGCCGTGAAAGGTGAAGCCACTCCAAATACGGAAATGACATTAATTGTAGACGTAGATTTGAATTTACTCAAAGACCTTCACCACAACGGTTCGGTACAGATTTTAAAAGACAGACGAACAGATTTGTATGAAACTTATTTAAAGTAAAACTGGAATTTTCAAGAAAGAAAGCAATTACATGAAAAGGGTGGTTGCTTTTTTTGTGATGAATGGTTTACACCTTTCAATCGTTTTTCAGCAAAATTATATCACGAAAATTTAGAACTATTTATATTTTGCATTTTGCTTTAAGAAAATTGATCTTAATGAAGTTGATTTCAGAAATGAGAACGTAAGCTTTTCCGAAGTTATAAAAAATAAAGTCATTGATAAACTGAAAGATATTTCACAACCAAGCCGACTGTTTTTTTATCTAATCTTGGGGTGGATGATGCTGATTTTGGTGCTGACGGTTTTTAGGGTGATCTAATTTTTATTTAAATCTTTCATCAGGAACATTTTTTGAATACCTTCGGAGAACAATTTTCACAAAGAATGTTTGACAAGCAACAGCGAAAGCTAAAAAGATCCGCCAAAATGATTTCCGTGCTCAGTAAGTACGGTTTTAAAGATGTTTTGGCAAGAATGAACAGCGGAAAAAAAGCTGAATCAGAAGAAATTCAGGCTGATGAAGTGATCTCGAAAGGTACTGTTTATGAAAGAATCAGAATGGTTTTGGAAGAGCTCGGTCCCACTTTTGTAAAACTCGGACAGTCGTTCAGCAATCGTGAAGATCTTCTGCCACCGGAACTCATTCAGGAACTTCAAAAACTTCAAGACAGAGTGGAAGTGGTTGATTTAAACGTAAAAGAAATCCTCGAAAATGAAATCGGAATTTCTGCTGATGAACATTTTGCATTTATCAATCCAAAACCTTTGGCAACAGCCTCCATCGCTCAGGTTTATGAGGCTGAACTTTTGACTGGAGAAAAAGTAATTCTTAAAATCAAAAAACCAGACGTTCAAACCTACATCGAAGACGACCTTTTACTGCTGAAAGATATTATAAAACTTCTTTATTCTTACACAGATTTAGGCGAAAAACTCAATCTGAAGCAGGCAATTTCAACTTTTGAAAAATCTTTGCTCGAAGAGCTTTCACTGATAAACGAGAAAGAAAACATTCTGCAGTTTGCAAGAAATTTTAAAAACAATAAAGAAACTTACGTTCCGAAAGTTTACGATGAATTTTCCAACAATACCGTCCTCTGTATGGAGTTTGTGGATGGAATTAAAGTGACAGACAAAACTTCTCTTCTTGCAAACGATATCGATCCTGTAACTGTTTCGGAAGTTGGTTTAAGGTTATTTGTTTCTCAGATTTTAGACTTTGGCTTTTTTCATGCAGATCCTCATGGCGGAAATATTCTGGTGAAAAAAGATGGTAGAATTGTGTTTATAGATTTCGGTGCAGTCGGGAAAATTCAGCCGAATGACAAAGAGGTTTTAGAAAATCTGATCATTGCTTTTGTTGCCAAAAATTCTCATAAAATTGTACGTTATCTCAAAAAAATGTCTGTTAGCTACAGCATTCCTGATGAAAGAAGGTTTGAAAATGACGTTCAGGAAATTCTGGATTTCGTGCACAGCTCTTCTCTGAAAGATATCGATGCCAATGTGGTGATGAATAAAATGAAAGATGTTCTAAAAGACAACCGTCTTCACATGCCCGATTATTTCTATCTTTTATTTAAAGGAATTGGTCTTATAGAAGGCGTGGGAAGAAGTATCAATCCTGATCTGGATGTTGTAAAAAGTTTAAAGCCTTATTCAAAAAAGATTTTTGCGAGAAAACTGTCTCCGGAAAGTTTAATGAAAGTGGGAGTTGAGAAAATGATGAATTTTACTGATAACGTTGATGAAATTCCGAAAGAACTTCGCTCTGTACTTCAAAAATTAGATGAAAATAAATTTACGGTAACAAGCGAAATCAAAAATATTGAAAAGACCAATCAGTTGATCAAATCAAGCATTGTAAATCTTATTCTCGCAATGATTCTGGGAGCAAATATTATTGCAACGGCGATTGTTTTCGTATCAGAATCGGGTCCGAGAATCGGTGAAATGTCTTTGGTAGCAGTTTTGGGATTTTGTTTTTCTGTTTTGCTGGTAGTTATTCTGATGTTGAGAATCTCACGGAAATAATTTTTAATCCCGCGCAGATCTCACAGATTTTCACAGATAAGTGAGGATAGAATCTTTGTTAATCTGTGAGACAAAACTTCCCGCTTTCCCATCCATCTTCCATCCTCAAAACACAAAATTTAAATCCCTATCTTTGCAAAATGGAAAAACTCACTTTTGCAGACTTTGACCTTCCGGTGAAGGTTCTTGATGTTTTAGCAGATTTAAATTTATTTGAGCCCACTCCAATTCAGGAAAAAAGTATCGGTCCGATCCTTTCAGGAAGGGATGTGATGGGAATTGCACAAACGGGAACGGGAAAAACTCTTGCGTATTTACTTCCGGTTTTAAAGACCTGGAAATACAACAAAAATGGAAATCCTACGGTTGTGATTTTGGTTCCAACAAGAGAACTGGTGGTTCAGGTGACGGAAATCGTAGAAAAGCTGGCGGAAAATCTTACTGCAAGAGTGATAGGAATCTATGGCGGGAAAAACATCAATACACAGAAATTACTTTTCAATAACGGTTGTGATATTTTGGTGGGAACACCTGGTAGAATCATGGATTTAGCTATTGATAATGCGATTTCTTTAAAAGAAGTTCAGAAATTAATCATCGACGAATTTGACGAAATGCTAAATCTTGGTTTCAGACCACAGCTGACACATATTTTTGAAATGATGCGTGAAAAAAGACAGAATATTCTTTTCTCAGCAACGATGACAGAAGCGGTTGACGATATGCTTGATGAATATTTTGCAGGTCCTGTAGAAATTTCTTTGGCAAAATCCGGAACGCCACTTGAAAAAATTGAGCAGACTGCTTACAAAGTTGAAAATTTCAACACCAAAATTAATTTGCTCGAGCACTTACTAAAGAAGGACGGCGAAATGTCTAAAGTTTTGATTTTTGCCAACAATAAAAAGCACGCAGACCTGCTGTTTACTCAGATAAACGAAATTTTTCCTGATGATTTTGATGTAATTCACTCCAATAAGTCTCAAAACTATCGTTTAAAAGCGATGAAACGTTTTGAAAATGAAGAGATAAGAGGTTTAATTACAACAGATGTTATGGCGAGAGGTCTTGATATTTCAGATATTACCCACGTTGTCAATTTTGAAACTCCTGACGTTCCGGAGCAGTATATTCACAGAATCGGGAGAACGGGTAGAGCAGACAAAGACGGTAAAGCGGTAACGTTCGTAACTAAAAAAGAGGAAGAATGGGCTGTAGAAATCGAGATGCTGATGGATAAAGAATTATCGTACATTGATTTCCCTGAAGAAGTGAAAATCAATCCTAAAAAAATTGCATCTGAGGAAGACCTGATTGTGATGAAAAATCCTGCACAGGCAAAAATCTTTGAAGGCGGCGGTGCTTTCCACGAAAAGAAAGACAAAAACAAAAAAGAAAACTGGGGCGGGCCTTCGAAAAGAAAAACTCCCAAAAAGTTCGGAGCCAACAGAGCACAGCAGAAAGCGATTTCGAAATCGAAACGTAAAAAATAAAATAAAAAAACACTTCCAGATCAAAAGGAAGTGTTTTTTTTACTTGTTAATCACAATAATGATTTTATCATCCACACCGTCACCATCTTCGTCTTCGTAGTGGCTTACAAACTGCAGTTCGTTTTGGGTACGGCTTATAATTTCAATGTTTTCACCGTCGATAACGAGTTTAGAGTTGGTATGATCATATGAGTAATTAACCGTTTCTATTCCCGTACTCACACAGTTTCCGGTAATATTAACATCAAAAATATTGGTTACTACAGTATTATTGGTTTTAAATTCCAGCGTGCTTGATTGATAGCAAGGCGAGTAATCTGTGTTTGATAAAGTAATACCAGTGCTTCCGGAAACTACAATTTCTCTGGAGGGATGCCATACACCTAAAAGTGAAAACTGATTGGTAAATTCATCATCGTCGTCTACAGTACATGAATTGCACATAAAACCCGCAGACAGGGCAAGTAATAACAGTTTTTTCATAATTTTATTTTGTTAAGCCTGCAAATTAAAGAAATTTTTATCAAATAATGGTGAATTTAATAACCGAATGATTCTGTGCCCAGATTTACTCATCGTCCTCATCATCATAAAGAAAATTCAGCTCGTCATCACGCTGTGCATAATCTCTCGAAATTCCCGGCGGATTAAAGAGTCCCCAGTCATCAACGATGAAATGTTTCGGATTAAAACCTTCTACCCATTCTGCAAACAGAATCCTGAATTCTTCTACCAGCTCGCGTACTATTTTGTAATATTTAGCGTCTTTAAAACCAAACATCTCTAGGCAGTTGCCACCAACCATAATGTCCCGCGCCGCTTTTCTGATGATGGCAGCATTTTCCATTTTTATGTCGTAGAGTTTCACCGCCTCGGCACCGGAAATCTTTGCCTGAATGATCATGCTGTCGCCCAAAAGATTGTACTTTACATCCTGCAGATAATCATTATCTTCTGGAAACAGATCTGTAATTGTTTTTAAAGCTTCGTAAATCTCCTGGGATTTTTTGAAAAGCGGCGTATTTCTTGAGGATCTTTCCATGATTATTTCATGTAGGGTGTCATTACAATAGTCCAGAGTCTGTAGCCTTCCGGCGTCATGTGAAGCATATCTTCAACGAATAAATCTTTACGGGTAAGCCCGTTGTTATCATTCATAATTCTCGTAATGTTAATAAATTCTGCGTTTTTCTCCCTCCACATAAACTTAGCAATCTGCTTATTTGCCTCTTTCATTTGTGGCCATAGATGCTGTCTGCTGGGAGAATATTTAATTGAAACAAAATCAACTTCGATATTGGGGAATTTTTTACGGATCTTTTTGTAGAAAGATTTGAATCTGTCTACCACAACATCAGCTTCCAGTTTGGAATTATCCGCAAAATCATTTTCACCACAATAGATTATAATTTGTTTTGGCTGATAGGGCGAAAGCAAATCTTCAGAATAAAAATTTAAATCTGTCAGCCTCGAGCCTCCAAAACCTCTGTTGATAATGTTTTTGCCTAAAAAATATTCATTCACGTCAGTCCATTTAGTAAAAGAGGAACTTCCGATTAATAATATTGAATTTTTAGCAGGCGGATTTTCCAGATCCTGTTTTTTAAATTCCTGAATTTCCTGCCAGAACATTGGTTTCTCTTCCTGAGCAAAAAATAAGGCATACGTCATCAGTAAGAATACTGAAAAAATCTTCTTCATTGTTATAATTTTAGGGGAATAAAGGTAATAAAAAACTCCCGAAATGTTTCGGGAGTAATTGTTATCTTTTAAAGCTGATGTAGGTGGCGTCTACTTTCATATCACCGTTGATATCAATATTGCCCGCTTTCTGTTTAAGTCTTAATTCTGTACTGCTTAAAATCACCACTTCGAATGGTTGCTTTCCTGCGTCTTTAGTATCCATCACCAAATCTTTGGTTTCTTCGTTGTACGTAAAAGTACCTTCATCAAGAAAAGAGGTGCAGGAATTCAAATTTGCTCCGGAATATGTTTGAATTTTCACCTGATTATTGGTATTGAAATTCAGTAAACTTTTGGTACTGCAGCCCGTTGGTACATCAGTAAACAGCACTGTCTTGTTGTCTGCACCAGATATTATTTCGGTTTTTTCTGTCTTCCAGTTACCTTTCAGCAAATCCAACTCGTAGTTTAAAACGTCGTCATCTTTACAGGAGTTGAGAGCCAATGCAGAAAAGGCAATTAAAAGTAGGTGTTTTTTCATTTTCACAATTTTAAGAATATGCTAAAATATAAATAAATTTGAAATATTGGTAATGAAAATCAGGTTTTTTGGCTTAAAAACAGCAAAATGTAATCTTTAATTTTATTTTTCACCAAATCTTACTGTCTGCAGGATTTTTTTTCGGTGTAGATTCCCCTGCTTTGAACCTTCAGTTCGCCACTTTTGATGTTAATAATCAATAAAAAAGATTCTTTAACATCGGAACATTTTTCAGACCGATATGTTTTTAGATAAAAGTTAGAGTCATCTTTTCTGAAAGAGCCGCCTTCAGGATTTTTAATATCAACAGAATATCCGTAAGTATTTGCAATCAGTACCGCTTCCCCCACATTGTTTATTTCCCCGATAAATTTCCTTAACGCCTTTACGTCAGCAAAATACTCCGGTCTGTCGTTTTTACAGGCAATAATATAGTGAAAACAGTTTTCGCTTAAACATTTCTGAAAAAAGCCCTGTTCCGGTGCAGGTTCAAGAATAGTCATCGGTTCAGGATACTGACTTTCATACAGAACGGCTTTTTCAGGATCTGTGTGGTTGGTGAATGCTTTCCAATAAGCAAAATCCTTTGATGGTTTTATAAAAGGATACAGATTTTCCGGAGTGTCAAAAACATCAGGGATTTTTTGAAAATCTTTCATCTGCCCGGTTTGGCTCCACCAAAGGTTCGATAAAAGCAATAATGCAAATCCTGGTTTTCCCATAAAAATATTAAAATTTAAATCAGATGATAAATTTAGCTATTAAGTTTTTTAAAATCGTCATCTGCCAGGATCATTTTGGTTGAATTTAATAATTTTCACAGTCGGAAAGCCATTAATTTTAACTAAAATCTATTACATTTGTCTTATGATACAAGACCAGCGCGCAGAAAAATTCAGGCAGATAGTTGAAAATAAGTTTCAGATTTACAACTCACTATTTATGAGTTTGCCTTACGATAAAATGACGAATATCGGGATGCTTCTTCCTTTCTTATATGAAGAAAGTAGAAACGGATACGAAGAAGGTAAAACTCCTGAAGAAATTGTAGAAGAATTCTTTAAGAGCCATACCGATCTGCAGACGGAAGATCAAAAGCTTGAACTTCTCTTCAAAATCATACAGTATATTGAAAGACAGGTGGTACTGTTTGACAGTATTGAAGATGCGGCTTTCCCAAGTCTGCATTCTGAAAACGACAACGGAACATTAACCCACCTATATGAAAAAGCAATCAATAATCATCAGCTGGATAAAGTACGGGAAAAACTGGAAGATTTTAATGTAAAAGTTGTTTTTACGGCGCATCCTACACAATTTTATCCTAATTCTGTACAGAAAATTATACATGATTTACGAGCGGCAATCACATCAGATTCTGTCACACAGATTGATACGCTTCTGCAGCAGCTGGGCAAAACACCTTTCGTTAATAAAGAGAAACCTACGCCGATTGACGAGGCTTTAAGTATCATTACATATCTAAGATTTGTATATTACGAAACTGTTGGGGACCTTTTCACCAAAATAAAACGCACATTTTCGAAAGAAGATTTTCAGCTTCATGAAGACATCATTCAGCTGGGATTCTGGCCGGGTGGTGACCGTGACGGAAATCCTTTTGTCACCGCTGAAGTAACCAAAAGGGTAGCGTATGAACTCCGCTCTGCCATTTTAAAATCATACTATAATCATCTTAAATTTGTAAGAAGACGATTGAGTTTCAGAGGAGTTTCTGATATTTTGAAAGACCTGAGCGAAATGCTCTATGATGCTATATTTAAAGATCACGAATTAAATTCTGAGCAGATCCTTCAGAAAATTGACCAGGCGGAAGAAATTCTCATGACGCACCACAACGGACTCTTCCATGATATTCTTTTAGGATTTAAAGACCGTGTGAAAATTTTCGGAACTCACTTCGCTACTTTAGATGTGAGACAGGACAGTAGGGTACATCAGCAGGTGATTGACACCGTTTATGCTCAATTATTCGGTAACGGTGAAGCTGATTTTAAAACCAAATATTCAAAATTACTTGAAACTTCAGAAAAAATTAATACAGATGATTTTGAAGACGTCGTAAAAGATACGCTTGAAACGGTCTGCCAAATTAATCAAATTCAGCAGCAGAACGGATTACGGGGAATGAACCGCTATATTATTTCTAATTCTGACGATATTAAAGATGTGATGAATGTGTACGCATTTTTCAAACTTTGCGGTTATAAAGAAGAAGATATTAAAATGGATATTGTTCCTTTGTTTGAGACGATGGAAGGACTTGCCAACTCAGAGTCTGTAATGAAAGAATTATATGCTCATCCGGTATACAGAAAACACGTCAAAAACCGTGGCGAACAGCAAACCATCATGCTCGGATTTTCAGACGGAACCAAGGATGGCGGCTATCTAAAAGCAAACTGGGAAATTTATAAAGCCAAAGAAGTACTTACCTCAGTTTCTGAGCAGAACGGGATAAAAGTTATATTTTTTGACGGAAGAGGAGGTCCGCCAGCCAGAGGTGGTGGTAAAACACACGATTTTTACGCTTCTCAAGGGAAAACTATTGCCAATAATAAGATTGAACTGACAATTCAGGGGCAGACGATTACCAGTATTTTTGGGAATAAGGAGCAGGCAACATTTAATTTTGAACAGCTTCTGACCGCCGGAGTTGAAAATGATGTTTTTAAAAGCAGCAAAAAAGATCTTACAGATGACGAAAGGAAATTAATTTCAGAACTTTCGGAAATCAGTTTTAGAAAGTATTCAGATTTAAAAGCTCATCAGATGTTTGTGCCGTATCTTCAGGAAATGAGTACCCTGCAGTATTATGGAAAAACCAATATCGGAAGCCGCCCTTCAAAAAGAGGAAGCGGAAATGAGCTGAAATTTGAAGATCTGCGTGCTATACCTTTTGTGGGATCGTGGGCACAGCTGAAGCAGAATGTTCCCGGATTTTTCGGATTTGGCTTTGCAATGAATCAGCTTAAGAAAGAAGGACGCTTTGATGAAATCAGAAAACTGTATTCCGGTTCAGACTTTTTTAAAACCCTTGTTCTGAACTCAATGATGAGCATGAACAAGACGTATTTTCCTCTGACGTATTATATTAAAAACAATCCAAAATTCGGAGAATTCTGGACCATACTTTTTGATGAATATGAGCTTTCAAGAGACATTATGCTGGAGCTAACGGGCTTTAAACTCCTTCAGCAGGAAGACCCGCTTTCAAGGAAGTCTGTAAAGATAAGAGAGAAAATTGTTTTGCCTCTTCTGAGCATTCAGCAGTATGCATTAATGAAAATCCAGAAAGGCGAAGGCAACAGAGAAGCGTATGAAAAATTGGTCACGAGATCTTTATTCGGAAATATCAATGCGAGCAGAAATTCTGCTTAAAGAGATTTAACTTTTCTATATAATAGAAAATTCCCTGGAATTTAATATTTCAGGGAATTTATTTTGAAATTAATTGTAACTTCTAAATGTTGTTTAACTGTTCACCGTTCAAAGTAGACATGATTCGGTTGAGATATTCCTGTTCGTTGATAACCTTTTCGTAAGACTGTCTCGCATAAACAGGTGAAATTCTGTAATTTTCTGAAAAAGTATCAAAACCCTGATTTTCTACAAACCCCGAGAAGCTGGCGAGATATTCTGTAATAAAATGATCGATTAGATTTTTTCTTATTTCACAGATTGTGCTGCTTTTCATTCTCTGTAAAGAATTGAGAACATAAGATTTGTCTGCACCAAAGCTGATGATTTGTGCTGTTACAGATTTACTGTTCAAAACCGCTGTTTCCTGCACAGTTGGTTTTGGATCATCTTCAAATATCATGACCGTAAATTTTAAATGGTGAACAAATGACCTTAGATTGAAGCTTTACCTTCCACCCCGTCTGAATTATCACTTTTACTGCCACTTACCGCAGCAGCCACAAAGCTCAGGAGACTTACTAATTTTCCGGCTTTGGTATCCCAGTAGTAGGTGTCTTTCGGCTCAACACGAATAATTGAGACCGTTGGATCATCTTTACCGTCAAACCACGCATTTGCCAATGGTGACCACTTTTCTTCAATTGTTGAGCGGTCTTTATACACAAAAGCTTCACCGTAGATTGAAAGATATTCAGAGTTTGAATTGTTCATAAAATAGAGTTGAACACGATTGTCTTCCTTGATCTCAAAATTTTTATTGCTAGTATCGCTGCTGATGAACCAAAGATTGCCGGATTCGTCAGTTTCCTGCAGACTCATAGGTCTTGAGTTGTTCGGAAGTTTTCCCAGATCAGTGCAAAACATGCAGATTTTGGCACTTTCAGAAAGTTCTTTGATTTTTTTGATGGCATCTTCGCGCATCAGATTTTCTGTTGACATAATATTAATATTTGATGTGTGATTTTTAAGCAATTCAAAAAGCTGACCAACTTTTAGTAAATCTATTGAAATGTACAGAAAAAATATTTATTCTCATCACCGTTCATCCAATTATTAAATAAATTGTAAAAAAAACTGTCATTTGTGATTACGATCATAATCAAAGTTAGATTGTATTGATACTTTCGCTGCACAATTGAAACACTTAAATCAAATTTTATGAAAAAGTATCTTTTAGCAGCAGCAATTGCTGTATTTACAATGAGCTGCAACCAGAAAAAAGAAGTTGAAAACAACACCACAGACATGTCTGATACTGTGACGGCAGATACTATGACGCCTGCCGCAAGCACAATGCCACAAGACACAAACATGATGTCGTCAGACTCTGCAGCCACTTCAGGTATGAAGAAGGATTCTGTGAAATAAAAGTTTGTTTCGTTATTTAATATTACAGTTCTATTCTTTTTAAAAAGAGTAGAATTGTTTTTTTTATTCTGTACAAATTTGTAAATTAGTTTAAAATTATTCCCTCTTATGGCTGATACACTTCCCGTAGCTAAAACACTGAGCTGCATGAAAATAGATGAGAAACTTCTATTGTCTTTTGGTGGTGAAATAAAATCTTATGAACAGAACGAGTTTATCTTTAAGGAAGATGAAAAACCACTTTACTATTATCAGATTGTAAGCGGCAGCATTAAAGAGAATAATTATAATGAAATGGGTAGTGAGTTTATCCAGAATATTTTGGGCGCCGATCAAAGCTTTGGAGATTCTTTTCTCTTTTTAAACAAAAATTATAATATTAATGCAATTACTTTAAGTGACTGCCAAATTATCAAACTAAAAAAAGATGATTTCTTCAGACTGATTGATCAGCATCCCGATATTTCTGTTGATACCAATAAATGTCTTTCTCAACGGCTGTATTTTAAAACTGCAATGATCCAGAATTTGGCATCTCAGTTGCCGGAAAAAAGAATTCTGGGACTTTTGGATTACCTTAAAAGTTTCCATAAAGATGACGACAAATTTTCTTTCCTCGTGAAGCTTACCCGTCAGCAGATTGCAGATCTCATCGGTCTTCGGGTAGAAACGGTAATTCGTACCGCTAAAAAACTTGAAAGAGAAAACTTCCTGAAAATTAATGCCAGAAAAATCTATTATTAATTCAGTAGAAGATTTTTCGGTTCTGAATTTTAAGTAATCCACCTTTTTCCATACTTTTTATTGCTCTGATGACGGTTTCTACACTGAGACCTGTTATAGACGCAAGCTGTTGTCTTGTGAGATGTATCTGAAGTGAAAATTCAGATTTGTTCTGTTCGTTTTCTTTCAGATAGTCAAGAAACGCTTTTATTTTTTTCTCCGGACTTTTCACTGCGATGGTCTGCATCATCACAAACTGATAGTGTATATTTTCAGACATCTGGCTGATGAGGGCAGGGTAGAGATTCTGGTTTTCATTCAGCAATTCCAGAAATGATATTTTTGGAAGCCTTAAAACTTTTACATCGTTGATCGCAACACAGTTGATGCTGTATTTTTTCTCTGTAAAAAGATATGAGGTTCCTATGCTCATATTATTAGTAACGATACCGTGAATAAATTCTTTTCCGTTTTCTATATAATTATTGAGTTTTACTTTTCCTTCGGTGATATAATAAAAATTGTAGGCAGTTTCGTTTTCTGAAAAAATGAGGTCTTCATTGCTGTAAGACTTATATTCGGCACCGGACGAAAGCAGGAGATTTTCTGAAATCATGTATAAAAAAACGGTTTTTTAGGTAATAAACTTTAAAAATGTAAAGAAAACAGATTTTTATTCAAGGGTGAATTATTAGGATACCACACAGATACCACAGGATAATAATTTGATTTTTACAAATTGTCACACTACTTTGTTCACTGTGATTAGAATCATAAAAACTAAAGGGGTAACAATAATATATTTGAATAATTATTAGAAAATCTGCAAATGGCAGAATAATTGAAAGGTAACTACAGTTTAATACTGTTTTTAAACCATAGAAAACGTGGTTATAATTTTTTAATATGAACGATAAAAATTCAAATATTCAAAAGGGTAAAAAAAATATTTTTACAGAAAATCAGGAGATTATGAGTCTTGCTAAAGATAATTCTCCCAGGCTGCTAAACACCTGCAAATCTACATTTCCAGAGTTTTTTGAAAACTTAAAACAGATTAATCCGGATTTGAAAAAGTCTGAGTTAATCTTTTGTGTTTATCTGAAATTAGACTTCAGCACTAAAGAAATTGCCATCTATACTTTTGTAACACCCAAAGCAATACAGAACAGAAAAAACAGAATCAGAAAAAAACTTAATATCGCATCAGATGTAGATATTTATAAATGGTTTGATGAGTTGTAAGATTCATATTTCATAAATTTCGGCATCTGTAAAAACATAAAATTTCCCTTTTTTAGGGAGATTTTTTGTATCCAGACCTGTGAATTCGCTGAAGGCAGGCAGCAGAAGCTGATCATCCGTCACCACAAAACATGGAAGTTTTATTCTTTTGACAGGCGAATTGATCACATACCCAGGATGAATGTGGCCTGTTATCTGAAATTTTTCCTGTTTTTTTTGATAATCATGAATGAATACCAGATCTTCAAATTCATATTTTTCAGCTTTAAAGTGCAGGCAAAGTTTTTTATCAAGTGCTTTAGAAATGCGGTCGTGGTTACCTTCTACAAGATAGAATTCCAGGTGTGGAAACTGATCTTTCCAGGCACAGAATTCTGCTACTTCAGAATTGTCTCCGGCATGTAGCAAATCTCCTACAACAATAAATTTTTCCGGCTGAAAATATTCAATCAGTACAGATAAACGCTGTAAATCATTTTCAAAAACCTGATTGGCAAGGGCAATTCCGTTCTTTCGGAAGTGAGCTGTTTTTCCAATGTGCAGATCAGAAAGAACCAAAGCTTTTTCATTCTCCCAAAACAGAGCGCGCTGATTGGTCATTACAAAACTCTGTTTTTTTATTTTTATAATTTTTGTAGAAACTTTCATTAGAAGCATCTAATGTATTGTTTTATTCTATTCAAAACAAAAATAGAACCCTGAAAAAACTCAGGATTCTACTAAAAATATTATTCATCGTAAGGTTTGAATCCTACTTTTTCAGAATTTTCTCTGTATAATCAGCCCCGTTACTGAGCTTAAGTTTTAAAATATAGTTTCCTTCTGCCAATTGCGATACGTTTATACTTTTTGAGTTAAATGAAGGCTTGATCATTTGGCCGGAGAGTGTGTATATTTCTGCTCCCACAATATTCACTTTTCCATCTGCGAAAATATAATCTCTGGCAGGATTTGGATAAATTTTAAGATCTGATCTTTTAGCATCCTGAACAGCAAGCAGTGATGTGTTGAAGCGTTTAACTTTTACAGTTCCATCAACATAAGCTAAAACCAGATTATTGTTTGAATCTACCGCCAAATCGTTAAATGTTGCAGCACCGCCGTTTGATATTACCGTTCCGCCTATTTTGTTCCAGGTTGTTGCACCAGGATTTAAAGCATAAACCTGATTATTTCCGTGATTGCTGTTTGCACTGTCCCAGATACTTGCCGCTGCATAGACTGTTCCGTTGCCTGCGATGGCAACTGCAGTATTGTTAACCACCGAATCTGAAAAGTTTGCAGCTCCTACTTGTACCCAATTTGTACCGTCAAATTTTTTCACGTTGAGCTTTCTGCCGTCAGCAGACGCTGCGACGTAAGAGATGTACGGCACATTATTGCTGTCTAAAGCAAGATCAATAAAAGAATTGTCAGATGAGTATGCTGTGCCTGCGTTTACATTTCCCACCAAAGTCCAGGAATCTGTACTTCCGGCATTTACACTGATTTTGTAAACTTTAAGACCACTTGCAATCTGTGCTACATATATATTATTATCTGTTCCCACCGCCATTTTTACATACGTGGAACCACCTGCAAAACCCGTATTTCCCACTTGCTCCCAAGCTCCGTTTTTGTATCTTTTTACTGTGCCGGAGCCCAGAGAATGATGAGCAAAAAGATCTCCTGTAGCAGAAACGGCTAACGCCTGATAATTGATTTGTGAAGTTGCAGCGTTCGGGAGCATAGACCACGCACCATTGCTGAACCTTCTGATCTCCATCCCACCTGCGCCAGCCTGATTGCTGTAGTAAATGTTTCCAGCATTATCTATGGCCATACAGCCATAAAGAGAGGTAGTGTTTGTAACCCCAGCTGAACCACCTAAATACGACCACGATTGCCCTTCAAACTGTTGTACAGAGCCTTTAGTTACACTTGTATCATAATAAGAAATATAGTAATTTCCGGAAGATGTAGTTGCAAGATTTAACCAGCTTCCTCCCGCAGCAGAAACATTGGCAGAGGTGCCTACATTATCCCACTGCCCCTGGGCATTAAGTTGAAAACCCAGCATCAGAAAACAGGTTGATGCGATTGTTTTTTTCAAAAAAAGAGATTTGTTAGCCATAAATGTAATTATTAGAATTTTAAAAATGTATTCGTTTAATTGTAGATCTTCAGGTAAATAAAGTGGAGATTGCAATCCGAATTATTGTTCAGCAAATCTAATAACAAATCGCGTTGAAGCTTCTTTTTCAAGCACGAATAATATGATTTTTGATACTCATTAGGTACTTTTTCGAACGAAAATTAGTTAATAAGGAGAAATAAATGCAAAATTCATAATTCTGCTATACTGTTACTTTTGGTTATTTTTTGAAATTAAGTGGTACTATGCAATTATGAAAAATAAATGAGATGTTTTAAAGTAATTTTCAAATCTCTTTCAGATCTGGTCGATATAATTGTAGATGTCTAAATCCTGTGGAATCTCCAGCTTTTTGCGCAGTCTGTATTTTTTGTTCTGAACAGTTCGAGTCTCTATAAAAGTATATTTTGCAATTTCTTTGGTGCTGAGTTTAAGTTTCAGCATTGCACAGAACTCTCTTTCTGAAGGCTGAAGTTCAGGATGTTTTTGTGTAAGATTTGCAGTAAACTCTGGAAATGCCACTTCAAAACTGATCAGAAAAGAAGGATCATTTTTTTCTAAAAGTTCGATAAGCTGTTGAATAATCTCGGTTGAAGGTCCGGTTTTTTCGTGTGAATTTTCAACATCAACTGATTGTTCAGACTTTCTTTTTTTAGTAAAAAGATAAATTCCGAAAATGCCTAAAACTCCTATTCCTAAAAAAACGTAAAGTAAATATTCAGGCTTCTTATTATGTTGATCTTTCTCGTTGCTAAATACCTTCTGCAAAGAATTGTATTTGCTGTTCATGACCTTAAGATCATAAGCTTCAGCTTTACTCCGGTAAAATCCGGCACTGTCTTTCTGATTGGTTTTAGAATAGATTCTTTGAAGTGGAAGATAGATTTCGTTAAGATTGAGGTCGGTTCCGTTGGTTTTATTAATTTTCAGAGCCTGATGAAAATAGTTGATAGCAGATTTAAAATCTTTTTTCTTTTCATAAAAATTTCCCAGAACTGTATAGTTGGTAATCAGATTCCGCACATCCTGATGCTCTTTCGGTTGAATAGACAATGATTTTTCTGCAAATACTCTGGCAGAATCTACATTGATCTGCAGGTATATATTTGCCAGATTGGAATAATTGAGATACTGAAAAGCCTTTCTTTTTTCAGAATCTGTAATCTGCTCACCGTTTTTTATAACCTGAAAAATCTTTTTTGCAGCTTCCTTTGGCTGCTTTTTGTCCAGGTAAAGATTTGCAAAACTCCCCAGTACATTTGCTTTTGCAAAAAATACTTTATCACTTTTTGAATCTGCTTTTTCTAAAAGCTCATAAGCCTCATTCAAATTCTGTATAGCCCTGTCATGAAGATTATTGATAGAATAAGTTTCTGCCAGATAAACATTAGCCATCGCTTCAAAATAATAATCCTGATAGTTGGAAGAGGTCTCCTTCAGCATTTCGGCTTGAAAAATAAGGCTGTCTGTGAGGTTTTTGCTATAAAAATACCGGCATTTTCTGTCGATAATCTGCATCTCAGCTTTGTGGTTTTTTTCTCTTCGTGAGAGTTTCAGTAATCCGTCTAGCTGCTGGAAGGCTTTATCTATGTTTTGTCTGTAAAGCTCTGAATTTTGTTCAAGTCTGCGGTCAATGGTGTTTTCAGAGTTTTTTTTCTGAGCAGGAAAAACTGTACTTACCAGCAAAAAGGAGCCCGTTAAAACATATATTTTAATGGCCTTGAAAAAATTCACAAACACTTACTTTTAGATTTAATGAGTAAAATTATATAAAAAAGCGTAATTTGTGAAATTTAATACAGAGGAATATCTGATGAAGTGAAAATAATTAAACTATAAATAAAAAAATGGTGTTATTTCACTTTTTTAGCCTGCAGAATGAGTTTCTGAATTCTCGCATCCAGATCTTCACTGGTCAAAGTCTGTCGCAAACTGTCAACCTTAATCGGGAAACTCAAAGGCGTAAATGCATTGGCAAATTTCAAAACAATTTTAGACTTCTCAATTCTCTTGAAAGCCTCTACCAACCTCTGCTCCTGCAACTGCATATTGAAAACTTCCGTGTATGCCTGTCTCACTAGAAAGTGATTTGGGTCATGGTCTTCCAGAACTTTAAAAATTAATCCTGCAGAACTTTGCAGTGCTTTGTTCGAACGTTGTTGCCCCGGAAAATTCTGCACCACCATTCCAGAGATCACTGCAATATCACGGAATTTCCGTCTAGCCATTTCTGCCGCGTTGATGCTGGAAATGACGTCGGTCATCAGATTGTCTCTAGTTAAAATTTTATCTAAATTATCCTCATTTAAAGGGATTTCTTTGTCGCTGAACAGTTCAAAACCATAATCATTCATCGCCATTGAAAAAGAAATCGGGGCAAGTTTTGAAATCCGGTAAGCAATCAGAGCCGCCATTACTTCGTGCACCAGACGACCTTCAAATGGATACATAAAAAGGTGATAACCTTCCCTGTTTTTAATCATTTCCACCAAAAATTCATCGTCTTTCGGAATGTGCGACCGTTCTTCCTGATTCGCCAAAAGTGCATGAAGAAATTTCAATTCTTTTTCAGAAGCTTTGGGATTTAAAGCAATTGATAATTTTTCCCTTAAGAACTGACCTAAATTTGAACTCAAAGGCAACCTTCCGCCTAAATAACTCGGAGCCTGAGCTTTTCCTTTTGAAGCCCGAACGAAAACCGTCATATCTTTTATCATCGCCACTTCCAGAACTCTTCCGGCCAGAATAAATTTTTCTTCCTTTTTTAATCTTGATATAAAATATTCCTCAACCATACCAATGTAACCTCCGGAAATAAATTTTACCTTCAGCATCGCATCACTTACGATGGCGCCCATATTCATTCGGTGAAGCATCGCGATTTTTCTTGAAGTCACTTTGTGCAAGCCATCTTCCATCACTTCAATCTTGTGATATTCTTCATAGCTTTTCAGCGTACTTCCGCCAATGGTAAGAAAATCAATCATTTCTTTCCACTCTTCATCGCGGATTTCCTGAAAAGTATATATTTTTTTTATCCTTTCGTACACTTCATCGGGGTAAAATCCGTCTCCAACCGCCAAAGTCATCAGAAACTGAACCAAAACATCGAAGCACAACACCTGTGGCTCACGCGGTTCGATGACTTTCTGTTTTACGGCTTCTTTTAAAGCTGCAACTTCAATTAACTCTAAAGAATGTGTGGGAACACAGAATATTTTTGAAGTTTCGAAAGGAGAGTGACCGCTTCGTCCGGCACGCTGCAGAAATCTCGCAACACCCTTCGCAGAACCGATTTGAATTACCGTATCAACGGGTTTAAAATCAATTCCTAAATCCAAAGATGATGTGGAAACAACGGCTTTCAGTTTTCCTGAACTTAAATTTTCTTCAATCCAAATTCTTAAATGCGCATCAATTGAACTGTGATGAATGGCAATCTGCCCGGCAAAATCGGGGTAGGCATTGAGCAGGAGCTGATACCACATTTCACTCTGACTTCGGGTATTCGTAAAAACTATGGTTGATTTAGATTCCAAAATTATCGGAACGACTTTATCGGCAAGTTTTTGTCCGAGATGTCCTGCCCACGGCAAAAGTTCCACTTCATCGGGAAATACTGAGAGAATATCAATTTTCTTGTGTTCTTTGGCTGTAATTTTTGTTTTCTTAATGTCATACGGAATTAAAACGTCCATCGCTTCTTCCAGATTTCCGATGGTTGCCGTGATACCCCAGATTTTGATCTTTGGAACATAGTGAACGAGCTGAGAAATGCCCAGTTCAACCATCACGCCACGTTTTGAACCCAATAACTCGTGCCACTCATCCACCGCAATGCATTGCATATTTTTGAAATACCTTTTATTGTCTTTCTGACCTAAAAGCAAATGTAAACTTTCGGGAGTCACCACCAAAATTTCAGGCATATTTTTAACCTGTTGCTGACGGACTTTCGGATCGGTATCGCCATTTCTTACGCCTACTGTCCAGTCCAGACCAATTTCCTCAATCGCTTCCTGCATTGCTTTTGCGATATCTTTTGAAAGGGAACGCAGCGGCGTAATCCAAATCATTTTCAGTCCGTTTTTAAAATCATCAGGATTCGTCAGAAAGTCTGAAATCAAAGCCAAAAATACCGAAAAAGTTTTCCCGAAACCCGTTGGAGCCACTACCATTCCGCTGTAGCCATTCCCGAATTTCGCCCAGGTATCCACCTGAAATTTGAATGGAGAATTGCCTTTTTCCATCATCCAGTTCTGAATGATTTTAAAGCCTTCGGTATGTTCGTAATTGCTCAAATTATTTTTTTTTTTACCATAAAAGTCACAAAATTTTTGATGTGCATTTAGCTTTTAAAAAGTTTAAAAAAAGCGTTATTCTAAACTTTTTTCGAACTCTCAGCAGAATCATTTTAAACTTTAGCTTTTGTGAATTTTGTGGTTTATATTTTACTGTATCAATTTCTTAATCTCTTCAATATCATCAATCTCATCCACTTTTTTATCTTTTCTCCATCTTAAAATCCTCGGGAAACGCAATGCCACACCGCTTTTGTGACGGTTACTGAAACCGATTCCTTCAAACGCAATTTCAAAAACCAATTCAGGTTTCACTGTTCGCACGGGACCGAATTTCTCAATGGCATTTTTATTCACAAATTTGCTGACTTCCATAATTTCCTTGTCGGTCAATCCGGAATAGGCTTTAGCAATGGTAACCAATTTATCGCCACTTTTTACGGCAAAACTGTAATCGGTGTAGTAGGCACTTCGCCGTCCGCTGCCTTTCTGAGCGTAAATCAAAACCGCATCAATGGTCAGCGGACTGATTTTCCATTTCCACCAATCGCCTTTTTTTCTTCCGGAATGGTAGTGAGAGTTTTTTTGTTTCAGCATCAGACCTTCACTGTTGATGTCCCTAGAATTTTCTCTGATTTGATTTAAATCTTCCCATTTTTCAAATTCAATTACCTGAGAGAGTTTTATCTTTTCCGGATTTTCATTTAATAGTAATTCCTCCAGCATCGCTCTTCTGGCTGAAATTGGTTTTTCCCTTAAATCGGTTCCTTCAAGCTCCAAAATGTCGTACGTAAAAACTTCAATTGGAATTTCTGCGAGCATTTTTTTGGTTAAAGTTTTACGGTTTAGACGTTTTTGTAATTCATTAAAATTTAAGACATTACCTTCTTTTACTGCAAGTATCTCTCCATCAATCACGAAATTTCCTTTCATATTCTGAACAACTTCTGCAATTTCAGGAAACTGTTCTGTCACCAGTTCTTCGCCACGCGACCAGATGAAAACCTCGTCATTTCGTCTGATAATCTGTCCGCGTATTCCGTCCCATTTGTACTCAACCAGCCATTCATCCGGGCTTCCGATATCTTCCAGATCTTTTTCCAAAGGATAAGCGAGGCAAAAAGGGTAGGGTTTAGAATTATCAGGATTGATATTTTCAGCCGAAATCAGTTCATTAAAAGAGACTTCATCCGGTTGCCATTTTCCCATCAGACTGTGCATCAGAGTGCTGGCTTCTTGTCCGGAAAATTTAGTGAGAGAATTAATCAGAGTTTTAGAGGAAACTCCAATTCTGAAACTTCCGCCCAGTAATTTATTAAAAATCAACCGTTCGGTGTAATCCAATCCGTCCCAAGAGTTGAGCACAAATTCTTTTTTCTCAGCTTCAGTTTTTGTTTTCAGTCCAATAATTTCAGTCATCCATTCAGATAAGGTTTTTTCAATTTTTTCCGTTGGTGGCGGAAGAATCAAAGAAATTGTTTCACCCAGATCACCCACAGAAGAATAACTTTCCTGAAAAAGCCAGAAAGGCAGTTGGGTAATCTCCAGTGCCCATTCTTTCATATAATTGGTATTCACATTCCGCTTGGGTCTTTTCCCCGTAAACAGGGCTATGAACCACAGTTTATCATCATCCGGCGCACGCTCAAGATAATCGATGATGGCATCGATTTTTGCATTCGTCTTGTTGGTGCTTTCCAAAGCATTGATAAGTTCTGCGAAATTTCTCATAAATTTTTAATTGACTTTTCCGAAACAGTATTTATTTTTTTACAGCTTTTGACTACGGCGAATAGCTATTTTTATTTTTTCTAGGGCAGCATTTCCGCCTTCCACTCCCGCTTTTTTGCTCGTCGTTCCTCCTTACAAAAAGAGCTCCGTTCAAGTCGGGCTGCAAGCAATTCGATGTATAAATTTTACGAAGTTTTCGATCCTAGACAGCTTTCCAAACCTTCAAGGTTTATTTTGTCGCGACTTCTTTTTCAACTTCCTCATCATCATCGCCGTACAAAGTTTCCACGACATCAGATTCTATTCCGATTTCATTTAAATATTTGGAAAAAACTTCGGTCTGGCCGTGCGTGACGTGAACGATTTCTGCTTCAGTGGCTTTTACAGCCTGTAAAAGACCTTTCCAGTCGGCGTGATCGCTCATTGGGAAACCGGCGTCCATACTTCGCCATCTTCTCGCACCGCGCACCTGCATCCAACCTGAACAGATTGCTGTCGCTGCATCGGGAATTTTCTTAATCACGTTGCTGTCCAACAAAGCCGGCGGAACAATGATAATATCGCCGGCAACGTGCTTAATATTTTCCCGGAAATCAGGAATTTCATAATCTGGTAAAACAATTCCGACCTCTTCAAAAGCCTGATTGAGCTTACCAATCGAGTAGTGAACGTGGATTTTTCCCATTCCTTCCACCGCTTTCATCACTCTCTGGGCTTTCCCCAAAGAATATCCGATGAAAACAGAAGTCTTTTGATTTTCCTGATTTCTTAAAACCCAGTTCTGCATTTTTTGATTCAAATCATCCACTTCAAGCCAATTATAGATAGGGAGTCCGAATGTACTTTCTGTGACGAATTCATTGCATTTTACCAACTCAAAAGGGGTGCTCAAACCATCATCCTGAACTTTGTAATCGCCTGAAATCACACTTACATAGCCCTTGTACTCCAAACGGATTTGTGCCGAACCAATAATGTGGCCGGCAGGATGTAAAGAAAGTTTAACACCATTAATGTCCAAAACTTCCCCGTACTGCAAGGTCTGACATTCGATGTCTTCGGCAATTCTTTTCTTTAAAATAGGTTTTGTAAAATGATGGCAGAGGTATTTTTTCATTCCCCAACGGGCGTGGTCAGCGTGTCCGTGGGTGATGACCGCATAATCTACAGGTCTCCAGGGGTCAATATAGAATTTTCCCTGTGGGCAGTAAATGCCTTTGTTTGTAAATGTAATGAGTTTCAAAAGCGCGATGATTAGTGTATTTCTGAATATTCAAAAACCTAACCAATTTAGTTCTATCAATAAATTGTTTTAGAATAATAGAAAGATAATGAAGTTAAGATCAGTCATATAAAAAAGAAGCTGTAATGAAACAACTCCTTTAGTTTATCAATTTAAGGGATTAACATTTCAGTCCGTAATCTGTCGAAAACGTCTGTGAAAGATTTTTCGGTGTTTTGATATTCTGTGAATCCCAAAGTTCTACTGTTTGTCATGTCACACATCACTTCAAGCGGTCTTCCTAAATCCAGATCAGTGTGCCAGGCTGAAGATAATCTTTCTAAACTGTATTCTTTTAAATTATATTTTTCAGCGATTTTTTTCCAGACATCCTTATCATTTTTCATTTCGTTTTCTAAAGGTTTTATAGTTTTTTCAAAACCTGATGCTTCAATTCCAAAATAATCTGCGAGTCTGTACCACAGCCAGTTCCAGCGGAATACATCACCATTTGTAATATTAAAAGCAGTATTTTTTGCTTTATCAGTAACGGATGCCCAAACCAATTGTTTTGCTAACATCCGTGCATCTGTTACATCAGAAATTCCATTCCATTGAGCATCTGAGCCGGGCCATATAAATTTTCTGCCCGTTTCTTTACAAATACTTGCGTAAACTGCGAGCGTAGAAGCCATATTCATTAAATTTCCGACGGCGTATCCAATGACCGTGTGAGGCCGGTGAATGCTCCAGGTGAAACCATCCCGTTCAGAAGCGGCGTAAACTTCATCTTCCTGAGCGTAATAAAAATTGGGCAATGGAAGTCTTGGATGTTCTTCTCTTACAGGTGTAATTGGCAATTTTCCTTCTTTTGCATACGCTTCAAACGGTCCTAAATAATGCTTTAAACCCGTAACCAAAGCTACGTGCTGAACCGATTTTTTTGGAGATAAAACATTCAGTAGATTTCTTACCAAAGTACTGTTGATTCTGATATTTTCTTCTTCAGTATCATTTCGCATCCACGTTGTGAAAAATACGTGGGTGGGAGCGATGTTTTCCAAAGCCGTTTCTAAACTTTCAATGTCTAATAGATCTGCTTTCACAGAAATTAATCCTTCAATAGTACTGTTGGTATTTCGGGAGATTCCGTAAGTAGTCCAGCCTTGGGAAATAAGTTCATTGGCAAGATTGCTTCCCGTAATTCCGGTGGCACCAACGACTAATGCTATGTTTTTATTGTTTTCCATTATGTAAAATTTCTTCTACAAATTTAGAATGATGAAAAGCGAAAGCACTTGATCTAGGTCATGAGTTGCGACGAGTTTAAAATTTAATATTCAGGATTTAAATTTAAAGTTGGTTTTTTTAACAGAAGTTTTTTACGGATTCTGCTGACGGTTTCAGGAGCTAAACCCAAGAATGAAGCAATCAGATTATGCGGAATTCTTTTAATGACTTCCGGATTTTTTTTAGAAAATTCAAGGTATTTTTCTTCGGCAGTAAAGCTGTTGGAAGCAATCAAACGGTAATCTTTCGTAACCAGACTGTTTTGATATAAAATCCTGAAATATCTGTCCATCACAGGAATTTTCAGCATTAAGTTTTCATAATCATTGAGAGTGATGATGAGCAATTCTGTTTCTTCGACGGCATCAATATTCAAAACTGCTTTTTCCTGACTGATAAAACTTTTAAAATCTGAAATCCACCAGCCTTCAAACGCAAACATATTGATGTTTTCACCGCCTTTTTCATCCTCAAAATACGATTTCAGTAAGCCTTTGCTCACGAAGGAAAGATGTGTGCAGACTTCACCTTCCTGCAGCAGAAACTCTTTTCGCTTCAGATTTTTCGCTGAAAAGAACGACTGTAAATCTTTCTTTTCCGCTTCGGTTAAACGTACTTTATTTTGAATATGAGAAATCAGAATATCAAACATTCAGGCAATTTAAAAATTAAAACTGATCATCAGACTTTTCGAAATCATAGAGATTGATTCCAATGTCTTCATTTTTGGTTTTAAAAACAGGGATTTCCATTGGATAAAAGAAAAATTCTCCGGCTCCACGAATCTTTGCATCCTGCAAATGTCCCGCAATCGCTGAATAATCCTGCCTTCCCAAAGTAATGTGCAGGTGTAGCAACGGTTTGTCTTCTGTCACTGAAACATTTCCGGAAATATTGGTCACTTCCATCTGTTCGTCGAATTTTTTATCGACGTAATTTTTTGTGGTAAAATCGAAAAATCTCAGCGTCGCTTCACTCACTGCGCCGATTCCCGTCACCTGACCGGATTTGATATTCTGATTTAATATAAAATCATTCAACGCCTGTACGATGCTCGATTGATCTTTAATGCTGACGATATAATTGTTTTTAATCTTTTTGGCGGTCCACAATTCGCCTTCTAAAATTCTTTCGGTCATATTAATTAAATTATTGATTGATGTTCTTCTAAACTGTATTTAAGATAAAACCACAACAGCGCAAACAGGTACAGACAGTGGAGTATCTGTGCTTCTATGGCCGACCAGTTTTCAACGGAGCTGCTACCCAAAATCAGAATGCTCATCAGGGCAAATGATGCGTAGATTGTCGGTTTCGGTTTAAAACCAATCAACAGCACAACTCCCAGAATCGCTTCTAAAAAAGGCAACAGGTATCCGAAAGGTGTGATTAATATTTCAGGAATAACTGATTTCTCCATAGATTTTATCATTCCTTCGGTAAAAGCCTGCAGTTTTGGAATTCTTACCAATCCGTGGCCTGCCAAAGAAATGGCAATGGGAAGTCTGAGGAAGAAAAATAGGGTTTTAAAGTCTTTCATAGTTTTTGGTTGGGTTTTTGGAGATGTAGATGGGAGCGGGAAGTTTGTATGGTTCTTTTAAAATATATTTAAGCTCGGTTCTTCTTTAAATAATTAATAATTCCAATGACGTCATCTTTTCCGAAGCCTTCTTTTTGTGCTGACTGATAGGTTTCAATTAAAGTTTTTGAAAGAGGGAAATCGGCGCCGGCATCTTTGGCGAGGAGAATGTCTTTTAACATTAAGTCCAGTGAAAATGCAGGTTGGTAATTGTCTTCAATCAGCAAAGGCGTTTTCACTTTTGTAGCTCCACTTCCGCTGGCACTTTCGTTAATAATGTCGAGCATGTCTTTTCTTTCAATCCCCAAGTGATCTGATAACAGAATCGTTTCTGCCAAGCCCTGATACAATGTCGATATAAAATAATTAACTGACAGTTTTGCTGCCAGACCTTTTCCGTTTTTTCCTAAATGTTTGATCTGCTTTCCGAGTTTTTCCAAATAAGGCGTAGCTCTTTCAACATCTTTGTCTTCGCCGCCAACCATGAAAATTAAAGTGCCTTCAGCAGCAGGTTTTGTACTTCCGGCAACCGGAGCATCCAGAAATGAAGCTTCCTTAATTTTCAGCGCATCGGCAATTTTTCCACTGGCTTCCGGCGAAACTGTACTCATATCAATAAAGAGTTTCTCCGAAATATCCAGTTCTAAAATCTGTCTGTAAACATCCTTTGCCGCTTCATCATTAGTCAGCATTGTGAAAATAATATCACTGTTTTCCACCAGTTCTTTCACGTCATCAGCTACTTTTGACTCAGCTTTAAACTCGTCTGCTTTCTCCGCAGTTCTGTTGTAAACAGTTAATGGAAATCCTGCTTTTTCAATGTTTTTTGCCATCGGATGTCCCATATTTCCTAACCCGATGAAGCCTATTTTTTCTGTGCTCATATTCTACTGTCTAAATTAATAACTTTTAAGTTTTTTCATGAATTCTGAAATTGCCGGACTTAAATCTTCAAACAGCGGATGATTTTTATTTTTAATTAAAACTTCTGTAAATAATTTTAAACCTAATGTAAATTCAAGAGACGTTTTTTCATCTTCAAAGAGATTTTTATTTTTTATTAAATAGAAAATTTTAAAAAGATCATCATGGTTTTCAAACTCAAAAGAAAGATTTTTGCCGGCCATCGAGCCATCTATTAATTCTAATTCTTTCAGATCAATATGGTATTTGTTAATTCTTTTTTCCATAATTAAGCTTTTGGTATTGGAGCGTTTTCTTCAATTAATTTTTCCTTTTTCAATTCTGCCCAAAAACCCGCAGGAATTTTTTCATTAAATGATGCTGCATTTTCCTGAGCCTGTTTCACGGTATGCGCTCCCGGAATCACTCCCGAAACCACGTCTGGAGCCCCTGCAAACTGAAGCGCTGCCGTGCGGAGATTCACTTTATGATTGTTGGCAACATGCTGTAAAGCCGTCAGTTTTTCTTTCACGCCAGCCGGAAAATCGCCATTGTATAAATATCGGTCTTTACCTGAAAGAAAACCCGCGCACAGAGGAGCTCCAACAACAATCGAAATGTCTTTTTCAGCAGCTTTTGGAAAGACTTTATTTAAATCAGCCTTATGCTCAATCAAGGAATACTGACATGCAGACAGGAAAATATCAGGATCTGAAACTTCCATCGCTTTTAAAATCGGCTCGATGGTGTTGACACCAAATCCCCAGCCTTTGATCAGGCCTTCCTCGCGCATTTTAATCAGTTCCGGCATTGCACCTTTGGCGGCGATATCAAAATATTTTACCCAGTCACCCTTCATATCCTTATTATCCGGAGAAAGATCGTGGATGAAAACAATGTCCAGAGAAGCCAGTCCGAGGCGGTGGAGGCTGTCTTCCACACTTTTTCTCACACCGGCAGCGGAGTAGTCGTATTCGTATGAGAAGTTGAGTTTTCCTTTCCAAAGTGCATCAAGTTTGAAGTCGTCATAAGGTTTCAGAATTCTGCCGATCTTTGTTGAAAGCGTGAAATCATCCCGTTTTTTATCTTTCAGAAACATTCCCATGCGATGTTCGCTGATTCCCAAACCATACCACGGCGAAGTATCAAAATAACGTACACCTGCATTCCATGCAGCTTCCATAGATTGCAGACATTCGATATCGGGATTGACATTAAAACCGTTTCCCAAGGCGACACCGCCAAAACCTGATTTATATTTCGGTCTGAATCTTTTACCCAAACCGCTATTTTCAAATTGTCCCATTGTATTTCTGCTTGATAATTGTGAGGCAAACGCAGGTGCAGCGCTGGATGCCATTAATCCTGCAGCAGCAAGTCCGCTGTTTTTCAAGAAAGTTCGTCTTTCCATTTTCTAATATTTTTGTGTGGTGTTTGCCTGTATTTACAGCATTTACCAGACCATCCCCATTATTACAGCTCCGGTTTATTCAATTTTAACATAATTTTTTCAACTTTCCATTTGCGAAATCTCTTTTATTCAAAATTTAGGGTTTATCAGGTAGAAAATTTATAAACATAAATGAAGGCTGAAGTTCAGAAATTAATAGTCGAACAATTAAATCTAATTGATGAAGGCATTTGTCACATACTTCCTCCACTGAATATGATTTGTTACGTTGTATTTATCTGAACTTTCATTTCCACAATCAATAAATCTTACGGAAATTTGCAAAAAAGAATTTCATGAAGATCATCGATTTTGAAAACTGGAACAGAAAAGAACATTTTGAATTTTTCTCATCATTAAAAAGTCCGTACTTTGGTTTCACCACAGAGGTTGACTGTACAATTGCTTACGACAATGCGAAGAAAAACGGATATTCTTTTTTCGCTTATTACCTTTACAAATCGATGGTCGCCATTAATAAGGTAGATGCCTTAAAACTCAGAATTGTAGACGATAAGATTGCTTTGTACGATACCGTTCACGTAGGAAGTACAATTGGCAAGGCAGACGGCACTTTCGGTTTTTCATACTTTGAATTTTCCGATGATTTTTACACTTTTAACGAGCGTTTGCAGGAGCAGATAACAACGGTTCAGAACACGAAAGGTCTGGGAATAAAAAATGAAGTTTTACCACCCAATCACATCAGACACACCACAATTCCGTGGAATTCTTTCACGTCGATTCTGCATCCTACCGATTTTGATCCTAAAGAATGCATTCCCAAAATAGCTTTTGGAAAATTCAGCGAGCGTGACGGGAAAAAGATAATGCCTGTTTCCATCGAAGCGCATCACGGTTTGGCGGATGGTATTGATCTGGCGAAGTATTTTGAGACTTTTCAGGAGGAGCTGAACAAGTAAATTTGGGATTTTTTAATTTTGATAGCTATCACCAAACCTTGTAAGGGTTTGAAACCCTGACAAGGTTTTTTTGTAGATTTTCATTTAAACTTTATTCTCAGAACTGTATTTTGTATAAAACCAGAACAGCCCGAAAAGATAGAATGAATGCAGCAGTTGCGCTTCAATTGCCGACCAGTTTTCAACAGAACTGCTTCCCAGAATCAGAATGCTCATCAGTGTAATTGCCGCGTACAGCGTATATTTTGTCTGAAAACCAGTCAGCAAAATTATTCCGAGTAAGGCTTCCACAAAAGGCAATACATAGCTGAACGGCAAAATAAGCACATCCGGAATTGCAGATTTCTCCAAACTTTTCATCATGCCATTACTGAATTCTGCAAGCTTGGGAATTCTTACCAAACCGTGTCCCAAAAGCGAAATCGCCATGGGAAGTTTCAGGAAAAAGAAGGATGTTTTGAAGTTTTTCATGTTGTGGTGTTTGATGCTAATTTAGGGAGTATATTTTGGATAAGCAAAAAACCTGCTGGTGGGCAGGTTTTTGCTAAACTTACCCCTCTAAAAGCGAAGCAAAGTTTCTATTTTGTTATGCAATCAAATATTAATTTTTCTAAAGCCTTGCGTAAGATTTATGAACATTTTTTCTTTAATGCAGGTATGAAATATTTTTTATATATATTATATGCATATTTACAATTTATACCCGTTGCAACAATACTACCATGTACAGCATCGGAAAACTGAGCGCTTATATTTACTTTTGAACCATCATTAGTCTCCTCTAAGTTATAGTTTTCAAATGAAATTGAACAATAATTAATTCCCTTGCTCATAGGAGTTAAATCAAAATCATATGTGTAAAGGAAATTCTTACATTCTATACTAAACTCTTCAGTAAATATCCATAGAGATGTGTATATGTTTACCCCCTCTTGATTTTTGTATTCCGAAATTAATATATCTTCCAATTCAAATTCAAAAACTTTTAAATTTAATTCTAATATATGATTAACTCTATCCTTTAATACTTTTGTAAATGGCAAATTTTCTAAATAATCACTAACTATTTTACTCATTGTTATATTTTATCTTTTTTATCTCTAATTTCAATTATCATTCCTTCAACATAATGGACAATATGACCTAAATAATTTGGAACAAATTCTTCACTTTTATAATCCCATTGCCATTTATAATCAATAGGTTTTTCCTTTTTTCTATTTTGTTCATAGTGTTTGTGTAATAAAGATTTAATTATTTCTTGAATTTGAGTTGTGACTTGAAGTTCTATTTTCATTTTTTTAGAAGTAGCTGCAAAACTAATATCTGGAATATCAAATTCAAAATGTAAATTACTATGAGCTGCATAATATCCTTCCTCACGAGCTTCAAAAGAACTCTCAAATTCCAAATTATTATCTTTCGAAAAATCTGCTAATTTATTTATTATAAATTCAACGCCATCCAGATATTTTACGGTAATTGTTGTTCTGATAATATCAGAAACTTTTTCAAACCAATTATCTGGAGTAATCCATCCACCTAAAGGTTCATCGGGAAAGTTTTTATTATTTAGAATATTTTTTCTGTAAGCCTTAATGATTAAGGAGTCTAAGGATTTTGTGTATATTTTTGGGATATTTTCAGGGATTAATAAGGTCACACCCTTGCTCAATAAATACTCATCGTTCAATTCTCTTAATCTACCGATTAAATTAGTCCAAAATGCCGAATCCTCAAAATCTTTCTTTATTTTATTAACAACTGTATTAAAATAGTATTTATATTTATCATCAATGTGAAATCCAAGCTCTCCTTTAATCCATTCTAAAAATTCTTTTTCATCGTTAGGTTTATTCATATTTGATCTACTTTGGCTAATATTTGATAATTAATATTTACTCACTTATTACGTTTTCAAATATACAAATCTAAACATTATAAAACTTTTGGTATATCATAATTTTAAAATATAATAAAAAGATTTTTTCGTCATCAGAATTTATAACAATGTTTAATATCTGGAACAAAGCTTTTACTAATATAAAATCTTTTCGGAGATTGTTCATATTTCTTTCAGAAATAATATTCTTTTATCCGAAAATAGTGATGGAAACTTGAAACAAACCTAAAGATTTTAAATTGTTTTAAATATTAGTTTTTAGTTAATTTATCCAATACTTCATTAATTATTTTTAATCCTGAAGCCAAAAACTAATTTTAGTTCGTCAATTCAATGATCGAAATTTATTTACTTGTATTCCTTAAAAACTATTTTTCATTAATTTCGTCAAAAATCAATTAGAATATGAAGATTAAATTAACCATCTGTTTGCTGGCTTTTCTGAATTTTTATGAAGCGCAGGAAAACATCGGCTATCAAAAGCCTTCTGCGGAGATTTTGCAGCTGGCAGATTATGACAGACCACCGAGCGTTCTGACTAATTCAAAGAAAGACTGGGTTGTTTTTGTGTACAGACCAACGTACAAAACGCTTGACGATCTCAATCAGCAGGAAATGAAACTGGGCGGTTTGAGAATTAATCCGGTAACCAATATTTCAAGTTCAGTCACGTACATCAACAATCTGAAAGTACGGAAGATGAATGATAAAACGGAAGTTCAGGTAAAAGGTCTGCCTCAAAATCCGAAGATTACCAATACAAGTTTTTCGCCGGATGAAAAGAAAATGGCCTTTACCAACACCACCGACAAAGGGGTAGAACTTTGGGTAATCGATTTGGAAACAACAACAGCAAAAAAAATCAGTCAGGATAATCTGAATGCCAATTATGGTTCGCCTTACACGTGGATGAAGGATTCTCAGAGTTTCCTTTTAAAAGTACTTCCGGCAAACCGTCCGAAACTGATCGATGCTTCAAAAGATTTACCGACAGGCCCGATTGTTTCTACTGCAGACGGAAAAGTTTCGCAAAACAGAACATATCAGGATTTGCTTAAAAATCCTCAGGATGAAAAGAATTTTGACAACCTGATGAGCTCTGAACTGTATCATACAGACCTGAACGGAAATCAGAAAAAATTCAAAGAAAAAGATCTGTATGCCGGTCTGTCTTATTCTCCGGACGGCAAATATCTGATGGCAACTACCATAAAAAGACCTTATTCCTACATCGTTCCATTGAACCGTTTTCCGATGACTTCAACTGTCTACGATGCGAGTGGAAATGTAGTAAAAGTGGTCAATGAGATTCCTCTAAATGAAATTATGCCTAAAGGTTTCTCCTCTGTAAGAATGGGGAAAAGAGACATGAGCTGGAGAAGCGATATGCCTGCAACTTTGGTTTACGCCGAAGCTTTGGATGGTGGTGATCAGTCTAAAACTGTAGATTTCAGAGATGAAGTTTTCACTTTGGATGCTCCTTTTAACGGAACTCCGAAGTCATTCTTCAAAACAAAACAGCGCTACGAAGGAATAAGCTGGACCAACGATCATTACGCTATTGTTTTGGAAGGCTGGTACGATACCAGAAATACAAAATCTTATCTGATCGACCTGAACACCGGAAAATCTCAGGTGATCGAAGACCGGAATTATCAGGATGTTTACAGTGATCCGGGAAGTTTCAACACGACCAAAAATGATTTTGGAAGATACGTTGTGAATATGAAAGGGGAGAAGGCTTACCTTATTGGGGCGGGTTTTACGAAAGACGGTCAGCATCTTTTTGTGGATGAGCTGGATATGAAATCTTTAAAAAAGAAAAGACTTTACACCTCAAATCTGAAAAATGCCAAGGAAGAAATCATCGATATTATTGATCCTAAAAAAGGTGATGTTTTAACGATACAGCAGTCGGCAAGTTCCTATCCGAATTATTTTAAGAAGAACATTAAATCCAATAAATCTGAACCGGTAACGCAGTTTGCCAATCCTTTTGAAAGCATTAAAGATGTGTACAAGGAAGTGATTACATACAAAAGAAATGACGGTGTTACTTTGACGGGAACGCTTTATCTGCCTGCCAACTACGACAGAAAAGCAAAGAAGGAAAAGCTACCGTTGCTGATTTGGGCATACCCAACAGAATATAAAGATAAAAATACAGCAGGGCAGAACACACAAAACCCGAACGATTTTACGTTCCCTTATTACGGTTCGTTTGTTTACTGGACGGCAAAAGGATATGCGGTTTTGGATGATGCTGCATTCCCAATCATTGGAGAAGGAAAAACGGAGCCGAACGATACTTTCATCACGCAGTTGGTTGCCAACGGAAAAGCGGCAATTGATGCCGTAGATCAGTTAGGCTACATCGACAGAACAAAAGTGGCTGTGGGCGGACATTCTTACGGAGCGTTCATGACGGCGAATCTTCTGACGCACTCCAAAGATTACGCCTGCGGAATTGCCAGAAGCGGTGCGTACAACAGAACTTTGACGCCGTTTGGTTTCCAGAGCGAACAGAGAAATTACTGGGACGTACCTGAAATTTACAACGGAATGTCTCCTTTTATGAATGCCGACAAAATGAAAACTCCGCTGTTGCTGATTCACGGTGATGCAGACAACAATCCCGGAACATTTACTTTGCAGACGGAAAGGTACTTTCAGGCTTTGAAAAACCTTGGAGCACCGGTGAAAATGGTTCTTTTACCTAAAGAAGCGCACGGATATGTTGCCAAAGAAAACATTCTGCATCTGCTTTGGGAACAGGATCAGTTTCTGGAGAAGTGTTTGAAGAAGTAAAATTGATAATGAATTTAAACAAACTGCCCCTGAAAGTTTCATCTTTCAGGGGCAGTGTTTTTTTAGTTTTTAAACTAAAATTTATTTATCAATAGATCCCAAAACCTTTTGTGCAAAAGAGTTTAAGGCATCTTTCTCGCTCATTCCGTTTTGTACGTTGGCGTGTACTTCCAAAGCGCCGCAAATATTGGTGATCAATTCTCCGGCGACATTCATATCTTCTTCAGTGGTTCCTCTGAATTCTGTAAAGCTCTCAAGAACTTCCAAAGTTTTTTCTAAATTTTCAGGAGTCTGAGTCTGAAAAAACTGTCTTATAATCGGTAGTTTCATTGTAATTAAAGTTCGTTGAATAATTCAATTAAACTTTCAGCTTTGTTGGATTGCACCTGATTGACCAGATCTCCGTTTTTGAAGATGGCAAAGGTTGGCAAATTGTCAACTTTAGCCAGTTTTCTGCTTTCAGGAAGTTTCTCTGCATCCACATATAAAAAAGGAATTGCATCATTCTCAGAAGCTAATTTTTTGAATTTCGGCTTCATAATTCTGCAGTTTCCGCACCATGTAGCTCCGTATTGTACCACAACTTTTTCGTTATCGCTTACAATGTTTTGCAACGTATCTTCCGCTAATTCTGTATACATAAGTCAAATTTTAGGATAAAATTTAACAATGTAACAATATAACAGTGTACCGGTTTACCAATATTATCGCATGGTATTGTATTGTTACATTGCTGGATTGTTACACTGTTACATTAAAATTTTTAATTTTTAGCTAAATACTCAGCAGTGGAAGTTCTGTCTGCTTTCATAGCATCTTTTCCTTCTTCCCAGTTGGCAGGGCAAACTTCACCGTGCTTCTGAACGTGAGTGTAAGCATCGATCATTCTTAAGAATTCTTTTACATTTCTTCCCAAAGGCATATCGTTCACTGCTTCGTGGAATACTTTTCCGGTCTCATCAATAAGGTAAGTAGCTCTGTAAGTTACGTTAGAACCTGTGAAAACTTCATTTCCTTCTTCGTCAAAATCAAGATCCTGATCTACAATATCAAGAAGATTTGCCAACTGTCTGTGAGTATCAGCCAAAAGCGGGTAAGTTACTCCTTCAATACCACCGTTGTCTTTTGATACATTTAACCAAGCGAAATGAACTTCGTTTGTATCACAAGAAGCACCGATTACTTTAGTATTTCTCTTTTCGAATTCAGGTAAAGCTTCCTGGAAAGCGTGAAGCTCAGTCGGGCAGACAAAAGTGAAATCTTTCGGGTACCAGAATAAAAGAACTTTCTGTTGGTTTTCTGCAGCTTCCTGAAATACATTGATTCTTAAATCATCACCCATTTCAGACATTGCGTCAATCGTTACATTTGGGAATTTTTTTCCTACTAAAGACATAATTTTCTTGTTTTTATTTAAATTTTTCTTGTGCAAATATATTGCTTTTCGTCTATTGAATTCAAACTATCCAATAAATAAAATCTATAATTGTTTTGGGTTTCGATAAAAAAAAGCTCTCAAATTTGAGAGCTGATTTCGTTTTAATATCCGAAGATTTCTGTAAGGCTTAGCTTTTTCACTTCGCCTAATTTCTTCATATCCTCTTCCTTCACTTTATCTTTCGATGCCACAATGCAATATGTGTAATTCTTATTTTTCATTTCTTTATTGTGGAAATTGTTGAGATCCGTAAAATTAAGTTTCGGAGACTGATCGTAGACATTTTTTCTCATGTCAAAATTGTTTCCGAGTCTTTGGGCGGCAAGATAATTAAAAATGATTCCGTCCTGAGTAACTCTTTCAGCAGCAATCGATTTTCTTAAAGAATTTTTTGCTGTTTCTACCAACTGATCAGATTTCGGAAGTTCATTCAGCAATTCGTTCATAGCGACCGTTGCATCATTAAATTTATCAGCCTGCGTTCCCACATAAGCAATTACCGAACTTTTATCTTCTTTTTTGGAAGGCATCGAGTAGGCAGAATAGCTTGAGTACGCCAAAGCTTTAGACTCTCTGATTGTCTGAAACACAATAGAACCCATTCCGCTTCCGAAATAATTATTGAAGAGCTGAGCAGTCGGGGTTACAGTCGGATTGTATGGCTCACCGTTTTTCACCCAGAAAACTTCAGCCTGAACCATATCAAAATCTGAAAACAGAACTTTGTTTTTGTCGGATGAAATTTGGGTAAATGTCTTGGACTTCGGCATATCCTTTAAATCTGATGCCACCGGATGGATAGGTTTTAAAGATGCAGTCACTTCAGTTCCGGTTTTTGGCCCGTAATAAAGAACTTTATGCCTGAATGTAAATAAATCTTTCAGGATCTTAACCAAATCTTCGGCCTTCAAAGCATCCAGTTCAGTATCGCTCAAAACATTATTGAAGGGATTCTGAGCACCGTACTGTGCATAGCTTCTTAATCCAGCCATGATCGATCCTTTGTTCTGCTTGGCATTGTCTCTTGCCTTTCTCAGACGGACTTTGTAAGCTTCCAAAGCTACCTGATCTGCCTGACAGTTTTTAATTAGATCTTCAAAAAGCGCTGCTGTTTTCTCAAAGTTTTCATTTAAACCTTCAATTGAAATATAGGTCGTTTCATTTCCGGCACCAACGTTAAAGCTGGAAGCCAGTTTGTAAAACTCCTTACTGATATCTTCTGAAGATTTATTTTTAGTTCCCAAATACTGAAGATATTCTGCTGCCAAAGGCAACATTTTATTGCTCCATTTCCCAGCCTCGAAATAGTAATACATTCTGAATAATGCATTATCATTGTTTTTAACGGAAAGAACATCAACTGTTCCCAGTTTGTTTTTCGTTATGTCTTTGTCGAAATTCAGCCAGATTGGGGAGATAGCATTTTCAGGCATTGCATCAATCTTTTTCAGGAACGGAGACTGATCTTCTCTGTTCACCGAAACCGGAGTGATGGTTGGTTTTTCTACTTTAGCGATGTTTTTGTCTTCGCCTTTTCGTTTATAAATCGCTACGTAATTATTGTTCTGAAGATATTTTGAAGCAAAATCCATAATATCTTTTTTAGTTATTTCAGAAATTTCTTTCACGTATTCCAAAGCAACTTTATGGTCAATTTCCGAGGTGAATTCGCTCATCAGAATATCGGCTCTTGAAGAATATTTTTCATCCCGCTGAATGATGCTTTTCTTTTCGTTGTTAACGATAGACTGGATCAAATCTTCAGAGAAATCTCCTTTTCTAAGCTTTTCAATCTGTTGGAGAAGCAAATTTTTCACTTCATCCAAAGACTGACCTTCCGTAGGTCTTCCGCTCAATAATAAAGTGGAATAATCTTTTAAAACATAAGGGAAAGCACTTGCTCCAAGGAGTTTTTGTTTCTTAACTAAATTTAAATCAATCAATCCTGCCTGTCCGTTAGTCAGCATACTTCCCACAAGATTCAGCATTCTAGCATCTTTGGTTGTTGCGCCCGGAAATCTGAAACCCATCAGCAAACTTTCAGGATTCGGGCCAAAAACTTCTCTGGTAACGGGATTAGTGATCGCTTTTTCCTGTCCGACAACATAATTGGGAACTGCCTTTTGCTTCATGTAAGAAAAAGCCTTGTCGATTTTGGCAATAATTTCATCAGGATTAAAATCTCCTGACATAATGATTCCCATATTATTGGGAACATAATAATTATTGTAATATTCTCTGATCGCCTTTAGTGAAGGATTTTTCAGGTGCTCAACCGTTCCGATTGTAGTCTGTTTTCCGTAATTGTTGTTCGGGAAAATGGCTGCAAAGAATGCTTCATAAGATTTATCGTCATCGTCATCCAACGCTCTGTTTTTCTCTTCATAAACAGCTTCAAGCTCAGTATGGAAAAGCCTCAGGATCGG
The DNA here is from genome assembly GCF_001424145.1 of Chryseobacterium sp. Leaf404. Lineage (GTDB taxonomy): Bacteria > Bacteroidota > Bacteroidia > Flavobacteriales > Weeksellaceae > Chryseobacterium. Next base: position 447,386 of record NZ_LMQM01000010.1, on the reverse strand, counting down.
TTCTCTGAATCTCTCGCCCTGCAATACCAGAAATTTATCAACCGCATTCGCAGGAATATCTTCTGTGTACACCGTTTGCTCTACAGATGTGAAGGCGTTTGTGCCGTCGCCACCCATAGAAGCCATCATTTTATCGTATTCGTTGGCGATGGCATATTTTGCTGCCTCTCCGGAAACTTTATCAATGTTTTTGTAAATCTCTTTTCTCTTGGCTTCGTCTTTTGTTTGATTGTATTGTTCGTACAAAGCATCAATCTGATCAAGCAAAGGCTTTTCTTTTGCCCAGTCTTTAGAACCAAACTTGTCTGTTCCTTTGAAAAGCATGTGCTCAAGGTAATGCGCCAAACCTGTGTGGTCAGCCGGATCGGTTTTGCTTCCTGCTTTTGTAGCAATGTAAGTCTGGATTCTCGGCTCCTTATTGGTCGGACTTAAAATAACCGTTAAACCATTTTTTAAGGTATAATATCTTGCGGAAGTAGGATCGTTGGTCACGTATTTATAGGTGTAACCGTTAGATTTTGCTTCCTTCCACTGGAAATCCTGTGCCTGCGCATAACCACAAAAACTTGCAGCAGCAATGCTTGTAGTAATGGTCAGTTTTTTAAATAAATTCATCTTGCAAACCTGTGTTCTTTTTTAACTGTATTTTTCTAAAGTTTCTTTAATTCTTTTCATGGCTTCTCTCAATTCTTCCTCTGAAGCTGCATAAGAAAATCTAATGCATTCAGGGCTTCCGAAAGATACCCCACCGACGCAGCCTACGTGAGCATTTTCAAGCAGGAACATTGCAAAATCGTCTGCATCATTTATTTCAGTTCCGTTCAAAGTTTTTCCGATGTAATAAGAGATATCAGGGAAGAAATAGAATGCTGCTTTAGGCAAAAGAACCTTGAAACCTTTGATTTCTTTCATCAGTTCAAACATCAGATTTCTTCTCTGCTCGAAAGCATCGATCATGTATTTATATTCTGAAGGATCTGTTTTTAAAGCTACAATTGAAGCTCTTTGAGCAACGGTATTCGCTCCGCTCGTCATTTGTCCCTGTACTTTTTCGCAGGCTTTTGCCAGCCATTCCGGGCACGCTGAATAACCGATTCTCCAGCCAGTCATTGCAAAAGCTTTGGACATACCGTTGATTACTGCGGTTTGTTCGTACACTTCAGGAAACTGTGCGATGGATGTCGTTTTAGTCTCATAATTTATGTATTCATAAATCTCGTCTGAAATGACAGTAACGTGAGGATATTTCGCAATCACTTTTGCCAAAGATTTCAATTCATCGTACGTGTAATAACCTCCTGAGGGATTACAGGGCGAACTGAAAAGAACGGCTTTTGTTTTATCATTTATAGCCTCTTCAAGCTGTTCTGCAGTGATTTTAAAATCGGTAACATAAGAAGTTGGAAGCATTACAGAATTTCCACCCATCATTTTTACCATTTCGTCGTAGCTTACCCAGTAAGGTGTAGGAAGAATTACTTCATCCCCATCATTTACGATTGCTGCCAAAACGTTGATGATGGCCTGTTTTGCACCATTTGACACGCAAATTTGTGAAGGTTTATATTCTAATTTATTGTCTCTTTTTAATTTATCTGAAATCGCCTGACGCAATTCTAAAAATCCAGGAACGGGAGAATAGTGGCTGTAATTTTCGTTGATGGCATCAAAAGCAGCCTGTTTGATATTGTCGGGAACATCAAAATCCGGTTCACCTAAAGTTAAGCTTATAACATCTATGCCTTCGGCTTTCATCTCTCTTGCCTTGTTAGACATCACAAAAGTCTGTGAGTAACCCAGTCTGTTTACTCTATCTGATAGTTTATTCATGAATCTTTTTGTCTTTCGAACAAATATATAAATTATGACCTTAATTAAAAATTAAAATACAGCTGATGTTTGAGAATTTAGCTTGTTATAAATGTTTTTTACCAGTAAAATATCACGTAAACAAGAGATTTTTTATTTATTTTTGAGAAAATTTAAAAAAATGATAAGGCTTCTTTTTCTACTCGCAGCAGCAACGCTTGCCGGACAAAACTACAGATTCGTTTATGAGTATAAATTCCGTCCAGATGTTGCTTCCAGAGATTCTTTGGTTACAGACTATATGAATCTCGATACTGATGGAAAAGAATCTTATTTCTACAACGCCGCAAAATTTGAAAAAGATTCTGTCTATGCCGCTACAAAAGATTCTAAAGTACTTTCCGAATTCAAAAATTTCGACAGAAACCTTACGTACACCATTCACAAAACATATTCTCCGAAGAGCATAAAATTTTACGATAAATTTCAGACTGCAAATCTCGTTATCAATGAAGAAAAATTTCCGGTGTGGAAAGTTCAGAATGAGTTTAAAAAAATCGGAGATATCAACTGTCAGAAAGCGACTGCAGATTACAGAGGAAGAAGCTGGACAGCATGGTTCAGTAAAGAATATCCGGTGAGCGACGGGCCTTACAAATTTTCAGGTTTACCGGGGCTTGTGGTTCAGATTAATGATACTGAAAATGACCATCAGTTTAATTTAATTCAAATTAAAAAGACAAAAAATACGTACAGTTTTTTACCTAAATCCAACAAGGACATCAGCGAAAAGGAATTCAGAAAGCTTTGGGCGGAATACCGTTTTACTCCGGATGAAATCAACAGTATGAACATCAATTCAAAGGAAGGAAACATGACTGTACAGTTGAAAGATGGCTACACCAGCAAAATCAGCCTTGATAAAGTAAAAAAAACAAAGAATTTAGATGCAGCACTTTCTTTGATTCTGTCAAAATCCAAAAACAGAATAGAAAGAGATTAATCTGTTTCAAAGCTTGATTCAGGACAGGAAAAACTTTACTTTTGCTCAAATATACTATTTAAGATGTCTACAGCGTTATTATTAAAATATTTTCCCGATCTCACGGATGTTCAGAAAGCCCAGTTTGCTAAACTCGAAGGTTTGTATGGAGAATGGAACGAAAAAATAAACGTAATTTCCCGGAAGGATATGGAATCGCTTTATGAAAAGCACATTCTACACTCTTTGGGAATTGCAAAAGTGATGGAATTTGCTCCCGGAACGAAAGTTTTAGACATCGGCACCGGCGGCGGTTTTCCCGGAATTCCTTTGGCAATTCTGTTTCCGGAAACTCAGTTTACGCTGATTGATTCTATTGGTAAGAAGATTACTGTGGTAAACGCAGTAGCTGAAGGCGTAGGACTGACCAATGTAACAGCCATTCACGGTAGAGCTGAGAAGCTGAAAGAAAAATTCCATTTTGTGGTCAGCAGAGCAGTGACTCAGATGCCGGAATTTCTTCGTTGGCTGAAAGGAAAATTTGAAAAAGAACAGATCAACCAAAAACACAACGGAGTTCTATATCTGAAGGGTGGAGAGCTTGCTGAAGAGCTTGCCGGATTGAAGTGTGAAATTTTTAATCTGAAAAATTATTTTGATGAAGAATTTTACGACACTAAAAAAGTAGTTTATTTATCAAAAGGTAATTTTAATTCTTGATTTGGATATCATAAGGAATAATTTTTGATGAAAATTTAAAATATCTAAATAAAATTTAATGCAATGAAAAATCTACTCAACATAGGCTTTATCGCCATTCTTTCTGGCTTAGTTTTTACATCCTGTAATGATAATGAGGATTATGAAACCATCCAGTCAGTGGAGAAAGTTAAAATTGACAGCGTGGCTATTGTAAGCGATACCATGAGCGTTTTTGATGTACAGAGCATCAGAACATATCAGAAATTTACACAACAATGCGAAGGCTTTTATGGTTACGATTACGCTCACACCGCAGATTTTGACAGAACTATTACTGCTTATAAGTTTAAAACCAATGCCAATTGTGGTTCGGGAACTTTTAAAACTTACAATCAGATCAATTTTGCTCCGAAGGTCGCAGGGAAATATAATTTCAAATTCAGTACCGGCGATAACACGTTCATAACAAAAACAATTGTAGTTCAATAATGAAATATAGATTTTCAGCTTTTTTACTTTTAATATCCTTTGTCTTTATTTCAGCTCAGAAAATCTACTGGAGTGAAGGGAGGAAGCTTACGTGGGAGGATTTTCAAAGCGATAATAATAAAGATAAAGACAGCAGTGTTGTTGCATTTGCCAATGTAGGTATGGGCTATAAAGCCGAAACTACTACAGATCCAAAAGCACCAGTAACTATCAAAGTTTTAGTTTTTTTTGATGTACAAAAATCATGGAAAGTGGATGGAATTACTGGCGAATGGACTTTAAATCACGAACAGCTTCATTTTGATATTGCAGAACTTTACGGAAGAATATTACGGAAGAAAATATTTGACGAAATTAAAAATTCAAAAGATTATCAAACTAAGTTTGAAGAAATTTACAAGTCTAATTTAGCAGAATATAAGCGTTTTCAGCGCCTTTACGACAAAGAAAGTAATCATGGAATTGATGAGGAGAAACAGCTCTTTTATAATAAAACAGTTGCTGAAGAACTTAAAAAACTAGACAAATACCGCTCACATTGAAGTTTCTTAATAAAATAATCGATGAACTGCTGGCTCAGGAAAGCGATCTTTCAAAATTCAGCATTGTATTGCCGGGGAAAAGGCCGATAGTTTTCATCCGCCAGATTCTCGAAGAAAAAAAATATTCCGGTTTTTTGCCGGATTTTTTTACGGTGGAAGATCTTATTGTGGATATCGTTGACCAGCAGCCCATTCAGGGGATTTCTCTGTGGTTGTTTTCCTATGATGTTTACAGAAAACTTAATCTTATTCCGCAGGATAGTTTTTCAGACTTTCTGAAGTGGTTTCCGACATTACAGAAAGACTGGGATGACATTCTGAAATTTTCAGATTCCGACACTGCAGTTTTGCAGTACATGTTTGATGAAGAACGCATCAAAGAATGGGCTCAGGATTTGGGGGATCAGGATGAGGTTCCAAGAAAAAAGTTCCTGAACTTCTGGAGGAACATGAATATTTATTTGCCGGCTCTGAAATACGCGTTGCTTGAAAAAAACTGGGCAACTTCGGGAATGATTCATGAAATAGCGACGGAAAAAATTCAAAAATATGCCACAGAGACGGATAGAAAATTTGTTTTCTGCGGATTCAATGCTTTTACACCCGTCGAAGAAAAACTGGTAAGAAACCTTTTGCAGTGGGACAAAGCGCAGTGTTATTTTCAGGGAGACAGATATTATTTCGACGATGAAAGACAGGAAGCAGGGAAATTTCTGAGAGATCACAAAACATGGAAAGAATTCAATGACAGCCGTGAATTTACATGGATTGAAAATGATTTTAACCAGCCAAAAAACATTAAAGTTTACGAAGTTTCGGGGAATATCACGCAGACCAAAATTTTGCCTGAAATCTTTAGAGAAAGCCTTGATGCCGACTACTCTGACACTGTCGTTGTGCTTTTGGATGAAAATCTTTTGCCAGCAAGTCTTGATGTAATGCATGCTGTGGATCATCTGAATATCACAATGGGTTTTCCGTTAAAAAACCTGTCTTTTTCCAATGCTATAAAACAACTTTTTTATCTTCAGAAACAGCTTGAGAAGAATAAAACAACTTACTATTACAGAGATATTTACCCCATTCTTGAAGAACTTCCTGCGTCGGAATCTGACGAGAAGATTATCTCAAATTTTAAATCAAAAATAGAGGAGAGGAATATCGTTTATACCTCGAGAAACCTTTTTTCAGAGCTACTTTCTGAGCTTTCTTATTTTAAACTTTTGCTGAAAGCCGATTCGGCTCAGATATATCTTGATTTATTGACAGACTTTTGTGTCGGTTTGAAATGGCTGGAAATTGACGATATTCAGTACGAAAATATTTCTCATTTCGAAAATGCTTTCAGGCTTTTGAAAAACCAGATTCTTCCGTATCAGTTTGATATTAAAATGGAAACGCTCGAGGTTTTGATCAATCAGCATATCAACACAGAAAGTATTGATTTTCAGGGTGAACCTCTGAAAGGCCTTCAGGTAATGGGACTTTTGGAAACACGTTTGCTCAACTTTAAAAACGTCATTCTCTTATCGGTAAACGAAGGAAAACTTCCACTCGGAAATTCTCAGAACACCTACATTCCTTTTGACATCAGAAGGCATTTTGAGCTTCATACATATCTTGAAAATGACAGTATTTATGCCTATCATTTTTACCGCTTGATTCAAGATGCTGAGAATGTGCATTTGCTTTACAATGCTTTAAGTTCTGGTGTGAATACAGGTGAAAAAAGCCGTTTTATCACGCAAATCGAGATGGAAAGCAGTCATCACATCGAGCATTTAATCATAGAAAACACTAGTGAGCCAATAAAAACAGAACCGATTGAAATCCAAAAAACTGAAGCTGTAATGCAGAAACTTCAGAGCTGGAAAGAGAGGGTTTCAGCTTCACATTTAACGAGCTATCTTTATAATCCTGTTGATTTTTACACTTCTAAAATTTTAAATACATCTGAAACAGACGAAATTGAAGAAGAACTTTCTGTAAGAAATTACGGAAATTTGGTTCATTATTCACTTCAGGATATTTATGAAGTATTCAAAGGTAAAGTTTTAAAGGAAAGTGATTTACAAAAATCAATTCAAGCAATTGATCATTACATTGACGGAGCCATTGAAAAGTTGAAACACCAGCCGGAATTTTACGAAAAGGGGATGAATTTTATACACAGAGCCATCGCTAAAAAGGTGATTGAATCTGTTTTAAATGTCGACCTGGATCTGATTAAAAATGGAAACGAACTGAAAATTATCGACATCGAAAGAAAATTTGAAAATGTAGATTTTTATATTGATGAAGAGTTAACGGATAAAATCTCTTTTTATGGGTATATTGACCGTATTGATCAGCTCAACGGAACCATCAGAATCATTGATTACAAAACCGCAAAAACAAAAAATCTGACGATCAAAATTGATGAACTGAATCAGGATGATTATTTCCAGAACAGCGACCGGAAACAGGCAATGCAACTTTGTCTTTACCAGTACGTTGTTCAAAGTCTTCCTGAATTTTGGGGACTGCCAATGCAAACAGGAATCTGGAGTTTTGCTGATGCCAAAAAAGGAGTAGTGGCACTGGAATTTGCTCAGGGAGAATTGCAGAACGCAATGGTTTCTATACAGAATTTAATTCTTGAGATTTTAAATCCTGAAATGAGTTTTGTGGAAAATGTAAAAACTTTTGCCGGAAATTAATTGGAAAAAATAAACCTTCAAGGTTTCTAAAACCTTGAAGATTTAAATGTTATATTTTAGAATGCATTAAAACCGGTAATATCCAATCCCGTAATCAACAAATGAACATCGTGGGTTCCTTCGTAAGTGATTACAGATTCTAAATTCGCAGCGTGACGCATCATCGGAAATTCTCCCATAATTCCCATTCCACCAAGAATCTGTCTTGATTCTCTGGCAATATCAATCGCCATTTTTACGTTGTTTCTTTTCGCCATAGAAATCTGTGCCGGAGTAGCTTTATGGTCATTTTTAAGATTTCCTAACTGTAAACAAAGCAACTGAGCTTTTGTAATTTCAGTTAAAAATTCAGCCAATTTTTTCTGTTGTAATTGGAAAGATCCGATTGGTTTTCCAAACTGTTTTCTTTCTTTAGAATATTGAACAGCAGTACAGTAGCAATCAATTGCCGCACCAATTACACCCCAAGAAATTCCGTAACGGGCAGAATTTAAACAGGATAACGGTCCTTTTAATCCTGTGACGTTGGGTAATAAATTTTCTTTAGGAACTTTAACATCATTGAAAACCAGTTCGCCAGTTTTTGAAGCTCTCAAACTCCATTTGTTGTGGGTTTCAGGAGTGGTAAAGCCTTCCATTCCTCTTTCAACGATTAATCCCTGTACTTTTCCTTCTTCATTTTTGGCCCAGATTACAGCAATATCGCAAAGTGGTGAATTGGTAATCCACATTTTGGCTCCATTCAGAAGATAATGATCTCCCATATCTTTGAAATAGGTTTCCATTGAGCCTGGATCTGAACCATGATTAGGCTCAGTAAGACCGAAAGAACCGATCATTTCGCCTGATGCTAATTTTGGTAAATATTTCTTTTTTTGCTCTTCAGAACCGAACTCATTAATCGGAAACATCACCAGAGAACTTTGAACAGAGGCCGCCGAACGAACCGCGGAATCTCCTCTTTCCAGTTCCAGCATAATCAAACCATAAGAAATCTGGTCAAGCCCTGAACCGCCGTATTCTTCAGGAATGTATGGTCCCAAAGCACCAATATTTCCCAATTCTTTCATCAGATTCGGCAGATCGGTGTGGTTTTGAGCAGCCTGATCTATATTGGGCATTACAAAACTTTCAACCCAATCGCGCACAGACTCTCTGATGAGTTTGTGCTCGTCGGTTAAAAAAGCATCAATTCCAAAATAATCTGGTATGCTGGTAAGCGGATAATATGACATAAAATTTTGTTTTCCTAAAAATAAGATTTTTTAAACTCTGACAAAAAATTATCTTGTATAAAAAATGAAAAACTAAAAAATCTTATGCGAAATCGTCTTCCAAAAAAGTGTAAGGCTTTGATTTTGAATGGTATTTCTCTATAAATTTATAAAGATAGGGTGCTTTGTTTGCTGAGCCATCATATAATTTTTCAAGTCTTTCGAGCATATTCATGCTTAAAATTTTTCTCTGAAAATTGTTTCTTCTGAAAGATTCTCCCAAAATTGTTTCATAAAGACTTTGTAAATCTTTCATTGTAAATTTCTCCGGAAGAAGGTTTGAAGCTGCCACCTGAGTATCAATATTGTCTCTCAGAAACTCAAGCCCGGATCTGATGATTCTGTCGTGGTCAAAAGCCATTGCAGGAAGTTTGTCTACCTCAAACCAGGCGCATGTTTCATTGAATGCATCGGGGAAAGTGTTGGCAAGTGAATAATCAATCAAACTGCAGTATCCTACGGTTATAAAACGTTGTAAAATCCAGTGATTTTCGCTTACATCAAGACCTTTGTTCTGTATTAAAGTTTTATGTACATTATTTTCGGTACGGCTCATCCTTCCAAAGGTGTGAAACTGTTCCAGAAAAATATCTTTAAGATGCGTTCTTTCAAACAAAACCCTTGAGGCAGCATCGCGGAGGTCTTCGTCCAAAAAAACAAAACCTCCGGGAAGTGAGTACAGATCCAAATCATGATATTTTAAAAGCAAGACTTTCAAAATACCGTCATGAAAGCCGAAAATAGTACAGTCTACCGACAGATTTGGGATAAAATCTTTGCTGTCGATAAGTTCTTTCAGGGTTTCAATATTTTTATTATGGTCTGTTTTCATGCTGTAAAAATATAATTATTTCTATTATTTTTGATTAATCGCTTTAAAAAATGAAATTCCGAACAGAAAAACGATGCTTACAGCTGCAAAAATAAAGACTGCGTAGAAATCCAGCATTTTGTTTTGAAACAGGATGGAAATCAATGCTGAACTCGCCGAACTGCCCAGAGATGAAAAAATAACGATAACAGAGGTCAAAACGTTGATCCTTTCTTTGTCTGCAGATGCAATCATTTTTGAATTGGCAACGGGATAAAGCGGTGCCAGAAAGAAACCAATGACCGGAAAAATAAAAAGCAATACTGAAGACTTTCCGCTGTGTGTAAACTGGACTGCAATGATAATACTCAGAATCACCAGAACCATCGCAACGCAGAGGTAGAAATAATTAGACAGATCAAACTTTCTGATCAGCTGTGCGGTGAAGATTCGGCCCAGATAACTGAAGACTGCCAGAAAAGACGTAGCCTGCAGAGCAAAAAATGAATCTACACCCAAATGATTTTTGTAATACGACGGCAGCCAGGAATTAAAACTCTGTTCGGTAAAAACAATAAAAAAAAGCAGGCCGAAAAAAGCGATGAATGCAGGTTTTCCAAACCCAGTCAAATCTGGAAGCAGGGAAGCGTTTCTGTTTTCCGTTTCGGTGATTTCAACTTTGGTGAAAAGATAGAGAGTAAAAAAACTCACCAGTGCAATTCCGATGAAGCCGAATTTCCAGAATTCTCCGTAATCACTTGAAATGAGCCAGCCAAATCCGGTGTTGACCACAAAAATTCCTATCATAAAAGATGCTTCAACGCTGCTCATGGTTTTTGTTAAAGTTTTTTCTTCTGTAATATTATTCTTTATGATATTAAATACGCAGATTTTTCCCAGCGCAAAACAGGTTCCGATTATGGCAAACCACACTTTGTAAAACCAGAAAACTTCAACGAAGGGCAGAATGAGAGAGCAGAGGGCAACAATAAGTAAAGCTGAGATCAGAGAAATTTTGGTTCCTGTTCTGCTGATGAAACTCACTGAAAAAAGAGAAATGAATGCAATAGGCAAGTCTTTAAAAGCCTCCAGCAGTCCAAGTTTGTTGTAGGAAACATCTTCAGAAGAAAGTTGTAAAATAATAATTCCCATGCAGTTCAGCACCATGGAGAAGATGAGGAATGTGAGTTTCAGTGGAAGGGCAATTTTCCTTGTAGCAGTCATTTACGGGAAGTTTTTTTCATTAAAAATCGTCAATTTCTTACAAATTAACAGAAGATAAACTCTGTGAAAGCCCAAAAGTAAAGGAAATATTAAAATAAATATTAAAAATATGTTAACTATTCAAAAAAAATAATATTTTTATTGTCTCAATTTGAGAATTAAAAACTATCTATAATATGAATGTAAGAATATCAAGAGGTTTGGGGATTATTGCCGCGCTTTATTTTACGGCAAATTTCAATGCGCAGACTACACCGGCAGACACTGTTCAGAAAGAGCAGAAGATTGAGGAAGTGGTTATGATTGGATATGGTACCCAAAGAAAAAGTAATGTAACGGGAGCAATATCCAGCATAAAAGCGAGTGATATTGAGAATATTCCGGCAGGTAAACCTGAGCAGGTATTGCAGGGTAGAGCTGCAGGTGTAAATGTAATTACCAATTCGGGCCAGCCTGGATCATCTGCAACTATCCGTGTAAGAGGGGTAACCAGCTATTCTTCGAGCAACGATCCTTTGTGGGTAGTAGACGGTATTGTAGTAGACGGTATTGGATGGCTTAATCAATCTGATATTGAAAGTATTGAGGTACTGAAAGATGGAGCTTCTTCTGCGATTTACGGAGTATCTGCAGCACGAGGAGTGATCTTAGTAACTACTAAAAAAGGAAAACGGGGCAAACTCAATTTATCATACAATGGTTTCTACGGATTTGGTAAAGCTGCGAAAAAGTTAGATCTTCTTAATGCAACTGAATACGCAACAGTAATAAACGAAGGTCTTACCAATGACGGCAAAGCTCCACGTTTCTCCAATGTTGCAAGTCTGGGCGAAGGAACAGATTGGCAAAGTCTTATTTTCAATAATTCTACAAGATCAAATCATGAGGTAAGTGTGAGCGGCGGAAACGAGAAATCTACATTTTTCGGATCTTTCGGTTATTATGATCAGACCGGTATTGTAATGAGTGATATTTCTTACTACAAAAGACTTACAGGTAGGATCAACTCTTCGCATAAAGTGACAGACTGGTTAACTTTAGGGCAAACTTTTGCATATACAAACACAAAAAACCAGGGAATTAACTCAAACGGAGAATTCGGAGGTCCTTTAAGTTCTGCAATTAATTTAGATCCTGTCACTCCTGCTGTGATTACAGATCCCAGTGTTCTAAACAGTGCACCATACAATAATCCATCAATTGCCCCTTATCTTTTCAGGGACGAATATGGAAATCCGTATGGTATTTCTCCATACGTAAATCAGGAAATGTCTAATCCTTTAGCATTTAGAAATACTCAGCTTGGAAATGTGGGCTGGTCTGATGACCTTGTTGGAAACGTTTATGCCGAAGTGAAGTTTCTAAAACATTTTACGTTGAAATCTTCCATGAACGGTAAAAAGGCATATTGGGGAAGCAAAAACTTTACGCCTTTATTTTATTTGAATCCGAATTACAATAATTTAAGTATAAACAGCTTAAGCAGAACAACACAACAGAAATTTGAATGGAGCTCTGAGAATACTTTAAGCTATCAAAACCGTTTTGGAAAACACAATATCAATGCATTAATCGGGAATGGATATTATGAGTACAACATTGGTTTCGGACAAACGGTTACGCATACAGGTCTGCCAGTAAACAACTGGCAGGACGCCTCTTTCAACTTCTTTGTTGCACCAGACAAGAGGAATACCAATGCATGGGATTATATCAACACCCATAAAGCATCGTACTTTGGCAGGGTTATCTACGATTATGACAATAAATATTTATTTACCGGAACTTTAAGAACAGATGGATCTTCAAAATTTGGTGAAAATAATCACTGGGGAACTTTCCCTGCTTTCTCTTTAGGTTGGAATGTTGATAAAGAAAGCTTCTGGCCTGAAAATAAAATTATAAATACTTTAAAACTTCGCGGAGGATATGGTATTTTGGGTAATGATGGGATTGGAGATTTTCAGTTTGCAAGCTTCTACGTTTCAGGTGCCAATTACACTTTTATAGATGCTCAGGGAAACCCCGTAATTTATCCTGGATATATTCCAAACACTTTAGAAAACAAAGATTTGAAATGGGAAACGACTTCACAGCTGAACATTGCTGCAGATTTGAAATTATTTAATAATTTTAATCTTACAGTGGATTATTATAAGAAAAAAACTTCTGATATTCTGCGTCAGATCAATATCCCTGGATATGTAGGTGTTACTGTTTCTCCCACCGCAAACATTGGTGATATGGAAAATGAAGGTGTAGAAGTTGAATTAGGCTACAGAAAAAACTGGTCAAATTTTACGGTCTCTTTAAACGGTAATTTTGCTTACCTTAAAAATACTGTAACGAGCTTAGAAAGAGGCAGAGAATATTTAGATGGTCCGGGATTTCAGTCTATGGGTCCGATTCAAAGAATTCAGGTTGGGCAGGCTTATAATTCTTTCTACGGATTCCAGACATTGGGAGTATTCCAAAATCAGGCACAAATTAATTCTTATGTAAATTCCGGAGGACAGATGATTCTTCCAAATGCAAAACCTGGAGATTTTATCTGGGCTGATTCTAACGGCGACGGAAAAATTGATAATAATGATAAAGTAAATCTGGGAAGTTCAATTCCGAAGTATACTTTTGGATTAACAGCTAATCTAAGTTATAAAAACTGGGATTTTATGGCGTTTGCACAAGGTGCTGCAGGTAATAAAATCTTCCAGGGTCTAAGAAGACTAGATATGATTGATGCCAATTATCAGACTACCATCTTAGATCGATGGACTGGTGAAGGTTCTACAAATGAAGCTCCAAGACTTACAAGAGACGATCCTAATCAGAATTATTCAAGACTTTCAAACTATTACCTTCAGAAAGGTGATTATGTAAGATTGAAGCTGGTTCAGTTAGGTTACACACTTCCTTCTTCTGTTACAGAAAGTATTGGTTCAAGTAAAGTTAGATTTTATGTGACAGCAGAAAATCTCGTTACATTTACAAAATATACAGGTTATGATCCTGAAATTGCCGCTGGTGACAGCTTTGGTATTGACCGGGCATTTTATCCACAGGCGAGAACGTTTATATTTGGAGCAAACATCACTTTTTAAAATTTTATTATGAAAAATAACTTTTATAAAATCAGCATAGCTGCATCACTTCTAGTAGGTACAGCATTTACAAACACAGGATGTACAAACAGTAATATTGAAGATGTAGAATACTTAGGAGCATTTGAAACTGAAAACTTTTTCAGAAATGAGCAGGAATGTTTCTTTGCATTGGTAGGCGCTTACGATGGCCTACGCAAATATGCAGGAGGCTTTGAGAATATGGTTACATTTTTCAACGCAGGTTCTGATGATTTCTATGCAGGAGGAGGCAGTTCTACTGATGGTGCAGGGATTCAGGGAATGTCTAATTATCAGATTAATTCTACAACAATGCCGGCAACGTATTGGAGAGATTATTATCAGGGGATTTCACGTACCAATGTTTTAATCCAGAAAGTTCCTTTGGCAACTATGAGCGACGCAACCAAAAACAGATTTATAGCAGAATCTAAAACTCTGAGAGCGCTTTATTATTTTGAACTTTTGAGAATGTTTAAAAATATTCCACTTATTTTGGAACCTTTTAAAGCCACGGATGATTATTATAATGTACCACAAGCTACTCCTGAGGCTGTATATGCTCAGATAGAAGCAGATTTGCTGAGTGCAATTCCCAATCTTCCAATAACGGCATCTGGAGATCAGAAAGGACGTCTCACGCAAGGTGCAGCAAGAGCTTTACTGGGCAAAGTGTTCTTATATCAGAATAAAAAAAGTGAGGCAGCATTGCAGTTTGCTGAAGTGAATGGCACTCCTGGTGGAAACAATCAGTATGGCTATCAGTTAGTTTCAAACTATGCAACACTTTGGAACACCGAAAACAAATTTACTTCAGAATCAATTATCGAGGTTAATCATACTAACCTGGGAAATTCTGACTGGAGTTTCTGGGGCCAGGGTAATGATGAAGGAAATTCGATCTGTATAATGACTGCTATTAGATCATACAACAGAAAAAATAGTACGGCACCTGATTATATTTCTGGATGGGCGTTCAACCCGATTACAGAAAATCTGTTTAATTTTATGCAAGGTGATCCAAGGTTAGATGCCAGTATTTTTAATGCAAAAGCTTTGAAGCAGCAGAATGATATAGATTATTCTCCCGCATTTATGGATTCCGGATATTTCCTGAAGAAATACATGCCTACTAAAAATGAAGTAACCACACTTCCCGGAGCATCGGAATTGAATTACAGGAAAAATTACATCTTAATAAGACTTGCAGATACTTACCTTATGGAAGCGGAAGCCTTGAATGGTACCGGAGCAAGAGCGCAGGCTTTATTGGACGCAGTGCGAGCCAGAGTAGGTCTTTCATCATTACCTGTTTCTATACAGGCAATTAAAAATGAAAGAAGACGCGAGTTTATAGGTGAAGGTCACCGATGGTTTGATTTGGTTCGATGGGGAGATGCTCCATCCGTTCTTGGTTCAAGAGGTTTTACCGCTGGTAAAAACGAAATACTTCCAATACCTTTAACAGAACTTACAGGTACGGCTTTAAAGCAAAACCCAGGCTATTAAAAATATGACAGAAAAAAAATCATATAGTTTCTTTTCAAAGAGTACTGCACTGCTTTTCAGCGGTGTGGTACTTTTTTCTTATTCATCTTGTGCAACCAAAAATGTGCAGTCCTGGCTCACGAAAGGTGATGAAAGCATAAAATTGCAGAAGCAGACTCCCGCAAAATTTGTAAATACATCTAATAATTTTCAGAATATTGAAATTGATGACACGCAAAAGTTTCAATATGTTGACGGTTTTGGATTTACATTAACGGGCGGAAGCGTTGATGTGATCAACAAACTTTCAATTGCCAAACGAAAAGCTTTATTACAGGAACTTTTCGGCAAAAATGAAAACTCAATTTCGGTAAGTTATTTAAGATTAAGTATTGGCGCATCTGATTTGGATAGTGAAGTTTTTTCTTACAATGATTTGCCTCAGGGACAGACAGATCCTACTTTATCAAAATTCAGTCTGGCAAAAGACAAAGATTTAATTGCGATGCTGAAAGAAATTTTAGCCATAAATCCAAAAATCAAAATTATTGCAGCCCCGTGGTCGCCTCCGGTTTGGATGAAAGATAACGGAAAATCAATCGGTGGAAGTTTAAAAACTGAATTTTATGATACTTACGCAAAATATTTTGTCAGATACATTCAGGGAATGGCTAAAGAAGGAATCATCATTGATGCCGTAACTCCTCAAAATGAGCCGTTGCATCCGGGAAATAATCCGAGTTTACTGATGGTTTCAGATCAGCAGAGAGATTTTATCAAACAAAGCTTAGGACCAATTTTTAGATCCAATCAAATTAAAATTAAAATTGTAGTTTACGATCACAACTGCAACAAACCGGAATATGCCATCAGTATTTTAAACGATCCTGAAGCGAATCAATACATTGACGGTTCGGCTTTTCATTTGTACGAAGGAGATATTTCTGCTTTAAGTACGGTTCATAATGCTCATCCAGACAAAAATCTCTATTTCACAGAACAATGGACAGGTTCAAAAGGAACATTTGATGGAGATCTGAACTGGCACGCAAAAAATGTAATCATCGGTTCGATGAGAAACTGGAGCAAAATTGCTTTAGAATGGAATCTGGCCAACGACCCCAAATTTGGACCACACACTCCCGGAGGCTGTACCGAATGCAAAGGCGCAATAACGGTTGCCGATGGTGAAAATTTCACCAGAAATGTAGCCTATTACATCATTGCCCACGCATCGAAATTTATTCCTGCCAACTCACAGAGAATTTCATCAACGCAGACAGAAAATTTATCTACAGTGGCCTTCAAAACGCCTGAAGGAAAAACGGTTTTGATTGTCCAGAATTACAGTAAAAACGATGAAAATTTTAATATTAAATTTAAAAGTAAAACAGCTCCGGTAAATATTCCTGCAACTTCGGTGGCTACTTATATTTTTTAAATTTTAAAAATGAAACTTTGGAATATTATTTAAGTGAAATCGAAGATTCGACGAAGTCAAACGCCTTGGTAAACATAATATCAACGGCATTATTTTAAAAAAAATCTATGCGCTTTTTGCATTAAAATTTACAGCAAAATTAAATTAATGAAAAAACTATATTTCATATTAACCTTCACAGCATTCGGATTCAATGCTTTCGCACAAAAAACAGTTGACCAGAAAGTCACTGAGTTATTGTCTAAAATGACGCTGGAAGAAAAAATCGGTCAGCTCGTTCAGTACAGTGGTTTTGAATATGCCACGGGTCCTCAGAATTCCAATTCTTCCAATGTTTTAAATGAAATTAAACAAGGCAAAGTAGGTTCAATGCTGAATGTTTCGGGAGCAGAAGAAACGAGAAAATTTCAGGAACTGGCGTTGAAATCAAGATTGAAAATTCCAATGTTGTTTGGTCAGGATGTAATTCACGGTTACAGAACTACTTTCCCTGTGAACCTTGGTCAGGCTGCAAGCTGGGATTTAAAATCAATTGAAAGATCCGAAAGAATAGCCGCTACAGAAGCATCCGCTTACGGGATTCACTGGACTTTTGCGCCGATGGTCGACATTGCGAGAGATCCGAGATGGGGAAGAGTGATGGAAGGTTCGGGCGAAGATACCTATTTGGGAACGCAGATTGGTTTGGCAAGAATAAAAGGTTTCCAGGGGAAAGGTTTGGGAAATCTGGATGCAATTATGGCCTGTGCAAAGCATTTTGCAGCGTACGGAGCGGCAGTTGGCGGAAGAGATTACAATTCCGTTGATATGAGCTTAAGACAACTACATGAAACCTATTTGCCACCTTTCAAAGCTGCTGCAGAAGCCGGCGTGGCAACATTTATGAATTCCTTTAACGACATCAATGGAATTCCGGCAACGGCCAATGAATATATCCAGCGCGATCTTTTAAAAGGAAAATGGAATTACAAAGGTTTTGTGGTTTCAGACTGGGGAAGTATCGGAGAAATGGTGTATCACGGATATGCGAAAGACAATAAAGAAGCAGCCGAAAAAGCCATCAAAGCAGGAAGCGACATGGATATGGAAAGCCGTGCTTACATGGCAGAACTTCCGAAATTAGTTCAGGAAGGAAAGGTTGATCCTAAATTAGTTGATGATGCGGCAAGAAGAATTTTAGTTAAGAAATTCGAAATAGGATTATTCGATGATCCTTACCGGTTCAGCAGCGAGAAAAGGCAGATGGAGCAACTCAACAATCAGGAAAACAGAAAATTCGGGAGAGAATTTGGTTCAAAATCTATTGTTATGCTGAAAAATGAAAATAATATTTTACCGCTTTCAAAATCAGTAAAAACAGTAGCTTTAATTGGTCCTTTCGGAAAAGAGACGGTTGCCAATCACGGCTTTTGGTCGGTTGCTTTTAAAGACGACAATCAGAGAATTATCACTCAGTTTGACGGAATTAAAAATCAACTGGATAAAAACTCCGTATTGCTTTACGCAAAAGGCGCCAACGTTGATGATCAGGATAAATCGATGTTTGCAGAAGCTATAGAAACAGCAAAGAAAGCTGACGTTGTAATTATGACTTTAGGCGAAGGTCACGCCATGAGTGGAGAAGCGAAAAGCCGAAGCAATCTTCATTTTTCGGGAGTTCAGGAAGATTTATTAAAAGAAATTGCCAAAACCGGAAAACCGATTGTTCTGATGATCAATGCAGGAAGACCTTTGGTTTTCGATTGGGCCGCAGACAATATTCCAGTGATTATGTACACCTGGTGGCTGGGAACTGAAGCCGGAAATTCGATAGCAGATGTTCTTTTCGGAACCGTAAATCCGGGTGGAAAATTACCAATGACTTTTCCCCGGAAAGAAGGGCAGATTCCAATTTATTACAATCATTACAACACAGGAAGACCAGCGAAAAACAATACCGACAGAAATTATGTTTCGGCATATATCGATTTGGATAACGACCCGAAATTTCCGTTTGGATTTGGTTTAAGTTATACTCAGTTTAAATATTCTGAAATGAATTTAAGTTCGATAAACCTTAAAGGAAATCAAACTTTGAAAGTGAGTGTAAGTGTTTCCAATACAGGAAAATACGATGGGGAAGAAGTTGTGCAGTTATACATCCGAGATTTATTTGGAAAAGTAGTCAGACCCATTAAAGAGTTGAAAGGTTTCGAGAAAGTTTTTATTAAAAAAGGTGAAACTAAAACTGTTTATTTCACTTTAACTCCCGAAAACCTGAAATTCTATGATGATGCATTAAATTACGATTGGGAATCCGGAGAATTTGATATTATGGTGGGAACAGATTCTGAGAATGTTCAGACAAAAAGAATTAACTGGGAGAAATAAGCATAATTGTTAAAGCTGAAAGCGGGATAAAACCCGCTTTTGGTGGGAGACTTATATTATGCTTTTATGAATCCGAACGTTGTTTTTTGTCATGCTGAAAGCATATCTACGATGATAGTTTTAGATTCTTTGACTCCGTAGAACCTAGAGATTTCAGAATAAAAAACTTTTGAAAAATTTTCACATAAGAAAAAAATCAAACAAACGGCAAAAATTTTAATATGAAATTTAAAAAGACAATCGCAATTTTGATTGGAGGAACTTTGGTTTTCTCATCGTTAAATTGTGCTTCAAAAAAACCTGATCCAGGCAGAAATTTAATCTGGAGCGACGAATTCAATTACAAAGGCTTGCCCGATTCCACAAAATGGAATTACGATGTGGGAGGCGATGGTTACGGAAACAATGAAGTTCAGTTTTATACTAAAAACAGGCTGGAAAATGCCAGAGTGAAAAATGGAAATCTCATCATCGAAGCCAAAAAAGAAAAATGGGAAAAGAATGATTATACTTCAGCGAGACTTTTAACGAAAGGAAAATTTTCATTTCGATACGGAACGGTTGAGGTGCGTGCAAAACTTCCGAAAGGCCGCGGAACATGGCCTGCCATCTGGATGATGAGTGAAAATATGAAAGAATGGCCTGATGACGGAGAACTGGATATTATGGAGCATGTGGGATATAATCAGGGATTTGTACATGCTTCAGTCCACACAAAAAAGTATAACCACATCATCAATACTCAGAAAACAGATACCCTTTATGTAAAAGATGCCAGCGAAAAATTCCATATCTACAAAGCAGACTGGACACCGGAGAAAATTGATGTCTACATCGATGACAGGAAGTTTTTCACCTATGAAAAAAAAGACTTACGAATCGTGGCCATTTGATCAACCGTATTTTATTATTCTAAATCTTGCCGTCGGCGGATTTTGGGGTGGAAAAGAAGGAATTGACGATTCTATTTTTCCTCAGAAATTTGAGATTGATTATGTGAGGGTTTATCAGAAAACACCGTAAACCAGACACTCTTTATATTTACATTTTTATTAAGACTGCTTTATCTGAGGCTGTCTTTTTTTTTCGAAGGCATCAATATCATGACTGAGGATCAGTATTTTAAAATTATTTAATCCAAAAAAAAACTTAAGCTAAAAATCGTAGTTCTACTACAAAATGTCAAAAACTGGTGAAAATATTTTGTGGTATCCTGAAATATACGTAATATTATTTCACTAAATAAAACACAAAATATCATGATTGAAAAAAAATCCAATTCTGATAAAATTTCAGAAAATCATATTTCGGGTATTAACCGTGTGGTGAAACTTGACATTGTCATTAACGGAAGATCTGTTACTCATTTTAAACACTTTCGTCTGCAGCAGAGTGTCAGAAAGCATCATCAGTTTGAGCTGGTGCTGGCTCATGATTCTTTAGATCAGCCTCAGAGTCATAATCTTGAAGAGGCACGACAGTTTTTAGGACAGAGAATTACAGTAACTTTCAGATATAAAGATGCAGAAGATGAAAGCCCGCAAAGAACTTTCATAGGTGTGATTACCGAAGTTTCATTCAGTCAGGAGAAGATGAGTCTGGGAAATGTGATCTTACAAGGGCACAGTCCTACAATCCTTATGGATGCCGCACCTCACACCCAGAGCTTCGGAGGAAGCCAGCCTGTCAATACTTCTGTTATTGCAGACAGTGTTATCAGGGAGTCGTTGAACGCCAACGATTTTGATTTCAGAATAGAAACTCAAAACAGGAGTTACATCAATTACAGCGCACAATACTGCGAAACTCATTACAATTATCTGGCAAGAATTGCCGAAGCTTATGGAGAACAGTTTTATTATGATGGTGAAATCTTACACTTCGGTAAGCTGCCGCAACATGAAGATCCTGTGAGACTTGTGTATGGCAGTAATGTTACAGATGTAAAAGTGCAGATGAAAGCTGTTCACACAAAACCGGAATACTTTGGCTATAACAGCAGTAATCATTCTAAAATGAAGGGTTCGGATGTGATGATAAGACATTTGGGTGATCTGTCTTCGGAAGCTTATCAACTGAATGATTCAATATTCAAAACACGGTCACTAACACCTGGCCCCATAAATGCCAATATGTTTCTTGATCTGGAAGACTCTCAAAAAAGTGCCAGAGGAAGCAAGGCTGTAGAAATTTTCACTATTTCGGGAAACACCACTGTTCCCTTTCTGTATATTGGTTGTGTTTCGGATATAGAGATGAGAAAAAGTGATTCAAACGAAATGTCGTACTTCACAAAAATTATGATGACTGAAGTAAATCATGAAGTGGATGCAAGAGGATATTACACGGGAAGCTTTGAAGCCATTGCAGAGGGAACAGGATTTATGCCTAAACCAGACTTTGTTATTCCGAAAGCAGAACCTCAGATTGCAACTGTAATCTCAAATGTAGACCCTCTAAATCAGGGTAGAATACAGGTTCAGTTTGACTGGCAGATGAATCCGGATATCACACATTTCATCAGAGTGATGAGTCCAGATGCTGGCGGAACAGGAACTGTTACCCAAAACAGAGGTTTTGTCGCTATTCCTGAAATCGGAGATCAGGTAATGGTGGGTTTTGAATACCATAACCCCGATTTTCCCTTTGCAATGGGTGGTATGTTTCATGGCAAAGTTGGTTTAGGCGGAGGTGTGGAGAATCATCTGAAGTCCATACAAACAAGAAGTGGGATTAAAGTTTTAATGAATGATTCCGAAAGAAGTGTGACCATTAAGGACCCAAGCGGTAATATTTATTTTATGGATGGACAGGGAAGCATTAATATTACTGCACCAAAGAACATCACATTTACCGCAGGTGAAAATGTTTTTATAAAAGCCGGGACAGATATTCTAAGTGAAGCTGGAAGTAATATTAATATTCATGCAAAAAAGGGAAATATTATGAGCACTGCAAGTGAGGATATAGAAAATAATGCAGGAAATATAATGAAACAAACGTCCAATGATCATATTATCAATGCGAAAAATAATGCCCAAATTACTGGAAACAGCAAAACAGTAATTAAAGGAGGAATTACAGAGGTTAATGGTTCCATCAACAAACTAAAATTACCATAAAATGTCAAAAATAGTTGCATTACAAACCGATCCAACAACAGAAGGTAATATTATTGTTGTTCCTTCCAATGAAGCTACATTAAATGGCTTACCCATAGCTACACAGGGAAGCCAGTTATTATACAAAGGTTCTCCTACAGATCAGCCATTAGAATTCGTTCCAGGAGTTTTAATCAACAATAAACCGCTCACTTTTGTTGGAGCAAAAACCTCCGCAGGAGCAAGCATACTTACTGCCAATCAAACTACCGCTACCATTGGGGCTGCAGATGGAAGTAATGGTACAGAAGAAGAGCCAAAAGAAGTTTCTAAATCTGTAGAATTGTTTAGTAATTATCCGATGATGCAAGTATATTTGCTTGCGAAAGAAACTGCCAAAAGTACTTTTTACCTTTTAATCTCCAGTTTTTTTCATGGTGAAATTCCCATAATTGCTTACGAAAATCTTTATAACGCCATAATGGATGATAAAGATAGTTTGATGCCTCCAATTAAAGTCATGAGTAAAGGTTTAGCAGGAGGGAATAAAGCTAAATATATCAAAAAAGAAAAATGCATTGAGGTCAGGGAGGATACTGTTATAAAAACTGTTGAAGGTAATGACAAAGAGAAATTGGAAGCTAGAGCAGAATTATTAAAAGCTTTACTTGAGGAATATGGTCACTTTTTAGATGACGTTCTCCGTAATAAATTTTCCACTGCAGGGAAAGATACCCAAAGAGATGAAGGAGCTATATTTTCTTACTATTTTACCAATTATAAATTAGAAGATGAAGAAATAGACTATGCTATCGCAAAAATAGATGGTAAAGAAAAAACAAATTTAATCATAGATCTTAAATCAATAAAACAAGAGCTTTACGAAACTATTAATAGGGCTGATAAAGATTTTCAGGATGAGTTTGGAGAATTTTTTGTGGCAGGAAAGGGCGATATGAATATGAAGCACTACGGTCACTTTGATTTTGAATCAAGAATGTTTACAGAATTAAATTTAGATAAATATTGGCTCAACTGGATGTACTTAGGAAACTATATGCGTGATATGAGTCAGGTTATTGTTCCTACTATTACAGATTTTCCCGAAGACGAAGATGCAAAATTATTAAAACTGGATCCCGATATTAAAGAAAACTCTTATAGCTGGGCAGATGCAATAAAGCCAAGTCGAACAACCTGGACAAAAATAATTGAAATTTTGGCTGCAAGCCACACTATGACGGAGATAAGAGGAGACCAATCAGAAGGATTGCCTGATAAAGCAAAGAAGTTGTTTGAAACAAAAGATCAAGTTTCTAGTAAAGGTAGAAAGATGATTGATTTTGCAAAAGATAAAGCGGAATCTATTGGTATGAAAGCCTTTCAATTATCTTTGGATTATGTCAGTTTTATAAAACATTTTGAAGGTTTTAATGCATCAGAATTAGGAGTATATCGTCCTGAAGAACACATAGATAATCCGATTTATGCAGTAACAACAGATGGTTTGAATAATGAAGCATTTTATTGCCCACCAAGTGAGTTAATTGCTGCAGATATAGAAAAAGATCCAAGAATCGATGAGGCAATCGGTATGAGCAAACATATTCATCATACAGAAAGTGAGGTGAAGATTCATAATGCGAAAGGTTTTGGCTCTAAGTATGAAGGAGGCAAACTTCCCACGGCTACGGAATGCATGAAACAACGGTTTATCTCCGGTGTCAACAAATATAAAAGTACTACCAATCCTCATGGTCGAGGAATGGGAATTAGAGACATCGGTGCAGGATTGCATATTTTAGAAGATTATTTTGCACATACCAATTTTTGTGAGATTTTATTAATAAAACATGGTGTATCTGTACATCCCTGGGTAGATTTTAGTTCAGAAGAATTGTCTAAACACAAAGGACTTGGAAGATTTAAGTTGGACCACAAAAAGTATAAAGGTGTAAAAAAAGAAGCAAGACCACAATCCCAAACAAAAGATCCTTTAATTCAAAATATGTATTCAGATATTATACATCTTGCTCAAGATTTGAAAAAAAAAGGTGATTTAAATTTACTGCCGTCGTTTTGGGTAGATGGTTTTTATTTTACCTTTAAACCCCGAAATGGAAATAAAAAATTATATCTTACCTCTCATAATTCAACACAGCCAATCATCTTAAATGGAAATAAAGCAGCTGATCCATTAAATCTTGATTGCAGTGAAGCCAGAAAAAAGGGAGTTTATTCTTATGCAGGTTTACAGGTAGACGTAATAGATCAATATTCCACATTATCGTTTAACAATAATACAGAGAACAATACAGATGATGTTCCATACGTTGCAAATATTCCTGTAGTTTCAGGTTATTTCTCTGGTGAAGATACGGTGCATTCTTTAATACATGCAGCGGAAGGTCTTTTTAAACAAACAGAAGTAAATTTAAAAACAGTTGCAATGTACGAAGATGCAAAATACAGCAAATTGCTGAAACTTGCAGATATGCTTGCATTCTATGTGCTTACAGATTTAATGCTGACCCAAAAAGAAAAAGAAAAAATAGACAAAGAAACTGGTGTAGATTATTCTGAAATCATGAAAGGATATTCTAAAATGATCGAAGTAAGAGGAATTGTGGTTGGAGTAATAGAGAGAGCAAAAGGCGGCGGCGGTTGGATGCTTACCGCTGTTGTGTGGCTTATAGAGAGTATGGTAAATGCTTTATATGCTTCTATTATGAATCTTGTAAAAGGGGTAGTAATAGAAATGCTGGAAGTGGTAAATAATATTATTGTACAAAAACAAAATTTACAAATCGGCAGGCAATTAGGCATAGATCCCAGTCATTCTCAGCTGGCAAAAGATGAATTTGAACACCCATTACATTCATTAGCATCAGAACTTGCTTCACAGGCGGTCATTGGTGTAGGAAAATATCTGAAAACTATGATTGAAGTACAGAGGAATGAAATATCTGGTCAAGATTTATACAATGAAGCCTTAAAATATATGCAACATCCTGCTTATTGTGATTGGGCAGATGCAGTGGCTATAAATTGGATACAGGAAAACCCACATAGAATTGAAGAACGCCACGCAAAAGATGCCGCTTTCCAAATTGCTACAGAAACAGGTATTTGGGTAAAAGCACAAGTTAAAGATATACGGGCATTGTACAATTCTGTACTGGTAACGATAAGTGATCTTAGAAACAAATTTGAAGAACTGCAACAGACCGTCGCAGATTTTTTGGAGGAAATAGAACGCTATTTTCAAATGACCAAAAGGCAGTTAAAGAAAGAAGTGGATGAAATTGGCGAAAGAATAGACCAACAAATGAAAGATTACAGAAAGTATTTGAATGATTTGATGGAAGAGGGAAAAAAATGGAGAGATAAATTGATGAAAGATGGGTTCAGTTCACTCTCACCAGAAGAAAAATATAATTTCAATATTTGGGCAAACAATACGGACAATAAAACCTCAGAAATATTGGCAGAACTTAAGAAAGAATATCCCACCGAATTGGAAAAGCAAGAAGTAGGTTTACTGGAAAATCAGGTTTTATCTTATAATGAACTAGTCATCAAAGCGAAAGAGGATTTTTTAAATAATGACAGCAATTTTGCAGGCAAGCTCTATCAGTATTGTTTAAATGATACCAAAGATGAACAATATAAAAAATTCGGCAATTTGATGGCGAACTACCGAAATGTTTTGCAACAGGAAATTGATACAGAAACCACTTACTTAGCACAAAGTGCAAAAGAACACTTGTCACAAGCAAGAAATGCTTAGTTTTTAGAATTAAAATTCCGATGTTTCTCGGTAAAAATTAAAATAAAAAAAATGAAAGATTTAAAAATATTACTAATATTTTTTTTCTGTATTTCCTGTCAAGGACAAGAGAAAAATGAGAAAACAGTTTCAAAACCAGAAGTTAAGGTAAATGCTGAAAAAGAATTCAAAAAACAAAACAACCGTTTTGAAATTCAAGGGTATAAACTTTTTTATAATAACATAAATTTAAAATCAGATACTGTTGAAAGCGTTTACAAAATATTGGGTATGCCCAAAACAGAGGATCTAAATGATTTTATTTATAGTGATAAACCTTTAATTCTTACGTATGGTGATCGCGTAGTTAAAGATAAAAATGGTCATTCTTTGATGATTAGTAATAAAGATGGTAAAACTTATAGTCTTAATGAAAAGAACTTGGATATTTACAATAGTCCCGAAGGAATTAAAATGATCTCTGTTCTCAATAAAGATGGTAAAGTTTTAGAAATAGTTCGAAAATACAGAATAATTTTTAAAAAGCATAAACCCAATTATGTTGCAAGCAATAGAGATTCATTATTAATGCAAATTCCTGCAGTAGAAGGTTTTGTGAAAATAAATGGTTTTTACATCGATAAAAATACAAAGAGAGAAGAATTGGTTGCAAAGCTAAAACCTACCGTAAAAAATGCAGATTTCTTCAATTCACGCGGAACGATTTCTACTTGGTATTATGCTACCGAAAATGATGAACCATTAACCAAATTTGATCCAAGAATAAGACCTGCTTTTGATGGTTATATTCGCATCGATTATGCATATTTTGATGATGAACTGTATGCGATAGATTATTATTACACTATTTTGGAATAAAAATTTTAAGTGCTATTTATTTAATGGAACAAGGTCTTAAAGGAGATCTTCATAATCCGCATTTTTAATAAATCAATTTTCCTAATAAATTCCCTGAATCGCCAACGATTTGATTGTTTGCTTATAACTTCAAGAATACAAACCTTACAGTTGCTATGAATGGTCGGTTACTAATAATATTGGCTTCTGTAGTGAATTTCGCAGATAATTATGAAAGATCAAATAGCACTTTGAGTCCAAAAAAAATCCGAAACAACAAGTTCCGGATTAATATATAATGTGTATTAAGTATTAGAAACGTTTTTGGTGCCGCTATTCTTTTTTCTGAAAATTAGAGTGACTTAATTTTTAATTTTACTCCATTGGTCCAAAGGAATGGCATCACCTGATATAACTTCGTCAACCAAGATTTCCTTGCAATTATCTTTATCAATAAAAAAAGTTGTGTAAGTTTCCCAATGTAATTCACCATTGAATCCAGTTTTTACCATGTAATAAGATTTATTATCAATCTCTAAACTATCCGTCATAAAAGATAAACGTTTTTTTCCTGAAGAAATGGAATCCACAAATGTTGACTCTTTTTGAACTTCCGGTAATTCATAAATAATTTTAAGTGCATTTTTTATATTACAACTGTTGTTGGTACTTACTTTTTTATTCTTGGGAGGGACTCCATCATTATGCTGTTTTTCTTTTTCTTTTAATTTTGTAGTATTTTTTTTTTCACAACCAACAAGTAATAATGATATAACTATCGATGTTAAATTCTTAATTAGCATTACTTAATTTTATCTAAAGATAAACAATAAAAAAAATCCGAAACAAAAAGTTCCGGATTCTATATATAATTGAAAAATTACTTATTACCAATTACTCATTACCCATGATTATTCAACATCATACTTGCTGATTACTTTCTGAGTAACACCTGAGCTGCTGAAACCTCCGTCGTGGAAAAGATTCTGCATGGTCACTTTTTTCGTTAAATCTGAGAATAATGTTACACAGTAATCTGCACACTCTAATGCTGTAGCGTTTCCCAGTGGAGACATATCTTCAGCGTAACCCATGAATCCGCCAAAACCTTTCACACCGCTTCCTGCAGTCGTTGGAGTAGGAGATTGAGAAACCGTGTTTACACGTACTTTTCTCTGTCCCCAGTAGTTTCCAAAAGTTCTTGCGATACTTTCAAGATATGCTTTGTTGTCAGACATATCATTATAATCCGGGAACGTTCTCTGTGCAGCGATATATGTCAATGCCAAAATACTTCCCCATTCGTTCATACAGTCTTTCTGGTAAGCCACTTTCATCACTTTGTGGAAAGAAACTGCTGAGATATCCCAACCTTTTTCCAAAAAGTCATAGTTCATATCTGTATAATGTTTCCCTTTTCTCACGTTGATAGACATCCCGATTGAATGCAGGATAAAATCGATTTTACCAAATTTTGCCACAGCGGCATCAAAAAGTTTTTCAAGATCTTCAATAGAAGTTGCATCTGCACCAATCACTTCAGAACCTGTTTTTTCAGCCAAAGCATTCAATTCTCCCATTCTCAGGGCAATTGGAGCGTTTGATAAGATAAATTCTGCTCCTTCTTCATGGCATCTTTCTGCAACTTTCCAAGCGATTGAATGTTCATTAAGGGCTCCAAAAATAATTCCCTTCTTGCCTTTAAGTAAACCGTATGACATAGTATTTTAATGTTTATTAAGCTACAAATGTAACGAATATTTGCGTTTAAGCATAATAAAAAACGGCGCCTTTTATAAAAAGACCCCGTTTTTCTTTGAATTATATATAAGACTTAATTTTAATTCGTTTTTTTGTTCCATTCTGCTTTTACATCTTCTGCAGCATCTTTGGTTTTTTCCCACGCATCGTTGGCTCCCTGCTTGATGTCTTCCCATGTATCTCCGGCTTTATCTTTTGCTCTCTCAAGCCAGCCTTCGTTGGTAGCTTCCTCATCATTATTTCTTTTTTCGTTGATGTAATCTTTAGCACGGTCTGCCAAATCTTCCACTTTCCACTTTGCGTCGTTTGCAGCATTCTGTAAAGAATCTTTAGTGTTGTCTACTGCTTTTTCTGCTTTGTTGTAATCTTGATTTTCCATAATATTTAATTATTTAAGGTGTTAATTATTATGGAATAAACAAGAAGTATTCCTAAAGATTTTTTTTTGTTGTTAAATTTTTCATAAAAACATCTGTACCGAAAAATCTTGTGGTTAAATCTACATCCGCAGCCGAAGGTTAGAAACGTGCATTTGACTTAACACATAATCTTTGCAGAATATAGAATCCAATAAAAATTAATTTTAATTTAAAAACATTTGTAAAGTTCTATAAACAATTTTTTATGTTAGCTCATGTGTATTTAATAACTGATTATCATTGCAGCATCTAAATAAAGTGAATTAAGATGTAAAAAAAGAATTTTTCAATTGCTCGTATTTGTTACACAGCATTTTGATGTATCAATGCACAGATCACAATGACTTCAGTATGAATCTTCTGTCATTTAAAATTTTGTTAATATGTGAAGAGTATTTCATTATAGTCATAGTTTTCTTAAAATATTTATCCATAGTGTGATAAAATCATAATTTTTCTTTATGTTTGAGCACGGAATTTTTTAAAAACTTTTATTTAAATTAATAATTATCAATGAAACAAAAATTACTCATTCTTGGAATGTGCATTTTCAGTGCATCTGTTTTCTCTCAGCAATATTATGGCAAACAGCAGTCTAAAGACCTTCCTAAAGCTGAATTTACAATGGCAGACGGTTCTAAAGTAGATGCATTCTTTGTAGGCTATACCTATCCCAACGGTACTTATCCGGGTTTCTTTGATAAAGATGATATCTACAATTTTGTTTATAAAAAAACCAAGACATCTGCTGACGAAAAATTTGGTGCTGATGAAATAAAACTGGTTAAAATCTTTGATGATCACGACGATGTAGTGAATGCCATTGAAAGGCTGGACATGAAATATATCGATAAAAACGGTCAGATTTCAGACAAAAAGAAAAGATCCTTTCAGCCTTTGCTGTATGACGGAAAATTGCAGATTTTCGGTTCTAATCTAACGGTCTGCACGGGTGCGGCGTGTAATTATGTCTATTCTAAAATTTACATCAGAAACGCAAAAGACAGTTTTGCTGTAATGCCTGTAGATTATGATAAAATGGGTCTTTTTGCCGGTTCTCTGTACGATAAAATGGTTGAAGCCTTCAAATATGCGGGAAGAAGCTGCCCGGAATTTCAGAAATATATGGATAACTTTCAGAGCAAACTAGACGATAAAGATTTTAAAAAACAAATCAACGAAAGATTTAAAGGTGTGAGAAAAAAAGCCTATGAAGACGGCAAAAGTGCCAAGTTAGGTTACAACGGAACTCAGCAACTGATTGGTCAGTACATGCTTCAGGCTTACCTGGATTTCTATGGAGGAATCGTGAGGGAATATGAAAAAAACTGCCCGAACTGATCCAGATTAACCGACAGCTCTTAAAAAAAAACAGACCCTAAGATACTCTGATAAAAACTGAACTTAAATTTACTAATGAAAAAAATAATCCCACTATTATTGCTTTTTATCGCAGTGCAGATTACAGCACAGAAGAAAAGTGATTACGCGCCTGTAGAAATTACCAAAGCGGACGGCAGCAAAATGACCGTACTCTTCAAAAGAATCACGCTCCCGCAGCTGAGCAGTTTTAAAAGCTTCTTCGGCGGAGAGCAGAATACCAATGTGAAAATTGAATACAAAATCTCCGAAGATGGTCAGAAAATGACGATGAACTCAAAAGATATTGTGGGTTTTAAGTTTCTTGATAAGGAAAATGATGAGATTGCAGCTTTCGAACGATTATCTATCAGGGTTTTTGATAAAAATAATGTATTGAAAGATCTCAAACAGGTGATGTACATGCCTTTGGTGTATGAAGGTAAAATAAATGTCTATGGCGAAGCCAATTTTATCTGTCAGGCTTCCCCGGGTAGCAATAAGATTGTAAAAGGCACATGCGAGTATGCCTATTCAACGTTTTATCTGAAAAACAATCAGGAAAATTTTGCGGTAACGCCTCTTGACATCAAATTATTCAACAGAGAAAGAAGTCTTGATAATTTTGCAAATGCCTACAAAGTTGCCGGTAAAGAATGTCCTGCTTTCACAAAGTATCTGGATGATTTGCGCGCAAGGGTGAATGATAAAGCCTTTACAAAAAAAATGCGGGAAGATATGATCAGCTACCGTAAAGAAGTGAAAAAAGCTTCTCATGAAATTGACGGAAACCGGGAAGACAGAATGGAATATATAGGAAGGCAGTTATTTCTGCACGAAGCCCAGATGTACATTGATATCGTGAAGGAATACGAAAAAAACTGTCCGTAATGATAAAAATAAAAAGGATCTCAAAATTATGAAATCCTTTTTTTTTTACTTTACAACCCTTTCCAGTACCCACTCAATCAGATTCTGCTCTGAAGCATGATGGTCTTTGGAAAATTCTCCGCGTCTGCGGTTAGCAATTACATTACACACCGTTACAGCCTGATGCCCCAACAGCTTAGAAAACGCATAGATGGCAGAAGTTTCCATTTCAAAATTGGTAATTCCCAGGTCATTTAAGTTTTCAAGAAACTTTTCGTCTGTGGCTTTCAGACGCAGTTGTCTTCCCTGAGGTGCGTAAAATCCTGGGAAAGTGGCCGTATTTCCAAGATATTTGGCATCCTTATAAAGCTCACCCAATTCTTCAGACCATTCTGAGAAATAAAGCATGGGCTTGATCTTTTCGTAAGGAAAATTTTCGTAAAAACTTTTGGAAAATTCATTTTCAAACTGATAATCTTTGTAGAAATTCATCAGCCCGTCTAGACCCACAACATTCTGAGTAACCATCATATTATCCACTTCCACGTCAGGATTAACGCTTCCACAAGTTCCCATTCTGAAAAGTTGAAGTGACGTTTTTTCAGATTTTATTTCCTTTTTTTTAAGGTCAATATTCACCAGGGCATCGAGTTCGTTCATGACGATATCAATATTTTCAGTTCCTATTCCTGTTGACATCACCGTAATTCTCTCGCCCCTTAAAGTACCTGTGTGCGTGTAAAATTCTCTTTTATTTTTTTTGATTTCTACTGTGTCAAAATGTTTGGAAACCTTTATAACCCTGTCGGGATCGCCCACGAGAATAATTTTTTCGGCAATATCTTCCGGTAAAAGATTTAAATGATAAATGCTTCCGTCTTCATTGAGAATAAGTTCCGAAGCTGCAAGTTGATTAAGCATAATATTTATTTTTCTGTTTCTAAAAGTACTAAAATTGATGTAAACGAAATGTAAACATTATTTAATTTATCGTTAAAATGTTACCAAAACAAAGAAGGTAAATTTGCAGCTAAAAAAATCGTGAGATCTTACTTTTTATTTATTCCCGCTATTCTGATTGTATTATTTGCCATGTCTTTTAATGCTACGGATAAAGGTTTTAAGAATGAAAATACATTCATAAACCAGGGTCTTACCAATTTCAAAATCGAGCTGGAATATCTGAAAAATGATGCCGAACTTTTTTCTGAAAACAAGATCACCGTAGAAAAACTACGTGAAACCATAAGAAAAACCAGAAATTCTTTCAAGGAAATCGAATTTTTTGTTGCTTACCATTATCCGGAATTTAACAAAACCCATCTCAACGCAGCACCTCTTTTTCATATCGAAGCGGCGGGAACATCCGCGTACACTTTGCCACCGGAAGGCATGCAGGTTTTAGATGAAATAATTTTTTCTGATGAAGCCGAAAAGAAAAAAGAAGAAATAAAAACAATCACCGGTTTTCTGTATAACAGTTACGCCAATTTCTACCTCAGTACGCTGAAAAATGGCGTAAGCAGCGGTACCAACAAAACTTTACCTCTAAGAATCGAGCTAATCAGGATTTACAGTTTGGGAGTGACTGGTTTTGATACGCCAGGATCTTTGAATATTTCTGAAGAGTCTGCACACGCAGTGCTGGGAATGAAAAATTATATTTTGGATGATGTTTACTTTAAAAGTTTTAAAACTGGAAAAGCCATTCAGATTTTAGATCAAACCATTCAGTATTTGGAGAAAAATAAAGATTTTGAAACTTTTGACCGTATTGAATTCTATAAAAACTTCATCCAGCCGCTGTATCAGGAATTTGGGAATTGGGACGGAAGACCGGATGATCTCAAAAACTTTTCGGGATGGAATGTTGCCAATAAAGATTTTTTTAAAGCCGATTTTTTCGATCCTTATTTTTATACTTTACTGAAACCTTCTGAAGACATTGAAGAATTGAGAGATCTGGGCGAAAAGATTTTCTACGATACAGGATTAAGTTCGAATGGTAAAATGAGCTGTGCAAGCTGTCATCTTCCGGAGAATGCGTACACCGATTTAAAATCAAAATCATTGAGCAATGTGGAAGGGAAGACTGTTTTACGGAATTCGCCATCACTCTATAATGCGGTTTTTGCCAAAAGGTTTTTCTATGATATGCGTGCTTTTTATCTTGAGCAACAAGCCGAGCATGTGATTTACAATAAGGATGAATTTGATACCGATTATGAAAAAATAGTTGCCAAATTAAATTCGGATCAAAAATACAGGCAGTCGTTTTTAAAAGTTTTTAATGATAAAAAAATCACAAAACAGAATTTTTCCAAAGCTTTGAGTTCGTTTGTAGCTTCACTGTATTCTTTTGAAAGCGATTTTGACCGTTTTATGAGAAATGAAAAGGATGTTTCTGAAGACGCCAAACAGGGTTTTAATCTTTTTATGGGAAAAGCCAACTGTGCGACCTGTCATTTTGCGCCGCATTTTTCGGGTCTGGTTCCTCCGTTTTTTAATGAAAATGAATCTGAAGTTTTGGGAGTAACCAAAAAACCGATTATTAATTTTCCAATTGAACTGGATGATGACAGGGGAAGGATTAATTCTAACGTAAAAAAAGAAAACTCCTGGATTTATGAAAATTCTTTTAAAACGATGACCGTCAGAAATATTGCTTTAACTAAACCATACTTTCACAACGGTGCTTTCAAAACTTTGGAAGAGGTAATTGAATTTTACAATGAAGGCGGAGGGGAAGGTTTAGGCCTACCCATGAAAAACCAAACCTTGCCAGCCGATAAACTCGATCTTACACAGACTGAGAAAAAGCAACTGATCAGTTTTCTGAATAGTCTGACGGATATCAGCAAGGCTAAAACTGGGGTGAAGAAAAAATAATCATACGTTGAACCGTATCCTTAAAATTATATTTTAAGGGTAGGGGATTAGAGTTTCGGGGGTTGCAAGGATGTGCCTTCAGGAAGCAAGAATATTGTTTTGGGATGTAAGAATATAAGTTTGGGATGAAAGAATATAGTTCTGGGAAGCAAGAATATTCTTTTGGGAAGCAAGAATATATTTTTGGGAAGCAAGAATATACTTTTAGGATGAAAGAATATTTTTTAGGAATGCAAGAATATACTTTCAGGAAGCAAGAATATTGTTTTGGGATTCAGGAATATAGTTTAACGATAAATCTGGTTATCATTAGGAACGGGCTTCAGCCCGTTTTTGTTTTAGTACTATCTGAATGGCTTTAGCAAAACTTTAGATATAAATTTTGGTTAAAGCCATTATCGTAGCATCATTTGAATCATCGGGCTAAAGCGCGAAGTATTGATAAATTGCTAAGATTTCTTCAAAAATCGAATATTGTCCCCTGTTAACCGTTCAACGCCATTTCGACAAATTCAATGAAAGAAGGGGTTAGCAGTTACTTATTGGAAAAAAAAGCCCCCTTCCCACTCAAAAATTTGAATTTTGCAAATGATGAAATTTTAAATTTAATACTAATTTAAACTTCGTAACATTCACTTTCAGTTTTATTAATATTCAGCACTTTTTAATTAAAGATAGCGTAACGGAAAGCCATCGGGAAACAGATAGCTTTGCACTTGAAAATGATAATTTAATTAAAGTGAAAAGAAAATTACTTACAGTGGCCGCTTTGGCATTGATGACAGCTTCAATGGTCCAGGCACAGACTACAATCTTCGGATTACAGAGCTCATGGAAATTTAACGATGCAGATGTTGCCCTTCCTGCAACCTGGATAAGCTCAACCTACGACGCTTCTGCATGGGCTTCAGGAAACGGACCGCTTGGATACGGAGATCCTGTTACTACTCCTTTCATAACAGGAGTTGACACCGCATATCTCATCAAAGATTTTACGGTAAATCTTGCTGATTTAACCAACAGTATGGAATTTGGCGTGAGAAGAGACGACGGCATTATTGTGTATCTTAACGGTGAAGAAGTTATCAGAGACAATATGCCTGCTGGCGCAGTTTCTCACAGCACGTTTTCAAGTACAACAATTGATGGTTCGGCAGAAACGGCTATAAATGTTTTCAGCATTCCAAAAAACAAGTTTGTACAGGGAAATAACAGAATTTCTATAGAACTGCATAACAGAAGTGCTACAAGTTCTGACCTGACCATTGATGCTTATCTTAAAACAGTTGTAACAACCCCTACACCCACACCGCCTGCAAACAACTGTACAGGAACGCACATAAGCTGTTTTACCTCAATTGTTCCAACAGCACAAACTGCAAAACTGATTATTCCGGCAGAGCACAAATATCAGCTGATCCTGAAAGAAGGTGATTCTTACACAGAAGGCGGAGGTTTGGTAGGCGGTCTTAATGACTTTACGGCTTACGTACCCAAAAACAGCAGCAGCGAAGACGGGTATTTATCTGTGAACCATGAAACCAATCCTGGTGGAGTGACCATGGCAGAAGTGAATTACAATACGACAACAAAACTTTGGCAGTTGTCTAGATCCAGAGCAGTAGGCTTTTCAGATACAAGTCTCGTGCAGACCATCAGAAACTGTTCGGGAGGTATCACGCCTTGGGGAACTGTGGTTACTGCTGAAGAATCTGTAACAGCCAATGACACCAATGGAGATGGATACAAAGATTACGGATGGCTGGTAGAGATAAATCCTGTCACTGCACAGGTAATGTCTCATAATACTGCCGGTACTAAAGATAAACTTTGGCAAATGGGAATTATGAATCATGAAAATGTAGTGGTAAATGATGCAGGAACAATCGCTTACTACGGCGAAGACGGCGGAACACACATGGTTTACAAATATGTAATGGATACGCCAAACAATCTTGCTTCAGGAAATCTTTATGTATTAAAGTTAACCAATGGTCTTAGCAATGGAGATCCTGTGTCAACAACCGGACAGTGGATTCAGATTCCCAACAAAACAAAGGCGGACCAAAACAACACTCAGGCTTTAGCTCAGTCTTTGGGGGGTACTTCTTTTAATGGAGTAGAAGACGTAGAAATCAGTCCATTAGATGGTAAAATTTACTTTACAGCAAAAGGTTTCGATAAAGTATACAGAATGACAGACAATGGGATGACGCTTACCAACGTTGAAACTTTCGTGGGAGGTGCGTCGACTGTTTATTCTTTCAACACTGCTCAGGGAATCAAAACTGAATCCTGGGGAGACGGAAATGACAACCTTACTTTTGACGAACTTGGAAATCTTTGGGTTCTTCAAGATGGCGGAAAAAACTATATTTGGGTAGTGGCTCCGGATCACACTCAGGCTAACCCGAACGTGAGATTGTTTGCATCAATGCCGGCAGGTTCGGAACCTACTGGTCTTACGTTTACACCAGATAAAAAATTCAGTTTCTTCAGTATTCAGCATCCTAAC
Source organism: Chryseobacterium sp. Leaf404 (assembly GCF_001424145.1). Classification (GTDB taxonomy): domain Bacteria; phylum Bacteroidota; class Bacteroidia; order Flavobacteriales; family Weeksellaceae; genus Chryseobacterium. The sequence goes on along the minus strand of NZ_LMQM01000010.1, from coordinate 410,892 downwards.
TCAACCATCAGTACAGATATTGATGCAACAGGAAATACAATTGATTACAAAGGAAAATCTGCCACTGTAGTTGTAGCTCTTTCACAGTTTTTAGGCACAAGCGGAAACCTTGCAACGAGCGAGGTCATCAAAGAAACAGAAGTGACAGTAGCACCAAACCCAACTTCAGGAATTGTAAAAATCAATTCTCCGAAGGCATTGAAAAATCTTGCAGTAACTGCCTACAGCATCGACGGAAAGGTTGTGTTTAAGAAAAATTATACCGGTTCTACAAGCCAGTTGGATTTAGATTTGACTAATGAACTCAATGTTTCAAGAGTTTTAATTTTAAATATTGAAGCAGAAGGATTCCAGAAGACTGCGAAGATTCTTAAAAAGTAATTTTAATTTTAGCATCAGGCTGCCGGAAGCTTTTCCGGTGGCTTTTTTTTATTGTATGAAGAAGATTATTGTTTTTTTATCACTCATTGTTATTTCTGAACTGCATGCTCAGATAGATCCTGTGAAATATCCAACGTACACAGATATTGAATCTGCTTTAAAATCTGAAAAAACAGTGTACAGTATGAGTTTCAGAGAAAAGGGTTTATTTAATATTCCTCCTCAGATTTCCAGTTTACAGTCTGTATTTTTTCTGAATCTGATGGCCAATAATTTTGAAAAAATTGATGAGGTACTTTTTTCTCTTCAGGATTTACAGTTTTTAAATTTAAATGAAAACAATATTAAATACATACCTGAAAATATCTCTAAACTTCAGAAACTGACCTCTTTTTCAATGAATTTGAATCAGCTCACGACAGTCAGTCCCCAATTTGGAAAACTGAAAAATCTGAAAACGGTTTATCTCGATGCCAATAATCTGAATATCTTTCCGGAAGCTTTAACAGATATTTCGGGTCTGGAAGAAATTAACCTGAGCAGCAACCAGATCAGCAGTGTTTACGGCGTGCAAAAAATCAGGGCTTTAAAATTTTTAAATCTTTCTTCTAATCAGATCAGTGATTTAAAGAATTCTGAATTCCCGTCAAAACTGAAATATCTGGAACTTCAGAAAAATGCCATCACCATTTTCCCAGAAACTATTTTAAAACTTAAAAAACTGGAATTTTTAAATATCGGAGAAAACAAAATCACAAAAATTTCCCCGAAAATAAAGAACATGAAAAAACTTTCGAGTTTAAATCTCGCCAATAATAATCTGGAATCACTTCCACAGGAGATTACCCAGCTTAAAAACTTAAAAACATTAATTCTCAACGGTAATCCATTGAAAAAAGATGAGGTTGAGCACTTCAGAAAACAAATGCCGGAAACCCAGATCTATTTCTAGATTATCCGCCGACTCTTTTGGTCCTGAAGCCCATTTCTTTAAGGATATCCATTATTTTATCACGGTTATCGCCCTGTATGATAATCGTTCCATCCTTTTCAGAACCACCGATTCCTAAGGTGGTTTTTATTTTTTTGGAGATTTTTTTCAAATCTTCCTCACTGCCTTCCCAGCCTTCAACTACAGTTACGGGTTTTCCGTTTCTGCCTTTCTTTTCAAATTTACAAACCAGAGGTTCTTTCTGTTTAAAAGCTTCCTGCGGCATTTCAAAATCCTGCTCTTCGTGAGTGGGGAAAAGGTTTTTTAGTTGGTCTCTTAAATCCATGTGGCAAAATTAAAAAATTCTCTTCAAAAAAGTATGTAGAATGTTTATTCTAATTGGAAAGCTTATTTTCTATATAGAATTTTGTCTTCTAATATAACAATACTCCCACTTGTATTAAAGAGAAAATCATTATAAACTCTTAATTCTTTTTGATCTTTAACAAGTTCATCAGAAGTTTTGCTGTCGAACCAATTGTTCAAAAAAACATCAATGTTCGTGATTTGTAAATCAGATTCTGACTTACTTACAGTGTTTTTTAATGAATCAATTTTCTTTTTATCATAAAGCATTTCAGCTTGAATAAAACTATCAGAAGGTCCCGCAAGAATACCTTTAGAATTATCAAAATAAATGTGTAGAAATTTAACTTTTTGTGGTTTGAATTTAGAAACATCTAATATATTTTGTAAATCAGATAGATTTTCTGAAACAATTTTAATTATATTTGATTTTTCATGATAATTACATGATCCAAAGGCAAGGAGAAATGATGTTGAACTTACAACGATGCATTTTTTAATTTTTATCATATCTTAAATTTAATAATTACTAAATTTAATAATATTACAATTAGAAATGTTTTAATCTTGAGTTTTAACAGCTTTTAATCAAAATTTAAGCACCATAAATTCGGATTTTCATTTATAAATGGATAAATTTGTTTGTTAAAATTTTTCAAAGAATGTCAAAAAAAGCAATATTAGCAATCCTTGACGGATGGGGATTAGGAAGAAACCCCGAAGTTTCGGCAATCGACCAGGCCAATACACCATTCATGGACAGCTGTTTCCAGAAATTTCCACACACAACTTTAGAAGCCAGCGGTCTTGCGGTAGGTCTTCCTGTCGGACAAATGGGAAATTCTGAAGTGGGTCACATGAACTTAGGAGCGGGAAGAGTGGTTTATCAGAATCTGGTAAAACTCAACATGGCAGTAGAAAACGGAACTCTTGGCCACGAGCAGGTAATTGTTGACGCCTTTGATTATGCTAAAAGAGAAAATAAAGCAGTTCATTTTATAGGTTTGGTTTCAAATGGTGGCGTTCATTCGCACATTAATCATTTAAAAGGACTTTTAACCGCTGCCAAAAACTTTGATTTGAATGAAAATGTATATGTTCATGCATTTACAGATGGCAGAGACTGCGATCCTCATTCAGGATTAGGTTTTATTCAGGAACTTCAGCAGCACATGTCTGAAACTACAGGTAAACTTGCAACGGTTACCGGAAGATATTTTGCGATGGACAGAGACAGAAGATGGGAGCGTGTGAGATTGGCTTACGATGCGATGTGTTCAGGTATTGGATTTAGAACCACTGATGCTTTATCGGCAATTCAGGATTCATATAACGATAATATTTCAGATGAATTTATCAAACCCATCATTCTTACCAAAGAAACGCAGGTTGGAAACATTGTTCCGATGGCAAAAATGGTAGATGGCGATGTGGTGATCTGCTTCAACTTCCGTACAGACAGAGGCCGTGAAATAACAGAAGTGCTTTGTCAGCAAGATATGCCGGATTATCAGATGAAAAAACTGGATTTATATTATGTGACATTGACCAATTATGATAAAACATATCAGAACGTAAAAGTTGTTTTTGACGAAAATGTTCTTACAGAAACAATGGGTGAAATTTTGGAAAGAAATGGCAAAACACAAATTAGAATTGCCGAAACTGAAAAATATCCACACGTTACGTTTTTCTTCAGTGGCGGAAGGGAAGAAGAATTTCAGGGTGAAAGAAGACTCCTTTGTCCAAGCCCGAAAGACGTTCCGACTTACGATTTAAAGCCTGAAATGTCAGCTTACGATATTACAAACGCTATTTTACCTGAACTTAAAAATCAATCTGCGGATTTTATCTGTTTAAATTTCGCCAATACGGATATGGTGGGGCACACAGGAGATTTTGATGCTGCGATAAAAGCAGCTGAAACGGTGGATAAATGTATCGAACAGGTTGCTACAACCGCTTACGAAAACGGTTATGCAGTTTTTATTCTGGCAGACCACGGGAATTCTGATGTAATGAAAAATGCCGACGGATCGCCAAATACTCAGCATTCAACCAATCTGGTTCCATTAATTGTAATGGATAAAGACCGTGAATGGAATCTTACAGCAGGAAAACTTGGAGATATCGCACCTACAATTTTAAAAGTGATGGGTGTGGAAATTCCTGCAGTAATGACTGGCAATATTATTGCTGACTAATAAGAAAATCAGCAATATAAAACTAAAATGACCGTTGTAATAACAGCGGTCTTTCATAATAATCATCATAAGGTTATGGTTATTATGTTACAAATAATAAATTATATTATATCTTTGCAACTCATATAAATCAATTTTAAAATGTATCAAAGCTTAGTAAGGAAAGAAGTAATGGGAATTCTGGAAAAAGAAGTTGGTTCTTTCCTTGATAAATTTTTAACCCCAATCGAAAAAATTTGGCAGCCGTCAGACTACCTTCCGGATCCGTCGAGCGCTGATTTTAAATATGATTTAGAAGAAATTCAAACCTTTGCTCAGGAGATGCCTTACGATCTTTTTGTGACCCTCATCGGTGACTGTATCACGGAAGAAGCATTGCCTTCTTACGAATCATGGTTGATGAGTGTTGATGGGATTGATCAGGAAAAAAGCGGTCCCAGCTGGGCAAGCTGGATCAGATCATGGACAGCTGAAGAAAACAGACACGGCGATTTACTTGGGAAATACCTTTACCTGTGCGGTAGAGTTAATATGAGACAGATGGAAATCACTACCCAATACTTAATCAGTGATGGTTTTGATATCGGAACAAGTATGGATCCTTACAGAAATTTCGTTTACACAAGTTTTCAGGAAACAGCGACCAACGTTTCGCACAGGAGGGTAGGAACTTTGGCAAAACAAACCGGAAACGGAAAATTAGCTAAAATGTGTGGTGTGATTGCTGCCGATGAAGCAAGACACGCAAAAGCTTACAAGCATTTTGTTGCAAAAATTTTAGAATTAGATCCTTCAGAAATGATTTTGGCATTTGAAGACATGATGCGTAAAAAAATCGTAATGCCGGCTCACATGATGAGACAGAGCGGTCAGGCAGCGGGCGAACTTTGGGGACATTTCTCTGATGCAGCTCAAAGATGTATGGTCTATACAGGTCAGGATTACATTAATATTATGAAAGATTTGTTGGATGAATGGAAGATTGAACACATCACAGGTCTTACCGAAAAAGCAGAAAAAGCTCAGGAATATTTAATGAAACTTCCTTCAAGACTACAGAAAATTACAGACAGAATTTCTACTCCGGATCTTCAGTTTGAATTCAACTGGGTGAAAAAGTAGACATTAGTTTAACAATATTTATAAAAAGAGAGTGCCGCAGCGATGTAGCACTCTTTTATTTTATTTAGTATCTTTGCAACGCTAAATCATACATAAAAGATGAATAATAAAAAAATAGCGGTAGATTTTGACGGAACAGTGGTGGAAGATGCCTATCCATCGGTTGGTAAAGCAAAAATTTTTGCTTTTGAAACTTTAAAAAAACTACAATCTGAAGGATACAGACTTATTTTGTGGACTTACCGTCACGGGCAAGCTCTAGAAGATGCAGTAGAATTTTGCAGAAAAAACGGACTCGAATTTTATGCCGTAAACTCAAGTTTTGAAGGTGAAGTTTTTGATTCTGCTACACAATCCAGAAAAATTGATGCAGACTGGTTTATAGACGACCGAAACATCGGTGGTTTCCCAGGCTGGGGCGAAATCTACAACATCATCACAGAAAGAATAGAATTCCGTGTGGAAGGAGGCGAAGTTTTAGCCTATTCAAAACTGAAAAGAGAAAAGAAGAAAGGCTTGTTTTGGTAAACAATCCAATGTAACAATTTACCAATTTAACAATCTACCAATCAGCAACTGTTACACTGATACACTGTTAGATTGTTACATTTTTAGAATTAATGATTCATTTAAAAAATATAGACGAGCTTCGTCTGATGAAAGAAAGCGCAAGACTGGTTTCCAGAACTTTGGGAATGATTGCCAAAGAAATTAAACCGGGAGTTACTACGCTTCATTTAGATAAGTTAGCTCACGATTTTATCAAAGATCAAGGTGCTGAGCCAGCGTTTTTAGGTTACGGAGGTTTTCCGTATTCACTTTGTATCTCACCTAATGATCAGGTGGTACACGGTTTTCCGAGCAAGGAAGAAATCAAAGAAGGTGACGTACTATCTGTAGATTGTGGTGCTATTCTTAACGGTTTTGTGGGAGATCATGCATACACTTTTGAAATTGGAGAAGTTTCCCCAGAAACTAAAAAACTTTTGAAAGTTGCTAAAGAATCTTTGTATAAAGGAATTGAGCAGTGTGTAAGAGGAAAAAGAATTGGTGATATCTCGTATGCTATTCAGAAACACTGTGAAAATCAAGGTTACGGAGTGGTAAAAGAACTTGTAGGTCATGGTGTAGGGAGGAAAATGCACGAAGATCCGCAGGTTCCGAACTACGGAAGACAGGGTAGTGGTAAAGTGATCAAAGATGGTTTGACTATCGCTATCGAACCGATGATTAACCTTGGAACAGAGAAGGTAAAATTCCACAGCGATGGCTGGACGGTGACGACTCTTGATAACAAACCTTCTGCGCATTTTGAGCACGATGTAGCTGTAATTAATGGCAAACCTGTGCTTTTATCAACTTTCGATTACATTTATGAAGCATTGGGAATTGTAAGTGATGAGGAAAAGGCTTTTCAACTGGATTTTTAATTTCTTTTAAATTTCTACCAATATTCCGCTGCTTAACAGCTTCCTATAAACATAAACAGTGAAAAAACTAACCAAGCTTTTACTCAATAAAATCCCCCGTCCGATGCTTATTCAAATGAGTGTTTGGGCAAGACCTCTGATTTATCAGTTCTTTAAAGGAGATAAATTTTTTGATCCTATCGACGGTAGGTCTTACAGAAAATTTCTTCCATACGGTTACGGCACTCAGCGTGAAAATGCTTTGTCTCCGGGAACTTTAAGTTTGGAAAGACATCGTCAGATGTTTCTTTATCTTCAGAATGAAACCGAATTTTTTACAAGAAACTATAAAGTGCTCCACATCGCACCGGAACAGGAATTCTTGAGGAAATTTAAAAAGATGAAAAATCTGGATTACATTTCCGCTGATCTTTTTTCGCCAATCGTGGATGTGAAAGCTGATATTTTGGATCTTCCTTTTGCGGATGAAAGTTTTGATATTATTTTCTGCAATCACGTTTTGGAACACATTCAGGATGATGCGAAAGCGATGAGCGAATTATATCGTGTGATGAGACCCGGAGGATGGGGGATTTTGCAGGTTCCGATGAAGAATTCCCTGCAAAAAACCTACGAAGATTTTAGCATTACAGATCCAAAAGAAAGACAGAAACATTTCGGACAGTACGACCACGTCCGCTGGTACGGAATGGATTATTTTGACCGCCTAAGAAAGGCAGGCTTCGAAGTGGAAGCTAATTTTTATTCTCAGGAATTTTCCGATGATGAAATAAAAAAATACGGATTGAGGAAAAATGAAATTTTACCCATTGTTAAAAAAAAATAAACAAAAACGGCTTCAGATTCTGAGGCCTTTTTTATTGCATTATGAGAGAAACTAATCTTTGATAAAAAATTCAGGTCTGGAATTTTCAATCATCAGAATATACTGGCCTTTTTGAAAATGACTGATATCAACCCTTACTGATTTACCTGAAGTCAAAGTTTCATAAATCAGTTTACCCGACACATCATAAATCTTTAAATTTAAATTTCTGTCAATATTTTCAATCGTTAAAAAATCTTTCGCCGGATTCGGATAAATTTTAAAGCTTTTCTTAAGAATATTATCGTTCGTTCCCAAATAAATGTAATCGTTGTTGTAATAAATTTTATTTCCCGTTGTCGTGTTTGTTATGATAAGCGTTTTAGAACTTCCGTTATTGATAATCTGGTAATTATAAACAGTTCCTGCAGGATCAAAATAAAAATTACAGTTACTTCCATCAAAAGCTTGGGCAGCAGAAGCATTTGTACCGTTATAAACTGCTAATGTACAAGATGCGGGGAATTTTGTAAAACTGTCAGGCGATGTATTAAATGTCAAATTAAAACCTGAAGTATTATAATATTTTGAAATGAAATAATAAGTACTTCCAGTATTTTGAAAGTAGGAGGCTCCAATTGGTAATTGCATTACAGGTGCAACCAAAGTCTGATTATTGATAACCATCTGCGAAATATACCAGCTGTTGCTAAAAAGCTCAGGGTTTTGAGCAAAAATAAAATTGCCGAAAGCTGTTAAAAAGAGTAAAGTTTTTTTCATAATTTTTGTTTAAAGTTACGAAGAAAACTATTCTTGTACAGGTGACAAAAATTAAAAATTATTTACGTTTTTTAAATTAATGAGAAACTGCCTTCAATCCAATCACAGAACCAATCAATGTACATATAAAAAATATCCTCCAGAAAGTTGCGGGATCTTTGAAAACTAAAATTCCAACCAAAGCAGTTCCTACGGCTCCGATACCTGTCCAAACAGCATAAGCGGTTCCAATGGGAAGAGTTTCTGTCGCTTTGATCAAAAGAAGCATCGAGATCGTAAGGCAAGCTAGAAATCCTCCAAACCACCAATACATTTCGTTGCCTGAAGTTTCCTTTACTTTCCCGAGACAAGATGCAAACGCAACTTCAAATAATCCAGCAATGATTAAAATAATCCAGTTCATTTTTAAATAAATTTATCCCGCAAAATTGAGGTTTTAAAATCATTTAAAATTTTACAATTGTTAAAAAAAGTATTTTCTCTAAAACTCTAAAACTCTAAAACTCTCAAACTCACAAACCCTCCAACTCAATCACTTCATCTCCGCGCGAATCCTGCTCAGACTCACCTGCGACATTCCCAAATAAGAAGCAATATGACCAAGCTGAACTCTTTGCAGCAAATATGGTTTTTCTTTCAACAAATCTTTATACCGCTCCAAAGCTGTTTTGTATTGCCTTGAAATAATCAGTTCTTCGGTTTTTATAAGCTCGCGTTCCGCAAATTTTCTTCCCCAGTTGGCAATGTGGATATCTTCATTAAATAAAGCTTTTAATTTTGAAGTTTCAAGCTGATACAGATCGCAATCTTCAAGCAATTCAATGCTTTCGTAACCGGGCTTTCCCTCCACATAACTTTTCATGGAAACCACAGGTTCACCTTCAGTTCCAAACCAAAATGTAATATCATTATTTTCTGATGAAGCGTAAGCACGGGCGATTCCCTTTTTTAAAAAATAAATGTAGGGAACAACTTTACCGGCTTTCATTAAACAGAAACCTTTAGTATAACTTACTTCCGTAATATTCTGTATCAAATTTTCTTTTGAACTTTCACGAAGCGGGTAGATTTTATCTATAATATTTTCTATGGTCATTGGGGTTCGGTTACGGGTTACGGGGTTCGGGTTGCGAGATTCGGGTTTGGAGTTATTATGGGTTTCCGTCGGGGTTTCGATATGTATTCTAATTCAGTAAATTTTTTCATATTAAAATGTTAATCTGAAAAATCATCCTGCACTTGACAACGCGCATTTTTATGTCGCACCTCGAATCCCGCAACCCGCAACTCTCCCCAAAATTAATAATTTTTAAACATCTAAAATGAATATTCACTCAAAGACCAATTTTGTTTTTACTAACTTTGCAAATCGTAATAAAATGCGAATTAAATTTTTTATATGCACAAAGCAGGATTTGTAAATATCGTTGGAAAGCCAAATGCCGGTAAATCTACCCTTCTGAATCAACTGATGGGAGAGAAGCTGGCCATTGTGACGCAGAAGGCTCAGACAACCAGACACAGAATTTTTGGAATTTATAATGAAGAAGACTTACAGATTGTATTTTCTGATACTCCCGGAGTTTTAGATCCAAAATATGGTTTGCAGGAAAAAATGATGGATTTTGTGAAAGATTCTCTTCAGGATGCAGACGTTTTTCTTTTTATTGTAGACGTTACCGATAAATCTGAACAGTCAGAATTTTTAATTGATAAACTAAATAAAATTCCGGTTCCGGTTTTACTGCTTTTAAATAAGATAGACCAGACCAACCAGGAAGGTTTGGAAAAAATAGCCACCGAATGGCACGAGAGAATTCCTAAAGCTGAAATTCTTCCCATTTCTGCACTGAATGCTTTTAATTTGGATGTTATTCTGCCAAAATTAAAATCAATGTTGCCCGAAAGTCCGGCATACTACGATAAAGATATGTATACCGACAAGCCTGAGCGTTTTTTCGTCAATGAAGCCATCAGAGAGAAGATTCTTTTGAATTATGAAAAGGAAATTCCTTATTCTGTGGAAGTAGTGACTGAAATGTTTAAAGAAAAAGAGGGAATTATCTTCATCGATTCTATTATCTATGTTGAAAGAGACACGCAGAAGGGAATTATTATCGGTCATAAAGGTGAAGCCATCAAAAAAGTAGGAACTGAAGCGAGAATTGATCTTGAAAAGTTTTTCTCAAAAAAAATTCACTTAAACCTTTTCGTAAAAGTGAAGAAAGACTGGCGGAAAAACGACAGAGATTTAAAGAATTTTGGTTACAGATAGACAAAAACTCAATACCCATCGTTGTATTAGTACATTATTTGCTATCTTTAAGCTAAATTTAAGTAGATGAGCTATCAAAATTTAAAAAATAATCCACTTGTTCTTGATATAGTATTGCTCATTGTGAGATTATTTATAGGATTTGCAATGATTTCGCATGGATTTCCGAAGCTGCAGACTTTGATTGAAGGAGGAGACATCAAGTTTTACGACTTCTTAGGATTAGGCCCAAAAATCTCATTGGCATTAACAGTATTCGCAGAATTTGTATGTTCGATATTCATTATTCTGGGATTATTTACAAAAATAGCTGCCGGTTTTCTTCTGTTTACAATGGGAATTGCCGCTTTTGTTGTGCACGGTGCCGACCCTTTTGATAAAAGAGAATCGAGCTTACTTTATCTCTCAATTTACGTGATCATCATCACGTTGGGTGCAGGAAGGTTTTCCGTTGACGGAATGATTGAAAAGCGCAGACGTACTTCAGACTGGTAAAAAATTTTCAAATACATAAAAAAATCCCGAAACTATACAATTTCGGGATTTCTTATTTTATATAATCTGATTTACTAACATTTAAAATTCAAAATGAATTTCAAATCTCAAATTATTACGCTAATTTCTGAGAATCTGCAACAAACTGAGCCAGACCACTTTCTGTTAATGGATGTTTCAGCAAACTCAAGATTGGAGGAAGCGGTGAAGTAATCACATCAGCACCAATTTTAGCACAGTCAATGATGTGCATTGAGTGACGTATGGAAGCTGCCAGAATTTCAGTTTTGTAACCATAATTATCAAAAATCAATCTGATTTCCTGAATTAAATTCAGACCATCTGTAGAAATATCATCAAGTCTTCCTAAAAATGGCGAGACGTAAGATGCGCCTGCTTTTGCAGCTAAAAGTGCCTGTCCTGCAGAGAAAATAAGTGTACAGTTGGTTTTGATGCCTTTATCAGAAAAATATTTTAATGCTTTGATACCGTCTTTAATCATCGGAATTTTTACCACGATATTTGGGTGAATTGCAGCGAGTTCGTCGCCTTCCTTAATCATTTCTTCATAGGTGGTGGAAAGAACTTCCGCAGAAATATCTCCGTCAACGATTTCGCAGATGGCTTTATAGTGATTTTTGATGTCTTCAGAACCACGGATTCCTTCTTTCGCCATCAGAGAAGGGTTGGTAGTTACACCATCCAGAATTCCAAGGTCTTTTGCTTCTTTAATCTGCTCTAAATTGGCAGTGTCAATAAAAAATTTCATTTCGTTTAAATTGATTTATATTCCACAAAGATAAACATTCCATTGAAATGAATTTTCTTATGCATTATGAATTCTTTGTTTTAATTATCTTTGTTAATTATCAAAAATATTTGACCTCACTTGTAAGGTAATTTATATGTATTTAAATTAAAAAAATGAACATCATACTCGCTTCAACTTCCACAATTTTTGGCGGAAATTATCTGGAATATTTAAAAAAAGAGCTCATCGAATTATATAAAGAGACCAACGAGATTATCTTTGTTCCCTTTGCCCGGCCCGGCGGTATTTCTCATGACGATTATACTGAAAAAGCAAGATCTTTCTTTGAAACCATAAACATAAAAGTGAAAGGTTTACATGAGTTTAAAGCTAAAAATGAAGCTTTAAATAAAGCAAAAGGCTACTTCACAGGAGGTGGAAACACTTTTCTTTTGGTTAAAACGTTACACGAAGAAAATCTGATGTTTGTTTTAAAGGAAAATGTAGAAAACGGAAAGCCCTATCTCGGATGCAGTGCAGGAAGTAATATTGGCGGACTGAATATGAAAACAACGAACGATATGCCGATTGTTTACCCACCGAGTTTCGATTGCATGGGGTTGGTTCCGTTTAATATAAATCCGCATTATTTAGATCCAAATCCGGAATTAAAACATAACGGAGAAACCAGAGAAACAAGAATTAAGGAATTTCTGACTCAAAATGACATTAAAGTTGTCGGACTTCGGGAAGGAAACTGGATAAGAAGAATCGGTGATAAAATTACCGTGGAAGGAAGCGAACTGACCCGGATTTTTGAAAAGGGAAAAGAACCTTATGAAATAGAAGCAGGAACCAGTTTATAATTTAAAAATTTTAAAAAATTACAATATCAAAACTGTCATGCTGATTGGAACCGAAGCATTATCCAGTATTATTAAATATCATTAAATGAAAACTACCATTGCTGCTTTTACCATTGTCACACAAATGTTTTTTGCTCAAAACATTACGCAGAAACTAGATGTTGCAACAAAAAACCTGATGAATTCATCAACAGCAGTCTCATCAAACCTCTCATTTTATGTAGCTGATGAAAGTGGAAATTTGGTTTACGAATATCAGGGAAGCAAAGGACTTTCAACGGCTTCTACACAGAAAATTTTTACTGCAGCGGCAGCTCTGGAAGTTTTAGGCAAAAACTACACCTACAAAACAACATTGTCTTACTCCGGAACAGTTTCTTGCGGAAATCTCAATGGAAATCTATTCATCACTTCCAATGGCGATCCCACATTAGGCAGCTGGAGATACGAAGGCTATAAACCGGAGAACTTTAAACAGAAACTTCTGGAAGCCGTCAGAAATTCAGGAATTAAAAAGATTTCCGGTGATCTTATTATTGATGATTCTTATTACGACCATCAGACCATTCCCGGAGGCTGGCCGTGGGACGATTTGGGGAATTATTACGGAGCCGGAGTGTGGGGTGTCAACTGGCGCGAAAATCAGTTTGATATCAATATTAACGGAACAGATTTTAAGAACTTTTCTTATCCCTTGCAAGGCGTAAAGTGGCTGAACGATTTGAAAGCAGCCGGAAGTTCAGACCAAAGTCTCATTTTTACTGCACCGCATTCAGATATAGCTTTAATCAACGGAAATCTTCCTGCCGGGAAAGTGACAACGGTTTCTGGTTCACTGCCCAATCCTCCTTTGCAGTTGGGAGTTGAAGTTCAGAACTGGCTGAAAGAATCAGGAATTGAAATATCAGGAAATGTGGTTACAGATTCTCAGCTGGAAATTGGTGGCAGGAAAACTTCAGAAGCACCAAAAACAAACATAATTCTCACGTACGAATCGCCGACTTTAGACAAAATCGTATATTGGTTTTTGAGGAAATCTGTAAATATGTATGGAGAAAATTTTATCAAAACTTTAGGTAAAGAAAAGAAAGGTGACCCGAGTTTCAAAAGTGGAGTTGCGTATCTGAAAGAGTTCTGGAAATCAAAAGGAATCAATCCCAACATGATTAATTTTGCTGATGGAAGCGGGCTTTCGCCTCAAAACTACGTCTCAGCAAAAGCGGAAGTTCAGGCTTTAATTTATGCTAAAAAACAGCCTTGGTTCAGCAGTTATGACGAAGGTTTTCCTACACAGGACAACGGTATGAAAATGAAAAGCGGAACCATGCGCGACACAAAATCTTACGCCGGTTTTCACACTTCAAAAGACGGTAAAAAATATGTTTATGCGATCATCATCAACAATTTTCAGGGAAGCGGAAGTGCAGAGCTGCAGAAGATACTGAATAATTTAAAATAATTATGAAAAACCGTCCTTTTTTAGCACGTCTCAGCAACTGGTCTGTATTTACTATACTTACTGTGATTGTGGTGGCTCTGATTATTTCATCCAACATTCTCATCAATAATCTGAGAAATAAAGAAGCTGAACGCATCAAAGTTTTTGCAACAGCCATCAAAATGATGCAGGGAAATCAGCAGAAAAGCTCAGAAACTCAGGAACTTTTATTTGCAATTCTTAAAGAAAATGATCAGATACCGGCCATTTTAACAGATGAAAACAAAAACCCGCTTATTTTCGAGGGAAGCTCCAGAAATATACCTCAGGAAGTTCTGGATGATCCTGAAGAACTCAAAAAACTCATCATCAAGATGGAGAGCAATTATAAACCATTCGAGCTTGAAATTTCAAAAGGAGACAAACAGCTGTTTTTCTTTGACAACTCAAAATTACTCAGTGATTTAAGATATTACCCTTATTTTTTGGGGCTCTTCATTATTGCATACCTTGCTTTTATCTTCTGGTTTTTAAGAACGATAAAAAAAACAGATGAAGGCTATCTCTGGGCCGGTTTGGCAAAAGAAACAGCACACCAGATCGGAACTCCTTTATCATCTATGATCGGCTGGATGGAAATCATGAAGCTGGAAACCCCGGATTCTGACGGTGTGAAAGAAATTGAAAAAGATATCGAAAGACTGCGTACAATTTCTGAAAGATTTTCTAAAATCGGTTCTGTTCCCGAACTCAATGACATGAATCTGAATGCCACCATCACCGAAAATTACGATTACCTCAAGACAAGAATTTCCAGAAGGGTAGATTTCAGTCTTAATCTTCCCAACTATCCGGTTTTGGTTCCGCATAATAAAATTCTGATCAGCTGGGTGATTGAAAATTTAGTAAAAAATGCTGTTGACGCGATGAAAGGCGAAGGAAAACTGCAAATCTGGATGATTGGTAAAAGCAAAAATATTCTGATAGAAGTAAAAGATAACGGAAGCGGAATGACGCACAACCAAGCCAGAAACGCCTTTAAACCGGGTTATTCTACAAAAAAACGGGGTTGGGGACTGGGTTTGAGTTTAGCCAAAAGGGTAGTGCAGGAATATCACAACGGCGATATAAAAATTTCCCAGACAGAAGTGGGAAAAGGAACAACATTCAGAATTTCAATCAGAAAATAATGAATCATTACCGGAATATATTGTGTAATTTAAAATACGGAAAAGCAAAAAAAACACTATTTTTGAAACATGATTACAGCAAAAAATATTCGTAAATCATACGGAAATTTAGAAGTTTTAAAAGGCGTTGATCTTCACATCAAAACAGGTGAAGTGGTCTCAATAGTTGGGGAATCCGGTGCGGGAAAGTCTACACTGCTGCAGATTCTGGGCACTTTAGACAGCCCCACGATCCCTAAAGACAACAGTACTGAAATCACAATTTCGGGAGAATCTTTCATCAGTATGAGTGATAAACAGATCTCGAAATTCAGGAATCAGAATATTGGTTTTGTATTTCAGTTTCACCAGTTATTACCTGAGTTTACAGCTCTTGAAAACGTTCTTTTGCCTACGAAAATCGCCGGTGCCAACGAAAGAGAAGCTATTAAAAAAGCAGAATCTATTTTTGAAGACCTGAAAATCCAGCACCGTTTAGACCATAAGCCCACTCAGCTTTCCGGAGGTGAAGCTCAGCGTGTAGCAGTTGCACGGGCATTGATCAATTCGCCAAAAATTATTTTCGCAGACGAACCAACAGGAAATCTGGATTCAAAAAACGCAGATGATCTGCACAGATTGTTCTTTGATCTGAGAGATAAATACAACCAGACTTTTGTCATCGTAACGCACAACCCAAATCTTGCCGAAATCACAGACCGAAAACTGGTGATGGTGGATGGTTTAATCGTAGAATAAAGTATGCTCAAAAATTTTCTTCTTTTTCTGATTCTGTTTTTTGTAAGTTGCGAAGGACGTTCGCAGACCGCCGATGTGCAGATTCCAAAAGAGAAAATCACTGAGCTGAAAAGTTTTATTAAAGACAGAAATTACAATCAGGATTTGGCTGTTTTTATCAATTTTAAAATTAAATCAGGCAAATACAGGTATTTTGTTTACGATCTGCAGAAAGATAAAATTCTGCAGTCGGCAATAGTTTCGCATGGCTCCGGCTCCAACAGCAGAGTGTACGGAGACCTGAAATTCAGCAATACCGAAAATTCATATCAGTCTTCGTTGGGGAAATATGAGATTAAAGAATCTTATTCCGGGAAATTCGGAAAGTCTTACCGTTTGGATGGTTTAGATCAAACCAACAGCAATGCGAGAAACCGTGCCATTGTAATTCATGCTCTGGACTGCGTTCCTGATGAGGAATCTGATGCTCCGTCATGTTTGAGTCTGGGCTGCCCAATGCTTTCTCCAAAAGCGTTTAAAGAAACTGCCAAGCACATCGACAGCTCAGAAAAGACGATAATTCTGTATGCTTTTTATTAATTTTAAATTGACAAAATGTCCATCAAATTTTTAGCAGAAGACGACAGACCGAGAGAGAAATTTTTACTGAAAGGTAAGAATTCACTTTCCGATTCTGAACTTTTGGCAATCATTATGGGCAGCGGCAGCAGAGACGAAACAGCGGTAGAATTAGCCAGAAAAATACTGGCTTCGGTGGATAACAGCTGGCATCAGTTGAGTTTACTTTCAATAAAAGATTTAACTAAATTTAAAGGCGTTGGCGAAGTAAAAGCCATATCCATTGCGACTGCTTTGGAAATTGGGAGAAGAAGAGCTGCACAGGAAATCCCCGACAAACCTCAAATTACAAGCAGTAAAACGGCTTACGATGTTTTGAAAATTCATTTATCAGATTTAAGAACCGAAGAATTTTGGGCTTTATTTTTAAACCAAAACAATAAAGTTGTGCATCTCAGTCAACTTACTCAAGGTGGGATCAATCAGTCTCTGGTGGATCTTCGGATTTTGTTTAAAATTGCGATGGATCATTTTGCGACAGGAATTATTGTTTCGCACAATCATCCGTCAGGAAATTTAAAACCCAGCCAGGAAGACATCAATATAACAAAAAAAATTAAGGACGCAGGAAATCTCCTGAACATCCAGCTTTTAGACCATCTCATCATCACCCAAAACGCATATTTAAGTTTTGCCGACGAAGGATTATTATGATTAGAAAACTTAAATACCACGAGATTGATTTTGAGAAATATAATCAATGTATCCATACTTCAGAACAGAAAAACTGGTATGCTCGAATAGAAATTTTAGACCACCTCTCAGGAAGCTGGGAAGTTTTGGTTTTGAACGATTACGAAGCTGTAATGCCTGTTCACCTGCAGAAAAAATATGGTATAAAGCTCGTAAGTATGCCACTTTTCTGTCAGCAGTTAGGTGTTTTCTCTAAAACGGATAATCCAAAAACAAATGATGTTTTTCTAAATTTTCTGAAAAAGAAATTTACTGTTTTTCTCTACAGTTTTAATGATAAAAATCAATTTTCAACGCAACTTCAGACAAGAAAAAACTACAAGATTCCTGTTTCTGATTATGCCTTTCTCAGAAAAAAAAAATATTTTAAAGGAAGAAAATCTACTGTAAAAGTTGCGCAGTATCTGAATTTTAAAGAATGTGAACTGAATGATGAAACATCAGAATTCATAAGAAGAAATTATAAAGGTTTGCTGACGAAAGATTTTTCAAAATTCGAGAAATATATTTTTTTTCTGAATCAAAACAAACACATCCGGCTATTTGGAGCACTGAAAGAAAATGAACTTATTAATCTGGCTATTATAATTGAAGACACTTGTGAATTTCATCTCCTTGCACTTTTAAACAAAGAAAAAAATATTGCTGATAACGGGGCTTCATTTTTAGTGGATAAAATTTTAGAACAGCATATCGGGCATACAAAATTTGATTTCATGGGCGGAAATATCCGTGGTATTGAGGTTTTTTTTAAAAGTTTTGGTGCAGAATTATGTGATTATCCATATCTTCAAAATAAATTTTTAACCCGATTAATCCGTTAAATGAAGTACTGTGCTTTCCTCCGTGGCGTAAACGTAAAAGGAACCAACATGAAAATGGCTGATGTCTGCAAAGTCTTTGTGGATGCGGGGATGAGTAATGTAAGTTCAATTTTGGCTTCGGGAAATATTATTTTTTCTTCTGATAAAACGAAATCTGATCTAAAAGTAATTCTGGAAAAAGCGATGTCTGATCATTTCAGCTATGAAGATTTCCTTTTCGTAAAAAACCGGAACGATGTAGAGAATTATTTGAATAGCAATCCGTTTCAGAAAAATGACGATTTTCACATTTATGTTTTTGTCTGCAATGAAAATTTTGAGAAAACTTTAATGGCTGAATTTGAAAATTCCTCAAAAGCAGAAAATGAAGAAGCAAAAATCGAAAACGGAATTTTTTACTGGCAGGTTCCGAAAGGAAATACTTTAGATTCGACATTTGGGAAGATTTTAGGTAAAAAAAGTATGAAAGATCAGTTTACCAGCAGAAATTTGAATACTTTTGAGAAGGTCATCAAAAAAATGACTTAATTTTTATGTATTTTTACTGAACTTATTTAATTTATAAAAATGATTCAGTACTTAGAAAACATACACCACAAAGATTCCAAAAACTTTTTCTTAATTGCCGGCCCGTGCATTATCGAGGGCGAAGATATGGCACTTAGAATTGCGGAGAAAGTTGTAGAATTAACCAACAAATACGAAATTCCATACATTTTTAAAGGAAGTTTTAAAAAAGCAAACAGAAGCAGAGTGGATTCTTTCACCACAATAGGCGAAGAAAAATCTCTTGAAATCTTAAAAAAAGTGGGCGAAACTTTCAATATTCCCACCACAACAGATATTCACGAAAACAAACACGCAGCTTTGGCAGCCCAATACGTTGATGTTTTGCAGATTCCCGCGTTTTTAGTTCGCCAGACCGATCTTTTGGTTGCAGCAGCTGAAACTGGAAAATGTGTTTCTTTGAAAAAAGGACAGTTTCTTTCTCCGGAATCAATGAAATTTGCAGTGGAAAAAATCACAGATTCCAATAACCAAAAAGTAGCGATTATCGAGAGAGGAAATTCTTTCGGATATACCGATTTAATTGTAGATTACAGAGGAATTCCCACGATGAGAAATTATGCACCTGTAATTTTGGATGTTACGCATTCACTTCAACAACCCAATCAAAGTTCAGGCGTTACCGGCGGAAGACCGGAATTAATTGAAACTGTTGCCAAAGCAGGTATTGCCGTAGGTGCAGACGGAATTTTCATTGAAACCCATCCAACTCCGGAAACTGCTTTATCAGACGGAGCAAACATGCTGAGACTCGATCTTCTGGAAGATTTACTTCAGAAACTGACGAGGGTAAGAGAAGCGATTTTATAAAAAGTTGGAATCTGGAAGTCAGAAGCTGGAAGTTTTATAGCTTTTGTTTTCAATTTTAATCTTAACCCTGGATTTTCACTATGTTTAAAAAACTCTCGTTCATATTTTTCTTTTCAATGTTTTTCTGGTCTTCGGCTCAGAAAACAGATTCTCTGCAGATAGATTTTCCGGCGGAGTATAAACTGAAACTGGCTAATTCAAAAGAAAATATGCAGATGAAAGTGCTGGAATATATTCCTGAAAATGAAAACTGGGAAAATTACAGCATCATTGTTACCAAACTGACGATGAAAAACACAGCTTCACTGCCCGTTGCAACTTTATTTGAATATCACAGAAAACAGGCGGAGGAAAAAGTACATCATCTCACTGTCACTGAGCTTTCTGAAAATAAACAGACCGGGAAAGAATACAAACTTTTCACTATGGAAGCTGATGCATACAAAGAATCAAAGGATGCAGAATCTCAGGTTTACTATTTTGTGAAAGGTGACAAAGATATTATTTTGTGCATCGCAGCTGTTAAACAGAAAAAACTTCCGGCAGAATTTGTAGATGAATGGTCAGAAATTTTTCTTAAAAGTAAGTTTATAAAATAAAATTTAATAATTTCACGTTCCGAAATCTTAAAGCATTTCTATTGAAAAAACTAGTTTTACCACTCAGTCTCGTTCTTCCCGTACTTGCGTTTTCGCAGGTAAAAAAGAAAGACACCACAAAAATCAATACAATTGAAGAAATTGTTTTCCAGAGAAAAGACAGAGGGAAAACCAATGATCTTACTTCAGTGAAAATATCAGCGCGGGATGCACAGAACGTGGCAAGTATTTCCGGAGGTATTGAAGGCCTGATCAAAACTCTGCCATCCGTCAACTCCAATACCGAGCTTTCTTCACAGTACATGGTGCGTGGTGGAAACTATGACGAAAACCTTATTTACATTAATGATATTGAGATTTACAGACCTTTTCTCATCAGAAATTCTCAGCAGGAAGGCTTAAGTATCATTAACTCCGATATGGTTTCTACAGTGAACTTTTCTGCCGGCGGTTTTGAACCCAGATACGGTGATAAAATGTCCTCAGCATTAAATATTTACTATCGTGAGCCTGAAAAATCTGAAGTTTCAGGTGAAGCAAGTTTAATCGGAGGGAGACTGACTGCCGGTTTAGCTTCAAAAAACAAAAAACTGACCGCTTTATTTTCAGGAAGATACAGAAATACAAATCTGGTTCTGAACACTTTGAATGAAGACACAGATTTCAACCCAAAATATTACGATTTTCAGTCTTATATCAATTACCATTTCAACGAAAAACTATCACTTTCGTTCATAGGATTTTATTCTAAAAACGATTATGAAATGATTCCTAAAGAAAGAGAAGTTAATTTTGGAAGTGTAAGTCAGCCGATCAATCTTAATGTTTTTTACAACGGAAGAGAAAATGACGCTTACAAAAATATGATGGGAACAGTTTCTTTAAACTATAAACCTTCAGAAAAATGGAAATTTACTTTAGACAGTTTTGCTTACCAGAACCGTGAAAGAGAATATTACACCATCGCATCCAGCTATATTTTACAGACTTTTGACCCGATTACCGGCGCACCTGTAACTTCATACGACGTGGGCGGACAGATAGAACACGCAAGAAACGATTTGTTTGTAAGAACTTACGGAGCTCAGCTGAGAACTAAGTTTTCGCCAAATGTGAACACGGATCTTGAGTTTGGATTAAAATTCGAGAAAGAAAATCTTCAGGATTTAACTAATGAATACAAACTGGTTGATTCTTCAGGTTACAGCATTCCTACACAGAATTTTGACCCGCGTTTTCCGGATGCTTCAGAGCTGGATTTATTCTACAGCATTGCCGGTAAAAACCATATTGAGCCTACGAGGGTCTCTGCATACGGACAATATTCTCAGAAATTTTACTGGGGTTCCAGCAGGGTTTTTATTAATGCCGGAGCTAGAGTAGCACACTGGAGTTTTAACAACGAAACGATTATTTCTCCAAGAGCGCAGTTTGCGATAAAGCCGGAGTGGAATGCTGATATGCTCTTCACTTTATCAGGAGGGATTTATTACCAGGCACCTTTTTACAAGGAAATTAAAGATTTAAACGGTAATTTCAATTCAAACATAAAATCCCAGAGATCAATTCAGGCTATCCTGAAAAACGATTACGAATTTACTTTTGAAGACCGTCCTTTTAAACTTACAACGGAGCTTTACTACAAAAAAATGGACAATCTGATTCCTTACTACATGGATAATGTGAGGATCAGATATTCAGGAAAAAACAACGCAACCGGCTACGCTTATGGTATTGACACAAGGCTTTTCGGGGAATTTGTACCGGGAATTGATTCCTGGTTATCGGCAAGTTACGCACGCGTTTTTGAAAACATTGATGGAAGAGGCAACATTCCGAGACCGACAGATCAGCGTTTAAGATTTGCAATGTTTTATCAGGACTATATGCCGAAATTCCCTTCAATGAGAGTGAATTTAACTTTAACCTATGCAATGGGACTTCCGAATGGTGCACCGGTTTTTACAGATCCTTATCAGTATCAGAAAACTTTACCATCGTATAAAAGGGTAGATTTAGGTTTGTCTAAAGTTTTTATCGACAGAAAAGACAAGAAGAAAACCTACGGATTCTGGGGGAATTTTGAAGAATTAATTTTAGGAGTACAGGTTTTTAATGCTTTTAATATCAACAATACGGTTTCTAACCAGTGGATTACAGATTCCAATACAAGCCTCATGTATCCGGTTCCTGTAAGATTAACGGGAAGATTCTTCAATGTAAAACTTGAATTTAAAATTAAATAATTACATGAAAGCAAAATTTTTATTTTTGGCTGTTGCCTTCGGTTCATCGATGGTTTTCGCTCAGTCAAAGAAAAATGTACAGGTTTCAAAACTTTATCAGAATTATATTGTCCTGAAAAATGCTTTGGCATCAGACAGTTCTGCAAAAGCTGCGGTTTCAGCTTCTGAGTTTTTGAAAACAGCATCGGGCTTAGATTCGAAGACGGTAAACAGTGCCAGTTTAAAGCAGATAAAGGATAATGCTCAGTTCATTTCGGCTTCTAAAGATATCAAAGTTCAGAGAGCGAAATTTCAGAACATTTCTGATCAGATGTTATCGCTCTCAAAAACATACAAATTGGCAGATAAAACCATTTATCTGCAGTATTGCCCAATGGCAGATGCGGCATGGCTCAGCAATGAGGCTAAAATCATCAATCCTTATTACGGAAGTTCGATGCTGAACTGCGGAAAAGTTCAGCAGGAAATAAAATAGTCCGTTAGTACAAAAAAACAGCTTCAGATGTTGATACAGAATCTGTTTATAAAAATTTTGTCTCAATCAAAAACAAGCAATCCTCAGAAAAAATAAATTTCTGAGGATTGTTTTGTTTATTAATCAATCTGCGGTTAAAAAGTCAGATTCATTTCATTAAAAATTATTGATATCTTTTATGTTCTTTCACTTTTACAAATCTTTTGGTGATAGGTTTCAGGAATGCTTTGTATTTTTCTGCGTCAAACAGCTGTGAATCTGTAAGTGCCTTGTACGTCATCCAGACTCCGAAGGGAAACAAAATAATATTGGGCAGCCAGGCGGCCAGGTAAGGATTCAGTTTGCCGGTCCACGCTACATTTTCAAAACCTACATTGATGACATAGAAAATGATGAAAATCACAATTGCGATGATTACCGGAAGACCCATACCTCCTTTTCTTATAATTGAGCCTAAACTCGCACCAATCATAAAGAAAATAATACAGGTGAAAGAATAGGTAAGAATTCTCTGCTGGTAAATTATTACTTTACTGAAGTATTTAACGCTGGGATTCAGCTCATTATTTTTTGTGTCTAAACTGCTTTTAAGATTGTCTAGCCTGTTGTATCCGTTAAAAATGAGGTCTAATTTTTTGTCAGTTTTTATAGTATCAATTTTGTACTGAGCTTTTACAGGAGCTTTCGTTTTGCTTTTGTCAAGATATGTAACTGCAGAACTGGTTTGAGAGATTAGATCTGAACTCATATTGTCCGCAAGCCGTTTGTTGTCTTTCTGAACGGTGGCAATTGTAGAATTAAGCTCATTAAAGGTCTGGAAACGGTAATCGTCTGTAATCTGCTCTTTTTCAATTGCTTTACTGATGAGTTCGCTGATATCGAAATGTGCAGTGAGCGTATCAAATTTTATGGCCTGATCCGGTTGTTTTACCCTCACATTTTCACCTTTTCCGGCATAGCTGTCTTCAAAAACGTAACCGTTAAAAAGTAAAAGTTTTAGGTAGGCAGGGTTGGTTGCTGGTGCAAATTCGCCTCTTTGGGCTACGATAGACTGTTGATTATCATAAGTATTTGCTTTTTTATGAATAAAAACTCCTTGCAGTTTTTCTGCATTTTTGCCCTCAATTTTATCAAATTTCACCATGTATCCGGGAATCTGGTCGATAAACTGACCGGGTGTGAAATTAAGCGCAGGTTTGGTCTGTGCAATATTAAAAAGCATATTTTTTGCCTTCCTCTGAAAGTCCGGAACAATATTATTAGAAAAGAAATAAAGGAGAATAGCTAAAACGGTTACCACTCCAAAAAGCGGAATCATTACTCTTGTTAAAGAAATTCCCGCCGCTTTCATTGCTGCCAGCTCATACCGCTCGCCAAATTCCCCGAATGACATAATGCTTGCGAGAAGAATAGTGAGTGGAAGTACCATTGTGATTACATTTACTCCCAGATAGAAGAGAAGTTTAAGAATCTGAAACGTGCTTAAACCCTTACCCATAAACTGCCCCAGCTGAATCCAGACAATATTGACGATAAAGATGAAAAACAGAACACTGAATATGAAAAAGAAAGGCCCGAAAAAGGTCTTGATAATATATCGGTCTAAAATTTTAAACATGAAGCAAATTTATAAAAAACAGATGATTATTGGATATAAAAAACATTTCAAAGAATTAGAGCCTTTTTAAATTTCATCAAAATTAATTTCTCTGACCCTCAAGGGAGTTAATTTTGATGAAATTTTCAAGGCATTTTTAAACGGCTCTTAATTAAGAAAAAAATTTATCTATAATTCAACAGATATTTGTATTTATATTGATTGTTATACTTTAGTATAAAGTTTATTGAAAATTTTAACAGATAAAAGGGTTTATGATGTATATTTGCCAGATATTAACTGGTATTTACATGAAAAAAATGATCTGCACTGTCTTTACAGTTGCATCCTTGCTGGCTACGGCACAAAAATCTACTCATCTATCAAGGTTTGCTGCCGATACAAAAGCACAGATTTCTTTTAACTCAAATACTGCTACACCAAATTTTATAATATTTCCACAAGCAGAAAAAATTCAGCTGAAGGGAAGTACTGCTTTAGAAAAAGCTCAAAGTTTTATTCAGGAAAATTTCGGAATCTTTAATCTTGAATCTCCTCAGGATCTGGTTTTAGTAAAAGAATTTATAGATAACTATGGACTGAAGAACGTTGTTTATGCGCAGACTTACAAAGGTGTACCTGTTTTTGACGGTGTTTTGAAATTTCATTTTAACAGGAATGAAGAGCTTACTTCCATCAATGGAAATATTATTCCAGACATCAATGATACTGCTTCCCCGGAAATTTCGATTGAGGTAGCCATAAAAAACGCAAAATCTATAGT
The DNA here is from genome assembly GCF_001424145.1 of Chryseobacterium sp. Leaf404. GTDB lineage: Bacteria > Bacteroidota > Bacteroidia > Flavobacteriales > Weeksellaceae > Chryseobacterium. The sequence goes on along the minus strand of NZ_LMQM01000010.1, from coordinate 385,907 downwards.
AAAAGATCAGAAACTTGGTTTTAAAGATCTGCCCCTGGAGATTGGAAGGCAGAGACTGCTGATGTTCCCGAGAGGCCTCGCTCAGGGAGAACCGATCAGTACTTTCCTGGCTTATGAAATTGAGGTTACCAACAAAAATGATGTACGTGAATTTGTCTTTATCAACGCTCACACGGGAAAACTCGTAGATCAGTTTACAGGAATTCATAATGTGATAGACAGAAAACTGTATGAAACCAATACAAATGCCGCCAATCTAAAATGGCAGGAGGGAAATGCATTGCCGGGAACGCTTGACCAGTGGCAGCAGAATGAGGTCATCACTTCTGAGCATGTTTATAACTTCTTCAAAAACGCATTTAATTATGTTTCATACGATGGCGCAGACCATAGCATGATCACCATCAACAATAACCCAAATATCAGCTGTCCCAATGCCAACTGGAATGGCGTTACAGCCAATTACTGCACAAACATTGCTGCAGATGACGTTGTGGCACATGAGTGGGGTCATGCGTATACAGAATATACGAGTGATTTAATTTATCAGTATCAGTCTGGGGCACTTAATGAATCTTATTCTGACGTTTGGGGAGAAACAATAGATTTGCTGAATAACTACCAGGACAGCGGCGAAAATCTGGCAGTCCGCACTACTTCTGCATGTTCCAATACACAGCGATGGAAAATGGGAGAAGATGTAACAGCAACCGGTATACCCGCACCCTTGAGAGATATGTGGAACCCCAACTGTAACGGAAATCCCGGTAATATGCTTGATGCAAATTACTACCACTGTGCCGCAACAGATTCTGGCGGCGTGCATATAAATTCGGGAGTTGGGAATCATCTTTATGCTTTACTGGTAGACGGAGGTACATACGGCGGCTACACGGTTACACCTATCGGATTTACAAAAGCTGCCCATTTGTGGTGGAGAGCACAGAATGTATATCTCACTTCTACCAGCAACTATTCTGCGTTTGCAGATGCTTTAGAAAGCTCATTTAATGATCTTATTGGCATTAACCTTCAGGGTCTTACAACATCAGCTGCTCCTGCAGGTCCTTCAGGGCAGATATTTTCAATTGGCGAACTTCAGAATCTGCAGAATGCTTTATTGGCAGTAAAACTTCGTTCTTCTGTAAATACGCAGTGCAACTTCACCAAAGTTTTGCCCGCACCTGCACCAGAGCTTTGTACAAATGCTACATCAGCTCCGTTATTTCAGGAAAAATGGGAAAACGGATTAGGAAGCTGGACTGCAACAAATATTGGCACTAACACTACCTGGACGCAGAGAAACTGGGTTATTGATTCTACCCTGCCACGAGGCAGAGCAGGAAAAGCAATTTTTGGCATTGACCCAAATAATGGAAACTGCTCAACCAACTTTCAAAACGGAATTTTGAGACTTGAAAGTCCGCTGATTACCTTTCCGGCTTACACAGCAGGTAACTATGAAATGGCATTTAACCATTATGTAGCAACTGAAGCATCGTATGACGGAGGAAATATTAAATACAGCCTCAATGGCGGGGCGTGGACGTTGGTTCCATCAAGCGCGTTTACACTCAATCCCTACAATACTAATCTGGCTACGGCCCAAAACGACAATCCTTTGAGCGGACAAGCTGCTTTTAACGGAATGGATAAGGGAGAGCTAGAAAGCACCTGGGGACAGAGTATCGTTAACCTTACGACTTTAGGTGTAACTCCCGGATCTAATATTAAATTCAGATTTGAAATGGGAACTGATGGCTGCGGTGGAGTAGATGGATGGTACATTGATGAGATCTACGTGTACAACTGTAATTTTGCCGCCTTAAGCACGCAGGAAACTGAAAAAATGAAAGGCTTATCAGTATATCCAAATCCTACTTCGGGGATCATCACGATAAGTAACAGCAGAAATGTAGAGGTGAAAAGTGCAGAGCTTTACAATGTTGCTGGTCAGCTTTTACAGATATATCCTCTAGATAAATCTTCAGAAAACAGACTGGATTTAACGCAGGTTACAAAAGGAAATTATATCCTGAAAGTTGTTACAAAAGATAAAACTCAGAATTTTAAAATAATAAAAAAGTAAAGTGAAATAAGAAATGCCTGTGAAATCCGCAGGCATTTTTTATGTGAAAACAATATTCAATTGCAAAAAAATCCCGCGCTTGCGGGATTTCTGTATTATAATTCTGTAACCAGATAGCTTTTATATTTGTTCTTATCGAAAGTGAACATCTGAGAATCGAGCTGTTGGTTTTCTTTGTATTCCTGAATGGCAATTACGGCGATGTCTTTATTGTTACCGTATTGTTCCAGCTTCAGCATTTGTTTTTTAGCAGAATCGATGTAAAGATAAACGTGCTGCAGTCCGTTTGATTTTACGGGAGTCAGTTTGATGAAATCTGCGCTTACTCCATTAATTGTTTTCTTCCCGCTGTACGTCACATTATAATCTTTTCTGTAGCTCGAAAGGTAGTTGATAGGAGAAAACATCTGGCTTCCTGCATTTGGTTTTGCCACCGTAACTTCCTGATCCTCAGTATTGATGTTGTAAATTTTACTTCCATCGAAAATCTGCTCAGTTTCCATGATTTTCAGTTTGTATTTGTTCCCGGCAGCGTAGTAAATTCCAGTTTCAGTTTTATCCACTTTCCCGTTCAGTCCGCTTCCGAAAGAAAATTTAAAGTAAGAATTTTTTTTAGCATTATAATTGGCTGTTACATCATCCAGGATTTTCTTGGATTTTGCATCGATTTTCTGAGCCTGAGCCATTCCTGCGTTGATGATAATTAAACCTGCTGCAGTTATTTTCAATAATAGATTTTTCATTTTATAAATTTCTGTTCTGTACTTTAGACGTTAATTTAAGTCTTAAGTTAAAGGTTAGGTATTAATATCAGTTAAAACTTTAAATTTTTGGTTCTAATGATTTTTTAAGTTTAAATAAAATCAAATGGATTTAAGCTTAATCATGATGTTCAGATACAATCTTAATCAAACTGACTAAACCCAAAAATTTAAATGTTTTTAGAGCCTGTTTAAAAATGGTTAAAGAAAAAATTAACTCCCATGTCATCCTGAGCTTGTTGAAGGAAGGGGCGTGGAAATTAATTTTGATGAAATTTAAACAGGCTCTTACTTTTTAGAAAATTATTTTTTCTAATTTTAATTTCGCAGGTCTTCCAAAAACTGTTCCAAAGAATGAAGATCGCTTATGAGAACTTCTCTTGCTTTAGCCCCATTAAAACCACCTACCAAACCGCTTGCTTCCAGCTGATCCATTATTCTTCCCGCTCTGTTGTAACCTAATTTCAGCTGTCTCTGAAGCATCGAAGTAGAACCTTGCTGTGTAGAAACGATAATTCTTGCGGCCTCTTCAAACAATACATCTTTCTCATTCGGATCAAACGCGCCAACGGTGCTTGCCCCGTCTTCAGAAACAAATTCAGGCAACATAAATGCTGAAGCGTAACCTTTCTGTTCACCGATATATTCTGCCAGTCTTTCCACCTCGGGAGTATCAACAAAAGCGCATTGAAGTCTCAAAATTTCGTTTCCGTTGAAATAAAGCATATCTCCTTTACCAATCAGCTGATCTGCACCGGTAGAATCCAGAATCGTACGGGAATCTACACTTGAAATCACTCTGAAAGCAGCTCTCGCAGGGAAGTTTGCCTTAATCATACCCGTAATTACGTTTACAGAAGGTCTTTGTGTAGCTACAATTAAGTGAATTCCCACGGCTCTTGCCAGCTGTGCCAGTCTTGCAATCGGAAGCTCCACTTCTTTACCGGCGGTCATAATCAAATCTGCAAACTCATCCACTACCAAAACAATGTAAGGCAAATAACGGTGACCGTTTTCAGGATTCAGTTTTCTTTCGCTGAATTTTTTGTTGTATTCCTTCAGGTTTTTACAGAAAGCATTTTTAAGCAAATCATAACGCTGATCCATCTCTATACAAAGTGAATTTAATGTATTGATTACTTTATTGGTATCTGTAATGATTGCATCATCCGAATCAGGAAGTTTGGCTAAATAATGTCTTTCAATTTTAGAATACAGAGAAAGTTCCACTTTTTTAGGATCCACCATCACAAATTTCAGTTCGCTTGGATGTTTTTTGTAAAGTAGGGAAGTCAGAATCGCATTGATACCCACAGATTTGCCCTGTCCGGTAGCTCCAGCCATCAGAAGGTGGGGCATTTTAGACAAATCAGCCATAAAAACTTCATTGGAAATTGTTTTACCGAAAACCACCGGCAAATCCATATCTGTATTCTGAAATTTTTGAGAAGCAATTACTGATCTCATAGAAACCATCGTGGGATTTTTTCTCGGAACCTCAATTCCGATTGTACCTTTACCTGGCATCGGTGCAATAATTCTGATTCCTAAAGCGGAAAGATTTAAAGCAATATCATCCTGTAATTTTTTGATGGAGGCCACTCTGATCCCCGCTTCAGGAACGATCTCGTACAAAGTAACAGTTGGCCCGATGGTCGCTTTAATTTCAGCAATTCCGACGTTGAAGTTTTTCAGAAGACCAACAATTTTATTTTTATTTTCTTCTAATTCATCTTTATTGATTGAAATTTCTTCATTTCCATAATCTTTCAGGAGATCTAAAGGAGGCATTTGAAATTTAGCCAAATCCAATCGGTGGTTGTATAAACCATGCTTATCAACCAAATCCTGAGACTGCTTATCTGCATCATCCACAATGTCGATTACCGGAGCAACTTCTACTTTAAATGAAATATTATCCGCAGAATTAACGTTTTTTGTATTTACTTCAAAAGCATCTGTTGGGCTCGTTTTAGGAAGCACTGCAGCGGGAGTTTGCATTGTAAGATTCACAGAATTGGCAAACTCAACCGGTTTTTCCGATTCAGCATTAAAGGAAGTCTGATTGGGAGTGACGATAGGATCCAGCTTAGGCTCTTCTATTTTAATTTCAGGAATGATTTCTGTCTTTTTTGGGGCAGAAACCACTTCCTGTACTGTGATTTTTGGTTCCTGCTGAATTTCTTCTTCCACAGCCAGTTCCTGATCTGCATCAAAATCCTCTTCAGAATTTGGCATCATTGCTTTCACTCTTCCGATTGTATTTTCATTTATAGAATCCAGCCTGTTTTTGATTGAGCTTGGTCTTAAATTAAATTCAAGAATGAAATAGAGTAAAATGCTTACAGCTAAAACCACCCAAAGTCCCACAGAACCGATCATTGAAACCATAGTATCCATAATCTGATATCCGTAAACACCACATAGTACACTCTGACCTTTGGTTACTGCCCCGAAAAAAATCGGGAGCCAGCAGATGAAAAAAAGCGAATGCCCAAACGTCATCCATGGTTTAAAAATTTTCTTTTTCAGAATCATTGTTCCGAAAACCACAAACAGAAATGCCACAATAAATGCTGCAACTCCTATACTTTCATAGATGAAAATTTTGCCCAGCCACTGCCCGAGTTTTCCGAAAATATTAGAAGATTTTATGGTTTTGTCAAGCAGTGCACCAGCCTGGCTTTGGTCTGATTTCCAGTTGAATAAGTAGGATATAAACGATATTGTAAGAATCCCGGCAAATACAATAAACAGCAAACCGAAAAAGATTCTCGGTTTCGATAAGATTTTAGATTGTTCCTGAGTGACAGGCTGCGATTTTTGTGTTTTCTTTTCCATAGCTTCAATGTGGGCAAATTTAATGTTTTTTTAGTAGAAATCTCTGTAAAATATGTGGGCGTTTAAGCAGAAATTTTCTTAAAACATCCTTCAAAACGATCCTTTTTTTATTGGAAATGAGACTTTAAATTAATTATTAAGAACGATTCCAAACAAGCTGACTGTGGCTCTTGGCTGACAAATAACAGTTTTTTTTCTCGACCTTTCGTTTTTTCATCCTTATTTTTGCAAGTCAAGTAAATAAATCATGAAGAAGTTAACAGACATTCTTATTTCTACCCGAACGATGGCGGTACTTTTGCTGGTATATGCCTTCTCTATGGCCTATGCCACCTTTCTTGAAAACGACTACGGGACGCCGGCTGCCAAGGCACTCATCTATGAAGCCAAATGGTTTGAGCTGGTAATGTTTCTGCTGATCCTTAATTTCTGCGGAAACATTGCAAGATACCGTCTTTACAGAAGAGAAAAATGGCCGGTTCTGGTTTTTCACCTTTCCTTTATTTTGATATTTATTGGCGGTGCAATTACCAGATATATCAGTTTTGAAGGCCAAATGAGCATCCGTGAAGGTGAAACTACCAATGAGATTGTTACAGATAAACATTTCTTCAAAATTCAGATTGAAGAAAAAGGTGATGTGCTCACGTATCAGGACATTCCCTATCTGATGTCGCCACTGCATAAGGATTTTGAAGCCAATTACGAGTTTCACAACAAGAAAATTAAAGTGGTAGCGAAAGATTACATCCAGAGAAAAAAAGACAGTTTGGTACCAAATAGTAAGGGTGCAGAATATCTTCATCTGGTATCTACCGGAAGCACAGGAAGACAGAATATTTACCTGAAACAGGGCGAAACCAAGTCTGTAAACGGAACCTTAGTATCGTTCGGAAGAGCAATTGAAGGAGCTGTGGAATTTGCCTTAAATGGCGGACAGATCATGATTAAAACGCCTGTAGATGCAGCTTATATGACGATGGCAACTCAGGCTACAGGTACAACTCTGAAAGATCAGTTTCAGCCTTTGGTTTTGAGAAGTTTATATACGATTAATGATTTAAAACTGGTAGTACCTGAAGGTTTAAGGAAAGGAAATCTAATTGCCGTGGAAGGCGACAGAAAAAAAGACCAGAATGTTCCGGATCAGCTGACTGTTGAAATTCAGGGACCAAAAACAAAACAAATTGTAGATTTATCTGTAGAGAGAGGAAACCCAAATGCTTACAAACAGGTCACAATGGATGGGCTGAATATCATGATGGGCTTCGGACCTAAAATTTACACAACACCATTCAACATAAAATTAGATGATTTCGTTATGGAAACTTATCCCGGAAGTACATCTCCAAGTGCGTATGAAAGTCATGTAAAAATAATTGATGAAGGTAAAGAAACACCTTATAAAATCTACATGAATAATGTTTTAAACTATAAAGGTTACCGTTTCTTCCAGGCAAGTTATACGCCAGACAGAATGGGAACTTTACTCTCTGTAAACCACGATTTCTGGGGAACTTTAATTTCTTATATCGGTTATGCATTTTTATTCGGTGGAATGTTTGTGATGTTCTTCTGGAAGGGAACGCATTTCTGGAAATTGAATAGAATGCTGAAAGATATCAGTAAAAAGAAAGCAGCAACCATTCTTTTAGTTCTTTTAAGCATTGGTCTGAATGCTCAGAAAATAGAAATGCACGGTAAGGATGACGGAAGCAGAGAGCATACTCATGTGGAAGATGATGGCCATACGCACGAAGTTGCTCCGGAAAAGCCTCTGCCAAAGCAAAATTCACTGGCAGGGCCTTTAACTCAAATGAGAAATATATCTGCTGACGAAATCATTGCTAAAAACAAAATCAGCAGAGAACATGCAGACAAATTTGGATATCTGTTGGTACAGAATTACGAGGGTAGAATTGTTCCGATTAACACAGAGGCGTTAGACGTCTTGAGAAAATTATATAAACACGATAAGTTTAAAGGAACTGACGGAAAATATCTTACCGCCGAGCAGTGGTTTATTTCTATCAATACCGATACCCCAAGCTGGACAATGGTTCCTCTGATTAAAATAGATTCTAAAGGAGGAGAAGAACTTTTAAAAAAAACAAAGGCAGATGAAGATGGCTATACTTCTCTGATGAATCTTTTCCCGGCTGATGCCAACGGAAATCTTACCTACATTCTTGATGCTGATTTCAACACAGCTTTCAGAAAAAAACCTTCTGAACAATCTGAATATGACAAACAGATTATTAAAATAAACGAAAAAGTTCAGATTTTTAACGGTTTCTTCAGCGGGCAGTTTATGAGAATTGTACCTGTGAAAAACGATTCTAATCACACATGGAACAGCTGGTTAAACCAAAAAATGGAACCAGATGCTGAATCTCAACAAGTGATGGGACCTTATTTTGCAGAAGTTCTTCAGGCACAGAAATCCGGAAACTGGAGCAGGGCAGACGGCGAACTCAAAAAACTTTCAGATTATCAGCAGAAATGGGGTAAAGCAGTAGTTCCTTCTGAATCTAAAGTTAATCTTGAGGTTTTTATGAACAAATTAAACATCAATTTTGCGCTTTTGATTTTCTACACGTTTGTTGGTGGATTCTTAATTATCCTGGGCTTTATAGAACTTTTCAAACCGAAAAAGATGCTTACTGTTGCCATCAGGGCAATCATTTATATTGGGATAGTTGGTTATTTTTTACATTTTTTAGGTTTGGTAGGAAGATGGTATATTTCTGGCCACGCCCCATGGAGTAATGGTTACGAGGCCATTGTTTTCATCTCATGGATTGGAATTTCTGCAGGTCTTGCCTTTTATTTCGGTTTCGGGAAGAGCAGCGGTGACCAGACAGGAGAAAAAGTACTTTCTGAGAAAAAAAGTTTTTTCAGCACTAAAAACAATTCAAACGCATTAATCCCAGCGGCAGGATTTATGGTTGCAGTGATTATGATGGGTTTTGCCCACGGGGGTTCGGCGCTTGACCAGCAGATTACACCGTTAGTCCCTGTATTGAAGTCTTATTGGCTGATTGTACACGTTGCGATCATCGTTTCAAGTTACGGTTTCTTTGCACTGTCAATGATTATTGCAGTAATTTCACTGGTATTTTACATTATTGCAGACAAAAAATTATTCAAATTTCATAATGACACAACATTAAAAGAACTGGCTATTGTTTCTGAAATGTCTTTAACCATTGGTCTTTTCACACTAACCGTTGGTAACTTCCTTGGGGGAATCTGGGCAAATGAATCATGGGGAAGATACTGGAGCTGGGATCCAAAAGAAACTTGGGCCTTCATTTCAATCATGGTGTACGCTTTCGTTTTACACATGAGATTAGTTCCGGGATTAAGAAGCAGATGGGCTGTTCACGTAGCAACCATGTTTGCATTCTGTTCAATGGTGATGACCTATTTTGGAGTAAATTATTATCTGAGCGGACTTCACTCATATGCAGCAGGAGATCCGGTTCCAATCCCGATTTGGGTTTATCTTGGTTTGGCAACGATGCTTACTTTGGCAATAGTTTCTTATATCAAATTTAAAGCACTCACTAAAAAATAAAAAAATATCCTGAAGAATTTTCTTTGGGATATTTTTTTCTTTACAAAAAAAAGAATCCGCTATTTAGGAGCGGACTCAGTAGATAAATACATCTCATTTTTTTAGTTAGACAACAACAAAAAAGCACAGCCGACAATGCTGTGCTTAAATTTTATATCAAATTTAATTGCAATTTCTGAAAATGGAAAAGCAAGAAAAGTTTTCATTTCATTTTTATTACATAGTAAATTTAGGAATAATTTTAATACGCAATATAAATTTAATGTTAAAATTCACAGGTTATCCACATTTTTTTGTGGATAACTTATACCTGAGTCATAATAAGAAATAATTGTTTTAAAATACTTAATAAGAGTTTATCATTTCTAAAATTTTTAAAAACATTTCCAATCCTTTGATAAATATTTAATAATTTTGAATCAAATTCACCTCAATGAGAAAATTATATATTTTTCTTCTACTTTTTGCATCGGTATCTGTGGTAAGAGCTCAATCTACTTTTCCCTATTATCTGGACTGGGGAACCTATGTGGGCGGATGCGGCAATTTATTAATGGATAAATTTGTTTACGGATATTCTTTTCATACAGACAGCCAGAACAACATTTATTCAGTCAGTGAAACTTTCCAACAGGCAGGATACGCACCGACGTATTATAATCAGTACATTACTTCGGGCGGAGGAAATTTTATTCCGTCAAACTATGGAAACAGCTATGCTACCACATTCTCTTCCGGAGGTCTGTTTCTTCAGGGAAGTTACACTGGTGTACGGCAGACTGTAGGATATAAAGATCTGATAGGAATTGATGCTGCCGACAACAGATTTTATCTTGATTATTTACCCTCACAGGTCAGTAACCTTTCTACAGCTGGAGTATGGCTTACTGCAAATCCTTTATCCAACAATTTAACGCTTTTGCTTTCAAAAGTCAGTCCTTCTGGTACACTTCTGTGGAAAACATACCTTCCGAATTCTATTGATGCACCAGCGGTAACTCTAAGAATGGATACCAAAGACGGCAGTATTTTCGTTACGGGAAGAACGCTTGAGGATATTCCCGGCGTAGCAAGTCCGGGAGCGTATCAGGCCAGTTATATTCCCTCGTCTGCCACACAGATCACAAATAATTATCTGGTGAAGTTGAACTCTGCCGGTCAGAAAATATGGGGAACATATCTTCCTTCCGCAGTTGCAGATTATGAGGTTTCCGGGAACAGTGTTTACATTCTCACCAGTCAGTTTGATTCTATTGTGACTGGACAGACAACGGCAGGTACTTTTCAGCCGGATGTTCCGGCAAAGCAGATTTTGTACAGATTTGATTCTTCAAGCGGTGCAAGGGTGTGGGGAACTTATTTCGGTTCTCCGGGTGTTGGTTCTTTAGGTTTTGCCAATGAAATAGAGGTAAGCAGTACAGGAATTTATATCAGCGGAACTTCGTCAGATCTTGCGAACAGCAGTTATTTTGCTACTGCAGGGGCTTATAAACCGATGATTACAGGTACTTCGGATCTCTATCTTACCAAGTTTGATTTTACAGGAAACCGGATTTGGGGAACTTATTTTGGAAGTAATAATACTGATACTGTAAACGGATTCAGCAATCTGGCACTTTTTAACAACAGAATTGTAATGACAGGAAAACAATATTCAAATACCGATAACATTGCTACACCTGGTGCTTTCCGCACTTCTTTATTTGAAAACAATGTCAATTCCAGCAATTCTTATTTTACCGAATTTGATGAGCTCGGCAATATGAAATACTGCTCGTACTTTTCAGCAAGAGGCAATTCGCTTTATTCTGACACTTACAATCCTGAATTTTTGAGCGATGGCTCACTGATCATTTGGGGAGTTACAGGCAGCAGTACCGGAATCGGTACGCCAGGTTCAGGGTTTCCGGCAATGATCAATCCTTATCCCGGGCAGCCCTTCGGATATATTGTGAAATTTGCTTTGAATACACTTTCAACTTCAGAATCTGACCCTAATTCTGATATTCAGCTTTATGACAATCCCAATAACGGAGATTTTTATATCTCTGGACGTATTCTTGAAAAAGAAAAGACAATGATTGCAGTTTATGATATGTCTGGCAGATTAGCTGCAACGTTTCAACTGGAAAAAAAGAAAATTAATTTCATTCAGCTGAGCAAAAAACTTTCTGGCGGAATCTTTATGGTGAAACTCATTTCCGATAAAGGTCGTCAGTTAAAAGTTTTTAAGGTGAATGTAAAATAAAAAAACCGGTAAGCAAAATCTAATTACCGGTTTTGTTTTGAAAATAAATCATCACTAAACTAATTTTTCCGCCACATACTTCGCCGTATGCGACTTCTTATTTTTTGCCAAATCTTCCGGAGTTCCTGTGAAAACCACTTCGCCACCATGCTTTCCGGCATCGGGACCTATGTCTACGATGTAGTCAGCACATTTTATGATATCTGGCTGATGTTCGATTACAATTACAGAATGTCCCAAATCAATCAAAGCCTGTAGCGACTTCAGCAATTTTTGAATATCGTGAAAATGCAGTCCGGTAGACGGTTCATCGAAAATAAATAAGGTTTTGTCATTCGTAACACCTCTCACAAGGAAAGATGCGAGTTTTACCCTTTGTGCTTCACCACCGGAAAGGGTAGAAGAGCTCTGACCAAGCTGAAGATAGCCCAAACCAACTTCCTGAAGCGGCGTAAGTTTCGTAACAATCTTATCTTCTTTATTTTCTTTAAAAAATTCGAGAGACTCGTCAACGGTCATGTGAAGGATGTCTGAAATATTTTTTTCATCAAACTTTACTTCAAGAATTTCGTTTTTAAAACGGGTTCCTTTGCAGGTTTCACATTCCAGCTCGATATCAGCCATAAACTGCATCGAAACGTTGATTACGCCTTCACCTTTACATTCATCACACCTTCCGCCATCCACGTTGAAAGAGAAATGTTTCGGCTTGTAACCCATCATTTTAGACATTTTCTGCTTGGCAAAAAGATCCCTGATGTCATCATAAGCCTTCAGATAGGTTACAGGATTTGATCTTGAAGATTTCCCGATAGGATTTTGGTCAATCAGTTCAATATTTTTGATCATTTTCAAAGGAAACTCTACCGAATCGTAATCTCCTTTTTTACCGCCCATTCCAAGCTGAATCTGAACTTCGGTGGTGAGAATTTCTTTCATTAAAGTAGATTTGCCGCTTCCCGAAACGCCCGTGATCACCACAAGATTTTCAAGAGGAATGTCTACGTCAATATTCTTCAGATTATTCTGTCTTGCACCTTTGATGTGAATAAATTCTTTCGCTTTTCTTCTCTTTTTCGGAACTTCAATTTCAAGTCTTCCGGTAAGGTATTTTGAAGTTAAAGTATCGGCATCTTTTAATTCTTTATAATCACCTGCAAAAACGAGTTCGCCACCCAAATATCCGGCTTCAGGACCGATGTCGATAATGTAATCTGCCGCTTTCATCACGTCTTCATCGTGTTCAACAACGATCACAGTGTTACCGAGGTCACGCAGGTTTTTCAGAACTCCAATCAGATTTTCGGTGTCTCTTGAGTGAAGACCGATGGATGGTTCATCCAAAATATAAATCGATCCAACCAAAGAACTTCCTAAGCTCGTCGCCAGATTAATTCTCTGACTTTCTCCTCCGGAAAGGGTGTTGGATGTTCTGTTTAAAGTTAAATAGCCCAAACCGACCTTCAGCAAAAATGCAATTCTTGTCGTAATTTCGTATAAAAGTCTTTTCGCAACTTCTCTGTCGTGTTCAGATAATTTTAAGCTTTCAATCAATGGGAAAAGTTCATCCAAAGGTAGCTCAATCATCGACTGAATGTTGTGTCCGTCGATTTTTACCCAGGTCGTTTCCTCTCGCAGACGCAAACCTTCGCATGTCGGGCAAAGTGTTTTGCCGCGGTATCTTGAAAGCATCACTCTGTATTGAATTTTGTACAGATTTTCCTCCAACATTTTAAAGAAATTGTTCAGAGAAGGGAAAGTGCTTTTTCCATCGCCTTTCCAAAGGAAGTTTTTCTGCTCTTTGGTTAACTGATGGTAAGGCTTATGAATAGGGAAGTCGCCGGCTTTTTTAATGAAATCTTTCTTCCATTCGCTCATGCTTTCGCCTTTCCATGATGCAACGGCATCTTCAAAAAGTGATAAAGCTTTGTTGGGAATCACCAGATCTTCATCAATACCAATTACTTTTCCGTAACCTTCACAGGTCGGGCAGGCTCCGAAAGGATTATTAAAACTGAAAAAGTGAACGTTCGGCTCAACAAATTCAATTCCGTCGAGCTCAAATTTATTTGAAAATTCTTTTACCGTTCCGGACTCAATATTTTTTAAAGAACAGTATCCCCGTCCTTCATAAAATGCCATCTGGATGGAATCTGCCAGTCGCTGAAGAAAACTCTCATCTTCTTCATAAGAAAAACGGTCAATCACAAGATTAATGACCATATTTTTTTCGGGAGTGAATCCGAAACTTTCCAAATCTTCAATTCCGGCGACATTTCCGTTGATTTCAAGTCTTGTGAATCCGGCCAGTTTTAAAACATTTAAAGTTTCTTTAAAATTTTCGGCATCAAAATCCAAAGGTGCTGTGAGTAAAAACGCCGTGTCTTTTTTGGCATCTTTAATATAATCAATTACATCAGAAACCGAATCTTTCTTTACTTCTTCACCTGAAACCGGAGAAAATGTTTTACCAACTCTCGCAAAAAGAAGCTTCATATAATCATAAATTTCGGTAGAAGTTCCCACCGTAGACCTCGGATTCGACGAAATGACCTTCTGCTGAATTGCGATGGAAGGTGCAAGACCTTTAATATCATCAATTTTCGGTTTTTCAAGTTTACCTAAAAACTGTCTTGCGTAAGAACTTAAACTTTCCACATACCTGCGCTGCCCTTCGGCATAAATCGTGTCGAAAGCCAGTGAAGATTTTCCGCTTCCCGAAACTCCCGTGATTACGATGAGCTTATTTTTAGGAATAAGAACGTCAATGTGCTTCAGATTGTTAAGGTGTGCGTTTTTTACGAAGAGTTGTTTTTTTATATCGATTTCTGTAGTTGTAGCCATAATTTTTTATTCGTAAAATGTATAAACAGATTCGTAACCTAATCCTGTTTGGGCAATTTTGTTTTTACTGTGAGTAATTGTGAATAACGCATTTATTACATTATTTTGTTTGTGGTCTATCCTGATTAATCTTCCCTGATCATCATAAAAATACAATGTACTGAGTATTGCTTCTTTTTTGTCATTTCCGACAATTTTTTCTGTTAAAAAACCATCTGCGTATTTGTATGATACAGTAATAATTCCGAAGTCTGTTTTATTTTTAGTTATTTTTTTTAATGAATGATCAGCATTATACTCGTACAATCTTTCATCCCAAACCTTATTGCCCATCAGGTGAGTGTACTTTACAATTTTATTTTTCTGATACACATATTTCTTCTCACTGATACCATGCATGGTGCTGTTCTGCAAATTTGAAATCAGATTTCCGGCAGCATCATATTTGAAGGTATTGCTTTGCACCATTTTTTGTCCGTTAGGAAATGTGTTTTCTGACTTGATAGAAATAAGTTTTCCTTTGGAATCACAGGTGAAAAACGACTCACGCTTAAAACTTTTTTCTTTTGATAAAATTTTAGTCAAGAGTCCATTTTCATAAAAATATTCATTAGTTTCATCTTTGTTTTCTGTCTTTATAATCTGGTTATCGTTATTGTAAGATACATCAGTTTTTACACCAATCTTACCATTACGCTCTGAATAAAACGAAACAATTCTACTATTGTCTGATACAGTTTTATACTCGCTTTTTCTGTTTTCAGGAATATGAACCAAAGCTGATGTTAACGGAGCCTCACGATGATCTGCAGGTAATTCTGTAGAATGTAGTGTATATGTAATATTTCCGTAAATATCAAGTTTTTTAATCTCTGTATGGGTTTCTCCTAAAAACGTTCCTTTCTTGGAAAATTCTTTTAATTTATTATTTTTAATGAAAATAGATTCAGCAGAATTGATTGTTTCTTTTTCGTCATCAAAATCAATTTTAGATAGCGGATCTGGAATTGATACGTTAGGATAGGTAAATTGAGATTTTACAAAAATGCCTAAGACAAGTAACAAAGAAGACAATAATTTCATAGTAAAATTGTGACCTACAAAAATACGAAATTCTGAGTTAATTTTGAGATTATATTCTTTCTTTGAAGGGGTTTTTAGTTTAATAAAAGTTTTTATTCTAAAGATTAAATTTTAATCAATTTTCTATGACAAGTATCATTTTTTGGTCTGATTGAAGTCTGCTAATTTTGAACGCTTCAAACTAAACTATACAAACTATGATCAGAAAACTGATTGCAATCTCTGCTGTCTCTGCATTTTTTTCGGTTTCAGCACAGGAAAAATCTTCAGATATTGATTCGGTGCAGATTCAGGGAAAATTTATTGCAACGCCTTACAAATCTGCCAACCAGAATATTTCAGTCATTACAAAAGCGGATATTCTGGCTTCCCCGGCAAGAAGTATCGACGAGATCCTTCAACTCGTTCCCGGAATGGATATCAGAAGACGTGGAGCCAACGGAGTGCAGAGTGACGTGAGTTTCAGAGGAGGATCTTTTGAGCAGATGCTTATTCTTATTAACGGAATCAGGATGAATGATTCTCAAACGGGACATAATTCTCTGAATATTCCTTTAGATCTGGATTATGTGGAAAGAATTGAAGTCATAAAAGGTCCTGCAGCGAGACGTTTCGGACAAAATGCCTATGCCGGAGCTATTAATATCATTACAAAATCAGAACCTGGAAAGCGTTTGAAAATAAGTGCGAAAGCCGGAGATTATGAAACTTATGGAATGGGATTGAATGCCAATTTCGGTAACGAAAAATTCTCAAATTTACTTCAGGTCAACAGTAATTCTTCGCAAGGTTACCGTTACAATACAGATTATGAAATCCGCAACGCTTATTACCAAAATCAGCTTAAAATAAAAAACGGAAGTTTAAGACTTCAGGCGGGAATTTCGGAGAAAAAATTCGGAGCCAATGGATTTTATTCTTCTCCTGCAGCGACCGAACAGTATGAAGAATTGCAGGCTTCGATTGTAAGTTTAGCACATCAGCAAAGCTTTGGAAAGTTTAAATTAAATTCAAATGTATACTGGCGGAGAGGGCAGGATATGTATGTTTTCAACAGAGCCAAGCCTGAAATTTACCGAAATATGCACATCGGAAACAATGTGGGCGGAGAAGTGAATGCAAGTTACAATTCAAATCTGGGAACTACTGGTTTAGGTGTTGAACTGAGAAAGGAATTTCTGGCAAGTAACAATCTGGGACACCGTGAAAGATTTGTAACACAGCTTTTCTTTGAACATCATTTTTCTTTCTATGATAAAAAATTAAACATAAGTCCGGGTGCTTCGTGGGCGAATTATTCCACAGACGGAAACTTCTTTTATCCGGGAATTGATGTAGGCTACACCTTCCTTGAAAACAGCAAAGTGTACGGAAATATTGCCCGTGTTCACAGGGTTCCGACGTTTACTGATTTATATTATGTAAGCAAAACCGAGCAGGGAAATATGAATCTGTTACCTGAAAATGCCGTGTATGCAGAAATCGGTTATCAGTATCAGACCAAAAATATTTTAGCCAAAGCCAGCGGATTTTTAAGAGATGGAAACAATACCATCGACTGGACAAAAATAAGTCTTACAGATCCCGTTTGGTACGCAAAAAATGTGGGTGACAGCAATATAAAAGGTGTGGAATTGGAATTTGATCACAAAGTGACAGACTGGCTGAGATACACAGTTGGTTACACTTTCCTTGAGAATAAACTTACAAATCCGGCGTCTGTTTTTGCAAGATACAATCTCGATAATCTGAAGCATCAGTTTGTGGGAAAACTGCAGAACCGCTTCCTGACATATTTCACCAGCGAACTGGTTTACCGATACAATGAAAGACTGAATTTCGGGAGCTACCAGCTGTTGGATGAGAAATTAAGTTTTACCAGAAATGATCTTTCCGTTTATATTCTCATTAACAATGTCACCAATACAAAATATACCGAAACCTTCGGTGTACCGATGCCTGAGAGGTGGTTTCATCTTGGTTTCACCTATCAGCTTAATTTTAGATAATTGTTAATAATAATTTAATATGAATCAAATGTTAATTAATCTAATTTTGCAAAAATTTTTTAAATGAAATTCTTTGTCGGTCTGGGTTTGATTTTAGGGATGGGTTTTGCCGGTGCGCAGGAGCATATTTCCAGTTTTAATGCCATTACTTTAACGTATAAATTCCACCCAAAATTTTTTCTGTACGCAGAAACTCAGATGAGAGGAATTGAAGAATATTCTTACCCCGATTATTACGAAATTAAAGGAGGCTTAGGATATAATCTTACCAAAACCCACAAGCCTTTTGTGGGACTTGGCAGATATGCCACCTATAAAAACCACAGGATCAGCAGAGAAGAATTCAGGGTATGGCTGCAGGATGTGATCGACTTTAAAAAAGGAACTGTAAAATTTGAAAATCGTTTCCGGGTAGAAAAAAGCTGGTTTCACGATCCTGTGAAGGATGTAGATTCAGAAAGAATGAGATACCGCTACAGACTGAATGTTACGGTTCCGTTAAACGCAAAATCTGTGAAACCGGGAACTTTATTTGCCAATGCCTACGATGAAATTTTTGTTGTAAGCCCAAACAAACCGTCGTTTGCAAGAAACAGAGTTTATGGCGGTGTGGGATATCAGATTGATGAAAATTTCGGAATGCTGGGAGGATATCTTTGGCAGCGCGAGTTTGAAGCGGCAGGCAACAAAAATGTTCATTTTGTTTATATTGCACTAAACATCAATATTGATGATACAGACAATAAACAGAAAAGCTATCATTTTCCGGGAGCAGATTAATTTTATTAAGAAAAAAATTATAATATAAGCCAAAAAGCTAATAATGACCAATTATAAGTCTTTCTGCTTATATTTGAAAGGTTTGAACCACGCATCTCACATATAACATCTCACACAAATTTCAAATCAAAACAAATAAGCAAAATCACTAATAATCATCAATTATAAGTCTTTTAGCTTATATCTTTTATTTATAAGTTTTAATGCTTATATTTGCAGAATGATAGCGGTCATCACGGGTGATATTATAAATTCTCAACATGCAGACACTGAAGTTTGGATTACCAGACTAAAGAATCTCCTTGAAAAGTGGGGAAGTAGCCCACAGACCTGGGAAATTTACCGGGGAGATGAATTTCAGCTGAAATGCAGTATCGATGATATCTTTTGGCGATTCTTAGCCATAAAATCTCTCATAAAAAGTCAGGAAAATCTAGACGTGCGGATGGCGATTGGCATCGGCGAAGAAAATTTCCTCTCAGAAAAAATCACTGAGTCTAACGGAACGGCTTATGTAAATTCCGGCAGACTTTTGAATGACCTCAAAAGTGACGGCCACACCGTATCCATCAAAACATCCAATGACTCTGTAGACAGAGACCTCAATATTCTCCTGAAATGGGCTTCAAAAGACTTTGACAGCTGGACGATGGCTACCTCAGAAATCCTTCATGAAATGATTATGAACCAAGATAGCACGCAGGAAGATCTTGCCAAAAAATTCACGATTTCGCAATCTTCTATCAGCCAAAGGCTCAAACGTTCAAACTACGAACTGATCGTAGAAACCAACCATTACTTTAAAAAGAAAATTTCAGAATTGTAAGATGATTTTTATTCAACTCATATTGGCACATTTACTCGGAGATTTTGTTCTTCAGCCAAACTCTTGGGTTGCAGATAAAGAAAACCGCAAACTGAAAAGCCCGTATTTATATCTTCATATTCTGATTCACACCGTTGTAAGTCTTATTTTCCTTTGGAATACTGAACTTTGGAGGGTCGCTGTTTTTGTAGGAATTACCCATTTTATTATTGATGCCTGCAAACTCAGTTTTCAGAATATTCAGACTAAAAAAAAATGGTTTTTTATTGATCAGTTGCTTCATGTAGCAGTCATCGGCGGAATTTCTCTTTATTTTAATGAGTTTGAGTTTGATTTTCGGAAAGATGCAGATTTTTTAAAAATCGTGATGGGAGCTTTGTTTTTAACCTCGCCCGCTTCAATTTTCATTAAATTATTACTTTCATCATGGACGCCAGTGAACGAACAGGCAGGTAGTCTTCAAACAGAATCTTTGTCTAATGCCGGGAAATACATCGGGATTTTAGAAAGATTAATGGTTTTCACTTTTATTATGGTAAACCATTGGGAAGGTGTAGGATTTATGGTGGCGGCAAAATCGGTGTTCAGATTCAGTGATCTGGCACAGGCAAAACAGAGAAAACTTACAGAATATGTGCTTATAGGAACCCTTTTAAGTTTCGGAGCAGCGGTATTAACAGGAATTTTAATTAAATTATAGTAAATCTAAAAATAAAAGAAAGTAAAAATTATGAGTCAAAAGCTAGAAATGTTGTACGAAGGAAAAGCAAAACAGGTATTTGCTACCGAAAACCCTGAAGAAGTTGTAGTACGTTTTAAAGACGATGCAACGGCATTTAATGCTCAGAAAAGAGGTTCTGTAGATTTGAAAGGCGAAATGAACAACGCCATCACAACCCTTATTTTTGAATATCTGAATGAAAAAGGAATCAAAACCCATTTCATCAAAAAAATTGACGAAAGAGAGCAATTAGTAAGAAAAGTATCAATTATTCCTCTGGAAATGGTGGTAAGAAACTATTCTGCAGGAAGTATGGCTCAGAGACTGGGAGTAGAAGAAGGAATTAAATCTCCGATAACTATTTTTGATATCTGCTACAAAAAAGACGAATTGGGAGATCCGCTTATCAATGATCACCACGCTGTTTTCTTAGGTGCAGCTACGTATGAAGAATTAGACGAAATGTATGAATTAACTTCAGACATCAACGAAATCTTAATCGATCTTTTCGATAAAATGAACATCATTCTGGTAGATTTTAAAATTGAATTAGGGAAAACTTCTGACGGCGAAATTATTCTTGCTGACGAAATTTCTCCTGATACATGCAGACTTTGGGACAAAGACACCATGAAAAAACTGGATAAAGACAGATTCAGAAGAGATCTTGGTGAAGTAACCGAAGCTTACGTAGAAATCTACAACAGACTGAAAACGGTACTTAACAAGTAATATGATGGGTGCGGGATGTTGGATGCGGGGTGATTTTCACCCAATACCCAACATCTGACATCCAACAAATCTAGAAAATTAAAAATGAAAAGTTTAGACATTCATAAAAGTGAATATTTAAAACAGTTTGAAACTCAAACCTACGGCAGAAATCTTTTCAGAACGCAGGAAGAAGAAAAACTGGATGCTCCCAATGAGGAGTGCGGGATCTTCGGAATGCATTCTGATTGTGATCTGGATACGTTTTCGCTTTCACAGTTCGGTCTTTTTGCGCTTCAGCACAGAGGCCAGGAAGCTTGCGGTATTTCCGTTCTCAAAGACGGGAAAATCACCAATATGAAAGATGAAGGTTTGGTTTTGGATGTTTATAAAGAAATCAAAAATCCTGAAACTTTTATGGGAAATTCTGCAATCGGTCACACAAGATATACGACTGCGGGAGATAAAAAGAAATACAATTTTCAGCCATTTTTTGCCAAAAACGAATACGACCAGATCATCCTCTCTATCGCTCACAACGGGAATTTAACCAATGCGAAAGAACTGAAGGCTGAACTGGAAGCTGAGGGCGTTGTCTTCAGGGCCACTTCTGATTCTGAGGTTATTTTAAGATTAATTCAAAAAAATCTTGACCTTGGTCTTCGTGGAGCAATAAAAGCGACGATGGAGAAAATTGAAGGAGCTTATTCTGTAGTGGGAATGACGAGAAATAAATTTTTTGCTTTCAGGGATTTTAACGGAATCAGACCTTTGGTTTTGGGGGCAATTGACGAGAAAACTTACGTTGTAGCCTCAGAATCTGTAGCACTGGATGCCGTTGGAGCTCAGTATGTGAGAGATATTTTACCTGGAGAAATTGTTTACACAAACGAAAACGAACCCGGAAAACTGCATTCTTACATGGCCGATGAAGCTAAAGGAAAGCAGAGAATCTGCTCGTTTGAATATATTTATTTTGCAAGACCAGATTCTACATTAGAAAACATCAACGTTTACGAAATCAGAGAAAAATCTGGCGAGAAAATATGGGAGCAGGCTCCTGTAGAAGCAGATGTTGTAATTGGAGTTCCGGATTCCGGTGTTCCGGCTGCAATTGGATTTTCTAAGGCTTCAGGAATTCCTTTCCGTCCGGTTTTAATTAAAAACAGATACATTGGAAGAAGTTTCATCGTTCCCACTCAGGAGATGAGAGAGAGAATTGTGAATCTTAAACTGAACCCTATAATTTCTGAAATCAAAGGCAAAAGAGTAGTAATCATCGATGATTCTATCGTTCGTGGAACTACTTCAAAACGTTTGGTTAAAATTTTAAAAGAAGCAGGCGTGAAGGAAATTCACTTCAGAAGTGTTTCTCCGCCAATTATTGCCCCTTGTTATTTAGGAATTGATACACCGTCAAAAGATGATTTGATTTCTGCCAATATGTCTACCGAGCAATTGAGAGATTATTTAGGTGTAGATTCTCTGGAATTTTTAAGCACAGAAAATTTAAAAGTTATTTTAGGCTCTGCTGATCACTGTTTCGGATGTTTTACCGAACAATATCCTGTAGGAAAAGGTGAAGAATTAGAATTATTTAATTAAATTTCTTTCAAATAAAAGAGAAAAGGTCAGGTTTCATTACAAAACCTGACCTTTTTTTATTGAAACTAAGATTGTATTCTGATTAGAATTTGAATGCTAAACCAACCTGGAAGTTGTTGTTTCTGATTGCATCAGAACCACTTGGTCTGTCTTTAGCAACGTCTGTTACACCGGCTACGTATCTCGCTGTAACACCAATGTTGTCTGTAAAATAATATCCAGCACCTAAACCAACTCCAAAGTTGAATGTGTTTAAGTTGTCTTTGTTGATATCATCTGTGTAGCTTACCATAGTAGTGTTACCACCGCTTGTTGTAGTTCTGTCACCCTTGTTTTTAGCGCTGATCATAAATCCGAATTCCGGACCTGCTTCAACGTAAAAGTTTGGTACAAAATTATACTGGAACATTACTGGCACTGAGATATAATCTAAATTTGTAGAATAAGATTCTCTTGTAGTAACACCTAATACTGTGTATGAGTTTTCTACTTTAGAACCTAACTGGTTGTACAAAACCTCCGGCTGAATGCTGAAAGACTCTGCTACGGGGATGTTTGCGAATACACCAGCGTTAAAACCGATTTTAGATTTCTGATCCTCAAGACCTGCGTCTTTAGACAATGAAGCTACGTTCATACCCGCTTTAAGACCGAATCTCACTGGAGATGCTGATGATCCTGTACTTGGTGAAGTCTGCGCAAACGCAAATGTTGTTGCTAATGTTGCTATTCCAAAAATTAACTTTTTCATAACTTTAAATTTTAATGTTTACTTACTAATTTTAAATTTTACTGCCTCTTTTTGTTTAAGACGTTTCCAATCTTTCAAATACTTTGCCAAAATTTTTATTTTTTTTCGAAATTACAGGCAAAAACATCTGGTACAAAAATCGATTTAGTTTTTATTTAATTGAAAATCAGTAAACTAATGTTTTAAAATTTAATATGCGTTGAATAATGTTTTATGATTTAAATCATGAAAACTGTAATTTTTAACTCAAAAATTACTTTGTTTTATGTAAAATTCGAGACATTTTTTAATATTTTCTGCTGTACATTGATAATCGAAGTTAGCAAGACCGACCTCAGACAGCAAAGAAAAATTGATTTTTGCATCTGTATTTTTTTTGTCATTCAGCAGCATCGCAAAAATTTCATCCTCATTAAATTCAGTGATATCTGTATAAGAGAAGTATCTTGCAATATGACCGATAATCAATTCCGAATCATTTTCATCCAGCAGACCTTCAAGATAAGACAGATGGCTTTCGCAGATCATTCCCAGCGCAACGGCTTCACCGTGAAGAACAGGTTTGCCTTTAGCCAAACAAAGACTTTCAATGGCATGACCAATGGTGTGTCCAAAATTCAAAGTCTTACGTATATTTTTTTCAAGAAAATCTGCCTCTACAACTTCCTGTTTTATTTCCATCGATCTTGCAATGAAGGGTTCGATGCCCACAGCATCTATTTCATTAAGCCTTATTAAATCTTCCCAGTGTTTCTTATCGGCAATCAAACCGTGTTTCAGCATTTCTGCAAAACCGCTTTTAAGCTCCTTCGCAGGAAGTGTTTCTAAAAATTCAGGGTAAACATAGATCTGTTCTGGGAAAGAAAATGTGCCCACCATGTTTTTATAATGCATCAGATCGATTCCCGTTTTTCCACCAATCGAAGCATCACACATCGAAAGCAGAGTAGTAGGAACATTAATAAACGGAATTCCTCGTTTAAAAGTAGAAGCTACAAAACCGCCCATGTCTGTGATTACACCGCCGCCAAGGTTGATGATTAAAGCATTTCTGTCTGCCTGGATCTCGGTAAGAATCTCCCAGAGATGATTAGCCGTCTGTATATTCTTCATTTCCTCTCCCGCTTCAATCTCCAAAATTTCGAAAGAAATATCCGTTTCCAGATTTCCCAGGAATGGTGGCAAACAGTATTCATGCGTGTTTTCGTCCACCAAAATAAATATTTTACTAGCTGTCTTCTCTTTCATGAACTGGTTGAGCTGAGAAAAATTTTTGTCTAAGAACGTAATCATCGTCTGATTTTTTTAAATTGAAGTATTGTGTGCTACAAAGTTATGATTCTTAATTTTTAACTCGTTACTAAATTGCCTATCTTTGCACAAATATTTAGCATGAGAAGAGACAATAATTCAGGAAGGCCAAAGAAACCAAGAAGTTCAACAAGAAATAATTCTGATGAATCTCGTGCTTCAAAATCAGGAAATTCAGGGTCAAAACCATTTAAAAAATCTTTTCCTAAAGCAGGAGAAAGAAATTCAGAGTCCAGAAAGCCGGCTGACAACAGTTATCAGGCAAGAATGGATAAGAAATTCGGAAAAACTGAACAGAAAGATTTTATTACCAATCCGGGTGAAGACAAAAAGCCTTTCGGAAAATCTGCAGCAGGCAGAGGCGGAAGCAGACCGGCAGTCACCAATACAAGAGATAAATACGAGAGAGGAAGCCTGAAATATGGAAGAAGACCGGGCGCAGCAGACGGTAATGAAGATAAAAACAGATCTTTTGTACAAAAAAGAAGGCTTACAAAGATTGATAAAGATATTCACAAAGATACCATCCGTCTCAATAAATTTATCGCCAACTCAGGAATCTGCAGCAGGAGAGAAGCAGACGATTTAATTACTCAGGGTTTGGTGGAAGTAAACGGAAAAGTGGTGACCGAGATGGGTTATCAGGTTCAGAAAGTAGACAAGGTAGTTTTTGACGGACAGAATATCACACCTGAAAAACCGGTTTACATTCTTTTAAATAAGCCAAAAGGATATATTTCAACTACCAAAGACGACAAAGCAAGAAAAACCGTTATGGATCTGGTGGCTAACGCTTCACCGTACAGAGTTTTCCCTGTCGGAAGATTAGACCGTTCTACCACGGGAGTTATTTTATTGACGAACGACGGTCACATGACAAAAAAACTGACGCATCCTTCGTTTGATGCCAAGAAAATTTATCATGTAACTTTAGATAAAAAATTAACTAACGAAGATTTAAAACTTATCGCAGAAGGAATCCGGTTAGACGAAGGAATTGCAGAAGTTGATCAGATTTCCTTCATCGAAGGTAAACCGAGAAACGAAGTGGGAATTGAAATCCACATTGGCTGGAACCGCGTGATCAGAAGAATTTTCCAGAGATTGGGATATGAAGTTGAAGCGCTGGATAGAGTAATGTTCGCAGGAATGACCAAGAAAAATATCAAAAGAGGACACTGGAGAATTCTTACAGAACAGGAAGTGAATAATCTTAAAATGCTTTAATTCCAGATAAAAAATACAGAAAAACTGCCGAAATTGGCAGTTTTTTTTGTTGGTAGATCAATTTTATTCACAATAAAACCAGGAACCTGTGTATTCAAATCTTCTTCAGTCTAAAAGGTAAACCAAAACTTGTAAGACTGTCTGTTTAAATGATGTCAATTTAAAACATATACATTACTGACAAACAACATCTTTTTAGTTTTTTTTTAATCCCAATGAATATCTATCTTTGTGGAATTACGATTTTTAACTTAAGCCATGAATCCGAATTTCATACATACTTATGTTTCTGTAGACTGCGTTGTTTTTGGTTTTGATACAGAAAACAGGCTCAATATTCTTTTGGTACAGCGTCATTTTGAAAATTCTCCCGGCGAGCAGCACAGAAAACTCCCCGGAAGTCTGATTATGAATAACGAGGGCGTAGATGATGCAGCCCAGCGGGTTCTTACAGAGCTTACGGGAATTAAAAAGATGGTTCTCAAACAGTTTAAATGTTTTGCGGACCCCTCAAGAGCCAGCGAGAAAGACGTGAAATGGATGGACAAAGAATACAATCATCACATAGACAGAATTATCACCGTAGCTTATCTATCACTTTGTAAAATAGACCGTAAAATAAACAGCAGCAAGTATGAAACGGTAGACTGGTTTCCGGTAGACAAAGTTTCTGATCTTCCTTTTGATCACAATCAGATTATCATAGAATCACTCATAGAAATCAGAAAATGGATTGAATCTGATTTCACCATCATTTTTGAACTTCTGCCAAAAAAATTCACCGTCAGACAGCTTTATCAGTTGTACAGCGCTATCAGTGAAAAGTATATTGATATCAAAAATTTCCACAAGAAAGTTTCGTCATTTAATTACATTGTTCCTCTGGACGAAATTGAAAGCAACGTTTCTCACCGCGCTGCCAGATATTACAGTTTTGATCAGAAAATTTACAGAAAGAATCATACAAAACTCATTAAATGATTCTTGCCTGGTGAACCGATTATTCCGAAAATAAATTTTTCCATTACTAGATAACCTCAAAACTGTATATTTTATATGATTTCAGTTGAAATTAATCTTTGCTTAAAACCGAATCATTTATAAAGACCTATATTTGTGTGCGATTACATATAATAAAAGTTTTTAAAATGAAGGATATCAAAATGATTGTTACGGATATGGACGGAACTTTTCTGAACTCAAAATATGAAGTGAGTCCGGAATTTCCGGAGATTTATGAAGAACTTAAAAAGAGGGATATACTTTTCGTGCCAGCCAGCGGACGGCAGATGTCTGGAATTACAAAATATTTCGGAAAGATTGAAAGCGAAATTGGTTTCATTGCAGAGAATGGCGGCTATATTATTTACAGGAATAAAGAAATTTTTGCAGACCGTTTAGAACAAAATTCCATTGCCGATATTATAAAAAAGATTCGTGAAATTCCAAGTGCAAGAGCCGTTCTCAGTGCTAAAGCAAATTCATATTATGAAAGTGACGATCAGGATTTTGTAGATTATTTCAGCAGATATTATACTAAAAATCAGAAAAAAAAAGATCTTACAGAGGCGGTGGATGACTCCGTTTTTAAAATCGCGGTGTACCATCCCGTTAGTTCCGAAGAATTTCTGTATCCGGAACTGAAAAAATTTGAAAATGAAAATTTGGCAGTTGTAGTTTCCGGTAAATACTGGGTTGACATTATGAATAAACACACCAACAAGGGAATTGCAATAGAAAAACTTCAGAAATCTCTAAACATCCTGCCCGAAGAGACGATGGCATTCGGAGACTATCTCAATGATATCGAAATGCTGAAAAATGCCAGATATTCTTTTGCCATGAAAAATGCACATCCTTCGGTGAAAGAAGCAGCAAAATTTGAAGCCTGCTCAAACGACAGTTTTGGAGTTACTGAGACCATCAAGAATTATTTAAACCAACAGAATTGAAAAATTTAAGTAACTGAAATACAGCAGAAAAATTAATCCAAGAAAAATTTACCCGAATTTCCATGGTGAAAAATTTGTACATTCTTAAAAACATCCTATAGTAGCAGTATTTGGAGAGATGGCAGAGTGGTCGATTGCGATAGTCTTGAAAACTATTGACTGTAACAGGTCCGGGGGTTCGAATCCCTCTCTCTCCGCTGGTTGAGAAACTAAAATAAGCTAAAACGCTGTAAACATCAATGTTTACAGCGTTTTTTGTTTATGCTCAAGTATCATAAAAAATTAAAATAGATCCCAGTTTATATGACCTGTTCCGTGACCATCCCGAAAATTTGAAAATGGCTAACTAAAATTTTGGGTAATATGACTAAGAGTTATTTAAACGATTAAACACTTTCAATAAATTTTTAATATCAGTCTTTAGAGTAGAAGTTCTCATGCGTATTAAGTGACTGGAAATCAAACTTTTAAAATATCGAAAACTCAATAAATCAGTTTTATTTGAATTTTTCACAATAGATGTTTTGTGAATTCCGGACAACAAATCATTAATTTTTATCAAAATTGATCTCTAATATTTTACATAAATTCTTTGGAACTTATAACTATAGGCTGTTCAAAAACTATAAAAACAGTTGTAAGATAGATTGGCAGGCAAATTATTTTGCAGTTTAACGGCTGGCAAATTGAAAATATGTAATCATAATTGTTTATTTTTACAGATAATTTATTATTTAGTATGGTAAACTTAATCCTTCCCGCAAATGAGGGAGACAGATTGAAAAAATTGAAATTTTTAGATCTTCTTACTTTGGGAAAAGATTCCCAGTTCGATGTTTTTGCGGAAACTGCATGCCTGATAGCGGATTGCCCTGTTTCTTTTATTTCGATAATGGGGAGCGACACGCAAAATATCCAGAGCTGCATCGGTATGGAGATCGATTCTGTAGAGCGGGAGAACACAATTTGTCAGTACTCAATAGCAAATGGGGAAACTGTCATTATTAATGATACCCTTTCAGATGAGAGATCCCGTCTAAATCCCTTGATTGCGGCAGGAGGAATACGTTTTTATGTAGGAATACCATTTTTTGATGAAGAAAATTTTGCATTGGGAACAATCTGTGTGATTGATTATAAGCCCAGATTAATTACAGACAGTCAGATTACTGCACTCAAAAAGCTTTCAGATGTTATTTCGAAACTTTTAACGGCGAGAAGAAGAACCACCTACGCAGAATATTTCCAGCAAATCTTTAACACATCGAATAATCTGATCTGTGTTTTGGATGACGAACTGAACATTAAAGATTTCAATCCTGAAGTTGGCAAAATTTTCTCTCTAAAAAAAGAAATAGCTGTAGGTCTTGATTTTACCGGAATTTTTGGTGAAGCAGAGAGGGACGTTTTAAAATTGAAAGATATTATAAATCGCGCTGAAGAAGTTTGTTTTACGACATCTAAAGTTATTGAAGGCGGAAGCACTGTTGTCGTGGAATGGGTATTGAAACCCAGTGTGGAAATTTCTGAAATTTTCTGTTTCGGAACCAACATCACGATGCAGACCGAAGAAAGAGACCGTTTGGCCAGCTCGGAGCGACGTTTCAGAAGTTTCTTTGAAAACGCCATTGGTCTGATGAGCATGCATGATATGGACGGAAACATTCTTGCGGTAAATGAAAAAGGCAGGGAAACCCTGCAGTATTCCACCAACGAGGTGAAAGATTTAAATCTTCGTGATCTTGTTCCGGAAAAAAACCTGCCTTCATTAAACGAGTACCTGAAACGCATCAACAGACAGAAAGAAGACTTTGGAACTATGATTCTTAGGTCTAAAACCGGAGTTGAGCAGGTATGGATGTATCACAACCTTGTTGAGACTGATGAAGACATCAAGCCTTACGTCATAAGTACGGCACTAAATGTTACCGAAAGAATGACACTTGAAAGAGATCTTATTCGTACAAAAAAAATGCTGGAACAGACAAGCTCGGTAGCACAGGTTGGTGGCTGGGAAGTGAATCTTAAGAAAAACACCTTATTTTGGTCGCAAAGTACCAAAGAAATTCACAGGATAGGTGACGAATATGAGCCTGATCTGGAAAATGCCATGGGTTTTTACACCGAAGACAGCAGAGAAAAAGTGGAATTTCTTTTTCAAAGAGCAGTAAGAGAAGGAATACCTTATGATGATGAGTTCCAGCTCGTTCGCAATGACGGAGTTACCATTTGGGTAAGAGTGAAAGCAATTCCTGAATTTGAGGGTGAAGTTTGCACAAGGGTTTTCGGTATCATTCAGGATATTGATGTTTTCAAGAGAATGTTTCTTGATATTGCAAAAAAGGAAGCCATGATGCAATCTTTTGTAACGTATGTTCCCGCAGCTGTTGCAATGTTCGACAGAGATCTGAATTATATTTCTGTAAGCAGCAAATGGAAGGATGAATTTGAAATGAATGACCTTGATATCATTGGCAAAAATCTTTTTGTGATTTCACCAAACATTCCTCTTAAAAGAAAAGAAATTTATCATGCCGCCCTGCAGGGTAAGACATACATCAATGAAGATTTTGCAATTCATCTTGATGGTAAAGATGAGATTCAGCATTATGACCTCAAAGTTGGACCTTGGTATCTGTCTGATCATGAAATCGGAGGTGTCATTGTTTCTGTACAGAATATTACGACAGCTGTAAAGACGAACGAAGAGCTTAAGAATGCCAAAAATATGGCTGATATTGCGAGTAAGGCAAAATCTGAATTCCTCGCCAACATGAGCCATGAGATCCGGACTCCGCTGAACGGAGTTATTGGTTTTTCAGATCTTCTTTTGAGAACCAATCTTAATGATATTCAGACACAGTACCTAAATTATATAAATGAATCAGGAGAAAACCTTCTCAATATTATCAACGATATTCTTGATTTTTCTAAAATAGAATCCGGCAAAATGGAACTTTCGATCGAGGAAAGTGATGTTTATGAAATGGTGAGTCAGGTTATCAATGTCATCCTTTATCAGTCTCAGAAAAAAAATATTGAACTTCTTTTAAATATAGAACAGGGCTTGCCAAAAACCCTGTTGCTTGATGAGGCAAGATTAAAACAGATCCTTATAAATCTTCTTGGCAATGCCGTAAAATTTACTGAGAAAGGAGAAATAGAACTTAAGGTTGAAAAGCTGCGTATGAATGACAGGAATATTGTTCTCCGATTTTCTGTACGCGATACGGGAATAGGCATACCTGTGGATAAGCAGCAACATATTTTTGACGCATTTACTCAGGAAAACAGCTCTATAAGCAAGCTTTACGGCGGCACAGGTCTTGGCCTCACCATATCAAACAATATTTTGGGTTACATGGGCAGCCATTTGTTATTGAGCAGCACACCTGAAAAAGGTTCTGTGTTTTTCTTTGACATTGAAATCCCGTACGAAATCTCAAAATCAAGTGAGGATGACGATCTCACTATAAAAAAGGTACTTGTGGTGGATGATAATGAAGCAAACAGAATCATTCTGCAACATATGCTAAACTATAAAAATATAGAATCCACGCTGGCTGCCAATGGAATGGAGGCCTTGCAGATTTTGCTTGCAGGCGAACGTTTCGATGCGATACTGATGGATTATCACATGCCGGTAATTTCCGGTTTGGAGACAGTAACCAAGATCCGCGAATTATTCACTGAGAAAAGCGAGACTTCACCACTTGTAATTCTTCATACTTCTTCTGAAGAGCATGATGTCATCAGTTCTTTCCGTCAGGAAGATGATTCTTATTTTCTCTTAAAGCCAATAAAATCTGATGATCTTTACAGACTCCTAAAACGTGTTTCACAAATTAATGTAGCAGAAGTTGCTGCACCTAAAAATCTGGAAAAGAATCATTTTTCGTTGATGAAAAATCTGGAAGTTCTTTTAGTAGATGATAATCCAGTGAATATGGTTTTGAATAACAGGTTAATGAAATCACTGATGCCAGATGTACAGCTTACAGAAGCGGTAAACGGTTTGGAGGCATTGGAAGAATGTATGCAAAAAGATTTTTCTATCATTCTTATGGATGTGCAGATGCCTGTGATGAATGGGATTGAAGCTACACAGAAGATCCGCCACCTGCCGGGGTACGAAAATGTGCCCATTATAGGAGTTACTGCAGGAAATGTATTGGGAGAGAAAGAGAAATGTCTGGATTCCGGAATGAATGATTTTCTTCCGAAACCTTTACGCCAAGCAGATCTGTTGGAAATGCTCAAAAAACATATTGGCTGTGAAAAGGATACGGACGTTAAAGCTGAAATCATTCCGGAGGAATTTATTAGTATGGAAATGCTCAGGGAACAAATGGGTGATGATGAAAATTTCAAAAAAATATTTTTAGACCTTGTCATTAAAGAACTTACGCAGACAAAAGATGATATAGGTGTTGCAGCAGCTGAAAAAGATGCAACGGCGGCCAAAATGATTCTTCACAAACTAAAGGGCACCGCAGGAACTGCAGGTCTGTTCAGACTTGTGGAATCTGCACTGCAATGGGAGAATAAAAGCGATCAGGATATAAATTTTGCAGACATGGAAAAAGAAATTATTACCGAAATTAATATGGGATTACTGGTTATAAATGATTTAATGAAATAAAAATCAGTCAAAAATGTTTATTTTGATCATAAACTATTGTGAAATGATCCTCAAATCAGCACAAACTATTGAAAGAACTACGCTGAATAATTTTTGTCTGCGAAATTACCGTTGTTATTCATGCATTATAGAAAAAAATGTTCGTGATAAATTTAGACGAGCATTCTGTAACAGCAAAATTATGGATTGTTGGGAATTTATTGTACGTTTAATAGATATTTA
Organism: Chryseobacterium sp. Leaf404; assembly: GCF_001424145.1. Lineage (GTDB taxonomy): Bacteria > Bacteroidota > Bacteroidia > Flavobacteriales > Weeksellaceae > Chryseobacterium. The sequence goes on along the minus strand of NZ_LMQM01000010.1, from coordinate 353,704 downwards.
ATGTAATAAAATAATAGTAAGAGCTGCCCGAAATAGAGAAAAACAGCTTCAAATTTCTTAATGCAAATTATTTAATAAAATAAGAATAAAGGCTTTGGTTATATCAGAAAATGGTATTACATTTGAATTAAGCGAGGTCTGATTGCAAGATCAGATTTCAATACACCATTTTATTCGAATCACATTAAATATTTTTGTAATGAAAAAACAAATAGCTATTGCTGCGTTTGCTTTGGGATTATTCCTGTTAGGAGGCAACCACGTATCGGCACAAAATTCTGACAATGTAAGTACCTCAGTCAATATTATTTTAGCAGATGTCATTTCGATGGATTTGGGGGCTGCCGGTTTAGGCGGAGCGGTAGATTTTAATTACTCAAATACTTCAGATTATAATTCTTCAAAGAATGTCGCTGTACCGAATAGTCTGGTAATCAATTCTTCTAAAAATTTCGACGTCAAAATAAAATCTGAGGGCGGAAACTTTGTAAGTGGCTCAAACCTTATTCCTGTGGATGTATTACAGGTAAAAGCAGTATCGGGTGGAAGTCTAATGGGAACCATGAATGAGGTAACTTTATCTACAGCCGATCAGGTTTTGGTGAGCAATGCAAGTTTAGGTGCAAATCAAACTTTGAATATTGCCTATTCTATCTCTGCAGAAAAGGCATCAAAGGTTCTGCTGGGAAAGCCTAAAGGAACCTACACACAAACAGTAACTTATACTGCTACAGCACTTTAATTCAATTAATAATATTTTAAAACCCTCAACATTTACATGTTGGGGGTTTTTGTTTTGTGATAACTTCTGTGTAGTTATTTTACTACATCAACTTCCATTTTCAACTACAAAAAAACATTTTATGCCGATGTAGATTTGCATTGTTCAAAAGAGGACAGGAAATCAAAAATAAAAATTAAATAAAACTCTCATGAAAAAACAAATCTTAATCTCAGCTTTAACTTTCGGAGCAATTATATTAGGAACTACAGCTGCTCAGGCACAGAATGCCACCGCAACTACAACAGTAAACATTACCCTGAGTGATGTAATCTCTATCGATTCCGGAAGTACGGCGATTGGTGGTACATTAGCTTTTACTTACGCTACAGCAACAGATTATAACTCGGCACAAACGGTTGCTCAAGCCAATGCTTTGAAAGTAACTTCTACTAAAGCTTTTAATGTAAATGTAAAAGCCGGAGGTGCTAATTTTATGAATGGAACCAACTTAATACCAGTAGACGTTTTAACGATAAAAGCCGCTACATCTTCCGGCACAATGGGTGGAACAAAGAGTGCTGTTGTTTTATCTTCAAGTAATCAGCTTTTAGTTTCAAATGCTCCACTTGGAAGTGCATTAACATTGAATTTGGATTACACCATTCCTGCTGCGGAATCTTCTTCTTCTAAAATTTTAGGTAAACCAGCCGGAACTTATACACAAACAGTAATTTATACTGCTACTGCATTGTAACTATTTCCGGAAACAATCTATAACAGAAAGACCTCAACATTGAATTGCTGAGGGCTTTCTCTTTAGATCAAATAAATAATCCATGTAGTTATTTTACTACACAAACTTCCATTTTCAACTACAAAAAAATCTTTGTCGCCGCTGTAGATTTGCAGTGTTCAAAAGAAAACAAGTTAATAAAAATAAAAAAATAAGTAGTATTATCATGAAAAAAATCTTAATCTCAGCTTTAACTTTCGGAGCAATTATATTAGGAACTAACGCATTTCAGGCACAGAATACCACAGCAACTACAACGGTAAACATTACCCTGAGTGATGTAATCTCTATCGATTCCGGAAGTACGGCGATTGGTGGTGCAGTGGCCTTTACTTACGCTACTGCAGCAGATTATAACTCGGCACAAACTGTGGCTCAAGCCAATGCTTTAAAAGTAACTTCTACTAAAGCTTTTAATGTAAACGTAAAAGCTGGAGGTGCTAATTTTATGAATGGAACCAACTTAATCCCAGTAGACGTCTTGACGATTAAAGCTGCTACATCTTCCGGTACAATGGGTGGAACAAAGAATGCTGTTGTTTTATCTTCAAGTAATCAGCTTTTAGTTTCAAATGCTCCGCTTGGAAGTGCATTAACATTGAATTTGGATTACACCATTCCTGCAGCAGAATCATCTTCTGCTAAAATTTTAGGTAAACCAGCCGGAACTTATACGCAGACAGTAACTTATACTGCCACTGCTTTATAATAAAATTTTTAAGATTATGAAGGTTCCTTTAGTTACGTTTCAGTAGTTTTGGGAATCTTTTATTTTTAAACAATTTACACCATGCGCAAGTTTATTAACCTTTTCCTTTTCCTGATAATCGCAACAGCTTCTTCAGTTCTGGCACAAAGTATTTCTATGTCACCCACACGTCTTTTTTTTACAGGCAGTCCGGGAGAAAAAGTGAATCAGACAGTCACACTGCAGAACAGCTCAGACAAAGATTATGTCTTTAATCTCAACTATAAAGATTGGGTAAGAGATGAAAACGGAAATAAAATTTATCTTGATGCAGGAAGTTCAAAAACTTCCAATGCCGCATGGATCTCCACTTTAGAAAACGCTGTCACCATTCCTGCGAAAAGTACCAAAGAGATTGTAGTAACCATGCAGATTCCTGCAAATGCATCCAAGTCTGCTGTCACAAACAGCATGCTTTTCTTCACGCAGTTACCGCAGCAGGCAGATCAGGCAAAGGCTAAAAACGGGATTGGGATTATCACACTATTTGAAGTCGGACTTCATATCTTTTATACTCCATCCGGAAACCTGGTAAAAAGCCTTGATATTACAAATATCGCAGAGGTTTCTTCTGATAATATCACAGAAAGAAAAGTTGCAGTAAGCATTCATAATGATGGAAACACGATCAACGATGCGACCGTTGAGTTTGAATTGACAGATACTGACAGCGGCAAGGAAATAAAATTACCTGCAATTTCAATATCCATGCTTCCCGGCGCCAATCAGGTCATTCAATTTTCTTTGCCCGAAAAAATTTCAGGAAATTTCCTTGGTGTGGCAATTATCAAAATGGCAGGATCCAATGATTTACGCGTAGGCGAGAAAAACTTTAAATTTTAAAATTAAGTCTTAAAACCACTAAATAGAATGTCGATATTAATTCTTAAGAGAACAATTTTACTTTTAGCATTTGTTCTTTTAAACTTTTCATTTGCTTTTTCGCAGGATAAGAAGGATATCAATATCTATTTTGAAAAAGACAGTGTAGCGGTTGAAAAAGGTTCAACTTTTACCAATTTCCTGGTGATCGAGAATAAAAGTTCTGAAACTGTAACTATTCAGAATATCGTGCCTCAGGAAAATTATCCGGGATTGCTGTTCTATCCAAAAAATGAATTGATACTCAATGCCGGACAGTCTAAAAATCTCCCTGTAAAACTGATTGCCAATGTGGATTTTATGAAACTAAGATCCAATGAGATTAAATTCCAGGTTTCTTACATCAAAACATTATTACCAAAAACCGAGAGTATCTCGTTTATAATTAAAAAAGAAGAAAACAGCAACATCGCAATTTACACGGAGGCTTTCGAGAATTTCATTAATCCTAATGCGCCGGACTCTTCAATATCACTCACTGTAGAAAACCAAAGTTACAGCAAACGAAACATCAAGATTGATTTTCAATCTATACCCGATGGTTTAGAGATGATGCCAAAACAACAGACTTTTTCTCTGGAAGCTTTGGAAAAACAAACTGTTGAGATCAAAATTGTAATCAGAAAGCAGAACACGATTTTTCCTGAATTTAATATCAATGCAATCGCCACGGATCTTTCTGATAATGAAATTGTGGGAAGCAACACGCTCCATTTACTCATATTATCAAACAACAGACAAATTGCAAGAGCACCTGAATCTGTAAACGGAAGTAATTTTGCTGAAATGAGCTACAACGAAAACAGCTCAGGTTTCAATTTTCTTCAGCTGAGAGCAAATACAGCATTTAGAGTGAGCGAAAACGTGAAATCGCGCTTCAATATCGGCACAGATTACTTTATGGAAGGAGGTCTTTACAACATCTATGATACTTGGTTAGAATTGGAGAGAAAAAATACGGTTTTGCGCGTGGGAAACATCAACAGCACAGATTACGAATACCCGATTTTCGGCAGAGGTGCAAAAATTTCCACCAAATTTGGCAATAACAAACAGATTGAATTGCTTGCGCTGGAAAATAATTACAATCTTTACAGTACATATTTCCAGCAGATAAATGGGTCTAACGTATTGGGTGCAAAATATAACTTTGGAAATGCCAAAACTTTAAACGGAAAAATTTCGTACATATACGACCACGATCCGCGATTAAATGTGGACACACAACTGGCAAATGCCGTAACATCTTTTTTAATTGCCGGCAAACACACAGTCCGTACGGAGGTTGGTCTGAGTCATGAAAAAGGCCTTGTCAATAAGGATGAAAATGCAGGAGGCCTGGTGGGAGCAAATTACGAAGGACGGATAGGAAAATGGGATTTGCAGTCTGTGAATTCGTTCGCTACCAAAAGTTATGCAGGGATAAAAAGAGGATCTTTTTTCTCAAATCAACGTATCGGGAGACAATTTTCTGATTCTCAACGGGCTTTTATACAATACCAGAACTCGCAGATAGACCCCGGTTTTCTGAGTCTGCAGAATGCGCCTTATCAACCTGAAATCAGTACTAATTTGCGTTATTATTTTAACTCCACCGAAGCATTGGCAACAGGTTATCAGTTTACTGGAAAAAACTGGAATTTCCTTGTTTCTCCAAAGGTTGAAAAGCAAAAAACTGCTAATTTTTATACTTCACACGAACTTTTTTCTTACAGACTGGAAACCAATATAAGCACAACACTGGGCAATCATGCGATCAATCTGACTGCAGAATATTCCTATTCAAATGCAGACAGTCAATCAGACTGGTTCAACAGTTTAAGAACAACTTTGTCGTACAGGTATAAATCGTTTTCTCTGAACGGAACAGCACAATGGAATGCAGCCAATGTTTTTGATTTAAATTCTTATTATAATACAGACCGTAATTTTGCCAATTACAATCTATATGCATCGTATAACTTCCATACACTGGGTAATAATCTGACAGGAAATTTTTCAGCCGGAACTTTTTATTCTGAACTTTACAAAAATTTAAACACCAATATCACCGGAAATCTTGAATACAGGATTTCACCTTCGTGGTCGGGCACCGGATATTTTAATCTGTCAGGTTTCAAATCTATGGCTGAATATTCAACCAGTGGCAGTTATTATCAGTTCAGAGTGGGTATTAAAAAATATTTTGCACCAGCCACCGCCCTTGGAAATCATAAAGTGACATTTCAGTTCTTTGAAGACATAAATTTCAACGGACTTCCGGATTCAGGTGAAAAGATATTTGCTGATGAGATTGTAAAACTGGACGATTACATCGCAATGACGGATAAAAACGGAAAAGTGGTTTTTCAAAATGTGCCCGAAGGTCTTTATACATTGAAGGTAAACGAAAGTGCAGGTGCCAGATTAATGATGGATCCTGTGATTATGGTCAGTAAAAATATCAACCGCAAGGTAGGCCTCGTAAAAAACATCAGGGTTAGTGGAAAATTAACCGAGATTAAACAGGCTTACGATGTTTTGGATACTGATGTAACCGGTATAGCGGTCTATGCAAAAGGTGAAGATGGAGTGATCTATACAGCTGTGGTCAATCAGAAAAACGAATTTGAATTTTTCCTAAAAGATGGAAAATATGAAATCTATATTGAAAATGACAAGTACAGCTACACACAGCCAAGGCAAACCATTCAGGTGACGAAAGAAGGTTACTCAGCTGATGTCATTTTTGAATACAAAAAGAAAGACACAACCATTAAGGTTAAAAAGTTTTAAATTTAGAGGTATGAAAACGATGAGGTTTTTTTTAACAGGAATTTTAACGCTGTGCTTCGGATCATCATTCATGAAAGCTCAGGATATATTTCTGACTATTCCTGAAAATAACATATATAACAGAACAGAATTCACGTCAGTGCCTACAAGGGTAATGTCGAACTCCAACAGAACAAACTGGATCTACGGCTTTTTGGGATTTGGACCGGTAGCTCCCACATTTACCTCTACATCAGGGCAGAATTTTACGATGGCTTCTTCTTCAGCTACTTTACCCGCCAGCGTTCTTACGTGGCAGCTGGAGAGTATGGGAGGGCAGTTGCCAGGCACAGGATTTTCAGGTTCTTTACCGGGTTTTCAGTCTTTCAGTCCGAGCGCTGTAAAATGGTTTGAACCACCGGGATCCCTGCTTTTCGGAGCAGGATTCAACAGGGGAAATATTAATTTTACATTTAAAATACCTGCCGCACAATTTTCTGCGAATGCCTTCCGCGCCGGGAATTATTCTATGGATATTGCTCAGAATTATAATGATTTCACACCAATTAATTTTAAAACAGTTATAGTCATTCCCTCATCGGTACGCTGGCTTACAAACTCTCTGACGAAGTACATCGAAGTATCTTCTTTGAATGACTACCGCGGAACAGCCACGAAAGTTTGGGATTTGGGAAATACAGAATTCGCAAATACTGTAGATTTTAACTTTTGGGCAAAAGCAGCTACTACAACGGTTCAGTTTACTTCCTCAAAGGGTGTTCCGGGAACCAGAAATATTGCCAGTATTAAATTGGGAAGTAATGGATCTGCTCTCACCACAAAAGCTTTATCCAACACTTTTCAGAATTTTTCAGCAACTAATTTTAATGTTGTAGCAGGTAACAGAAACAGTTTCACACCAGAGCTGTATATTTCAGCTGATGATTTTGAAAACTATTTTTTTGAAGCTGGAACGTATACATTTGAGTTGAATTTTAATGCCAGAAGTACAGATAATTCAGTCAACAGTATTCAAAATACAGCTGTACAGATGAAGGTCCTTCCCAGGTCGGAGATTACAATACCAGGTTCAGGGAAAAACGTAAATTTCAATTTTAATACAGCAGCATTATACACAAATGGGCAGTCACAGATAATTCCCAATCAAATTACATTATCTAATAACGAAAGTTTTGAACTTTATGTAAAATCAGACGAAAATTATTTTAAAAAAGGCGGCCTTCAGACCAGCATCAACTCAAATATTTTACAGATTGGGATCGATGGAAGTTCTGTAAATGCACCATTATCCAAAACTCCACAAAAAATTCTCTTTAACGGAACACCGGTTCTGGACCGCCAGCTGAATGTAAAATATACCATATCTCCAGCGGATGCCCAGGGTTTGGTAGGAAAGGAGAACAGTACTTATTCCATCAATGTTTATTACAGCTTTACTGCAATCTAATCCTATTTTTCTCAGCTCTTATTTATGGATCACTCTGAAAGCAATAATCATTCTCATCCCGAAATTGACAGACTGAAAGCATTCGAAAAAAAATATGCCGGCGTTTTTGATTTTATAGTTTACACCGCTGCAAAGATGACCAATACGGAACATTGCAGCGTTAGCATTGTCACAGAGGGAACGGCTTACGTTATAGCAACCAGTGATGTTTCTTCAAATCAAATCTATCCGCAGAATCCTGATTTTCATCTTGACGGTGACACCTCAGTTTATAAATTTAAAGAGACAGAATTTCAATTTCACAGAAGCTATCTGATTCCAAATTCGGATGATCATTTTGTTGCTTATTTAAATTTTTTTGACAGTGAAAATAAAAATCCTGATAAAACAGAAACAGATATTCTCAGCAAGGTCTTAAAGGAGGCTTCGAAATGCTTTTTGATAAAAGAAAAGGAACAGTTTCTAAATAATGATGATGCGCTTTTTGAAACATCCAGAGATAACATTACCGAACGCAAAAAAATAGAAATCGATATTCTGGAAGTAAAGGAGCTTGCAGACAAAGCTTACGCACTGAAAGCTGAGTTTGTAGCCAACATAAGTCATGAGATCAGAACTCCTCTCAATGGTATTATCGGTTTTACCGAACTTCTTTTGGAAACGGATCTTGACGAGACGCAGAGGCAGTACATGGAAATTATAAACCAATCCGGAGTATCCCTATACAGCATAATCAATAATATCCTGGATTTCTCAAAACTGGAAAAACAGAAACTTAAGCTGCACCTTGATAAAGTAGAGATAGAGGAGATGGTTTCAGAAGCTTTTAATATTGTTTCTTACAATAATAGCAAAAAGCATTTGAAAATGATCCTGGATATTGACAATGCCATACCTGCATATATCTGGACTGATGCAATGCGTTTAAAACAGGTTTTTGTGAATCTGTTGAGCAACGCTCTGAAATTTACGGAAGAGGGGGAGATTGTAGTATACGCAAAGGTATTGGATGATTTGGGAAAAGGAAAAAAGAAAATTCGTTTTGGAGTTCGCGATACAGGAATTGGAATTAGCAGCGAAAAGCAGTCTGAAATTTTTGAAGCATTTTCGCAGGAAGACGGCAGCATCAGTAAGAAATATGGCGGCGCAGGTCTTGGGCTCACAATATCCAATCAAATCCTGGCACTTCTTGACAGTGTTTTACAGGTTGAAAGCAACCAGGGAAAAGGGAGCGATTTTTACTTCGATATGCAGTTTGATACGCAGGAGGAAGAATACGATCTAAGCCTGAGCGGCATCATAAAAGTACTGATAGTAGATGATAATGAAAACAACAGAAAAATCCTGAAAAGGATCTTGGAACGAAAAAATATAGAAGTAACAGAATGTGACAGCGGTCTGAAAGCATTGCTTATGATCATGGAAAGGTCTGATTACGATGTGATTATCATGGATTATCACATGCCTGTAATGAATGGAATTGAAACCATCAGAAAAATGAGAAATATGATGACGGGCACTTCCGATGTTGCGCCGTATATCGTTCTGTACAGTTCTTCTGACGACACTGAGCTTCAGGATGCATGTGACGAACTGCAGATCGAAAACCGATTGATCAAACCTATTCGTATGAAGCAGATGTATCAGATTTTGTCTGCTTTGAAGACCTCTGAAAAAAAAGGACTGATAAAAGCAGAAGATAAGCGTCCTGATGTGAATTCAAAGGAAATAAAAATTTTAATTGCTGAAGACAATGCTGTTAATTTACTGCTTACCAAAACTTATTTGAAAGATATTCTTCCACAGGCCCTGATCATTGAAGCAAAAGATGGAGTAGAGGCAGTTGAACGCTATCAGAAAGAAAATCCGGATCTTATTATAATGGATATACAGATGCCACAGCTCAATGGCATTGATGCAACAAAGCAAATAAGATCGATGGAAAAAAATATTGAAATTCCTATTATTGCATTAACAGCTGGAAGCCTTCCCGGAGAAAAAGAAAAATGCATGCAGAGCGGAATGTCGGACTTTCTGACTAAGCCCTTGTTGAAACAAACCCTATCAGATATGTTGCGGAAATGGATCGGTAAAGAAAAAGATAAAAAGTAAATCATATATTTAGATTGTTAAAAAACATTAAAGTGGAAAATTTACCATTATAATTAGTTTATGGATGATCTTATCAATGAATTACGGTTAAAAATAGAAAAGCTGGAAAACGAAATCAGTTTTAAGAACGGACTGATATCGATATTGTCTCATGATTCAAAAGAATTATTTGGAAATTTTCTGTGGCTTTTAGAATCTCTGGAGCAAAAGATTGTAAGTGAGCAGGATTTTTACAGGCTGTTGCCACAGGTAAAGAATGATGCCCGCAAGAATCTGCAGACTGTTCAGGACAGTACTGCCTGGCTAAAAACGCAGTACGGAAACTTTAAGATTAAACCTGAGAAAATCCTAGTGACAGATCTTTTTCATAATCTCAAAGAGAAGTACGCTGCAAAACTAGAGGAAAAAAGCATCAGATTTTATTTTAAAGGAGATCACGATTTATTTATTACCAGCGATCGCTTACTGCTGCAATATGTTTTAGACAAGATTTTCAACAATGCAGTAAAATATTCGTCACCTGGCAAGGAAATTTACTTACAGGCAGTTTCAGAGGAAAATCAAACCATACTTTCTGTGATTGATTCCGGAACCGGAATTGGTGAGAAATACTTACCGACAATCTACAGCTATGATAATCCTGTATTTGAAGGCACCCACGGCGAAAAAGGGGCGGGATTAAGTTTGAAAATTGTAAAAAATTTCATATTCTTGCTGCAGGGAAATATCGACATACAGTCGGCCGAAAGTGAAGGAACTACTGTCTCCCTGTATTTACCTAATTTTATTTCATGAAGGATTTACAGCCAAACGTCCGTATTGTTATAGCAGATGATCATGGTATTGTCCGGATGGGTTTGATTCAGACCATTAAACGACTTCGATCTGAAGCCGTGATCCTGGAGGTGGAAGACTATAAATCACTCTATAAAGTAATTCAGAAGGAAAAACTGGATCTTGCAGTTATGGACGTTAATATGCCAAATGGTACTGTACAGGAGGCGATTGATTTCATTAAAATTCACCAGCCTCAGCTGAAAATCCTGCTGTTTTCTTCACAGGATGAAGAAGTCTATGCACTGCGCTATCTTAAAATGGGAGCTGGCGGTTATCTAAGCAAGCAAAGTTCCGGAGAAACCATTGAGGCAGCTTTAAATGCGATGCTTACAAAAGGCCGGTACATAAGCGAAAACGTAAAAGAAGCGATGTTTGTAGAATCATTAAGCGGCTCGGGAAAAAGTTCTCCTTTTGAAACGCTCTCAGACCGCGAACTGCAAATTGCCACCAAACTTGCAGAAGGTATTACACTAAAGGAAATTTCCAATCAGTTTAATCTGCATTCATCTACAATCAGCACGTATAAAAACCGACTTTTTGAAAAACTTAAAATAAGGTCTATCCCAGAATTGGTAGAGATACTCAGGTTGTATAACCAGTAAATATTTATAGCGTCAATCTTAATGGATCAGGAAGAAGGTTTGTTTTTTCCAGATAACATTTAACTTCCCCGATAAGTTGAATAGCCGTAAGGTGAAAGGGTAATGGGGACGTGATAATGGTTTTGATCCTTTATTTCAAATACCACTTCAATAAATGGGTAGAAGCTTTCTGTTTTACTTTTTCTGAAATAATCGTCGGTCAGGTAGATCAGTTTGTAAATACCGGTGTTTGGATGAGCAGACGGAAGAAAATCAGGAATTCTGCCATTGGCATCTGTTATTTTTTCGTCAACCTTTATCCAGAGTTTAGATTGCGTATTTAATTTTTCCAGTCTTATTGCAACGTCTGGAGCCGGCAGGCCTTTGGAAACGTCCAGAATATGTGTGGAAAGCTGAAAATCCTCATTTTGTGCAAAAGCGCTGACTGAGAAAAGTGTTATAAGAATGGTAAGGAAAAGTGATTTCATTTTGATATGATTTTTTTATTATTTAGATGCAGTAAATCTCTGTTGCGGCTTCTTAGTAAAAACAACAGATGAAATGGATATCATCAGAAAGAAGGAAACTTTAATAAGTTTTTCTGCAAAGCTAGCCCGTCTGAAAATCATAAACGTTGCCGCAGGTCAACGTTTTTTACAGCTTTGATTTTACTCTGCTTAGTGTAGAAGGTGAGATTCCAAGATACGATGCAGCCATCCTGTTGGATATCCGAAGTAAAAGTTGCGGTTGATATTCAATCAGCCACTTTACCTTTTCCACGGCGTCAAATCCCTGAAATCCGTAGATCCTTTTCTGAGCGGTAATAAATCCAAGTTCCAGAATCTCGGTGTATATTTTAGAAAACTCGGGTACTTTATCCACAAGATGATAAAAATCTTTTCTGGAAATATAAAGTAACTCTGATTTTTCAATTGTCTGCAGATATTCCTCAGCGGGCTTCTGGTCTATAAAGCTGGGCAATGCTGTGGCAAAGCTGCCTTCAAACGCAAAATAACGTGAACTGTCTGAACCATCTTTTGTGGAGGTGAAAAGTCTGATGCATCCGCTGTTGATAAAATAATAATATTTGCAAACCTGGTCGTACTCAATCAAAATTTCGTTTCTTTTCGTTTTCAGTAATTTAAAACAGGATTTGATCAGTTCCAGATTAGCTTCAGAGATCTCGCCTTTGCTCAGGATAAATTTTTCCAGAATTGAATACATTCAGATTTAATTATTTTTTTAAAGTTACATTTTTTATAGTGTCAGCAGATCAGAATTTAATTTTATAGAAAGTGCACAGTTTTCGATATGATTTTTCCTGATTGAGGAAATTTAATTAACTTAACCCGTCAGTAAAATCTAATACACTTCCAAAAGAATTAATAATGATAAAAACTTTCCAAATTTTAAATATCGTTGCGTTGATCGTAACAGTTTTCGTTAACTATCTTTCCAATACCGGATTTTTCAATGATGAAACAATGGCGAGTATTTCAGGGAAGTATCAAAATCTCTTTACTCCTGCGGGCTATGCATTTTCCATCTGGGGACTTATATACCTTTTACTTTTCGGCTTTGTACTCTACTTTGGTCCGTTTACAAAAAACACCGGTGATAAAGAAAATACGGTTAGAGATACCGGCTGGTGGTTCGTTGTTTCCTGTGTGGCAAATTGTCTCTGGATCGTTACGTGGCTTTATGAATACACTTTCCTTACCATTCCGGTCATGATTGTACTGCTTACTTCTCTTATGAAAATTATTTTAAACAATAAAGGAACAATCGAAGCGGGAGACCTGAAGACACTGTTCTTTCTCCGCCTGCCATTTTATATCTACTCAGGCTGGATCTCGGTAGCTTTGATTGCGGATGTTGCAGCCTATCTAAAGAAGATAGAATGGTCAGGATTTGGAATTTCCGAAACTATCTGGACAGTGATAATGTTTGTTGCAGCTGCAGGTATTCACCTTTATATGCTTTGGAAGCGAGATATGATTTCTTTTGTAATGGTTGCAGTGTGGGCATTGGTTGCAATTGCAGCAGCCAATAAAAATTTGAACGGGACTGTCTATTATTTTGCCATCAGTACTTCCGTATTTCTTGCATTAAATGCTGTCATCAAAGTGTTCACTAAAAAGTCAGCTGTTTAAATCATACTTTTAATATTTAATTAGGTCATAATGATGTTAACCCACTTAGACAATAGCCAGATTGCAGATCTGGAGGATAGAAAAAGAACAGCACTGATCAATTCATTAAGCGGTTTTAAAAGTCTTAATTTAATTGGAACGGTAAATAAGCACGGACAAAGTAACTTAGCTATCTTTAATTCTGTAGTACACATCGGGGCAAATCCTCCTTTGATGGGCTTTATCTCGCGCCCGGATTCAGTGGAGAAACATACCATTGAAAATATAAGGGAAACGGCTTTTTATACAATTAATCATGTCAACAGAGATATTTTTGAAAAGGCACATCAAACCTCTGCAAGATATAAAAGGGATGAATCGGAATTTGAAGCCACAGGATTGACTTCTGATTATAAAAATTATTTTCCTGCACCCTTCGTAAGGCAATCAGATATTCAAATTGGTCTTGAATTAAAAGAAATTATCTCTGTGAAAACCAACAATACTCTTCTTGTTATTGGCGAAATTAAACATTTACTTTTCCCGTCTGAAATTTGGGAAGACAGCGGCGTTCTCGATATCGAAAAGGCAGGATCCATTGCCGGATCTTCTTTGGATGGATATCATACCACTCAATTAATAAAAAGGATGAAATATGCAAAGCCGCGAGCTTAAAATTTCATCTCTTTCTTGTTTTAATGGAATGACCGCAATTTTTCTTTTGAATGTGTAAATCATTCCTGACAATTGTATGGAAGAAAAAAAAATAATATTTTTCTTTTAAAATTACCTCTTAAAAAACTACCGCTCCTATAATAGGATCCACCTGTGAACATCTAAATATCCATTCTTAAAAATCACAGTTTTCTATCAATATAATTTAATATATTTATCACAATTATATTTTGCACGATATAATTTGCAGTACTTTTGTCATGTAATTTAAAATATCATTATCAATGAAAACATTGTATACAACAAAGGCAACAGCAACTGGCGGAAGAAACGGAAAGGTAAAAAGCGAAAACGGATTTCTTGATCTGGAAGTGAGAATGCCTAAAGGACTGGGAGGGGCAAATGACGATTTCGCAAATCCGGAAATGCTTTTTGCTGCAGGATATTCTGCATGTTTCGACAGTGCACTGAATTTAGTAATCAAACAAAACAGAGTGGAGGCGGGAGAAACAGAGGTTACTGCTCAGGTAAGTATCGGGCAGGTGGAAAACGGAGGTTTTGGATTGGCAGTAGACTTGCATGCAAATATTCCGAATGTAAGTTTAGAGGAAGCTCAGAGCCTGATAGAGAAGGCGCATCAGATCTGCCCGTATTCAAACGCAACACGTGGAAATATTGAAGTAAATCTTACAGTTTCAAATCATTAACATTATCACATTAAATATCAAAAATATGAAAGTACTATTTGTTGTTACATCCCATAATCAACTGGGAAACACAGGAAAAAAAACGGGTTTTTGGGTAGAAGAATTCGCAGCCCCATATTACACCTTTAAAGATGCCGGCTATGAGGTGACTGTGGCCACTCCCAAAGGCGGGCAGGCTCCCATAGATCCCAGCAGCGAGGTTCCGGATGCGCAGACCGCTGCCACAGAAAGGTATTACAAAGATGAAGAGGTTCAAAACCTCATTTCCAACACACAGAAACTGAGTGAGCAGAAGGCGGAGAATTTTGATGCTGTATTTTATCCGGGAGGGCATGGGCCTCTTTGGGATTTGGCTAACGATAAAGATTCTCAACAGTTGATTCTTGATTTTAATAAAAGCCAAAAACCGATAGGAGCAGTGTGTCATGCACCCGGTGTTTTTAAAAATGTTACCTTAGAAAACGGAGGATCATTTGTAAAAGGTAAAAATGTAACAGGTTTCTCAAATACAGAAGAGGAGGCAGTGCAGCTTACAGATGTAGTTCCTTTCCTGGTAGAAGATGAGTTACAGAAACTGGGAGGTCATTACACCAAAACAAATGATTGGGGAGTGCACGTGGTTGAAGATGGATTGCTTATCACAGGGCAGAATCCTGCATCTTCAGAGAAAGTTGCCGAAAAACTGATAACATTTTTAAAGAAATAAAATATTAAATGAAAGGCAGTTTACTGCCTTTTTAAATTTAAAATTATGGAAGATTGTTTGAAATTAGATCAGCAGCTGTGCTTCTCGATCTACGTTTTGCACAGGGAAATAATGCAGCAGTACCGTCCTGTTTTAGATAAAATCGGTCTTACGTATCCTCAGTATATCACCCTGATGGCATTATGGGAAAATGACGTTATGACAGTCAATCAGTTAGGAGATCAGCTGAAGTTAGACAACGGTACATTAACACCTTTGCTCAAACGCCTTGAAGCTAAAAAATTTCTTAAAAGAACGCGCAGAAAGAGTGATGAGCGTGTGGTTGAGATCAGTCTTACGGATGATGGAAAAAAAATAAAAGAAGAGGCTGGCAGTGTTCCCGGTCAAATTCTTACAGCGCTAAATCTTAACATAAAAGATATGCACGCTTTAAAAACTTTATCGGATAAGATTTTTAGTGGAATACAAAAAATGTGAATTTTGTAAATCTGCTGTTGCAATAGTTTCGCAGAAACTTCAATCCTTCAAAATTAAATGAAATGATAAAATTTAAATCTATCTTATAATTTTTCAGAGAAAAGGTTCTGATTTTGTAAGAACAGTCTAAAACTGCTATGAAAACAGGTTTGGTTTGGTTCAAAAATGATTTACGCCTTCACGATAATGAAGCCCTAACAGCCGCAATCCGTGAATGCGATGAAGTTATTTTCTGTTATGCAATAGAAAAAACAAACTTTGCAAAACTGAAACTGAAATTCAGAAAATGCGATGTCAACCGCTTTAAATTTTTGGAACAGTCTCTTACAGATTTGAAAAATCAGCTTGAAGGGTTAGGTGGTCATCTTTTAACAGGTACAGATTCTGCTGTTGATTTTTTGCCTCAACTCGCCGAAAAATACAGTATTTCAGATATTTTTGCAGAAGAAGAATATGCGAGTGAAGAACTCCGTCTGGTTCAAAATGTTCAGAAAAAATTACCGAAAATAAAATTTCATTTCTTCTGGGGCAAGACCCTATACCACAAAGATGATATTCCTTTTACCATTTCAAAAATTCCATTATCCAGCAAAGCATACAGAATACCGGCAGGAAAAGAATCTGAACCCAGAGAAATACTGAAGATACCATCCCGTCTGAAGGCAGCAAAAGCCATCAAAAGCAGTAAATTTCCTTCATATAAAGATTTTGGTTTTACAAAAAAAGAGTATGATGCTGCAAAACCTTTTGTAGATGGCGGAGAAACCGACGCGCAGGAAAGACTAGATTATTACTTCTTCAAATCTGAACTTTTAACAGGCTACCGATGGTCAAGAAATCAGTCTTTGGGACTTGATTACAGCTCTAAATTTTCTCCTTATCTGGCTTTGGGCTGCATATCTCCAAGAAAAATATTTGATGCAGTAAAAGATTACGAAAGAAAAATCAAAAAAAATCAAAGCACCTGGTGGCTTGTTTTTGAGCTTGTCTGGCGCGACTATTTTACTTTTAAAGGGATGAAATTTGGTGATCAGATTTTTATGACCAGAGGGTACAAGAATAAAGAAATCAAATTTGAGAACAACAGGAAAAATTTCACAAACTGGTGTAATGGAAAAACAGGAATTCCATTTGTTGATGCGCACATGCGGCAGCTGAACGAAACGGGATACATGAGTAACCGAGGACGCGTAAACTGCGCTAGCTATCTTGTACATGATCTGAAAATCGACCGGACGTGGGGCGCTCCTTATTTTGAAAGCAAACTTATTGACTATGACGTAAGCTCAAACTGGATGAACTGGCACATGCAGGCTTTTGAAATGTACTACACCAATCCTATACATCAATCCAATAAATACAAAGGTCAGGATTTTATAAGACAGTGGATTCCGGAGCTGAAAGATCATAATAATATCGAAGTTTTGATACCCTGGGAATTTGAAATTAAGGATTACCCCAAACCGGCAGAAGTCTATAAGAAGTGGGAGAGAGCTATTAGCCTGATAAAAAAGATCAAAACATAAACAGAAAACAGCATCAAAGTTATTTTTACAATTTTAAAGATTTCGTAAGAATTTTATATTGATTTCTTCTTTTATATAGTTTTCTTCATCCGTACTTAAAAATCCCAAAGGTGCATAATCCGTATATTTCTTTTTGAAGTTATCTGCCAATTTAAAATACACATTATCTTTTTGCACGTGTGGAGAATGATAGAACGTGATCGCTTCAAATTCTCTGCGTACATCACTAAAAAACATCCTGAAATAGCTTTTTTGATCCTGCGAATTTTTCCACATTAGAAACCAGTTGATCTGGCTTGCAATCGTGTTGGTATTTTCCGGATATCTTAGTTCCTGCCTTAAAAAAAACCGCGGATTTTCATTGGTAAATCTGCAGATAAGATCATAATCTTTATCCATCCTTCGGTTAAAATCAGAAAGATTAAGATGAGCCATATCAAAATTTTCTGCGTTTTTTTCGATGATTGCCCGAGAAATTTCTTTTTCGAATGAGATTGTATTCACACCTGGGTTATTTCCTACACTTTCACAAAAATGCTGCCGAAAAATAAGGCTGTATTCAGTTATGAATGATTATTTATCAGAACAGATAAAAGCCTCTAAATAAAATTATTTAAAGGCTTTTTTTAAATTTTAAATATTAAATCTTTAAAAATCAGAATTGTAAAATGGATTCTGATTTTTAAATAACATTTTTGTCTATTTTAATCAGGCAATCTGGTAATTTTCAATATATATTCTAATTACAAAATGCACATAATCTTCATCTGCTTCTTTCTGCTTAATTAATTTGTTTTTGTAGTTGTAAGAATTGAGGATATCCATAAGATTCTTATACGTTTCAAGATCCTGACCTTTCAGTTTCACTCTGCTGTTACCTTCGCGCGTTTTCATCAGTTGGTCATCCAATGTTCTCACTTTCAGAATCGACTCACACAGAATGGGATTTCGGCTCATTACTCCACGGTATCTGTCTATAACATTAATTTTGAAGGTATCAAATGTTATGGTATTATAGAAGATATTTGAGCTTTCAGATTTGGTATTGAGTACTAGTTTATAATTCATGACAGTAATACTAAAATTCCCACCTAATTTAAAATCAAGGGGACTTTTTACATAATATAATTTTTAAAAATGATGTATACCTGATACATTCCAGCATTGTAGCAAATTTTATGCCTAAGAACTCGCTGATTATTAGCCTGCTCCCATCTTTTGTCACCAATAAATGAGAATATATTTAATATTTGAAATTATGATTACAGAAATGATACATATTCAGTATTTTAACGTATTCCAACAGAACATAATCCGGTTATCACTTGAAAATTTTAAGTAAAAATATTTTTTAAATTTTATTTGAAATTGTTTACGCTGTCTGAACTTTCAATAAACATGACAGAAATAAAGACAACAAGTCAGAGTTTTTTTTCTTAAATGATGGGCAGTTGATTGTCTTTATCCACTTTAGTTTTAAATGTAATTCATTTCAATTTATAAAAAAATACTCACCAATTATCTAAACCACATTTTTTCCGGCAATTTTTACGAATAATACAATTTATTTATTTTCTTAAAAAATCACAAAGTTACCACCTTTGATTGCCAGATGTTTATAATGTAAAATGTGGTACATTTTAACACAGGTAAAGTCTCTTATAAGCCAAAAAGCCCGTTCACAAAGCAAAGTTGGTACGCTAATTGAAAGGAACAAGGCACATATGTAAACGGCACATTTTAGTGCTTTCAATATTTTTCTGCGGAACATTTATTTGTTGAGAAAAATTTTACCGATTAGTTTTTAATCAATAATAATTATAATATAGTATGAAATCAAAATTAGCAATTTTGTCGCTGGCCATGGCGATACCTGCCTCTATGTGCGCTCAGGAAAACATGACTGTGGATTCTTTATCAGAATACCCAAACACGTTCTCATCGGGATCTGGTCGTGTAGAAAAATTCACTCAATCTTCAAAAAGATTCAATGATTGGTCTATTTCAGCAGGAGCTGGGGTACCGCTGATGCAGTCTGCAGATTTAACTTCCATCAAAAATGGTAACGGTAAAAATCTTTTCGGATATTCAGCGTATGTGAGTATCAACAAAGCTATTACCCATGCATTCGGAGTGAATCTTCAGTATGACAGGGGAGAAACACGTCAGGGTTTTTTCAACACAAAAGATGCGGCACCGGCAAACGCTTCTTCCACTATGCAGGTTGGAGCCAGAACACAATATGATGCACTTTCTATTTTAGGAGACATCAATTTATCAAACCTTATGAGAAGAGTTGATAATAAATCTCCTTACAGATGGGCATTACACGCTTACGGAGGTATTGGTTCATTAGCTTACCGTGCTTATCAGAAAGACGAAAACGGGCAGAGATTAATGACGGAAGTTAAACCTTTTAAATTAAATTCTCTTTTCGGACAGGCGGGGGCAGGTCTTAAATATAAACTGAACAACAGACTTGATCTTGAGGGTAGAGTAATGTATGTGGTAACTACTGATGATCAGTTTGACGGTGGTGGTGAGCAGTACAGTGCCATCAACAAAAGAGAAGATCAGGTATCAGACAACTTTATCAATGCTACATTGGGGCTTACCCTTAATTTAGGGAAACATGATTCTCACTTGATGTGGCATGATCCTTTGCAGGAAATCTATTATAAATTAGATGTTTTGGCAGAAAAAAATCAGGATATTACGGTTTGCCAGAAAGGTGATATGGATGGTGACGGAGTTTGTGACGACTGGGACAGACAGCTTGATACTCCTGCGGGAGCAAGAGTAGACGGGGCAGGTGTTGCTTTGGATGTAGATCTTGACGGTGTAATTGACCTTTATGATAAATGTGTAACTGTACCGGGACCTGTAGAAAATAACGGTTGCCCAATTGAAGGACAGGGAACAGGAACTGTAACAGAAAATGAAACAAAACTTGACGGAATTGAATTTGATTTGAATTCTGACAGAATTTTACCTTCAAATACGCCAATTCTTAATAATGCTGTAAGCTACATCAACTCTTCAGATGGTGGTTTCACAGTAGTGGGAGCTACAGACACCAGAGGTTCTGAAGCTTATAACAAAAATCTGTCTGAAAAAAGAGCAGGAAATGTAAAATCTTACTTAATTCAAAATGGAGTGCAGGCTTCAAAACTTGAATCTGTGGGAAACGGAAAAACCGATCTTAAATACCCGGAATGTGATCCAGCATCAAAATGCCCGGAGTGGAAAAACAGAGCAAATAGAAGAGTGTATTTTAAAGCAAAATAAATATTGTTTACTTCTAATTTCTTTAGCTGTCACATAGTTGTGACAGCTTTTTTTATGTCTCAATCTTTTTTAAATCTGCTTTAAAACCGCTCATACAATCAATGATGGAAGATTTCTCTAAAAGACCAATCAAATTTTAAAATTCAGCCAGCGAGTAAGAAAACAGTTTGCATTGAAGATTTATTTTAAACTATTAGAGCCTGTCTGAACTTCGTCAAAATTAATTTCCCCCGACCCTTTTAGTCAGTTCAAAAATTTTTTTTAGGTAACGCTTTCATTAAAAATTTACCCAATGTTACCTTACTAAACACTACATCTTATAAAAAAAAGATAAGTGGAAAAAAGAATCATCATAAAAATTATTATCTGTTTTAGTGGAAAATAGATAAAAACTTCAACAGGAATTCTTTACATTTGTCTGATGAATTTTCTCAAACTGCTGCTTACCATTTATTTCATAGTACTTTCTGTAGTGCCATGCAATGATGTTCATGCGCAGTTCCCGGAAAGTTCTAAAGAAACTTACAGTGTTTTACTCAATTCTGAAGACAGCCATTCTAAAGATCAAGGTGATATCTGTTCACCATTATGCTCATGCAACTGCTGTCAGATAACGGTCACTTCTTTTAAAGCTGAGCCTTTGATACCTCTGTTTAAAAACAGAGCAGAATATTTTTCAAAGAAAATTCATTTTCAGAAAAATGATTTCGCTTATCTGGTGTACGACCAAATCTGGCAACCTCCCAAAATTTAATTTTATTGATTAAGTGGAAGACACGCGTCTTTCAGTCATTTGTCGTGGAAACTTTGCAACAGCGTTGCAAGGGTTTTCTGTTCATCTATGTCCCTCAGAATTCATGACTTTATGAATTAATCAGGGTTTTCAATAAATTTAAAATTAAATGTTAGATAATATTATAAGATTTAGCATCAAAAACAAGATTATCATTGCGATAATGACTTTTATGCTTGTCATCTGGGGAATCTGGAGTGCCACAAAGCTTCCTGTTGATGCCGTTCCAGACATCACCAACAATCAGGTACAGATCATCACGGTTTGTCCTACACTGGCCGGACAGGAAGTAGAACAACTGGTCACATTTCCCATCGAACAAAGCATTGCCAACGTTCCTGATATCGAAGAGACCAGAAGTATTTCAAGATTCGGTTTGTCTGTAATTACCGTTGTATTCAGAGAAAAAGTGGATATTTATTTTGCCCGTCAGTTAATCAGCGAACAATTGAAACAGGCTTCAGAAGAAATTCCGAAAGGCATTGAAACTCCCGAAATGGCTCCTGTGAGTACAGGTCTGGGCGAAGTATATCAATACATTCTGCATCCCAAAAAAGGCAGCGAAAAAAAATACAGCAGCAAAGATTTACGCACTATGCAGGACTGGATTATCCGCAGACAGCTCAACGGAACTCCCGGCGTGGCAGAAATCAACAGTTTTGGTGGTGAATTAAAACAATACGAGGTTGCCATAGATCCAAACCGGTTAAAAGCAATGGGAATTAGCATTACCGACGTTTTTACAGCTTTGGAAAAAAACAATCAGAATACCGGTGGAGCGTATATCGATAAAAAACCAAATGCTTATTTCATACGCGGGATAGGGATGGTAACTTCAATGGAAGACATTAAAAATATTGCCGTTAAAAATGAAACAGGAAGCGTTCCTGTTTTTATAAAAGATGTTGCAAATGTTGGGTTTGGGCACGCTGTCCGTTATGGTGCTTTGACGTATAACGGTGAAGTAGATGCAGTGGGAGGTGTTGTGATGATGCTGAAAGGGGCAAACAGCAACGAAACCGTTCAGAGAATTAAAGATAAAATCCCTACTATTCAAAAATCACTCCCGGATGATGTAGTGATTGAACCTTTTTTAGACCGGACAGATTTGGTAGGAAGAGCCATCAGTACCGTAGAAAAAAACTTAATTGAAGGCGCATTGATTGTCATTTTTGTCTTAGTCATTTTTCTCGGAAATTTCCGGGCAGGTTTAATTGTGGCTTCAGCAATTCCGCTTTCATTATTATTTGCTTTAGGAATGATGAATGTCTTTGGTGTAAGTGCAAACCTGATGAGTTTGGGCACAATAGATTTTGGTTTGATTGTAGACGGAGCCGTTATTATCGTTGAAGCAACTTTGCATCATTTAGGTTTAAGAAAAACCAATAAAATTCTCACGCAATCTGAGATGGATGAAGAAGTTTTTCTTTCTGCATCAAAGATTAGAAGCAGCGCTGCTTTCGGAGAAATTATCATTTTAATTGTTTACATTCCGATCCTGACTTTTGTGGGTGTGGAAGGTAAAATGTTCACGCCAATGGCAAAAACAGTTGGTTTCGCCATTTTAGGAGCTTTGATCTTATCTATTACTTACATCCCGATGATGAGCGCCTTATTCTTATCTAAAAAACCAATGACGAAAGCAACATTTTCAGATAAATTAATCAATAAACTCCAGAAAATCTATCAGCCACTATTGGAAAAAGCTTTGAAAATAAAATATTGGTGCGTTGGGATTACGGTGGCAGTTTTTGCTGTTTGCCTTCTGCTTTTTAAAAATATGGGTGGCGAATTTATTCCGCAGTTACAGGAAGGCGATTATGCTTTTCACTGCATTCTCCCACAGGGAAGCTCTTTAAGCCAAAGTATTGAAACATCAATGCAGGCTTCAAGAATAATCAAACAGTTTGACGAAGTAAAAATGGTGGTGGGAAAAACCGGAGCTGCGGAAGTTCCCACTGACCCTATGCCGCCTGAAGCGAGCGATTTGGTTGTTGTTTTAAAACCTCAGAAAGACTGGAAAAACAAAAAATCCTATGAAGAATTAGCTGATGAAATATCCGAAAAATTAGAAAATATTCCTGGAGTTTTCTTTGAAAAAAACCAGCCGATACAGATGCGTTTCAATGAACTGATGACAGGTATCAGGCAGGATGTTGCCGTGAAAATTTTTGGTGAAAATTTAGATTCGTTAGCCATTTACGCAGAAAAAACTGCGAAAATAATTCAGTCGGTAAACGGTACAACTTCCCCACAGATCGAACGCGTGAGCGGACTTCCGCAAATCAATGTGGAGTACGACAGAACCAGAATGGCGAATTACGGCTTGAATATCGAAGATGTTAATAACGCTATAAGTACCGCTTTTGCAGGGAAATCTGCCGGTCAGGTTTTCGAAAATGAAAGACGTTTTGATCTGGTTGTCCGTTTAGACAGTCTGAACCGAACTAATATTGATGACGTCAATAATCTGATGATTTCTACCGGCTCAGGTGCTCAGGTGCCGCTGTCGCAGGTTGCGGATGTAAGTTATAAACTCGGTCCAGCGCAAATAAGCCGCGAAGCCGGGAAACGAAGAATCGTTATTGGATTTAATGTGAAAGACCGTGATGTACAAAGTGTTGTAGAAGAAATTCAACAAAAATTAGATGGAAAAGTGAAGTTACCTTCAGGATACTATTTTACGTATGGCGGTCAGTTTGAAAACTTAAAGGCAGCAAGTGAAAGACTGATGATTGCTGTGCCTGTATCATTATTTTTGATTTTCCTTTTACTGTATTTTACTTTTCGTTCTTTCTGGCAGTCCGCACTTATTTTTACGGCAATCCCGATGAGTGCGATTGGGGGCATTTGCGCTTTGCTGTTAAGAGATATGCCGTTCAGTATCAGTGCAGGAATCGGTTTTATTGCTTTGTTCGGAGTTGCAGTTTTGAATGGAATTGTATTGATTGGGACTCTCAATCAACTGGAAAAAGATGGCGAAACAGATATTCTAAAAAGAGTGATGGAAGGAACCAAAACCAGATTAAGACCAGTTCTGATGACTGCAACTGTTGCTTCTTTAGGCTTTTTACCGATGGCCATTTCCACCGGAGCAGGTGCGGAAGTTCAGAAACCTTTGGCGACCGTTGTTATCGGAGGTCTTGTGACAGCCACTTTTCTTACATTATTTATCTTGCCGATGTTGTATATTATTTTTAATTCTAAAATCAATTTTAAAAATTTTAAATCTAAAAGTGCTACAACAGTACTCGTTGTGGGATTTCTACTGCTTGGTCAGACTTTCAGAGCACAACAGGCAAATCCTTTGACGGTGCAGCAGGCAACTCAGATTGCTTTGGAAAACAGTTTTTTGATGAGATCGAAAGATTTTGATATTCAATCAACGGCAGTTTTGAAACCAACTGTAAAAGAACTTCCGAAAATGAATGTTAACGCACAGTTGGGACAGTACAATTCCAGGAAATTTGATCAGTCGTTTTCAATTTCTCAGACGATTCCGTTTCCCACTTTGTTTAAAGCGAGAAAAGAACTGATTAACGAGCAGATTAAAGGCAAACAGATCAACAGAGAAATTTCGGAAAACGAAATCGCAAAACAGGTCAGAACATACTATTATCAGATCGAATATCTACAATACAATCATTCAAAGCTCAAAAACCTGGACAGTTTGTACAATGATTTTATCAGAATTGCAACGGTGAGATTTAAAGCTGGAGATATTAAGAAAATTGAAATCAATACCGCAGAAACTCAAAAAGGCGAAATCAGTTTACTTTTGAAACAGAACCAAGTTTATTTGGCGAATGCTTATAAAAATTTAAAAACTGTTTTAAATTTTTCAGATGATTTTTCGGTTCCGTCTAACCAAAATTATCAACCCCTGAAAGCTGATTATGTAATGGACAGTACGACCATCGCAAAACACCCTTTGGTAAAAGCGTTTTATCAGGATATGGAAATTGTCGAGAAAAATAAAAACGTAGAAAAATCACAGGGACTTCCAGAATTGACAATTGGCTATACCAATCAGTCGTTGCTAGGTTTTCAAAATGTGAATGGAGTAGAGCAGTATTTCAATGGGGGAAACCGTTTTCATTCAGCAACATTGGGTGTTTCAATTCCTCTGACCTTTGCAGCTACAAAAGCCAGAATGCAGTCTCTTGATTATCAAAAAAAAATGGCGGAATCGAATGCAAAATATCAGCAGAAACAGCTGGAAGCACAGTTGGAAAATGCTTTAAATCAGTATCAGCAAAATGTAAAACAGTATGAATATTACTTCAGTCAGGCGATTCCTAATGCGGAGAAGATTGCAAAAGCAGGACAGTTAGGCTACAAAACAGGAGAAATTTCCTACGTAGAATATCTTTTCGCTCTGCAAACGGCAACCCAAATTCAGTTAAAATACCTGGAATCTATTCAGCAGGTTAATGAATCTGTTGTACTTATCAATTCAATCATAAATCAATAAAAATGCAAATCAAATATAAAATCGTTTCGTTATTATTTATCTCACTTTTCGCTATCAGTTGTGGAAAAAAAGAAGAACCAAAAGGCGAAGCAGCAACCTTGCAGACTAAGGAAAAACACGACGAAGCACCTCAAACCATCGCAGAATTAACCGATGAACAGATAAAATCGGTAGGAATTACTTTGGGAACTTTCGAAATGAAAGAACTTACTTCAACCATCAAAGCCAATGGTTTGCTGAGAGTGCCAAACAATAAAAAAGCGACCGTTACTTCTCTGTACGGCGGCGTAATTCAGACGATTAAAGTTCAGATTGGAGACTTTGTGAGAAAAGGTCAGGTTTTGGCTACTGTATCTAATCCAGAATATATCCAGGTTCAGGAACGGTATCTTACAGTAAAAAGCAGAATTTCTTTTGCTGAACAGGAATTCCGAAGACAGAAAGAACTGTTTGAAAACGATGCAGGAGCAAAAAAGAATCTTCAGAGCGCCGATTCAGAGCTGAAAAGTTTGAGAACGCAGCGGGCTTCTCTGCAAAGGCAATTGCAGCTGATAGGAATCAGTCCGGAGAAAGTTTCTAATGGGAATTTACGTTCGGGATTAGTGATTACTTCGCCAATCAGCGGAACCATAAGCAATATCAATGCACAGATTGGAAGTTATGTAGACGTCTCTTCGCCGGTTTTAGATATCATTGACAATCAATCAATACATCTTGATTTACAGATTTTTGAAAAAGATTTACCCACAATGGAAGTGGGACAAACCGTTCATTTTAAACTCACCAATAATCCTGAAACTGAATATGATGCGAAAATTTACAGCATCGGTTCATCCTTTGAAAATGAGAGCAAAACGATTTCTGTTCATGCCAGTGTTACAGCCAATAAAACAGGTTTAATAGATGGAATGAACATTACCGGAATTGTAAGTCTCGATAAAAGTACAACGCCTGCAATACCCAACGAAGCCATTGTGGAAGCTGATGGAAAATACTATGTTTTTGTTCAGACCGATAAAAAAGGCGATGAACATCATGAAGAGAATAATTCAAAACAGGATCTTAAAAAAGAATCAAAAACAATCAATTTTCAAAAGATTGAAGTTGTGAAAGGTTCTTCTGATATGGGCTACACGGCAATAACTCCGGTTTCTGAAATTGCTCCTGACGCAAAAATTGTGGTGAAAGGTGCGTTTTTTGTGAATGCAAAACTGACTGATTCTAGTGAACACGGGCACTAACCAAACTATTAAAAGCTGAAAAAATGTCAAAAGAATGTTGTTCCGCGGAAGACGGAAAAAATATAAAAAACAAAGTAAAAAA
Organism: Chryseobacterium sp. Leaf404; assembly: GCF_001424145.1. Taxonomy (GTDB): domain Bacteria; phylum Bacteroidota; class Bacteroidia; order Flavobacteriales; family Weeksellaceae; genus Chryseobacterium. The sequence goes on along the minus strand of NZ_LMQM01000010.1, from coordinate 326,704 downwards.
TAGTCATCAGCATAATCATCATGATGAGGACGGTCACGATCACGGAAATTTTGATAAGACACCTTTTCAAATGTTTCTACCCGCCTTAATTTCGCTGGTTTTCTTACTCCTGGGAATCGGGATGGATCATTTCTTTCCTCAGGATTGGTTCCAAGGTTGGGTGAGAATCGGTTGGTATGCTGTGGCTTATCTTCCTGTGGGATTACCTGTTTTGAAAGAGGCTTTTGAAAGTATTGCGAAAGGCGATGTTTTTTCAGAATTTTTTCTGATGGTAATTGCAACTGTTGGTGCATTTGCGATTGGCGAATATCCGGAGGGTGTTGCGGTGATGCTTTTTTATTCTGTAGGAGAAGTTTTTCAGACTTTGGCGGTAACCAGAGCGAAAAGTAATATTAAGGCACTGCTTGATCAAAGACCCGATGAAGTAACGGTTGTAGAAAACAATTCACCTAAAATTATCAAAGCGGATCAGGCACAAATTGGCGATGTTATCCAGCTGAAATCTGGCGAAAAACTGGCTCTGGACGGAGAACTACTGAGTGAATCTGCCTCTTTCAATACCGCTGCGTTAACGGGTGAGAGTAAGCCTGATACTAAAACAAAGGGTGAAACGGTTTTGGCCGGAATGATTAATCTTCAGACTGTTTCGCAGGTAAAAATTACAACAGCTTATGAAGACAGTAAGCTGAGCAAAATTCTGGAGCTGGTTCAGAACGCGACCACTCAGAAAGCACCTACAGAGCTTTTCATCAGAAAATTTGCAAGAATTTACACACCGATTGTTGTGGTTTTAGCATTATTTATTTGCCTTTTGCCGTACTTTTTCGTCAGTGATTACGTATTCAGAGATTGGCTGTACAGAGCATTGGTTTTCCTTGTTATCTCCTGTCCGTGTGCTTTGGTAATCTCGATTCCGCTGGGATATTTCGGAGGAATTGGCGCGGCTTCAGGAAATGGAATTTTATTTAAAGGTAGCAGCTTTTTAGATAAAATTGCCGAAATTCAAAACGTTGTGATGGATAAAACCGGAACGATGACCGAAGGAGTTTTCGAGGTTCAGGAAGTGAATATCAGTAAAGATTTTTACCAAAATGAATTGCTTCAAATGGTTAATGCTCTGGAAAGTAAAAGCACTCATCCTGTTGCAACAGCTATTCATAAATATGTTGGCGGGATTGATTCATCAATGGAAATTTTAAATGTAGAAGAAATTCCAGGTCAGGGTTTAAAAGCTGATGTGAAAGGAAAAGAATTGCTTGTGGGGAATTTTAAATTGATGGACCAGTTTGATATTCAGTATAATATCAATCCGGCTGATATTGTCTATACCGTAATTGCGGTTGCTTATGACAGAAAATTTGCGGGATATCTTACAATTGCAGATAAAATTAAAGAAGATGCTCAATTAACCGTCAAAAAGTTGCACGAGCTGAAAGTAAAAGTTACGATGCTGAGTGGAGATAAAAGTACCGTTGTGAAATTTGTGGCTCAACAGCTTGGAATTGATCATGCTTTTGGCGATCTACTTCCAGAAGACAAAGTGAAAAAAGTTGAAGAAGTAAAATCCGGAAATGAAAGTGTGGCTTTTGTAGGCGATGGTGTAAATGATGCTCCTGTTGTAGCTTTGAGCGATGTAGGCATTGCAATGGGCGGTTTGGGAAGTGATGCTACCATCGAAACAGCTGATGTGGTCATTCAGGATGATAAACCTTCAAAAATTCCAATGGCCATCAAAATTGGCAAGAAAACTAAACAGATTGTATGGCAAAATATTATTCTTGCATTTGCAGTAAAAGGAGTTGTTCTGATTCTTGGTGCAGATGGTTTGGCTACGATGTGGGAAGCAGTTTTTGCGGATGTAGGCGTGGCTTTACTGGCGATTTTGAATGCGGTGAGGATTCAGAAGATGAAATTAAATTGACGAACCGTTAAAATATTTCCTGAAAATCACCAGCTTTTTTCAAAATATTACAAAAAAAAATCTGTGAAAGCTGTAAATGAGCTGCGGGTTGTACTGTTTGCAATATTCCTATTTGGTATATACCTCTGTGATTAAGCCATTTCCGATCACTCCGGAATTATCCAGAATTTCAAAATCCATTCCGGAATATAATTCCGTAAGAAAGGTTTCAGCATTAATCAATGTAACATCAACGGTCACAGAATCACCCGGAAAAATATGTTCCGGCTCATCAAAAGTCTGACTGCCAAAATACGTCTTCATCTCAAAAGGAAACTGAAAAGAAGCACGGAATCCCGAAGATGCCGGGTTTACAAGACCTCCTTCATCAGTAGGATTATAGTTGATGAGCGCTTTAAAGTGTGATGGTTTTTTCATGTAAAGCAAAAGTAGAAAAAAATGTATTGATCAGAAGTATTTTTAAACCTGCAATTATCAAAACCGTAAAGATTTCAAAATTCGGTCTGTATCTTATCATTTAACCAAAAATCTTCAATGGTACAGCGCTTGCAGAACTAAGGAAACAACCAGTCAAAAAATTTTTATGAAAAACGAAGAAACAGTTTCAGTTCTTAATGATTTACTGAACATTACTATTGACCGCATTAAAGGGTTTAGCAAAGTGGAGGAGAAAGTGTGGGACACCCATTCTTATCTTAAAAACGATTACGAAGAGATGGTTGCAGAATCTGAACAGATGAAAACTGATCTCATCAACTGCATTACTGAAAATGGGGGAGAATATGACGATTCGCCGACGGTAACGGGAACAATTCACAGAGCCTGGATTGATGTAAAAAACGCATTTACTCCCAATCACGCAGAGGCAACACTTGAAAATGTGGTATTTGGTGAAAAATCTGCCATTTCGGCGTATCAGGAGGCTTTGCAAAGCGATAAATTAACCCCGGAAAGCATTCTGCTCGTTCAGGATCAGCATCAGAAACTAAAGGATTCGTATGCAAAATTCGCAGATCCCGAAAACTGATTTTAAAAATGCACTAAAAATTCATCTGATCCTGATTACATTCTGTTTTCAGGATTATTTGTTTTAAAATCCGCAGGTAGGGAAATTTTCAGGAAGTTTGATTTGTAAGAACTTACATGTTTAGAAATTTCCACAACAATGCTCTCAGATGATTTTATTTTCCTTCAAAACAGCTCCCAGCTGAAAAAGAGTTGCGGCATTAAATTGTTTGCGGATGACGCGCAGCCTTTTTTTAATCATGCTTTCACTTATTTTAAGTGAATCATTTTTTGTCATCAACTCTGAAATTTCCACAATCTTAAATCCCTTTGCAAGATATTGAACGATAAGCAGGTCTCTTTTCTCCATAAAACAAAACTACGTTAATTTTCTTTTCCCTTCAATGAATTTTTAAGCCAAAGAAGAATGGCAGTTTGATGTGAACGTTTTTCAGATAAAATTTTAAATTAAACTCAGGTTTGGTTATAATGAAAAAGTAAATAATTAACCCAGTTTTGCTTTCCAGTCCTGTTTCATTTTACTGTAGCTTGGGTGTTCTTCAGCTTCCTTCCATTTTTTATAGAAAACCGCTGCTGATTTTTCTTTTTCCGGATCACCCGTTCCCCATTCCATCGGCTCATAATTATTTTTTTGATCATACTTTTTGCCGCCTCTGTAATTAAAATATCTGCGCGCTCTTGTGAAACCCATCTGCAGATATTTTCTTGATATATCAGCTCCCACAAATTCGTTTTGCTTAATATAATCCAGAAAAAGTGAGAATATTTTTTCTGAACTCTCACGAGCTATCTCCGAATTTTTAAAGCGCCAGAATTTACCTATTTCACTTTTGTAGGGTTCGCAGATTAAAACACCCTGTTCGCCTTTTCCCACTTTGTATAACTCTGGATGCTTGCGGTAATCGGTATCTGGTTTCCAGGCATATTCTTTTGAATTAAAATGCAGATAGCTGGGTTTCTGTTTTTTCATTTAAAAATATTTACAAAGCAAATGCCTAAGTATTTATGTTTTAAAAACAGAATATTTTATCTACCTCTAATTTGTTTGAACTTTATATCAAAAAAGATATGCTGATCACTCTTTTGGGCATAAAAATGGTATGACGTAAAACAGCACTACAAAATCATACACATTGGATAATTCAGAACATCATACCAGCCTTAAACTCTATCAACTGGCTCTCGACTCCTCAAATTCGGGAATTATAATCACCGACAACAGCATTGAAGACAATCCGATTATTTACTGCAACAAAGCTTTTGAAAATATGACGGGGTACTGCAGAGAAGAAATTATTGGGCATAACTGCAGATTTTTACAGCTCAACGACAGGCATCAGAATGCAAGAAAGGAACTGAAATCAGCCGTTGCTGAGGAGATAGAAGCAAGGGTAGTGATCCGAAATTACAAGAAAAACGGTGATCTTTTCTGGAATGAACTGTTTATCTCGCCGGTTAAAGATGAAAATGGAAAAACAACGCATTTCATTGGTGTTCAGAATGATATTAGTCAGCAGAAGCAGGCAGAGCACGATTTGAGAGAAGAGAAAGCCAATGTTGAAAAAAAGGTAATCGAAAGAACGAAAGATCTGAAAGAAGAAGAAATATTTCTTTCCAGCATCATTCAGACTGTAAGAGAAAGTTTATTGGTTTTGGATGAAAATTTTCATGTCTTGAGTGCCAACAATCATTTCCTGAAAACATTTAAAGTTTCTTCAGAAGATACTATCGGTAAGCTGTTGTATGAACTGGGAAATCACCAGTGGGATATTCAGCCGCTGAAAGATTTACTGATGAAAATTCTTCCTACCAGCAATCCGGTGATTGATTTTCAGGTAGAGCATGATTTTCCTAACATCGGGAAAAAAGTGATGATACTGAATGCCTACAGAATAGAATTTGAAGGTACTTACAAAGACAGAATACTTTTAGCCATAGAAGACGCTACAGACCGTCTTGAGATAGAAAACCGCAAAGACGATTTTCTTTCAATCGCAAGCCATGAGCTTAAAACTCCTTTAACGACGATTAAAGGTTTGGTGCAGATTTTACAGAGATTCTCGGGAGAGGGTTTAAGCGAAAAATACACTGAAACCTTAAATAAAGTTGCTGTGCATGTGGACCGGCTGAACAATTTAATTACCGACCTTTTAGATACCTCAAAAATCCAGTCCGGAAATATAGAATCTCATATTGAACCCTGCGATATTTCTAGTTTGGTAAGCAACTGTGTAGACAACATTCAGATTGCTGACGACAGCCATAAAATGATCGTGAGTGGAGCAGAGAAACTCATCGTAAATATAGATGAATCTCAAATTACCCAGGTGGTGAATAATATTCTTTCTAATGCTGTAAAATATTCTCCAAAATCCAAACCCATTCATATTAACATTTCAAAAGTAGCCAATTTTGCAAAAGTTTCTGTGAAAGATGAGGGTCTGGGAATAGACCAGAAAGATAAAGGCAAAATTTTTGACCGTTTTTACCGCGCAGACAGTACGCAGAAACAGTATCCAGGAATGGGAATCGGTCTCTACGTGAGCCAGAAAATTATAGACAACCACAACGGAACATTATGGGTAGAATCTGAACCCGGATATGGTTCTACATTTCACTTTACGTTACCCTTAAACAACAACTAAATAATGGAAAAAGAAAACATGAAGATCATGATCTGTGATGATGATCAGGGAATTTTAGATGTACTGGAAATGCTTCTGGAACCCGAAGGTTTCGAGGTTGCCAAGGAAATAGACAGCACACTTCTATACGACAGGGTAAGGACAGAAAAACCTGATCTACTTCTTTTGGATTTATGGATGCCCATCTTGTCCGGTTATGATTTAATAAAAAAAATAAGATCAGACCGCGAGGTGAAAAATTTACCCATCATCGTTCTCTCGGCAAGCAGAAATGAGAAAGATATTGCATTAGAAACAGGAGCCAATCAATTTATGGCAAAACCATTTGATATAGAAGAAATTATCTTACTGGTTAATGAATCCCTTAAAAATTAAATAAAGTACAGCATAAACTGATTTTACAACAATACCAAAAATCTCTCTGCCACAAACAGAGAGATTTTTTTGGTATTGAATCTAATAATTTCAGATTGCACAAAAGAATAGTGTGTAGTTCTTAAAATCAGAATTTTTTGCTTACCTCAATGAAATCCTACAGAAAAAAAAGAAACTCCCGACTGAATTTGTCAGCCGGGAATTTTAAAAGTTTTGTTCTGAATATTTTTTCAGATTTAGATTACATATTTTTTGAGACCTTCCATAATGCCCTGCCACAGCATACTGAAAAAGCTGCGTGTAGGCTCTCGCTCTTTTTCGATCACCACGTGGTCTGGCTCGCCGGTAGATTCGTTTTTTACAAACCAATTTGCAACTGTTGAAAGCAGTTTACGCTCTTTTCCCTGTTTGTTGAGCAGATTCACATACATATCTTTATACTTAAAATAAAATCTGCCTGCAATTCCCTTAGAATCACCGTAATAATCAAATTTTAAATAATCAATCTGCCCGTCAAGCGTTACGTTGAGATAGGGTCGTACAAATAAATTAACATTTTCAGCAGATAGCTTTTGAATATCTCCCTTAATTGTGTACTTATCAGCCTTATCAAGAACATCAAATTTCCAGTTCACATCTGTATGTGCATTGTCATAAAAATCAAACTGTGCATCAGTACTGATGACCGTTGGGCGGCCTTTTATCTTCCCGTTGTTCACATTGGCAATATTTGCATTAAAGTTGCTGAAAATAATTTTGCCAGGGATATTTTTGTTGTCTGCGTCTTCTTCATATACGAGCTCAGAATTTTTCAACACTACATTTTTTACGAAAAGCGGCATTTTCATATCTCTTAATTTTTTGCTGAAAAGATATCTAACAGCAACATCATCGGGCGGTGCCAGATCGTGGTAGATATTACAGTTAAGACCGTCAATAAAGACTTTTTCTATGTCAACAGCTCCATTTTTCCCGAACGAAGTATTATGGTCAAGAATTGAAATCCTTTTAGCCTTCAAAGTATATAGATCAGCCTCTTTCTCAATAACGCGGCTGAATGCTTTTCTTGAATATTTTGGCAGATATTGAATATTGGTGATATCTGTTTTTTTACCTGAGTTTACAATCTCTGCTACGTTCAGACTGTAATATTTACCTGCATCCAGATGCAGTTTTTTCAGATTAACAAGATGACTCACAGCAGTGAAGGGCAGGGTAGCTTTTAATGTTTCAGGATCAGCTTTTACATTATTCAGCTTTACATTAAACTCACCTACAGACAGCTTTTCTTTGGAATTAAGAGAATGCTTAATTTTACCGTTGATAATGTTGATGTACCCAATCTGAGCCAAAAATTCAGGAACAGCATTGTCTTTCTTTTTAGTCTGAGCTTTTTTGGCGGCAGAATAAACTTCTATTACAGGCTGATTCACTTCAATACCGGCAAAGTTCAGATTTAGTTTCTGGCCATTGAATTTACTTTTATTTTTTAAAATTTTAAGCTGCTTTGTGGAAACTGAAAAAACATCTTTCACATTACTTTTTCCCAAGGCAATCATTTTGAAATCATCCAAAATAATATCCGAGTTTTTAGAAGTGATTTTTGAAACTTTGATGGCCTGGAGAGGATTGGTTTTAAAATAAATATTTTCAGCCTCCATATCGTGATTGGTAAAACGGAACGGAATTTTTTCTTTCACCGTATTTTTATCAAAAACAATATCACTGAGGTTAAAATTAAAATTGTCTACAGATGCAGTTTTCTCTTTATTAGCTTGGAATACGGCGATTTTACCATTTTTAAAATGAATATTTTTCATTCCGATTTTCATCTCAACTTCTTTGGGATTGGTGTTCTTTTCTACATTGTTTTTACCGGTAGACATCACCTTCAGATCTGGTTTTAAGAATAAAACCTCATTTACGATGAGAGAATCCTGGCTTACGGCAAAGTTTTTCGCCACAAATTCATCAGCTGCAAAATCAAACACGTTTTTCGCATTATACTTTGATGGATCTTGTAATGGTTTAAGTCTGAATTTAGTTAAAGTTAAAATCCTGTTATCTGTATTGATTTTGTCTGCATCAATTTCATAAAATTCATTCACTCCAATCTTCACATTTGAAGCATCAATATTAATTTTTGAAAAAGCAAGAGGAATTTTGGAAGTACTTTCACTCTGCTTAATATCTTTTATATTGATATGAATATTCTTGCCCGTGAAAACAGGTTTCCCCAGAGCATCAGAAATATTTGCCGTTACATTTTTTACTTCAAGCGAATTTACATTCAGATCAAAAGGTTTTCTTTCTTTTGCCTCTTTTTTCTTGGGAGCAGCCAGTTTTACAGTTATATCAGAATTATTAAGAACGATTTTATCAGCGTTATAAGATTTTTTAAATGCAGCTGCAAAAAGTCCCATGTTCGTAATTTCAACTTTTTCTGCATGACCTTTAATCTGTGTAATTGTTTTGTCTGCAGGATTTTTGGTTGCAATATCAACTTTCAGTACAGAGATATTTCCTTTAAAGAGATTCAGCTTAAAATCTGCCAGTTTTACAGTATACGGAGTCTTGCTGCTGACTAATGAAGGCAGTTTTTTTTCGAGATAATACTCGAGCGCAAACGGAAAAAGGAGGGCCAAAACAACGATTACAGCAATTATAGAAATAAGCCACTTACGTCGCTTGGTAGGAGGGTGTTGGGTTTTGTTTTTCATCGGTGAGAATATAAATAGCATTTTAACAAAACGTATTCCAATAATGAAAAAATGTGATTCTGAACCAATTAAAACCAAGATTTAATTCAAAATCATGAAGAAAACCTAAAACTGTTTTTGAAAAGTAAAATTAAGCGTAGTAATTCAAAAAAAAACCCATCCCACAGATGATTGCAAAACGGAAATTTGTATTAAAAAAATTTGAATTTACTGTAAGATTGAATTGATGAGAATAAATTTATCTGTGATTTTCTCTGTTTCCGATAATTTCTTTGATTTGGCTGAGAAGGTGATCAATATCAAAGGGTTTTGATATAAATCCATCGGGCTGACAGTCATCTGCAAAGTTCTTAAGCTGAGCATGAGCACTCATTATCAGAACCGGTATTTCTGCATTTTCACGACTTGTTTTGATTTCTGTACAAAGATCGATACCAGATCCGTCGGGTAACATGACGTCAAAAAGATAAAGATCCGGCTTGTCTTCCTTATTTCGCTGATCAAAATCTTTCACAGTTTCAAACGATTGCACTGCAAAATCCTCTGAAATCAAAAATATCTCTAAAATTTCCCTGATGGAATCATCATCCTCAACGATATAAATTTTTCTCATATTTCGATATTGCAAGAATAGCACCAAAATATTATTGATTTGGTAATTTATAAAAAACTTGATTTTGAAAATGATTCTGAAATAACTACAGAAATACTGTAAATAAATACTTTAAATAAAAAATTGATTGGTATTAATAAAAATCAGAATAATTTATTAAAAGCTAATTTAGAAAAGCTGAAAAGTTTTTTTTAATAAACTCCATCAGAAACTGCCACGATGTTATTTCATTAAACTACAGAATTTCCTTCTCTATACCACCTTTCGCGCAGTTAAAAATTATTTCTGCTTCATCAAAAAAAACATTGATGGAAATCTCGAATCCGTTCGTCATAAAAAAAGTTACCCTCCCGTCGTTATTGTAGCTCAGAAAGCCGATATGATCTGCATTGATTATAACGGGTTTGCCCAGTGCCTTGGCTCCTTCCAGGGCATTCGGTCTTTTTAAGTTTTCGATTAAAGAAGATTTAACGTAGATTAAACCGTCTGATGTAGAACGTATTTTCGGCATAGTGAGCAAATGTAAACAAATTAAGTATTATCAAATATGATTTGAAACCTGTAAACCATAATTCAAAGTTTTTAAAATAAAATATCTTCTGCTTACAGCCTGTTTAAATTTTTATCAAATATTAATCATGGTCTAAAAACTTTTTAACAAACTCATAATGAAACTATTATATTGATCGGTTAGTATTAGATTTGTAAATCTATGTCTTTCGAAAACCAAATAAATCATCCGCTAAAAATCAATATAATCAAATAGTTTTAATGATCTTTAGATAAGCTCTTATATTTAAGGTATTTAGAACCAATTCTTATTTCATAAAAATTGATTAATAAAATTTGTTTAATCAAGTTAAAAAAAAAATGATTTAATGAGTGTGAGCCAGAGATTCCGCAATAATTTCAGCAGCGGTATCACAAAAATCCAGGCCCGAATAATCAGGATTGAGGCCACCGATATAAGCTACAGACATGATGTAGAGATTTTTGCGTATTTTTCCATACACATCCAGCGCCTGAAAATTATCGTTAATGCTCAGCCCTTTCACCTGAAGATAAAAATTATCATTCTGACCTTTTTTGATCATCTCATTTCCAGATTCCAGCAGCTCGAGGGCTTTTTGAGAATCCTTGAAATTCAGATAGCCGGAAGAAACCAAACCTTCCTTTTTAAGCCCGTCAAATGGGAGATCATTAAAATTCATCGCACGCTGGCCCGTGGCGTCTACATACATCCGGTAAAAAATTTCATGTGAAATTCCTTCATTATTTTTAAAACTGTAGACTGCCCCTTCATCGTTGTGAGGTTCTACCTCGCTTTCTGCATCCACATTACTCAAACTTATAATTCCTGCGTCATACAAAGCAATAATTTCTCTGTATGAGGATTGAGGAAGCGCAGCAATAATAATAGAAATCAGAGGCATCAGTGTTTTGGTAAGCCTCAGCATATCTTCCGCCGAAAAGTGTTTTGCAGGATAGTTCATCGCATAGCTGAAAGATGTTAAAGCCTCTTTCCACGTGATCGACTGATGTCTTCTGATGGATTTTTCGGCCTCCGTATATTCTGCCTTGAAAAGCTCAAAACTATCGAGCTCTTTTCGGAGTTTCATCATTTTTTCTACAAAACCTTCAATTGTCAGGTCTTTGATTTCTTCATAAAAATCCGGATCTTTTTTCGCAACAATTTTTTTAAAATTAATATCGAAAACATAATCAAGATCTACGAAGCCAGCGTGTGTTTTTTTATATTCGTAAATTTCTTTCAGAGACATTTTCCATTCTGTAGAAAACGCTTCATCTTCAGAATGGAAACGCAGAGCCGGAAGAAGCCCGCTCAAAGAATAAAGATCAATTCTGAAATCCTGAGCATCATCATTTAAAGTGTATTTCAGCTGATGATTTTTCATTTCAGAAAAATGACCATTCAGTCTTGAAAGCGTTTTGATGATATCCACTGCCGTGAGAGAAGCACCCTTCACTGCAACGGGAAAATTAGTAGTTTCTGTAAATTTTGACGGTGGGTAGGGAGAATCATACCATCCTTTCTGACCTCCTTCGCGCGATTTTATCCATTGATGACCTGTGCTCAAAACCACTACATCAGCAGTAAATTTTTCATCGTCAGTGGTAATAATGCTAAATGAATCATCATCATGGGATTTTATATCGTCAACAGTAGTATTCAAATGAATTTCAACATCGATTCCCAGATTTTTTGCAGATTTTACAAGCATTTTAAACTGGTTTTCAAGGTATTTCCCAAGTACAAGGCGGGGGATCACCTGATCTCTGTTGATTTTTCCTTCATTTTTGTAATCCGGGAAATCTGCGAGATCGTTCTTTGTAATAAATTCTTCAATATCGGTCACCAGCTGCGGAATTTCGTTTGCTGAAACATTGGCAACATGCTCCCTCCCAGCTCCCGCGGCTCCGTATGGCATTCCCATCCCCAAATAAGAATTCTTCTCAAAGACAATGATCTTTCTGGGATTAATTTTTTTTGCTGTTATGTGTTTGAAGAAAAAAAGTGCTGCAGGCCCACCTCCAATGAGGGCTACAGTCTGTGATTTGATGTCTGGCATAAAAGTGTGTGGTCTTATTCTTATTTCATTTCAAAATATGTACCCTTATTTTAGATTCATACTTTAAATTTTGCTGAAAGCTTATGATTGAAATCATTTTTAAATTTTCACCATAAATCTCCAGAAATCTTGAAAATTACGGGTCGCTATTTTTTGAAATCATGACTTATTCTAAAATGAAAATTAGAATCTTAAATTTTTGAGAAAGTATTTTCTATCTGTACTGAAAAATTGAATTCAATCTAAATTTCCCTCATCATCCTGAAGGTAAGATTGATTCTTTCTTTCATGGGTTGGGTAGATTTTGCAATTCTGTGTTGCCAGTTTTCCTGCAGATCGCCTTTCATAATAAGCAGTGAGCCGTGGGGAAGTGGAAGGCTGTATCTTCTGCTGTGATCGTCCATTTTGCGGAAATCAAATTTTCTGGTTTCTCCCAGGCTTACAGATGCAATCACGGGACGTTCGCCGTATCTTTTCTCTTTATCCCGGTGCCAGGCAACAGAATCGTTATTATCCCTATATAAATTAAGGAGAACCGAATTAAATTCATACCCAAATGCTCCTTCAATCTTTTCTTTCAGTGAAAAGAGTTCCGGCGTCCAACTGTTGACTTCAAAATCGCTTCCGCCGAGTTTATATGCTTTTTCGCCATCACCGTACCAGGCGGTAAGTCTGGGTGTGAGAACTGTTTTATCATACATTTTTTGAGTTCTTTGTTTCCACGGGCAGTTTGTGAGAAGCAGTTTGTGCATCAGATTGGCTTCTTCGGGCGTAAGAAAATTCTCCCTGAATTCAAGAAGATTCAGCGGAAAGTTATAAAATTCTCCTGTATCAAATAAACTGAGCTGCCTCATGATTTTCTAAGCTTTTAAAGTTTAAACAATTCTTGTTATTTGTGTTTGTATGCTTTCAACGATATCTATTCAGATTTAATTTTTAAAATTTCGTATTTCTGATCTTAATTCTTCAAACATGCGTCTGATTTCCTGATGTTCAAGATTTTCGATTTTCAGTTCCTGAGTATTAATGCTGCAGGCAAATTCCCAGATTTCATAGACTTCCTGCCATTTGATTTCGTAGGGCTCGTAAAAAGTATTATCCGAACTTACAAAACTCCCGGAGTCATTCTGATGTGAAAATCTTTTGTAAACAATACCGTCTTTTGTAATAAAAATATAGGTTTTGCCTTTTTTTAAATCTTTTTTATCTTCCAGATATTTACCTACGATAAAAGTCCCGTCACTATAAGGCGGCATCGAATCACCATCAGCAGGAAAAGCCCTGAATTTACCATTTCTGAGAAACGGCAGTGAGAGATGCTGAAGACTGTCTACAAATTCCGGATCGTTATAGCCGCTCAGGTATCCCATACTTGCCTTCTGTGGTACAATTTCAATCTTATTTTCTCCTGCCTCATCCACTTTCATCGGCAGCAGCGTTCTGTTGTTAGGAAGATTCACGATGTCGTGCAGAGAATATTTTGTTAAATCTACGGTGAGTAAGACGTCAATATTAATTTTAAAATATTTTGAAAGTCTGACCAGAAGTTCAATAGGTGGCTCTGATCTGCCTTCTTCATACGTAGAATATCTTCCGCGTGTAATCGAAATTTCATCGGCAACCTTTTGTTGTGATACTTTTGACTGGTCTCTCAAAAACCTTATATTTTCAGATAAAATTGACATTGCTATAAATTACAGCAACAAATATACGTTATTTTGCAACAAATAATATCAACAAATTTTCTTTATTTTGAAAAAAAAAACTCTCTTCAAAATGTGAAGAGAGCGTAGAGAATTTCGAAATTAAATGGTAAAAATTCAGAGAAGATCTGAATTATTAATTATCGTCCTATTTAAGAATAATTTGGTAATAGCCATTGTCATCTTTAACGTCAATAGCGATTCCTGTAAATGTGAGCTTATTGATCTGGTAACCATCACAGCCACCTTTAAATTCAGAAGAGACAATAGAAAAACTGAATGTTCTGACGGGGGAAGTGAAAGTATAATTTTTGGTTCCGTTATACGCTCCTACATTTTGGAGAACAATCTTGTCATCATCCGTCTTAGTAACCTGTACTGTCACCTGATTTTCATCTTTTATTGTAAACGGATTGAGCGCTCCAGTGGTAATGAGGTTATCTCCATTGTCATTTACAAATTCAAAAACAATAGGTTGGGGAGCATTGTAGCATTCTTCACCGCAGGAAGTGAGAATGAAAGTGGTAAGAAGAAAAAATATTATTTTTTTCATATCTTCAAATTATTCCGGTTCCTGTAAAGTTAAATATAATTTTTAATATCTTTAATCAATTTTTGCAAAGTAATCTATGTTAAACGCACAGTGCCGATCGCCTTTACCTATTCTTATCGCATCTTCCGCAGGTATGGTTACCGGTTTTCAGGAGTAGAGAATGCCCACAATACGTACAGGAATAATGATCTGAATTTTCAATAAATTTCACTTTATCTTTAAATAAATGTGGCAAAATCGGAAGACCAAACAGTACCTCATCATCTGTAAAATAGTAAAAATTTAAAACTTTGGTTACAGTTTTAAGTTCATGATTCAAAATCCCCGCCAGGCAATGGATTTTATGATTTTTAGGGTATTTTATTATTTATGGAGCTCGTCTAAATTTCATAAAAATTAATTATCCCGACACTTAGTTTTACAAGTTCAGGATGATATTGGAGTTTATTTCGATGAAATTTAAAGACATTTTTCCAACCTTGAGGGCTGGGGTAAAGAAAAATGACGTGAAAATTTGTTTTTTAATTATTTTTAAAAAAGTTCTCAGAATGGAAAATAATTTCAGTAAGCAAAAAACCGATTTGTAAACACAAAAAATATTAAAAACTGAAGTGGAAAAGTTTTCTGAAAAAGAGTACTGAGCTCATCAACCAAAAATTTCACCTGCTGCGGACGTTTATTTTTATCTACCTCAAGACGGTTATACAGGCCGGTTTTAACGATAATCAATTTCTTTTCAGGTATCATAATAATGAACTGTCCTAAAAAACCGTAAAAAAAATAATGCGGAACTGTATGATCTCTGTTAGCCCAGACATTGTAAGCAAAAGCAGGGTTTTGCGCGGAAGGACTAATAAGTTTTCTGCAAAATTCTTTTGAAAGTATCTGTTTTTCTTTCCAAAAACCTTCATCCATCACCAGCTGACCTATCTTTGCGAAATCTCTCGCGGTGGCGTGAATGCAGCAGAATGCTTTTTCTGTATTGTTTTCATCAGTGCTCCATTTTGCAGGATATTCCATGCCTAAAGGCTTCCAAAGCTTTTCTGACAGGTATGAAGAAAGATCACACCCAATTACTTTTCTTAAAACCAAGCCCAATAACTGTGCTGCAACACTTTGATACTCATACCTCGTTCCGGGCATTTCTTTCAGGTCAACATTCAGGGTCTGACTGGCAAGATCGTCAATAAAATACTGCTTAGAATTTTCTGCGAACGGATGGCGGTATTCTTCTTCCCAGTCGAATCCTGCCTGCATCATCATAAGATGTTTCACAGTGAGAAATTTGCCGAAATCACTGTCGGCATATTGAGGAAATATCGTGGAAATAAGCTGATCTTCGGAATCCAGCTTTCCGTCTTCGATTGCAAATCCTGTAATCATAGAAAGAATGCCTTTTGCCATAGAAAAAGAATTGAGCAGAGAATCCTGGCTGTGATTTTTCCAGTATTGTTCGAAAATCAGCTGATGATCTCTAATAATTACGAGTGAAGAAGTTCTGGTTTTTTTCAGTTCCTGCAAAATATTTTCGGGAAGAGTCTTTTGGTTATACTCCGCGTCTTTATCCCACAAATCACAGTGATAATTTTGAATGATATGGGATGGAAATTTTTCTTCATCATCTGTAGATGGAGTGATGGGGCCTTTTTTGAGATTTTTGCCAATCGCTTTAAAAATATATCCAAATCCCGAAATATAAATTGCAGCACTTACAGAGCTTCCGACTAAAAAGGCAGTCCAGAATTTTTTCATTCTTTCAACAGTTTTCGATTGACTTATGATTGATTATCAGTTTAAAAAAAAGATTTCATTCATCTCACTTTTAAACTCAGAATATTGTTCTTTAAATTTTAAGCTCATAAAAAAGGTTCAGCACAGAAGCCAAACCTTTGAAAGTATAAATGATAACAAAATGATTATCTGATTTTTCGTAATCTGAATCAGAGGTCATTATTTCATAGAAGCCTTCACTTTTTCAGCCTCCATCAAGTGATGCTCAAGGGTTGGAAGTGTTTTGTCTGCAAATCCTTTCAATGAAGCGTCCATCCCGGAAGAAGCCTGTTTTTTAAACTCAGCAATATCTTTTTGGTGGTCTGTTACCATTGCATCTGCGTACATTCTGTCAAAATCTGCACCTTTTTTGGCTTTCAGATCATCCACCATCTTTTGCTTTTCAGCATCAAGACTCGTTGGCAACATGTAACCAGCTGAGGATGCCCACGCTTTCAGTTCGTCATTTGCTTTTCCATGATCTTTCGACATCATTGCGCCAAGACTTTTTACCGAAGCTGCACTGCCATTTGTTTTTGCCAGGTCGCCCAACATCACTTCCATCATACCGCCCATTGCTGCAGCGTCGGCAAATTTTTTGTCCTGATCATTTAGTGTAGCAGCGTTTGCATTGGTAGTCGCCATTGTAGAATCTCCTGGAGTCTTCATAGTGTCGTCAGTCATTACAGTTCCAGAACTGTCTGTAGATGTGTCTGTAGTCTGCGTTTCTTTTTTGTTGCACGCAACTAACGTTGCAACGGCAAATAACGTTAGAATTGAATTTTTCATATAATTTGATTTAATTGGGTGTAAAGTTATCTGTAAGTAAATAACCTTCTGCATTGTTAACAATTTATCTGCCAAAAACTTAAACTCATGATAATAGTTGCATTACTGTGGTATGTGAATTTTGATATTCTTTAAAATCGGTAAAAATAATTACTTTTGAAGACCTGTATTATGAAGAATAAGATAATCCCACGGCGCCATCTCGAGAATAAACGTTCCTGTAATGCTATGTAGCTTCCCGGTAAAAAGATTGGTATAGACACTGATATCAAATGACGTATCAAATTGCACAAGTGCAGGATCTCTACTGAAATTAATAAAAACCAGAACCTTATCGCCGTTTTTTTCTCGCACAAAAGACATCACCTGTTCCATTTTGTCATTCATAATTCTTACCATCTCCCCGCCGTGCGGGCCGTTCCAGAGAGCCTGATTCTGATGTTTTAATGTGAAAAGGGTTTTATATAAATCTTCATTTTCATGTGATTTCCACTCGATGGGATCTTTTTCAAAAAATTCGAGGGAGCGGTTAAGACCGGCTTCTTGACCGCTGTAAATTAACGGTATGCCGTCCATCATCGCAGTAAAAACAGAAACAGCCTTCAGAGCGTCACCAAAATTGCTGTATTGATCTCCTTCCCACGAATTTTTATCGTGATTATCTACAAAATTCATTCTGATTCCTTCTTTTGGGAAAATAGAAACATGCTCGGCGAGATAGGCTTCTGCCAAGGTTTTCACATTGGTTTCTTCACGGGAAATCTGATGGAGGATGTTCCATAAAGTCCAGTTGTATGTGGCGTCAAATGCACGTTTATGGAGGTCTTTATCTTCAGCTTCAGCAAGCATAAATACAGGTTTGATGGCATCAAGTTCGGTTCTTGCGTTTTCCCAGAAATCAATGGGTACAAAACTTGCGATATCGCAGCGATAGCCATCAATATCAAATTCCTGAACCCAGTATTTCAGGGCTTCAGTCATGTATTCACGCAGCGCTGCATTTTGGTAATCAAATTCTATGATGTCATCATAATCCCGCCATCTTGTGGACTGAAATGTATTTTTTCTGGATTTTCTGTACCAGTCCGGATGCTCATCTACCAACGGATTGTCCCAACTTGTATGATTGGCAACCCAGTCTAAAATTACGTACATACCTTGCTGATGAATGGCTTTGATGAGGCTTTTGAAATCTTCTTCATTCCCGAATTCGGGATTTACCCCATAATAATCTTTCACAGAATAGTAACTTCCCAAACTTCCTTTTCTGTTGACAACGCCAATGGGATGAACAGGCATCAGCCAAATAATATCAATCCCCATTTTTTTGAGTCTTCCGAGCTGTTTTTCCACTTCTCTGAAATTACCCTGCTCAGAAAACTGCCGGATGTTGACTTCATACAGCACAGCATTTTTCACCCAATCCGGAGCGGTGATTTCAACATAGTTTTTGGGTTGATAAGATGTTTGTTTTGGCTTTGTCATAAACGCTTGCTTAAATACTTGTCTGATTTTTCAGATGAAATTCTAAAATATTCTCTGAAAAGAAATAACTGTACCATTTCCTATCAGACTTTATTTAGACTACTGATGTTCAGCTTTTTTTCAGATTAAAATATTCGGAAAGCAGCTTCGCCAATAAGCGAAACGATGATGTGATTATTGAAAAGTGGTATTTTATATAGTTCAAAATTCAGTTAAAGGTTTATTTTTTGCAGGTTCAAGCGAAAGAGCGGGTTTGCTGTTCTGTAATCAATCACATCAAATACATTAATTTATGATTCCAAAAAAAATACATTACTGCTGGTTTGGCGGGAAAGAAAAAGATGAACTTGCTGAGCACTGTCTCGCTACGTGGAAGAAGATTCACCCAGACTTTGAAATAATCGAATGGAATGAATCTAATGCGCCACTGAAAGACAATAATTACGTAAAAGAAGCGTTCGAACAAGAGAAATGGGCATTTGTATCAGATTATGTACGCTCAAAAGTAATGCTCGAACATGGCGGTATTTATATGGATACCGACATGGTTCTCAAACTTCCGCTGGATGAATTTTTAAATGAAAAAGCTGTTTGTGGATTTGAAGTGAAGGGCGTTCCTTACTCGGCTTTCTGGATGGCAGAACCTCAGCATCAGCTTTCTAAAGATTTTGTAGCGTATTATGACAGTCAGGATGGGTTTGTAGAAAGAATCAACACAGACATTTTCTCTGAAATGCTTGAAGAGAAATATGGCGCAGACCGGCACAGTGATACCATTCAGCATCTTAAGCATGGTGTAACACTTTATCCCTCAGTCTATTTTTCTCAGGACTTGCCGAAGAATTACGTAAGCCACCATTTCAACGGTTCATGGTTTGGGGGAGATGAAGAAAATACCCATAAAAAAATGGTAAACGTGTACGGACTTTTAGAAAGATTAGTGACAGAGCCTTGCGTAAAAACAGCTGTTGAAAGCATTATCACAAAGCACAAAATAATTGACATCAATGATATTCTGGATCTGCTGCCAAGAGATGAGATTGAAGAATATCTGCGTAAGAATTGATCACAGATATCGCTTAATACTCATAAGAATGTCCATCATCACAGATGGTCATTCTTTTTTTTAAGGTTCATTTGTTGCTCACAGAACTAATTGGTTAAAAAAAAGCCTTCCCGTGAGAGAAGGCTAAAAAACACAAATGATGAAAATAAGGTTATGTTGCATTAGAGCATTTTCCCTGTCACAAATTTATAAAAACCGGAATAATTAAATTGTGTTTCCAGTCACATTTCTGGTTTTTGCTTTAATTTTTTCAGGATTATTTTTCAATAATCAAACGGCCATCCACAGGTTCAGAAAAAATGATAAAGATGCTGTCATTTTGCCGTCTTACAGGAACCTGAACGACCTGATATTCACCATCGCTGATTTTTTCCTCAATAATGAGGTTGCTTCCCTGACCAATTTCTTCGGTTTTGTATTCTACCGAATATTCTCCGGATTGATTCTGCGTAAAATCTTCCTTTTTAAATTCTTTTGTTGCCATATTTTCTTTTTTAAATAAAAACCGGATCATTCATCTGAGAG
Source organism: Chryseobacterium sp. Leaf404 (assembly GCF_001424145.1). Classification (GTDB taxonomy): domain Bacteria; phylum Bacteroidota; class Bacteroidia; order Flavobacteriales; family Weeksellaceae; genus Chryseobacterium. Next base: position 306,922 of record NZ_LMQM01000010.1, on the reverse strand, counting down.
AAAAAGCCATCATTTTGTCTGAGAACTTTTCAACTTAAAGAGAAAAATATTTGGTTTAAATATTTTGAAGACTTTTCACTAAAATCAAGCCAAAATTTTCAAATTTTTAATATTTAAAAACTATGACTATAGTCATAACAATTTAAGATAAGTTCTAATAAATTGTTAACAATTAAACCACACACATCAAAAATGAAGTATTTACTATGTTTCAGTCACTTATCGTGGAACTTTGTGTACCAAAGACCACAACATTTACTCACAAGATTTGCCAAACAGTATCAGGTTTTCTATTTTGAAGAGCCTAAACTTGGAGATTCAGACAGATATACTGTCAATATTCAGGATGGCGTTTACATTATTGAGCTTATTATTTCTGAGCATAATGAGTTTACAAACCAGAGGATTCAGAATTTGATTTTGAATGTTTTGAGAGAGTATGATATTAAAGATTATCTTACCTGGTACTACACACCAATGGCACTGCAGTTTACAGGTATGCTACAGCCTCAGAAAGTTATTTTTGATTCTATGGATGAGCTTTCGGCATTCAGGTTTGCTCCGCCAAAGCTTTTGGAGATGGAAGAAGAACTTTTCAGAAAGGCAGATGTGGTTTTCACAGGAGGTCATTCTCTATATCAGGCAAAAAAAGGCAGACACCACAATATCCATGCGATGCCCAGCAGTATAGACAAGTCTCATTTTGAAAAAGCGAGACAATATCAGCCGGATCCTGAAGATCAGTGTGCGATAGGATTTCCCAGACTGGGGTTCTTCGGTGTTGTGGATGAAAGATTTGACATTGAACTTCTGAGAGATGTATCTGCCCAGCGTCCGGACTGGCAGTTTGTAATCATAGGGCCTGTAGTTAAAATAAATCCTGATGATCTGCCGAGAGCAGAAAATATTCATTATTTAGGCTCCAAAAGCTACTCAGAACTTCCATCTTACATCGCACACTGGGATATTGCTTTGATTTTATTTGCTCTGAATGAATCTACAGAATTTATAAGCCCCACTAAAACTCCCGAATATCTGGCAGCAGGAAAACCAGTGATTTCTACCGCAATAAGAGACGTGGTGCAGCCGTATGGTAACGCATCACTGGTACAGATTATCGATGATGCAGACTCCTTTATTCTGGCTGCAGAAAAAATAATGGCAGATCCAGACAGAGACCACTGGCTGCGTACTGTAGACCATTTTCTGGAGGATGAATCTTGGGATCAGGCCTTCAGCAGAATGAACGCATTAATTGATAAAATTGAAATAACTAACAAACAAAAGCAGATCAACCATGTATGATTTTTTAATAGTAGGCTGTGGTTTTGCCGGAGCAGTCTTAGCGGAAAGACTCGCCAGTGAAGGAAAAAAAATCTTAATTGTTGACAAAAGAGATCACATTGCCGGGAACGCCTACGATTTTTATAACGAAGAAGGAATTCTGATTCATAAATACGGACCGCATATTTTTCATACCAATTCTGAGGATGTTTTTAAATATTTAGGAAAATTTACAGAATGGAGACCTTACGAACACCGTGTTTTGGGAAGTGTAGACGGTTTACTGGTTCCAATTCCTATTAATCTCACAACGATAAACGAACTTTACGGTAAAAATTTAACGTCAGATGAAGTTACAGATTTTCTTGCTTCAAAAGCAGAAAAAAGAAATCCTATTCTTACTTCTGAGGACGTGGTCCTGAACGCGGTAGGAAAGGAGCTGTATGAGAAATTCTTTAAAGGGTATACCAAAAAACAGTGGGATCTTGACCCATCAGAGCTGGACGCTTCGGTTACCGCACGTGTTCCCACGAGAACCAATAAAGATGACAGATATTTTACAGATACCTTCCAGGCAATGCCAAAGAACGGATATACTGAAATGTTTAAAAAGATGCTGTCTCATAAAAATATCAGCATCATGCTGAAGACAGATTATGAAGATATTCTGGATATTATTCCGTTTAAAAAACTAATTTATACAGGGCCTATTGACAGTTATTTTAATTACTGCTATGGTAAACTTCCTTACCGTTCGATTGATTTTAAATTTGAAACCCTCAGCCAGGATAATTATCAGGAAACAGGAACCATTAATTTTCCAACCTCTAATTTATACACCAGAATTACCGAGTTTAAATTTTTAACGGGACAGAAAAACGATAAAACAACAATAGTTTATGAATATCCCACTGGAGAAGGAGATCCTTATTATCCCATTCCCAGAAAGCAGAACCAGGAAATTTACAATCAGTACAGAAAATTGGCAGAGCAACATCCGGATGTACTTTTTACAGGGCGTTTGGGAACCTATAAATATTACAACATGGATCAGGTAGTTGCGCAGTCTCTGGCACTTTTCAGGAAAATAAAAAATAAGGAAGAGTATGTTCAGCAATGATTTTCCAGCTTCAGACAGCAATCCGTTCAACAGTTTTCTGATGGGCGGATTTGAATGTGCAGACCACCAGAATGCCTACGGAAAAAGAATAGATTTATATGAAATTTCAGGTCACGACAGATTTCTGGAGCAAGATTATGACCACCTCAACAATTTAGACATTAAAACGGTACGCGAAGGGATTCGCTGGAGTGCTGTAGAAAAAAAACCTTACCACTATGACTGGTCTGAAGTGGAAAGATTAATTTCCGTTTCACAAGACAAAAATATACAGGTGATCTGGGACATCTGTCATTTTGGTTACCCCGATGATCTCACGCCTCTCCATCCTATGTTTGCAAGACGATTCAGCCATCTTTGCAGAGCATTTGTAATAAAATACAGAAGTCTGGTTCCGGATGGTCTTCTAATTGTTACACCAATCAACGAGGTCAGTTTTATCTCATGGCTTGGCGGGGATGTGAAAGGAACTTCGCCATACTGCGTGGGGCAGGGCTGGGAAGTGAAATATGCATTAATGAAAGCCTATATCGAGGGAATAGAAATGATGAAATCGGTAGATTCTGCAATAAGGATTATGGTCACAGAACCTTTAATCAGTATCGTGTCAGATAATCCGGGTGACACTTATTCTCTGCTTGCTGCTCAAGAAAAGCATTACGAACAGTTTCAGGTACACGATATTTTATCCGGGAAAATCTGTCCGGAACTTCGCGGTAAGCCAGAATATTTAGACATCATAGGAGTCAATTTTTACTATAACAATCAATGGACTAACGAGACTCATGACTATTTACCTTGGGCAGAAGAGCCACCACATCCACAATACAGAACGCTTCAAAATTTGATTGAAACTGTTTTCACAAGATACGGAAGACCCATAGTTATTTCAGAAACCAGCCATCCCGGCGAAGACCGTGCAAAGTGGATAAAGTCAGTCACAGAAGAATGCGTATCAGTTTTAAAAGCAGGTTTGCCACTTTTAGGCTGCTGTTTTTACCCAGTGGTTGACAGACCAGACTGGGACAACCTCAACGACTGGCATCACAGCGGAATCTGGGATATTTTTGATCCTGTTTCTCTGCAAAGACACGTAGATCAAAGCAGTTTTGAAGCATTGAAATCATTTCAGAATAAACTGAACCGTATTTCGGTTTTAATTTGAGTGAATTTTATAAAGTCGGTTTAACAACTCTGTTTTAAGTAAAAATACCACAATTTTCCGCAGCTTTATTTTGTTCAGTTTAATTCATTTTTTGCCTGTATTTGGTCTCATATTGGTTAAACTTATAACAATAAAATATTTGCTATGGAAAAGCACATTGTAATTGTAGGAGGAGGTTTCGCCGGATTAAATTTAATCAAAACCATCGGAGACGATGACAGATTCAGAATCACACTTGTAGACAGAAATAATTATCATTTTTTTCCACCGCTTATCTATCAGGTTGCCACGGCTTTTATTGAGCCTTCTCATATTTCCTATCCTTTCAGAAAACTGTTTTCTAAATACTCCAACGTCAGTCTTTACATGGCAAGTCTGGAAAGAGTAGTTCCTGAAGAAAATAAAGTAATCACAGACCAAGGAGTTTTATACTATGATGAGCTCGTATTGGCTCTCGGCACAGAAACCAATTTTTTCGGGCTGGAAAATGTAAGAAAATATGCACTACCGATGAAAACGGTTGATGAAGCCCTGTACATCAGAAATCATATCCTTCAAAATCTGGAAGCAGCCTCGCGGAATGCAAAAACCGAAAGTGTACAAAGTCTCATCAACGTGGTAATAGCCGGAGGAGGACCTACAGGCGTAGAATTGGCAGGTATGATTGCGGAAATGGCTGGCTATATCGCAGAAAAAGACTATCCCGACATCGCGCTTGGCCATTCTAATCTGTATCTTGTGGATGCTTTGCCCTCACTGCTCTCAAACATGAGCGACACTGCAAAAAAAACAGCATACGAAAACCTCAAAAGACTGGGAGTAAATATAAAACTGAATGTTTCTGTAAAAGATTATGTAGAAGATAATGTCATTCTTTCTGACGGCACAAAAATCCCGACAAAAACACTGATCTGGTCTTCCGGAGTTGTGGGAAGAACCGTTGACGGTATTCCTGAAGCTTCGCTGGCAAAAGGTAAAAGAATTACAGTAGATTCTCACAATCTGGTTGATGGTTTTAAAAACATCTACGCGCTGGGCGATATCTGCATAAACATGTCAGATCCGGCATTCCCCAAGGGTCATCCGCAGGTAGCACAGGTAGCTATTCAGCAGGCAAAACTTTTAGCGAGAAATTTTAGAAACAGAATTGCTGGTAAACCTCTAAAACCTTTCAGATATAATGATAAAGGAAGTATGGCGATTATTTCAAAATACAATGCTGTAGTAGATCTGCCCAAATTTTCTTTCACCGGTATTTTAGCATGGTTCACTTGGCTTTTTATCCACATTATTCCACTTACCGGTTTTAGAAACAGATTCCGGCTTGCTGCAGAATGGTTCAGATTATTTATTACCAACAATGCCTCCATCCGAATGATCATGAAGCCCAGGAAAGAGAATTAGTTTTTGGAAATTATACTTTGCCTGAAACACTGTCAAGATTAGATCCGGACTTACTTTACTTACACATCCAGACAATCTGGTGCGCATCTAAAGAGGGATCCGGATTTTTAATTAAAATTTTTATTTTTTTATCGGTGTAAACGTGAAGTTCTTCACCAGCGTTATTCTGAATAATTTCTGACTGAAACTGATCTGTTCTTAAATTATTTTTAAACAATTCCACTTGTTCTATGTCGTGCGAAACAATTGAAAATACATGGCAGCCTAAATCTTTCAGGAAAACAGTGAGAACGGTAAATTTGCTGTCAGATAAGTGCTTATTGCTGTAAACTTTTATATTTTCTTTGCTATCTTCGGGATGGTGAAGCAAATCAAAATGTGCAGAAAGTTGGGTATCAAGAATCTGCTCTGAAGAATGAGAGAGATGCTGAAGATTCTCAAAGCTCAAGAGTTGTGCTGAAAAGCAGGAAAAACACATAAGGGAAAGAAAGAGCAGAAATTTAGTCATTTCTTTTTTTTGTAAAACAACAGAAAATCTAATGTAAATCCGCTGATTGAAATCATAAAAAAATCCGCTCCCGTAAAGGAAGCGGATGATTTTATTTAGTTTTTCAGCTCTTCAAGATTTTTAAATTTGTCGTGTGAAGCTTTCAAATGATGCAGCTGGTCAAGTACTGTTTTTGAGCTTTCCGGGCAAAGATCTCCGCTGTCCAGCGCACTTTGGTAAGCGTTGATGGCGGCATTTTCTCCATAAACTACATTTCCAAGACTTGCCTCAGCATTGTCGCCTGCAAAAGCGTTTTTCACGTCAATCCACGCTCTGTGAACCGATCCCGCTGCGGACCCTGTATGGTCTGGCTCTCCGCCGCGTTCTGTAATCAGATTAGTAAGTTCGTTTTTCATTGTAGCAGACTGTGCAACCATGTTGTCATAATCTGCGCGCAGGTGAGGGTAGCCTTCCCAGACTTTATCTTCTACTTTAGAAAATCCCTGAATTCTGTCGTTGGTAATCGTCAGTAGATCATTCAATACTGAAACTGTTTTCGTGTTGTCCATATTACTTTATTATTTTTGGTAGTAACTAAATTACAATAATGGTGCCTTAAAAGCCCATAAAATCACGTGTGGTATCTAAAGTTTTATACCGCAGGAAAAAGGGCAGACTAATTGTATCTCTGTCTGTACACACACTAAATTATATTCTTATGAGAAGTATTCTCTGGCTTGTAGCCGTAATCTGCATCGCAGTCTGGATTCTCGGTATGCTGGGATTTGTACCGGGATTAGATACAGGAAATCTGATTCATATTTTACTGGTAATTGCAATTATTGTTATTATCATCAATCTTCTCACAGGCAGAAGACCTTTAGATTAAATCTTAAAACCAATCACAAAATATTATATCATGGAAACACAGGAAGCCCAGGCGGTAATAAAGGATCTTGTACAGATCACTAATGACAGAATTTCGGCGTTTGAAAAAGTGGAGGGTCAGATTTGGGAAAGTTATCCGGATATTAAATCTGAATATGACAAGATGATTTCGCACACCAAAATAATGAAAAATGAGCTGATCAATATTCTGCGTGAGAACGAGAACCAAAGCAGCGAAGACTCTTCAAGCGTCCTCGGAAATCTTCACAGCACGTGGATTGATATCAAAAGTGCGTTTAATATAGACTCTGTAAATTCTACATTAGAAAGTGTGATTTCTGAGGAAGAATCTGCATACAAGACGTATGAAAAAGCACTTCAGGATGATGGATTTTCAGCAGAAACAAAATCTGTTCTGGCAGATCATCTGTACCATCTCAAACAGTCGCACAAACAGTTCACAGAAATTTTAGCATACAGTAAAAAAAAATAAAACGAGCAGTATGACTTTTGATGAGGCATTAAAACAAAAAAAAGAGTCGGTAAAAAATGCAGATGAATCTGTATTAAAACTGTATCACATCCTTATTACTCCGGATGATACCAAAGAAAGTGTAAATCATATAGATTATTTTCTGAAAAACCCTGAACGCTGCACAGATGAATCATGTAAAGAGTTTTCATCCGCAGACGAGTATCAGATTGTAAGCATCAGAAAAGAAGATGAGGATCATTAATTTAAAACAAAATCAACATGGAAGTAAATAATCTGCTGAAAAGCGAACTGACGCTACCCGCAGAAAGCATAGAAAACGTTATCGTAAAATATCCTAAGAAAAAAATAATTGAAGGAATGATCTCGGAATCGCAGTTTAATCCCTTCAAAATCCAGATTTCCCAGCGTGATATGAAAGATATGAAAAAGAAATTTCACGATATCGATTTTGAAAATGCGTTAGAAATTGCCATCTATTTTTACGGTGGCAAAATAAGCGTTCATAAAGACAGCAAATACACAGATTAACACCTGATGAAGCAACTATTGATTTTAAAACCATGACGTCACCAGAAAAACATATCAACTGCGGCGCACTGCTGAAACAAAAAGATCGTGAGACTTTTGACTTTCTATATTCGGAACTCAACAGTCAGTTTTACGGATTGGCATTACAGTGTCTTGGTGAAAGGGATCTTGCTGAAGAAATGATGATTGTAACGTTTACCAATATCTGGAGAGATCTTGAAAATTTCAGCGGCAATCAGGCTCAGCTGAAATCGTGGTGTGTTGCAGTTCTGATGAGATCTCTGCGAAAATCTTCAGTTTCAGGCAAAAAATCAGATCTACAGGAGCTCAAATTTGATCCAGCAGATCAAGAATTCATTAAAAATACAGTGTAGAAAAATATAAATAAAATCTTCTGGTTCTAAACCCGAAGTATTTAATCACATTAGATACTATGTTCAATAATACGATAGAAAAGATTGATTTCCTGCGTTTCTTTTTAGGAAATTCTAACGGAAAAAGTGCCGAACTCATCATCGATAAAGGCTTTGTTTACATCAGCGAGTACTTTGGGTATTTTAAAGAGATTCTTCAGAATCCCGATAAAAAAATCTCCGAAAACAGTGAGAAACAACTCATTTCAACTTTTGAGGAAATAGGCATCCACGGCTGGAAAGAAAATTATATCAACGACGAAATTTTTGAAGGAAAAGAGTGGGAGCTGGAGATGAAAATTAATGATGAACAGAAACATTATTATTTCTTTGGATATGAAGAATATCCTTTACAGACAGGCGATTCTACCAGCTTAAACTATTCTGCGGAATTCAGGAAACTGCTTCAGACTTTAAATTCTGTATGCAAATCAAAGTGTTTTGCATGAAATGGAATGAGTTTTGAAATCAATCATTTAAAATAAACTGTTATGAACGTTAAAAGAACATTTGGAACCATTCTCACATTATTAGGAATTGCGGGATTACTTTACACAGGGTATTTGCTCTTGCAGAAAAGTGAGGCGTACACCACAATGGGTGTGATTGGTGTAATAGGATTAATTTTCTTCTCTGCAGGAATTGGTCTCGTAAAAAACACCAGAGACGAAAGTTAAACTACATAGAAATATGTTTAAAAAAAGCACCATCTGTCAGGATGATGCTTTTTTTATTGTTTTACTTTTCTTTAATCTGGTCATAAATAAGTTTCGTAACAATGGCTCCGAAAAGATAATATCCCACCGTCATCACTTTCTTCCGGGTAGTGCCGGCAACGGGATCAGGATCTAAACCTAATTTCTGAGGCAATGCAATTGCACCCACACCAGCGAGCAGACCGCTTGCAAAATCGTGTGTGGTAGCCGTGGTAGCATAATACACAGAATTGCTGATAACATCACCTGCCAGAGTAGCGGCGTAGAGTTGGTCTGGGTTTGTAATTTTCATCGCTGTGCCATCAGTCATTTTACTTAGAGCTTCCTCGCCGAGCTCATTGATGTGTGGAACGTCTTTACAGGTCTTTCTCACAACTTCGTGCAGAAGGTTAAGTGCAACAGCACCTCCCAAACCTGCGATCATTTTTTTTAACATATTATTATTTTTTAATTTGGTTGTCATATTTAAAATTTAATACATCATTTTAAATTCAATAATGAGACCAAGTGAAGACTGCTTTCTATTAAAAAGACAGATTTTTTTTAAATGAATATTTCTCATTTTCAGGATGATTTTCAGAAATAGTACACTTAAAAAATTTTTGAAAAATACCCCCATCAATAAGGTAACTGCGATTAAAACTTCACAAAAATACCAGCGTTTTTATGTTGAATATTAAAAATTAATCCGGGATTATGTTTCCAGTCATAAGATATTGACGATTAAAATGTTACATTTACCATGCACCAAATTAAATTAATATGAAAATAAAACCCAACCTGAAATTTGCGCTTTTCAAGCAGTTTTCATGCTCTCTTTTTGAATGATAGCCAGCATTTCCTGAACATTGAATTATAAACTTTATCTCAACACTTAGTAGGGCTCATTATTTTTTGCCATTACCTTTTCGTTTTGATTCCGGGCTTATCTGCATAATTCCTGATTTTCGTTTCAAGAGTTTTTACACATTCTGTAGGTAAGAAAATTAAATTACTCCACACCACTTAAAAATAAAATATCATGCAACTCAATACAAATCTTCTAAATTACATCAGCGAATCTCTGATTGGTGCCAGCGAAACCGTTTCTGTGGCAGAAAGCGTGACTTCCGGATGTCTTCAGCAGGCATTTTCACAGATGTCTAATGCAACACTCTTTTTTAAAGGCGGAATCACGGCATTTAACATGGCAGATAAAATACGGATTCTTAAAATTAATGCTAAAGAAACTTCTGAATGTGAAGGCGTTTCAGAAAATATTTCTGAGCAGATGGCGCTCAAAGTAGCAGAGCTCTTTGATACCGACTGGGCCATTGCAACTACCGGATACTGCAGTCCGGGCAGAGATTCTTCCTACAAAATATTCACTTATTTTTCTTTCGTGTACAAAGGCCAGGTGATTCTTACCAAGAAGCTTGAACTTCACAATAAAACTGAATCTGTAACCGCACAGCTGTACTACACAGATTTTATCTTAGGCTGCTTCAAGAGCGGACTGACACAGAATTTAGTTCTTAAATAATTCATTTATATAACCGATGAATATTATTTTCCCAGGCCAAAAGTTTGAGGAAAAGAATTTCTGCGTAGTGAAGCTTGTAATTCAGAAAAAACAAATCAAACCAATCTAAAATATGAAAAAAAGTGATGAGCCTAAAAATATTCCCGGAGTTCCGAAGCAGGTAACGGGAGGATTTCACGATTCAGAAAGTGTTCGAAAGATTAAATATGATGAAGATATTGATTTACAGTTTCATCATCTTAAAGAAAGATTTTTTGCAATTAATTACTGGAAAAACTTTTGTCCGGAAAGTTCAGCAGATTTTAAACTCTGTGATTTACGGGGAAACACCGTTGAGCGGCTGCCACAGACGGGAGATTATATACGGATAGACATTCCTGGTCCCGGCGGCACGGTGGGGAGATCATTTGACTGGGCAGTGATTGACTGGCTTGATCTTGAATCACCAGACCGTCTTCTGATGCAATGCAGACCAGCGCCGGATCCCAAAACTCCGGACAGCAAAAAAATTGCACATTTTTACTCTGCAGAATCCACATCTACTTTTATCATCGCCAAAGGTTCAGACTATAGTTTGGCTGGAGTTTACGGCAGAAATGAAAAATCTAATTACAAATCCGGCATTCTGAATTCTGCGAGAAATTTCTTAATTGCCATAGGCGGCATTTTAGGTTTTTCTAAAATTCAGTGGGAATGTCTTGTTAATGGAATGACTGACTTTGATGAGTGAATAGTCCTCAGTAAAATTAATTTCAAAATATGATTTGAAAGGAGCGTCTTGTAAAACACGCTCCTTTTTTTTGGATCAAAACTGAAGTTTGAAAGGTCCCTCAAAATAGGTATCATAAGAATCAATCAGATTTCCCTCCAAATCATAAACACCAATGGTGATATTCTGTTTGGAGAGATTCATCTCTTTTTCTGGAAACCTGATACTGATGGTTCCTTTTGAAATTTTGTCTTTAGGAATTGTGATGGTACTTAATCCGCTGAAAATAACTTCTCCGTGAGATGGCTCGATCACTTTTACCGTTACCGTTTTTTTATCGTTGGACTTGTTCAGAAATGTATAGTTGTAGGTGTTTGTAATTACTCCGTTGTTTACAAAATAAGTACTGCCTGCGGGTTTTATAAATTTCGCCTCCATATCACCCCGGCTGTAGAGCAGAAAACCTAAAAAGATCTGCAGTGCCATGAGCAGGATAATGAAAATCTTCATTCTTCCGGTAAATTTGGTGGGCTTTTCGGTTTCAATTTCAGTTTCAGAAGCATATCTAATGAGTCCTTTGGGAAGACCTACCTTCACCATTACTTCGTCACAGGAATCAATACACGCTGTACAGTTTACACACTCCAGTTGCTGTCCGTCACGGATATCAATTCCGGTAGGGCAGACCACTACACACTGATGGCAGTCTATACAATCACCTTTTCCGGCGGCTTTCCTGTCTTCATCTTTTCTCCATTTTGCCCTGTTTTCGCCTCTTTTGTAATCGTAAAAAACATTAATGGTATCTTTATCAATCAATACTCCCTGCAACCTTCCATAAGGGCACACCAATGTACAGACCTGCTCCCGGAACCATGCAAAGACGAAGTAGAATGCAGCAGTGAAGAGAATGATTACTATAAAATTGGTGGGATGAGCTAATGGTCCTTCGGCAATAGTCTTAAAGACTTCTTCGTAACCAACAATCGTCATCATCATAAAGTGAGTAAAGATCAGGGAGAGGATAAAAAAGACACTCCATTTTAAGGCTCTTTTTCCTATTTTCTCTGCATCCCATTCCTGTCTGTCCAGTTTCATCTGTCTGTTTCTGTCTCCCTCAATGGCAAATTCAATTTTTCTGAAAACGCTTTCCAGAAAAATGGTCTGCGGACAAATCCATCCACAGAATATTCTTCCGAATGCAATCGTGAAAATGATGATACATATTAAACCTACAATAGCACCCAGTGTAAGAAGGAAAAAATCCTGCAGGTAAAAAGGCTGACCGAAAATAAAAAATTCCCTGTCAATAATATTCAAAAGCAAAAAAGGATTGCCATTGATTCTGATAAAGGGTACGGCAAGATAAAATGCCAGCAGAATATACGCTACAATTGTGCGGTAATTGGTAAACTTTCCTTTAGGCTTTTTAGGAAACACCCATTTTCTCTTTCCAGACTGTTCCAGTGTTCCGATAGAATCCCGGTAAGTTTCAGGATCTAAAACCTGCCCCTGCCCACCACGTACATCTAAGTTGTCTTCTGAATCCATAATGATTTTTTAAAAAGAATAATGAAATTTTGTTTAGAAAGTTCGTGCTGAAAACGAACAAGTATAATACCAAAAAACAGCAATTTAACGATGTAAGCAATTGATTTATTTTGATTTATGACCGCACTCACAAATTGGGGTCTAAATGAAAAATATTTGCAGGCATCAAAAAAAAAGACCCTTTTCAGGATCTTTAAGTTTATGCTTTAATTGCTTTGGAATTGAGATTTGTATCTGCAATTTTCGTAAGGAGATTATTGCAGTTTTTTTCTTCATCAAGTGTGCTTAGCAAGTGTTTGAGGCATTCTTTCTCTTTCAGAATTTTTGCATAGGCAGCTAATGTTCCGTATGTAGCAATCTCATAATGTTCTACTTTTTGTGAAGCTGCGATGATACCTGCATCCCGAACAGCGCCAGGTTCTGTTTCTTCCATTATGCTTTTACCTTCATCTAAAAGCCCCTGCATTGCATCACATTTTTTGGCTTCGGCTTTTTTGTTTAGTGCTTTAAAGCACCCTTCAAGACGGGTGATCTGCTCTTTTGTTTCCTCAAGATGATCTCCCAAGGCCTGCTTCAGTTTTGGGTCTGTTGCATTTTTCTGCATCTTGGGAAGTGCCTTAGAAAGTGCTTTTTCTGCCCAGTAGATGTCTTTGAGAGAATCTTCAAAGAGATCACTCAGACTTTTAGCCGCGTCTTTTTTTGCGGGAGTTTTAGGATTGTTTTTTACCTGAATTTTAGACTGAGCTTTTGTAGCCGTTGCCGTCATTTTCTTTGCCGGACTTTTTTTAGCAGGTGCTTTTTTAGCAGGTGCTTTTTTAGTTTCCATATTTTATATTTTAAGTGATTTCAATATTCACAAATTTGCAATTTCCAGACCATCAACGGGGAAAAACATTTATTGTGGTATCTAAATAATTTATTGCTGTATTTGATTGAAGGAATCTTTATGATATCTTATGAATTATGTTTAAATTCCAAACGAACTTATCTTGGGATTGTAACTTAAAAATTACATTCAGAGACAGTTGATTGTTTTTTATCATTAAAAGTAATATTTCTAACATTTTTGGAACCGTCTTTAAACTGAGTAGTACTAAATTTAAGATCGGTTCTTTTTTAGTTTTTAAACTCCCGGCGTGATCTGCAATACAGATTCATTGGTAATTTCTTATGTCTATAGTCATAGTATTAATGGGCATTATACTGCTATTTTTACATTAGATTTTATTGCAGAGCAAGTGAGATACTTCTTCTTTCTGAGAAACTTTGCAATGGTTTTTTAAACTACTCATGATTTATGATTATTGACGAAGAATTACTTTTTAAAAATGGAGCAGAAATTCAAAAATATAAAGCCGGCGACACCGTTTTTTCAGAAGGTTCAGTACCGAAATATTACTACCAGATAAAAACCGGTCTCGTAAAAATTAATTCTTATAAAGACGACGGCAGCGAATTTATACACAGTCTGCCGTCTGACGGGCACTGCTTTGCCGAAACTTTTCTGTGGTACAATGTTCCCTACTGCATCAATGCGGAAGTTTTGAATGATTCTGAGATTTTAAGAGTCAGAAAAGACATTTTTTTAGATATTCTTAATTGTGATACCGTTCTGATGAACAAAGTGATGTCTTACACTTCAGAGAGAATGTTTTACCGCTACAGAATGCTTACCACATTATCTGTAAACAATCCTGCGCACCGGATTCTGAAGGTTCTGGAATTTTTAAAATCTCACCATCAGATCACAGAGCCTTATGAATTCACCGTACCTTTTTCAAGACAGCAGCTTGCATCTCTCACCGGTTTGCGTGTGGAAACAGTTATCAGAACAGTGAAAAAGCTGGAAAAGCAGAATTTCGTCAGAATTTCTAACGGTAAAATCTGTTTTTAGGAGAATAACAGCTGTACAATATCGATAGAATAATTTCTTAAAATTTCAGATTTAAACACAGTGTATGACTTGAGTCATAGCAATCGTTGATTTATCGCGCTACATTTGGTGATACCAACATCAAATTTATATTTTATGAAAACTATTTTCCTGATTTGCCTCGCAGCAGGGGCAACGCTTACAGGCTGTTCAAAAGAAAAATCTGAGAACAGTAGCACTGCAGATACTACCACCGCAACTGTACCTGGCGACACATCCATGGAACAGACACCTTCTGACACCGCATCACTAAACGCACCCATACAAAATCTGCCAAAATCAAAAACCGACAGCACACAGATTCCTGCCAGAAAATAACATAAACTCAGTTATACAACTTTCTCAGACAGATGATGCAGAGCTCTTTCTGCGTCAAAATATCTCTTCAGCTTCAATAATCAATTGGTTTTTTGATACCGATTGATTCATAACGATATTAAATTTATCAGTTAAAACAACATTCACACAATTAAATAATATGGATACAGAAAAAGAAAACAATGATAAGCTGGATCAGCTTAATTTATTTAAAACAGATAATTCTGGCGAAAAACTCACAACAAACCAGGGACTAAAAATCCGTAACAATCAAGACTCGCTTAAGGATGGCGAGCGTGGAGCCACACTCCTGGAAGATTTTATTTTAAGGGAAAAAATCACCCATTTTGACCATGAAAGAATTCCCGAAAGAATTGTACATGCAAGAGGATCCGGCGCACACGGAGTTTTTAAACTGAAAAAAAACATGGAGCAGTTTACCAAAGCTAAATTGTTTACAGATTTAGAAAAAGAAACGCCTGTTTTTGTAAGATTTTCTACCGTTGCAGGAAGCAGAGGAAGTACAGATTTGGCGAGAGATGTTCGTGGTTTTGCAATCAAATTTTATACAGATGAAGGAAATTATGATCTGGTGGGAAACAACATTCCCGTGTTTTTTATACAGGATGCAATGAAGTTTCCTGATCTGGTACACGCAGTAAAACCCGAACCGGACAATGAAATTCCACAGGCTGCCTCTGCACATGATACTTTTTGGGATTTTATATCTCTGATGCCCGAAAGTATGCATATGATTATGTGGCTGATGAGCGACCGCGCATTACCGAGAAGTTACAGAATGATGGAAGGTTTTGGCGTTCATTCCTTCAGATTTATCAACAGTGAAGGTGCTGCCTTTTTTGTGAAATTTCATTTAAAACCAAAACTGGGTGTACATTCCGTTGCGTGGCCTGAAGCGCAGAAAATTTCTGGTGCAGATCCTGATTTTCACAGAAGAGATCTTTGGGAAGCTATAGAAAACGGTGCTTATCCGGAGTGGGATCTGGGAGTACAGATTGTTCCGGAAGAGAATGAATTTGATTTTGATTTCGATCTTTTAGACCCTACCAAATTAATACCTGAAGAAACCGTTCCTGTAGAAATCATGGGAACGCTTACCCTCAACAGAAATCCAGACAATTTCTTCGCAGAAACCGAGCAGATTGCTTTTCATCCCGGGCATTTGATTCCGGGTATAGATTTCACCAATGATCCTTTGCTTCAGGGCAGATTATTTTCTTACACAGATACCCAATTATCAAGATTAGGATCACCTAATTTTCATGAGATACCTATCAATAAATCTGTTCCTACCGTTCACAATAATCAGCGGGACGGTCACATGAGACAGCAGATTGCCAAAGGAAAAGTAAGCTATGAGCCTAATTCTATGGGTGGCGGGTGCCCTTACCAGGCTATGTTGTCTGAAGGCGGTTTTGATACCTACGGCGAAAGAATTAGCGGTACAAAAATCAGGGCAAGAAGTGAATCTTTCGTTGAACATTATTCTCAGGCAAAATTATTTTACAACAGCCAGAGTACACCGGAAAAAACTCACCTTCAGAAAGCGTTGGTTTTTGAATTATCCAAAGTAACCATACCGGCAATCCGGGAAAGAATGGTTTCGCAGCTTAATTTCATCAACAAAGAACTGGCTCAGAAGGTTGCAGAAAAACTGGGAGTGGAAGTGAAAACTCTGGAACAGCCCAACGGCAGTATTCCGGCAGACGCAGATATTGAATCTTTACAGAGCGAAGAGCGCGAAACTTCACTTGATTCTTCTGACGCACTGAGCATGAAAAATACAGTTAAAGATTCTGTTGAATCCAGAATAATTGCGTTTCTGGTAGCAGATGGGTGTAATGCAGACCGCGTTGAAGAATTAAAATCAAAACTGGAAGATCAGGGAGCTGTAGTACAGTTTGTGGCACCAGAGATGGCTGGCGTCATCGCAAATGACGGTACAGAAATAACTCCCAAACATTCAATCTCAAGCATCATGAGCGTATGTTTTGATGCTGTTTACGTAGCAGCCGGTGAAAAATCTACCCAAAAGTGGCTTCATCCGGATTATAAAAACAGTGTGACAGAATTTGTGAACGAAGCATATAGACACTGTAAGGCAATTTTCTTTGATAAAGAAACTGCTCTGTTTTTTGATAAAACAGACGCAGCAGATTTCCATTCTGAAGATCCTGCGGTAATTCTGGAAAACAGCAGCAATTCAGACAGCAGTTTTATTAAAGCTGTTGCATCTCACAGAGTTTGGGAATTTGAAAAATACAGAAACGGATTTACCGGTAACGAAAACCAATCTAAAAATAATTAATATGAAAGCAGCCGTTTTTCATTCACCAGGTGTAATTACCTGCGATACAGTAGAAGATCCCACTATACAGGACGAAAATGATATTATTCTCAAAGTAACATCCACAGCAATCTGTGGCAGTGATTTACACATGTATTCGGGAGGAATTCCTCAGCCGAGGCCCATGGTGATGGGGCACGAATTTATGGGAGAAATTGTAGAAAAAGGTAAAAATATTACCCATCTGCATCAGGGAGACAGGGTAGTGGTACCATTTCCTATTGCCTGCGGATGCTGCTATTTCTGTGAAAATGATCTTCCCTCAGGATGCGAAAATTCTAATGTAGAAAACTACGGTCCGGAAGGCGGGATTTTGACAGAGAAGGGCGGTGGAATGTTCGGTTATACAGACCTTTATGGAGGTTATAACGGCGGACAGGCCCAGTATGTACGTGTTCCCTATGCCAATTTCGGGCCCAGAAAAGTACCTGATATTCTTACTGATGAGCAGGCACTGTTCCTCACCGATATTTTCCCTACTGGTTACACAGGTGTGATGTGGGGAGATCTGAAGGGTGGCGAATCGGTAGCGATTTTCGGGGCAGGTCCCGTAGGATCAATGTCTGTAAAAAGTGCTGTTCTGCATAACGCCGGAAAAGTAATCGTAATTGATACCTTACAGTACAGATTAGACCAGATTAAAAAACTCACCGGTTGTGAAATCATTTTGTGGGAAGATGCAGAATCTACTGTTGAAAAAATAAGAGAAATGACCAATGGCAGAGGTGCAGATTTATGTATTGATGCCGTAGGTTTTGAACCTGAACGTTCGTTACTGGACAGAGCAAAGGCTGTCATCAATTTTGAAAAAGGTTCAATGAAAGTTTTGGAAGCCTGCATGAGTGGCGTAAGAAGAGGCGGAACCGTTTCCGTTTTAGGGGTTTATGCTGTCAATTATGATAACTTCAGACTCGGGCAGATTTTTGATAAAGGAATTCTACTGAGAGCAGGACAGGCTCCCGTACACGCTATCATTGATAAATTGCTGAAATATGTAGAAAGCGGGCAGGTGAGGCTCGACGATATTATTACACACCGTCTGTCGTTAAATGATGTGGCAAAAGGCTATGATATTTTTGATAAAAAAGAAGATGGTTGCGTAAAGGTGATTTTAGATCCCTGGAGTTAAAGTATACTCAATTTTTTATAAATTCGTTTTTACAGACAACAGCTTCATTTTTGAAGCTGTTGTTTTTTTATGAAGTTTTAGAACTAAACAAATATTTTTCTGTTGATAATTTTCAGGTAGTTTTCTTTCTCCAGTCTTTTTACGGTCCGGATCACTGTTTCTACCCTGAGGGCTGTGAGTGCACCAATCTGCTGTCTTGTAAGCGGTATTTCGTACGAGTATTTTTCTTTTTTATCACTGAAACTTTTGTGGTACTCCAGCATTCCTGTAATTCTTGTATCAGGGCTTAGCGCAGAATTATTTTCCAGCATAATGTATTTGTAATAGAGACGTTCTGCCAAAAATTTCCGGATATCGCTGGCCGCTTTGGGATTTTCGTCCAGTAAAAGATCAAAATCTTTCTTTGGAAGTTTCAGCACAGTACATCTTTCAAATGTGACTGCATTTACAGGATATTTTTTATCTATAAATAAAAGAAGCTCGCAGACGCTTAAACCCTTGTCTAAAATGGCTAAAATAAGCTCTTTTCCTTCATCGTTATAGTGGTTTAGCTTGATTCTTCCTTCGAGAATCTGGTAATAATATTTGGGAGTGTCTCCCTCGTCAAAGATTACATCAGACCGGTTGAAAACTTCTTCCACCGCACCGTATTTTAATAATAGTTCTTTTTCTATTAACATAATATTTTAATTTAAACAAACAGCCTTCTTTGCTTCCTCAGTAATTTAAAGATAAAACATCAATATACATACCTTTATGACCCAAATCATAAAAATATTTTTTCAGTAATGATTTTCTTCAACTTAACATAAAACAGAAATGCCGACAAACTGAAAGCTGCCGGCTATAAATAAATATAGGTTTAAAAATTCTAAGATTTGCTTATTAAGCTTTCTATTTTCTCAATTACGTCATCAATATCGAAGGGTTTACTCACAAAAACGTCTGCATTGCAGCTTTTTGTTACTTCGGTGTTTTTAGCGTGAGCACTCATGATCATCACTGGCACGTTTGCGGTAGACGGATTTTTTTTCAGCTCATTACACACATCTGTTCCCAAACCATCCGGCATCATCACGTCAAGGATAAAAATATCAGGAATTTCTGCTTGATTTCTGCTGTTAAACGCTTCGATTGTAGAAAAAGAGCGTACTTCGTAATTTTCAAATGACAAGAGCAGTTGCAAAGCATCTCTGATGCCCGTCTCGTCTTCAACAATGTAAATAGTTTTCATACCCGTGGATAAGCAAAACCGAAGCCAAGGAATTTTTTAAAATTAAATTTTTAAATTTTGCCCAAATTATTTCTTCCACTCATTCAATTTTTTTTAAAAAAGACTCTCAAAAAATTTTAAGATTTACAGAGGTAAGGTAAACCAAAATGTGCTGCCGTTTCCTTTTTTGATGGTCACGCCAATTTCGCCACCGTGCCGGGAAATAATTTCCGCAGAAATATAAAGCCCGAGACCAAGGCCAGAGTAATGCTTTTCTTCCTGATTTGCACGGAAATATATTTCAAAAAGATAGGGCTGAACCTCCTCATCAATCCCATCAACGAAATCCTGCGCTATTTTAATATACTGATCATACTTTTCAATATTCAGGCAGATTTCTTTTGACTGGGAAGCGTATTTCACCGCATTATTCAGAATGTTGACAACCACCTGATTAATGCTGTCTTCATCTGCAACCACAGAAACATCAATATCTCCTTTAATGGTCACATGATGACTGCCGGAAAGTCTGATAGCTTCACAGCAGGAATTGAGCATTGCAGCAACTGTAAATTCTGTCTTCACCAGTTCCATCTTTCCACCGCTTAAAGGGTTAAGATTCAGAAGATCATCTACCAAAAACGTAAGTTTCTCAATACTTTTTGATGACTGCTTAATCAGTTTCGGAATTTTTTCGTGAGTAGGTTTGTTCTTGAGACTTTCAAGCAGCTGAATGCTTGCCTTAAGGCTGTTAATAGGAGTTTTTAATTCGTGACTTGCGATACTGAGAAAATCGTCTTTCTGTGTCTCGTAGTTTTTTCTTTTGGTGATGTCAGAAGTTACGCCCGTCAAGCTCATTACCGCTTAAAATTCCGAAAGCGATGGGTGCTTTGGTGATAAAAGATTTCATCCGGAGTTCGCTCTGTTCCAGTTTTTTATTGGCAAGATTTACATTTTCGTAATAATCTTTTGATTCTTCATTAATTTTAGCCAGTTTTTCAATGGTTTCAAGCGCCGAAAGTCTCAGTTCGATCTGATCCATCACGGTTGTAGACAATCGTTCGAGAATTTTTGTTTAATGATCATCAAATGTTCTTGATTTTTCATCAATGATACAGAGCGTATCAATCAAATGTCCGTCATCGGAAATCAAAGGCGCACCTGCATAAAATCTCAGCCCAAAATCTCCTGTAACATCGGGATTGGAAAGCAAACACGATTCTTTGAGAGCATCTTCAAAAACGGTTACATTTTTATCAAGAACAGCCAGAGCACATAAGCTTTTTCCCCGATTGGTCTTTTGTACGTTTCCCATTCCAAAATTTGCTTTGAAAAATACAGATTATGCACCTACCAGAGAAATAAGAGCTATGGTACCTTAAAAATCTGAGCTGCCAGCTCTGCAATTCCTTCAAAGCTTTCTTCCTCTTTATCGGGAATAATATTGATACCAAAAGTATTTTCAATCATTACAGGAAATCATTGCGGTTAAAGTTAGGTTTTTGCTTATCAAATAATAATGAAAGCCCCGTCAATTGCGAAATGCAGGTTAAAAAAAGAAAATAAAGACGAAAAAACATCTACAGGTGCTGATGTACAGAATACCCTGAAGCAGAAATATTTATTCTGTCACCTGAAAATCATTAAAGTTTTTATTCATCATTGTTGTGATGATTTTTTTATCTTTAAATCCAAATCAGAAAAATATGAATTATAATTTTGACGAAATCATCGAAAGACGAAATACAGACTCGGTAAAATGGGATTCTTTTGATGATGACATCCTTCCAATGTGGGTGGCAGATATGGATTTTAAAATTGCCCCGGAAATCCAGCATGCCATCTCCGAAAAGGCTGCTTCCGGGATGATGGGTTATCAGTTTATTTCTGATGATTTTAAATTAATTACCTCCAGCTGGCTACAGAAACAGTATGATATTGCCGTTTCTGAAGAGAAAATACTTCCAGTCCCAGGTGTACTTTTAGGAATTTCGGCGATTATCAGAATATACCTGAGAGAAGATGAAAAAATAATTCTTCAGCCACCCGTTTACGATCATTTTTTTGAAACAGTTCAAAACAGCGGAGCCGGGCTTGTCTGTAATAATTTAATATACAGAGACAGCTCATACTTCATTGATTTCGATGACCTTGAGGCAAAAGCTTCAGATTCTTCCACCAGATTCCTACTGTTTTGTAATCCTCACAATCCTGTGGGAAAAGTCTGGAAAGTAGAGGATCTCAGGAAAATTGCTGAAATCTGTTCCAGAAATAATGTGATCGTGATATCGGATGAAATCCATGCTGATTTGGTTTTTGAAGGTTTTAAACATATTCCGTTTGCCTCAATTGCTGAAGATTACAATCTCATTTCGTTTACTTTGGGCTCGCCCTGTAAGACATTTAATCTCTCCGGTCTTTCCGCAGCTTATATGATTTCAAATCGCGAAGAGTATCTGGAAAAAGTAAGAAAAACCCTTCAACAGCAGGAAACAGAGTGGATCAATCCTTTTTCCGCAGCAGCTTATGTTGCAGCATATCACTTCGGTGAAGAGTGGATGTCTGAGGTCAGAAAGTATATTTATGATAATTATCAATTCGCAAAAAACTATATTCAGGTAAAAATCCCGGCGATAAAGGTTACAGAATCACAATCCACCTACCTGATGTGGCTGGACTGCAAAAATCTGATTTTCCAATCGACAGTTCTGGAAGAGAAACTCATAAATCAAGCGAAATTAAAACTCAATGCAGGAAGCAGATACGGTCTGGCTGGGGATGGTTTTATGAGAATCAATATCGCCTGCCCGCGTAAAATTCTTACGGATGGCCTGGGAAGACTGGAAAATTTTGTAAATTCTTTATAGGAGAGAAGGTTTCAGACGCATTTGGCATTTTGATTGATTACAGATAAATACATCAAAATCATTTGACATGAAAAATTCCACAAAAATCTATTCAGTTTTTACACTGGCATTTCTGTTGGCCGCATGCCATCCACCTCCAAGACCCCCAAGACCTCAACCACCAAAGAGGCCGGAAAGACCAAGACCTCCTCATGGAATGATTGAAAAAAAGACAACAGAAAAAATCGCAGTTTTTGACACCTCAAAACTGTCAAAAGATATATAAAAAAGGCTCCATTTCGGAGCTTTTTTTATTCTTACAATTTCTTATTTGTTTTATTCATAAGATTTGCAGAAATTGCAGTGATCAAGCACTGTAGACCGAATGAATAATATAACCAGAGAGCCATTCGGCAGAACTTAAAAAATGAGACCGTAGAAAAATTCATCCTTCAGAATGCAGGCGGGATGCAGGTAGAGATCATCACTTTTGGGGCGGTTATCACATCTATTCGCGTTCCAGACAGACACGGAAATTTTGATGATGTGGTTCTGGGTTTTTAAGTACCGGAAGACTATTTTAATTCAAACACCTATTCTACGGCGCGGTAGTGGGAAGATATGCCAACCGGATTTCACATGGAAATTTCAGCATAAACGGACATGAATATCAATTGACAAAAAATGAAGGCAACAATCATATCCACGGCGGAGAAGAAGGATTTGCCCATAAAGTCTGGACTGCCGAAATTAAAGAAAAATCTTTGGTTTAACATCTTGTGAGCAAAGACGGGGAGGAAGGATACCCGGGAAATTTATCCGTTAAAGTAGTTTACACCCTTACAGACAATAACGCTTTAGAAGTAGAATATTTTGCCAGAACAGACAGGCCTACAATTATCAACCTCACTCAGCATTCTTATTTTAATCTTTCCGGAAAACATTCATCACAGATCACAGATTATCAATTACACCTTCATGCTGATCATTTTTTGCCGGTAGATAAATTTGCTACTACTACCAGAAAAGTATCTGCTGTAAAAGGAGGTCCATTTGATTTTAACAGTGCTAAAAAGATTGGGCGGGATATAGAAAACGACGATGAACAGCTGAAACTTGGTAGAGGATACGATCACTGCTGGATTTTAAATGGTTCCGGATTTCGGAGTGCAGGAAAACTAAGCCATCGTGAAAGCGGCAGAAATCTTGAGATTTTCACCTCCGAACCTGGCATTCAGTTTTATTCTGGAAACTACCTTGACGGAAAATTTGAAACCAAAACCGGCGGCAGCAATTCTTACCGCACCGGGCGTTGACTGGAAACACAGCATTTTCCAGATTCACCTATTCGGGATTCATTTCCTTCCACATTTTAGAACCAGATGATGAATTTTACAGCAGAACAGTGTTTAAATTTTCTGCAACTTAAACTGAATAATGTGAAATTAAAATTTTCACTTTAAATATTAATTTTTATTTAAAATATATTGTTTTTGATTTATAATAACGAATATTATATTTAATTATTTCTTATTTTGGTTGAAATTATTTTTTAAAGCATTACTAATGTTCAGTTTTCAGCGCCATTAGTCGGCTAAATCTTAAGATTTTACATTAAAACTTAATGTTACGAACAATGTCATTTTTTTCTTGCTGATTGTAAAATTTTTGTTAATTTTAGCGAAAAAATACAAATATGAAAAAGATCGAGTTCCTGACCGAGACCGGCGACCTGCTGGGTGACATTTCCGTAAACGGTATTAATGTTAAAGAAATCCAAAATTTTTTAGAAACCATTGATAATGGGAGTTTTGACTACTTTGCTCTTTACTACGATGAAGAAAACAATATATTATGCATAGAAGAAGAGAGAGGTGTGAAATTTCCCCAATATGGTCACTTCATCACTCAGATTTCGGAAAGCAAATACAGCCAATGCTTCGATTTTGTTTAAATGAAGCACATAAAACAAAAAACGGTACCCGAAAAGTACCGTTTTTTTTACCAGTTTTTATCAATCATAAAGACCAACTGACTCATTACCACTGCGCCCAAAAGCAGTTCCCGCCTGTTGACTTTATCAAAAGTATCTTCTGTAGAATGGTGATAATCAAAATATCTTTGGGTATCAACCACCATTTCCGCAAGCGGAATATCTAATTTTTTTAAAGGCAATACATCCTGGATGGCTTCAGTCTGATCAAAATCATAAACCCCGTATGGCAAAAAATAGTTTTTCCATTCGAAAATGAGTCTTCTTCGCTGGGGCGACATATCAAGCCTGAAACCTCGCGGCGAATATCCTCCTGAATCTGAGCCCAAAGCTAAGATATGTCTTTCTTCTTTTTTCTTCACATATGCCGCATACATATCGCGGCCCTGACCGCCGTTTTCACTGTTTGCATAAAGCACAACGCGGATGGTGTGATTATTTTCCAACCCTAAAGCCTTAAAAGTGCGAAGAACTTCAATGCACTGCACTACACCAGAACCGTCATCATGCGCACCCTCCGCAAAGTCCCAGGAATCCAGCTGAGCCCCGATTAAGATTATTTTGCCGTCTTTTTTACCGGGAATTTCTGCAATGATATTCTGATTCACCGTTTCACCTTTAGACTGTGCAGACATATTAAGTCTGGCTTTTACATTTTGCTTCAGAAGTAGCGTCTGAAGCTCATCTGCTGATCTTGCTCCAATGGTTACAGCGGGAATTCTTGCCTTGTCATCCGGCTCATAGACAATCATTTTAGCGTGCGGAACATCGTCAAACGCAGTTGTTAAAGATCTGATGATTAAACCTTTTGCACCTTTCTGACCAATTACAGAAGCTGCGAGCAGTTTGTTTTTAGCTGCACTCAAGTAGGCATCAACAGTATTTACATACGTTTGATCCATTGGATAGTTCACAAATATAATTTTGTCTTTTACATCTGCAGAAGTGAGTTTGTTTAATTCTTTTACATCATTGATCATCAGCAGATCGGCAATAAGATCTTTACCGCCCGTTCCTTCAGAATTCCCGAAGGATAGCATTCTGATTGATTTCCAGTCACCGTTTGATGTTTTAATGTGCAGAGATTCACGGCCACGAATCCATACGGGAACTTTTACATCCTGTCTCCAGACTTTTTCTGCACCTGCCTCTTTTAAATTTTTTTCTGCCCAGTCTGCGGCTTTCGTGTAGCCTGCAGTTCCGCTGAACCTTGCGCCAACGCCTTTGGTAAGTTCACCAAGATTGCTGTAGGCAGTTCCGTTCAACATGATTTCATCTGATATTTTTTTAAATTCAGAATGATAATTAAACTTTTCAGCAGCCGGTTTGGTTTTTTTTACAGGTTTCTTCTGCGAAAATAAAAATCCACTCAAAAAGAGTGGAAGTATAATGAGAATTTTTTTCATTTTAAAACTGCACGAATTCTTTCAGTGCATAAATTTAATTAAAAAATAAATAAATTAGTGCTTCATATCGTACATTAACAGTGCTGTAACCAATTTTGGTTCAATAAAAGTGCATTTTGGCGGCATTCTCAGTTTCAGATCAGAGATTTTAATCATATCATTAAAACTTACCGGAAATACTCCGAAACCTACTTTACCTTCGCCTTTATCTACTTTTTCTTTTAAATCATTAATTCCCTGAATATTTGACGTTCCTTTCACATAAGAAATCTTATCCGAACTGTCTGAATCTTTGATATCTAAAATATCATTGAAAATATATTTATCCAGAAGATGATGATCCAGATTATCAAGAGACATTTCCTGTGAACGAAGGTCATGTTTTACGTGGAGAGAATAATATTTCCCGTCCAAATACATAGAAATATGGAATTTCTGTGACGGATAATACGGTGTCTCGCCTTTTTCGTGAATTAAAAAATACTTATCAAGTTTACTTAAAAACTCTTCTGTTGACAAACCATTCAAATCCGAAACAATACGGTTGTAATCATGAATTTTGATAGACTGGTTAGAAACGATAAAGCTGTAAACAAAATTATAAGCTTCTGTTCCCGTGTGCCTTTTGTTTTTTTCTTTTAAACGCTGAGCGTGCAATGCCGTAGATCCAATTCTGTGGTGACCGTCAGCAATGTAGAAAGAATCGATCTGATCAATCACTTCTTTGAACTGCTGAAGTTTCAGACGGTTGTCTATTCTCCAGATTTTATGTCTGATTCCTATGGTGTCTACATGATTAAAAATAGGGACATTTTTTTCTTCATGATTCATCAGAAGCTCGATTTTGGGACTCGACTGATAGGTTAATAAAACGGGTTCTGCCTGAAGATTCACTTTATCCAAATAGTGAGCGAGTTTCTCTTTTTTCTGAGGGATGGTACTTTCGTGTCTTTTGATTTTTCCGTTCCAGAAATCTTCGATGCTTGCCAGACCCATCAAACCTCTGTAGATCTGTTTGTTTGGATAAATCTGCTCATAAAGATAGAAAGCAGAGCTGTCTTGGATCAATACATTTTCCTCCAGCAGCTCTTCAAAAGTTGTACGTATTTTCCTCAGATTCCGATCTACGTCTTTAGATTTGCTCACTACATAAGGCTTGATCATATTGATATATGTATTCTCTTTTTGAGCCTTTTCTGTAATCTGAGCCTGGGTAAAATTGTCTAAAGGATGCGTAGGGAAGGTAGACTCATGATCTTTATGAGGTCTTATTCCGCGGAATGGTCTAAAAACAGGCATATTTTATTTTATAATTTCTTTGTTGATTTTTATGATCTGCTCAGCAAGTTCAGTTCCTATTTTCTCCTGGGCATCGATCGTATTTCCGCCAATGTGGGGAGATAAAGATAAATTTGGGTTCATTAACAGAATGAGTTCCGGTTTTGGTTCATTTTCAAATACGTCCAGAGCTGCACCTGCTACTTTCCCGCTTTCGATAAAATCGAGTAGGGCAGCTTCGTTCAGAACTCCGCCTCTGGCAGTATTTACAATAAATACACCGTCTTTCATTTTTTCAAACTGAGGAGCATCAATAATATATTCTGTGGTTTTTGGAGTGTTGATACTTATAAAATCTGCATCTTTCAAAAACTCATCAGTATCGTTAGTTGATGTAATTTCGAAATGTAAACTCTGTCCGTCGAAAAAATCGAGTTTTAAAACTTCGGTTTTAGGTTTTCGGCTTAAAACTTTCACTTTCATTCCCAAAGAAATTCCCATTTTCAAAACTTCCTGCCCGATGCTTCCAAAGCCTATAACTCCCAAAGTTTTACCCGAAAGTTCGTAAGCTTTACTGAAAGATTTTTTCATCGCATCAAAATGCGTTTCTCCTTCTAACGGCATCAGCCTGTTGGATTCATGAAGAAACCTTGCAAGTGAAAAGAAATGACCAAAAACCAGCTCCGCTACAGATTTTGATGAAGCTGTGGGAGTATTGATTACGTAAAGTCCTTTTTCGATGGCGTGTTCTACATCAATATTATCCATCCCAATACCGCCACGGCCAACAATTTTAAGACTTGGGCATGCATCTATAATATCCTTTCTTACCTTGGTTGCACTTCTTACAAGAAGAACGTTTACCTGGTTTTCATTGATAAAATCAGCAAGGTGATCCTGGGCAACTTTATGCTCCAAAAATTCGAAACCTGCGTTCCTGAGAGCAGTTTCTCCGCTTTTTGAAATCCCGTCGTTGGCTAAAATTTTCATGCTCATTTCTTATTTTTATTCAACATCAGATATTATAGAAGAAAATCCCTCCGCTAATATCTGATATTTTACCTTAAATTATGATCAATTTTGGGTGGTCTAATATAAGTTATTTTATTGAATTCATCACATCTACCAAAACCTGCACGCTTTCAAGAGGTAAGGCATTGTAGATACTTGCACGATATCCCCCTAAACTGCGGTGACCGTTTAGCCCGCTGATGCCTGCAGATTTCCATGCTGCATCAAATTCGTCTTTCTTAGAATCATCAATTAATTTAAACGAAACATTCATCAGAGAACGGTCTTCGTCACGACAATACGTTTCAAATAAAGGATGATTGTCAATAGTATCGTACAATAGTTTTGCTTTGGCAATATTTCTTTCTTCAGCAGCAGCGATTCCGCCATTGTTTTCTAAATGCTGTAACGTTAACAAAGTAGCGTAAACTGGAAATACAGGAGGTGTATTGTACATCGATTCTTTAGAAATATGCTGAGAATAATCAAGAATTGAGAACATATTTTCTCTTCCTGTTTTGCCTAAGATTTCTTTTTTAATAACTACTAAAGTAACACCGGCCGGGCCCATATTTTTCTGAGCTCCTGCAAAAATTAAATCAAATTTTGAAAAATCCAATTGTCTTGAAAAAATATCAGAACTCATGTCGCAAACCATTAAAGTATCCACTTCAGGAAATTCTTTAATCTGAGTTCCATAGATCGTATTGTTTGATGTACAGTGGAAATAATCGTATTCTGAACCTACTTTGTAATCTTTAGGAATGTAAGAGTAATTGTCTTCTTTTGAAGAACCCACCACATCAACTTCTCCCACTTTCTTAGCTTCTTTTATGGCTCCGGCAGCCCAAACTCCCGTATCGAGATAAGCAGCTTTACCACCAACCTTCAGAATATTGTAAGGTACCATTGCAAACTGTAAGCTCGCACCGCCACCCAAATAAAGCACTTCATAATCATCACCAAGATTCATTAATCTTTTTACAATGGCACGCGCTTCATCCATTACAGCTACAAAATCTTTACTTCTGTGGGAAATCTCAAGAAGAGACAGACCAATTCCGTTAAAATCTAAAATTGCTTCCGCTGATTTCTGAAAGACTTCCTGAGGTAAGATACAAGGTCCTGCGCTGAAGTTGTGCTTTTTGCCCATAATTTCAAATGTTTTTTGCAGTTTCTACGCTGCGGTTTATTTATTAGAGTTATATTTTTAAAAGTTTAAAGATAAAAAAAAACCGCCTCATTTCAGATGAGACGGCATATTTTATTCACCGTGAAGGAAAGCTTTTTTGTCAAGAAGTGCTTCTTCTGTTTCTACGTGATCTTCATCCGGTACACAACAGTCTACAGGACAGACAGCAGCACACTGCGGTTCTTCGTGGAAACCCTTACATTCTGTACATTTATCTGTTACAATAAAATACACATCGTCACTCACAGGTTCCTGCGGCGCATCTGCATCAATGGTAAGACCAGAAGACATTGTGATTCTTCCGCTAAGCTCTGTTCCTTCGGAAGCTTTCCAGTCTACAGCTCCTTCATATATCGCATTGTTCGGACATTCCGGTTCGCAGGCTCCGCAATTAATGCATTCATCAGTTATTTTAATAGCCATCGCTAATTTTTTTTAAATTTGCACAAAATTACGAAATATTCCCAAACGAAACGAATTATGAATGTTGAGCAGAGAGTTTTAGAACTTATCCAGTTAAGTGACTGGATAAAAGCATATTTATCAAAAGATTCTGGTAAATTTAATGAAAATGATTTAGAATTCGAGCAAATACTTCGAAAATCTGAAATTGAAAATCCGTGGTTTACTCAGGAAAATCAAAAATTAGCTTTGGAACAGTGGGTTTCTGTTTTAAATCATTCCCTAATTGAGCAGTGGCTGAGTAAATATCCTGAAAATAAAATTCAGAAAAGAGTAGGGCTTATTCTCGCCGGAAATATTCCGATGGTGGGATTTCATGATGTAATTTCGGTGATTCTGAGCAATCATATTCCTGTTATTAAATTATCTTCCAAAGACAAATCAATGCTTCCTTTTTTGCTTAGAAAATGGAAAGAAATTTCCAATGGGAATCTTCAGTATGAAATTGTGGAGAGACTTGAAGATTTTGATGCAGTGATTGCTACAGGAAGCAATAATACAGCACGTTATCTTGAGTATTATTTCAAAAAACACCATTCCATTATCCGTAAAAACAGAACTTCTGTTGCCGTAATTTCAGGGAATGAAACCGAGGAAGAATTGAAGCTATTAGCAAAAGATATTTTCCAGTATTTTGGTTTGGGATGCAGAAATGTTACCCGACTTTTTGTACCGAAAGATTTTTTAATCGACAGAATTTTTGAGAGTTTTATTGATTTTAAAGAAATCATCAATCACAACAAATACGCCAACAATTATGATTACAACAGGGCGGTTTACCTTCTGAATCAGGATAAATTCTGGGACAATAATTTTGTAATGCTGAAAGAAGATGAAAAGCTATTCAGTCCGCTTTCTGTGATTCATTTCAGCAGATATGAAAATCCGGACGAAGTGAAAAATTTTATTGCTGAAAACGAAGAAAGCATTCAATGCGTAGTTTCTAAAGCTGAAGGTTTTGAAAATGCAGTTGCTTTTGGTGAAGCTCAGAATCCGAGTTTAGACACGTATGCAGATAATGTAGACACAATGGAATTTCTCTCAGTAATCTGATAATTTTTTGTATCTTCATCCTACCAAAATCCAGAATATGAAAAAGCTGATTCTCTTTTCGGCATTGATTTTATCACAACTCTTTTTGTCCCAGATGACAGGAGGAATCAGGGTGGTTGAAAGCAAAAAAACAGATCTGAAATCTGAACTTTCAAAAGATAAGATAAAACTGTATGATTCTAATTTTCAAAGCTTTGTGTCAGCGATGAAAAATTCAGATAAAACAAAAATTTCGTCTTTACTTTCAGATAAAGTGAAGGAAATAGTTACCGACGACCATATTAAAAAACTGTCCGGAGGCATTAGTTTCGACAGAAGAATGGAAGTTTACAAAAGCGGTTATCAGACGATTATCAACAATGAGACATATCCTGCGATTCAGTATAAATTTGTAGATGACAAATCTGTACCGCCGGCAGATCTCGTGACGGCAATCTTCGAAGAGAACGGAAAAATTTTAGGTATAAAACCTGAATTCAGACAATAAAATTTAAACAGATATTATATAATTATGAACACGAATGTTTTAGTATCGCATTCTACAGACATCGAGAGAGGCGATTTTTACCGAAAAACTTACACGCACGTTGCTTTGGCAATTTTAGCATTTATTGGTGTCGAAACGGTATTGCTGAATGTTGTTCCGGAACAGATGATTTTGGCAATGTTTGCCCAGCGTTATCTCTGGCTTTTAATCATCGGAGTATTTTGGCTGGCTTCATTTTTAGCTACCAAATGGTCGCTTTCACTGAACAGATCTACTCAGTATTTTGGTTTGGCATTTTATGTTATTCTTGAAGCAGTGATTTTCTTACCAATGATTTACCTCGCAATGCTATATACGGGAGGAGAGGTAATTTTTCAGGCTGCAACACTTACAGTAGCAATGTTTGCAGGAATTTCGGCAATCGCTTTCACATCAAAAAGAGATTTCTCATTCCTTAGAAATATTATCACCATCGGAGGATTCATCGCTTTGGGGTTGATTGTTGGAGGGATGCTTTTCGGTTTTAATCTTGGTCTATGGTTCTCTGTGGGTATGGTGGTTCTGGCTTCTGCAACGATTCTTTACCAAACCAGCAAACTGAAAGATGCTTATGCAACAGATCAATACGTTGGAGCAGCTTTACAGCTTTTCGCTTCGATTATGCTTTTGTTCTGGTATATTTTAAGTATTTTGATGAGCAGAAGAAGTTAGTAAACAACTTTAAAAACAATAAAACAGCCGCTGATTTTCAGTGGCTGTTTCTTTTTGAATAGGAATTTATAAAGAAAATTATCTTAAAATGTAAGTTTTTTGGTTTTGGTATTAAAGACAATAAGGTCTCTTTCTCCCGCTACTTTTCTATTTTTTCGACTTTAATCAACATTAAATTTTTCGGCTTGTAAATGGTAATTTCATTTTTTTCAGTATCACAAATGGTCTTTTCAGCTTCGCAAATGAAATATTCAGACTTAAAAGAAACATTTCCTTTGTAAGTTATAAGATTTTTCTGTGTGTTGACATGTACAGAATCGCCTTTAAACTGAAATTTATTTTTGTCTGTTTCCTATGCAAAAATTAAAGTTGAAACAGTAATCATTACACCTCCCAAAAATAGTTTTTCATTCATCATAATTAAGGATTTTTAAGGTTTATATAATTCAAGGTTTAAGTAATTGTTTTCATTTTTAAGACTTTCTTTTCTGGCTTTTTCAGTATCTCTTATCATCTCTTCCTGCGAATAGCTTTTTCCGTTAAAAGTCATTGATGTAACCACAGCACCAGAGGTAGACAAGATGGTTTGCCGCATATCTTTTACAGGATCTTTTTTGTAATCCTGCCAGTATTTTTCAAATTTCTCTTCGTCTAATTCTATTTCTCTTCCCGCCATTCTTGATTTTTTTTCAGGTTCATCCGAAGAAAATTTTTTGGTTCCAATTAAAACAAAGCTGTGATCATTTTTAGAATCATTAATTTTTACAATAAGTCCCGGAAGCCCATAAAACTGTTGCGGACCGTCCTGAATAGGCAATTCCGGAGCAAACCAGGCAACCCACTCTCTGCCGGCAAACTTTGTGGTCGCTCTCTGTACTTTATAGCCTAAAACTTCAGATTTCTCATGAGAAATCTGCCACTCCGGTTTTTTAGAAATAGTTACAGCAAGGGGTAGAGAACCTGGCGAAATTTTATAAACGGTCTCATAAGAAGGATATTTTTTTGTGATTTCAGTTCTTACAGAAGGCTGCCGTATTTGTGTAAGATCAATAGGTTTTCCGCCGCCGCCATTCATCTGCTTTACACTTTCATATAAAATAGAATCTTCTGCAATCTTTTTCTGGCTCAAAAATCTGGAACCGGCACTTCTCGTTTCAAGAACCATGTTTTCAACGGTAACTTTTTCTCTGTTGAGGGAATCTGGTTTAAATTTATATTCGTAGATAAATTGTGTAGACTGTGCCGAGAGCATTCCCGTCATGAGACAAAAAACTGCAGTAGAAATTATTTTCATAAATATTTTTTAAATCACTTTAACTGGGAATAAAAGTAAAAATTAATCTCTATTAAAATCACGGGATAATGAAAAAATAACATATTTTAACCTTTACGTTAAAATATTTAGAAAAACATGTATAAAATTAACAAAACAGCATTAAAGTCATTTACAAAGCCAGTATTTTCAACGACATTATTTTTATCTTTACCGTTTAAAAAATTTAAATAAATGAAGATTGAAATCTGGTCAGATGTGATGTGTCCGTTTTGCTATATCGGAAAAAAGAATTTTGAAAATGCTTTGGCTGAACTTCCGTTTAAAGATCAAATTGATGTAGAATGGAAAAGTTTTCAGCTTGATCCAAGTCTTGAAACAGGCGTAGCTAATACAACTGCAGAATATTTCAGAGAGAAGAAGGGCTTTCCTGAAGCTCAGGCAAAACAGATGACCGCTCAGGTTACCGAAATGGGAAAATCTGTTGGAATTGACTTCGATTTTAAAAATGCCATTATTACCAATACCTTTCCAGCGCATAAGCTTATTCATTTAGCTAAAAAAAATAATTTAGGTGCTGAAATGGAAGAAGAGTTATTTAAAGCTCATTTTCTTGAAGCAAAAAATATTGGCAATGAGAAAATACTGATGGGTTTGGGAGAAAAATTAGGTTTAAATCCT
Source organism: Chryseobacterium sp. Leaf404 (assembly GCF_001424145.1). Taxonomy (GTDB): domain Bacteria; phylum Bacteroidota; class Bacteroidia; order Flavobacteriales; family Weeksellaceae; genus Chryseobacterium. The sequence goes on along the minus strand of NZ_LMQM01000010.1, from coordinate 273,285 downwards.
GAAGAAATTACTAAGGCGCTTTCCAGCAAAGAAATCGATCTTGAAGTAAAACATGAAATCATCGAAGCTTCCCAACTCGGGATTTCCGGTGTTCCCTTTTTTGTAATAGACCAAAAATATGGCGTTTCGGGAGCACAGCCTGTCGAAACTTTTAAGGAAGCAATTACGCAGGCCTACAACGAAAACACAGTCACTCTGAGCAACAATAATGATGCTTCCTGTGGAGAAGACGGCTGTGAAATTTGAATAAATTTTTAAAAAAAATTCACATCTACTTAACCTTAGCCTCTGCCTCAACCTAACATGATTCAATTTAATAAAAACCATCATTATCCTTTAGAAGATATACTTTTTGTTTTCGCACTGGAATTCGAAGCCAAAGAAATGTTTAATCATACCCGAAAACTCATCACAGGAATTGGGAAAGTGACAGCTGCCATCAATCTCACGAAAGCCATCTACGAAAAACGACCGAAACTGATTGTAAATCTCGGTTCTGCGGGCGGTTTTGGTTTTAAAAAAGGAGATGTGGTTTGCTGTACAAAGTTTATCCAGCGCGATATGGATGTGCAGGGACTTGGTTTTAAAAAATTTGAAACACCGCTTTCCAATATTCCAATAATTCTTGAAAATGGTATCGAAATCGAGAATCTTCCAATCGGAATCTGCGGAACCGGCGACAGTTTTGAGACCAATCACATCAACACAGAATACAACGTCATTGATATGGAAGCCTATTCACTCGCTTTGATTGCGTGGCAGGAAAAAATTCCTTTTATATCTCTAAAATACATTTCTGATGATGCCAACAGCGATGCCGCCGACGATTGGGCTGTGCAGGTACATCTTGCTGCGGAAGCTTTTAAGAATATTTTATTCAGGGAAGAACTGCTTTAAATCTTAATTCAACTGATCTTTCGGGGCAAATAAATCAATTACTCATTTTTAAGAGAAAATATCGTAATTTTGTACCCTCAAATTATGAATGAACTTTTAGAATATTTACCATACGCTTTTGCACTCATAATAGCCATTCCGTTTTTGGTTTTGCTGAGGCAGTTTGTGTACACTTACATCAACCTTAAGAATAAGGAATTACAGATGTTGAGCATAAAATCAAATTCAGAAAACAAAGCACATTCTTACGAAAGAATGACTCTTTTTCTGGAAAGAATAAAACCTTCCAATCTCATCCAGAAATTTGATAAAGATTTGGCGATACACGAATTTATCTTCCTTACAGAAAAATCTATCACAGAAGAATTTGAATATAATGCTTCTCAGCAGCTTTACATCACAAAAAATTCATGGAAGAATATTGTTGATTCTAAAAATGCTGTGATAGAGCTTCTCCACAAAACATACGACGGCATAAACAACAATGCCTCATTAAGCGACTATAAAACTGTTTTTCTGATGAATTTCATGGGCGATAACGACTACATCGCCGATACCATCGAAGATCTCAGAAAAGAAATCATACTTATTGCATAAACTAAAAAATAATAAATTTATAATAATGACTCAAAAATTTACTGCACACCCTTGGCATGGAATTTCTGCAGGGGAAAATGCACCTGAAACCGTAAATGTTTTTGTAGAAATCGTTCCTTCAGATACTATTAAATACGAAATCGACAAAGAAACAGGTTTCATGAAAGTAGACAGACCTCAGAAATTTTCAAATATCATCCCTGCGCTTTACGGTTTTGTTCCACAGACGTACTGTGACCAAAGAGTAATGAAACTTGCTGTTGAAAGCGGTTCTACAGACGTTACAATGGGCGATCACGATCCTTTGGATATTTGTGTTTTAAGTTCTCACAATTTCAGTTCAGGAGGGATTCTGATGGAGGCAAGACCAATCGGTGGTTTTAAAATGATCGACGGCGGCGAAGCTGATGATAAAATTGTAGCAGTTTTATTGGGAGATCATGCTTTTGGTCATTTCACAGATATTTCTGAACTTCCGGAAGCTGAAGTGAACAGATTGATGCACTATTTTTTAACCTACAAAAACTTACCAAACGAACCTGCGAAATGCAGAATTGATAAGGTGTACGGAGCTGTAGCTGCAAAAGAAGTTATAAACGCTTCAATGGAAGATTACAATGATAAATACGCAGGTTAATCTCTGATATTAAATATTAAAGCAGGCAATTTTTGTCTGCTTTTTTTGTGAAAGTTATTATCTGTAAAATTCCTTAATTATATTTAATTCTAAACCTTTATATTTGTATTAATCAATTAATTATGAAATGGAAAGTATAATTGTATACCCAAAGGATGAAAAGCAGAAATCTCTGTTAAAATCTTTATTGGAAGAATTAAAAGTCAGATTTGAGATAGGAGAGGACGATACCACTATGACCGAAGAAGAATTCTATACCAAGATTGATAAGTCGATACAGCAGTCAAACGAAGGAAAAACCAATATTCTCTCAAAAGACAAACAGAAAGAAATTTTAGGTCTATGAGTTTTGAATTGGAACTGACAGAATTGGCATTTTCCGATATTGAAAAACATAAAAAATCGGGAGATAAAAAAATATTACTAAAAATTAATAAGATTTTTGACGAATTAAGAGAACACCCCGAGTCGGGAACCGGCAAACCTGAAAAGCTAAAATATTATTCAAAGGCAACATGGTCCAGAAGAATTTCAGGAAAACACAGATTGATTTATAGAATTGAAAATGAGAAGGTAGTTGTTCTCATTCTTTTACTTTGGGGACACTACGATGATAAATAAATTATTTTTAAAGATTTAATTTTAAATGCTTCATCGCATCAATAATAATCTCATCTTTTTTCACAAAACTAAACCGTATAAAATCTGAATCCTGCCTATTCTGGTAAAACGCAGACAAAGGTAAACATGAAACTTTTTTCTCCACCGTAAGCCATTTTGAAAACTCCACATCAGTCATTGTTTTGGAAATATTTCTGAAATTAACAGTCTGAAAAAATCCTCCTTGAGATTTCTGACTTAAAATAAACGGAGTTTCGGCAATCATTTCACAAAAAACATCTCTTTTATTCTGCATGATTTTTCGGTTAACTTCAGGATCAAAAACATCGAGGTATTTTGCAATCGCATACTGACAGGGCGCATTGGTGCTGTAAGAAATATATTGCTGATGATTTCTGAAAGCTTGCAACAAATCTGGCGCAGCCAAAAGATAACTCACCTTCCAACCTGTAGAATGAAACATTTTCCCGAATGAAAAGATGCTGAAAGTTCTTTTTCGTAATTCCGGATGTAAAAAAGCGCTGTAGTGTGAATGCTCATCATAACAGTAAATATCATAAATTTCTTCAGAAATCACGTAAATATTTCTTTCTTTAATTAAGTCATAGAGATTTTGCCAATCTTCTTTATCCCAAATTTTTCCGGTAGGATTTTGAGGTGTGTTGACGATAATTGCTTTTGTTTTTTCACTAATGCAAAACTTTAATTTTTCCCAGGAAATACTGAAATCATCTTCCACTTCATAAAAAACAGGAACACCGCCGTTAATCACGATTGAAGGAGCATAAGTGTAGTAAGAAGGCTGAATAATAATAACTTCGTCCCCCAAATTTAAAATTGACTTTAAGGATGTGTACAGGGCAAAAGTAGAGCAGGGAACAATATTCACTTCCTCTTTCGAAATCAATACAGGATTTTGTCTGGAAGCATTAAATTCAACAATTTTATCGATCAATAAAGGGTTTCCGGCAAGAGATTCATAGCTGTGTGAAATGCTGTCGGCAGATTCTTTTAAATAAAATCTGAGTCTTTCATCCACCTCAAAATCGGGCAAGCCCAAAGACAGGTCGTAGCTTTGATTTTGCTTAGCGAGAAGCGACATCTCCGTAAAAAACGAATAATCAGTAAATTGTAAATTTGTTTCCATAGTTTCAATCAAATATATAAAAAAACTTAAGTTGTATAAGATTTTAGATATTTTTCTTAATTTTAGACAAATATTTTACATGAATAAAATTCTCTTGCCGCTTTTTTCAGCGGTTGTTCTTTCCTCTTGTGGCAGTACAAATTCTACTGCAGTAAAAACTGATTCCGCAACTGCTTCTGTAAGTACACCTAGTGGAAAAGAAGGCAAAGCTTATAAAACGGCATATCAGAGTATCAGTTTAGAAAGCCTTAAAAAAAATCTTACAGTGATTGCTTCGGATGAGATGGAAGGCCGTGATACCGGAAGCAAAGGACAGAAGAAAGCCGGCGAATACATGATTAATTTCTATAAGCAAAACGGAATATCTTTCCCAAAAGCACTTGGATCATTTTATCAGAAGGTTCCTGCAGCCTACATGGCAAAGCGTGGTGGCGGAAGTCTTCCTGATTCTGAAAATATTTTAGCCTTCATCGAAGGAAGTGAAAAACCTGAAGAAATTATCGTGATTTCGGGACATTATGATCATGTTGGAAGCAGAAATGGAGTAGTGTACAACGGTGCAGACGACGACGGAAGCGGAACTGTTGCCGTAATGGAAATTGCAAAAGCCTTTAATGAGGCGAAAAAAGCAGGACATGGCCCAAAACGATCTATTTTATTTCTTCACGTGACAGGAGAGGAGCACGGACTTTTCGGATCTGAATTTTATACAGACAATCCTGTTTTTCCTTTAGCGAACACGGTTGCAGATTTAAATATTGACATGATCGGTCGTGATGACCCTGAGAATCGTGGCAAACAGTACGTTTATGTTATAGGTTCAGAAATGCTGAGCTCACAGTTGAAAGTGATCACTGAGGCGGCAAATAAAAATACCAACAACCTTGAATTAAATTACAAATACGACGATCCTGCAGATACAGAAAGATTGTATTACAGATCAGACCATTATAATTTTGCAAAAAACAATATTCCGGTAGCATTTTTCTTTGATGGAATTCACGAAGATTATCACAAACCAACCGATGATGTTGAAAAGATTGATTTTCCTTTATTGCAAAAAAGAACTCAGCTTGTCTTTGCTACAGCTTGGGAACTGGCGAACAGAAATGACAGAATTGTGGTTGATAAAAAATAATATTTTCATGTTGATTTGAGAAACTACGCAGATTCTTTTTGAAATTAAACTGCACAATTTGCCAAATCTGCGTGAGATTTACAATCTCTTGAAAGTTCAAAACAAAAAAGTTTGCGAAATATTTTTGCAGACTTTTTTGTTTATAATTACAGCCCCAATGTCAGAATTTTCTCAATCATTTTCTGATTTAAACTTTCAGGCATAGAACGCATCAGGAAATTTCGGAGAGAATTACCTTTCTCCCACTGCGAAATTTTTCCAATTGTCCAGCTGTTTTTGACAATGTAATCGACCTTTTTTCTTCTGATTTTCTGAAATTCAGCAAAAATCAAATTAAAATCTTGACTTTTTTCTAAAAGTTTTCCAATCACATAAGCATCTTCCACCGACTGGCAGGCTCCCTGTCCCATATTCGGGGTCGTGGCGTGAGATGCATCGCCAATCAGACAGAGATTTTCAGCATACCATTTTGGAATAGGAGTGAGGTCGATAATGTCGTTTAGAATTACATTTTCAGGTCTTGTTGATTCAAGAATTTGCAAAACTATCGGATCGAAGTCTTTAAATTCTTCAGTGAGATTATGGTTTACTTTAAACTTATTGTCATTTACCAAAGTATACCAATACACCAGATTTCCCGAAAGCTTCACAAAACCGAAACGTTTTCCTTTTCCCCAGATTTCCAAAGCATGATGACTGTATTTTTCTGGAAGTTCAAAAGTGGTTAATCCGCGCCAACATTTTTGTGCAGCATTTCTGATATTTCCTGTTTTGAAAATCTGATTGCGAATTTTTGAATGAATTCCATCTGCTCCGAAAACGATCTTGCTTTCAATTTTATTTCCGTTTTCAAATTCTATGTGATAATTTTCTTTGCTTGAGATCTGTTTTAAAGAATGATTTAATTTGATATTTTCAAAGCCTAAATTCTCCGCTAAAATATTCTGAAGTTCTGCCCTGTGAATCGCAACATTGCAGGAATTAAATTTCTTTTCCAAAGCCAGAACATTCGTGGTAGAAATGGTTTTTAGCTTTTCATCGGTAATCGAAATTCCATGAATTTTGTTTCCGGCATTTTCAATTTTTTCTTTTAAACCTAATTTCTCAAAAATCTGCATCGCATTTACAGCCATCATAATTCCGGCTCCGACTGGTTTTATTTCAGGAGCTGATTCGTAAATGGTAAAATCAAGATTGTGTTGCTTTAAGATATTTCCTAAAGTTAGGCCACCAATTCCGGCTCCGATGATTGAGGTCTGATTCATTTAATAATTTTCATTCTTTGTTTAGATGCCACGAATGCACGAATAATTTATAAAAATTTGTGCATTCGTGGCAAAAAATTATTTTAAATTTCTCAATTCGTTCAGCAACTGATTTTGTTTATTGATAAAATTATCTAAACTATCCGTTTTTAAAGGATGAGCATTTTGATATTTTTCGATTTCCGGAAGTGTTTTTCTGATTTTAAAAATTGTATGTTGATCTTGAATAATGCTTGTATTCTTATTAATTTGTACAATTAAATCTTTGATTTTCTTTGTTTTTAAATCATATCTTTCAGAACTGAACTTTATATCTCTCTCAATTTCTTTCTTTACCAAAGAATCTGTAATCGATCTGGTAAGCTGTTCTGCGTCATTATAATAACTGTCAGATTTGTTGATTATATTTTCGTATTCAGAAATTACAATGTTAGTTTCTTTATTAATATTCTCAATTTTCTGCTCTAATTCCTGCAAATTTTTATCATTTTTAAGTAACTCAGAATATATGTCCAAAACCAAATTACCATTTCCACGAGAACGTTTCAAAGAAATGGAAGATGATGATTCTACATTATCTACAACATTATTTTCTAAAGGTTTATTTTCAGGTTTTTCGGAACAGGAAATTACTAATAAAAAAAGGGCAGTTGAAACAAGTAATTTTTTCATGATTTATATTTTAAGATTCATTTAATAATTTTCTCGTAGATCTTTCATATTAAACAAATTACAAAATTTAAATCTGCAAAATTCTACAAATCTGCGCGAGACTTCAATATATCAAGATTAGTTGAACAAACTTCAAAAAATGTTACAAAAAAAACGGAGCCTGAAAAATTCAGACTCCGCTTTAATAGTTATAAAAACTAAAATTATTTACCTAAATAAGACTTCAAAATCTTACTTCTGGTATTGTGTTTCAGTCTTTTGATTGCTTTTTCTTTAATCTGACGGACTCTTTCTCTCGTAAGATCAAAAGTTTCACCGATTTCTTCCAAAGTCATCGGATGTTTTCCGTTCAACCCGAAATACAGTCTTACCAAATCAGCCTCTCTCGGCGTCAGAGTATTCAAAGCTCTTTCGATTTCGATCTGAAGAGATTCAAGCATCAAATCCTTATCCGGACTTGGTGATTCTCCTGAACGCAATACGTCGTATAAGTTAGAATCTTCACCTTCTACCAATGGTGCATCCATAGACAGGTGTCTTCCGGAGTTTTTCATTGATTCTTTGATGTCTTCCTCGCTCATATCCAAAACTTCAGCCAGCTCTTCCGGAGAAGGTGGTCTTTCGTTTTCCTGCTCAAGGTGTGCGTACGCTTTGTTGATTTTGTTGATCGAACCGATTTTGTTCAATGGCAATCTTACAATTCTAGACTGCTCTGCCAAAGCCTGTAAAATCGACTGACGGATCCACCAAACCGCATAAGAGATAAATTTGAAACCTCTGGTCTCGTCATATCTTTTTGCAGCTTTCATTAATCCTAAATTCCCTTCGTTGATCAGATCGGGAAGAGAGAGTCCTTGGTTTTGGTATTGTTTAGATACAGAAACTACGAAACGAAGGTTGGCTTTAATCAGTTTTTCCAGTGCCACTCTGTCGCCGGCGCGGATTTTTTGTGCCAAATCTACTTCTTCGTCTGCTGTAATCAGTTCCACTTTACCAATTTCCTGCAAATACTTGTCTAATGAAGCGGTTTCCCTGTTGGTAACCTGCTTGGTTATTTTTAGTTGTCTCATTTATTTTATGCTCAAAAATAGAGTTGCTATTATATTATACGCTCAAAACATTACAAAGGTTACACCAGTTACAAAAATATTTTACACTATTGAATCTCAGTAGCAAAATAAGTTGTAAATTATTCCACTTCGCACATTCCGAAGCCTTATTATCCTGAATGTTGGCTATTAAGGAGATGCTTCAGCTTTTTCGTTTGTTTTTTTAGGAGCTGATTCCCGCTGTCCACTATATCTTTTGCTCTTCGTTCCTCATCACAAAAGGATGCCGTTTCCATCGGGGCTAGTGACATGATCACATTTTAAGAAATTTCATAAATGTCAAAAAGAAACTTCATAGCTCTCGATACATTTTTCTCCATTTCATTCCGAAAAACACTCGAGCTGAGGAAAAAAAAGCGAAACCAAAGTTCCGCTCTATGTTTAAGATAAGATTAAATTGCCTTTCAAAATTCAAAATTCAAAAAATATTCACGCAGTTTGTCATCCTGAAAGGACCTAAGCTCGGATCTTTCTACTATTTTTCAGATACATATGTAAATGCTTTGACTCAGTTGAACCTAAAAATTTCAACATGACAAAATAGGTAATAAAGTTTAAAAACAAAAAAAAGCGAAACCAAAGTTCCGCTCCATATTTAAAGGAAAATCAAAACTGACTTTCAAAATTTACCATTGACAATTGACAATTCAATTTTAAAAAAGATCATTCAGCAGTTTCGCCAGTCTCAGCCCTCCGTAAAGAAGCTGTCTTTCCATAATATCATTAAATTTATACTGATAATCATAAGAAAGTTTAGAATCATTCGGCGTTTGAGCATAGATTTTATTGGCAATCTGATGAGAATCGTACAGCCAGTTTTCCAATGTTCCGGATTGAATCTCTTTTACTTCATCGTTTGTTTTAATATCCAGAAGTCTGGCGTATTCTGTGTAGCTGTATTTTTGAGAATCCACCAGTTTACCGTCCCAAACAGAATGCAGATTGGATTTTTCTCCAAAATAAGTAACGTTGATTTTGTTTCCTCCCAAATCTTCAGATCTCCCCGTGTGCATCGGCTGAGCCAAATCTCCCATCATGTGAATCAGAAAGATCAAAGCAATTTTTCTGTCTTTTTCAGACGTTTTTTGATCTTTAATCTGGCTTGATAATACTTTAATCTGAGAATAAAGATTTGCCCCTGCCTGAGCTTTCAGATCTTTTTCAAATGCTGTAAAATCTGTTTTCGGATCGATGTTTACATAATGCCATGCCGAAGCCTGCTTCCATGCTCCGGTGGTATCAGACTTGATAAAATCCGGCCAGTTTGCCCAATACGCCATTCTTTCTTTGCCCAACATTTTTCTGAGCTCTCTCTTCGCCTTCCCCGAAAGATGGTTTTCTGCAATCTCTGCAATCACTCTGTGCCCCGTCAATCCCCATGCATACGAATAGACCGAACTTGCAACGAATGCCAAAAGCAAAACTTTAGAATAAATACTTTTCATTTCTTAATTATTTTCAGACTGCAAAGATAATGTTCATCAAATTAATAATCACCGCATGAATAAAAATTCACAGTAAGATTAATTATTTGAAAAAATTTAGAAAAAAAATAATCTAAACATTTTTTAAATTTAGAACTTATCTTATCTTTACGATACCAAACCCAACTATAAAATGTATGAACACGGCATTCCAGACATGCAGTACAACAAGTTGCAGACCGACTTCAGGGCTGAAACCGTTGCCGTAAATCTGATGAAATACCACAAAGCCTTATCCCTGGTTTTTGTAGAACGTCTGGGCATTAATGACAGAGCTTACCTGAAAGATATTAAAAGCATTACGAAACAGTTTCTTGGTTTCGAAGAAGAAATTTACAACATAAAAACCTACAGAGAAGGTATTTACGACTATTTACCTGAAGGAATTTTCCATCCGCCATCCCTCAACGCCTCAAGAAATAATGTAGACAGTGTGGTGAAAGAAATCCGCCGTCAGAAAAAAGTTGAAGATGATGCACGAAAATTTTTCCGCCCATTTGAACTGGAAGTTTTTTTTACAGAAATTTCAGGATTGCTGAAAGAACAGGAATTTGATCTTGCAAGCCAGACAGATTCACTCATCAAAACATTCAGCGAGCTTTGGCCGCTTATTAAACTTCTGGATCGGGATTCTGCCTGTATTTTTGTCTACATTCTACCGTTTCTGCATAAAATAAGAGGCGACAAAAAGCTTTTTGAGCAGTGTCTGAGTGCTTTTCTTGAAATTCCCGTTGAAGTGACTTTTAAGGCAAGGATTTTAGAGAAAATAGAGGAGGAGAGCAGTTCTGTTTTTCTAGGAAATTCCCGTTTGGGCTTAGATTATATTCCCAGCGGAAGACATTTCGACGGCGAAAGAAACTGGGTAGTAAACATTGGCCCAATTCCTTACAGCAGAATGAAAGATTTTGTGGAAGGCAGCCGTTTCAAAAAAACTCTTACTGCTTTTTATGAATATTGTCTTCCTCTGAATACAGATATCAAAGAAAATTTTGTCACAGCAAAAGAGCGGTTTTCATTTGTTCTGGACGAAGAAGAAGAAAACCAGACCAGGCTGGGATATTCTACATTTCTCTGAATTTATTTACTATATTTACAAGACCAACAATACACAAACTTTAATTTGAAAGGAAATTATGGATGTTTCTTCAGTAAAAGGTATATTTCTACGCTACATTCTTCTGCCGCTCATTGCGGTTATCATGATGTTTATTCTGGGTATTATTACACGCAATAAGCCTGCTATAAAAATACGCACTGTTATTATTTACATTCTTCTGTGCAGTCTCTGTCTGGCGCTTCCCGGATTTTTAGGCTATGCAGGAAACACATTTAATCCTTACGGATATTTAGTTTCACAATTATTTTATCTCCTTTTGGGGATTCTTCATGTGAATCTTCTGCACCGTTTTTTCAGAAAATATTTAAAATCAAATACCTTTATTATCCTTTTTGAAAGTATTCTGTCTGTAACGTGTACTTTGGCGGGAGGATATCTTTTTGTGATGCTTTTCAGATGGGTGAGTAAAGACACGGGATATCCGGTAATGGCGGCTACAAGTTTGATTACTTTTTTTGTTCCGCTGGTATTTTATTATTGCTTTGTACAGCTGATCAGTATTCCGGTGGATATTTACAGAACCTGGCATTACAGTCCGGACCAAAAACTACCAGATTTTGACGGCGTGGATTTTGACCGCCTTATGGTTCTGAATGTAGAATTGAGCAAAAATCTTGAAGAAAGCAACAGGTTCAGAATTAAAGCCAAAACACTTCCTACAGGCATACATTTTGGTGACTGGTTTTACAGGGTTGTAGATGATTACAATCATAAAAATCCCGGATCTGTAATACATCTTACAAATGCCTCGAAAGAGTCTTACTACTGGATATTTTACATTAAAAAATCATTTTTCAGTTTCAGAAAATATATTGATTTTGAAAATGACATCAGCACAAACGGCATCAGAGAAAATGATGTGATCATCTGTAAAAGAGTAATACAGCATCAGGAAGAAGGCAAGCTAAATAACAACACAAAATATTAATCACAATGATACAGCCAATTAAACATCCTGCCATCAATTGGGTAGACGGCATGAAGGTTTCGCAGAGACATCTTCATGAGCAGGATAATCATCTTTTAGATCATATCAGAGATTCAAATTCAATAAAAATCAGCAATTATAACTATGGATTGCTTCCGATCTCTAATGAATACACAGACAAGACGGTTTTTGACGTGCATAACACCGCTACCAACGATGTACAGCTGACCATTAAAAACTGCAGTGCCGTAACTGCCGCAGGTTACCGCATTGAATTGAAAGACAGAAAAGTAAGTGTAAAATCTCTTGCGAAATTCATTAATTTTGAAGAAAGCAGTACCGACGGAGAATTTTATATTTTAGTTTCGGTAAATCCTTTTGATAAAGTGCCTTTCGGCGATATTGATGCAGACGAAATTCCGCCGAGACATCCTTATTCCCAACCTAATTATCATATTGAACTTTTGCCTTTACAATCTGTAAATCAAGGTTACGCAGGGGGAAATTATCTGGTCATCGGTAAGGTTAATCTGATGGGGAATATTGCACAGGTTGACAGTAATTTCATTCCGCCCTGCACATCAATACAGAGTCACCCGTCATTGCTTGAATATTACAACAGTTTTGCAAAATATATTGGAAATCTGCAGCAGTATTCATTTAAAATCATTCAGAAATCTGCACATAAAAATGCCAATACAGCTTTGGCCATTAACGTAAAAAACCTATGTACAACAATGGTTAATACATTTGCAGATGTATACTTTCAGTTTAGAAACGTGGTTCCTTATGAATCTCCGATTTTTCTGACCGAAGTTTTCTCGAAACTGGCTCTCAAAATCTACAATTCCACACAGATGATTCTTCCTGCAGAACTGGAAGAAATGCTGAACTACAGTCTGGAATGGAGCGAAATCGCACCGCACACGCTTTTGAATCAACTCTCCACAGTGGCAGAAATTAATTATGACCATCATAATTCAGGAGAACATCTTCATCAGATTCAACTGCTGATGAGAAGTCTGGATGTAATTTTTTCTAAGTTGAGTGAACTGGAGTACATCGGTCAGCGCAAAGAAAATATTATCGTTACTGAGCAGGAAGTCAGTTCAAACAACAATCCTAAACGGGGCTGGAGTGTTTTAGATTAATAAAAACAGGATAGGGGCATTTGAAAAATGTCCTTATTTTTTTACCAAAATTTTTTCAGTTGCTTTTTTACTGATAATTTCCTTCACTCCATTGATTTCTATCGTCATCGATTTGTCGAAATTTTCTATTTTAAGAATTAGAATTTCTGTGTTTAGGAGTAGATTTTTATCGGTGAGATAATTCAGAAAAGCATCATCAGACAGTGTTAAAGAAGTGAACACAACCTTGTCGCCTGCTTCACAGTTTGACAGTTGTATGAGATCCTGCTCAATGATATTTCCTTTTTTATCAGGAATCGGTTCTCCATGTGGATCATATTTCGGGAAGTTTAAAATTTCATCCATTTTATCAAAAAACAGCTGTGAATGTACATGTTCAAGCTGCTCGGCAATCTCATGAACATTTTCCCAGCCGAAGTTCATTTTTTCCACCAAAAACATCTCTGTTAGACGGTGTTTTCTTACCACTAAAGCGGCTTCCCGCATTCCCGAAGAGGTGACGGTGAGCGGTTTATAAGTTTCATAAATTACCCAGTTTTTTTCAGCAAACTTCTTCATCATATTGTTGGTACTGGGCATTTTCACATCCAGAAACTTGCTCAGTTCGTTGATGGTCACTTTATTATTAGAATCAACGGTATGGAAAAGAGCTTTCAGATAATTTTCTTCGGTAAGAGTTGCTTTCAAAATGTTAGATGATTTAATATACAAATCTAACAAATTATTTTTTGTGAGTGAATTTTATAATTAAGTTTTATATTTACTCTATGAAAATTTCATTTAAAAACGATTACTCTGAGGGCGCTCATCCCGCAATTCTAAAGGCATTGCTTGCTCACAATGAAGATCAGCAGGCAGGCTATGGCGAAGATATTTATTCTAAAAAAGCAAAAGAACTCATTAAAGAAAAACTGAAATCTTCACACTCTGAAATTTACTTTGTTTCGGGTGGAACTCAGGCAAATTTAATAGTGATATCATCTATTTTAAAACCATATCAGGCTGTAATTTCAGCGATGAGCGGACATATTTTAAACAACGAAACCGGAGCAATTGAAGCCACAGGACATAAAATTTTAGGAATTCAAACTGAGGATGGGAAACTTCGCCCTTCAGACATCATTCCTGTTTTGGAAAGCCATCAAAATGTTCCTCATCAGGTGATGCCCAAACTCGTTTATATTTCAAATTCTACAGAGCTGGGAACAATTTACCAGAGAAAAGAAGTGGAGGAGCTCTATAAATTCTGTAAAGAAAATAATCTCTATCTTTTTATGGACGGAGCAAGGCTAGCACAGGCTCTTACTTCGGAATTTAATGATATTCAGTTTCAGGATTTAGCCCAATTTACAGATGTTTTTTACATTGGAGGAACCAAAAACGGAGCTTTACTGGGAGAGGGTATTGTGATTAATAATCCGGAACTGCAGCCCGATTTCGCATTCAATATTAAACAGAAAGGAGCACTTTTGGCTAAAGGAAGGCTTCTGGGAATACAGTTTCTGGAACTTTTTAAAGAAGATTTATATTTTGAATTAGGCAAAAATGCCAATACTCAGGCTATGAAAATTAAAAATATGATGACTGAAAAAGCAATTCAGTTTTTAAGCGATACATCGACCAACCAGATTTTTCCAATACTTGAAAATCCAGTGATAGAAAAGCTTTCAGAGAATTTTGAATTTTATGTATGGCAGAAAACAAACGAAACTCAATCGGCGATCAGAATCATTACATCATGGAATACGACAGATTCTGTCACCGACGGATTTTTAGATAAACTGAAAGAAGTGCTTTAAAAAATTTCAGCCAATGAAATATCAATTGGCTGAAGCTTTTTATTTTAGAAGTTTACTTATTTTTTCACAATCTACAGATTCAAGTTTTTGATCTTCAGGATACGAAATTTTCTTTTCGTTGGAATAAACCATTTGTCCGCCGTTATCTTTCTGATCGCCTAAACCTTCAAAAAGTGAATTATCTTTCTGTAAAAAGTAAATATCGCGTTTGCTGGTAGTTCCTTCAGAGGCAAATTCGTAGGTTAACTTCAGCGTATCTCCAGATCTGAAACCGGTTACATCGCCTTTGGAACTGTCTTTTTCGTGATTTTTATAAGCCAGTTTACCGATCAGGGTTCCCAGATTATCGTCTATACTGGCGACAACTGTGTCTTTGCCAATAACTTTCATGTAGCAGAAAGTTTTGGTGCCTAAAGTATCTACAGGCTCAGAAACTGTTTCAGCGGAATCTGTTTTTACAGGACTTTGTTTTGGGGTTTCTTTTTTTTCGCAGCTCAGAGCAATCGTGATTAAAGCTCCTGCAAATATTAATTTTTTCATTGACTTGATTTTCTTAAATTTTGGTAAAGCTAATTTATGTAAGAAATTACAAATCAGCAACAGAAATAGTGATGTTTACAGCCTTAATTTGTGAAGAATAAAAATCCTATAATTTATATTATGTTAACTTTTATATTTCAATGAATTTCTTTTCTCAAATAAAAACGAGTTTTCAGGCTCTCTAACGTGATATTTCAAAGTATTCAATTTTCCCAAAGGATTTATCAATAGCGAAATAATATTCAGTCACAGAAAATTCAATCACCTAAATTATTTTTTAAATGAAAAATTAATTTGATTCAAATGCTGTCGATTTGGTTATCTCGTGTAAAGTTTCATTAAAACAAGTATTTCTCAAGCAAAACAATTTAAGAATTTCCGATAATTCAGAATTCAGTAATCAGCAAACCGTTTTGACTATATCTCTGGTGAAGTTTCATTAAAACAAAAATCTCTCAGGCGTCAGATTTAAAATTAATTTCACTTTAAATAAATCTTATTTGATTCAAATGCTGTCGATTTGGTTATCTCGGGTGAAGTTTCATTAAAACAAAGATTTCACAAGCAAAAAAATTTAAGAATTATCAATAATTCAGAATTCAGTAATCAACAAACTGTTTTGACTTTAAAGATTTTTTTGCGCACAGATGAACAATTAATTTGATTCAAATGCTGTCGATTTGGTTATCTCGTGTAAAGTTTCATTAAAACAAAGATTTCTCAGACGTCAGATTTAAAATTAATTTCACTCAAAACAAAAATCAAATCAATTTTAATTTTATTTAAAAAAAATAAGCGATAAATTATAGAATTAACCGCTAAAACATTGATAATCAAAATAAACTATTTCATCAGAAACCTGAATTTGTTATTATTTTTAAGTGCAATCCCAGTACCCCTAACCACGGCTCTCAAAGGATCTTCTGCTAAAAATACCGGCAATTCTGTCTTCCTGTGGAGTCTTTCTGCAAGTCCGTTAAGCAATGCGCCGCCGCCGGCGAGGAAAATTCCGGTTTTATAAATATCTGTCGCCAGTTCCGGAGGCGTTATCGAAAGCGTTTCTAAAATAGCATCTTCAATTCTCATGATGGATTTATCCAGTGCTCTGAAAATTTCTTTATAACCCACCATTATTTCTTTTGGTTTACCCGTTATCAAATCTCTTCCCTGAACAGCAATATCTTCCAGATCAAAATCCAGTTCTTCCAGTGCCGAACCTACTTCAATTTTAATTCTTTCCGCTGTACGTTCACCAATATTGAGATTATGCTGGGTTCTGATAAAATATGAGATATCATTAGTAAAAACATCACCGGCTATTTTTAAAGATTTGTCAACTACAATTCCACCTAAAGCAATCACGGCAATTTCGGTGGTTCCGCCCCCTATGTCAACAATCATATTTCCTTCCGGACTTTCTACGTCAATCCCCGCTCCTATTGCTGCAGCCATCGGTTCGTAGATTAAAATGACCTCTTTTGCATTAACTTTCTGTGCAGAATCCCGCACTGCTCTTTTTTCCACTTCCGTAATTCCGGACGGTATGCAGATTACGATTCTTAATGCAGGCTGTATTAATTTACCTTTGATTTGAGTAATTAGCTTAATAAATTCTTTTATCATGTGCTCAGATGCGTGAAAGTCTGCAATCACACCATCCTTCAGCGGCCGTATTACTTTTATATCTTCATGGGTTTTTCCCTGCATCAGTTTTGCCTGCGTTCCCACAGCGATTGCTTTTCCCGTCAGACGGTCTATTGCCACAATAGAAGGCTCGTCTACCACAATTTTATTGTTATGTATAATCAGCGTATTGGCTGTTCCCAAATCTATTGCAATCTCTTCCGTAAACATATCAAATATCCCCATCAGTCATTTTTTAAAGTGGTTAAAGGTACGGCTAATACATTTATTAACTTACCTAATGACAGCCCCCCCGTAGTTAAACATACGTTAAAAAAGCTTTCACAATTTTTGATATTCCGGGTAAATTTTAATTATAAAATAAATTCAGTTCCATCATACATCAAAGCTGATATTTCGGAATACAGATTGCAGTAAAAATTCTGAGATTCTCTTCTGTTTTGAATCTTTTTTCCTAAATTAGGTCATCGCAAAATTTATCAACACATGAAAGCATTAGTTATAGGTGCCACGGGCGCCACAGGAAAAGATTTGGTACAGCAACTTATTAATGATCCGGATTATACTGCGGTTGATATTTTTGTGAGAAAACCTCTGGGAATCTTCAATGATAAATTAACTGTACACACCGTGGATTTTGATGAGCCTGAAAGCTGGAAAGATCTGGTAACCGGTGACGTCGCTTTTTCCTGCCTCGGAACTACTCTTAAAACTGCTGGCAGCAAAGAAGCCCAATGGAAAGTAGATTACGATTACCAATACAATTTTGCCAAATCTGCCAGAGAAAACAATGTGGAAGATTTTGTTTTGGTTTCAGCTTACGGCGCAGATCCGAAATCAAAAATATTTTATTCAAGGATGAAGGGCGAGCTTGAAAATGCCGTGAAACAGCTTCATTTCAATAAAATTACCGTTTTTAAACCTGGAATGCTCGAAAGAAAAGACTCGGAACGAAACGGCGAAGTTTTAGGCGGAAGAATAATTAAATTTGCCAATAAAATCGGACTGTTAGAAAGTCATAAACCTCTGCCAACCCAGATTCTGGCAAAAGCAATGATTAATTCTTCCAAAATAAAAAGCAGCGGATATTCCAGCATCAAACTGGGAAATATTTTTGCCTTTGCTGATAAAACATAAAATTATATTATACTTAAAAATGCCGAAGATATTTTCTCCGGCATTTTAATTTTATCTAAAATTCAAATTCACCTATCAGGATTTTACTGTCACTTTCAGGTTTATTTTCTTTCTGATTCTGGAAAACAGCGATTTTTCTTTCCTGTCTGCCATCAGAATAATAGAGATATACTTCAGCCATTATCGTGGTTGGTCCGGACAAAACATTCTGTCTTTCACCAAAGAAATTGGTTTTGATTTTATATTTTCCTTTGATGGCTTTTTTCAGTAAAAACTGTTCAGGACCAAAACCTTGCGTGAAATCATTGCTCAGCCTGCCACCAATTTGGGTAGATTTGTGAGAATAGGAACAGTCTTCTCCTTTCGGATCTGTTACCCAAAGATCAATGTCGGTATTGTCTTTATTCCAGTTGATAACCACACGGATGTCTACAGGCAAATCAGCTTTTAATCTGTCATCAACTTTACTTCCATCCACATTTTTATTTTGCTTGAGGATGTTATTAATTTCCATAATTAAAATTTCCTCAATTCCGTTGTCACGATCAGCAATCTCATCGGTAAACTCCTGATATAAAATTGATTTGTAAATATTTAAAGCTTCCTGAGGTCTTTTGTTATCCACCAAAGCCAAAGCGTAATCTCTGTGACTTTGAGCATCAAAAGGTCGCCACTCCAGAATTTTTTGGGTGATCCAAAGTTCTTTATCGTAGTGACCACGCTGTTTCAGAAGGTAGGAAATGGTTTTGTACAGTTCTTCATTTTCAAGATCGAGTTCTGCAAGTGTACTTAAAACTTTTAAAGCCAAAACTTTATCACCTTTTTTAAACAGCAGTTTTGAAATATCGAAGTAATAAGTTACCTGCTTTTCGTGTTTTGATCTGTTCTCAAGATATTTTTGATAAATAACTTCGGCTGACTGCAGATTCTGAAAATCTTTCATGTATTCTGCGGCGCTTTCTACGTCAACCAAGGTGATTTTGCCTTCTAATTTTCTTCCGGAATTCATTATTTCTACAGCTTCATCTGACATTTCCATCATCTTTGCAGAGGATCGTGATACCGCAACACCTGCAACTCTTCCTTGAATTATTTCAGCAACACTCCTGCTTTCAGACTGAGATTGATTTGTAATACTGGGATATTTCTTTTTTTCTGTTGGCTCAAAATCCGTATTCCACCATGTTTTTAATTCTCTTGTTTTGTCGAAAGCTTTAGATAAAAGATTTCTTCTCTGTTCTAAAATTCTTCCTTTATTTTGAGAAACAATCTTTTGGTATTCTGCTTTTAATTCCTGTGGTGGCGTAATTTTATAACGGACATAATCATTGATGTCGTCTAAAACAATCAAACTGGTGTTTTTGCTTACAACACCAAACTGCTCGCTGATATTTTTAATTTCGTTTCTGTTTTTGGATGGATTTATTTCCAACTCATCAATCTTTCTTTGAGCCCAGAATTGCGCAATTTGCCAGTTTTCCGTTGGAGAAGCGTTGGTAAAATCTACCGGAACTTCAAATTTTTCACTTCCGTTTGAAAAAATAGCTGTCAGTTTTCCTAAATTTCCAGATGTAATACCGAAAATATTCACCGGCTCATTTACTACAGAGCCAACATTCGGAAAAACTTCCTGAATGTTCGGATTTTCTTTAAACCCTAAAAACCTGACAGGCAATTTTTTAAACTTTTTCAATGCCGACTGCGTATCAGTCTCATTTAAATTAATAAAATTCCCGCCTGATTGAGCTGAGAGCATTTTCAGTAAATTAAAATCTGACGTTGGCGTACTTGTTATACTGTTTAAAGGTTTTTTAAATTTAACATTTAAATCTCCAAAATTAGAAATACCGTCAGAAAACAAAAGATATTCCTCTACTCCATTCACCTCTTTCAAAGCTCCGAAATCAGTTCCACCATCGTATTTTAAATTTAAAATTTTTGTTTTTAAATCTGCCCAGTTTCCCTGAGAAACGGTAAAATCCTGTGCTACATCTAAAGTGTTATTTAATGTTACTAAAGAAACAGTTACGTTTTTATTATCTGCAAAATAAGCATTCAGAAAATCCAGTTCCTTGTCACGGTTTCTTTTTGATCCACTGTAAGAATTGTCCCAAATAATGGCAATTTTCTGAGATTTTGGCTTTTCTTTTTTGGGAAAATCTACATTGACATTTGCTGCAAAATAAGACTGTTCTCCCGAAGCTTTCTGCAACAGAACATTCGAAGTTTGATTCGTTTTCGGAATATTAATTTTCAAACTTTCATTCGGTGTGAATTTCTCTTTGGTAATTGCTGCAATCCACTGATTTCCCTGCTTCTGAAAAGACAAACTTCCATCGGGATTTTCAATAATTTTTGGGGTGGATGCTCCGTCATTGATCCAGACTTTCATTTCAAATTTAGGAATGCTGACTGCATTTGCAAAACTCATAAAATACTGATATTCAGAAGCAGTATTTTTCAGTTCCTGATGATATGTAATCTGAATGGTTCTGCTTCCCTTTTGAGGCAACGGGTAAATTCTTGTTCTGAAATTATTGCCCTGAACTTTCTCAATAATTCCTGGATCGACATTTCTTTTTTCGATGCTTTCGAAAACTTCTTTTGCTCTTTCTTTCGGTACGGGAACGGCATTTCTGAGTTTTCCATTAATATCCAAGGCATATCCACTCACACTCACACCATCCGGAAGCGGAAAAGTAAGTGTTCCCTCCAGAAGTCTGTTGCTGGGATTGTAAAATGTGTAGGTTGCCGTCGTTGTGGCAAGATTTCCTAAGATTTTTGTTTCAAATTTTGCATCCTGAAGAATCACCGGATGTTTTTTTTCACCTGAAACTTCAAGACTGGGAATTTGCGCAAATGCCATTGTGAAAGCAAGTGTTGCTATTAAACTGATCGCTTTTTTCATATTTGGTTTTTATAATTTTAATGTATCAAATGTTTTTAAATATGAAATGAAAATTAAAATTCATCTCAAAAAAAATATTTACTTTTTGGTTTTGCCAGCTGATTTCTTTTTTGATTTGTCGGCAGATTTTTGGATGTCGTTGGCGGCTTTTTCTGCAGTTTCCACAGATTCGTTTTCGTTGAAGTCCGCTACTTCCGGCATTGGTTCATCGTAGTCGATTTTTTCGGCGGGAGTCAGTTCTACAGTATCATTTTTAAAAATGAAGGTGTAGTTACCCGTGAGGCTTTTCGGCTCTCTACAGTCACCAGCCATATCTGCGGCACCTTCAGAAAACTCAATGGTATCCGGTTCAATTATGCTGTACCGTCCATCCATGTGAAAACAGTGATTGCCAGTATCAAATTTTTCATTATCAAATTGTAGAAAATGAAATTTACTTTGCTCAGAAGGTAAATTAATCTTCTTTGCTTTTTTTAAAACGGCTTTACCATCGGCAGAAATGGATTCAATTTTCCACGTTGTTTTTTGGAAAACATTGGTTTGGGCACTTAATTGTACTGTCAATACAAATGCTGCTGCTAAACTGAAAACTTTTTTCATAATTGTTTTTTATTTTTATTAAAAATTTGTGATTAGTCTTTTATCCATTTTTGATTTTTCCTTAACTTATATAATTGGTCGTATACACTTTTTAAACCATAAGTTCCTATTGCTCCGTAATCATCTATCGTTTTTACTTTATTGTCTGAATAAGTGATTTTAAGATTTACAGTTTGGTCGTCAGTCCAATTGACAGAATATCTGTCTTTTAGCGAAGGGAAATCTATATACTGCAAAGTACTTATTAGCTTGTCATAGTTTTTCTTATCAATAACGGTGTGAAATTTACCTTCAATATTTTCAGACCAGTTTTCCATGTCATCTGTGAAATTA
The DNA here is from genome assembly GCF_001424145.1 of Chryseobacterium sp. Leaf404. Taxonomy (GTDB): domain Bacteria; phylum Bacteroidota; class Bacteroidia; order Flavobacteriales; family Weeksellaceae; genus Chryseobacterium. The sequence continues at coordinate 251,561 of NZ_LMQM01000010.1, read as the reverse complement.
AAATGCTCTGCAATAAATGTCGCATTTCGGTTTTGATCAATTGTCATTTGAAAAACAGGACACGTTCCGAAACACCCTGAGGTAGAAAACTCAATATTTTTTATTGGGATGTAGTTTTTATCATTAGAATTATACTCAATAAATTCATCAAATTTAAATTCCAATATTTGTACAGAAGGTTCTTTTTCGAATATCCTTTGTTCCCAATCTTTTACAACAGGTTTGTAGATCTGGAGCAGATTTTTGCTGTTTATTTTTTTAATTTTAGGAGTAATAATATCATTGAATCCTTGCGTAAGACCAACAATTTCATAATTATTATTTCCAAAATTCATCAGTGCAATTGGTGTGTAACTGCATGATTGATTTGCCGATTCAAAACAGGTATGATTATCCCCCAAAATGAGGAGGTCTGTGTACCCGTTATTGTCAAAATCAGTTTTATAGAAACTTTCACTGACATTTAATTTTGTGGCAAGTTTTTTATTTTCAAAAAATACAATGTCCTTTGTAGTGAAATCAGCAATTTTTTTTACTTCATAATTTTTGTAGGCAGAATCTATCTTTCTGATAAAAACCTGCACATCTTTCTCAGACTGCAATTCGTCTATTTCAGTTATATGCAATGGCTTACTTTTTTCAACACAACTTATCACAAAAAGAAAAGCCGGAAAAAAAAATATTCTGTAAACCCTCATGATTATCGGGCAGTTTCAGATTTCACACTTAAAAAAGGAAATGCCGAGCGGATCTGTTTTGAAACAATTCCGAAATTATATCCCTGAACCTGTTCTACTCCACTGAAATTGACTGCAATCAACTGTCCGCAATGGTTGAAAACGGGAGCTCCGCTTGCGCCATGTGTGGAAGTGACGCTGTACTGAATTTTTGTGCCATCAGATTCTTTGCTGATTTGACCATTGTACAGCTGAACTTTCACTCCGGAATTGGTCTGCGCCAAATCTTCACCCAAAGGATAAGCGATCATCACTGCTTTTTCGCCGGGTTTCAAAGATCTGTCGTCGGTGATGGAATTTTCAATATTGACGATATTGACCACCGTATTCGGCGTCGTTTTGTTTGAAAGTTGGAGAATTCCGAGATCCACACCTTCTTCATCAGCGACTTTTTCGACGGTGCAGGGCAACCACTCATCTGTGGAATCGTGCAGTGCCACGGCAATATCCAAAGTTTTCATGTACACTTCAATGTCATCGGTAGAGACGTAATCTTTCTGAGGAATCGAGGCGGCAATGTCCACTGAAGTTTCTACGCTGTCAGCTGGTGCAGAGTCTGTAGATGTTACAAAATCTTCACCTGAATTACCCTCAAAACCTTCATCAAAATCCCCGCCATCGCCCTCTTCATAATATTCTGACGAAGCATTTCCCCAGTTGGAGGCTATGAAAGTTTCGTAACCGTCTTCAGAAATATCTGTAGTTAAAATTGAAGCGATTTTCAGTTTGAAATTGTTGGTGTTGGTAAGAATTCTTTCTTTATTTTCTGCTGTGTTCCATGGTTGTAAAACGTGGCTGTTGGAAATCATGTTCCCATTTTCATCAACGAAAAACGCAGTTCCGTAAAGGGTTTCTTCGGTTGCTTCAGGCACACTGAGCTGAATTTCCCTGCCTTTTATTTTTGCGAAATAGCCATAACGGTGTTTTACCATCACCACGGCATCTTTGTAGGCATCGTAAATTTTTGTATCACTGTCCAGACAGACATTTTCTACGATGGGCTCTGCTGTCTGACTTTCTTTATAAAATCTGTATCCGAAAAATGAAATTCCACCCAAAAGGATGATTCCGCCGAGGCTGAAAAAGGCGATTTTGTAAGGATTTTTCTTCTTGTTTTCAAGAACTGTAGACGTTGCAACTGTAACAGGAATTTCTGAAGTTTCTTCATTTAAAATTTCCTGATTTTCTTCCTGAATTTCGTTTTCGAAGTCAGATATTTCTGAAAACTCATCGTTTTTAGAATTATTTTCAGGCTGTTTTTTTTCCTTAAAATCCTCACCGGATTCATGCTGATCATTATTCATTTGTGATTTTGATTTAAATTTTAATAAAAAAAATGTTGACTCTAAAGAATAGAATCAACATTGATAAATTTATAAATATTTTTTGAATTTACTTCAAATTATTTAACGCTTTTTCAAGTTTAGGCATCATCAGAGAAATTTCTTCTGTCGCCAAACCGCCTACTGAAGCTCTGAACCAAGGCTCAGATTTTGCCTCACCAAATGCTGAGAAAGGAACCAAAGCAACTCCCGCTTCATTGATTAAATAGAAAACCAAATCCGAAGAATTTTCAATAACGGTTTCGTCAGGTTTTGTTTTTCCGATGTAATCTAATTTAATAGTCAGATACAAAGCTCCCATCGGTTCGATAGACTCTACCGCAAGACCTTTTTCTTTCAAATCCTGAATTCCTGCGTGAAGAACTTTTAAACTCGTTTCCAGTTTTCCTTTGAAATCTTCGATAAATGCGTTGACATCAGCTGTATCCTCAAAATATTTTGCCGTGGCTTCCTGCTCTGGTTTTGGCGCCCATGCTCCAACGTGGGTAAGAAGCGCTTTCATTTTATCGATAATGTGAGCCGGACCAAATCCCCAACCTACACGAACTCCCGTTGCTGCAAGGCATTTTGAAATTCCCTCTATGTAAATTGTATATTCTCTCATTTCAGGGAAAAGTGAAACCGGATCTACGTGTTCTGCACCAAAAGTAAGGTTTGAATAGATCTGATCGTACATTAGATACAATGGTTTGTCATCTTCGCCTCTGCTTTTATTTTCCTCTAAAATCAGTTCGCAGATTTCTGTCAGCTGTTCTTTTGTAAACATTGTTCCCGTAGGATTCAACGGTGAACAAAGTGCTACCATAACGGCACCTGACAAATGAGGTCTTAAATCATCAGCTGTAGGAAGGAAATTATTTTCAGGCGTTGTTTTTACCTCAATAGCATCTGCAGAAGTAAGATATGCATAGTGATTATTGTTCCATGATGGTGTAGGATAAACCACTTTGTCGCCTTCGTCCACGATGGTTTTGTAAACAGCATAGATCAATGGTCTTGAGCCTGCAGTGATCAAAATATCGTTGGCATCATAATCCAGATTCCATCTGCTTTTAAGGTCGTTTGAAACCTGTTTTCGTAAAGATAAAAGTCCGTTTGCGGGCGGATAATTGGTTAAATTATTCTGATATGCTTTTTGAATTTCTTCCTTTAATTTTGCAGGAATCGGATAGATATCAGAATTCAAATCTCCAATCGTAAGATTTGCAATCTCTGCTCCTTTTGCCTTTAAATCATTTACTTCATTACCGATTTTTACAATCTCAGAACCGATCAGGTTCGCCGCTAATTTTGAAACTTTCACTTTACTTTCTATTTAAATTTATTTTAATATTGATGACAGAATATTAATGATTAACATTCCGTTTAATCCAACTGCAAATCTGTTTTAATCTGCTGAATTTTTGCTTCCAAAGCCTGAATCTTATCTTCAAACTCTTCTTTAGTAGCCACAGAATCTTTTACAGAAACATAGAATTTAATCTTCGGTTCAGTTCCTGAAGGTCTTACGCAAACTTTTGTTCCGTCTTCTGTATAATAGATTAAAACGTTTGATTTCGGAATATCTTCCATTTTGTTGGTCACATTGGCTGCAACAAGAAGTTTAGTCTGTTCCTTGAAATCTTTCACCTCTTTCACTAAGGATCCGGCTAAAGATTTTGGTGGATTTTCACGGAAATTCTTCATCATATTCTGAATTTCTTCAGCGCCATCTCTTCCTTTTTTGGTAATATTAATTAATCCTTCGTAATACAGTCCCAATTCCTGATAAATTTCAATCAGATACTCGTACATCGTTCTGCCATTGGCTTTGCACCATGCTGCAATTTCACACGCCAAAACAATACTTCCGCAGGAATCTTTATCACGAACGAAATCTCCTGTCATAAATCCGAAACTTTCTTCGCCACCACAGATGAATTTTTCCTGGCCTTCAAAATCACGGATCATTTTTCCGATCCACTTGAAACCGGTAAGTCCAACTTTGCAGTCGACACCGAATCTCTGAGCGATATCAAAGAAAATATCAGAAGTTACGATTGTAGAACCGATGAACTCTTTTCCTGTGATTTTATCCAGTTTTCTCCACTCATTTAAAATGTAATAAGTAAGAATGGTGTTGCATTGATTTCCGTTCAGAAGCTGCATTTCACCTTCAAGATTTCTAACGGCAATTCCTAATCTGTCGCCGTCCGGATCTGTACCGATCACGATATCTGCATTGGTAATTTTTGCAAGATCCATGGCCATTTCCAAAGCTGCAGGCTCTTCCGGATTCGGAGAATCTACCGTTGGGAAATTTCCGCTTGGAATCATCTGTTCTTTTACCAAATCTATTTTTTTGAAACCTGCTTTTTCCAAAGCTTTTGGAACCGTTGTGTAAGTTGTACCATGAATAGAAGTGAAGACGATATTCAGATTTCCTTTTTCAACATTCTGATAAGTTGAATTTTCGATGCAGGCATCGATGTAAACGTCGTCCTGTTCCTCCCCGATCCATTCAATGAGCTCATCATTTCCGTTAAATTTAATTTCTTCAAATTTCACAGAATACACTTCCTTGATAATGGCTTCGTCGTGTGGCGGAACGATTTGTGCACCGTCGTTCCAATAGACTTTATAACCGTTGTATTCCGGTGGATTGTGGGAAGCAGTAAGAACAATTCCTCCTGTACATTTTCTGTCACGAACGGTGAACGACAATTCCGGCGTTGGTCTGTGATCTTTAAACAACACCACTTTAATTCCGTTTGCCGTTAAAACATCCGCAACCAGTTTTCCGAATTCTTTTGAGTTGTGTCTTACATCATAAGCGATTGCAACGCTAAGTTCTTCATTTGGAAACTGCTTTAACATATAGTTCGCAAGTCCCTGTGTAGCTTGACCTAAGGTGTATTTATTTAAACGGTTGGTTCCAACACCCATTACGCCTCTCATACCTCCGGTACCGAATTCCAGTTCACGGTAGAAAGAGTCTTCAAGGTCTGGAGAATTGCTGTTAATCAAGGCCTGAACGGCGTCTTTTGTTTCCTGATCGAATGTGTCGCTAAGCCAAAGTTGGGCTTTTTCTGCGGTTGAAAGTACTGACATATTATATTTTCGTGTTTATTTAATTACTTACTGCTGCAGGAATAAAACCAGCGAGTCCGACAGCAGCTAAAATTCCTACAACCAGCCCTACAGTTTTTCCTGTGCTTGGTTTTTTTATCTGTAATACTTTATTTTTGTTAAGCTTAATTTCATCATCTTTCTGTTTTCCAATAATGGAATCCTTTGTCTGACTGACGAACTTAAACTGTCTTATCTTTTTATAATCTCTGGTTTCTATGATATAATTTGTGTTCTGCTGTAAAACTGAATAATCAAAGTTAGTTTCAGAACTGACTTTTGTTGATACACAAGATGTTATCATAATCATTGTCAGTGACGAACAAATTAAAAATCTCTTCATAATTAAGTTGATAAAATCTGAATTTTTACGATTTACTGCAATTTTTTATTCTCCACCTTTGTCGTTTTCTCCACTTTAAAGGCACGAATTGGATCGTTGTAATATACAAATTTTGAAGTATTCTGAATATTTCCTTTCAAAGAATCTTTCACATTGACCTCGGCGTAATTTCCGTTTTTGGAATCTATTTTTAAATTTTCAATTCTCCAGTACGGCGCAATAAGGCTTGCTGTATCCGAAATTTTGATGACTGCATCTTTGGTTTGGCCTAAAAAATTGGCGCGGCTGCGGTTCAGCATCTCCACCTCTGCCTTTCTTGTGTTTACAGAACCCATGAAAGTTGCATGGTTTTTAAGGTTTAATCTGAAATTGTCTGTTTTAATTTCACTTGAAATATTCATCTCGACAGAATCTGCAATTGAAACTTTTTCAAGATTGTATTTAGAATAAATGATGACATTGTAGAAATCCACGCCTTTTGTTTTTCTGCCTTCTTTAATAAAAAGAGTTTTGTCTTTTACTTCCACATCCAGATTGTCTGCAATGTTTGGGTAGGTTTCAATTTCTACATAATTTTTATTACCTCTCGCATAAAAAACACGGAATTTCCCTTCCATATCAAGATTTACAAATTCCTCAACATTTACTTCCTTATTTTCGATGTTGCCTTCTGGGGAGATTTTTCCGCAGGAAAGTAAAGTCAGTAAACAAAGTGTGAAAACAGTATTTTTCATATTAAATCACTTCATCAATATTATAATTCTTATGCTCGCGGTTGGTCCTGATAATCATTTCGCCTAAAAATCCTGCGATGAAAAGCAAAGTTCCCATAAGCATCATCGTTAATGCGATGAAAAACCATGGATTATTGGTAATTAAATGACCGTAAATTCCTCTTGCAACATCTATTAATTTTGAAACTCCAAGCCAAAATGCAGAGAGGAAACCTACGATAAACATAATTGTTCCTACAGCCCCGAAAAAATGCATTGGCCTTCCGCCGAAACGGCTTACAAACCAAAGTGTTACAAGATCTAAGAATCCGCGGACGAACCTTTCTGTTCCAAATTTTGAAACTCCGTAAGGTCTTGCCTGATGCGGAACTTCTTTCTCTGTTATTCTTCTGAAACCCGCATTGGCAGCCAAAACCGGAATGTAACGGTGCATGTCTCCGTACACATCAATTGATTTCACCACCTGTTTTTTATAAGCTTTCAAACCACAGTTGAAATCGTGAAGATATACTCCGGAAACCTTTCTTGCCGCAGCATTGAAGAGTTTTGAAGGGATATTTTTGGTCATCACGTTGTCGAAACGCTTTCTCTTCCAGCCGGAAACGATGTCGTAATTTTCTTCCGTCACCATTCTGTAGAGTTCAGGAATTTCTTCTGGGAAATCCTGTAAATCGGCATCCATTGTAATGATTACATCACCGTGAGTTCTTGCGAAAGCGGCATGAAGTGCCTGAGATTTTCCGTAGTTTTTAGAAAATTTAATTCCGTGAATCTGAGGATGCTGTACTTTCAGATTCTCAATAATGCTCCACGAAAGATCTGTACTTCCGTCGTCTACAAACCAAACTTCGTAGGATAAATTGCTGGTTTCGCACGTTTTATCGATTCTTGAAAAAAGTTGTTCCAAAGAATCTTCTTCGTTCAGCAACGGAATAACTATAGATAAATTTATATTGTTCAAAGTGAATCTTATTTGCTTTAAAATTAATTATTTCGGACATAATCTAACGCTTCATCAGGTGCAAAAACCGGAATTTCTGATGTAGAAAAGTCTTTGATATTTCTTGTAACAATTCCCGTAACATTTTTTACCTGATGCGCACAGAAAATCTGAATAGCATCTTCGAAATCTTTATGTTGTGACCGTAAAGATTTTCTTAGAATATCTTCATCAACAGGAATAATAGTGATAAAATTTAAAATTTCATCTATCAGTTCCCTCAAACTACTTTCCTGCATATTTTTTTTACATAAATAATGCAAAGTTGCAATACTGTGAGATGAGGCACAAAGTTCAACATCATCCTTTGTGGAAACATTAAAAATTTGAGAAACGATAGCAAAGTGAGGTTCGCGTTTTTGAACCAAATCTACCAGAACATTAGTATCTAAAAAGAAAATCATTATAAAATATGTTTCTTTTCTAAATGTTCCCGTTTGATATCATCCAGTTCCTCATCTGTATATTGAGGTATATTTTCCGGAATTTTTTCTAAAAGTTTTTTCATTTTAGGCGTTGTTTCGTTAGCCGTTTTGATCTCGCCTAAACTCTCCAGATATTTCTGAACCATCTCAGAAAGGCTTCTCTGAGTACCTTTAGCATACTTCTTTGCCTTTTCGATGACGCTCTTTTCTATTGTTAATGTTAATTTAGTTGTCATTACACGTGTATTTTAAGCAAATATACGTATTGTAAAATATAATTGCAAAATTTTACGCTTCTTCCCCGTCTTCAGGTTTTGATTTTGTTCTGAAAAACGCTCCGAAAAACAAAGACAAAACTAAGTAAAATATCATTATTCCTCCAAAATATCCTGCGAAATGGCTTGCTGTAAGCATATCTTTTCCTTTCACAGCTTCATCACTTACTCTCTGAAGAGCTTCTTTATACTTTTGCTCGAGTTCATCAATATCTTTCTGATGTTTTAAAACTTTTTTTGCAGAAGTGTATTCTGTATTCAGTTCAGTTCTCTGTCTTTCAACGTACTGATAGTTTAAAAGTTTTTTCGCATCCTTATCAATGAAATTTAAAAAAAGAAAAATAGTGATTACTGATAAAAACCCACCGATAAACATCGGATAAAATGCTCTTTTGAATGCGTCTTTAAAAGTTACATATCTGTTGTTGTTCCAAAAAGTTTTTACTGACCAAAAAGCAGTTCCGGCATACAAAATTGGTAAAACGAAGGCATTCATTTTCAAAGAGATATCAAAATAACTGATGCCTGAGAAAAAGAGATAAACTACAAAAAAGACAATCATTGTAGCAATAAAAAGGATAATTCCGAAGGTGGTAGGACTTTTAGTCATGTTTAAAAATTTACAAAAAGATGAAAAATTATTAACTTAAATTTCAGCCGATTAGCCTTAATTTAGTAGGTTTTCATCCGATTTTTCTGTTATACAGTTTTGAGGTTTAATATTAATTCCTATATTTGCAACGGCAAGTCCTAAACAACCAGCTCCTGAGAATCCTCCAGGGTGGGAACGCAGCAAAGGTAATTGGTTGAGCGGTGTGATTTAGGTAGCTTGCCATTTTTTATTTTTTTTAAATTAAGAGATTAAGATTATTTTATTTAAATTACTTAATCTCTTAATTTTTTTTTGTTATATCCCGAATGTTTCTCCTAATTTCGGTAAAACTAATTCTACACTTTTATCTGCAAAATGCTTTTGTGCTTCCTGATGATCAATTTCTATCGGAGCGAAAGTATCAAAATGACAGCCAATCACTTTTGGAGTTTTTAAAAGTTCTGCTGCTGCAAAAGCTGCTTTTCTTGCACACATGGTGTAATGACCACCAACAGGAAGAATAGACAGGTCTAAGTTCCCGTACAGTGTAGGAAACAACTGCATATCTGCCATTACTCCTGTATCTCCGGCCAAATATACATTTTTACCTTCAGGAAGTCTGAAAATATATCCTACAGGCACGCCACCATAACTCCCGTCAGGAAACGAACTTGTGTGATGAGCCGGAACCATTGAAATTTTCAAATCATCAATTTTTGCCGAACCTCCAAGGTTGACGTCGATTGTATTTTTTGCGTTGTTGAAATATCCGCAGATTTCCGGAACTCCAATGATTGCAGCTTCAGGATAATGTTCCAAAACCTCTTCCACATCGGCAATGTGATCTCCGTGTGCGTGTGTCAGCAAAATATAATCTATTTTCTGAGCGGTAATATCAAATCCTGATTCTGCCTTCCCGTAATTGTAAAAAGGATCGCACAGGATGTTTTTTTCTTTATATGTGAACAAAAAACAGTTTTGTCCTAAGAATTGTATTTTCATTTTATAATTTTTTATTGATTACATTTGAACATTGTTATTCACAGGAAACTGCCCCGGAATGTCATTTTTATTTTCGCCTAAATTTTCTCTTAAATCAATTTCAATTCCACGGGCAATTGTAGAAATAGGAACATCATTCGCAGATTTTTCAAACGGATTTTCACCTACGCTGCCAATTCTATTCATGGTATGGAAAATCCACATCACAACCACAGAAAAAGGAACTGCAAACCAAATGAAGTGGGTCCTTAAAAACTCATGCTGATCTTGGATTTTTAAAGCAATATCGCCAAATTGAGAGGTAATTCCTAAAGGTAAAAGAAAAATAAAAATCCACGTGAAATAGTACATCAGAGTAGCAAATTGCCTTGGATACGGAAAATTTTTAATTCTTTCAGATTTTCCCTGATGATTGAATAATTCTTCCAAAATAGATTCCATTTTTAAGAAAGAAAATTCAGTAAGAAGCTTTTCGTCCCTAAGTTTTTTAAGTTCTTTTGACTGTAAAAAAAGAATAGCATTCTGCCTGTTTGTTTTGGCTAACACATATTTTTTATCTTCTTCTGAAAGATACATATCCAATTCATCTTCTAATTTGGTCATCACTTCAGGCACGTGAATCATTTTAGACCATTCTACATTGGTTTTCTGCTGCATCACATATTCCCAAGGTCTGTCATCCCGCATTGCATAGCGCAACGCCGTCAACCAGGCAATATGTCTGTATATTAAAGATTTTTTAATTGCCTTTAAATTCTCATCATTCGTGTCAGTTTCATTTTTTGAAATAATATCCTGCACGGCAATGCCAAAAGTTCTTGAAGTGTTTACAATTCCACCCCAAATTTGTCGGGCTTCCCAAATTCTGCCGTAAGAAGCGTTGTTTTGAAAACCAATCACAAATGCAACAGCAGTACCAATTAAGGCAATTGGTGTAAAAGGAATTTGTAGCCATTGCAAATCTAAAAATACAAATAAAGCTACTTCTACAAATGCAATCAGTAAGAAAATATACGTTTCCTGCCTTGTCCACGTTACCATTTGCTTTATGGTATATCTCTTTTTTGTAAACATTCTTCAAATATTTTACTTAAATAGATTAAGTCCTAAAACGGTTAGAACTGCCATCATCAAAGTTAAAATTCCCACCTGCTTTAGAAAAGGGTCAAGTTCTCTCGGTGTTTTCACAGCCATTATCTGTCTTCTTACTTTCATCATCGGTAAAAGCAAAATCATCACGATAAAAGCGTAGTACTGCTGTGTCTGTAAGAACCCCTGAAGGCAGAGAAAAACGAAAATCAAGATTATCGGAAGTTGCAGAAGTACAATTTCGTAAATCATTGCATTTTTAAAACCAATTCGCAAAGCAAAACTGTTTTTACCTGATAATCTGTCGCTTTCAATATCTCGCATATTATTGAGATTTAAAACCGCCATGCTCATCATCCCAATCGCTGCTCCGGGAAGTAAAATATCCCAGCTGAAAGTTTTGGTAAACAGAAAATAACTTCCGCAAACCGAAACCAAACCAAAGAAAATGAACACAAAAAGATCGCCCAATCCCATGTAACCGTAAGGTTTTTTGCCAACTGTATAACCGATAGCAGCTAAAATGCAAGCCACTCCCAAGCCGATGAATATGTAAAATTCATTCATATGTTCAGGTATAAATGCCAGATATAATAAAGCTAAAGTTGCTACAAGTGATAAAACAGAAAATAAAATCACGGCATTTTTCATTTGTTTTGCCGTAATTTTTCCAGATGCCACTGCTCTTGCTTCGGCTTCTGTTGCTCTAGTTGCATCAGTTCCCTTCACACCGTCGCCGTAATCGTTGGCATAGTTTGACAGAATCTGATACAGCAATGTCACCAAAATTGCCAGTGCAAATATTTTCCAGTCCCAGGTTCCGCCTTCGCTGTAAAGTCGCCATTTTGCGATGAATGATCCCATAATGATTCCGCTCAGGGACAGCGGTAAAGTTCTAAGCCTAGCGGCCTGTATCCAATCTTTCATAATTTATGAGTAATGAGCAATGAGCAATGAGTAATATTTGCATTGTACATTACCCATCACTCATTACTTATATTAAGAGATCCACTGATCTTTTCCGAAATCCGGTTTTCTTTTTTCGAGGAAAGCATTTCGGCCTTCTTTTGCCTCTTCGGTCATGTATGCCAAACGCGTTGCTTCACCTGCGAAAATCTGCTGACCTACCATTCCGTCGTCTGTTAAGTTCATTGCAAATTTCAGCATTCTGATGGATGTCGGAGATTTAGCAAGAATTTCCTGAGCCCACTCGTAAGCAGTATCTTCAAGTTCGTCGTGAGGGATAACGGCATTCACCATACCCATATCGAAAGCTTCTTGAGCAGAATAATTTCTGCCTAAAAAGAATATTTCACGTGCTTTTTTCTGTCCGACCATTTTCGCTAAGTAAGCTGAACCGTAACCGCCATCAAAACTCGTTACATCGGCATCGGTTTGTTTGAAAATAGCATGTTCTTTACTTGCCAACGTGAGATCACAAACCACATGAAGTGAATGACCGCCACCAACTGCCCAACCCGGAACAACAGCAATCACCGCTTTAGGCATAAAACGGATTAAACGCTGAACTTCAAGAATATTCAAACGGTGTCTGCCATCTTCGCCAACGTAACCCTGCTGACCTCTGGCCTTTTGGTCACCACCGCTGCAGAAAGCCCAGACTCCGTCTTTAGAACTTGGTCCTTCACCAGAAAGTAAAACCACTCCAATCGAAGGATCTTCTGATGCATCATAAAAAGCATCGTACAGTTCTGAAGTTGTTTTAGGTCTGAAAGCATTTCTGATTTCCGGTCTGTTGAAGGCAATTCTGGCTACGCCGTTGCACTTTTTATAGGTAATATCGTCGTATTCCTTCACGGTTTTCCACTCGATCATTTTGTAATAATTTTGCCCAAAGATAAGGATTTAAGAGGAAAATTTAACTGGAATTTTGATGATAATCATCTTGAAATGCTGATATTTTTTAGCCCGATTTGATGAAAATAAGTTTTCAGACTGAACAGTCCATTTTCTTAAGAGAGTACATTATTTTGTAAATACAAAAATAAATTGAGTTATAAAGAAGGTATGGAAAAGTGGGTTTATTCCAAAGAATCAGATTGAAAACATTTTAAATTATAAATTTTTTACAGAAATAGAGCAAATTTTCAAAGGACGGATAATAAATTTCATAAAATAATAAATCCCGGCACATTTCTGAACCGGGATTTAATATCAAATTGCAGTTAAAACTATTTTTTCTGCTTAGCTTCCAATTCTGCAAGCTTCGTCTTCATCACTGCTGCTTTTTCAGTGTTTTTAGTTACTGTGTAAATATCTTTCAGCGTAGATACAGCATCTATATTTTCAGGCTCCAGCTGATACCAGTTTTCTGCATACGGCATAGCTTTGTTGAAACGTGCTCTTCTTTCTTCTATTAATTTTGTACCTTCCGCCTTGTTGGTTTTGTTGGCTGCGTTGATATTTTTTACAGCTGTATCTTCGTCACCAATTACGGTGTAGATCAGATTCATGTGTGCATTAGACATGGCTGGCTTCAACTGTATTGCTTTTTTGAAAGAATTTTCAGCCTGATCTGCTGTTGCAGGATTTTTAGACTGAAGGACACCCAAATTATACCAGTTTTCTGCATTAGAAGGATCTTTAGACAGCTGCTCTTTAATTACATCAGCAAATTTGTCGTTATTTCCTGAGGCATAGTAAGCACTACCCTGGAAATCTTTCAGCTTCGCATTATTTGGGAATTTCTGCAATCCTTTTTCGATTAATGCGATTGCTTTATCATTTTCCTTGGAATTCAGATATAACGTAGCTAAAGTTTCATACAGTTCCGGTTCCACAGAGGGAGTTTGCTCTGTTTTGTAATCAGTATAATCTTTAGAAGTTTTCTTTAGAACTTCCCACATACTTTTATCAAAAGGCTGTACATTTCCCTGCTTGTCTTTTGCAGTATATAAAGTCTGTACACCTGTATATCCACCAGCAATTAATTCTTCGTAGAGCTTTGTTGCTTCAGGAATATTGTTGTTCACAGCATAACTGATGGCAGCGTTGTACAGATAACTTTTATCTTCCTTACCGGATGTTTTTAAGAGATTGTATACTTCCACAAATTTTGGTGCAGCCACAGCATAATTTTTCGCATTATAAGCGTCCATCGCAGCTTTGTGCGTTGCTGTAAGTTTTGCATTTGCATCCTCTTTCTGTGCAAAAGAAAGAGAAGATGCCAGGATTGCGATCCCTAAAATCAGCTTTTTCATATTATATTATTTTATTTATTCTTCAGAATCAGAATTCTCAGTTTCATTGGCCTCATTTTCGTTTTGTGGCAAATCTTCTGTTGTGCTTTCCTGGTTTTCAGCTGCATTCCCGTCTTCTTCCTCTTCTTCTTCATCTTCAGGAATGTCTTTATCCATGGCTACTTTCGCAATTGCAGCGATTTCGTCATTTTTCTTCAGATTAATCATTCTCACACCCTGTGTATTTCTACCCATCACTCTCATCTCATCCATTCCCATTCTGATGGCAACTCCGGATTTGTTGATGATCATTAACCCGTCATCGTCTGTAACGTTCTGGATGGCGATCAGGTTTCCTGTTTTATCGGTGATATTTAAAGTAATAACCCCTTTTCCGCCTCTGTTGGTTTCTCTGTAGTCTAAAACGGCAGTTCTTTTTCCGTATCCTTTTTCAGAAACTACCAAAACAGTTTCGTTTTCAAGGTCATTGGCAACGATCATACCGATTACTTCGTCATTTTCTTCCAAAGTAATTCCACGTACACCGATCGAACTTCTTCCAACTTCTCTTACTTTTTCTTCAGGGAAACGGATACATTTGCCGTTCTTGGTAGCAATCATTATATGAGATGTTCCGTTGGTTAAATAAGCACCTAACAACTGATCATTATCTCTGATTTCAATAGCATTTACACCATTTACTCTCGGTCTTGAATAAGCTTCCAATGAAGTTTTCTTGATGGTACCGTTTTTAGTAACCATCACTACACTCATTTGGTTGACGTATTCTGTATCTTTTAAATTATTGGTTCTGATGTAAGCTTTAATTTTATCATCAGGCTCAATATTAATTAAGTTTTGAACTGCTCTGCCTTTTGATATTTTTGATCCTTCCGGGATTTCAAAAACTCTCAGCCAGTAACACCTTCCTTTTTCTGTAAAGAATAACATATACTGGTGGTTGGTTGCAGAAACAATGTACTCCAGGAAATCTGAATCTCTTGTAGTAGCTGCTTTGTTACCAACGCCTCCTCTGCTCTGAACTTTATATTCTGAAAGCAGCGTTCTCTTCACATAACCAGCGTGAGAAATGGTAAGAACAACCTCTTCGTTCGGGATGATATCTTCGATAGACATTTCACCACCGGAATAGTCGATTTCAGTTCTTCTTTCGTCACCGTATTTTTCTCTTACTTCAATCAATTCTTCCTTGATGATCTCGAATCTTCTGCCTTCATTAGCCAGAATATCTTCGAGGTTTGCAATTTCTTTCATGATTGCATCATATTCATCACGGATTTTGTCGAGCTCCATTCCTGTCAGACGAGCAAGACGTAAGTCTAGAATTGCCTGAGCCTGAATATCTGAAAGTTCAAATTCCGTCATCAAACCTTCTTTCGCAGCCTGCGGGTTGGCAGAATGACGAATGATTGAAATGGCTTTATCCAAAGCATCCTGAGTTCCGATCACTTTCATGAAACCTTCAAGAATATGGGCTCTTTCCTTCGCTTTTCTAAGCTCGTACTGAGTTCTTCTTACGATTATTTCATGTCTGTGCTCTACAAAGTGGTGAATAATATCCTTTACATTCAGCTGCTCCGGTCTTCCGTGTACCAATGCAATATTGTTGACACTGAAAGACGTCTGAAGTGACGTATATTTATAAAGCATGTTTAAAACCACATTCGGAATCGCATCATTCTTTAATTCATAAACGATACGCATACCTCTTCTGTCAGATTCATCTCTGATTTCGTAGATTCCTGGGATTTTGTCGTCTTTTACCAGCTCTGCAGTTCTGGCAATCATCTCCGCTTTATTAACCTGATAAGGAATTTCGCTAACAATAATCGCATTTCTGTTATGAACTTCTTCAAAACCTACTTTAGCTCTCAAAACTACACGTCCTCTTCCTGTATGGAAAGCGTCTCTCACACCATCGTAACCGTAGATGATACCACCTGTCGGGAAATCGGGAGCAATGATGTGCTGCATCAGTTCATCGATAGTGATTTCTCTGTTATCGATGTAAGCGCAGATGGCATTAATCGATTCAGTTAAATTATGCGGCGCCATGTTTGTCGCCATACCAACAGCAATACCTGAAGTTCCATTCACCAGTAGGTTAGGGATTTTTGAAGGCATTACACTTGGCTCAGTTAAACTGTCGTCAAAGTTATTTTGAAAATCTACTGTTTCTTTATCAAGATCAGATAAAATCTCGTCTGAAATTTTCTTAAGTCTTGCCTCGGTGTAACGCATTGCTGCAGGCGGATCTCCATCCATTGAACCAAAGTTACCCTGCCCGTCTACCTGTGGATAACGCAAGCTCCAGTCCTGGGCCATTCTTACCATGGCATCGTAAACTGAAGAGTCACCGTGAGGGTGATATTTACCTAAAACGTCTCCTACAATTCTGGCAGATTTTAAATATTTTCTGTTTGAAAAAACCCCTAATCCATACATACCGTACAATACCCTTCTGTGTACAGGTTTAAGGCCATCTCTCACGTCCGGAAGTGCTCTGGAAACAATTACCGACATAGAATAGTCGATGTAAGATGACTTCATTTCATCAACGATGTTAATAGGAATCAGTCTTTCTCCTTCTTTTTGCATATAAAAGTTTATTATTATGATAATCAGAGCGTTATTCACACATCTGAAAAATATTTATTTCGGTTAAATTATAACGTGCTAATTTAAGAAAAAAATACCGATTTTTGCCTGAGAATTGCATCTAAAATATTAAATAAATCATAAAATATGAGTGTTCTCAGTATTACCTTTCACTGCCCGAATAACAACCTCGAAGAATGGACAAAATATGTTGATGACGAATTGTTTTTAATGACAGAAAATCTCCTCGACGTTAATAAATATATTCTTTCTGAAGTGCAGAGCGATTACATAGAAGAAGGTAAAAATTTTAATCTCCTCCTCATTTTTGATGATGAAGGATTCCGTGAAGATTTTATTAAAAGCGAACTCCAGAATATCGCAGACCGCATTGAAATGAATTTTGGGCAGGATATTATGATTTTCAATACTTTCCTCGATCCGTTGAAAAGCAAGTTTTAAGATACAGAAAACCCGGTTGTTACGTTAACAACCGGGTTTTATATTAACCAATACCTATTATCTGTTGTAATTACTTTATCTGTTGATAATTACTACCGTCTGTCTTGCAGGATAATGTCTCACTCCCCTGTGGTGTGGTCTGTAATAGCGTCTCACAGGTCTGTGATAACCTACAGGCGCATAATACCTGTGTCTGACCGGTTTTCTATAATAATGAGCAACTCTTTTGTGGTGGTGTTTTGCTGGTTTATAATAATGTTTTCCTTTTTTGTGATGATGCCTCTGCGCATTTACAGTTGTAAAGCTGGCTGACAAAATAAATATCAGAAACAGCGCGGCAATTTTTAACCAACTCTTCATATTCCATTGTTTTTAAAATTCTAATGAAACACGAACAATGAGAATGCCAATAATTGCTTTTTATTAAAAATTCAGTAAAATTTAAGGGTATTTATGATATTTTAATTTAATGTACACTTTCGCTTCTCCTTTCGAGCATCACTACATCCTTCCAGACACCATTCAATTTTCCCAATTTCTCTCTGGTTCCCACAATTCGGAAGCCATATTTCTGATGGACTCTGATGGAGATTTCATTTTCAGGAAAAATATTAGCCTGGAGTGTCCAAAATCCGTGTTCTTCACTGTCAACAATCAGTTTTTTCAGCAACATTGAACCCAGGCCTTTGCCCTGATACTGATTGTCAAAATAAATACTTACCTCACCTACTCCTTTAAAGCAATCCCTTTTGCTTACAGGTTTTAAACCACACCATCCAATCACCTCACTTCTGTCATTCTCCAGAACCCATCGGCAGGTATTGAAGAACTCCATATCCCAGGCTTCTTCTGTAGGTACAGAGGTTTCAAATGTGGCAATACCACCGTCAATCCCCTGCTGGAAAATTTCTAACACCTTTTTGCTGTCTTCAGGACGCATTTCCCGTAATTCGTAATACATTTAAATATATTTTCTTTTATTTTTTCTCTTTATTCTGGTGTAATGGGTCTGTTCACCGGTTTTATCCATCGATATAACACTGATGTTGCCATCCACTTCGAGAATGGAGAGTCTCACATTTTCTATCCCGTCCACACCATGCTCTCTGATAGATTCTTCCAGCTCATCCCGTGTAATTTTTGCTCTGTTTAAAGCAGGTTCGTCCAGTTTTCCGTCTCTTATCAAAATCACAGGATCTTCTTCCAGGAAACTTTTAAATTTAGGATTTTTAAACATGATTCTTTTCAGGGTAAAATTGGCAGCAAAAAGAACGAGTGCCGCCACAAGACCACCCTGCAGAGAAGTGTCGGGGCCAACCATTGCATTCTGAACGGCATTTGAAATGAGAAGAAGCAAAACCACATCGCCTGCATTGAGCTGAGACAACTGATTTTTACCAAACACACGAATGGCGATAACCATAAAAAGGTAAACACAGAGCGAACGTAAGACAACATTCAAAATTTCCTCCAAAATTCAGATTTAGATATCAAAATTAAACATTTAACGGCAATAAAAAAACTGCCTTTGGAAGGCAGTTTAAAAAAATATATGATAAGTCATTATCTGTTGTTGATATCTACTCGTACCGGCATTACGAAGCTTGAAGCCAGCATTTTTTCGTTAATTTTTGAAGAATCTATTCTGTACTGAAGATTGCTAAGGATTTTTTCAATCTCTTTACTTACCACTTTGCAATCTCCTTTAGATTTTACATTGACTATTTTACCTTCTTCGGAAATATCAAATTTCACTTCAGAATTTACAATTCCCTGCTGATAATCCTGATTGGTAAAATCAAAATTGGCCATCAGTTGGTTTCTGATTTCATTGAAAGCATCAGCCTTGTTCAGCTGAACTTCTTTAATAGTGTTATCTGAAGAGATTTGAGCCTTTGCTGTATTAAAAATTGCTGCAAATGCAAATACGAAAACTGAAGCTGCGAATATCTGTAATTTTTTCATATGTCTTTGATTTTTAGAGTTAATTATTGTTGTTTCTTATTTTCTAATTCAAAGATATATAAATAAATTCATACAAATTTTACATTCAGTTAACATTGGGTTAACATTGGAAATTAAAATATTGATTTTCAGTTGTTTAAATTTTTAAAATAATTAAAAAATTAACATTGGAAATTGATAATCTTACTTTATGAAAGGAAAAAACTGCAACTTTCGCTGCAGTTTAACTGTTATTTCTGTTTATTTTGTCCGGGTGCAAAGGGTTTCGCAGATTTTGTCCCAAAAACCTTTTTGGCCTGTCCTGGTGGCATTGGTTTTAAGTGCCCGCGGCCGTTTCCTACTGTTCTGACTTCACATGACGCGAACGCCAATGAAAATACAAATATTGCAAGAAAAATTTTAATTGATTTCATAACACAATGTTTTTTCTTACGCTCACAAATATGATACCACTTACATCTCCTTCTTCAAATACTTCCCTGTCAAAGATTTTTTAGATTTAATAATCTCTTCCGGAGTTCCTTTTGCAATAATTTCTCCACCATGTTTTCCACCTTCGGGACCAACGTCGATAATATGATCGGCCAGTTTAATCACATCCATATTATGTTCAATGATGATGAATGAATTTCCTAATTCTACCAGTTTATTAATAGCATCCATGAGGATTTTGACGTCTTCAAAATGAAGTCCGGTTGTGGGTTCGTCGAGAATGTATAAAGTATTTCCGGTTTGTCTTTTTGCCAGTTCGGTTGCGAGTTTGATACGCTGTGCTTCCCCACCGGAAAGTGTTGTCGACTGTTGTCCCATCGTGATGTAACCCAAACCTACATCCTGCAAAGTTTTTACTCTTGCAAAAATCTTTGGAATTGGCTGGAAAAAATCAACGGCTTCATCGATTGTCATTTCCAATACGTCTGAAATTGATTTTCCTTTGTAACGCACTTCCAGTGTTTCTCTGTTGAAACGTTTTCCGTTGCAGGTTTCGCAGTGAACGTAAACATCGGGTAAGAAATTCATTTCAATCACTTTTAAACCGCCTCCCTGACAGGTTTCGCATCTTCCTCCTTTTACGTTGAAAGAAAATCTTCCAGGCTTGTAACCACGGATTTTAGATTCAGGCAATTCGGAGAATAAATTTCGGATGTCGGTAAACATTCCAGTGTAAGTTGCTGGGTTTGAACGCGGCGTTCTTCCAATCGGAGTCTGGTCTACGTCTACAATTTTATCGATATTGTCAAGACCTTCAATTTTTTTAAATGGCAAAGGCTCCTGAACGGCTCTGTAAAAATGTTTGTTCAGAATCGGATACAAAGTTCCGTTGATCAGCGACGACTTTCCGCTTCCCGAAATTCCGGTTACAACCACCAGTTTTCCTAACGGAATATCAAGGGTTACATTTTTAAGATTATTTCCTGTAGCTCCTTTCAAAACGATACTTTTCCCATTTCCTTCCCTTCTGATTTCCGGAATGGCAATTTTTCTCTTACCGTTGATATAATCAGCTGTGATGGTGTCGGCTTTCAGTAAGTCTTTCGGTTTTCCCTGCCAAAGAATTTCGCCTCCGAATTTTCCTGCTCTTGGGCCAATATCCAAAACTTCATCGGCTTCCATAATCATATCTTTGTCGTGCTCCACCACCAAAACCGAGTTTCCGATGTCGCGAAGATTTTTCAATGAATTAATCAGCCTTTCGTTGTCTCTCTGGTGTAATCCGATACTTGGTTCATCCAGAATATAAAGAACGTTGACTAATTGGGAGCCAATCTGTGTTGCCAGTCGGATTCTCTGAGATTCGCCACCGGAAAGGGTTTTTGAACTTCTGCTGAGGCTTAAATAATCCAAACCGACATCCAGTAAAAACTGAAGTCTGGTTTCTATTTCCTTTAAAATTTCATGAGCGATAATTCCGTTTTTCTCTGAAAATTTATCTTTTACATCTCTCAACCAATCCTTTAAATCAGATAAACTTAAACCGTTGATTTCAGCAATGTTTTTTCCGTCAATTTTGAAGCTTAAACTTGATGCCTGAAGACGTGCGCCTTTACATTCAGGACAGGTTTCTTCTGTGGTGAAATGTCTTTCGAGCAAAATCGCTTCGTAAGATTCTCTTTCATCAATTAATTCTTCCATAAAAGGAATTAATCCATCAAAACTGACTTTGATTTTCTTGGTAATTCCAGCGTATTTTAAATCTTTATTAAATTCCTTATGACAACCGTTGTAGATATAATCCAGCGCTTCAGCCGGAATATCTTTGAATGGCGTCGAAAGTCCCAAACCAAAAATTTCAAGAATATTTTTGATCTGTGTGAGAATGTATTTATTGGATTTAATATCTTCCAGAGGCAACAAACCTCCCTGATTGATTGATAATTTCGGGTTTTCTACAAAATAATCTGTGTTGATTTTCTTAATGGTTCCCAAACCTTTACAGCTTGGACAGCTTCCTTTCGGAGAATTGAATGAAAACGTATTCGGTTCCGGTAAGGCCAGTGAATGACCGGTTTCGGCATCCATTAAATTTTTCGAGAAATATTCGATGTCTGTGGTTCCGAGTTTTTGAATTCCAATCAGACCTTCGCCCATTTCCATTGCTGTTCTCAAAGACTTCTCCATCCTTGCTTCGGATGCAGATTCGCCGATAATCCAGCGGTCTACCACGATGTCGATATCGTGGGTTTTGTAACGGTCGAGTTTTAAATCATATTCAATATCCTGCAGTTCGCCGTCAATTCTTGCCTGCCCGTACCCTTTTTTTGCCATCTGCACGAAAAGCTCGTGGTAATGCCCTTTTCTGGAACGAACCACCGGCGCCATCAGCATTATTTTTTCGCCTTTGTAATTTTCTTTGATGGTTTCTAAAATCTGATCTTCGGTATAACTGACTAATTTTTTACCTGTAGTTTGTGAATACGCGTCGGAAACTCTGGCAAACAGAAGACGCAGATAATCGTAGAGTTCTGTAACAGTTCCTACGGTTGAACGCGGATTTTTATTGGTTGTTTTCTGTTCAATTGCAATTACAGGGGAAAGACCTTCAATTTTATCGACGTCAGGACGTTCCAATCCACCTAAAAACTGTCTTGCGTAGGCAGAAAATGTTTCGATGTAGCGGCGCTGTCCTTCGGCAAAAATGGTATCGAAAGCAAGTGAAGATTTTCCGCTGCCGGAAAGCCCGGTAATCACGACCAATTCGTTTCTCGGAATTTTGACATCAATGTTTTTAAGATTGTGTTCTCTGGCTCCGTAAACTTCTATATACTCTTTAGATTCGCTCATAATTTGGGGTGACTTTACCTGAAAATCACAAGTGGCAAAAATACGGATTTTTAAACAATTTAATGTATAGAAAATCTGTTGAAAAACAAAAAACCACAGCTGAAAAACTGTGGTTTACCTTTATATTTCGGTAAAAATTATTTTTTATCCTTAACACCTTCCCAATTTCCGCTTCTTGCAGGTGCCGGAATACTGATATCCCATGCTCCGCTGCCTGCTTTCTCTACGGTGAGCGTGCCGTTGAAATTTCCTTTTGCAGGTACAGCCAGTTCTGCAACCAACTGTCCGGATCTGTCCAGACGACCGATAATGGCAAAGTTTTGATTGCTGTTGATGGAATGCATCGTTCCGGTAACTTTTCCGTCATCGGCAACTACGAAGTTCCAGTCTCCTTTATCATTAGTTCCGGTGTAGGTACCAGACCATGTTCCGACGTAATCAATAAGGGTTAATTCGTCATCAGAATTACAACCGATGAACATTACAGCCATTAACACAAGTAAAAAAAATTTCTTCATAAGATTACAAGGTTTGATAAAGTTTTTTGGTGGAGAATACGGGGATCGAACCCGTCACCTTTAGACTGCCAGTCTAACGCTCTAGCCAGATGAGCTAATTCCCCCGTTATCCGTGTTTTTTTTACACGAAGCGGTACAAAAGTAAGTAATTAAACCATATATACAAATAATTTGTTAAATTTTATTGAAGATCTACCTGAAATTATTGCTAAATGCTTAAGATTCATCAAAAAAGAAAACGCGCACTCCGAAAAGTATGCGTTTAAAACAAGATTAAATAAAATCTGACAACAGAAAAACTACTTCCACCCGCCACCTAAGGCTTTGTAAAGGTCTACTGCTGCTTTCATTTTGCTGTATTGGGCATTTGAAATATTTAGTTCTGCGTTTAATGCATTTACATTGGCTGTAAGCACTTCAAGATAATTTGCCATCCCGTAGTTGACCAATTCCTGAGAATAGTCAACAGATTTTCTGTATGATTCCAGCTCTTTTTCTTTTAAATCAATAAAAGAATCCTGAACGGAAAATACTCTGATCGCATCAGAAACTTCTTTTCCGGCAGTAAGAATGGTTTTTCTGAAATTCAAATATGCGGTTTCTTTATTGGCCAAACTTACTTCGTAGTTGGTTTTAATTTGTCTTTTATTCAAAATTGGCTGAGCCAAACCTCCGATTAAACTGGCAAAAAGTGAATTAACGCTGAACAAATGATCAATATCTACTGACTGCAAACCTCCACTTCCTGTAAGTTTAAGTGTCGGATAAAACTGTGCTTTTGCTGAATTTGTCAGTTCAAAAGCATTCATCAGATTAAATTCTGCCTGCATTACATCAGGACGGTTTGCCAATAAATTGGCAGGATAACCCAGTGCGAAGTTTTCGGGAAGTGTCTGGCTTTCCAGAGTGGATCTTTCGATGGCTTGTGAAGGCTCTCCCATCAAAAGACTTATTGTGTTTTCCAATTGTTGGATCTGCGTGTCGATATCGATCAACAGAGACTGAGCATTGTAAACCAACGCCTGACTTTGCTGAACTGCCACCTCCGTCAAGGTTCCTGCTTCTTTCAAAGCTTTGGTGGTTTCAAGATTATCTTCTCTGATTTTTATAGTTTCGTTAATAATCTTTTTCTGATTATCTAACGTCAACAATTGAAAATAACCAGAAGCAATTGAAGAAACCAAATCACTTTTTACAGCCTGATGCGCTGAAATATTTCCCAGGTAAGTTTCCAGCTGCGCTTTTTCCTGAGCTTTTAATTTCCCCCACAAATCAGCTTCCCAGGCGATACTTCCGGTAATATCAAACTGATTGACATATCTTCTTTCCCCAATTATCTGCCCAAACTGGGTGTTTAGTGACTGAGTCTGAAAAGTATAACCCGGACCCACAGTTAACGTCGGTTGATAGGCTGCTTTGCTTTGTCTCAGATACGCTTCTGCAGAAGCAATATTCTGCAGAGCGATTCTTATGTCTAAATTATTTTCTAAAGCTTTTGAAATATGTTTCTGAAGAACAGGATCAGTAAATATTTCTTTCCATGAAACATTTGCTGTGCTTGTGCTGTCCTGTGGAAGCATATCTGTTCGGAAGAGTTTTTCATCTACTGCAGCTTCAGGTCTTTCATACTCTTTTCTGACGTGACAGGAAGTAAGAACTACAGCGGTAAGTACAGATAAAGCCGTTCCTTTTATTATTGATAAATTTTTCATTATTTAAATCTTAAAGATTTTTATTCGGCTAAATTGATATCTTTCGGTTTGATCGGTTTGATTTTCTCCTGCAAAGTCTGGAAAACCACGTACAGAACAGGAATTACAAATACTCCTAAAACAGTACCTATCAATAATCCAATCGAAGCACCAGTTGCGATGGATCTGTTACCAACAGCACCAATTCCGCTTGCAAAAACCAATGGTAAAAGACCGAAGATAAATGCTAATGAGGTCATTAAAATTGGTCTTAATCTCGCTTTGGCTGCATTAATTGCAGATTCTACAATCGTTTCGCCGTGATGTCTACGCTGAACCGCAAATTCGATAATCAAAATCGCATTTTTCGCCAAAAGTCCCACCAACATGATCAATGCGATCTGGAAATAAATGTTGTTTTCAAGACCCATGATTTTCTGTCCGAAATAAGCTCCCATTACCCCAAGAGGAAGTGAAATTACTACGACTAATGGTAAAATATAACTTTCATACTGTGCAGAAAGAATGAAATAAACGAATACCAAACTTAAAGCAAAAATCAATAAAGTCTGCGACCCCGAACTTAATTCTTCTCTTGTAAGACCCGTAAATTCTACATCATAATTCTGATCTAAAGTTTCTTTCGCAACAGCCTGAACCGCTGTAATCGCATCTCCTGAACTGAATCCTGCTTTGTTGGCTCCTGTAATCTTTACGGAAGTAAAGAGGTTGTATCGACCGACAGATTGCGGACCGTAGGTTTTAGTTAAAGTAACAAACTGTGAGATCGGTGACATTTCCCCTGAACTTGTTTTCACATAATACTGATTTAGATTTGCAGCATCGGCTCTGTCTTCAGGAAGTGCCTGAATCATAACTCTGAACTGCTTTCCGTATTTCGTGAAGTCGGCACCGTAGATTCCACCAATATAACCCTGCATGGCAGATAAGATATCATTTACTGAAACCCCTTTCTGTTTGGCTAACGGAACATTGATTTCCATTAAATACTGAGGATATTTTGTATTGAATGATGTCTGGGCAAATTCAATTTCGGGTCTCTGCATCAGGTTGCCGATAAACTCATTTGTTTTAGCATCCAACTGAGCAAAATCGCCTCCTGATTTATCTAAAAGAACCATCTCAAAACCTGCACTGTTACCGAACCCCGGTACACTTGGCGGCTGGAAGAATACTACTTTCGCATCAGGCACTTTTCCTGCTAGACCGAATAATCTTTTTGAAATTTCTTCGGAAGACAAACCATCTCCTTTTCTGTCATCAAACGGTTTCAGTTTAACGAAGGCAAGACCATTGTTGCTTCCGTTTCCTGAAAGTAATCCTCTACCGGTGGAAATCGTCACATTCTGAATTCCAGGAATTTTTAAAGCTTCTTTCTGTAAAGTTTTCAGAACAGTATAAGTTCTTTCCATCGAAGCTCCCGGTGGCAGCTGAACGTCTGTAAAGATAATACCTCTGTCTTCCGTAGGTACAAAACCTTTTTTCATGCTTCCGTTGGCCCAGTAGATAATTCCTCCTGTCACAAACAGAATAACCAAAGTCACCCATTTGTTTTTAATCAGGAAATTAAATCCTCTTCCGTAACGGTCTGTGGCTGTTTTAAAACCAATGTTAAATTTATAAAAGAACTTCTTAATGAAATTCAGATCTTTATATTCTTTGTGATGCTCTTCGTGAGGTTTCAGAAATAATGAACATAAAACCGGGCTCAAAGTCAAAGCATTTACAGCAGAAATAATAATCGCAATAATTAAAGTAATCCCAAACTGCTGATAAAACACTCCGGTAGGACCTGTAATAAATGTTACGGGAATAAATACCGCAGCCATTACCAAAGTAATAGAGATAATCGCTCCCGTAATTTCGTCCATCGCCTCAACGGTAGCTTTTTTCGCATCTGAAATACCGTTCTCCATTTTGGCGTGAACGGCTTCGACGACGACAATCGCATCATCGACCACAATACCGATTGCCAATACAAGGGCAAAAAGCGTTAAAAGGTTTAATGAATATCCAAATAAATTCAGGAAAAAGAATGTTCCCACAATCGAAACCGGAACCGCAATCGCCGGAATCAAAGTTGATCTGAAATCCTGTAAAAATATATAAACCACGATGAATACAAGAATGAAGGCTTCAATCAAAGTATGAATAACTTTCTCAATCGATGCATCCAAAAATTCGTTGGTATCAAAGTTAAAAGTATATTTTACACCTTCAGGATATGAACCTTCGTTTTCTTTAAGCTGTTTTTTTATATTTTCAATAATTTCCTGAGCGTTCGATCCCGGTGTCTGGAAAACCCCCATACTGATTGATGGATAATCCCCGTTTTCACCAACTCCTGAATAAGAAAGCCCGCCCAGCTCTACCTTGGCAACATCTTTCAGCATTAAATTCTGTCCGTCCGGAAGTGATTTGATGATGATATCATCGTACTGCTCTTTTTCGCTGAATTTTCCTACATATTTAATGATGTATTCAAAAGAACTTCCGCTGTTTTGACCTAAAGATCCTGCAGCAGCTTCCCTACTTTGGTCATTGATGGCATTGGTCACTTCAGCAGGCGTGATTCCGTAAGCTGCCAATTTTGCAGGATCCAGCCACACTCTCATCGAATAGTTTTTTCCACCAAAAACGTTGGCTTCACCTACACCGTTAATCCTCTGAAGATCAGGAATCACGTTGATATTCAGGAAATTCTGAAGATAAACGTCATCAATATTTTTGTTTTCAGAATAGAAAGAAAGGTACATTAAGGCACTTGTCTGCTGTTTCTGGGTAACAACACCGGCTCTGGTAACCTCACTCGGAAGAAGCGGGGACGCTCTCGCAACACGGTTTTGTACGTTTACGGCAGCAATATCTGCATCAATTCCCTGCTTAAAAAATACCTGAATCTGTGCCGAACCATCGTTACCTGCCGTGGAAGTAATGTAATCCATTCCTTCAACACCATTGATCTGCTCCTCCAACGGAACCACAACACTTTTCATTACGGTTTCAGCGTTGGCTCCGGTATAGTTTGCTCTTACACTCACTGTTGCCGGTGCAATATCCGGATACTGTGTGACCGGAAGTGCTGTAAGTCCCAAAACCCCGAGAATAACGATCAGGATTGAGATTACAGTGGATAAAACCGGTCTGTTAATAAAGTTCTTTATCATTAGAATTTCGGTTTTATAGTTTTCACGATTTCGTCGGTAGTTGTAGGCTGTGATTTTACGGGAGTTCCGTTTTTCAAAGTTCCGGTACCGGCTGCCACTACGGGATCTCCCACTTTTACGCCATCTTTTATCAGTGCTAAATTGTCGATTCTGTCGATGATATTCACCACAGCATTTCTTGCAGTATCTTTATCTACTTTGTAAACATAAACAATGCCCTGCTGTTCGTAAGTAGCACCTTCAGGCACCACCAAAACGTTGTTGTAATATTTTGGAAGTCTTATTTTACCACTGTTTCCGTTGCTCAGAAGTTTGGAGGCATTGGTAAATGAAACTCTGAACTGAATGGTTCCCGTTGTAGGATCAATCTGTCCGGTAATCGCTTCTACTCTTCCTTTTTCAGGATATAAACTTCCGTTGGCCAATTCAAGCTCAACCATCGGGATATTTTTAATCTTCTCTGGCATAGAAGCACCTGGTGATTTTTCAAGGAAATCAAAATATTCTTTTTCATTCATCGAGAAGTAAGCATAAATCTGCGACGTATCTGAAACAGTTGTGATTGCCTGTTGATCAGAAGGTCCTACCAGACTTCCCACTCTTAAAGGCAGTTTACCCACCACGCCGGAAATTGGTGCACGGATAATTGAGTAATCCACATTAGCAGCTGCGCCTTTGTAATTGGCATTCGCCTGTTCTCTGGCAGCCATCGCCTGCTTTACCTGAGCCTGAGCCTGGGCAAGATTTGCCTGTGCTGTCTGAAGCTGAACACTGCTGATGATTTTTTTGT
Source organism: Chryseobacterium sp. Leaf404 (assembly GCF_001424145.1). GTDB lineage: Bacteria > Bacteroidota > Bacteroidia > Flavobacteriales > Weeksellaceae > Chryseobacterium. The sequence continues at coordinate 223,198 of NZ_LMQM01000010.1, read as the reverse complement.
CTACCAGTGGTTTCAGTTTATTCACCTCAACCTGTGCTGCACTCACTGCTGCCTGCGCGGCTGCGATATTGGATTGTGCTGCACCTACCCCAGCTTTTGCGGCGGCGGCTGTTTCGCTTAAAGTATTGGCTTCCAATCGGAAAAGAGGCTGACCTTTAGTTACATACTGGCCTTCATCTACCAAAACCTGTGTAATGTATCCTTGGATTTTGGCTCTTACATCATTATTCACTTTTCCTTGAATACTTGCAGGAAAAGTCTGGTAACCCGTGATATTTCTGCTTTCAACTTTCACCACCGGAAGGGATTTGGCAGTATCCTGTTTAGGCTCTTCTTTCTTGCAAGACGCCAGCGACAATGCAGCGAAAGAAAGGAGTATAAATTTATTGTTCATTTTTATAGTTTATTAAGAGATTCTTTGATGTTATTGATGCTTAAGTTCAGTAATTCTTTGTAGGCTGTCATTCTTTGATTATTTTCTTTATAATTGGTGTTGCTGTTTTGGTTAAAATGCTCAAGTGCATCAAGAAGTCTAAGTTCATCCTGCATTTTCTGCACGATTTTTTCGAATCTAATTCTCTTGAAATCTTCATTAATGTAGAAAAATCTTTTTCTTTCATCAATTTTATTCATATCTACAATGAGTTCTGCGTTGAGAAGAAGACCGATATTTGTAGAAACCGAACTTTTGCTTGCACCGAAAACCTCTACAAACTCATCAAACGTCACTCCTTTTTTCTGAAAGTCAAATAGAAGGTATGCGTAAATTTTTGAGGCTAAAGGTGGTATACTAAAAACTGTACCGTAAAATCTTACGGCATCCTGAAAAATCTTTTCATCAAAGTGTGTGCGATTATTCAAATTACTAATTTTCGACAAAAATAGATATTGGTTCGGAACAAACCGAACAAAGATGATAGACTTTTTTAATCAATTGTTTAAGAAAGAATCAATAAGAGCAGAATTTAACTTTTGCCTTAAAATATAATCTTCTCAAAAGCTTTTCTCATTCCGCCGGCAATAAAAACTACCCTAAAGCAGATATAAATCCATAGACTGTAACTCAATTTGTCAAACTAAAGTCATCTTATTAATCATTTCTTTTTAAAAACACGTCCAAACAGGTGTTGATTTCAAAATATTCGTTACCTCTTTTAATTTTTAATTTTAATTTTTGATTAGGTTTGAGCTTTTGGTTAAAATTTTCTAATTCTAACCTAGAAACTGACGTGTCATTGATTTCTGTTATTTCGTCTTTATGTCTTAATCCTTTTTTGTAAACATCACTGTCTTCATATATACTTCCCACAAGCCAAGCATTTCTTGTGTTAGTTGTTTCAATTAAAATAAAAGATTTGTATAAATCAGCCGGTAATCTGTTAAAATTTTTATTAGGCTTAACCCAAATCTTAGATTGAGATGGATGGAAAATTATATCAAAATTTTTCAACAAATCGTTGCCAATTACACCAATGTATTTTTTATTTCTTGAAAGTGCACCTAAACTATCCTTGCTGACGTCTATTTGGTGATTTACTAATTCGAATTTATCGGTTTTTACTGCAGCAGTAAACAGTGAATACCCCAAATGTTTTCCACTAACTCCACCATTATTTATATAATTTACTTTTTTAATATTGATGAAGTCTGTATTTTCTGAAAACTCGCTCGTTAAAATTGTTTTGTAAGAACCTGTATCAATTAAAAAATCTCCTTTTATAATTGTTCCATTATTCAGAATTAGTTCCATTGGAAGATACATATAATAACCATCAAATTTAATTGTAATCTCTTGATAACTATCATTTATTTTAGGATTTAAAATAATTTTCTTAGTTACATAATTAAGTTCAAACGGTGTATTTTCGAAATTCACAAAACCTACTATTCCATCTATATTATTGCCAGCAGATTTTTTCAAATTATGGATCATATTATATTTCGAAAAAAATATATTGTTGTAAGACGAAAGCTTAACAGTGTCTAAAATTCTGATCATTTTGGCGGGATTATTTCCAGTTCCAACATTTTCAGATTCAGAAAAGTGCTTAAATGACATTCCCTTTTTTTTATAAAAAGTACTGTCAATAATAAACCAACCAGAAGCTGTATCAAAATAAAAATTTCCCTTTTGATATTGATTAACTTTCAGACTTATGCTAATATGCCTTCCAGTATTTTTAAATTTGATATGTTTTTCTTTTTGTGTATAAATGTTCTTTGAACAAGATAACAACAATGAAGAAAAAAATGTTAGAATGAATAATTTGATCATTTGTATATTTGGAATATTTACCAACAAAAATATAAAATTTTCAAACCTTTGAAAAAAATTTATATGATAAGTAATTTCTCAAAAGCTTTTCTCATTCCGCCAGCAAGAAGCACCTCTCCGCAATAAGAATATCCTTTGGATTCCAGTATTTTAAGCATGGCAAGATTATCAAAATTGGTATCCACTTTAATGCTTTGAATATTCTGTGAACGTGTGTAATCTTCAATTTTATCGAAAAGAATTTTCACCATTCCTTTTCCTGCAAATTTTTCTTCTACAGCAACACGGTGGATGACAACAAATTCTCCGTCGCTCAGCCAGGCACCTTCTATAGAGGAATAGGCAGGTTCATCATTCATAATCAACGCAGTGTAGACGGCAATTTCGTCATTCACGGTCAATACATATCCGAAGTGTTTTTTGATGTCAGATTCTATAGTATCTCTGTTCGGATAACCGTTTTGCCATTGGTTGCTCCCCTCCTGTTTCCGCCTTTCAATGGCTTGCTGAATGATTTCCCAGATTTGCCCAGCTTCAGAAATCAGGGCTTCTCTCATTTCGATTTTAGGTTCCATTTTCGTGATGTGGTTATTTTAATTTTTGATTAATGTGACGTTAACCCATAAAAAACCGAAAACTAATATGAATTAATTTTCGGTTCCGAAGTAGTAAAATTTAAAATTATGAAATTGTTTTATTGATTTTGACTTTGCTGCATGTACGCATCAATCACTTCAAAAGCTTTTTTCTCATCCTGGAGATCTACCATTACTTTCAGCGTCGTTGCCGTGGGCGTGGTGGTAAAAGTAAGGTAATTATTCTCCGTGTCACTGGTGATTTCAGCTTCATCAAGTTTAGATTTAATTAACTGAATTTCTGCCGGTTTATCGCTTTCAAATACTGATACTCTTGTTGTTCTTTCCATATTTTTGACTTTGAATATCTAAAATTAGGGAAAAAATTACAAAAATGCAAATCCTTGCATTTTAAATTTTATTAATATTATGATCGATTTTATCTAATGCAATCTGAATTTCTTCTTTAGTTACATTCAAATGAGGTCTGAAACGGATGGACTGGTCACCACACGAAAGTATAATTAAACCATCATCATACAGCACATTTCTGATTTTATCTCTGTGCATGCCAGATGGCAAATCTACCGCACACATCAAACCTTTTCCTCTGGCATTCGATAATTTTTCAGGATATTTCTGCGCTAATTTCTGTAAACCTTCCAAAAGATATTCGCCAACGTTTTTGGCATTTTCCAAAAGATTTTCTTTTTCAATTACTTCCATAACCAACTGGAAACGGAGCATATCAATTAAATTTCCACCGAAAGTAGAATTGATTCTTGAGCTTTCTCTGAAAACATTATTTGGAACTTCATCAAACTTTTCTTTGTTGGCCAAAACACCGCAAACCTGCGTTTTTTTACCGAATGAAATGATGTCCGGTCTTACACTTAAATGTTCAAAAGCCCACATTTTACCGGTGATGCCGATGCCTGTCTGAACTTCGTCAAATATTAAAAGAACTTCATGCTCATCACAGATTTTTCTTAAACCTACAAAGAACTCATCTCTGAAATGATTGTCGCCACCTTCAGCCTGAATCGGTTCAATAATAATACACGCCACTTTATCCGGATTTGAAATAATGGCTTCTGTAATCTGAATTAAAGCGAGATTTTCATTTTTAATGGTTTCCTCTAAATTTTCTTCGGTGATTGGAAAATGTAGTTTCGGATTTAAAATTCTTGGCCATTCAAACATTGGGAAATACTGATATTTTCTAGGATCCGAAGTGTTGGTCAAACTTAAAGTGTAGCCACTTCTTCCGTGGAATGCCTGTCTGAAATGGATGCAGATTCCTGCTTCAATATCTAAACCTTTTTCGAAATTTTTTCTCGTTTTCCAGTCGAAGCACGCTTTCATAGCATTTTCAACGCCCATAGCTCCGCCTTCAATAAAGAATGCGTACTGAAGTTCTTTAGGCATCACTACTCTTTCGAAAGTTTCAAGAAACTGAGCATATTCTTTAGAATAAACATCTGCCAAGGTAGGCTTGTTGACCGCCATTTTTCCCAGCCATTCAGATTTTTCCACTAAATAAGGATGGTTGTAACCGATGGAAGCCGAGCCGAACATTGAAAACATATCAAGAAAATTTTTCCCTGAAACAGAATCATGAATCCATGATCCGTGAGAGTTTTCAATATCCATTACAAAGTCGAAGCCATCTGCCAAAACGTGTTTGCCTACAGTTTCTTTTATTATATTTGTTTGAATTTCAATTGTATTGTCCATATTAATGATTAATTGGTAATGAGCAATGAGTAATGATTACAAAACCCAGCTTTAAAATTATTTATAAATCAAATTTAATTCCCTGAGCCAATGGAAGACTTGCTGTGTAATTGATTGTGTTGGTTTGTCTTCTCATGTAGTATTTCCAGACATCAGAGCCGGATTCTCTACCTCCGCCGGTTTCTTTTTCACCACCGAAAGCTCCACCGATTTCGGCACCTGAAGTTCCGATATTCACGTTGGCAATTCCACAGTCTGAACCTGCATGGGAAAGGAATAATTCTGCTTCTCTCAAATTTGTTGTCATAATTGCCGAAGACAATCCCTGAGGAACATCATTCTGAATCCCAATCGCTTCTTCCAAAGTTGAATATTTAATTAAATATAAAATCGGTGCAAAAGTCTCGTGCTGAACGATGTTGAAAGAATTTTCAACTTCTGCGATGCACGGTTTCACATAGCAACCTGATTCGTAATCTTTTCCTTCCAGAACTCCACCTTCAATGACAAATTTTCCGCCTTCAGATTTACATTTTTCAATTGCTCTTTCATATTGATTTACTGCTTCAACGTCGATCAGCGGACCAACGTGCATATTTTCGTCTAAAGGATTTCCGATTTTTAACTGTCCGTAAGCTTTTGCCAGACGGTTTTTCACTTCATCATAAACAGATTCGTGAATAATCAGTCTTCTTGTTGAAGTACATCTCTGTCCTGCAGTTCCCACTGCTCCGAAAACAGCTCCGATGATTGACATATCCAAATCTGCATCTTTAGAAATGATGATCGCATTATTTCCACCCAATTCAAGGATTGATTTCCCGAATCTTTCAGCCACTTTAGAAGAAACCATTCTTCCGACTCTTGTAGAACCGGTAAATGAAACCAAAGCAATACGCTTGTCATCCACTAGTTTTTGTCCAATCTCATGATCACCAACCATTACGCTTGAAATTCCTTCGGAAAGATTGTTTTCCTTTAAAACTTCATTCATAATATTTTGACAGGCAATTGCACAAAGTGGTGTTTTTTCTGATGGTTTCCAGATGGTAACGTTACCGCAGATCCAAGCCAAAGCTGTGTTCCACGCCCAAACTGCTACCGGAAAGTTGAATGCTGTTATAATGCTTACGATACCAAGCGGATGATATTGCTCGTACATTCTGTGACCGGGTCTTTCAGAATGCATGGTGTAGCCGTGAAGCTGTCTTGATAAACCTACTGCAAAGTCGCAGATATCAATCATTTCCTGAACTTCACCAAGACCTTCCTGCAGAGATTTTCCCATTTCGTAGGAAACAAGTTTGCCGAGGTCATCTTTATAATCTCTTAATTTCTGCCCGAGCTGGCGTACGATTTCGCCTCTTTTGGGTGCGGGCATTGTTCTGAATTCCAGAAAGGCTTTTTGGGCAGATTCCATTACTTTGTCGTAATCTTTTTCGCCCGATAATTTTACTTTTCCTATTAATCTTCCGTCTGCCGGAGAATAACTTTCTATTGTTTTTCCTGATGCAAAAAATTTCCCTCCGGTAGAAGTTCCTTTGTTTTCATCTTTGATTCCTAAATTTTTTAATGACTTTTCAATTCCGAAATCTTTGACTTTTTTTGACATAAAAATTTTACTTTTCGTTTTTCTAAAGATAAAAAAATATCCCATATCAGAAAAATTTATAAAATTTAAAATCAAAATTATTTGGAATGATTATAAACATGCGTATATTTGCTCTGTAATCATTTGAAATTCAGAGATGGAAAATAATAAGGTAAATGCGGAGGGAGCTGAAGAAAAGAAAAAAACCCGGTGGAAACAAATGGTGAAGAAATTCGGCGTTGGCGGCATCATTTTCTTCACCGTGAAAGGAATCATCACCTCTACCCTGATTTATTTTCTGGGTAAAAATTTCTGGACGGTGATTAACAATTATTTTGCGGGAATATTTAACTGATTATTTCTTGATAAACACAGTGGAGCTTCCGTCCAAAACAAGAATGTAATTTCCTGAAGGAAGATTCTGCACATTGATCTTCTTTTTATTTTTAAACGGATTGTTTTCTGTGTAAATCACTTTTCCTGAGTAATCCAAAATCTTTGCAATTCTTGTGTTTTCAATATTTCCTGTGACAGAAATGCTCTCTGAAACCGGATTTGGATAGATTTTAAATCTTTCATTTTCTGCAATCACAGCAGAAACCGACAGAGAACCTAAATTCTGACAGTAATTCACACCATAAGAATCCCATTCACCAATTGTGAAAATTGTATTCGGTTGTGTAACCGTATTTTTTCTGTACAAAGAAACATCGCCAAGAGAATTGCTCACAAATCTGCTTCCAACGGCATCTACAGTTGTTGATTTATAATTTAATTCCACATATTGAGTTCCGGAAAAAGTCATAGCATCTCCCGCGGTAAGGAAATCTGCATTGGCATTGGTATAGCATGAAAGTGAAGCTTTTGGATTTAAAATTACATAGCTTGCGTTATTCGGAATTTTCCCTTCCAGTTCGTAACTGTTTCCGTAATAGTAAACAGGTACTGTGCTGTTATAATATTGCACGCGGATGCTGTAATTATTCAAATCAACTTCATGACCGGTTTTATTTACAATTTCGATTGCTTTATTATCACCTGTTCCTTCAATATATTTTGTGATATAAAGATCTTTTGAATTTGAGTCTGTTGCTACAGTAGAAACTGAAACAGAATTGCTGTCAGAAGAAAACAGATATCCTGCATCATAAGCTTTAACAGTAAAATTATAAGTTGTTGAAGCAGTAAGATGATCTATAATAATTGAATTTGACTTCGTTGTCGTAAGATATGTTCCGTTTTGAAAAATATTGTAGCCAATAACATCTGTACTCGCACTTGGCGACCACGATAAAGAAGTGAAATTAGCACCGCTTTGTGCAGATGTCAAATTTACTGGAGTCTGGGGCGCAATATTATCCGGCGTCTGTAACCAAATTGCATTAATCCACTGCGGGTTATCAACAAAAGGATTTCTGTTATTCTGAATAGCAAAAACTGCATTATTTCTGTCAATTTCCCTTTGAGAAACAGGATCCTGCTGATGCCACTGCAGCAACATGGCGATATAGCCCGGCTCGAATGCACGCTCGGCAGTTCCGTCGAATGCAGATCTGTCCATTGCAGGATTTATATTTGTTGAAGTATTGAATGAGGGCAACTTATCCTCATATCTTACAGCAAAATATAAAAGCATTCTTGCGATATCCCCTCTGAATTCAGCGATGGGTTCGTAAACACGGTTGGTGTAAGCATAATTCGGGATTGCACTGTTAGACATTCTCGAAGTATTTGAAAAATTATAATGATTAGTAGAATTTCCTATTCCATAAGGATAATTATTTCTTAACTGATTAATTCTTGCATCCGTAGGAATTACAAAATGCAGATCAGAATACATCGGATAATTACTGTTGAATGTACTTTGTGGAACTGCATGTTCTCTGTTATAGCCTAAACCTTCCGCACCGGATGTACTGGTAAGATTTGCAGAAGTATATTCATAAGAATCTGATCCGGAAGGAATTTCCGAATAGATATCCAGTAAAATTGTTGTATTGCCCTGGCCGTAGTCGTAATATTTATCCAAATCCGTCTGATTATAATAGTTGGGCAAATCACTGTAATTCCAGTTGATATTTTTAGCCGCAATAATGTCGTGAAGTTTTGTTTTCAAAGCATAGCCCGTGAGCCCCGCAGTTCCGTCATAGTAATTTGCCGGAGCCTGAGCAGATAAAACAGCCGATAAAAACACAGCAGAAAATAAAAATTTCTTCATATCTTTAAATTGGGTTGCTAAGATAAGATTTTATTACATTCTGTAGATGATGTTAAATATTAAAAAACTATTAATTCAAACATTAAATCACTGATTATAAAATATTTAAAATTCAAACAGTATCTGCAATTAAAATATTTTGCTATTACGTCAAATTAATTATCTTTGGGCACAAACTTCTTGAGATATGAATACAGAGACAATGGATAACATTAAAATGATAGCCGAAACGGCGAAAGACTTTGCTGAGAAAAACATCAGACCTAATATTATGGAATGGGACGAAAGCCAGACTTTCCCAAAAGAATTATTTCACCAGTTGGGCGAAATGGGTTTTATGGGAATTGTAATTCCTGAAAAGTATGGCGGTTCCGGTCTTGGATATCACGAATATGTAACCATCCTTGACGAAATTTCTCAGGTTGACCCTTCGATCGGTCTTTCTGTGGCTGCTCACAACTCGCTTTGCACAAACCACATCTATGAATTTGGAAATGAAGAACAAAGACAAAGATGGTTGCCTCAGCTGGCTTCAGGTAAAGTAATCGGAGCTTGGGGATTGACTGAGCATAACACTGGTTCAGATTCCGGAGGTATGTCTACAACTGCTGTGAAAGATGGCCACGAGTGGGTGATCAACGGAGCAAAAAACTTTATCACACACGCAATTTCAGGTGACATTGCTGTTGTAATGACAAGAACAGGAGAAATCGGAGCTAAAAATAACTCTACTGCATTCGTTTTAGAAAAAGGAATGGCTGGTTTTACTTCAGGTAAAAAAGAAAACAAGCTTGGAATGAGAGCTTCAGAAACAGCTGAGCTTATTTTCGATAACGTTCGTGTTTCAGATGCCAACCGTTTAGGTGAAGTGGGCGAAGGTTTCAAACAGGCCATGAAAATTTTGGATGGTGGTAGAATTTCAATCGCTGCTTTAAGTTTAGGAACTGCAAGAGGTGCTTACAAAGCCGCTTTGAAATATGCTAAAGAAAGAAAACAGTTTGGTAAATCAATTTCAGATTTTCAGGCAATCAACTTTATGCTGGCAGATATGGCTACAGAAATTGATGCTGCAGAACTTTTGATCCAGAGAGCTTCTACATTGAAAAATGCCAAGCAGAAAATGACTAAGGAAGGTGCAATGGCAAAACTGTATGCTTCTGAGGCTTGTGTAAGAATTTCAAACAACGCCGTACAGATTTTCGGTGGTTACGGTTATACTAAAGATTTCCCTGCTGAGAAATTTTACAGAGATTCTAAATTGTGTACTATTGGCGAAGGAACTTCTGAAATCCAAAGACTGGTGATTGGAAGAGATATTACAAAATAATTTGTGTTTTAAATTAATATAGCTGAAGACCGTCTTTTTTAAGGCGGTTTTCTTTTTTCAAGAAATCCCCGGAAGCAAAACCGCTCTCTGTATTATTAATTTGATGAAGATTCATGAGTCTGCATTGTGTCAAAAATTATGATTACGGATTTTCATTTTTCTTTTTTTTATATTTGCTTTAAATTTAAAAATATTCATGGAGAAGATTGACAGCCTAAATCAAGTGGCAGAATTTCATACAACATTTAAAGCACCCATTTTAGATACACCACAAATTCCATCAGCAGACCGCTGCAACCTCAGAGTTGAACTTTTACTGGAAGAATTAAACGAACTAAAACAGGCAATTGCAGACAATGATATCGTAGAAATTGCCGATGCTTTATGTGATTTGCAATACGTTTTAAGCGGTGCAGTTCTGGAATTTGGCTTAGGCGAAAAATTCGTGGAACTTTTCAATGAAGTTCAGCGTTCAAATATGTCTAAAGCTTGCGATAATGAAGCTGAGGCACAGGAAACAGTTGGTTTTTACAAAGAAAAAGAGGTAGAATCGTTCTACGAAAAATCAGGAGAAAAATACAATGTGTACAGAAAAGCAGATCACAAAGTTTTGAAAAACAAATACTACTCTCCTGCTGACCTATCACAGATTTTAAAAAAATAAAATGATAAAATTAATTACAAAAATACTTGCTGCTTCTGCTCTGCTTTTAGCTGTAGAGCAAATGAGCGCGCAAAAAGTTGTCGTGAACAGAGAAGTGGAAACTACCGATGACGGAAAAATGCTTCTGGGACATCAGCTGAAAGATCAGTTTCTAAAAGAGCCTTATTCAACTTGGTTTGTGAAAGAGCGGGACGAATATGCATTAGACCAAAACGCCATCAAAGAACTTAAAAAAGCGAAATTAACAAGCTATAATCTCGTAGTTTTTATCGGGACCTGGTGCGAAGACAGCCACAGAGATTTTCCCAGACTCATGAGTATTTTGGACGAACTGAAGTATCCTGAAGGGAAGCTCACGATTATTGCCGTAAACAGAAAAAAAGAATCACCTACGGGAGACGAAAGTTTATTCAATATTCAGAAAGTTCCCACTATTATTGTTCAGAAATATGGCAAGGAAATTGGTAGAATTGTAGAAATGCCTACCACAGGATACATCGAAAGAGATTTGGTAGATATTTTAAAGAAAGATGACAGTTCTGTCATGAAAGAAATTTTTAAACCGAAGTCTTGAGAAATTTAAAAGTACCCATCGCATTTTTAGCAGGAATTATCTTGATGGTAATCCTGTTTTTTAGTTTTAAATCCTGCTTTGCTCCCAACGAAAAAAAGGAAACTTCTGAATATTATCTCATCACCAACCAGATTCTCAAAATGAATAAAATGGTGGTAATGGAACAGAACACTTCGGCAATGCAGAAAACCAAATACAGCTACACGTTTTTAGGTGCAGAAATGACCAGTAACAACATCATTACCTACACCAGGACAAATGCTCAAGTTTCCTATGATCTCAATAAAATGAAAATGGAGGTAGATTCCATCAATAAAAAAGTCATTATCACCGAACTTCCCGACCCTGAAATCAGGATTACACCAAGCGTGGAAATTCAATCGATGGACGACTCTTTCGTCAACAGAATCACTGAAAAAGATGTGAAAAGTGTCACCCAAAAAGCTAAAGCTGAAGCCATAAAATCAATTGATCAGACCAAACTGCGCAATGAAGGCAAAACTCAGCTTTTGGAAAATCTAAATAATATCTTTGTTTTGGCAAAGGCTTTGAACTATAAGATTGAGGACAAGACAGGCAAACTGGGTAATCTCAGACTTTAAAATTCAATATTATGGGTACAGACGAAAATCACAAAAAGAAAGAATCTGCAAATTCTGCAGAAACCACAAAACAGAATGAAGATTTCCGCGATATTCCGGCATCTTCAGATAAGCAAAATCCACCTGATGTAGATAAGGAAGATGTACAGAAGTCTTCAAAGAACAAATCAGGAAAAACAGATAATACTAAGTGAAAGCTTAGTATTTTTTTATGCCCACAATCTTTTAATGAAATCTAAAGCATTTGCATGACTTATTTTACTCATAATTTCAGACGAAAATTCTTCACTGATTCTTTTATTGATAGAATTATAAGCCTTCGCATTTTCAAAATCTTTGAAGAAAAACGGATAACGTGATTTATCCGGATGATTTTTGTCGTAAAAGAAATCTCCGCCGTAAGCTAAACTATCCGTTGCATTTGAATCTACGCCATATTGAATATGTTTGTACAATCTTTCCGGATTCTGTACATCAATATAATCTTTGATAAAATTTAAACCTATTAAACCTTTTCTGTTAACAATTTCTCTTACCAGTTCTTCAGGTAGATTTCTGTTGTTTCTGTAAACCGATCTGAAATTTGAATGACTCGCCAATAATGAAATTTTATAATTTCTCTGGTCAATATAATTCAGAATATCATACGCCAACTGATCGCTTGTATGAGCGAGATCAATTGCAATTTTCTTTTCGCTTAAATAATCAATCAATATTTTTCCGTCAGATTTTATTCCAGCTTCAGAATTATTTCCTCCACCAAAACGATTATCAGAATGATGTGTTAAGCCGATATACAATAGATTTTTTGTGTTCTGAATGATTTTTTCTAAATTTTCGAAACCTTCATCCAGATGACAATCTTCCTCACAAAAAGACGATGCATTTTCTACAGAAGCTAAAATCCCAACCTTATTTCTATTTTCCAGTTCATCAAAATTATTAAGATTAAAATGGAAAAAATTGGAATTTCCGATGAGGTTTTTAAAAATTTCACTTTGATTAAATCCTAAAATTGCGCTGTTTTTGGCGGTTGGAGCATAAATTGCCATTGTCTGCAATCTCACATTTCCTTCTTTCAGAAATGGTAAAGAACAGCCTAATTCTTTGTCGTCAGGACTGGCATCTGCTCTCAATAAATAATATAAAAGGTCACAATGCAGGTCGATATTAAAGTTATTCATAATTTGTGTTTTAAAAATTTGATTTAATTAAATTGATTTCTCTTGAGTTTCAACATTAATTCTCAATTCAAATATAGGGTTTTGTACGGTTTTAAATAAAAAAAACGTATTTTTGCAACCTAAAATTTCTTAGTAAACAATGATAAAAATTACACTTCCAGACCAGAGCGTCAGAGAATTTGAAGGAGAAGTGACTCCTTTGGATGTGGCAAAATCTATTAGCGAGGGATTGGCTAGAAACACCATTTCCGCAGTTGTAAACGGCACGCAGGTAGAAGTAACCACACCTATAACCACAGATTCTACTTTACAGCTTCTGACCTGGAACGATGACCTTGGTAAGAAAGCCTTCTGGCACTCTTCTGCACACCTTCTGGCACAGGCTATCCTTGATTTTTATCCCAATGCTCAGTTAACGATTGGTCCTGCCATCGAAAACGGTTTTTATTATGATGTAGATTTCGGTGACGAGGTTTTGACGGATAAAGATTTTGAGAAAATTGAAAAGAAAGTTTTAGAAAACGCTAAAAAAGGATCAACATTCTCTCTTTACCCAGTTTCTAAAGAGGAAGCATTAAAAACGTATGCAGACAACCCGTACAAAGTTGAACTGATCTCTAATCTTAACGATGGAGAAATCACTTTTGTAACACATGACAACTTCACAGATCTTTGCCGTGGAGGTCATATTCCGAATACAGGAATTGTAAAAGCTTTTAAAGTTTTAAATGCTGCGGGTGCCTACTGGAGAGGAAACGAAAACAATCCTCAGTTAACAAGAGTCTACGGTATTTCTTTCCCAAAACAGAAAGAATTAACTGAATATCTTGAAAGATTAGAGGAAGCCAAAAGAAGAGATCACAGAAAATTAGGTAAAGAATTAGGGATTTTCGCTTTCTCAGAAAAGGTAGGTCAGGGTTTGCCGTTGTGGTTGCCTAAAGGTGCCGCTTTGAGAAAAAAACTGGAAAATTTCCTTTCTGTTGCTCAGAAAAAGGCAGGTTACGAATTTGTGATTTCGCCACACATCGGATCAAAAGAATTGTATGTAACTTCCGGTCACTGGGACAAATACGGAGCAGACAGTTTTCAGCCGATCAAAACTCCGAATGAAGGAGAAGAATTTATGCTGAAACCAATGAACTGCCCACACCACTGTGAGATTTACAAAACCTCACAATGGAGCTACAGAGATTTGCCGAAAAGATATGCAGAATTCGGTACTGTTTACAGATACGAGCAAAGTGGAGAACTTCACGGCTTAACGAGAGTTCGTGGATTTACTCAGGATGATGCGCATTTGTTCTGTACTCCTGATCAGCTGATGGATGAATTTAAGAAAACGATTGATTTGGTTCTTTATGTTTTCGGTTCATTAGGATTTGCTGATTTTACGGCTCAGATTTCATTAAGAGATCCTGAAAATAAAGAAAAATACATCGGTACAGACGAAAACTGGGAGAAAGCAGAAACAGCAATTGTAACTGCTGCTACAGAAAAAGGTCTGAATACCGTAACTGAATACGGCGAAGCAGCTTTCTACGGTCCTAAACTGGATTTTATGGTAAAAGATGCATTAGGAAGAAAATGGCAGTTGGGAACCATTCAGGTGGATTACAATTTACCTGAAAGATTCGATCTTTGGTATACTGGAAGCGATGGCGAAAAGCACAGACCGGTAATGATTCACAGGGCGCCGTTTGGTTCTCTGGAAAGATTTATTGCAATTCTGATTGAGAATACTGCTGGTGATTTCCCGTTGTGGCTGGCCCCGGATCAGTTCATTATCCTTCCGATCAGTGAAAAATATACAGATTATGCGAAAAAAGTTTCACAACTTTTAGAAAATCACGATATTAGCGGATTAATTGACGACAGAAACGAAAAAACGGGTAAAAAAATCCGTGATGCAGAGTTGAAAAAGATCCCATTCATGATTGTTGTAGGCGAAAATGAGGAGAATGATGGCACAATTTCTGTAAGAAGACGTGGCGAAGGTGATCTTGGTGCGATGAGCATTGAAAACTTCGTTACTTACTTTAAAGAACAGTCAAAGACAGGATTTGAATTTGGCGTATAGCTTTCAGCTGCTGGCTACCGGCGAAACGCAAATTCAGAATAGAAAAAGCAGTCAGGAAGAGAAATCACTGATTGCATTAAAGAAAATTAACCAATAAAATTATAATACAATAGCACAAAGATTTAACAACAGGGGCCCACAAAGACGTCCTGTACAGGAGGACTTACACTTGATCAACGATAAAATTCGTGTGAGAGAGCTTCGTTTGGTGGGCGATAACGTAGAGCCGGGAATTTATCCTATCGATAAAGCAAGACAGATTGCCGCTGAGCAGGATCTGGATTTGGTAGTAATTTCTGATAAGGCAGAACCGTTTATTGCAAGAATACTGGAATATAAAAAATTCCTTTATGAGCAAAAGAAAAAACAAAAGGAACTGAAAGCTAAGCAGATAAAAGTGGTTGTAAAGGAGATCCGCTTCGGGCCTCAGACTGACGAGCACGATTATGAGTTTAAGAAAAAACACGCTGAAAAGTTTCTAGAGGAAGGTTCTAAACTGAAAACCTACGTGTTTTTTAAAGGCCGTTCTATTATCTTTAAAGATCAGGGAGAAATTTTACTTCTGAAACTTGCTCAGGAACTGGAGCACGTGGGAAAAGTAGATCAGCTTCCTAAACTTGAAGGAAAAAGAATGATCATGATGATGAGCCCTAAAAAGCCTGCGAAATAAACAGAATTTACAGTTTTAGTCTGAATTTTTGTTTTTCAGATTTTAAAACTATGCATAACGGGAGAGATTTTCATTGAAAGTCTCTTTTCGTATTATTATTTTTCGTAATTTTGCACACCATTTCAACGCGTGAGGGATAGTAATGAAAAGCCCACAGCAGGCGACGGGAAATGCAGAGGCGCGAGGACTTGTAATGGATAGCCCGACCCGAAGGAGTGAATGCAGCGAAGCGGAATGAATGACTGAGGGGCACGTCCAAAATCAATGTAACAATTTAACAATGTATCAATGTAACAATATTGGTAAACTGGTAAACTGATTCATTGGTAGATTAAAAGATATTGATGACAAAACATAAAAAAGCAGAACAATGCCAAAATTAAAAACGAAATCAGGTGCTAAGAAGCGTTTTGCTCTTACTGGTTCTGGTAAGATCAAAAGAAAAAATGCTTACAAAAGCCACATTTTGACTAAGAAAGAAACGAAGCAGAAGAGAAATCTTACTACTACTTCTTATGTAGCGAAAGTGGACGAAAAAAGCGTTAAGCGTCAATTAGCAATTAAGTAGTTTTTATAAATCCTAATTCGGTTTATAAGAATTCAAACAAATTCAACAATTTAACCCTGAATTGCAGCTCCAAAGTCTGATGAAACAAGCAGCGCTGAATTCAAAAAAACAATTACATTATGCCTAGATCAGTAAATGCCGTAGCTTCAAGAGCTCGCAGAAAAAAAGTATTAAAGCTGGCTAAAGGTTTTTTCGGTAGAAGAAAAAACGTTTGGACCGTAGCTAAAAACGCGGTAGAAAAAGCAATGTCTTATGCTTACCGTGGTAGAAAAGAGAAGAAAAGAAACTTCAGATCTCTTTGGATCACTCGTATCAACGCGGGAGCCAGAGAGCACGGAATGTCTTACTCTCAGTTTATGGGAGCTCTTAAAAAGAACAACATCGAGCTAAACAGAAAAGTTCTTGCAGATCTTGCAATGAATCATCCTGAGGCTTTCAAAGCTGTTGTAGATCAAGTAAAATAATTTAAACTATTTTGTTATCAATATAAAATCCCGGGTTTTTTGCTTGGGATTTTTTTATTATCTAAATTTGTCTACAGTAATAAAATTTAAAGTGAAAAAAGCACTCTCAGTATTATCATTAGCAATTGTAAGCCTGGCTTCCGGGCAGACCTTTATACAGGCCTACCAGGATAGAGCAAATATGGTTACCCAAACCAATATCACCAGTCTACTGCAGTCATTCTCTAATTTTGGAGTTAAAACTACAGGATCTGTGGCCAATAACAATACACTGGCCTGGCTGAAAAACCAGTATCTTTCTTACGGATACACAATTAGTGATATGACGGAAGATACTTTCACATCAGGAAGCAGTACATCCAACAATTTAATCGTTACAAAAACAGGTACAGTTTACCCTAATATTTACGTGATTATCTGCGGACATTATGACACAATCAACAGTCCGGGGGTAAGCGACAACGGGAGCGGAACATCTATTCTGCTGGAAGCAGCGAGAATTCTGAAGGATGTACCCACCGAATATTCGATTAAATTTATTCACTTCTCCGGGGAAGAGCAAGGTCTTTTGGGCAGCAATCATTATGTGAACAATGTGGTTTTTAATAACAACGTGCGTCAGCTGACCCTGAAAGTGGTTTTTAATATCGATCAGGTGGGAGGTAAAATAGGAAATCCCAATACAACAATCACGTGTGAGAGCGACCAGAGCGGACAGACCGGCAATAACGCAGCATCTCTCGCAATGACCCAGCAACTGGCCAACTGTACTACACTCTACTCGCCTCTTCTGGTGAATATGTCTAATGCTTTTGCATCAGATTATGTTCCTTTTGAAAACAAAGGCGATATCATTACCGGTTTTTACGAAACGCCTGTAAGCGGAAATCAGCATACACCCAATGACACTTTTGCGAATGTAGATCCCGTGTATGTTTTTAAAGTGGGAAAAGCTGCTGTAGGAGCTTTGCAGCATTTTGCTGTTGCCACTACAACTTTATCTGTGAATGAAACTCAGAAAAATACAGATCAGATTAAAATATATCCCAATCCGGTAAAAGATATTTTATACATTGACACACCTTCTTCGGTAAAAAACTTTAAAGTTGAAATTACAGATGTGAGCGGAAAATCTGTTTTAAAATCTGAAAATCAGAATGAAGTAAATGTTTCAGGAATAAGTTCAGGCAATTACGTCTGTACCATCAGTTTCAATGGGGGAACAACATCCAGGAAAATTATCATTGAATAATAAATTGAAATCTCAGAATTTACAAAACAAATGATTAAAAAAATTCATTCCCTCGTTCTCCTGTCATTTGCAGCAGCGGGATTTCAGGCTCAGAATGCAGTTCCTGCGTATCAGACAAGAGTTGATATGATTTCAGAAAAAAATATTGTTGCCAATCTTAAAGAATTTGAAGGTTTGGGAATAAAAACTACCGGTTCTAAAGAAAATGAAAACGCTTTCAACTGGATTAAAAGTAAATATATTTCCTACGGATTTACAGAAGATCAGATTTCTGAAGATCCTTTTAAAACAGGAAAAGCTGAGTCTAAAAATCTGATTATTACCAAAATAGGAACTGTGCATCCTGACAAATATATCATCATCTGCGGGCATTTCGACAGCATCAACGGTCCGGGCGTAAATGATAACGGAAGCGGAACTGCCATTATCATGGAAGCTGCAAGAATTTTGAGAGATGTACCAACGGATTACTCAATAAAATTCATCCATTTTTCGGGTGAAGAACAGGGATTGAAAGGAAGCAGACATTATGTAGACCACGTGGTTTATAAAGATAACGTGCGACAGTTTGATATCAAACTCGTTTTCAACCTGGATCAGGTAGGCGGAAAAAAAGGACTTTTCCATGATACAGTATATTGTGATGAAGATCAGGGTGGAACGTCTAAAAACAATAAAGCATCAACTGAAGCTACCCATAATTTACAGAAATATGTTGCGCTTTATTCCCCTCTCAAAACCGCTTTAGACCCTGCCGAAGATACCGATTATATTTCTTTTGAAAGAAAAGGTGAAGTGATTACCGGTTTTTTTGAATATTTAAGAAGTGAGCTTCCTCATACTCCTGATGATACTTTTGCCAATACGGATACCAGATATGTTTTCAATATCGGAAAGGCTACTCTGGGAGCTTTGCAGCATTTCGCAGAGGCTTCCAAAGTGGATAAAGACAAAAAGTAATTTTGTGAGACAGCACAGAAAACCTCGCCGTTTAGCGAGGTTTTTTTATGTTTAGAAAAAATTAAAGTAATGATTTATAAAGATTCATTAATTCTTTAGCAATCGGTTCATCGTTAAATCTCTGAACGAATTCAAACCCTTTTTCAGCACGGCGTCTTCTTTCAGATTCATTATCCCACAGAAATTTTATTTTTGCCTGAATATCCAAATGATTTTTAGGATCTACATATACAGAATCCGGGCCGCCAGCTTCAGGAAGACAGCTTGTATTGCTTGTAATAACTACTGTTTTGGAAAATAAAGCTTCAATTACAGGAATTCCAAATCCTTCAAAGTAGCTTGGATAGATAAAAATATCTGCCATTTTGTAAATGACCGCCAGTTCGTCCATCGAAACACCTGTTAAAAACTGAACTTCAATTTTACTTTTTTTAATCTCCTTTTCAAGAAGCTTAAAATATTTTGGCTTTTTTGTACCTACAACTACCAGTGGAATTTGTGTCCCTTTCAACGCTTTTACAACATTCAGAAGGTTTTTTCGCGGTTCTACTGTTCCTACATTTAACAAAAATCTTTCAGGAAGCTGAAATTTTGTCTTTACCTGATCAATCATTTCATCAGAATGACTTTCTTTAAAAGCATGATGGCAACCCTGATAAATCACTTCAATCCTGCTCTCCGGAACTTTCAGATAATGAATAATATCCCGTTTGGTCTGTTCGGAAATCGCAATAATTTTGTCTGCAGATTCTGCGGCTTTTTTGAATTTCAAAAAATGTATCTTTCGGTCAAGCCAGGTATAATACTCTGGATATCGTTCAAATATCAGATCGTGTATTGTTACTACTTTTTTGATAGGCTTACTGTTCCATCTTAACGGGAGTTCGCCAGAAAGACCATGAAAAATATGTGCACCCTCATTCTGTGCATCTTTTCCCATTTTCAACTGCCTCGAAAGTGTTCCTTTAGAAGTTTTCAGATGCGAAATATTCTTTCTTTCCAGTAAATATTTTCCTTTTTCTGAAGTTTTTTTACTGATCAGAACATATTGATTTTCAGGAAAAAAATCAGAGAGAATTCTCACCAAATCGCGGGAATAGTTTCCCAATCCGGAAACGCTGGAAAAAATACGTTTGGCATCAAATGCTATCTTCATCTTCTGGTTTTATAATGTTCTGGCACAGCTGTTTCTTCTTCCAGTGCTCAGATTTGTCGCTGTAAAGAAAAAATTTTCCCATTCTGTATTTAAACTGCATTTTGTTATCATAATGCGGTGCTAAAAAACGGTGTGGAATTTCCGGATTTTCAGCCAGACACTGTTTTACAGAATCCGTGTAAACGGTAGGCCCTGTGGTTTTATGAACGTTGTGCGGGTGCGGATTGTTTTTAATATTATCTAAAATATTTTCCAGAGTGCGCTGTAAAAACGGGTGTCCTGCGGCATACACCAGACCCCATTGTACATAATATGTGGGCGGAATTTCATCGGTAACCAAAGCAACATCATCCTCACGGATCAGCTCTCGCAGAGGAATATTAATTCCACTGTCTACGTCAAGATAAACTCCGCCTTTTCTGTATAAAACAGCGTATCTGAAAAAATCTGCTTTGGCAGCCCCAATGGTAAGCCGGTTGTAGGCTTTTAAATATTCCGGTGGAAACTCATCTTTAAAAAACTTCTGAATTCTCTCATCATCATAAAAATGATATTCATATTCAGGATTTTTCCTGAGCATCCTTTTGATGTAAAACCTGGTAATCCAAGGGAGATTACTGGTCTTAAAAGTTTGAAATATCTGTTTGGGAATTGCCATTGAACAATAATTAAACCGCTACATTATTTTCTCTCAAAGCATCATTAAGAGACGTTTTTTTGTCTGTAGATTCTTTTCTCTGCCCAATGATCAAAGCACATGGAACCTGATATTCTCCCGCAGGATACTGTTTCGTATAACTTCCAGGGATTACTACTGATCTTGCAGGCACTCTACCCTTGATTTCAACTGGAGTTTCACCGGTCACGTCGATGATTTTAGTGGAAGCTGTCAACACCACATTTGCTCCCAAAACTGCTTCTTTTTCTACATGAACGCCTTCTACCACAATACATCTTGAACCGATAAAACAGTCATCTTCAATAATTACCGGTGCAGCCTGCAGAGGTTCCAACACACCACCGATACCCACACCACCACTAAGGTGAACATTTTTACCAATCTGTGCGCAGCTTCCAACAGTCGCCCATGTATCCACCATCGTTCCGGAATCAACATAAGCTCCAATGTTTACGTAAGAAGGCATCAAAATCACACCTGGCGCAATGTAAGCACCCTCTCTTGCGATGGCATGAGGAACTACTCTCACTCCTTTTTCGGCATAGTTTCTTTTCAAAGGCATTTTGTCGTGAAATTCAAAAGGACCCACTTCAATCGTTTCCATTTTCTGAATTGGGAAATACATTACAACGGCTTTTTTTACCCATTCGTTTACCTGCCATCCGTTTTTTGTAGGTTCTGCGGTACGAAGCTCACCCTTGTCTACCAAAGAAATAACCTCTCTGATTGCTTTTTGGCTGTCTTCATTCTGTAATAATTCTCTGTTGTCCCAGATATTCTCGATAGTTTGTTGTAATGACATTTTTTATTTGAATTTTGTTAAAATAATGAATTCCAAAGATACGAAAGTTTTGGCCTAAAACTAAAGTCTGAATCTTTGCTAAATGTTTCTGAAAGTATGATAGAATCACAAAACACGCTGCGCATGCAGATAAGCTTTGTTCCAGTACTTTTCGTTAAGCGAAGAAATAATCACGCCTTTTGATGTAGAAGCGTGAATAAATTTCACTTCACCGTCTTTTTCAATGCTGTACACAATCCCAACGTGAGAAACCATGGTTCCTCCGGCTGTTGCAAAGAAAAGTAAATCTCCCGGCTGAGAATTTTTAATATCTATCTTTTTGCCGAAATCTGCCTGATCTGCTGATCTTCTCGGAAGTTTTAACCCGTTTTCGTCAAAAACTTTAACTGTTAAACCTGAACAGTCAAAACCTGATGAAGTGTTCCCCCCATATTTGTAAGGTGATCCGAGATAATGTTCTGCGTCTTTTAAAATACTTTTGGCTGACGACGAAATCTTGCCGTCAAATTCAGAATCCAGTGCTCTGAGATTTTCAGTTTTTATGGTAGATTTTGTAGAATTTTTGCCTTTTACAGCTGCAGATTTAGAACTTCCACAGGAAATTACAAGTACAGAAACAGCAAAAAAACGCAATAAAATTTTTAAAGAAAAGTATCGGTTCATTTTCAGAATATAAATACGTTTCAAATATAGTGAAAATAGATGCTGAAAAAAAACTGAAAACCTTCTGCAAACAATTTCGCAAAACGGTTTCCTGCGTTAGAATTTTCATTTTCTGAAATAAAAAAAGCTTATTTCTTTCTGGCTGAAAGCACCTGCTCAATATTTTCTACACTTAGATTTTTGGCTTTAAGTAATATTAAAAAGTGATAGAGCAGATCTGCAGCCTCATTTTTGAAAAGATTTTCATTGCTGTCTTTTGCTTCTATCACGAGTTCCACAGCTTCCTCTCCTACTTTTTGGGCAATTTTATTTATTCCTTTCTGATACAATCCGTATGTGTATGAGTTTTCTGTCTTTTCGTTGATTCTCCTGTTGATTTCAGATTCCAGTTCGTATAAAAAACCTTTAGAGCTTTTTTCACCAAAACAACTGAAACTTCCTGTGTGACAGACGATATTCTTCGGAAAAACTTTAATCAGAATTGCGTCCTGATCGCAATCTATGTCAATACTTTTTACTGTCAAGAAATTTCCGGATTCTTCACCTTTCGTCCAAAGTCTATTTTTTGACCGGCTGAAAAAAGTTACAACACCCTCGTTTTCTGTTTTTTCCAAAGCTTCGGCATTCATATAACCTAACATTAAAACCTGCAGTGTTCTGTCGTCCTGAATGATTACCGGAACCAATCCATTATTTTTATTAAAATCGATCTTCATCTTATCTCTATATTTTTAAGTTTTAAACTGTTTTTTAAATCCTGAATTTCCACTTCACCAAAATGGAAAATGCTTGCAGCCAAAGCACCCGTAGCTTTTGTTTCGGTGAAAACCTTTTCAAAATCTTCAGTTCTACCGGCACCACCGGAAGCAATCACCGGAATATTGACTGTTTCTGAAACTGATTTTGTAATTTTTACATCAAAACCGTTTTTAGTTCCATCTCCATCCATCGAGGTTAAAAGTATTTCGCCGGCTCCCAGTTCTTCGGCTTTTTTTGCCCACCCAAGGGTTTTCTGTTCGGTAATTTCTCTTCCGCCTTTTATATGAACCCAGTCTGCCTGATTGACAAATTTTGTATCGATAGCAACTACAATGCATTGACTTCCAAATTCTTTTGCCAATTCTGAAATTAATAAAGGATTTTTTACTGCAGAAGAATTGATGCTGATTTTATCTGCTCCAGCTTCCAGAAGCCGTCTCACATCTTCCACTGTTGAAATTCCGCCGCCCACTGTAAATGGAATGCTGAGTTCTCTGGCGATATCCTTTACCAGATTTACAAAGGTTTTTCTTTTTTCTACCGTTGCGGTAATGTCTAAAAACACCAATTCATCAGCGCCTGCCTGCTCATATTTTTTCGCCAGCTGCACTGGGTTTCCAGCATTCCTGAGTTCAAGAAAGTTGATACCTTTCACCGTTGTTCCGTCTTTGATATCAAGACAGGGAATTATTCTTTTTTTAAGCATTTTCAATAAATTTCTGCAGTTGAATCATTTCTATTTTTCCCTCATAAAAGGCTTTTCCGATAATAGTTCCGGAACAGCCAATTTCTTTCATTTTTTCCACATCTTCCATACATGAAATGCCGCCACTTGCTGTTAACTCAATACCCGTTTTTAATAAAATATCGCTGTAAAGCTCTGTGGAAGCGCCCTGCAACATTCCGTCTTTGGAAATATCTGTACAGATCACCTTCTTAATTCCTTTCTGTTGATATTTCAAAATAAAATCAATGACGTCATTATCACTGCTTTCGAGCCAACCTGAGGTTTTAATTTTTCTGTTTTCACAGTCGGCTCCGAGAATAATTTTTTCTGAACCGTATTTTTCAATCAGGGAAAAGCAAAATCCCGGATCATTTACAGCGATACTTCCAATTGTAATTTGGTTTGCGCCAGCACTGAAAGCGGTTTCAATATCTTCCAAAGTTTTCAAACCGCCACCGAAATCAATTTTCAAACCTGTTTCTTTTGCTATACTTTCTAGTACTTTCTGATTGACTATGTTTTTAGATTTGGCTCCGTCCAAATCAACCAAATGAAGATATTTTATCCCAAAACTTTCAAATTCTTTGGCAACATCTACCGGATTTTCGCTGTATATTTTCTTTGTGGCATAATCTCCCTGAGAAAGCCGCACGCACTTCCCGTCGATGATGTCTATTGCCGGAATAATTTTCATAATTAAAGTTTTAAAAAGTTATGTAACAGCCTGCTTCCCAGTTCACCTGATTTTTCCGGGTGAAACTGCATTCCGTAGAAATTATCTTTCTGCAGAGATGCGCTGAAGGGCAAAATATAATCGCAAACTGAAGTTGTGTATTCTGAAATTCCACAATAAAAACTGTGAACAAAATACAGATCATTATCTTCGGAAACACCAGAAAAAACAGGCGATTTCAGTTCTGAAACGGTATTCCATCCCATGTGTGGAACGAGATTTTCCGGCGGAAATTTTTTTACATCGATATCGAAAATTCCCATCCCTACGGTATCTCCTTCTTCATTATTTTTGCACATCAGTTGCATTCCTAAGCAGATTCCTAAAACAGGCTGTTTTAAAACCGGAATTAATTCTGCCAAACCATTTCCCTTCAAAATCTTCATCGCAGACGACGCTTCACCCACCCCCGGAAATATTACTTTCTCTGCCTTTCTGATGACACTGAAGTCGTCTGTGACCACAGATTCCACATTCAGTCTTTCTAAAGCATTCTGCACTGAACTTACATTTCCTCCGTTATATTTAACAATTGCAATCATTTTATAAACTTCCTTTTGTGGATGGAATACTGAAATTCTGATCTGTCTGTTTTACGGCCATTTTAATCACTTTTGCAAACGCTTTAAACACCGATTCTATCTTGTGATGTTCGTTTTCTCCCTCCACTTTGATATTCAGATTTGATTTTGAATAATCTGTGAAAGATTTAAAAAAGTGATAAAACATTTCTGTAGGCACATCGCCGATCTTTTCACGTTTAAAATCTGCTTCCCAAACCAGCCAGGATCTTCCTCCCAAATCAATGGCTACCTGAGCCAGACAGTCGTCCATGGGTAAAAGAAATCCGTATCTTTCTATTCCTTTTTTATTGGCTAATGCTTTCAAAACCGCTTCACCAAAGACAATTCCTGTATCTTCAATGGTGTGATGCTCATCAACCTGAAGGTCTCCGTTTACTTTTATTTTCAGGTCTAAATTTCCGTGTTTTGAAATTTGCTCAAGCATGTGATCGAAAAAATGCAGACCAGTGGAAATTTCTGATTTACCGCTTCCGTCCAGATTGATTTCAATTTCAATTTCAGTCTCATTGGTTTTTCTGGAAACTTTTGCCTTTCTGGGAATCTGTTTTAGGTAAGAATAAATTTCACTCCAGCTTTCAGTGTTTAAATCTGCCTCGAAACTCCCGGTTTTATTGATGAAAATCGCTTTTGAACCCAAATTTTTGGCCAGCTGAATATCTGTAAGCCTGTCACCAATCACGAAAGAATTTTCAAGATCGTAATTTCCGTAAATGTACTTGATGAGCATTCCTGTTCCCGGTTTTCGGGTCGGTAAATTTTCGTGTTCAAAACTTCTGTCAATTAAAATATCGCTGAAAATAACACCCTCATTTTCAAATGCTTTCAACATTTTCTCCTGTGGTTTTATGAACGTGTCCAGCGGGAAACTGTCTGTTCCCAAACCATCCTGATTGGTCACCATTACCAGTTCAAAATCCAGTTCTTTTGAGATTTTAGAAAGATTTTGAAATACTCCCGGATAAAATTCAAGTTTTTCTAAAGAATCGACCTGAAAATCTAAAGGTGGCTCCATAATTAATGTTCCGTCCCGGTCTATAAACAATACTTTTTTCATGATTCAATATTTTTTAAAACATCAGTTAATCTGTAATTTTCTTCCACCGATCCTACATTAATGCGGATACAGTTCGGAATTTGTGGATCTCTTTTACTCGTCAGAATTTCGTTTTCCAATAATTTCCGGTAAACCTTTTCTGCATCATCAAATTCGATCAGGAAGAAATTGGCGTCACTCTTATAAACTTTTTTAATGCATTTAACCGCTTCAAAACTTTTTTCTAACCTGATTCTTTCGCTTAAAGTATTTTTGATGTTAAAATCTAAAACATTCTGTTTATCAATATTTTTCAAAACAAAATTTAAGCTTAAAGAATTGAGATTATAAGGCGATTTCACCGTATTAATGATTTTAATAATTTCCTCTGAAGCATAAGCAATACCCACTCTCGCACCGGCCATTCCCCAGGCTTTTGAAAAGGTCTGAAGAACAATCAGATTGGGATATTTTCCTAATAATTCTCTACAGGATTTTTTTTCTGAAAATTCGATGTACGCTTCATCTACTATTACAATTCCGTTAAAATTTTCGAGATAAAATTCAATGTCTTCAATGGAATTTCCCGTAGGATTGTTTGGTGAACATAAAAAGAAAATTTTCAGCGATTTATCTTTTACGATGCTTAAAAAATCATCTTTTATAATTTCAAAATTTTCATCCAAATTCAGCTTTACCACCTTATTTTCATTGATGGATGCGTAAAAACCATACATTGCAAAAGACGGATTCATCATTAAAACAGAATCTTTTTTTGGTTCACAGAATATTCTGGTGATTAAATCGATCAGTTCATCACTTCCATTTCCGACAGCAACTTGATTTACAGAAACATTTTTCAGCTCTGAAAGTTTTTGTTTGAGTTTCCTTTGTGTAGAATCGGGATAGCGGTTATAATCCCCAAACGGACTTTCATTAGCATCCAGAAAAACAGGATTTTCAAACGTATTCTGATCTCTGAAACTCACGTATGGTTTTAATTCGAGAATATTTTTCCGAACAAACTGATTGATATTAAATTTCTTCATTTTCATTTTTTAATCTGATGGAAACTGCGTTTTTGTGAGCAAATAAACCTTCTGCCTCCGCCATTATTTCTATTGTTTTACCCAAATTCCGAAGCCCCTTCTCTGACAGGCTCTGAAATGTAATCTTCTTCACAAAACTATCTAGTGAAACACCGCTGTAATTTTTGGCAAAACCATTGGTGGGAAGCGTATGATTTGTTCCGCTCGCATAATCGCCCGCACTTTCACAGGAATAATTTCCAAGAAAAACCGAACCTGCGTTTTGAATTTTCTGAATGTAATTTTCAAAATCTTTTACCGCTAAAATCAAATGTTCCGGAGCGTATAAATTACTGAAATCCAATGCCTCGTCAATGTTTTCAACCAAAATGAAATGACTTTTTTCCAGTGCTTTTTCAGCCATTTCATTCCGTGGAAGTTCTTTGATCTGCTTTTGAACCTCATTCATGGTTTCGTTGAAAATTTTCAAGTTTGTTGAAATAAAAACAGCCTGACTGTCGCTTCCGTGCTCAGCCTGTGAAAGTAAATCTGCGGCACAAAAGGCAGGAACAGCAGTTTCGTCGGCAATGACTAAAACTTCACTTGGTCCGGCAGGCATATCAACGGCAACTCCAAAACTTTGGGCATATTCTTTTGCAGCAACCACAAACTGATTTCCAGGACCGAAAATTTTATAAACATCAGGAACCGTTTCTGTCCCAAAAGTCATTGCAGCAATGGCTTGCGCGCCTCCGGTTTTAAAAATTTCAGAAATTCCACATAATTTTGCAGTATAGAGAATCGCGGGATTTACGTTATCGTTTTTGTCTGGCGGTGTGCATAAAACAATCTTGCTGCAACCCGCTAACTGTGCGGGAATTGCCAGCATCAAAACCGTGGAAAATAGCGGCGCGGTACCTCCGGGAATGTAAATTCCCACTTTCTCAATGGCTCTGTTTTCGCGCCAGCAAATCACTCCTTCTGTAGTCTCAATCTTTTCAATATTACTACTTTGTATTGCGTGAAACTTTGTAATGTTTTCTTTTGCAACCTTTATTGCTGTTTTCAATTCTTCGCTGACTGCCTGTTCCGCAAGTTCAATTTCACGATTTGAAACTCTGAGATTTTCCGACTCTGCAGCATCGAATTTTTTATTGAAATACTTTAAAGCCTGATCGCCATTTTTCTCAACTTCTGTGAAGATTTCCGCAATGGTTTCTGCCAGTTTCTGTTTCGGTAAAATCTGTCTTTCAACCAATTCTGACCAGTTTTCTTTTTTTGGATACTGATTAATTATCATACTAAATCACCATTTTATCGATTGGAATTATTAAAATATCCTGCGCACCTTTAATTTTAAGCTCATCGATGACTTCCCAGAATCGCTCTTCATCAATTACAGAATGAATGCTGCTCCAGCCATTTTCTGCGAGCGGAATAACGGTAGGACTTTTCAAAACAGGTAAAACATTTGAAATTTCAGAAATTTTATCATCAGGAACGTTCATCAAAATGTATTTTGAATTTTTTGCCCGTAAAACAGCCTGAATTCTGAACAGAAGCTTTTCTAAAATACGCTCTTTTTCCATTTCTAAAGCATTCGTTTTCGCCAAAACCGCTTCAGACCTGATGAGAGTTACAGTTTCTCTCAAACCATTTTTAAACAGGGTGCTTCCGGAACTTACAATATCACAGATGCCGTCTGCAAGACCGATGTTTGGAGCGATTTCTACTGAACCCGAAATGATGTGGATGTCTGCAGAAATATTTTTTTCTTTTAGAAAACTTTTTAATGTGTTGGGATAGGATGTTGCTATTCTTTTCCCCTCGAAATACTCGGGGCCATCATTTTCAATCTCTTTGGGAACTGCCAGAGAAACTCTGCATTTAGAGAAGCCCAGTTTTTGAACAATTTCAATATTTTTTTGCTTTTCTATCAGCAGATTTTCACCTACAATTGCGATGTCTACCACTCCATCTTCCAGATATTGTGGAATATCTGAATTTCTTAAATACATAATTTCCAAAGGAAAATTATCTACCAAAACTTTAAGCTGATCTTTACCATTATTGACGTAAATTCCGCAATCTTTGAGAAGCTGAAGAGATTCTTCGTACAGCCGTCCGCTTTTCTGAACAGCTATTTTTAATGTACTCATATTAACTTTTTTGTTAGGTCTGAGCAAATAAAATGATTAAATGAAATAAATTTTCCGGGAAGAATTTAGAAACAAAAAACCGTCTGTTTACTCAGACGGTTTGTATTATTTGATATTTTAACAGTGTTGCATAATCAATCAATTCCGTCTTAGCAGAGATGATGATAATGATGTACTGTTAAAAAATTCGGTTTCATTGTTGAAATTTGTACTGCAAATGTAAATCTAATAATTCAGACTTACAATATATTTTTTAAAATAATTTAGACCAATAAAAAAAAGCATCGTACAAACGATGCTTTTCTGCGGAGAGAGAGGGATTCGAACCCCCGAATAGTTTTCAAGACTATCGCAATCGACCACTCTGCCATCTCTCCAAATACTGCTACGGTATCCCGTTTTCAGTGGTGCAAATATAGGATGTTTTTAAATTCTGACAAAATATTCTTAAAATAAAATTTAAGTTTAATTATTAATTCCTTAAAAATCAGATTAATTAGTTTAATAGAGAATATGCCTCAAATTAAAGTTTCTGCTTTGATTCCTAAAATTACGGCTCCAAAACCCAAAATTACACTTAATGAAACATAGATCATTAAAGTATAATAATCTTGACTCTGCCACAATGAGTAATTTTCAACTGAAAATGCGGAGAATGTTGTAAAGCCACCACAAAATCCTGTTATCAAAAGATATTTGAGGTAATTATCAACTTTTAAAAAGTACGAACTGAGAAACCCTATCAGCAGACAGCCCAAAATATTGACCACAAAAGTTCCCGTCGGAAATGAATTAATCGTCCAAAGTTTTTGGGTGTAAAACGACATCAGATAACGTGCAATGCTCCCAACTCCGCCACCAAGAAAGATGAAAAACAGATTTCTCATATTAAAAAAGAAACGCACATATGAGGTGCGCTTCGCATTTTGTAATTAAAATTAATTCAATTCAGCCAAATACTTTTCAGCATCCATGGCAGCCATACAGCCACTTCCTGCCGCTGTAATTGCCTGTCTGTAGATGTGATCCTGAACGTCTCCGGCAGCAAATACGCCTGGAAGATTTGTTCTCGTAGAACCTTTTTCAGTTGCGATATATCCGTTTTCGTCTAAATCGATTTGACCTACGAAAATATCTGTATTCGGTTTGTGTCCGATGGCGATGAAAATTCCGTGAACATCTACGGTAGATTTTTCCTGAGTCTGGTTGTTGATAACCACTGCTCTTTCCACTAAATTATTTTCACCTTCAATTCCGATTAATTCGTGGTGGAATTTCACTTCGATATTCGGTGTGTTTTCCACTCTGTGAATCATCGCTTTTGAAGCTCTGAACTCGCCTTTTCTTACCAACATGGTTACTTTATTCACCAGTTTAGCAAGGTAAGTTGCTTCTTCAGCCGCAGTATCTCCTGCACCAACAACCACAACATCTTTTCCTCTGTAGAAAAATCCGTCGCAGGTTGCACATGCGGATACTCCTCCACCGTTGTATTTTTTTTCGTCGTCTAAACCTAAATATTTTGCTGTGGCTCCAGTAGAAATAATCACAGATTTTGCCAAAATTTCCCTATTCCCTGCATATAATTTGTGGATACCACCAACTTCATTTGAGAATTCAGCTTTGGTAATCATTTCGTAATGCACTTTGGTGTCGAATCTTTCGGCTTGTTTCTGCAAATCCATCATCATTTCAGGGCCAGTAATTCCTGCCGGATAACCTGGGAAGTTATCAACTTCTGTAGTCGTTGTTAACTGTCCACCTGGCTCTAAACCTGTGTACAATTCGGGTTTAAGGTCTGCTCTTGCTGCATAAATGGCTGCGGTAAAACCAGAAGGTCCGGAACCAACAATCACACAATCTAAAATATTTTGCTCCATAATTTATTTGTCATTTTCAAGGGTGCTAAGGTCGGAATTTTTAATGTTTTATTAAAGTAAAATTAATGATAGTTGTCAATATTTAATATGTTAAAAGTCGATGAACCAACTGTAACAGACTTATTTTAAAAACTGACGCAGTTCTGAATTGATATTGTTCCTGTTTAGATTAAAAATTTTAAAACTTTCCTCCAGCGAAGTTCCGTTTTTGAAAACCGAAAAAAGTTTTTCTTTACCAAATTTCGCAATAATCATTTCACATAAGACGGCTGAAACCACGTAAGGAACCGGAGTTTCTTTTTCAAAGTATAATCTTTCGTAAACGTTTAAATGTTTCAAAACATCAAAATCAGGATTTTCTGTGAGGAATTTCTTCAGTTTTTCTTTTTGCCATTGGTAATCAAATTTTCCGCTTCCGCCAAAGTAAGTAGCAATTCCTTCATCGAAATAGGAATTTATTACTGGGAAAAGTTTAGACGTATATAGATGAACCACTTCATGCGTGTAATATTCGGAATTATTTCCAGATATGATGATATTGTAATCTTCTGCAAATCCGCCAGAGTTGCTTGTATACATCATCGGATGATAATCAAATCCTTTTAATTTAAAAACTTCTTCCGCTGAAACTGCGGAGTAATAAAATATCTGAAACTTCTCAACTCCAAAAAACTCTGAAAGAAGATTGATGTCTGCTTTTTGTCTTTCAACTTCCTCTATATTGAAATTTTTCGAAGGCGAAATGTAGTACGTTAAATTATCCTCTTTTTGATTCGCCAATCTTTTGTTACATAATTAATGTATTTACTGAAGAAAATTTTGCCTTCAATTTTTACTGCAATCATATTGTAAATTGCTTTGATCAGATTTGATTCTGTTTCTTCGTTGTAACCGATATATGCTACTTTCACAATTTTTTTATCTTCTTCGCCAGTAGAAATAATTTCCATTAATGAAGGTTGACAAAAATTACTTCCCATTTTTCCACTTTCTATACCAATAAGCTCATGGTAGGGAAATTTGAACATTTTAATATCAGATTCCAGCCAAAATTTTGATCTTTGTGTTTCTAAAAACTTCCCTAGTGTTTCAATAATTTGAATATTAAAAGAATCCTTCCGGTTGACAGAAGGCGATATTGATTTTATTTTGGATTGAGAATAAGAAAACTGAAAAAGTAAAACGAATATGATTGCAAAAAAAAATTTCATTCTAAAATCTTTGTATTGAAACAACTGTGAATATTAACTAAAAAGTTATTGTTAAAAACACCTTGCGACCCGACCTGAGTGGAGCTCTTTTTGTAAGCCAGGGAAAATGCGGTGGCACAAAAAAGCGGGAATGGAGGGCGGAAATTGTCGCCATAATAAAAAATATCAAAACTGACTTTCGACGCAGTCAATTTGTCGCCCAAAAAAAATTCACTTACATAGGAAAATTGACAATTCACATTTCACAATTGCCCTCTACACTTTCGTTTTTATTTTGTCAATATTAATAATCTTGTACACCAGTTCCTTGATCAGCTCTGCATCATCCATGTTTACGGCTCCCAGACCTTTTCCTTTCATGTCAAATTCCCTTAGGGTAGAAATAACTCTTGTCGCGTGCTTCAGCGGATAAAATCTTGCAGCTTCGGCAAAATCTTTTACGAAGTAAGGATTAATGCCCATTTGCGAGGCAATAGAATTGGGAGACTGCCCAATCATCGTGTTGTAAATAATGATATTAGAAAAATAATTGTACAGGCTCGCCAACATCATTACAAACGGGTTGTTTTTTGGATTCTTGCCCATATAATAAGCGATTTTCATCGCTGCATCAACATTTTTTGAACCTAAAGCTTTCTGTAGTTCGAAAACATTGTATTCCTTTGAAATTCCGATGTGGTTTTCTACCATGGTACCGTCTAAAACTTCGCCTTCCTTCAAAATAATTTTGAGTTTTCCCAGTTCGTTGGCGATTCTGGAAAGGTCGTTTCCGAGATATTCTGCAAGGAGATGAGAAATATTGGGGGCGGTTTTTATATTAAGCCTGATGCATTCATCGGCAATCCATTTAGCAAGATTAAAATCTTTGACCGACTCACTGAGGAATAAAAATTTCCCTTTGTCCAAAAGTTTAGTTACTTTTTTCCGGCTGTCTAATTTTTTGTGTTTGTGGGCAAAAACGAGAACCGTTGATGGCACGGGATTTTCGAAATAGGTTTCCAGAGCATTGGTGTCCACCTCTGCCATTCTCAGATCCTGAGCTTCTTTTACAATGATCACCTGTTTGTCGCCCATCATTGGAAACTGTCTGGCAAGAGAAAGAATTTCGGGGTATGTGGTGTCTTTTCCGTAGACTACAGTTTGGTTGAATGCCTTTTCGTCTTCGCTTAGAAAGTCGTGTTCGAGGGCTTTTACAGCAATATCAATAAAGTAAGGTTCTTCTCCGTGGAAAAAATAAATCGGTAAAACTTCTTTATTTTTAATATTTTTGAGGATTAAATCTAATTCTTTCATCGTATAAATGGAACTTCCAAAACTGAATTTTCAGGAAACTTTTGATTTTAAATTCAAGAAAGACAAAGATAAGTTTTTTATCTATGACTTGGTGCGCAAAACTTACCTTTTGCTCACGCCTGAAGAGTGGGTTCGACAGCATTGGATTCATTATTATCTTACGGTGAAATCGTATTCGACTTCAGCTTTAATCACGGAAAAAAAGATTGTTCTGAATGGTCTGACCAAGAGAATTGACCTCTTAATTACGGAAAAAGCACAGCCTAAAATTTTGATTGAATGCAAAGCTCCGCAAATCAAACTGACCGAGAAAACCTTCGAACAGACCGCAAGATACAACTCCATTATCGGCGCAAAAGAAATCATTTTAACGAATGGTTTACAGCATATTAATGCTTTTTATGAGAATGGGGAATATCATTTTTAAAGAGGAGGTTAAGGTTAATTTTAAGGCTAAGTTTTAAGAACATCTGTAATTTTTTTTAAGCGATTTTTTTTAGCATTGGTACAATAAATATTTTTCACGAATAACATTAATTAAAGATTGTAATCTTTGTGGAATAATTTGTGCAGATTGTGTTTAGGTTAAAAAATTATAAGTATCATTGTTTGACATTTATTTCACATCAAATACTATAAAATATGATTAAATCAATCTTCATTACAGCAACTTTGCTTGCTTCAGCAACAGTTTTCAGTCAGAATCTTAAGAAAGTTTCTTATCAGGACGGTGCACAAAAACTCAATGGTTTAGTTACTTCAAATGCAGGGAAAAAACTTCCCGGAGTTCTCATTCTTCCCGCCTGGAAAGGCATTGACGATGAAGCGAAAACGGCTGCGGCTGATTTGGAAAAACAGGGCTATATTGCATTTATCGCTGATATTTATGGTGAAGGAAATATTCCGACAGACAATGCTTCTGCTGCTAAAACGGCGGGTTTTTATAAGAAAGATTTTCAGGCTTATCAGAAGAGAATTTCTTTGGCTTTGGAAGAATTAAAGAAGAACGGTGCCATTCCTGAAAAAATTGCGGTCATTGGTTACTGTTTTGGAGGAACCGGAGCTTTGGAAGTGGCAAGAGGGAAAATGCCTGTTGTAGGTGTAGTTTCTATTCACGGGAGTATTGGTAAAGATCAGTCCAGACCGAATGATTTGATTTTAACTAAAATTTTAGTGGAAAATCCTGCGGAAGATCAAAGTGTAACGCCTGAGGATTATAACAATTTGGTTAAGGAAATGAAAGAAGGCAAGGCAGACTGGCAGATTATTACGTACGCCAATTCAAAACATACTTTTACTGACCCGAAATCGGCAGATTACAATCCTGTGATGGCAAAAAGAGCCTGGAATCATACGCTGATGTTTCTCAGGGAAATTTTGAAATAATTTAAAAAAGCAGTGTATAAATGATCTACACTGCTTTTTTTCTATTTTGTCGCCAACTCTGCGGTAACAGCTTTTGGTGAATATTTGGTTAAAGAGCCCGTTGCTGCATCAATTCCCACGCCGATTGCTCCGCCTAAAAGAATGTTGACCAACGATACGGCATTGAATTTTTTTGTCAGTTTTACTTCCTGAGAAACATAGCCTTCTTTTGCAAAAGTGACAGTCTGCTTGCTCAGAGATCTAGGAATTTCCACTTCACATGGCGTTGTACATTTTTCAACACCTTTATGAAAAACTTTTGCACCTTCCGGTTGAGAAGTAAAAGAAATTTTGTCTTTTGTACCCGTAAGAATAGTCGCGCATGACGTTGTGGAAACTGCCAATGCCAACAGTAATCCATAAGATAAAAATTGTTTCATGTATATATTTTAGTGCGGCAAACTTAATGAAATAATTCAAGAAATTAAGATTTAAATCGAAGCAAAAATTAATAAATATACTTTCAAAATGTCATTTTAAAGCAGTGGTTAATAACCTGATCTTGTTTTTTATATTTTAAATTATTCAGTGACGGTGTTACAACTGGAACACCAGCAGTATTCTTTTTCCTTATCTTTTAATCTGATTTTCGCAATCTCTCCGCAGTTTTCGCAGGTTTGCTTATCGCTCTCCACTTCTTTTGCTTCGTAATCACAATCAAAACAGCTCCATGTTGGCAGAGGGAATTTCCCGCCTAAAAACCTTGTGAACGACTGTTCCTTACATTTCGGACATATTTGTAACGCCATATTTTAATTATTTTCCTGTTCTCTGTTGACCAATTCCATCGAAAAAGCTGGCAGACAAACCGCAATGTACTCGCAGATTTCTTCAAACGGATTGCTGTACCGCACTCTGGCTCCTTTTTCGATCATAATACTCTGACCTTTCTCTAAAATAACTTCTTCTCCATCGATTTCGAATTTCTTTCTGCCGGAAATAATTACGGTAAATTCATCAAATTCCGGAGTTTGATGCGGCTCGCTCCAGTTTGGCGGAGCAACCATGTGGGCAATAGAAATGTTGGGCGTTTGGGTGGAATTTCCCCAGTGTTCTTCTATCAGTTTGCCGTCATTGGTAGGAACGACGAAAGGGGATTTCTGGATTTTATATTTTTTCATAGTTTATTTTTGAAGACAAAATTGACGAAAGATTTTTAAATAATTCTGCTTTAAATTTTACTGATCGGTTTTTGTTTTAGATCTGAAAATATTTAAAAAATTTATAATTAACAAATATTTAAACCTGAAAGAATCTGCTCCATCAGCAAAATCTGCGTGAGGTGATTTCACCTAAAATGATTTTCCTTTTTGATTTCGTAAACAAAATTAGTGCGGGTCGGTTCACCAAAATAGGCAATTTCTTCTTCAGCAATTTTATTCCCGCCTAATCTTTCCAAAGCAATTTGCGAACGGAGATTTTCTTTTCCGATATGAAAATATACTATATCAACAAACTGAAAAATGTAATCCATCATCAGTTTTTTTATCTGCGGGTTAATGCCTTTTCCCCACGAATCGGTTCCGTAAAAAGTGTAGCCGATGAAAATACTGTTTTTAGATTCATCATAATCGTAAAATCTAGTACTTCCCAAAACGGCTCCAGTTGATTTTTCCACAATTTTAAAAGCACCTTTACTTTCGATTGCACCTTTAAAAAAAAATTCAAAAACTTCTCTTTTATAGCGGTCTTTATTCGGATGCTGCTCCCAGACTTTCGGATTGGAGGCTACCTCATACAACAATTCAAAATCCCCTTGCTGTAAGGGGATTAATTGATGTTTTTCGTTTTCTAAAACAGGTTGAATTGAAAAGTTCATCTTTTAAATATCTTAACTTTTTGCTTTCGCAGCGTCAGATTCTATTTTTTTGATTTCTTTTAATTTCTCAGCAATTTTAGTTACTGCTTCAGGTTTTGCAGGTTTCAATGCTACTTCAGCCTCCGCCATATCCCATTTGATGACCAAATTTCCCGAATTTTCGTCGGTTGGGTCTAAGGTAATTTCAAACCACTCCTGTTTATCAGCCAATTTATTTACCGGAACAGTTACATCCACAACATCTTGTTTCGGATCGTAAGTATAAGCTCCCCACTGCTGAAAATCTTTATTTAATATTACTTTCCATTCTTTTTCTGTAGGAACGATAAATAAACCGTAAGTTCCCGCAGGAACCATTTTTCCCCCGAAATTAACGGCCTGACCGAATGTAACTTTTGTAGATGAGTTAGCACCGGCTCTCCAAACCTGTCCGTAAGGAACCAGTTCACCGAAGATTTTTCTACCTTTCACGCCTGGTCTTCCGTAATCTATACTGATTTTAGACATAGAAAACTGCTGCTCCACTTTCTGACGCGGGCTCGCTGCCGGTACCGAATAATCCTGTGCAAAACTGAAAGCCGAAGCCGAAATGCAAATTGCGAATAATAATTTTTTCACTTTATTTTAAATTTTGATAAAAATACAAAATGGTTGTAAGAAATTGGTTTTTGGGGATGATAAAGTTTGTTAAAATATATGTGATCATGTCGCAAACAGTTTTAAAGTTGAATCACGCGCGCCCCGACCTGAATGGAGCTCTTTTTGTAAGCAGAGGGAAATGCGATGGCACAAAAAAGCGGGAATGGAGGGCGGAAAAGGCGCCATAAAAATGAAACTGATGTTCATTGAAACCAATTTGATTTAATTTAAAAAAACCTCATAAGAAAACTTACAAGGTTTAAATAAAATTTAATTTTAAAAAATTATTCCGGTCTTGCCTTCCATTTTTGGAGGATGGCAGTGTAGAAGTATGTGAAAATAAAGCCCGCAATCAGTAAAATATAGCTGAGATTTAGGTCTAATATTTCTATAATAGAATGACAGTCTTCGTAAGAAACATTGAGTGTAGAATCGTAAACTCTGGCTCTGCAAGCTGCTTTCTGATGCATTGAAACAATTACAAACAACATAAGAACAAATAAAACGAAGCCGTTCAGCGAGATATTAACAAAAACTGAAGTTACCATTTTGCTAAACCTATTGATGCTGAAAATTGGGATGAAAAGAATATACAGTGAAATAAACAAAGCCAGATAAGACGCAAAATACTCTTCGCCACCGGTTCTGGAAACCGAATAGAGAACGGTAATTAAAGTGACAGCCAAGGTAAGCACTCCCGCCGAAATGACACTGAACAACAATGATTTCAAACCCGTAATTCTAAAGCTGAAGATAAATGACGCCAGAAAAAACGCAATCCAAAGGTAAATGTGGATATTCTGAGAGAAAAAGTCATACGTTTTCACATCGTCAACGCTTTCTAAAAAGTCTTTCAGATTGTCTGCGTAGTAATAATAATCTGTTGTATTTTTTTTGAAATAATCTTCGGGAGAAATCTGCGAACTGATTTCCGGATTGAAATCTCTGATCAGAATACTGTCATTTACAATCCTGCCGTTTTCATCTACAATCGCTGCATCTTCATCCACAACACCTACCACAGAATCTACTGCTACAGCGGTTTCACCGTCATAATCGTACGCTGGAGGACTGGTGGGATCATACTCTTGCCCAATGCTGGGTTTGTATTTTTTAATGAAATAGCGGACGTTAAATTCTGTTGGGTTATACACCATTTTCGTCCATTGCTTGGCGTCAAGATTGTTTTCAATAGCAAACTGGTTTGAAATTTTTAAAAATTCTGTTAACAGTTTTTCTATATCCACAGAATTATTTTTATCTAAAAGTTGTGTGGTTTTTCTGTTGATTTCAGCTTTTTGCTTTTTAAGATCAAGGTTCTGTTGATTTACATTGTTTTTTTCATCATAATTTACAGGATAATAATCTCTAACCGGATTTTCAATTCCGTAAAAAACTTCAGAAAAATTATAGAAACTGATTCCGTCAGATTTTACAAATTCAGAGACATCAACCACATCTTTTTTGAAGTAGAATGTTTCAGATTTATTTCCATCTCTCAGAGAATAGAGCACTTTTTTCTTTTCAGAATTTTCGGGTTCTGGAATAATAAATTCTCTCTGATTATCTTTGCTGTAAGATGTTTTTGAATATACAGAATTAAACTGATACACTCTGTTGTAATAAACGTGATATTTTTTGGTACGGTCTACTTTCTTAATATCGGTTTCGCAGTATAAATCATAGAACTGCTTGGGCGAAAGACGGTTGTCTAAAGTGTAGAGTTCTAAATTCTGACTTAAAAAGGCGTTTCCAAGGTTGATGGTTTCGATGTTCTGTTTCATCTCAGCATCAGGATATTTACTGTTGATAAACGTCCTGAAACCCACCATATAAGAAAAGTAAAAAGTAGTGCAGACAAAAATAATGACAAAATACTGAACAAACTGCAGAAACAGTTTTCCTTTGGAATTAGGATAAAAATTCTTGAAAGCATTGTTTCTAAACATCATAATCAGCCATCCGACAATCATCAGAATGGAAATAATCAGATGAATGAGAATAATTCCGTCACGGAAGTAGTCATCTGTAACATTCGATGTTTGCAGCGACATCGGGTTGATGTGTGAAAGATATCCTATGACGAAAAATAAAATATGAACGGCAATTCCCGCCGAAAGCATCCACACAATTTTGGTATTCCAGACCGTAGGATATTTTTCGAGCAGAAACTGATTGAATTTATTGATTTTTTGCATTGTAATTTAAATAAATAAGGTATTAATTGACGAAAAATCTTCTGGTGGATGACGAAATATTCCGGATGTAAACAATATCGGTTTTGGCATTTCCCAAAGCAGACAATACATTATAAAACTCGGTATCTGCAGAGAAATATGCAACATAAACACCCCCATTGAAATTCAGTTTTTCAAGTTGGAAAGCATTGAAAACTTCCAACAGACTTTCTCTAGAACTTGGGGTGTCAATTTCTATAATTAAACCGTCATTTTCGGCATTATTCAGTTCAGAATTGTCTTTGTACTGACCGTTTTTCAGGAAGATCACTTTGTCTGAAACTTTTTCAACCTCATACAGTTGCTGCGAGCTCAAAATCAAAGCGATTGGATTATTAACAGAATTTGCAATCGATTTTAAATCTTCCAGAATTACCTGCTGAGCCAACACATCAAGATTTGCCAACGGTTCATCCAAAAGCAGAATTTCCGGCTGTCTGAGGAGCGTTCTCGCCAGTTCGAAACGCATTTTGTAACCCGATGACAGTTCGCTCCACTTCAGATGCTTGTAATTCCAAAGTCCGAGGCGGGCAATCATCATCAGTGTGCGGGTTTCGTTTTCGTCAGGTTTTACGCCGTAATTTGACAGGACAAATTTCAAATTATCTTTTAAACTTCCGTACCATTTTTCAGTTCGCTGCGGTATGTAAACCAGCTTGGTACAAAGATCAAAATCATCTTTGGGCTCCTGATTAAATGAATAGTTCAGTTCGCCTTCGTTAAAGGAAATTTCTTTAGCTAAAATTCTCAGCAAGGTTGTTTTCCCGTTTCCGTTCTCACCTACCAAACCGTAAACCTGACCTTTATTGATTTCCATTGAAACCGGACCGAGAGAAAACCGGTTGCTTCCGTAGGATTTCAGAATATTTCTCGCCCGAAGCACAGATTTTTCCGTTAAATGTTCCTGCACAGGAATTTTCTCGATTTTTGTGAGAAGAATTCTAGATTTTTCAATCAGTTCTTCGGTATATGTCGGGAACTTTTCTTTCCAGTCTGTCAGTTCGATGGCTTCCCTGTAGATTTCCATGTTTTGAGTATCCATGGCACAATCGAGCAGTTTTCTGAATCCCAGAACAGTATCTTTATTGTCAAAAAAATGCTGAACTTCCTTCACACGCTGTTGATGTTTCGTCATTAGTAAAAATTAGTTAGACGAATATAACCAAAATTTAAAAGCAAAATATATCAATTTATAGAGAAAAATTTAATGACTATATTTGACTCAATTTAATTTTAAAATGATCCGGAAAATAGCTTTACCATTCATACTCATCAGTTTTGCTCTGTTCAATGCACAACAAAACATTCCTTTTAGATTAACAAAGCACAACAATATTATCGTTAAGACTTTGGTTAATGATAAAGATTCTCTTCATCTGATGTTTCAGATTGCGATGGAAGATGCGTCGATTTCACCAGAAAGAATAAGAAAAGCTGACCACATCATTTTTAAAGATATAATTAGCGACGGAAATACAGTGAAAATCGGACAAAGAAGATACAAAAATATAAGATTTTACAACAACGAATTAACCGGTCACGAAGCGGACGGAAAAATAGGAATTGCAATTTTTAAAGACAAATTTTTCAAAATTGATTATGACCGCAGCGAGTTTATTGTTTATAATAAAGAGCCTGATTTGAAAGGTTATGATGCAATTGATCTGAAAGTGGAAAACGGTCAGTATTTTATTCCTGCTGAGAGTATTATAGACCTTGAACGGCCGAAAGCTTATTTTCTGTTACAGTCTGGCTATTCGGGAGGTTTGATGTACAGCAATCAATTTGCAGATGACAATAAATTAGATGAGAAACTGTTTATCACCGGAGAAAAATCGTTAAAAAATTCTGCCGGACAAACGATCACCACAAAACAGGGGATTTTACCGTTTCTAAAAATAGGAAGTCATAGTTTAAGCCATGTCAGTGTTGGATTTTTCACCGGAGATATTCAAAATCAGAAAACGAACTATCTTGCTGCCGATGTGATGCGCAGATTCAACTGGATTTTTGATAAAGAAAGAAAAAAAGTTTATATAAAACCAAGTAAATATTTCAAAAAACCATACTATAAAATTAGCTAGTCATCCTTTTTTTAGAATTCAAAATTTCACACAATTTTATCAGCTTCACAGAACCTTGTCAGAATGTCAAACTGTCATGCACTATCATGTATCATCAATTTTATTCTCGTTTAATTTTTATATTTTTAAAAAATCAGATTGATGTTTAAATTTTAATCAATACTTTTTTAATATTATCATTAATAATGTTGATGCAACCGATTAACTGATAGTTTGAAAAACAGTCTGAATAATTTTAAAATAACCAAATTAATGAATAATAATCCTACCGGAAATTCAATTTTATCTTCACCGAAAAAGAGAAATTACGGACTTCCACTAATTTTGATCACAAGTCTGTTTTTCTTCTGGGGATTTATTCACAACCTCGATCCAATCTTAATTAAACATTTAAGAAGTGCATTTCAATTAAATCATTTTCAGGCTTCATTGGTGGATTCTGCAGTTTTTGCGGCTTATTTCCTTTTGGCAATTCCAGCGGGAATGATTATTCAGAAATATGGTTACAAGACAGGAATTTTGGTGGGTTTATTTTTCTTTGCAGCAGGATGTTTTCTGTTTGTCCCCGCAGCCAATACTGTGAGTTATCCGTTCTTTCTTGGAGCTTTATTCATTTTGTCCTGTGGACTGGCCGTTCTAGAGACGGCCGCAAATCCTTACATCACCGTTTTAGGACCACCTGAAAAAGCCACACAGAGATTAAACTTTGCACAATCTTTCAACGGTTTGGCAGCTTCAATTGCTCCCATTGTTGGCGGAATTTTTATACTGAGTGAAGAACCAAAATCGCAGGCTGAACTTTCAACACTTTCTGAAGCTGCAAAATTAGCTTACATTCAGGCAGAAACTGCTTTGGTAAAAGGACCTTACCTGATTTTAGGAGCGATTCTCTTACTGGTCATGTTTTTATTTCTATTCATAAAATTACCGGAAGTAACTGAAAGCAACGAAAACTCTTCAAAAAATTATCTTCAGGTTTTAGGCGTGAAAAATGTAGGATGGGGCGTACTGGCTCAGTTTTTTTACATCGGTGCACAGATTTATGTCTTCAGTTTTCTTTTGGTTTTCGCAGAAGACGCTGTTGATATGAAAGGTCAGGAAGCAAAGTATTACGCAGGTGTAGCAGGATTTTTATTTATGATCGGCCGTTTTGCGGGAACTTTTCTGATGAAATACATTTCACCACAAAAATTACTTTCAGTGTACAGCGTAATCAGTGTAATTCTCACAATCTGGATTATTTTCGGATCAGGAATTTCTACTTTGTATGCGCTTGTTGGATTGACTTTCTTCATGTCCATTATGTTTCCGACGATTTTTGCTTTGGGAATTGAAGGTGCCGGTGCAGATACAAAGACTGCTTCAAGTCTTCTCATCATGTCGATTGTCGGAGGCGCGGTCATTCCTCCTCTTGCCAGTAAAATCACAGATATTTCAGGGAATATTCAGCATTCGTATGCTGTACCTCTACTCTGTTTTATCATTGTTTTTCTGTTTTCATTGAGGTTCAGAAATAAAAGTTCTCTACAATAATTGAGTAAAAGAATGTTCTTTATTGAGCAGAGCGCCTTCGCCAACGAAAAATATGCAGAACAATATTAAAAAAATCTTTGCGCTCTTTGCGTTTAAATGATATTAAAATGAGCAATTTAATTTTAAAAATAAATCCAAAAGACAACGTTTTAGTCGCCCTTCAGGATATTCCTTCGGAAACTGAAATTTTTTTTGAAGGAAAAACGTATAAAATTCTGGAACCCATTCCTGCCAAACATAAATTCTTTATGAATGATATGAAACAGGGTGACGAGATCTTCATGTACGGCGTTTTGGTCGGAAAAACGCAGTATGACTTGTCATCGGGAACCCGAATGACCACCGATAATACAAAACACGCCGCCGAACCGTTTTACTATCGCGAAGTGGATTATCAATGGACAAAACCTGATGTTTCCAGATTTTTGCATAAAACTTTTAAAGGTTACCACCGTTCAAACGGCGATGTGGGAACGGCCAATTACTGGCTTTTTATCCCTACCGTTTTTTGTGAAAACCGTAATCTTGATATTATTAAAGAATCTCTGTATGACAGTTTGGGATATGCGGTCGATGCAAAATACAAAGATTACACGCAACAATTGGTGGAAGCGATTTCCAAAGGAGATAATTTGGATGAACTTAATTTTTCGCCTTCCAATATTCCGGCGAAAGAGAGAGTTTTTAAAAATGTTGACGGCATCAAATTTCTGAATCACACCGGAGGTTGTGGTGGAACAAGACAGGATTCAGATTCCCTGAGTAAACTTCTAGCAGCTTACGCAGATCATCCCAACGTCGCAGGGGTTACTTTGTTGAGTCTGGGGTGTCAGCATCTCCAGATTGATAATTTCAAAAGAGATTTATACAATAGAAATCCTGATTTTAATAAACCTTTACTCGTTTTTGAACAGCAGAAAGCGGTCAGCGAAGAAATAATGATTAAAAATTCTATTTTTGAAACAGTGAAAGGTCTTCAGGAAATCAATAAAATTGAACGTGAAGATGCGCCGCTCAGCAAACTTTGTGTTGGGGTGAAATGTGGCGGAAGCGATGGTTTCAGCGGAATTTCAGCCAATCCTGCAGTCGGACATCTTGCGGATATTCTTTCTGTTTTGGGAGCTAAAGTTCTCCTTGCTGAATTTC
Organism: Chryseobacterium sp. Leaf404; assembly: GCF_001424145.1. Classification (GTDB taxonomy): domain Bacteria; phylum Bacteroidota; class Bacteroidia; order Flavobacteriales; family Weeksellaceae; genus Chryseobacterium. The sequence continues at coordinate 178,870 of NZ_LMQM01000010.1, read as the reverse complement.
CTGAATTATGCGGAGCAGAACAGGAATTAATAGACCGAGCCGTAAATCAGGAAACTGCTGAAAAATTCATTCGACTGATGACGGAATATGATGAGCTTGCTCATGCAGTCGGTTCAGGATTTTACATGAATCCATCACCAGGAAATATTAAAGACGGACTGATCACAGATGCCATAAAATCTGCCGGTGCAGCAAAAAAAGGTGGTTCCTCTCCTGTCGTAGATGTTTTGGATTATACTGAGCCTGCGACAAAACCAGGATTAAGTCTGGTTTGTACACCAGGAAATGATGTGGAAGCCACCACGGGAAAAGCTGCTTCAGGAGCGACTTTAATTCTGTTTACTACAGGACTTGGCACGCCGACGGGAAATCCGGTTTGTCCGGTGATCAAGGTGGCGACGAATACTGTTCTGGCTGAAAGAATGTCAGATATTATTGATATTGATACAGGAGCAATCGTTCGTGGCGAAAAAACGATTCAGCAGATGGGCGAAGATATTCTGGATTTCTGTATTGAAGTGGCAAGCGGGAATATTATTCCAAAAGCGGTGGCTTTGAATCAGGATGATTTTATTCCCTGGAAACGAGGGGTAAGTTTATAGGAAGAACAAAGTTAAAAGTTAAAAGTAAAAAGAGCCAAGGTTGAAGGCAAGCATATTAAGAATAAAATGTAAAATAATGAGAGTGTTATTTCAAAATCAATAGGAAGCCTTAGCTGAGTGAAATTGAACAATTCGACGAAGTCAAACGCCTTTGCGATCGAAAAATATGCAGAACAATATCAAAGAAATCTTCGCGCTCTTTGCGTTAAAAACAAATAAAAACTTAAAATATAAATGTTTTCATTAAAAAATAAAAAAGCCGTTGTGACAGGCGGAGGAAGCGGAATTGGGCAGGCGATTGCGGTTCAGTTGGCAGCTAATGGTGCGGAAGTTCATATCCTTGAAATTACAGAGCAGAACGGACAGGAAACGCTTGGGAAAATTCAGTCTGTGGGGGGAAATGCTAAAGTTTATGCCTGTGATGTCTCAAAACAGAAAGATGTTTTGGCAGTTTTTGATCAAGTCGGAGCGATCAATATTCTTGTAAATAATGCAGGAATTGCTCACATCGGAAAAGCTGACACGACTTCGGAGGAGGATTTTGACAGAATTTATAATGTCAATATCAAGGGCGTTTACAATTGTCTGTTTGCCGCAATTCCTCAGATTAGAAAATCCGGCGGCGGTGTGATTATTAATATGGCTTCCATTGCTGCGTTGGTGGGAATTCCGGACCGGTTTGCGTACAGTACGGCGAAAGGTGCGGTGAAAGCAATGACGATGAGTGTTGCAAAGGATTATATCAGTGAACATATCCGTTGTAATTCGATTTCTCCGGCGCGGGTGCATACCCCTTTTGTGGATGGATTTTTAAAGAATAATTATCCTGATAATATTGAAGAAATGTTTGCCAAATTATCGAAAACACAACCTATCGGAAGGATGGCTCAGCCTGAGGAAGTCGCCTCTCTAGCATTGTATTTATGTAGTGACGAAGCATCATTTATTACTGGTGTGGACTATCCTATCGACGGAGGTTTTACTACTTTGAACAATTAAAATCTGTAAATTAAAACAAAAGTTGAAACGGTGAAAAACTACCCTAGCCCCGATAGAAACGGCATCCTTTTTTGTCATTGCGGTGGCGAAAAAGTACAACATTTGATCACGTTGATCGCAATGACAAAAAAAATATAGTGGATAGCGGGATTAGCTTCAAATAAAAATTTGGCTTTTAAATAATATAAAAATAATATGAAATTAATAAAATTCGGACAGCCGGGACAGGAGAAACCGGGCGTCATCATCGGAGACAAAAGATATGATGTTTCTCATCTGGTGCGAGATTATGATGAAAATTTCTTTTCTGGTGAGGCGATTGAAAATTTAAAATCTGAAATACATACCCATAATTTACCTGAAATTTCTGCTGACGAAAGACTGGGAGCTCCTTTGGCAAGACCTTCAAAAATTATCTGTGTGGGACTGAATTATAAAGACCATGCGGCTGAAACCAACGCGCCGATTCCGCAGGAACCGATTTTGTTTTTTAAGGCGACTTCTGCGATTGTGGGTCCGAATGATGATTTAATTATTCCAAAAACGAGCACCAAAACCGATTGGGAAGTTGAGTTGGCCATTGTGATTGGAAAAAAAGCGAGCTATGTTTCTGAGGAAAGTGCCCTTGAGCACGTTGCCGGCTATGTTTTGCACAACGATTATAGCGAAAGAGCCTTCCAGCTGGAGAGAAATGGACAGTGGGTAAAAGGTAAAAGCTGTGATACCTTTGCGCCGATCGGACCGTTTATTGCGACGCCTGATGAGATTGAAGATGTTCATAATCTTCATTTATGGCTGAAGGTGAACGGGGAAATTCTGCAGGATGGGAATACTTCAAATCTTATTTTTAATGTGCCATTTATTGTGAGCTACATCAGTCAGTTTATGACTTTGCTTCCGGGTGATATCATCAGTACAGGAACGCCTGCGGGTGTTGGTTTGGGACAAAAACCTGAGCCCTGGTATCTGAAATCCGGCGACGTGGTGGAACTGGGAATTGATGGTTTGGGAAGTAGCATCCAAAAAGTAAAAGCGTACGACGAATGAAAAAATTCTGTCTTGCCCTCGACTTGATTGATGACCCTGAATTGATTGCGGAATACGAAAATTATCATCAAAACATCTGGTCTGAAGTCAGACATAGTATTTTGGATTCTGGAATTGTAAATATGGAAATTTATCGGGTTGAAAACAGATTGATGATGATTGTTGAGGCTGATAAAAATTTCTCTTTTGAAGCTAAAAATGAAGCGGATAAAAACAATCCGACAGTTCAGGAATGGGAAGAACTGATGTGGAAATTTCAACAGAAGTTGCCCAATTCGAAAGCTGGAGAAAAGTGGCGGTTGATGGACAAAATATTTTCGCTGTAAATTACATTTTAGATAAAAATAATTCAATATGACTATTGATTCTCACGTTCATTTCTGGAAGTTTGATCCGGTTCGGGATTCATGGATTACGGATGAAATGAATGCTATCCAAAAAGATTTTTTGCCGGTAGATTTTTCTTTATATTTAAAAGAAAACAGCATTGATGGCTGCATTGCAGTTCAGGCTGATCAGAGTGATGAAGAGACTGAATTTTTGGTCAATTTAGCTAAAGAAAATCCTTTCATTAAAGGTGTTGTCGGCTGGATTGATTTGACTTCTAATCATATTGAAGAATTGCTTGAAAATTATCAGTCTGAAAAATTAATTAAAGGGTTCAGGCACGTTGCAGAGGGAGAAAATCTTGGTTTTTTATTAAGAGAAAATGTTCTCAATGGAATTTCAAAGCTTCATCAGTTTGATTATACATTTGATATTTTGTTGAGACAGGATCAGCTTTCGGACGCAGTAAAACTTTCGGGAAAATTATTCGATCAACCTTTTATTCTGGATCATTGCGGAAAACCGGATTTGAGAACAAATGATTTAAAAGACTGGGAACAAAATATTACAGAGCTGTCTCAAAATCCCAATATCTATTGTAAGATTTCAGGACTTTTAACGCAGGGAAACAGGAGTATGATTGATGAGAAATCAATTTTCAAAGTTTTAGATTTTGTTTTTGCAAAATTCGGAATTCAGCGGTTGGTTTTTGGAAGTGACTGGCCTGTGATGCTTTTGGGAGGAAATTATGCTTTGTGGATGGAATTGATTACAAAATATGTTAGTCAGTTCACTGAAACTGAGCAGCAATTGTTTTTCTATGGAAATGTTGAGAAATTTTATAAATTATAATTAACCACAAATCGAAGATTCGACGAAGTTAAAAGTCGCAAAAGATTTTGACACACAAGTCACATTAGATTAAGTTTAATGCTTTGAGAATATTTAGAGCACATAAGTTTTAAAAATCAAAAATTTTTGTAGGAGAATGTGATAAATTAAAGACTTATTCTTTGCTGAGTGAAATCGAAGATTCGACGTAGTCAAACGCCTTTGCCTCAAATATATAATTAATTTTATTTGAATCGGCGAAACTTTGTTTTGCGAACTTAAAAACAATTAGTGTTCAAAAAGATCTTTGCGCAATTTGAGTTAAAAAAAACATTATGAATTTAAATTTAGACAATAAAATAATCATCGTAAGCGGCGGTGCAAAGGGAATTGGAAATGCTATTGCAAAAGTTTTGGCTGAAGAAAAAGCATTGCCAATCATTATCGGAAGAAATAAGTATGATAACAGGAAAGCTGTTCAGGAAATCGTCGAAAATGGTGGCAAAGCTGATTTTGTGACTGCCGAACTTTCGCAGCCTGAAGAATGCAAAAAAGCGATTGATGATGTCGTAAAAAAATATAGCAAAGTTGATGGAATCGTCAATAACGCGGGTGTCAACGATGGTGTTGGATTGGAAAACGGTTCGTATGAAGGATTTATTTCTTCCTATCATAAAAATGTGGTGCATTACTACCTTTTGGTGCAACACGCACTTCCCTATCTGAAGGAAAGTAAAGGCTCAATTTTAAATATAGGAAGTAAAACCTCAGAAACCGGACAGGGCGGAACTTCCGGATATGCCGCAGCAAACGGCGCGAGAAATGCTTTGACGAGAGAATGGGCGGTTGAACTTTTGCCTTACAGCATCCGAGTGAATGCGATTATTGTTGCCGAAGCCTGGACACCGCTTTATCAATCGTGGATTTCTACGTTTGAAGATCCGGATGAAAAATTGAAAAGTATTACTTCAAAAATCCCTTTGGAAAACCGCATGACGACTTCTGAGGAAATTGCTGATATGGCGGCTTTCCTTTTATCGGAAAGATCTTCGCATACAACGGGGCAATTGATTCATGTGGATGGTGGATATGTGCATTTGGATAGGAGTTTGGGGTAAAATTCGGTGGCAAGTTTTAACTATTTTAAGTCATGCTTTTCAAATTTATCATTGACTCTCAATTACAATTCATAAATCAGAATCACAATTTTGAATTAAAATTTTTATTAACTTTGATAAAAATAAGTCCAATGAGTTCTAACACATTACATATAATCAACCAAAAACTAAAGAATGAACCTGAGGAAATTCTGAAACAAGTTTTGGGATATCTTGATGGAATTATTGAAAACAAATCTGAAAAAAATTGGTATGAACATAATTTAAATTACCAGTTGACAGATCAGCAGAAAAGTGAATTGGATGCAATGGAAAATTTGAAAGATGAAGATTTTATGCCTATTGAAGATTTGTTTGCTGAAATGAAAGCAAAGTATGGCATTTAAAATAGTAACCACTTCTAAAGCAAATAGAGACATTATAAATTCTTTCGAATATTACAAAGATGTCGCTGGTAAAAGAGTAGCAAACAGTTTCTTTAGGGATTTCAAATTTACAGTGAGCAAACTTAGGAAAGTTACGTACTACCAAAAAATCCACAACGATTTTCACCGTTTGCCACTTAAAGTTTTTCCATTCATTATTATTTATAAGATTGAAAAAGATAAGGAAATTATAAAAATTTTCAGAGTTTTTCATACCTCACAGAATCCTGAAAAATATCCATAAAAAAAGCGGAAGAAAAAATCTTCCGCTTTTACTTTATCTTAATCCGAAAACTACATCGTTTCCATCTTAAAGCTCATACTTTCAATCACTTTCAAGATCGCTTCAACTGTATCCATTGATGTTAAACAAGGTACACCATTTTCAACGCTCATTCTTCTGATCTGGAAACCGTCTCTTTCAGACTGCTTTCCTTTCGTCATTGTGTTGACAACATATTGAACTTTTCCTTTCTGGATCAGGTCGATTAAGTTCACACTCTCCTCTCCGATTTTGTATCCTATTTTGCACGGAATACCTTTTTCTTCAAAGAATTTTGCAGTTCCTTCTGTTGCCCAGATTCTGAAACCAACTTCATGGAATCTTGATGCTAGATCAGCAGCTTCCTGCTTGTGTTTATCAGCTACCGTGAATAAAATTGAACCGTGCATCGGAACTTTTCTTCCTGCTGCAACCAATCCTTTATACAGTGCTTTTTCCAAAGTCGTGTCTTTCCCCATCACTTCTCCTGTAGACTTCATTTCTGGGCCTAAAGAGATATCAACTTTCGTTAATTTTGAGAATGAGAAAACCGGAACTTTTACGAAAACACCTTCTTTTTTAGGAACCAATCCGTTTTTGTAGCCTAAATCTTTCAGTTTCTGACCTAAAATTGCTTTCGTAGCTAAGTTTGCCATAGGAACTTCGGTAATTTTAGATAAGAAAGGGACTGTTCTTGAAGATCTTGGATTCACCTCAATTACATACACATTTCCTTCGAATAGAACGTACTGGATGTTCATTAAACCAATCACATTCAATCCTTTAGCCAATCTCTGCGTGTAATCTACCAAAGTTTCGATTTCAGCATCAGAAACATTTTGTGGTGGATAGACCGCAATAGAATCTCCGGAGTGTACTCCCGCTCTTTCTATGTGCTCCATAATTCCAGGAATAATCACCGTTTCACCATCGCAGATTGCATCCACTTCCACTTCTTTTCCAGTAATATAACGGTCCACCAGAACCGGCTGATCGGGGCTTGCTTCTACCGCAAACTCCATGTAATGCGCCAATTCTGCTTCTGTATACACAATTTCCATGGCTCTACCTCCCAAAACGTAGCTTGGACGAACCAAAACCGGATACCCAATTTCGTTGGCAATTTTTATAGCTTCTTCTTTTGAAGTGGAGGTTTTTCCTAAAGGCTGAGGAATTCCCATTTCCTGAAGAGCTTTTTCAAATTTATCTCTGTTTTCCGCTCTGTCTAAGTCTTCTAAAGTTGTACCCAAAATCTGAACGCCGTGAGCTGCAAGTTTATCTGCTAAATTGATTGCTGTCTGACCGCCAAACTGTACCACCACTCCTTTGGGTTTTTCCAGTTCGATGATGTTCATTACATCTTCTTCCGTTAAAGGTTCGAAGTATAATTTATCTGAAATGGAGAAGTCTGTAGAAACTGTTTCAGGGTTATTGTTGATGATGATCGCTTCATAACCCATTTCTTTGATTGCCCAAACCGAATGAACTGTTGCGTAATCAAACTCAACGCCCTGCCCGATTCTGATGGGACCAGAACCTAAAACGATGATTTTTTCTTTGTCTGAAGCAAAAGATTCGTTTTCTTCTTCGTAAGTTCCGTAGAAATAAGGTGTTTCAGATTCAAATTCTGCGGCGCAGGTGTCTACCATTTTGTAAACAGGCATTACTCCGTTTTCTTTTCTGAAATTGAAAACTTCGCGCTCTGTTACATCCCAGAGAACAGCAATATTGATATCTGCAAAACCTAGTTTTTTAGCTTCTAATAAAGTGTCTGTTTTGAATTTATTTTCAGCAATTACCTTTTCGAAATCAATTAGTTTTTTGATTTTCCAGATGAAGAATTTATCAATTTTACTCCATTCTACAATCTGTTCCCAGTCGTAACCTCTTCTTAAAGCATCACCGATGATGAAAAGTCTTTCGTCATCACAAACTCTGATTCTTCTTTCGATTTCTTCAGCTGTTAAAGCGGCAGCCTGTTTGGTTTTTAAACCGATATGTTTAATTCCTGTTTCCAGAGAACGGATGGCTTTCTGTAAAGATTCTTCAAAGTTTCTTCCGATAGCCATTACTTCGCCCGTTGCTTTCATCTGGGTTGATAATCTTCTGTCTGCCGTTTCAAATTTATCAAACGGGAATCTTGGGAATTTTGTTACCACATAATCCAAAGCGGGCTCAAAACAGGCGTAAGATGTTCCTGTAACAGGATTCATGATTTCATCTAAAGTCAAACCAACCGCGATTTTCGCAGCGATTTTGGCAATTGGATAACCGGTCGCTTTGGATGCTAAAGCTGATGAACGGGAAACTCTTGGGTTCACCTCTATGATGTAATATTCGAATGAATGCGGATCTAACGCCAACTGTACGTTACATCCACCCTCAATTCCCAATGCTCTGATGATTTTCAGTGAAGCATTTCTCAACATTTGATATTCTCTGTCTGAAAGCGTCTGAGAAGGTGCCACCACGATTGAATCTCCTGTGTGAACACCAACCGGATCGATATTTTCCATGTTACAGACCACGATTGCGTTGTCGTTGGCATCACGCATTACTTCGTATTCAATTTCTTTGAAACCTGCGATTGATCTTTCAATCAGACACTGGGTAACCGGGCTGTATTTCAAACCCAATTCAGCGATTTCTCTTAATTCAGCTTCGTTGGCAGCGATTCCACCACCTGTTCCACCCATGGTGAAGGCTGGACGCACGATTACAGGATATCCGATTTCATTTGCAAAATTAATTGCTCCTTCTACGGTGTTTACAATGTCAGATTCAGGAACCGGTTCGTTTAATTCTCTCATCAGTTCACGGAAAAGATCTCTGTCTTCCGCTCTGTTGATGGCAGAAAGCTTTGTTCCCAAAACTTCCACTTTACATTCTTCAAGAATCCCTGAATTTTCCAGTTCTACCGCCATATTCAGTCCGGTTTGTCCGCCAAGTGTTGGTAAAAGTGCATCCGGACGCTCTTTTCTGATGATATGACTTACAAACTGCAGTGAGATCGGCTCGATATAAACCTTGTCAGCGATTTCTACATCCGTCATAATCGTTGCAGGGTTTGAGTTGATCAAAATCACCTTGTAGCCTTCTTCTCTCAGGGAAAGACAGGCCTGCGTTCCTGCGTAGTCAAATTCCGCCGCCTGACCGATGATAATTGGACCGGAACCGATTACTAAAATTGTTTTTATGTCGTTTCTTTTCATTTTTAAATTTATCCTTTTATTGTTGAACCTTATCGGGTTCTGATGATGTTTTTTCAACCATATTCCATAGGTTTCACCTACGGCTATTTATTTTGAATCCTTCGGATTCTGATAATTTCCACCTTTAATCTGCAGCGAATTGCACGCAGCCCGACTTGAGTGGAGCTCTTTTTGTGAGGAGGCACGACGAGCAAAAAAGCGGGAACGGAAGGCGGATAAGCTGCCCAAATAATTAATTTCCTACTTTTTGAAATCCTCCATCAAGGTGATGAAATCATCAAACAGATAATTTGCATCTTCAGGTCCCGGGCTTGCTTCAGGGTGATACTGAACTGAGAAACATGGATGGATTTTATGCTTCAGACCTTCGTTTGTTCTGTCGTTCAGGGCGATGTGCGTTTCTACCAAATCTGTACCTTTCAGACTTTCCTGATCTACAGCGTAACCGTGGTTTTGGGAAGTGATGGCCACTTTGTTTTTTTCTAAATCTAAAACCGGGTGATTTCCTCCTCTGTGACCGAATTTCAACTTGAAAGTTTTTGCGCCACAGGCCAAACCGATGAGCTGATGACCTAAACAGATACCGAAAATGGGAACTTTTCCTAATAATCCACGGATCATTTCTAATGCCTGCTGGTTGTCTTCGGGATCTCCGGGACCGTTGGACAGCATGATTCCGTCCGGATCCATCAATAAAATTTCTTCTGCTGTGGTATTGTGAGAAACAACTGTAATATCACAGTTTCTTTGAGATAACTCTCTTATAATTCCTAATTTAGAACCGAAATCTACAAGTACCACTTTAAGTCCGCGTCCCGGGTTGGCGTAGGAAGTTTTTGTAGAAACCTGCTCTACCTGATTGGTTGGGAAAGTGGTTCCTCTTAATTCTGCAACAACCTCATTTTCATCGGAATCTACATTCACAATTTTGCCTTTCACTACTCCGGAATTGCGGAGAATTCTTGTGAGTCTTCTTGTATCAATTCCTGAAATTCCTGAAAGTTTTTTCTTTTTAAATAATTCATCTAAAGTAATCTGAGTACGGAAATTCGACGGCAAATCGCAAAGTTCTTTTACGATAAGACCTTTAATTGCAGGTTCGATACTTTCATAATCATCTCTATTAATCCCATAATTTCCGATCAGCGGATAGGTCATGCAAACAATCTGACCGCAGTATGACGGATCAGAAATCAGCTCCTGATAACCCGTCATTCCGGTATTGAAAACCACTTCGCCTGCGGTTTCCAAATCTGCTCCGAAACCTTCTCCATGAAATACTTCACCGGATTCCAGTATTAATTTTTTCTTCATTTTAAACTTTTATCTTTATTTCTATTTTTACTTTTTTTTTAAATCGTCTTCTTTTGATGACCTTTTTTAACCACCCCGTCAAAAATTCTTTGAATTTTTGCCACCCTCCAAAGGAGGGGAATTTTGTGAGTGCTTTTTTTAATTTAAGCCTCGTTAATTAGAATGTTAATCACCTAACTTGGCTTTTAACTTTTACCTTTTTACTTGAAAGTGAAACCTTTCTCTTCCAAAGCATTTTTCAGAATTGCCATTCTCGCGAAAACACCATTCTGCATCTGCTTGAAGATTCTTGAGCGTTCACATTCTACCAAATCGGTATCGATTTCTACACCTCTATTAATTGGTGCAGGATGCATGATGATAGCTTCTTTTTTCATGGTTTTTTCTCTGTCTTTTGTCAGACCATATTTTTTATGATATTCTGAAGCTGAGAAACTTATTTTTGAATCGTGTCTTTCGTGCTGGATTCTCAGGAGCATCAAAACATCTACTTCTTTCATCAGTTCATCTACAGAAAGATAGGTTCCATTAATTAAAGCACCTTCGTCAAACCACTGTTCAGGTCCTGAGAAATAAACTTTAGCACCGAGTCTTCTCAGCGCTTCTGCATTTGAATTGGCAACACGGCTGTGCTTTACATCTCCAACGATTCCTACTTTTAAACCTTCAAATCTTCCAAATTCCTGATAGATCGTGAGTAAATCAAGCATACATTGTGAAGGGTGATTTCCCGTTCCGTCGCCTCCATTGATTATGGGAATGTTGATGTTCTTCAGTTCATCAAAATATCTGTCTTTTTTATCTCTGATCACGACAAGGTTTACCCCTACGCTTTCAATTGTTTTTACGGTATCATATAAACTTTCACCTTTATTTACAGAACTGTGTGATGCATCAAAAGGAACAACCTGCAAACCCAGTTTTCTTTCGGCAACATCGAAACTTGTTTTGGTTCTTGTGCTGTCTTCAAAGAACAGATTTGAGCAGAAAACTTCACCTTCAATTTTGGCAGTTTTTCCGTTGGCGAAAGCTAAAGCTTCTGTCAGTATCTTATTGATTTTCTCTGTACTTAGTTCTGTAATCGTAAACATAAAATCTTAATTTTTGAACATAAAAAAAGCGAAGAAAATATCTTCGCTTAAAATAAATAAATATCGTAAAGGGCGTCTGCGCCCGGTAATTCTAATGATATAAATACTGTGTTATTCATTAGGTGCAAAGATATAACATTTGGGGGAACTGGCAAAACAGTTTTTGTGATTAAATCAAAAATATTTCTGCGTCCTGATTATCATTTTTTAATGCTATTTTTGTTACAACTCAACATTTTTTTATGGATTTAAAAGACAAAATGATTCTCAGCATCATTCAGGAAGATTCTACATATTCTGTGAAAGAAATTTCAGAAAAAATCGGTCTTACTTTTACCCCGACCTACGAACGCATCAAACAGCTGGAGAAACAGGGCGTTATTGAAAAGTATGTCGCACTTTTAAACCGTGAAAAATTGGGACTTAACATCGTTGTGTACTGCAACGTGCGTCTGAAAGAGCAATCTAAAAAGGTTTTAGAAACTTTTGAAGATCATATAATGATGTATGACGAGGTTCAGGAAATCATCAGTTTATCCGGTGAATATGATTATATGCTGAAAATAATCGCAAAAGACATTAATTCTTATAATGATTTTACCGTCAATGTTATTTCAAACGTTCCCAATATCGGGCAATACCACAGCTCTATTGTTTTACACGAAGTGAAAAAATCTACTAAGTTTAAGATTGATTTGGGGTAAATACAGTTTAACGTCTTGTGAAAGAATTTCAGATCTTATCATTAAACAATTTAAGTCTTCAGATAATCAATTGAATTAAATCGAAACTATAATTTCGCTAAATTATTATACATTTGCTAAAATTGTATAGTTATGGAAAATATCTGTCCGAAATGCAAAAATGACCATGTTGTAAAAAGTGGAATTATCAACAACAAACAGAGATTTCACTGCAAAGACTGTAATTATTATTTTACAGTAAAAAAACTCGGGAAACAGATTGATGATTACTATGTAACCAAAGCTTTACAACTTTATCTTGAAGGCCTCAGTTTCCGTGAAATTGAGCGTATCATCGGTGTCTCGCACGTGACGGTGAGTTCATGGATTAAGAAATACAACATCACAAGACCACCCCATTCTGACTTTCATCCTGTTTATAAAATTCTGAAACAAAACGAATTAATTGAATACATGAGCAAGGAGGAAAATATCAAAAATTCAGGACTCATTATCACTCAGTTTGCAGATAAATATATGCTTATTAAATGGGAACGCTTTAAGAAATGATTGATGATTGATAAATGATAATCATAAAATAAAAATTTCTTATAAAATCTATTTAAAAAACTAAAAATCAATATTTTAAATAATAATTAAATGAATATTCATAACTCAAAGCTTATAATTTAAAATTAAAAACTATATACAAACCATATATATATATTAAATTTTCATAACTAAATTATTAATTCCAATTTGGCTTTCACAAAATAACAGCCAAAAAATTAATAATTTATGAAGAAAATATTAAGTTTTATTGGATTAGCTTTAATCAGCAGTTCTATATACGGTCAGGGTTCTCCAGATTATGGAGGTGGTCTGAAGATTAATATAAATCCTGAAGGAGATAAATATGTACGATTTATTCTCTGGGATCAGTTCTGGATCAGGAATTCGGATATGAACCCCGGAAGTATGGTTGGAGGCGAACCCACAGATAATACGTGGAATTTGGGCAACCGAAGAGCACGTATTCTGGCTTACGCTCAGATCACAAAGCGATACATGATTCTTACGCATTTCGGGATCAATAATCAAACATTCATCAACGGCGGCGCAACCGGAACTACAGGAACTGGCGGCTACGGAAACGGTAAAAAACCTCAGCTTTTCTTTCATGATGCCTGGAATGAATATGAAGTCGTAATGCCGGGCGAAGCCGGGAAATTCAGTCTGACTTTGGGAGGCGGGCTTCATTATTACATGGGACTTTCGCGTATGACAATGGCTTCCACGCTGAACTTTCTCACTTTGGATTCTCCGGTTTTCAGCTGGCCTTTGATTGATAATTCAGACCAATTTGCAAGACAGATGGGCGTTTTTGCAAAAGGTAAATACGGCAAATTTGAGTACCGAATGAGTTTAAACAAACCATTCGCAACAGATTTGACGCCAGCCAATACTTTAGTTCCCGGAAATGAAGTCGCAGTAGACAATAACGGAAATCCGAACTGGTCTAAAGCTGGATATTTTGAATATCAATTCCTCGATACAGAATCCAATCTTCTACCTTTCAAAGTTGGTTCTTATTTGGGAACAAAAAAAGTTTTCAACGTCGGTGCTGGTTTTTATCATCAGGCTGAAGGAACACGAACATCTCTCAATTCCAATATCGAAAAACACGACATCACTCTACTTTCCGTAGATGCATTTGCCGATATTCCTTTGGGAGAAGCGAAAAATAAAATGGCAGTTTCGGCTTACGCTGGTTATTTTAACTACAATTTTGGTCCGAACTATATTAGAAATTTAGGAACAATGAATATCGCAGCCAACGACCCGAATTTTGTCGGACAAAGAGCTCTGGCAGGTCCCGGAAATCTTCAACCGATGATTGGAACCGGAAATGTAGTTTACGCACAAGCAGGATTATTACTGCCGAGTCAGGCAGAGAAACCAAAAATCAGAATTCAGCCTTTTGCAGCTTACACATACAAGGATTTTGAAGCGTTTGACAAACCTTCTTCACAAATTGATGTGGGAGCCAACTGGTTTTTGGACGGTCATCACGCTAAAATTACGACGCAGTATTCTACAAGACCGGTTTACACAAGTCCGACAGAAAATCCTAAATCTAAAGGAGAATTTATCGTACAGCTTCAGATTTATTTATAAAAACTAATTCCATTTAATTTAATTAACAAAAAAATCTATTGATATGAGCGAACAACATCATGATGCTTACGAGAATATGACAGATAAGCAGAAAAACCGCACCATTTGGAGCGTGATCACCGCATCGTCCCTCGGAACTTTGATAGAATGGTATGATTTCTACATTTTCGGAAGTCTGGCTGTCGTTTTGGCGACCAAATTTTTCCCGGCAGACAATCCTACCGCAGCATTTTTATCTACGCTTGCCACTTTTGCAGCTGGATTTGTAGTCAGACCTTTCGGAGCCTTATTCTTCGGAAGATTGGGAGATATAATCGGAAGAAAATATACTTTCTTAGTTACTTTATTGATCATGGGATTCTCGACATTCCTGATTGGATGTATTCCGGGATATGAAACAATTGGATTTATGGCACCGGTTTTAGTTTTAATTTTAAGACTTTTACAGGGTTTGGCATTAGGTGGAGAATATGGAGGAGCAGCGACTTATGTTGCAGAATACTCTCAGCCTAACAGAAGAGGATACTGGACTTCGTGGATTCAGACTACCGCTACAGCAGGACTTTTCATTTCACTGATTGTCATTTTGATTACAAAAAATACCCTTTCCGCTGAAGATTTTGATTCGTGGGGATGGAGAGTTCCGTTTTGGATTTCAATTTTAATGGTGGGAGTTTCTTATTTCATCAGAAAAAATATGAAAGAATCTCCTTTGTTCGCGAAAGCGAAAGCAGAAGGAAAAACATCAACCAATCCTTTGAAAGAAAGTTTCGGGAATAAATTCAACTTCAAATTTGTCTTACTGGCATTATTCGGAGCCGCGATGGGGCAAGGAGTCATCTGGTACACAGGGCAATTTTACGCCATGAGTTTCCTTCAAAAAGTAATGAATATCAACTCAATGCAGGTCGATTATCTGATGGCAACTGCATTATTAATGGGCACGCCTTTCTTTGTTTTTTTCGGTTGGCTTTCAGATAAAATTGGCCGAAAAGCAATTATGATGACCGGAATGCTGGTCGCAATCTTAGCCTACAGACCAATTTACGACGCAATGTACAAAAGCGTGAATATTGAGGCAAAAACCGTGGCAGACAATGGAATTAAAGAAACACGAGTTGCAGCAGTGCACAAAACTATTGCATCAGACAGTTTAGTTACATTCCATAAAGAAACCACTTTTACAGACGGAACTTTAATTAAAAAAGACAGTATCGTACATTGGTCAGCAGCCGGCCCGGTCATGAAAGACGGAAAAGCTGAGGAGCCAAAAGTATCAACCTCGATTACACTGAACGACGACACGAGATGGTATCTGGTATTCCTTGTATTCATTCAGGTGATTTTTGTGACGATGGTTTACGGTCCGATTGCCGCATTTTTAGTGGAAATGTTCCCAGTGAGAATACGTTATACTTCGATGTCATTGCCGTATCATATTGGTAATGGGGTCTTTGGAGGATTACTGCCGGCTGTGGCAACCTATCTGGTAACTCAGGGAAAAGATGCGGGGCATGCAACATGGTATCTGGAAGGACTTTGGTACCCTATCGGCGTCGCAGCAGTCTGTTTGGTCATCGGGTTATTCTATCTTAAGAACAAGAACAATAATATCCACGATTAATAGGCGGAATAACTCAAAAATTTATTAATTTTAAATCTAACAAAATGGACGGATTAAAAAAAATATTAGGCATAGTTTGGATTTTAGTTGCCTTGGTGGTTGCCTACTTCGGTATCACCGTAATGGGAATCCCAAAAATCACTTCAGAAAAACAGGAAGATCTTGTATTCGGAATCATTATACTTTTTGTACTGGTACCGATTGTTTCAGGAGGAATGGCAATTTTCGGATATTATTCTTTAATTGGAGAATATTCTGATGACAAACAGTAATTTATAAACGATGATTGATAATTGATGAATGATTTCCGTTCATCAATTATCTTTTATCAAAAAATTGAATAAGATTATTCTTCCAAAAGTCCTTCCACAAGCTCAGGATGACATGCTATTAGTTTTAGTCAATTTTAAATAAAAGTTTTCCTCCCTTTAGGACTGGGGAAAGAAACTTTAATGAAAACTGATTCGAAATCTAATAATATTAAAACATTCGAATCAAACAATTATCAATCATCATTCATCATTAATGAAAAAGCGTCACGAACAAAAACTGATTATCCTGAGCGTAGGTTTACTGATTGCGTTCAGTATTCCCATTTCGTTGCTATTTAACAGCGAACGGGAAGTTTTCGGTTATCCGATGATTCTTGTTTATCTTTTTACGGTCTGGATGATTTCCATCATTATTTCTTTCGTAATCATAAAAAAATATGATGAGTAGTTTCGCATTATTTGTCGTTGTTTTAGTCTACCTCGCACTTTTGTTCTTAGTTGCCCATCTGGCAGAGAAGAAAAAGAGTAAGGTGTGGATTAATAATCCGTATATCTATGCTTTGTCTCTGGCGGTCTATTGCACGGCCTGGACATATTACGGAAGCATCGGCGTTGCAGCGACCGGCGGACTCAATTATTTACCGATTTACATTGGGCCCATCATGGTTATTCCTGCATGGATTTACATTAATACAAGGATTGTCCGCATCTCTAGAGTAAACAAAATCAGCAGTTTAGCCGACTTTATTTCTTTAAGATACGGAAACAGCAGGAGTTTCAGCGCCATTATTACTTTGGTTTGTGTTTTTGCAATTGTTCCCTACATCGGTTTACAGATCAGAGCAATTTCTGAAACCTTTCATTTGGTCACAGAAACTCCCGTTTCAAAAAATATCCTTACAGACAACGCAACCTTCGTCGTGATTCTGATCGCTGTTTTTTCGTCATATTACGGAACCAGATATGTTGACGCTTCTGAAAAACGTTTAGGAATCATTTCTGCCATTGCTTTAGAGAGTTTTCTGAAGCTGTTTTTCATTATTATCTTAGGATTATTTGTTATTTATTTCGCATTTGACGGATTTTCAGATTTGTATCAGAAAGCAAGCGCATTTTCAGATTTTAAAGCAAAAAATACTTTTAACGGAATTGAAGGAGCTATGAACTGGATGGTGCTCTGCATGATTTCCGGAACAGCAATCTGTATTCTTCCCAGACAGTTTCACACCGCAATTGTAGAAAACAGACAGGAAAAACATATCAAAACCGCGATTTGGTTTTTTCCTTTGTATCTTTTGATATTTACCATTTTCATTTTCCCGATAGCCTGGGGCGGAAGGTTAATTTTTGACGGACAAAACGTCAATCCCGAGTTCT
Source organism: Chryseobacterium sp. Leaf404 (assembly GCF_001424145.1). Taxonomy (GTDB): domain Bacteria; phylum Bacteroidota; class Bacteroidia; order Flavobacteriales; family Weeksellaceae; genus Chryseobacterium. Next base: position 161,508 of record NZ_LMQM01000010.1, on the reverse strand, counting down.
ACTCCATTTTGATTCCTCAATATTTTGACAACACTTTGATTACAGTTTTAGTCTTTTTGGGAGGTTTAAGTTCGTGCATTTCCATGATTATCATTTCGGCGATTACGCTGTCTATTATGCTTTCAAACAATTTGATTATTCCTTACGGTTTACTGGGAAAATTTAAAGCTGAAAATGAAACTCAAAACACCAGAAATATTACAAACATCCGTAAATTCTCGATTTTCGGGCTGGTTATCTTAGCGTTTGCCTTTTACAAATATTTTATTCTTCAGACATCCTTAGATTCCGTTGGCTTAATTTCTTTCGTAGTTATTGCCCAGTTGGCACCATCATTTTTCGGAGCGGTATTTTGGAGACGCGGAAGTTACAAAGGCGCCGTGACCGGACTCATTGCTGGCTTAATCATCTGTTATTTCGGTTTAATCATACCGCAATATTATTTTTCTTATAATTCAGAATTAAAAGGAGTACTGCGTGAAATGTATGATGCTTTTCAGTTTTTCGACATTACATTTTTAGACAGAATTCCTGAAATTTTCTTCTGGTCAATATTAGTGAATACTGCCCTTTTTACCATACTCTCCGTCAGCATGAAAGGAAACTACCGTGAGAGAAATTTCGCTGAATTGTATGTTGATATAGACAAATATATTCAAAACCACGAAAATGCTTTCATCTGGAGAGGAACTGCGTATGTTTCTGATATACAAAATATTCTGGAACGTTTTTTAGGCAAAAAGAAAACCGAACAGGCAATGCGGATTTTCAATATTAAATACAATATAGATTCGCAAACCGAAACAGCAGATTCAAGATTTATTAAGTTTTCTGAAAACCTTTTGGCAGGGAGAATCGGGACGGCTTCGGCAAAAATTTTGATTGAAGGCGTGACGAAAGAAGATAAAATTTCTTTGAAGGAAGTTTTAAATATTCTGGAAGAATCAAAAGAAAATATTACTTTAAATAAAAAACTGACCGAGAAATCTGAAGAACTGAAACAGCTTTCTAACGACCTCAGTGCCGCCAATCAAAACCTTATAGTAAAAGACCGTCAGAAAGACGATTTTTTGGATTCCGTTGCGCATGAATTGAGAACACCGATTACAGCAATCCGTTCGGCAGGAGAAATTTTGGCCGATGACGATGATATTCCATTGGAAATTAAAAAAGAATTTTTAAACAACATCATCACAGAATCTGACCGTTTGAGTGAAATCATCAATGATATTTTATATTTGGACAAACTCCAACACGGCGAAATTGCTTTAAATATTCAGGAAAATAATATTGTTGAAACTTATAAAAGAGCGTTAAACCCTATCCTGCATTTGATTCAGCAGAAATTTATTCATGTAAGTGAAGTTGATTTGCTCAGGAATTATGTTTTTAATTATGATGAAGCCCGTTTTATACAGCTGTTTCAGAATATTTTAGGAAACGCCTTGAAATTTACTGACGAACAGGGAATTATTCAGACCAAATTTTCAGAAAACGGTGATGATTTAATGATTACAATTTTCAATACCGGAAAAAATATTCCTGAAGAAGATCTGGAAATGATTTTCGATAAATTTTATCAGTCTAAAAATCAAAACATAAGAAAACCCACCGGAAGCGGCCTCGGATTGGCGATTTCAAAAAGAATTGTTGAAGCCCACGATGGAAATATTAAAGCAGAAAACAGTGGATTGGGTGTGACGTTTACCATTATCCTTCCGATGAAAAATATTAAAAACAATGAAGTTGAACCTTAACTAAGAAACACAATGAAAAAAATATTAATTGCAGATGACGAACATAAAATTTTAATGTCTTTGGAATACAGTTTCAGGAAAATCGGCTACGAAGTTTTCATCGCCAGAGACGGAACCGAAGTTTTGGAATTTCTGAAAACAATCATTCCTGATGTGATTTTGCTCGACATTATGATGCCGAATCTCGACGGCTACAGCACGTTGGAGGAAATTAAAAAGAATGAAAATTTAAACAACACCAAAGTTTTGTTCCTCAGCGCCAAAAATAATCCGAAAGACATTGAAAAAGGTCTGGAAATGGGAGCTGACGCATACGTAACAAAACCTTATTCAATTAAAAAACTGATTCAGCAGATTGAAGAATTGTTAACTAATTAAACGCCGTGTCATTGCGAGGAACGAAGAAATCTGTTGAATAATGAGATTGCTTGGCCGATTTGTCGGGCCAAGCTTTTCCTCACAATGACAGAAACACAAAATAATTATGATTGCAGACGATCTATTTAAACAAAGCATAGAAAACAAAGAGCAGTTTTGGAAAGAGCAGGCACAGGAAATTTCGTGGTTTAAATTTCCCGAAGCCATTATTTCAATGGACAAAAACAACTACACCCAATGGTTTGCAGACGGGAAACTGAATATGTCTTACCTCTGCATCGACAAACATATTGTAGATGGTTTCGGGGAAGAAATTGCGATTGTTTACGATTCTCCCGTTACCAATCAGAAAATAAAATATACTTTTAATCAGGCTAGAAAAGAAATTTCAAAATTAGCTGGCGGACTGGTTTCTTTAGGTTTAAAAAAAGGGGATACTGCCGTTATTTACATGCCGATGATTCCACAGACACTTTTTGCGATGTTGGCATGTGCGAGAATCGGCGTGATTCATAACGTAGTTTTCGGAGGTTTTGCACCGCATGAACTGGTTGTAAGAATCGATGACTGCAAACCTAAAGCTTTGATTACAGCCACCGCAGGAATTGAAATTGCCAAAAGAATTCCTTATCTGCCTTTGATTGAAAAAGCGATTGAACGGGCTCAGGATAAGGTTGAAAACATCATCGTTTTCAACAGAAAATTAGTCGACAATCAACATGAAATGTTTGAAGGCATCATGGATTATGAAGAATTGGTCGAAAAATCCGAGCCTGCAGATTGTGTTTGGGTAGAATCCAATGATCCACTCTATCTTTTATACACTTCAGGTACGACGGGCAAACCGAAAGGAATCACAAGAGATACAGGTGGTTACGCCACAGCTCTGAAATTTTCCATGAAATATATTTATGGAATTGAGCAGGGCGAGACATTTTGGGCAGCATCAGATTTTGGTTGGGCAGTTGGTCACAGTTACACGGTTTACGGACCTTTAATCAACAGAAATACTACCATTATTTTTGAAGGAAAAACGATCATGACTCCTGATGCAGGAACTTTTTGGAGGATCATTTCCGAGTATAAAGTTTCGGCAATGTTTACAGCTCCAACCGCAATTCGTGCCATTAAAAAAGAAGATCCTAATGGAGAATTTGTTAAAAAATATGATTTAAGCCATTTCAAAAAACAGTTTCTGGCAGGCGAGCGATGCGATGTGGCAACTTTGGACTGGTTCGAAAAACACGTTGGAGTTCCCGCGATCGATCATTGGTGGCAGACAGAATCGGGTTCGCCGATGTTGGGGTTGATGACTTTTAATGAAGATTATAAAATTAAAAGAGCTTCCGCAGGAAAACCCATTCCAGGTTATGATATTAAAATTTTTGACGAAAACGGTTATGAACTCGACGAGCATAAAGAAGGTTATCTTGTCATTAAACTTCCTCTTCCGCCTGGTGCAATGCTGGGAATCTGGAATGATTACGTACGTTTTGAGAAAAGCTATTTATCACAATACAAAGGCTATTATTTTTCCGGTGACGGAGCGATAAAAGATGAAGATGGTTATATTTTCATCACAGGACGGGTTGATGATGTCATCAACGTTGCCGGGCACCGACTTTCGACTTCTGAAATGGAAGAAATTGTTTCCTCTCATCCCGATGTTGCGGAATGTGCGGTTGTAGGAGTTGATGATGATCTGCGTGGACAGGTTCCTTTTGCAACTGTTGTTTTAAAAAATGGTTCGGAAATTTCAGAAGAAGCTGTTGAAAAAGAAATCATTCTTAAAGTAAGAGAAAAAATTGGTGCTGTTGCTTTCCTGAAATCTGTGATGGTCGTAAAAAGACTTCCAAAGACGCGTTCCGGAAAAATTTTAAGAAAACTCATCAGAACAATTATTGATGGCAAGGAATTTCAGATTCCATCGACGATTGATGATGAGAAGATTATTGATGAATTGAAAGAGAAAATTAATGATTATAGAAATTAAGTTGAAGCTAAAACAAATAAGTTGTGGTAAGATTGTTCTTTTGTCTTGCAATCGAAGATTAGACGCAGTCAAACAAAAGAACCAATCCCGAAACTTCGGAACAAGACTTGGAAACTCAGCTAAAATTTTAAATTATTTTCTAAAATTTCCAAACTCGGGCGGATGAAGAATATATATTGTCAGAATATTTATAGCCGCCACTCAGACAGTGGAATTTTTTTAACGAAAATAATTCAAAATTTCTTAACGCCTCCGTTTCCGAAGTCAGCAAAATAACTGTTTGGATTACTATTTGGAAGAGTGGAAAAATATGAATAAGTAAAAATTCAATGGTTGAAATCATTAAAGCAAATATCTATGACCATACAATTTTGACTGAGATTACAAAAAAGTCAAAGGCATATTGGGGATATTCGAATGAGCAAATGGAAGAATGGTCTGATTTGCTTACCATAAAAGAGGAATACATTAAAAATAATGAGATTTATAAATTATTAATTGACAACTCAACGGTTGCTTATTATTCTTTCTTCAGTATAAATGAAAATACTGTAAAGCTTGATAATTTATTTGTTTTACCTGATGAAATTGGAAAAGGTTATGGCAAATTATTAATGAATGATTTTATTTTCATAGTAAAAAAGAACAAAACCAAAAGAATAATTCTGGATGCCGATCCGAACGCACAAAAATTTTATGAAAGCTTCGGGTTTTCAAATATTGGACAAGTTGAAACATCCATAAAAGATAGATTTCTACCAATCATGGAACTAAAAATCTAATTTGTAAATACATCTTTTCTGAGTAGAACGCCTTTGCGAACGAAGAATATGCAGAATATTTTAAAACAAAATCTTTGTGAAACCTTGCGTTAAAACCAGTAATTACATTCAAAAATTAAAATAACAAATAATTCTAAAAAGAAAAAGTATGAGAAATTACGTGATAGAAGATTTACCGCACTACTTTCAAGAGTACAAAAAATCAATCAAAAACCCTAAAAAATTCTGGGACAAGGTGGCTGACCAAAATTTTGTCTGGTATCAAAGGTGGAGCAAGGTGGTAAAATATGATATGAATGAGGCAAAAATCACATGGTTTAAAGATGCTAAATTAAATATCACCAAAAACTGCCTAGACAGACATTTATCGGTACGTGGCGAAAAAACAGCAATAATCTGGGAACCCAACGACCCGAAAGAAGAAGCACAACACATTTCTTACAACGAACTGTACGAAAGAGTCAACAAAACCGCAAATGTTCTGAAAGACATGGGCATTGGGAAAGGCGACAGAGTCTGCATCTATCTTCCTATGATTCCTGAACTTGCGGTGACTATGTTGGCTTGTGCGAAAATTGGAGCGGTACACTCAGTTATTTTTGCAGGATTTTCGGCTTCTGCGGTAGTTTCGAGAGTAAATGACTGCGGTGCAAAAATGCTGATCACTTCCGACGGAAGTTACAGAGGAAACAAGGTTTTAGATTTAAAATCAATCATCGATGAAGCTCTGGAAAAATGTCCGACTGTCGAAAAAACTTTGGTGGTAAAAAGAACCCACAATGAAATAAAAATGATGGAAGGAAGAGATTTCTGGATGGCTGACCTGTATGAAAAAGCTTCCGCAGATTTCGTGACGATCATCATGGATGCTGAAGATCCCTTGTTTATTTTGTACACTTCAGGTTCTACCGGAAAACCAAAAGGAATGCTTCACACTTCGGCTGGTTATATGGTTTACTCGGCTTATACGTTCAAAAATGTTTTCAATTATCAGGAAAATGACATTTACTGGTGTACCGCAGATATCGGCTGGATTACCGGACATTCATACATTCTTTACGGGCCTTTATTGAATGGCGCAACCACCGTTATTTTTGAAGGTGTTCCCACTTATCCTGAACCGGACAGATTCTGGGAAGTTATTGAAAAGCATAAAGTTACTCAATTCTATACGGCACCAACTGCCATCCGTTCTTTGGCAAAAGAAAGCGCTGAATGGGTAGACAAACATGATTTAAGTTCATTGAGGGTGATCGGATCTGTTGGAGAACCTATTAATGATGAGGCTTGGCATTGGTTCAACGATCACGTGGGAAGAAAAAAATGCCCGATTGTAGATACGTGGTGGCAAACAGAAACAGGCGGAATCATGATCTCTCCTATTCCATTTGTGACGCCTACAAAACCTACTTACGCAACGCTTCCTTTGCCGGGAATTCAGCCGGTTCTGATGGATGACAAACGCAACGAAATTACAGGAAATCAGGTTACAGGAAACTTGTGCATCCGTTTTCCGTGGCCGGGAATTGCCAGAACAATTTGGGGTGATCATCAACGATATAAAGAGACTTATTTCTCAGCATTTCCGGGGAAATATTTCACTGGTGATGGTGCTCTAAGAGACGAAGTTGGTTATTACAGAATTACCGGTCGTGTGGATGATGTGGTCATTGTTTCCGGGCATAATTTGGGAACAGCTCCGATTGAAGACAGCATCAATGAACATCCGGCAGTGGCAGAATCTGCTATTGTAGGCTTCCCGCATGACATCAAAGGAAGTGCTTTGTACGGTTTTGTGATTTTAAAAGATTCAGGATCAGACAGAAAGCAGGAAAATCTGGTTAAAGAAATTAATCAGTTGATTTCAGATCAGATTGGTCCGATTGCTAAACTGGATAAAATTCAGTTTGTTTCCGGACTTCCGAAAACCCGTTCAGGAAAGATTATGCGCAGAATTTTAAGAAAAATTGCTGAAGGAGATTTTAGTAATTTCGGCGACACTTCTACTCTATTGAATCCTGAAATTGTGGAGGAAATTAAAAATGAGAGAATTTAATTTTATTTAAATAATTTAGTGCCTGTTTAATTTTTTAGACAGGCTTTTTAAATGTAAACTTTTTCAAAATGAAGTTGATCTATTTTCTTGTAGGAATTTCTATAAAATGATTAAAAAAATAGCGGAAACAGAAAATTGGAAAAAAGAAAGACAATAGAAAATTTCTTAAATAATAATAAATTAATATAGATAAAATAATAAATATTAATTTTATTTAAATTTTAAATAATTATATATAAATTATTCTTATCTTTAAACAACCAATTCAAAACAGTTTATCATGTCTACAATTATAACCGGTGTTTTCCAAAAACACAGCGACTACAAGAGACTCGAGATCGAGTTGGAAATGGCTGGTTTCGGTGATGAAGACTACATTGTATACATTACAGAACATCATCATGATTCGCCTTACATAGCAAGTGTACAGATATCAGAATACACGCAGGAAAATCTGGCAAGAAAAGTTTTTGCTGAAAATTCTGTACTTAAGATATATCTTTTTGAAAACATGAGCATCAGTCAGGCATCTTATGCTACCGTTAAAAAGTACATTGATGCGAAAAACAAATCTGAAATTCACGCAAGTCCCGAATTCAAATTTAAAGGTGCCACAGAAGGCATGGACTCTGAAGTAAAATTTTAAAATAAACTGATTCTAATAAACTAATAACCTTATCCGCAGCTAAAAACTGCGGATTTTTTGTGGGTTTAAATTGATAACTGCATTTATTTTTCGTATTTTCGTCTGATAAAGCCTTCGCAAATGAGTTATGACCTGGAACAGGAGAATAAAGAAATTCTCGCAAGATATAAAGATCTGATTTCTAATACGTACCGTACTTTAGATGAAGAACACAACAAACTGATAAGAAAGGCTTTTGATATCGCTCTGGACGCTCACAAAGACCAGAGAAGAAAATCCGGGGAGCCTTATATTTATCACCCTATTGCCGTTGCAAAAATTGTCGCCACAGAAATAGGTCTGGGCGCCACATCCATTGCCTGTGCACTTTTGCATGATGTAATCGAAGATTCAGATTATACGTTTGAAGATCTGCAGAAAATATTCGGGTCTAAAATCGCTGAGATCGTGAATGGTCTTACCAAAATTTCGATCATGAACCATCAGAATATTTCTGTTCAGTCTGAAAATTACAGAAAACTTCTCCTTACACTTTCTGAAGATTTCAGGGTAATTCTGATCAAAATCGCGGACCGCCTTCATAATATGCGTACTCTCGGAAGTATGGCACCAGACAAACAGAAAAAAATAGCTTCAGAAACGGTCTATATTTACGCTCCAATGGCACACCGTCTAGGTTTGTACTACATCAAATCTGAGCTTGAAGATCTTTCATTAAAATACAACAACCCTGATGTTTACAATGAAATTACCTCAAAACTTGAACTTGCAAAAGAATCCCGCGAAAAATACATTGAGGAATTTAAAAATGAAGTATCAGACCGTCTGAAAGATGAAGGTTTAAACTTCAGCATCAAAGGAAGGGCAAAAGCCATCTCATCAATCTATAGGAAAATGCTGAAACAGGGCGTTTCTTTCGAAGAAGTTTATGATAATTATGCGATCAGAATTACTTATAAATCTGATGCCAAAAATGAGAAATTTCTTGCCTGGAAAATATATTCAATTGTAACAGATGTCTATCACTCCAACCCATCCAGAATGCGGGACTGGATTACCCAACCTCGTTCTACTGGGTATGAAAGTTTGCACTTAACCGTTTTGGGACCAGACAGAAAGTGGATTGAAGTTCAGATCCGTTCCGAGAGAATGGATGATATTGCTGAAAAAGGCGTCGCAGCCCATTACAAATACAAAGAAGGCTACAAACAAAGCACTGAAGACCGTAATTTTGAAAAATGGGTGACGGAAATCCGTGATGTTTTGGAACAGCAGCAAAATCTTACTACATCTGAACTTTTAGATAACATAAAACTCAATCTCTATTCAAAAGAGGTATTTGTCTTCACCCCGAAAGGCGAAATTAAAATACTTCCAACCAACGCTTCTGCTCTGGATTTTGCGTTTTCTGTGCACTCAGATTTGGGAATGAAATGTTTAGGAGCGAAGATCAACGGCAAACTGGTTCCGATTTCCTATAAACTCCAAAATGGTGATCAGATCGATATATTATCTTCTCAAAACCAGAAACCAAAATCAGACTGGCTTGAATTTGTGGTTACTTCAAAAGCCAAATCAAAGATCAAAGGTTACCTGAATTCCCAGAAAAACACCCTGGTAGATGAAGGGAAAGAGATTCTTCAGCGTAAACTCCGTCATGCGAAAATCAATTTTAATGATGAGGAAATCAATAAACTTCAGAAGTTTTTCAATCTTAAAACATCTCAGGAATTATTTTTAAAATTTCAGAGCAACGAGCTTGATGCCAGCAGTTTAAGAAAATATATTGAAAGTAAAAATGTGTTTAATAACCTGCTTTCAAGATTCAGAAAATCACCGGCAAAGAATGTTCACTACACCGAACAGAAAGAGCAGAATCTGGATATGATTGTTTTTGGTAAAGATGAAGAAAAACTCAATTATTCTTATGCTAAATGCTGTACCGTAATTCCTGGAGACAAGATTTTCGGTTTTATTACCATTTCTGAAGGAATAAAAGTACACAGCGACGTATGTCCTAATGCCATAAATCTTCGCGCACAGTACGATTACCGTGTAATTCCTGCCAAGTGGGTGAATGAGGAAAGCTTTAAAAACAGAGTGAAAATTGAGATTGAAGGTCTCGACAGAATGGGAATGATTAACGATATTACTACCGTAATCAGCGGTGCGATGGGAATGGATATGAAAAGCATGTCTATAGAATCCAACGACGGAATTTTTACAGGAAATATTAATCTTGAAGTAAAACATACAGGTCAGCTCGAGGAAACTTTTAAAAAGCTGAAAGACATCAACGGAGTTTCAAGGGTAAGAAGATTATAAAAATATGAAACTCAGTAACTACTTTATCAATTTTCTGAAAAGCAACCAGTCTTCAGGAGTTCTGCTGATATTCTGTGTTGCCGCAGCTTTGGTAATTGCCAACTCTCCGTTAAATGAAAATTTCATTTCACTGTTAAATCACAAAATCGGAGCAGAAAATTTACACCTGAAATATTCTGTGAGTACCTGGATTAATGATGGTCTGATGGCCATATTTTTTCTTTTGGTAGGTCTGGAAATCAAAAGAGAAATTCTGGAAGGCGAGCTGGCAACATTTAAAAAAGCTTCCCTTCCCATTTTTGCGGCCGTTGGCGGAATGCTTGTTCCTGCTCTGATTTTTCTGGCGTTCAATCTTAACACAGATGTAAGGAATGGATGGGGAATTCCGATGGCTACAGATATTGCGTTTTCTCTCGCAGTTATTTCACTCCTCGGCAGTAAAGTGCCTTCTTCGCTGAAGATTTTTTTGGCAGCGTTGGCGATTGTTGATGATCTGGGAGCAATCCTGGTAATAGCTTTTTTTTATACCGATTCAATCTATCTTTCAAGCCTTTTCATTTCTTTTGGAATTGTAGGATTTTTAGCTTTATTAAATTTCCTGAAAGTTAAAAAAATCATTTTTTATTTGATTCCCGGACTTTTTCTTTGGTTTTTTCTGCATCAGTCTGGCATTCACGCAACAATTGCTGGCGTTCTGCTGGCGTTTACCATACCCACAAATGAATCATCTGTGATCCCGTCTCCGCTTGAGAAATTAGAGCATAAACTTCACATACCGGTTAACTTTGTCATCATGCCCATTTTTGCTCTCGCCAATACCAATATTCGATTTGAGAATGGGATGGTTGAAGAACTTTTCAGTGGTTTGGGGATGGGAATTATTGCTGGCCTGGTTGCAGGAAAACTCATTGGAATCAACCTTTTCTCATTCATTGCTGTAAAAATGAAAATAAGCGCACTTCCAAAGAAATCTAAGTGGAGACACATGATTGGTGTTGGGCTTTTGGCGGGAATAGGTTTTACGATGTCTATTTTTATCGCTCTGCTTTCGTTTAAAAACGATATTGAAATTCAGAATGAGGCGAAATTTGCTGTTCTCACAGCATCGGTGATTGCCGCAGTTTCGGGAGTTTTGGTTTTAAATTTCAGACCCGGAAAAAAAATATAATCATTAATTTTTCATTAGAGTCCACGTTCCTTTAGCAGTTCCCATTTCCCAGGTTCCGGCTTTGTTCTGTAGATTTCCGTAGATAATAAACCCCTGAGGAGATTTTACAGTGGTATTGAAAGAAGATCCGATCAGGCTTGTCCAGTAAGAATCTGTGCCACCACTAGCACTTCTGCTCACTTCTGCAGAAGCATTTTTAGCAACATTCACCGTAAGATTACCGCTGAGATCTCCATAATACGTTCCCGTCCATTTTCCCATAAATTCTGAGGTAAAATTTTCCTGTGCTCTCTTTTCTTCAGCCTGATCTAAAATATGTTGGCAGGAATGCAGGCTTACAACTGCAGTCAGGAGAACTACCTGTGTGATTATCTTTTTTATCATTGTATCTGTTTTCTTCAAGTTTCTTACTGCTTATCGTCCCCTTGCGAATCGGTTTCTGAAGTATCGGAAATATTTTTTTCTTTTTCGTTTTTCAGGGCATCAGCAAGCAGTTTTTCAACTCTAAGTTTTCGTAATGCCATATTTAGTTCGTTTCCGAAAAGGAGAAGATACACATTCACATTGATCCAGACCATCAGTAAAATCATACTTCCGATAGAGCCGTAAAGTACGTTGTATCTTGCAATATTTTTTACATAAAGGGTGAAGAAATAAGTGGTAATTATAAACAAAACTGTCGTAAGAATTGCTCCGGGTACCGCCTGCCTGAAACGGACAATCTTCACCGTGCCGAGCCAGTAAAACAGCGCCAGAAGAAGAAAAAAGAACAGCGGAAATGATACAAAACCTATGATTGCTGTAAGGTTTTTGACCAGCCATGTAAGATTATCACTCGGTGTAAAAAGTTTTACTACCACTTCCACGTAATACACTCCAAAAAGAGTTAAAAAAACCATCGTCACAAATCCTATTGTGATAAAGAATGAGAGAATAAATTCTTTAACATCGGTAAGTTTTTCTTCGGATTTCTCATTAAAACCGCTGATGAGTGCGAAAGTTCCGTTGGTGGCAAAAACCAAAGCGATAAGAATCGTTAAATTGCTGATTCCCTTCATATTGGGAATAATATTCTCTTCAATATAAGATCTCACATCGCCTTCAATATTACTGGGAAAAATATTGTGCATCAAAACTTCAAAAATATAAAACTGAAGCTTGTCATAGTGCGGCAGATAAGGCAAAACCGAAAGGAGGAAAAGCAAAAAAGGAAAAAGGCTCAAGGTAAAATTCCAGGAAATCCCTGCTGCTTTTCTACCGATTCTGTCTTTGAAAATACCTGCAAAATAGATCTGGAACATTTCCCACAGAGAAATTCCCAGTACAGGAAGGTGAATGTCTTCAAAAAATTTCTGAACCTTTAGGATTACTTTAGGAGTTTTAAAAGCCATTTCGATTAAATCTTTTTTAAACTGAAAATGTAACTTCTGAAGTCATCAATTTCAAGTTGGAAAACGTTTAAATTTTGTTTAAAAGGTAAATGTAAACAAATAAAATCATTTTCAAAAATCAGGCCCGATAAAGTCTGATTCAAATTAAATATCTTTGCAGTCTAAAAATTCTACAATGCGCATTTCACTTCTCTGCATAGGTAAAACAGACGATAAAGAAATCAATTTTCTCATTCAGTATTATCTTACCCGTCTTCCGCGACACTGGAATTTTGAAATTACCGAGATTCCTGATATCAAAAATGCAAAGAATCTAACAGCTGAACTTCTGAAAAAAGAGGAAGGCAAATTATTTTTAAATCAAATCGACAGAACAGATTTGGTCATTCTTCTGGACGAAAAAGGAAAACAGTTTACCAGCCGTGAATTTGCGCAGAAAATTGATGTATGGATGAATTCTTCAGTGAAAAAAGCACATATTCTGATTGGTGGAGCGTACGGTTTTTCAGATGAAATCTACAGCAGAGCCAACGAAAAACTGTCATTATCAAAAATGACTTTTACTCACCAAATGATCCGCTTATTTATCGTTGAACAGGTCTACCGTGCAGATCAGATTTTACAGGGAAAACCTTATCATAATGATTAAACTACAGTTTCAGATTAAGCTGTCTTTTCGCTTCTCCCACCACAAAAGCAACTGAATTGGCAATATTAAAACTCCGTATCAGTTTAGACATCGGAATTGTAAGATGATTTTCAAAACGGTCTAAAACATCTTTGCTCAACCCTTTACTTTCCTTCCCGAAAACCAACCAGTCGCCATCCTGAAATTCTATTTCGAGATAGGATTTTTGAGCATGGGAACTCATCAGAAAAACCCGCGACAAATCACGAATATTTTTCATCCATTCGTCTACATTACTGTATTCGGTAACGTCCAGATGAACCCAGTAATCAAGGCCGGAACGTTTCAGATTTTTATCATCAATTAAAAATCCCAGTGGATGAATGAGGTGTAATCTGCTTTCGGTTCCTACACACAGTCTTCCTATATTTCCTGTATTGTTTGGTATTTCAGGTTCTACGAGAACGATATTTAACATGAATGGAGAAAAAATTTATAAAGATGAAAAACAAAGAGCTTACTGCGTTTTTTTGATGCATTTAGCTGCGTAATCAGGCAAAAGAGATTTCTCATGTCCCAGTGCTATGGCTTTGTCTAAATTTTCGCAGGCTTCCTTAGATTTTGCAGTTTCAAACAGAACTGCGGCTTTTGTAACATAAGACTGAGAAAATTTGGGATCTATAGAAATCGATTTGTTGACGTCTGCCAGAGCTTCTTTATATTTTTTCATCTGAACATACACTTCTGCCCTTCCGTTGTATAAAAGTGATTCCGGACGTTCTGCAAGAAGTTTGTTGTAATCTGCCAGTGAACCTTCAAGATCCCCTGAACGTTTTTTCAACGTTGCCAAACCTGTTTTTGCAAAAAGATTTTCTGGAGCGAATGTAAGAATATAGTTCAGGTCTTTCAGGGCAAGATCTTTTTTGCCCATATTGTCATAGACTTTAGATCTTAAAAGATAAAGGTTGGCATTCTGATCATCCACTTTAAGTCCGGAAGTGATGTATTCCAGCGCTTTCGGGCGGCTGCCTTTTGTATTGTGCAGTGCTGCAAGGTTTTCGTAAACAGAAACTGAAAGAGGATTAGTAATGAGCGCAGACTCGAAAGATTTGAATGCTGCAGAGGTTTTACCGAGTCTTCGCTGTGCTGTTCCAAGCTGAACGTAATAATCTGATTTGAATTTCTGAATCAGCTCTTTATCTGCCAAAATCTGATACTGTTTTTCTGCGCACAGAAAATCGTTTTTGCGCATGCAGTCTTCTGCAGCTTTTTTATCCTGACCATGGATACAGATCATTGAAAACAATGCTGTGCCTAAAAAAAATAGTTTTGCTGTCATTGAGATATGGTTTGTTTGTTGATCACTTTTTTTGCGAGTAAGGCAAATACCACTCCCACCAAAGATCCTGCAAACGCCCCCACCAAAATATCTCCCGGGAAATGTACGCCCAAATAAATTCTGCTGTATGATACCACAGCTGCCCAAAAGAATACGAAATAAGGCAGCCACTTGATTTTTTTTCCTAATAAAACCGTTAAATAAGATGCCAGAAAGAAAGTATTAGATGCGTGGGCAGAATAGAAACCGTGTTCTCCGCCGCATTTTACAATTCTCATCAAGCCCTGTAATGACGGGTCATGGCAAGGTCTCAATCTCTGGACACCGTGTTTAAATACACCCGCCATCTGGTCTGAAACTGCAGTTCCTATTGCCACAAAAATTAAAATGAAAATAAAAGATTTCAGCTTAAAGTTCTTGTAAAGAAAATAGCAGAAAATAGCATAAAGAGGAATCCAGATAAAGGTCTTGGAGATTAAAATCCAAAACTGGTCAAAGGGCTGGCTTCCGAGAGTATTCAGGTACAGAAATATCTCTTTGTCTTCTAATACTACTTCTTCCATTATCTGCTTACAGGCCCTTCGTAAGTATCATCTTCAGAAGGTTTGATTATAGGTTTATCGTCGGTTAATTCTTTCGGTCCTGTATTTTTAAGATCGTCCTCCAGATTATTTAAAGGATTATAATCTTTGGCAGCATCTTTAATCTTATCGATTTCTTTTTTGATATCAGAAACCGGATTATCGGCTTCTTTCATGATTTCTGTTTTGATTTCATCCACAGCACCACGCATTTTTCTTACGCCTGCACCCAGATCACGGGCAATAGACGGAAGTTTATCGGGACCGAACAAAACAACGATTGCCAGAACGATGAGAGCCATTTCTCCAAAGCTTAATTCCATTTTGTAAAAATACAAAAGATTCAATATAAATCTTCAGTTTAGGTTTAAATTTAAAGATATTTTAAGATTTCTTTTTTTCGAAAGCATAATACGTAATCACCACACTTACACTCATCATGATGAATGCCAGAAAAAACGGAGCGCCGGGAAATCTGAACTCGGCATTTTTTTCACTGAATCTGTAAAAAAGATACGTCATCAGAGGTGGTCCGATAGCTGCTGTAATACTCATTAAACCGGTGAGAGCCCCCTGCAGCTCGCCCTGCTCATTATCTGCCACGTTGCGGGAGATTACAGATTGCAGAGCGGGACCACAGATTCCGCCCAGACAATACGGGATTAAAATCACAAACATCATCCATCCTTCTTTAGCAAAAGCAAAAAACAGCATTCCTACTGCATAGAAAGACAGACCGAGATAGATGCTTTTGTATTCACCTAATTTTGGAGTGGTGTATCTGATTAAAACTCCTTGCACCAAAGCGACTAAAATTCCCACCACAGCAAGCGAAAAGCCCACCATTGCTGTACTCCAGTTAAATTCGCTCTGTGTGAAATATGTCCAGTTGGTCTGTACCGCATGACCCGCGATATAAATTAAAAAAAGACTGATGACCAAACCGGAAAGTTCGCGGTGCTTCAACAAAAATTTTAATGATCCTATGGGGTTTGCCCGCTTCCAGTCGAACTCTCGTCTTTTGTCTTTGTCTAAACTTTCGGGAAGAATAAAATATCCGTAAAGAAAATTTACCAGACATAAAACTGCCGCAGCATAAAAAGGAACTCTTGGCCCAAAATGCCCTAAAACTCCGCCCAAAAGAGGACCTATAATAAAACCCAAACCAAATGCAGCGCCGATCATTCCGAAGTTTTTTGCCCGGTCTGTATCGGAAGAAATATCTGCGATGTAGGCGCTTGCCGTGGTAAAACTTGCCCCAGTAATGCCGGCAATCACCCTTCCTACAAATAAAAGCCAGATATTGGGTGCCAGTGCAAGGAAAATATAATCAATGGCAAAACCAAAGAGTGAAATTAAAATAACAGGTCTCCGCCCGAATTTATCGCTGAGATTTCCAATGATCGGTGAAAAAACAAATTGGGTAAATGCATAGGCAAAGCCCAGCCAGCCACCGTATTTTGCAGCATCACCTACGTTTCCGTGGATGAGTTCTTCGATCAGTTTCGGAATTACGGGAATGATAATTCCAATCCCGATTACATCGATTAAAAGTGTAATAAAGATAAAGCCGATGGCTGCACTTTTCTTTGATTTTTCCATAGGTGCAAAATTACTGAAAAGTGAAAAAATGTAGTCTTTTATTTTTCATTTAGATTAAATTTAAATAAAAATCCAAATGAGTTTAATCCAATTTGATCCTGAAATTTTACAGCAAATACTCCAATGATTTTTTGAATGGTTTTCGTCACGGGAAAGTTTGTTTCGCTTACTGTTTTATTTTACTCATATAAGTAATTAGAAAATTTAAAAACTCCAAAAAAAAGGACTGCCTTAAAAAAGACAGTCCGTATAACTTAATTGTAGTTAAATTTATTTTGAAGCCAAAACTTCTTTGTCCGAAGTTGATCTTCCTTTCACCTCTTCTTCCTTCCCTGTTTTCAGGAAGTCGTATGCAATCGCGGATGCAATGAATACGGATGAGTACGCACCGAAACCGATACCGATTAACAGGGCAAACATAAATCCTTTAAGATTGTCTCCACCGAAGATAAAAATAGCAAGGATTACCAATAATACCGTGAAAGTGGTGTTGAACGTTCTACCCAAAGTACTTGAGATAGAGTCATCAAACAAACCAGCTAATGTCACCGATTTTTTCTCTCTTAAATATTCCCTGATTCTGTCGAAGATAATTACAGTATCGTTGATTGAATATCCCAATACCGTAAGAATTGCCGCAACGAAATCCTGATTGATCTCCATATTAAACGGCATGATATTGTGTAGCAGTGAATACGCTCCCAGGATAATGATAGCATCGTGGAATAAAGCTACGACCGCACCTAAAGAAAACTGCCACTTTCTGAATCTGATCAGAATATAGATGAAAATACCTGCCAAAGCCGCAACTACAGCAAGAATCCCGTGTGTTTTGATATCATCTGCTACGGTAGGACCCACTTTTTCTGAAGATACAATACCAGCGTGATCTTTATCTGCAGCCTTAAACTCTTCTAAAGTCATTTTTGCAGGAAGATTAGCTTTTAGACCTTCGTATAATTTCTTTTCTACAGTCTGATCTGCTTTTAGAGATTCATCATCAATAAGGTAATCGGTAGAGATTTTAAGCTGTCTGTCGTTACCGAAAGTTTTTGCTTCTACTGAAGAATTTTTTCCCTCATCAGTTCTGAAAAGTTTTACTAAACTTTCTTCTGCTTCTTCAGCGCCGACATTTTTATCAAATCTCACTACATAATTTCTACCTCCGGTAAAGTCGATTCCGTATTTGAAACCATTGGTGAAGATTGAAACTAAACTTATAATCGTTAAAACAGCTGAAACAGCGTAAGCAATTTTTCTTTTACCGATAAAATCAATCCAAGTATTTCTGAATAAATTCTTCGTAGGAGCCGTCCAAACTGAAAGCCCTTTTCCTTTTTCAAGTCTTGAGAAAATCATTACTCTTGATAATGCTACAGACGTGAATAAAGTCATGATGATACCAATACCTAAAGTAATCGCAAATCCTTTAATAGGACCTGTTCCGAAGAAGAACAGAACAGCTGCTGTTAATAAAGTGGTAAGGTGACCGTCAATAATTGCATTTAAAGCGTGTTTAAATCCGTCTTTATAAGCCTGAAGAATACCTTTTCCAGCGAAAAGTTCTTCTTTTGTTCTTTCATAAATAATGACGTTCGTATCTACCGCCATCGCCATCGTAAGTACCATACCTGCGATACCTGGAAGTGTAAGTGTGAAGTCACCGGAATCCATAATTCCGAAGATGTAGAATAAGTTGATGATCATCGCTATAACCGCATAAACACCAGCTCCACCGTAGTAGAAAATAATGTAAACGATGATAATAAGGAATGCAATTGCGAATGACATCATCCCCGCGTTGATAGATTCCTGACCCAATGACGGACCTACAACAGTATCCTGAACCACTTTTGCTCCTGCAGGAAGTTTACCAGCTCCCAAAACGTCTACCAATTCTTTGGCTTCTTCCTGAGAGAAGTTCCCTGAAATCTGGGTTCTACCGTTAGGAATTGCGCCTACAACATTTGGTGCTGTATAAACATTTCCGTCAAGAGTTACTGCAACTGGTCTTCCAACGTTTTTCTCCGTTAAAGTTTTCCATTCTTTGGCACCTTTAGAATCCATCTGCATATCTACTACTATTCTTCCAAGATCATCGTAGCTGATTTTTGCTGTTTCTACCGCTCCGTCTACCGGTGCTTTCTGGTTGATATTCCCTCTGATAGCGTAAAGCACAAGATCATCAGGAGATGTAGCTTCCGGCTTATATCCCCAAAGGAACTGAGTATATTTCAAGTTGGCAGGTCTTAGAGACTGAGCCACTTTACTTCTTAAAATTTTGTTTACAGTTGCAGTATCAGAAATTTTAATGTTTCCTACACCGTTTGACTGCAGTTTTTCGAACTGTAAAAGTTTTATTAGATCTGTCTTGTTAGAAATCCCGATAGAATCTCCTTTTGCAGTAATCATAGAGCCTAAAGACTGGAAATAAGGAACCACCTCCTCAGCTTTCTGCACTTCCCAAAACTGAAGTTTCGCAGATGTCTGAAGCATTTTTTTCACCTTATCTCTGTCTTTCATACCCGGCATTTCAACAGAAATTCTTGCTGTACCCGGTACTCTCTGAACGTTTGGCTGTATAGCTCCTACTTTGTCAATTCTGGTTCTGATCACTTCAAAAGCAGCATCTACGGAAAGATCAATTCTCTTTTTTACAATGCTTTTTACCTGCTCGTCTGAAGTATTATACTTAATTTCCTGAAGATTTGTATTTCCGAAAATTTCAGAATCTGCAAGTTTAAGATTTGCCCCTTTCGCTTTGTTTACTGCATCAAACTGAACAAAAAAATTGTCGATGTAAGATTTTGTAGAGTTTTTCTGTACTTCATCTGTCTTGTTTAGAGCTTCGATAAGCACAGGATTTGTGGAATAATTGGTTAAATCATTCACCAGATCTCTCTGATTGATTTCCAAAAGAACATTGATCCCACCCTTAAGGTCGAGACCCAGTTTCATTTCCTTGTCTTTGGCTTTAGCATAAGTAAGCTCTGTGTACCCAAGATTCAGAGTCTGCTCTTTCAGTCTCTTGATTTCTTTTTCGTTCCCATTCGCAGCTTCGATCTGCGATTCAATTTTGCTGGCGTACCAGGTTGGAATTAGCTCGTTAAAGCAAATTAACCCGAGGACAATAGCAACAATTGTAATAAGTCCTTTTCCTTGCATTTTGTTATAACTACGTTAAATTAAGTCGGCAAATATAACAATTTAATTGTATTTTTTTTGACTTTTTAACAATAGAAATCGTTTATTTTCAGACAAATTCAGTATTTATTAATGTTAAAAAAGAAATATACGATTTTTCTCCTGTACGATTATTTTATGGTACAGATTTTTCATCACTAATTTAACACCTTAAATACCAAATTATTATGAAAAAACTATTTTTTGCGATGGGCATTATCTGTTCATCGTATCTGTCATCGCAAAGCATCAGTCTGCAGGAGTTTGCAACCGGTTTTACAGCTCCCGTGGAGATCGTAAATGCCAATGATTCGCGGCTTTTCATAGTTCAACAGAACGGGATTATTAAAATTCTGCAGCCGAATGGTGTTACCAACGGAACCAGTTTTTTAAATATTTCATCCAAAATTACCTACGGCGGGGAACGAGGTCTCCTGGGGCTTGCATTCCATCCTCAATACGCCACCAATGGCTACTTTTTTGTTTTTTACAACAACACGGCAGGCAATCTTACAGTTGCCAGATATACGGTAAGCTCAAATGCAGATGTTGCAGATTCTGCAACCGAAAAAATTATCTTGAATATTCCTAAACCATTTGACAATCACAATGGCGGGAGCATCCATTTTGCACCGGACGGAAATCTCTGGGTTGTGACAGGTGATGGAGGAAGTGGCGGTGACCCGAATAACAATGCACAAAACAAAAATTCCCTGCTCGGAAAGATGTTGAGAATTGATATCAATTCTACGGGACCTTACAACATTCCTGCAGGAAATCCTTTCATCGGAGTTGACGGTGCAGACGAAGTTTGGTCTTACGGTCTTCGGAATGCATGGAAATTTTCATTTGATTTGACCTCAGGAAACGCCATGATCGCCGATGTGGGACAGGGCGTAATTGAAGAAATTAATTCTATGCCAATCACCCAGGGAGGAATCAATTACGGATGGAGATGTTATGAAGGAAACAGTACTTACAACACTGGAGGCTGCGCAGCCGCATCTACTCTCACATTTCCTCTTGCTGTGTATGATCACTCGGTCGGAAGATGCTCAATTACAGGAGGATATGTTTACAGAGGAACCGCATTTCCTGCGTTACAGGGCAAATATTTTTTCGCAGATTACTGCTCTACTCAGATTGGAATGCTGAACTCCGATAATTCCATTACATGGACGCCGGCTTTTACAGGAAATAATTTTTCAACATTCGGGCAGGATGCACAGAAAGAACTTTACGTAGCAGCGGTAACCAGCGGAAAGATTTTTAAAATTGTTTCAGGAACGCTGGCCACTGATGAAGCGGTAATGTCTGAACCCATCAAAGTTTATCCTAACCCTGCATCTGAAAAGATTTTTGTGAATATGAATAATCTTCAGAAAATCAGTGCAGAAATTATAAGCAGCGAAGGTTTGAAAGTTTTAGAACAAAGAGTTATAGACCATGAAAACGGGATTAATATAACAGGAATTCCGGCAGGAGTTTACTATTTGATCCTAAAAAACGGCGATCTGAAATCTCATAGTCAGAGAATCGTTATCAAGTAATTTCAGACGTTGTTTTTCTTATTTAATCTCAGGTTTTTTTAAATCTGAGATTTTTTTTACCCCAAAAAGTGTAATGAATATTATCTGCAGTAACACAATCATCTTATTGAAAAAAGACACATTTTCAACCTCATTATCAAAAAGATGCAGTGGAGTGAATACCATCAGCAGCAAAGATATGATGAAAATTATAAATTCAGATTTTGGAAATTTTTCAAAATTTAATGATTCAGTTTCTGAAGAATTCAGAATCCAAAAAAGGAGGAAAACAATCATCAAAGGAAAAGTCCAGATTCTGTAAGTATCATAGGCTATGGCGTGAAGAAAAAGTGGACATAAACAAATGAAAACAGTTGCGAAAAACAAAGTCAGGTTTTTTCTTAAATTAAATATTTTAAAAATTATCAAAAGCATAAAAGCGATTGGAATTCCGTAAAAAACAGTACAAGTTGACATCAAAATCCGTTGAAAAAAATGCGGATTCTGCGCTTCCCACTGATAGGCAAAACTTTTGGTAAATCCCGATGCAACCGAATCTGCAGCACTTTCTGAAATAAAACCTGAATCTTTAAGACTACTGAAAATCTGAGAATGGTTTAACCGTAAATGGTATTCCTGAAGATAGAAAACAGATACTAAAGAGGCCACTGGTAACATTAAAAATATAAACATTTTTCTCACCATCATTCCCTCCATAAGCTTTTTTAATGAAAATTCACGAGCTTGAATTTCAGATAAAATCAAAGCAAAAACACTCACGGGGATAAGAAGAAAAAACGAAATTTCATGAATAAAAACTGAAAGCCCTGCAATTAAAGAAGCTATAAAAACCTTTTTTTTTCGGATAAGAAAAACCGTCAGAATTGCCATCAGAAAGATGAGATGATCTAAATATCCTATCAAATGCGCCGAAAAAACCACGTATTGGGAAATGAAAAAAGTGAGATAAAATAAAACAGCAAGAGGTTGTATTTTTTTTCTGAAACTTTCCTTCAAAGCAATCATCAGAACAGCCAAATACAAGACTACAAGAACAACTGCTGAGACAATCGTAATATTTAATTCAGTTTTAGTGAAGAGAAAACCAAAAATTTCACCTGCCAAACCGCGTTTGATGATCCCAGAGTGATAATCCATCAGCCAGTGAGCCATTGCCCAGTCATTGGGAAAACGCACTGTTCTGCAGACACTGAAAAAAAGCGCATAAAAATACAGAACCGCTAAAAAAATTCTGCTTTTCATAGACTATATCGTCATTGAAAAAATTCTGGTTTCAGGCTTGTTTCTCATCATTCTGAGGTCAAAAACCATCGCTACATTTCGCGTAAATGCTCTGCCTTTTTCGGTAATTTTTATTCTTCTGTCGTAAATTTCAACCAGACCGTCCTGCTGCATTTCAGCGAGCATATCCATTGAGTTTTGCAGTTCCGGAAAAGAATTGGCATCTGTAAATTCAGTTTCAAGCTGGCACATTAGATTGAGAATATGCCTTCTTACTGAAAGATCTTCTGAATTTAAAATATGACCTTTTACCACAGGTATTTCGCCTTCTTCAACCATTTTCTGATACTCCTCCACCGTTTTTACATTCTGTGCAAAAGCATACCATGAATCTGAAATTGCAGACATCCCCAAACCAACCATTAGAAGAGTTTTGCTTGAAGTATATCCCATAAAGTTCCTGTGAAGTTTACGTTCTTTCATCGATTGATAAAGGTCGTCATGCTCGAGTGCAAAATGATCCATCCCCACTTCGATGTAGCCCAAATCTTCAAGTAATTTTTTACCGTCTTCGTATAAACGTCTTTTTTCGTCACCACTTGGAAGGTCATTTTCGTCGAAACCTCTCTGTCCAACACCTTTTACCCACGGTACGTGAGCGTAAGAATAAAATGCGAGCCTGTCTGGTTTCAGTTCCATCGTTTTACGGATTGTATTTTCCATGGCCTCCCAGTTCTGATGCGGCAGACCGAAAACCAAATCATGGCTGATGCCTCTATAACCAATTTCACGGGCAAATTCTGTAACTTCCTTCACCTTTTCGTAAGACTGGATTCTGTTGATTGCTTTCTGAACTTTCGGATCATAATCCTGAACACCAAAACTCACCCTTCTGAAACCAAGGTCATACAAAGTCTGCAAATGATCACGGGTTGTATTATTTGGATGGCCTTCAAATGAAAATTCGGGGTTTTCTGCAATTTCTACAGTTTCGAAAATTCCTTCAAGCATTGTCTTTAAGTTTGAGGGAGAAAAAAATGTAGGAGTACCGCCACCTAAGTGAAGTTCTTTAAGCTTTGGTTTTTCATTAAAAAGTTTTAAATATAAATTCCATTCTTTTAAAACAGATTCCAGATACGGAATTTCTACGCTGTGCTGTTTTGTAATTCTTTTGTGACAGGCACAGAATGTACATAAAGCCTCGCAAAACGGCAGGTGAATGTAAATCGATAGTCCCTCTCCGGGATTGGATTCGTTAAAAGATCTGATGACCGTTTCTTTATATTTTTCCGTTGAGAAACTGCTCTCGTCCCAGTAAGGAACGGTGGGATAAGATGTATAACGTGGTCCTGGAATATTATATTTATTAACTAAAGAATTCATGTGAGAAAATTTGTAAACCGCTATAAAGCCGGCAATGCAAAATTACTCATTAATGATGAATTACAAAGAATGACAAATGTTAGGGTTTTTGAGATTTCTTATTTTGTAATGAGTCTAAATACTTCTTCCGCAAATTTTTCTCCTAAATCAATGTAGCCTGCGCTGTCATAATGCCAATTATCGCTGTATTTGTAATTTTTTGTAGAACGAACAACCGCTCCTTTTTTATCGGTTTTTGCGAATTTTTCTTCGGCTTCCTGTATAATTTCACCAAAAGCCCAGATTTTACCTTTTTCATTTTTCCCGGAATCTGAAATTTTTCCAATCACGACAGGAATATCATCTTTTCGCAGAGAAGCACGCATCAAATTTATAAGATTGTTAAGGTGACCATAATATTTTTCTGCTACTTCTTTCGTAAAACCTCCGTCACTTTCTCCCTGCATCCACAGGATTCCCGAAGGAATTACTTCATCCTTTTTACCATCTTTATCAATATCAGAATCTTCTAAAGCCAAACTAAGTGTTTTCAGAAAATGATCATACTGATTTATTCCGTTTGAACCTCTGTACTCTGGCTCCCAGCAACCGAAATTGGCTTTTGCCAAACTGTCGATTGAAGTTCCCTCTTTTGCATATTTGATCAATGCAATTTTATCTTTTGGAAAAAGTTCTTTAAGTCTTTTTGCCAAAGAAAGTTCAAGCCCGAATCTATCTGAAAGCATATTGTTTCTACCATCAGTTTTAAAACCTGTTCCGTGACCGGGTTTGAGAATATCCCATTTTCCGACGCCACCGTTTTTGTCGCCGTCATCAGCAGTGTTTCCCTGAAAAATGTAGACGTCCTTGAATTCTTTTAAATCTTTCGGTAAATCTTTTGTGTAACCGAAACCGTTCATATTTGACTGACCAGCTAACATAAAAACTCTCATTTTCTGGGCAGAAAAGAGAAATGGCATTAGACTTAGAATTATTATTTTCATTTTTTTCATTATCAATTTTAGATAGGATTTTGCCCTTTCAGGGCTCTTTAACATTGTGAAAATACTGATTCCGTGGGCTTCACCCATGGCTAATGAAAAATCGCTCTTTCAGTGCTGAAATTTAACATCTTTAACCTCTTTAAGAAAGAAACGACCTATAGCTTTTGAAAAGTCGTACTTTGATTTCGTCGAAATAAAATTCATCGACTGATATAAGATCATTTGCGATTTCAGAGATCAATTACTTCAAATTAAAAGACAATTTTTGCTTTTAGAATTTTATCTTTTCCTGCGAAAACTACAGTATTCTGATCAATCCATTTACAGACAAACAAGCCTTTTTCGTCAGAAATTTTCTTCCATGTTTTCCCGAAATCTGAAGAGTATGAAATATGCTGATCTCCTACCGAAATTATCTCTTTTCCTTTCGAGCCAGGCTTTATTTTAACGCATGTCGTATAACCGGCATTATTTCCCGATGCCTGAATCTGCCATGTTTTCCCGACATCTGTGGACGTGGCAATGTTGTTTATATTTTCGTTCTGCTTCGTGTAATCCCCGCCCACTGCAATCCCGAATTTGTCTCCCGAAAAATCTATTGAGTAAATTCCCTGAGAAGAAATTCCCTGTACAAAAGGAGTTTCAAAAGCTTCAAGTTTATCATTTTTAAGATTCAGTCTGAAAATTCTTGAAGAATTTCCGCCCGTTGCCACATAAAGATAATTATCTCCGGCAGCGATATTGGTATTGCTTGCGGCAAAACCAGCTTCACCGGTTTTCATTTTTAAGTGAGCGTATTTTTTAGTAAGAAATTTTCCTTTTGCAAAGGTAAAATCAATCAGTTTTAAATTTGAATCTTCTGAAGGATCTGAAAATGCAAAGAACTTATTTTTATGAAAATACAAAGCATCATAAAAAGCAGTTTTGGCTGTATCTTTATAAACTACCTGATATTTCAAAGTCTTTTTATCGATTTTAAAAAACTGTGCAGGGCTTTCTATATTAATAGTGTAAAAAGAATTCTGATCCTGCGCCAGAGTTCGAAACTGCAGCTTTTTTTCTGAAAGAACCATTTGTTTTTTGTTTTCAGAATTCTTCAGATCAACATAACCGAATATAGATCCAGTACCGCTGTACCAGACTTTATTGTCGTAAATTTCTATCGCTCTGATGCTGATCTGATCGGAAAGAATATTGGTAAAGCTTTCGATTTTCTGAGCTGATGAAAACAGAGAAAATGTGATGATGGTGGTGGTGAACAGTTTTTTCATAATAATCAAATTTAGTCAAAAAAAAATTCCGCCCAGTGCGGAATTTAAAATTTATTTTTTATTGTCAATATCGATATCTACATCCTCCAAAGGCTTCTGCTCAGCCTTGAAAGTTTCTCCATAACCGCCGTTCTGCAGTTTTGAATTTCGTTTACTGTAAAGGAAGTAAATGATAAAACCGATAATCAACCATCCGAAAGAATACTTCTGTGCTTCTTTGCTCAGGTTAAAAATGAGGTAAACATTGATTGCGATTCCTAAACATGCGATAAGTGGTAATGCAGGCACTTTGAAGCTTCTTACCATATTCGGTTCTTTTACTCTCAAAACCCAAACTGCTACACACACCATTGTGAAAGCGAAAAGAGTTCCGAAACTTGTCATGTGTGCCAAATCATTGATTGGAGTAAGTGATGCAACAATTGCGATCACGGTTCCTAAAATCATCAGGTTTTTTCTTGGTACTCCTGAAGCAGGATTTACTTTAGAAAAAGTGGCAGGAATTAATCCATCTTTAGACATTCCCAGGAAAATTCTGGACTGCCCCATAATCATTACCATCAATACAGAAATTAAACCTACGGTTGCAGCAATGGTGATAATGTATCCAGCCCAAGCCTGCCCTGCAATATCAAATGCATACGCTACCGGAGCCTTGATTGCATCCGGATATTTTCCAAGTGGATTAAAATCTGTG
This sequence comes from Chryseobacterium sp. Leaf404, assembly GCF_001424145.1. Classification (GTDB taxonomy): domain Bacteria; phylum Bacteroidota; class Bacteroidia; order Flavobacteriales; family Weeksellaceae; genus Chryseobacterium. The sequence continues at coordinate 134,574 of NZ_LMQM01000010.1, read as the reverse complement.
TAATGCATCATCCCTGTAAGAACAAGTGATACCAAAATGTATAAAACTGTACAGATAATCAGTGAAGTGATGATGGCAAAAGGTACATCTTTTTTAGGATTAATCGCCTCACCAGCCTGCGTAGAAACCGCATCAAAACCTACATACGCAAAGAAAATTGCAGATGCTCCGGCAACAACCCCGGCAAGACCGTAGGCTTTGTGGGAAACCCCGTTTTCTGTGATAGTTGTAGCTTCAGGGATAAACGGAGACCAGTTGTCTACATTAATAAAAAATATTCCGGCAATAATCACGAAGATGATGGCAGAAACCTTTAATATAACAATGAAGTTATTTGCTTTTGCCGCCCCTTTTGTTCCTCTCAATAAAATCCAGATTACAAATAATACAATAAGTAAAGCCGGAAGATTTAAAAATAATTTGAAATTTGCGATTTCTGGCGCTGCATTAAAATTAGCAATGGTTTCCTGAAATCCTAATAACTTATCCGCAGGTAATTTTGCGTCAGCAAGCTGTTTTGTAGCTTCACCAAAGGCTTTGTGGGCAGTTCCGGGATCTGTGGTCATCCAGTATGGCAGATGAAGCCCGAACATTTTCAGCAGTTTACCGAAGTATCCTGACCAGGAAACAGCAACCGTCATTGATCCCATGGCGTACTCAAGTATCAAACCCCAGCCGATGATCCACGCAAAAATTTCTCCTACAGTTCCGTACGCATAGGCATAAGCAGAACCTTCAACGGGTAAAATAGATGCGAATTCAGCATAGCACAAAGCAGCAAAAACACAGGCAATACCTGCGATTACGAATGACAGTGCTAAAGCCGGTCCGGCATTATAGTAAGCACCAGTACCCGTAAGTACAAAAATTCCTCCTCCGATAATCGCCCCGATTCCGATGGCAGTAAGGCTCCATTTCCCCAAGACACGCTTGAGCTCGCTCTTCTGAATATCGGCTTCGTAAGCACTCATTGGCTTTTTAGCCCAAATTTTAGACATATAATTTAATTTAATTAAGATTTACGAAAATATAAAAAATTTAGAAATATTAACGTTTATTGCTCATATTTAGAACAAAAACTTTAAGTATCAATGATAAAAATCTGATTTTCACAACTTTTAGAAAATTATTACCTACCATAAAATTGATTATTTTTGCACCGATGAATTTCTACGATCTCTTCATAAAACCCTATGAGACATATACTTCTTTACAAATAGCTGTAGAAGCTGTGGCCTGTATATTTGGAATCATTAGTGTATATCTGTCTGTTAAAAAGAATATCTGGCTCTACCCTACGGGAATTATCTCGACGGTACTTTATGTTTATATTCTCTTTAACTTTGGGCTGCTGGGCGACTGTATGATCAATATTTATTATACGGTAATGAGTATTTACGGATGGATTCTGTGGTCTAAAAACTCTGAAGATCATATTCATGTGGATGTTCAAAAGGCAACCAGGAAAGATTGGTTTTACAGTATCATTCTGTTTGCAGTGAGCATGATTCTGGTAACAGTTATTTATTATTACAAGCCATTTATAGACAATAATTTCTCCTCAGATGGAATCAGTTTTGGTTTATACCATCTTGACTGGGGAAACTGGCTGGACGTCATTACCACCTCTGTTTTTTTAGTTGGAATGTGGCTCATGGCCAAAAGACGCCTGGAAAGCTGGTATTTCTGGATTTTGGGCGACGTGATTTGTGTTCCCATGATGCTTTATAAAGAGCTGGGAATTACTTCGGTGCAATATTTGGTATTTACCTTCATGGCAATTAACGGACTTACTGCCTGGAAAAAAAGTTTAAAACAGTAAAATTTAAAATACGATGAAAAATTTAATAAAAATTTCGCTAAGCATTTTCGCTTTTATGAGTCTTTCTTCATGTACCGTATATTCTGATCAGGGTGCGGGATATGGAGATCCATATATGAATAACGGAGCTTACTATGCGCCGAGCAATTACTACGGAAACGGCGGATATTACGGAAACGACGGATACTATTACAGAAATGATATCAACTATTATTATGACCAGGGAGTTCCTTATTATTTATACGGAAACAACAGACAGAAGGTTTATATAGAACGACGTTCGGACGCTAGCAGTGGCGGAGTGAGATCCGGAAATTATGGCTTTACAACTCCTCCCACCAATACAAATACCAATAATGGTACGAGAAGGAATAATGGTTTCAGAAACACTCAGTCTAACCAGAATTCCCAGTCCCGTAATAATGGCGGGTTTAGAAATAATCAGCAGAACCAGCAGTCTCAGCAGAGAAATAACGGAGGTTTCAGGAATAACACTACTCCTTCACCAACGCCGAATACCAATACCAATCAAAATTCGGGAGGCTTCAGAAACGGCACGGATACCAACCGACAGAATACTGCCCCAAACAACGGAAGTACTAATGGATCCGGTTTCAGAAGGTAATCATCACAAATATCTTGCGAGCGGTTTTTGGCCGTTCGCTTTTTTGTTTAATAATGCGTAATTTTGCAGGCCATTAAAAAGAGATATCTCATCATGAATTTTTATAAATATCAGGGAACAGGAAATGATTTTATCATGCTTGATAACCGTGCCGGAGAATGGAATACTTTAGAAATTTCAGCAATCAAAATGCTTTGCGACCGACGATTTGGAATTGGCGCAGACGGATTGATAAAAATAAATTCTGCAGAAGGTGTAGATTTTGAAGTTGATTATTATAATTCTGACGGCTCAAAAAGTTTTTGCGGAAACGGAGCGCGCTGTTCTGTGGCATTTGCCCATTTTTTAGGGATTTTTAAAGAATCTGAAACTACCTTTACAGCCATCGACGGTCTTCATCAAGCTGAAATCAGTGGTGATATTGTAAAACTGAAGATGAGTGATGTAAAAGACATTTTAAAAGACGGTGAAGATTCTGTTTTAAATACCGGGTCGCCACACTACATTAAATATGTTACAGAAATTGCTGATGTAAACGTTTTTGAAGAAGGAAAAAATATCAGATACTCCCCTGATTACAAAGATGAAGGTATCAACGTGAATTTTGTGGAAGTACTTTCTGATGAAAAGATTTTTGTGCGGACTTACGAACGTGGCGTTGAAGATGAAACATACAGCTGTGGAACGGGAGTTACTGCCGCTGCGCTCACCTATCTTGAGAAAAACTCTGCCATGGAGATCGCTGTAAAAACTTTAGGCGGAGACCTGAAAGTTTATGCAGATAAAAATAAGGGATCTTTTGAGAACATCTGGTTAGAAGGTCCTGCCCGTCAGGTTTTCAACGGAGAAATTGAGATTTAGATAAAATAACAAAACACATATCGGTTTTTATAAATTATGAAAAAAACAGCTCTGATTATCGTAGTTCTGCTGATTGCTATCGGTGGATTTTTCGGTTTTAAGTTTTACAAAAAAAATTACGGAAACAATATCCAAAAAGATGGCTATGTTTTAATACCTCATGGTGCAGAGTTTAAACAGATTATAGATTCTGCTGCAAAGTTTGTAGATGATAAAGCGTCTTTTGAAGATATTGCACAGGAAAAAAATCTGCCTGAAAACTTTAAACCGGGAAGGTATCATTTTAAGAAAGGAATGGGAAATTCTGATCTTGTGAATATGATAAAGGCTGGAAATCAAAGTGAAAATTCGTTCAGGATTGGTGATTTTGGTGATGTGTACCAAATGGTGGGAAAAGTAACCAGAAAAACTGAAATTGATTCTCTGAAATTTGTAAGCGACCTGAATAAGATTGCAAATGAGAAAGGCTACACTTCTGCGGAAGATTTAAAAAAATATTTTTTTATCGACACGTATAATTTTTACTGGACGGTAACTCCTTCCGAATTTTTTAAAAAATTTAATGATCAGTATACCGAATTCTGGAATGCCGACAGGAAAGCAAAAGAAGCTCAATCCGGTTTAAGCAGAGATCAGATTTACGCTTTGGCATCTATTGTTTTTAAGGAATCCGGAGGTAAACCGGATGAGATGAAAACCATTGCCGGACTTTATCTGAACCGTTACAAAAAGGATATGAAACTTCAGAGTGATCCTACAGTGATTTACGCAATCAACAAGCAGACAAACTTTAAAGAATCTATAAAAAGAGTTCTGTACAAACATCTTTCTACGCCATCACCCTTTAATACATATGCCAATAAAGGAATTCCGCCGGGACCGATTTGTATCACAGATAAAAACTCTGTAGATGCGGTGCTGAATGCAGCAAAAAACAATTTTATTTTTATGTGTGCAGATCCTTCCAGACCGGGGTTTCACAAATTCACAGACAACGCAGAGGAGCATGCTGCCAATGCAAAAGTATATCAGGAGTGGCTTAACTCGCGAAATATAAAATAATAAAAATATTTAACCTTTTTTTAACAATTTAAAATTTAACAAATCAGGTTAAAAACCGTCTAATTAAGCATAAATAATAAACAAACTAACTTGTCTGCAACAATTTAAATCATAAGAAACAGTCTTATTTTTTATTTTTTTTGCATTCTGTATACAATTAAGAACTTATGAATCAAACTGAAATCATCAGTCTGTTTACCAAAAAGACTTTAGGATTGACTTTTGTTTTATCAGCAGCGGCATTTGCTTTTGCGCAGGATAAAGTAAATGTTACAGGGTCTGTAGTAAACAGTTATAATCAGCCCGTCCCATACGCCTCTGTGACGTATGTAAACAAAACCAACAAAGCCCTGAGTGAAGGTGCATTAACGGATGAAAAAGGACAGTACACAATGCCCTTATCGCCCGGAAACTACGATATTACCATTGAGGCAATTGACTATAAAAAGGCTACTTTCAATAAACAGATTGCAACCGCAGGAAACGTTGGAGCACTCACGATTCAGCCTGAAGCAGCTGCTGCCTCCGAGAAAACTCAGGAAATTAAAGGTGTTGTAATTACCGCAACTACCAAACCCTACAAGGTGGAACTTGATAAAAGAACTTACGACCCATCTCAGGATATTGTGAGTAAAGGAGGAAGTTTGCAGGATGTTTTATCCAATGTTCCCTCAGTTTCTGTGGATACAGACGGTACAGTTTCTATGAGAGGAAGTTCTAACGTCCGTTTTTTAATTAACGGAAAACCTTCTGCCCTTCTGGGAATTGATGATGGTGCGAATGCATTACAGAGTATTCCTGCAGACCAAATTGAAAGAATTGAGGTGATTACCAACCCATCTTCGAAGTTTGAAGCCAGCGGAACAGCAGGTATTTTAAATATTATTTTAAAGAAATCAAAAAAAACCGGTTTTAACGGTAGTGTAATTGGAACTTTGGGGTATTTGCCTCAAACAAATTTAAATACCAATCTAAGCTGGAGAAAAGGAAACGTTACATGGTTTCTGAATGGTGGCGGTGGTTACAGAGAGTCCAAAAATACCAGCCGTAACAATGCTTATCTTACATCAGGGGATTTCAGAGAAACGCATAATGAATCGATTTCAAAAAGTAAAAACGACAACTATAATGCTACCGGTGGTGTGGTTTTAGATGTTACTGAAAAAACATCCATCAATGCTTCAGGTACCGTAAGAACTTTTGACGGAAGCAATATAGGAAATATTGATTATGTAAATTATGGTTTTAACAATGCCATCACTACCCGAAACAGAACGAGTACCGGTACTAATAATAACCTCGCATTTCAGGGTGATTTTGGCGTAGATCATAAATTTAATGATAAAGGACAGAATTTATCTCTTTCAGTAAGTCTCCAAAGCAACCGCTCCAATAATGACAGTGATATCTTTCAGACGCAGAACAACAGTTTTGATCTTCAGAACATCATAGGGCAGAAAACAAGAAATAAAACCTTGATTGGTAAAGCAGACTATGAATTGCCAATTGGTGAAAATTCTAAACTGGAAGCTGGGTACAGAATAGATGTGAATGCAAACAATTATCAGAATATTGTAACGCAGAATACTTCCTCATTACCATTCACCCTTTATCTTGATGATTATACTTATAATGCAAAATATGAGGAGATGTTTAATGCAGGATATGTTCAGTTCAGAAGCAAAATAGGTAAACTGGGATATCAATTAGGTGTGAGAAATGAAAATTCAAGAATTGATATTAATTACCGGAATTTAGCGGGAATGGGTCAGCAGAACGTAAAAAATTACAATAATCTTTTCCCAAGCGTTTTCCTGAGCTACGAAGTTGCTAAAGACAATCAGTTCCTTTTAAATTATTCACGAAGAATTGACAGACCAAGATCTTACTTTCTGATTCCAAATCCAAGTTACAGCGATAACCAGAATATTTTTGACGGTAATATTGACCTCAATCCTTCTTACGTTGACTCGTACGAATTAGGATACAGCATTTCAAAAAGTAAATTTACGATCAATCCTACGCTCTACTACAGACATCAGACAGCTGATGTAAAAATCATCACTTACAATAAGCAGGAGGATATTAATAATGTTCCAACTACAGTTTTTCATACTAAACCTGTAAATGTTGGTAGTGATGACAGATATGGATTAGACTTAAATTTTAACTGGGATGCTACCAAATGGCTTAAGTTCTTAGGAAATGTGGATCTTTTTGGATACAATACCAAAGGAGTTTACTTTGACCCTTCACTCATGTCTGAATCGCAAAACTTTAACGGAAGTGGTTTTGCAGCAAGAGCAAGGCTTACTTCAACAGTGAAAATTGACAAGACTTTAAATTTCCAGCTTCAGGGATTCTACAGAGGTGGTCAGAAAACTGAGAGTTTAGACAGAAAAGATATGTATGCATTGAGCTTCGGAGCTTCAAAAACAATCTGGAAGGGCGACGGAACTTTATCTTTCAACATCCAGGATATCTTTAATACCCGGGCAATGAGATCTACCACATACGGATCCGGTTTCACAAGAGATTCATATATGCAGTGGCAGCCAAGACAGTTTTCTGTTTCTCTTACCTACAGATTTAAGCAAGGAAACGAAAAAGTGGATCAGCCAAAACGTAAAAAAGATATCAACTCAAATGCAAGCGGCGACGACCAACAGGGACCAATGTAAATTTGAATGTTGACAAAAACAAAAAGAGTTCAGTAATTATATTTACCGAACTCTTTTTTTGTATAAAATAACAGTATTATTTTTCTGCTACTTCCACGCCTTCTGCTTTTGCTTTTTCAGCTTCGTAGATTCTTTTTCTTAAATCACTCGTTGAAAATCTGTGGTCTCTTTTATTATAGAAAATCTCAATTCCGTTATCATTACAGTATTGCTTTCCTGTGAAATCTCTGTCGGCATAGTCATCTCCAATGATTCTTACATCAATTACAAAAGATTTTAAAATATCTTCCAAATCCTGCTCGGTGTAGTACGGTATAATTTCATCTACAGCACTCACACCCTTTAACTGAATATATCTTTCAACAATTGTCTGCGTAGGTTTGTTTTTGTTTGGTCTGTCGTGTGACGGGTCAATCTGAAGGCCCACAATCAGGTAGTCGCAAACCGTTTTTGCTTCTTCAAGCATCTTGATGTGTCCTGCATGCAGTAAATCAAATGAGGAAAATGTAATGCCTATTCTTTCAGTTTTCATGTATCGATCTATAATTTAATTTGTTTTTGTTTCTAAATATTTCTGCCATTCCCAAACCGTTTTTAAAGATTCTTCAAGCGATGTCTGGGCTTTCCAGTTGAGTATCTCTTCGGCTTTGTCAGCGTTGGCATAAGCGATTGTAATGTCGCCCTCTCTCCTGTCACAAATCTGATAAGGTACTGAAACATCATTTGCTTTTTCAAATGCTTTCACCACTTCCAAGACAGACGATCCTTTTCCGGTTCCCAAATTAAATATATCAATAACCGAACCATCAGAATTATCATTTATAAGTTTTTTTAATGCCGCCACGTGTGCTTTTGCCAAATCAGTAATATGAATATAATCTCTCACCGCCGTGCCATCGTCTGTAGGATAATCATCTCCCCAAATGCTCAGTTTTTCTCTGATACCAGATGCCGTCTGCATTACGTAAGGGACAAGATTATTGGGTACTCCTATAGGCAATTCACCTAGAATACCACTTTCATGAGCACCAATTGGGTTGAAATATCTAAGAAGACTGATCTTTCTATTGTACGCTTTTGCAAAATCAATTAAGATTTCCTCTCCCATCTGTTTGGTTTTACCGTAAACACTTTCCGGCATTTTCAGCGGCGTATTTTCATTAATCGGCATTTCATCCGCCTGCCCATAAACCGTACATGATGAGCTGAAGATGAAATTCGAAAGATTTCTCTCCTTAAATTCCTGAAGGATATTGATTAATGAAAATAAATTGTTTTCGTAATAATCAACAGGTTTTACCTGGCTCTCTCCTACCGCCTTAAACGCAGCAAAATTGATGCACCCATCAATTATATGGGCATCAAAAACCTGATTCAGAAGTTCTTTCCTCTTTAAATCAAATGGATAAAAAATCGGCCTCTTACCCGTAATCTCTTCAATATTATTTAAAATGAATTTTTCTGAATGCGAAAGATCATCAACGATGATCACCTCATAATTATTACTAATCAATTCTACAACCGTGTGCGAACCAATGTATCCAAGACCTCCTGTTACTAATATTGCCATGTCTTTGTTTAATGTATAATTTTTGATACTTTGTCAAAGCTTTAAAGATGTTTTTTTGTGCTTTGACAAAGTTTTTTTATTTACTGTGATTTAATTTGAAATTTTCCAAATCTCCAAATATCGTTATCACAAGATTTGCCTTCACTGTAAAGTTTTCGTTAAGCAGAATATCTTTATAAGATGAATATGTATAATTCTCATAATCTGCGCTAATTTTGAGAGAATTTTTATGAATTGAAACGACTGTATTTCTCAAATTTTCCTCACTTTCTATTTTCAGTCTCTTAAAGTGTGACTCAAATAAATTACCTGTCCGGACTTTATTAAATCTGTTAAAAGCCTGTGAGTAGGAACTTATCAATTTACTGAACTGTTTGCTAATCACAGAATCATAAGAATGTAAACCGGTAGTGTGAAAATTCTTAATTTTCAGCTCATCAGGAAATTCATCTTCGGATTTTATCTTTACCAAAAGATCAAAATAGTTAGGCATCAAACTGTACGCATAAATATCGCATACCGGACTGAGAAAAAGCTTAACCTTCGAAAGGAAAAATCTATAATTTTCATCTGACAAAAAAGTTCTTTCGCCATTGACTCCTTTGTTATAGATGTGATAAAAACTATCCGGTTCCAGATTTTGTTCTCTGATTTCCATTGTTCAACATTTGTGTATGTTCATTTTTTTATCTGAAAACTTTGTCAAAGCAACACCTCATGCCCAAAAGCTTTGACAAAGTAAACTACGCATTACTTCCGATATCCTCTATATCAACAAAATTTACATCCTTTTGTTTCAATAGATTCACTACCAAAAAAAGTATGGCAAGAACGGCGAATACAGCTGTAAATTTAAAAATATCTTCGTCAGGATCTGCTCCTTCAAAAATCTGTTTAAGATATCCGCAGACAAAGAAGACCGCTATGATGGTGTAGTGGATATTAAAAAGTTTTATGCTTCTTTTATCTTTGATGCAGATAGCGATCAAGCAGGTGAGGGCTGTAAGAGATGTTGCGAAAGCGAAGGGTAGATTAATGTTCTCCCAGGTTAAACTTTCGGAGTTTTTCAGTTCTTCAAAACTGATCATTGTACCTTCACCGAATAACAGCAAAATAAAAAGTTCGGTTAAAAATAAGATTATACCTACTGCTCTGTATCTGAAAATTCTCTTTTTCATTAATTCATAAACTCCAAAACAGCGTCCGTAATATATTTCAGTTGTTCATCATCCAGTTCTGTATGCATTGGAAGAGAGATTACCTGATCCAGAAGTCTGTCTGTATTTACAAAATCTGCGTCGTTGGATTCCTGATAATACGCTTTTTGTTTTCTTAAAGCTACAGGATAATAGATCATTGCAGGAATTTCCTTTTCAGTTAAAAATTTCTGAAGGTCGTTTCTTTTTCCGTTCAGAATTCTCAAAGTATATTGGTGAAAAACGTGAGTAGAATTTTCTGCTCTTTTTGGGGTTAGAATATTTTCATTTCCGGCAAAAGCTTCGTCGTAATAGTCAGCGGCCTTTCTTCTGGCATCGTTGTAAGAATCAAGGTGAGGAAGTTTTTTTCTTAAAATTGCTGCCTGCACGCTGTCTAATCTTGAATTTACGCCTACCTCATCGTGATAATATCTCTCGTACATTCCGTGGTTTACAATACCTCTCAATCGGTGAGCGAGCTCGTCATTATTGGTAAAGATCGCGCCACCGTCGCCGTAGCAACCCAGATTTTTAGACGGAAAGAAAGAAGTTGTACCCACAGTTGACATTGTTCCGGTTTTCTTAGTAGAACCGTCAGCAAAAGTAAATTCTGAGCCTATAGCCTGCGCGTTGTCTTCGATGACGAAAAGGTTATTTTCTTCAGCAATTTTCAGAATCTCTTCCATATTGGATGCCTGCCCGAAAATATGAACGGGGATAATTGCCTTTGTTTTGGGAGTAATTGCTTTTCTTACTGCATCGGGAGAAATAGTAAAAGTATCATAATCTACATCTACCAAAACAGATTTCAGTTTTAAAAGATGAATAACTTCCACCGTTGCGGCAAAAGTAAAATCTGCAGTGATGATTTCATCGCCTTCCTGAAGGTCTAATGCCATCAGTGCAATCTGAAGAGCATCAGTTCCGTTGGCACATGGGATGACGTGTTTTACATCCAGATAAGATTCCAGTTCAGATTGGAAAGATTTTACTTCCGGGCCGTTGATGAAAGCCGCAGAATCCATTACATTAAGTACAGCATTGTCTACCTCGTTTTTTATTTTATAATATTGACTTTGCAGATCAACCATCTGAATCTTTTTCATATGTAGATTTTTTTGTTTTTAAAATTTTGTAATCGCCCAATCATCAAATTATGATTAATTCTAAATCCGGCGACTTTAAAAATAAATATTTCCGTAAAAATACGGATTTTAAAATCCTGCCAAAAATTTTATTCATTTTGTTTTATCTTTACTAAAAATAAATACATGAAAAAATCTATACTCGCTTTTGTTTTAGGACTTTCGGTTTCAGTTTCGGCACAGACCGAGCTTGTTTTTGTGTATTTTAACGGAAAGCCGAATAAGGCGGCATTTTATGCCAATCCACTTTCTGAACTCACTCAAAAATCACTCAACAGAAGAACGTCTTTGGGGATTGCATTGAATGATCAGGACGCACCTTTGGAAACCTCTTACGTGCAGGCCGTCCAGAATCTCGGACTCACGGTTGCTGATAAATCAAAATGGCTGAATGGTGTTGCTGTCACTGTAAATCAGGCACAAGTTAATCAAATCAAAGCATTACCATTCGTACAGTCGGTGGAAAGTTTTGCTAAAAATTCTTCTCTTACTCTGAAGGTTCAAAATCAGAATAAATTTCAGGAATTTCAAAATATTAATACGGTTTTTAATTATGGTTCCGGATTGGATCAGATTGATCAGATCAATCTGAAACCCCTTCACCTTGCGGGCTACACAGGAACTGGAATCGCGGTAGCAGTCATTGATTCCGGTTTTCCGAGCGTAGATAACGGGATGACGTTTTCAAGACTTTGGGCAAATAACCAGATAAAAGCAGGTTATGATTTTGTAACCAAAACTTCAAATATTTATGAACACAATCTGAATGCCCACGGAACGGCTGTTTTAGGAGCGATTGGCGGCTTTGTTCAGGATCAGTTTGTTGGCTCTGCACCCGATGCCAATTTCTATCTCTACCGAAGTGAAGATGCAACAGCAGAAGTTCCCGAGGAAGAAATGTACTGGATTGAAGCTGCGGAAGAAGCCGACAGACAGGGAGTGGATTTAATAACAACTTCTTTAGGTTACGCCATCTTTGATGATCCGAAATACAGTTATACCTATTCTCAGATGAATGGTATTACTTCTTTCATTGCGCGGGGAGCAGAAATTGCAGTGAATAAAGGTATTTTTGTGCTGTTTGCAGCAGGAAACTCTGGCGAACAGCCGTGGCATTACATCGTGACTCCGGCAGATAACTCCAAAGTTTTCACCATTGGAAGTGTGGACGGAGCGGGAAATTCATCACCATTTTCATCATACGGACCCAATTCGGCAGGCGTTGTAAAACCTGATGCTTCAGCAAGAGGAACGGCCGCCGTTACCGTTAACGGAAGCTCAACCATCACTGTGACAGGAACATCAATTGCCGCACCTGTGGCTGCCGGTGGCGTTGCATGTCTTATTCAGGCATTCCCTGCGATGAACAGGGATACAATGAGAAATTCTTTACGTTCATCTGCTTCACTGGCACCCAGCCACACCGATCAGATGGGTTACGGAATTTTAAATTTCGGTAGCTTGTTTAATGCGGTTTTGAATACCTCGGAACTGGTTCAGAAAAACAAAATTTCAATTTTCCCAAATCCTGTAAAAGACATTCTGAATATTGTTTCTGAAAAAGAGATTCTTTCTGTCCAGATTTACGATAATTTAGGCAGAATAATTACAACAGAAAAAAACAAAAAATCTTTTAAAGTTTCTGATTTTGCGAAAGGAACTTATTATCTGAAGATTCAGACAAAGGATGATGTTTTTTATGGGAAGTTTTTGAAGGAATAAATTTGCTGAAATTACTTGACTACATTTAATTAAAGGTAGGAACACAAATATTATTCAGAAACTTTCCCCAAAAGTCAACAGATTAGAATCAGGATCCAAAAGCGAAAATTCTTTTTGTCCCCAAGATTTTGTCTGTAGGCTTCCATTAGGATGAATCTCTACTCTTTCATCAACCAGCGAATGGTAAAAAGCATCAATACCTGAAACTCTGATGTAAACCATACCATAGTTTTCTTTTGGATTCAGATCAGTAAATAGAAAAAAGTGAATTTCGATTTCATCTTTTTTAAGCATTAAATAATCCGGAAAATCATCAGAACCCAACTGCTCGAAACCAAGCTTTTCAATATAATATTTTTTGGTTTCAGCTTTGTTCCGCATTGGAAGCTTTGGGTGGATTTGAGTAAGCATAATTTCTAATTTAATTAAAAGAAGTTCTGAATTCTAAAGGAGTCTGACTGGTTTTACTTTTAAAAAGTTTACTGAAAGACTGCGGATGTTCAAAGCCCAGTTCGTAGGCAATCTCGCTTACAGAAAGTTGTGTGGTAGAAAGCCTTTCCTTTGCCTTATCAATTAGTTTTTGATGAATATGTTGTTGCGTGCTTTGTCCGGTAAGAGATTTTAGAAGACTCCCAAGATAGTTCGACGACATGTTGAGCGATTCGGCAATTTCCTTTGCTGACGGAAGTCCGTTTTCCAGCAGTTTTCCGTCATTGAAATATTTTTCAATTTCAGATTCAAAACGTTCGAGAATCTGGTGATTTCCTTTTTTTCTTGTGATAAACTGTCTCTGGTAAAACCTTTCAAAATAATTAAGCATCACCTCAATCTGCGAAACGATGATATTCTGGGTAAAATCATCAATATTGTTGTGATATTCCCTTTGGATATTTTTAAAAATACTTAAAATAATTTCTTCCTCTTTTTCAGAAACAAAAAGTGCCTCGTTCACTGCATATCCAAAGAAAACATATTCTTTAATTTTCCTGGCCAGAGAAGTGTTCCACAGAAAATCAGGGTGAATACACATGATAATTCCTGTTGGTTTATCTTCATTTTTTGCAGGAACTTTAATCTCAACAATCTGCCCCGGCGAAACCATAGAAGCAATCCCCGAATCAAAATCATACTGCTGCTGACCATACCTGAATTTTCCTGAAAGATCCCTTTTTAAACCAATGCAGTAAAAATGCTGCAGCCATGTAATGCTTTTTTCATCAGTCTGATACGTGACATCAACATAATCAAACACGCTGATCAAAGGATGTTCAGGTTTTGGAAGACCGGCAATCGCGTGAAATTCTGCGATGGTATTGAGGGTAAGAATTTTCTTATTTTTCATGATAAAATAATATCAAAGATAGAGCAAATCTTTTCAGACCGCTCTATCTCTTGGGTTAAAATTAAAACTTTAAAAATCAGTTGAAGTACTCAGTTCCAAAGCTGAATCGATATCTGCATTCAGCGTTTTCATTTTATCTTTGGCTAAACCTACAGCATCAGTCCCCATCACAAAATGAATCGGCGGCTTCTGCATTTCCGCCAATTGAATAAAAGCTGAAGCTGCTTTATCAGGATCTCCCGGCTGATTACCGTTTATTTCTTCTTTATGTTTTGCCTCCACAGCTCTTGCAGCCGAATATTCAGCAATCGGATTTTCAGGAACCGTCATTGATCCCGAATCAAGGAAGTTAGTTCTGAAATACCCCGGATAAACCACCGTTGCATAGATTCCAAATTCTGCAACCTCATACGCAAGCGATTCTGTAAAACCAGCCACAGCAAATTTAGTTGCACAATACACGCCCCACCCCGGAAAAGCTCCCGTAATCCCTCCAATCGATGCTACATTCATAATGTAACCTGACTTTTGATTTCTAAGAAAAGGCATTGCCTGACGGATGACATTCAGCGAACCGAAAACGTTGGTGTCAAAATTTTTGCGGCTTTCTTCATCGGAAAGTTCTTCCAGAGTTCCAAGCTGCCCGTACCCGGCGTTATTGACGATGACATCTACCCTTCCAAATTTTTTCACTGTTGCCGTGATCGCTTTTTTCACATTGTTTTCATCCAGAAGATCCATTTCCAGAGGAAGAAAATTCTGTGAAGATTCAATACTTCCTTCAAAACTTTTCAATGATCTTGAGGTTGCTGCAACGCTGTAACCTTCAGCTAAAAGTTTCTGAACCAATGCCAAACCTAATCCTTTCGAGGCTCCTGTAACGAACCATACTTTTTTTGTGCTCATAATAATTTGTTTTTGTTGTTAATTATTTACAGGACAAAGTTGTGATTATAAGCATAGAAAAATTAAACCGATTCAACGGATTTTGTAGCCAAATTACTCCTTGTCCGAATATGGTTATTAACAAATGGAATCAATTTCAAATTAACTATATTCGTAAGTAAAACATATTCGATGAAATATTTTTATTTTGATTTTAAATTATTTTTAATCCTCATCTTCACGTTTATCATCATGACAGTGGTGGGAACTTTAAGCCATGAACTGGGACATTACGCTGTTGCTGAATATTTGGGTTATGATGCAACAATCGATTACCAAAGCACACATTTTGAGAGTGATAAAAAAATAAGCTATTTGAATTCTATCTATCAAAAATACGCTTACGAAATTAAGAACAATCTGAATTTTCCAGAAAAAGAGGAGTTTGATATTAAAAGAAAAGAATTCAGAAATGACAGAATTAAAATCCTCGCTGGCGGACCTCTTCAAACAATGATTACCGGAACTTTTGGGTTTGTTTTGCTGCTGATCTACCGTAAAAAACTTTTCTCTTTCAACAAAACTACTTTTACAGGATGGA
Organism: Chryseobacterium sp. Leaf404; assembly: GCF_001424145.1. Classification (GTDB taxonomy): domain Bacteria; phylum Bacteroidota; class Bacteroidia; order Flavobacteriales; family Weeksellaceae; genus Chryseobacterium. Next base: position 119,062 of record NZ_LMQM01000010.1, on the reverse strand, counting down.
TTCTGGTATTCTGCTCATTATTTTGGTTAAGGCAGAGCGCAAATTCCTTTGGATGGACTCTTAATTACATTTTTACAGGCGAAAAATCAATGAGAGGTGATGAGCTGAGACTTGCACGGTTTTTAGACCTCAACATCTGGACAATTCACAGCATTACAGGGATTATTGGTTTAATCGTTTTGTTTACCGTTCTCCGTCTGCTACCTAAAAATCAGGTTTTAACCTTTCTCTGCGCAGGCTTGTTAGGTGGATGTTTAGGATTTTATCTCTGGCTGATTAAATTTGGTCAGTATATTTTACCCTAAAAAATTAAACAGTCTGAAAATTCTGTCATCATTTCGCCATTTTTGGGAATATCATCGGTGTATCATCGGTACATCCTAAACAAATAGCACTACATAGCAGAAAAAAATTAAACAGTTAGTAAAATTTTTGCTTCCCGATAATCCTTGTAAGGTTATTTAAATTCTGAATATTAACCTTGACAACGTTTAATTTACCTTAAACTTCTTTCTTTGCACTCTTTCTTTTTCTTAAAAACACTCCGTATACAAATGTTATCAGAGGAAGAATGATTGACGGTATCGTATATTTAAGCTCGTCTGCTAAATACTGAAAATATCCCCCAAAAGTATTTTTGACAGACACATTCACATCTACATCAAACTGTTGTTCAAATAGCACTTCGTCATTATCTACTGACTGAAAAATAAAAATTAGAGGTGATTTGGAAGTGTAGTTTTTTGCTTTAATGTGCCATTTCCAAAAAATCTCATCATTTTTATCATCAATTGCCTTAATGATTCCGTCATCTGAATCTATAATTTTAAAAACTTCATCATCACATTTTAATGAAACCTTGATTTTATTAGTCGAAAATGTTGTTTTTGCGTACTTTATATCAGTCTCTAAAATTTTTTGATCATTTAACTTGTCTGCATGTTCGATTAAACGTTTCTTAACTAACGCAATTTCTTTTAGACTTACCATTGCAAACACGGTGTAAGTTTGATTTTTTGTCATTTCCTGCGGAGCATAAACTGCTGTGTTTGCTCTAATATCATCTGCTAAAGATATATTGTTCTCAATACTTTTATTTGTAATTAAAGAATCAGGTTTTATTGATAAGGTATCCAGACTTGTCTGTGTTGAATCTATTCCACTACTCTGAGTAGAGTCTTTAGAAGATTCCACAGAATCTGAAGACATGCTTTCTTTATCACCATTTTTACATTCAAGGAACGCTAAAATAATTAGAACTACAGAAAGCACTTTACAGGTTAAGCCAATTAAAGTTTTCATAGATATTAGTTTTTGAGGTATTTATCAAATTTACATAATTTTAAACCTCCAGACAATCGTCATTTTGTGGTATTTTACAATAAAAAATCCCTTTCATGATTAAATAAAAGGGATTGTATACAGTAAATAGTATCTGTCTTTCTGTGATAATTATAAAATGAATTTTATTGCAAATTCAGTTTCTTTAAAAAAGATTAGATACATTCCTATCCTAATCTGTAATAAAATTCTTCCTTGCCAGTTCTTTTCTCACACGGCTCAAACTCTCAGGAGTAATCCCAAGATACGATGCAATCATCCATTGAGGCACTCTCATCATGAGATCGGGATACATTTTTGTGAATTTCATGTAACGTTCCTCTGCTGTCTCGCCGAGCAAAGAATTGATTCTATCCTGAAGACTCCGCACATGTTTCTGTATAATCAGATCATTTCTTTCGATGCTGTTCGGGAATTCCTCCAAAAGTTTGCTGAAGAAATCGGGATTCAGAAATAAAATCTCAGAATCTTCAACAGCTTCTATAAAATATTTGGATTTTTCATTAAAATACAGGCTGCTTCTGTCGCCCATCAGCCAGTTTTCCGGGGCAAACTGTATGATGTGCTCTTTCCCGTTTTTGTCGATAGAATACATTCTGAGGAGACCTTTTTCCACAAAAAAAGTGTTGCGGCAAATCTCGCCCTGCTGTAAAAGAAACTCGTGCTTACTCACTTTTCTCGATTCGTACTGGATGCTGCAAAGATTAAGCTTCTCTGCGGGAACTTCAAATACGTTGGCTAAATAATTCTGTATGTTGCTCATTCTGTAATCTGGCTTAAAGAAATATCCTGATGTGATGCTGAATTTTTTACTGCTCCGTTTTCAAATACAATGAGCTGCGGGCTTTCATGTCTTACATTGAAATCTTCGGCAATTTTATTGGAAACTGCTCGGTAGGCGATCAGGTCTAAAAAATAGAATTCCGCATCGTTATTCTCGCTGTCATGAAGTTCTGCTTCAAAATTTTTAAGTACCGTTTTGCTGATGAAACATCTTGTGGAATGCTTAAAAATGGCCACTTTTTTATTTTCAGAAGCTTCTACCGCTTTTGCCAGATCATTTTCGCTTTCAATCAGTTTCCATAAAGGCAGACTGCTGTCGTTTTCTTCCTTTTTATCGCCAAATATTTTTCCAAATAAACTCATACGCTAAATTGTTTTAAGTGATGTTCAAGATGTTTGTACTCCATAAAACCCCAGTTTTCGTCTGTCATTTTTCCGAATAACTGGTGCTCAGAAAGAAATTTATCGTTTTTTCTGAATTCTGCATACTCATCAAGGGTTTTCAGAAGCTCTTTTTTCGAAACATCAAAATCACAGTCAAAATTAATGATTAGTTTTTTAAAAGTAGGCATATTTGGCGGAATTCCGTTATTGAAGGTTTTCATTTCGTATTTCGTGAAAATGCCTATCCATCTGAAAAGGAAAAATGTTTTGGGCAGCACTGTTTTTTTCATTGGAACTTTTAAAACTTTACTGCAGTGTGTAAGCATCTGTGCTACATTCATCCTACCCCATTTCCTTTCTGCTTCAGGTTTTAAATTTGATATTCTCTGCTTTATCTCAAGAAAATCGGCTGTTGTATGCAAACTTTTTCTTACCAACCCTGTTCGTTTTTCAGATTTTCTATGTGGGCAAAGTGATGGTTGCAATGCCAGACGTAAAGTGCAAGACAGATTCTCAAATTATAGTTCCTGCCCTGCTCGGGATGATGAAAAGTGCGGTCAAACTGTCTGTTTGTAAGCGATTTCAGCAGATGAGACCATCTTTGATGGATTCCTTTCAGCATTTTCATTGCAGGTTTGATGCTGATCGATGCACTGTCCTGCAATTCTGCCCATTTGGCTTCCTCATAGGGCTTTATCACTGGGTTTTCTTCAGTAAGGGCTAATTTAAATCTGATAAAACTGTTGGAATGGCTGTCTGCAAGATGATTGACGAGCTGTCTCACCGTCCAGCCTTTTTCACGGTATGGTGTATCGAGCTGTTCGTCTGAGAAGTTTTCAATTAAAGTTTTCAGTTTTCCGGGAAAGTTTTTAATGACTTTTATGTATTCATCTAACTGAATATCTGTGATGTCCTGCGGTTCGTTAAAATGACCGATTGGATATTGTCTACTGCTGAGATTTTGTAAGTTTTCCATAGCGTGTCTATTTGTCCGATAATTTTATTTTGGACAAATATTTGAGTTTAGTCTGCTGTAAATTTATCGAAAATAAGAAGAGTTTTAAAATGATTTTACAGTATTTTTAAAGTTAAATTTTAAGGCTCTCAATTAAAAAAATTATATATGAAAAAAGCTCTTATCGTTGTAGATGTACAGAATGATTTCTGTGAAGGCGGCTCTCTTGCGGTTCCCAATGCTAAAGAAATTATTCCCTACATCAATCTTTTAATGGAAGAAAACCAGTATGACCAGATTGTTTTTACTCAGGATTTTCATCCTGCCAATCACAAAAGTTTTGCCTCCAACAACAACAGAAAAGTGGGTGAAAGCATCATTCTGAACGGAGTTCCGCAGTTTATGTGGCCAGACCACTGCGTACAGGGAACAAAAGGTGCAGAGTTTCATCCTGATTTGAATATTGAAAAAGCCACGCACACGGTTCAGAAAGGAACAAATTCTGAAATTGACAGCTACAGCGGTTTCCAGGATAATAATCATTTTATGAAAACGGGGCTTGACGATTTTTTAAAATACCACGACATCCAACTGGTTGAAATCGTTGGTTTGGCCTTGGATTACTGTGTGAAATTTACGGCTACAGATGCCGTTGCCAACGGATATGTTACCTGCGTTCACTTCAACGGAACACGGGCAGTAAATGTAAAACCTGATAATGGTAAAGACGCGATTTTTGAATTGCTTCAGAAAGGGGTTACGGTTTTAGGGTGATTTTGGGTGCTGGAGGCGGGCTTCGGGGTGCAAGATTCGGGCCTTCGGCTTCGCTCAGAATGACATTTGCTGATTTGAGGTTTGAGGTTTGAGATTTGTGATTTGTGATTTGGGATTTGGGGTGCAAATTAAGGTGTTTCGGCATATCAAGTGGTTTTAATTACGAATCGTAACTAGCCCTGATTGCAGCGGTTACCCCGCAACTGGCGAGGGGAAAAGTGGTGGCGTGAGGAGTAGTAGCGGAAAGCAGGTTCCCGGCTCCTAAAAAAATAAAATTACAGAATCAATTTTCAGTTTCACAGTAAGGAACATAAAAAAATCTCCATTACGGAGATTTTGTGTTTACTGTTTTGATATTTTGTAGAGTCTGCCTCCGTCTGTGACTGCATATAAAGCACCGTCAATGCCTTGTGTAATGTCTCTGAAACGTTGGTCTTCTGTTGCCAGAAGTCTTTCTTCACCGTAAACTTTACTGTCTTTAATCACAAGTCTTACGATATGTTTACCGGATAAGGCCGCTACGAAGAGATTGTTCTGCCATTCTGGAATATTGTTTCCCCTGTAGAAGGTCATTCCGCTTGGTGAAATCACAGGATCCCAATAATAAACCGGCTGCTGCATGCCTGCCTGCTGCTGAATTCCCGAACCAATCGTTGCGCCGTCATATTCTATTCCATAAGTGATCGTTGGCCATCCGTAGTTGGCTCCGGCGGTTACTTTATTGATTTCATCACCTCCTCTCGGGCCGTGCTCGCTTTGAAAAAGCTCACCGGTTGTAGGATGAATTGCCATTCCCTGAGGATTTCTGTGGCCAATGCTGTATAATTCTGGCAGAGAACCGCTTCCTGCGAAAGTTGGATTACCGGGTCCCGGCTGACCGTCTTTTGTAATTCTGATAATTTTACCTAAGGCCGCACTCACAGACTGTGCGAGGGGTCTGGTAGTAATATCTGAACGCTCTCCGGTGCTTACCAGAAGGTTTCCGGTGGAATCGAATAAAATTCGTCCTCCGTAATGCAGATTTCCGACTGATGCTGATGGAGCTGCTCTGTAAATTACTGTTGCGTTTTCGATTGCTGTTTCACTTGTGGAAAGTTTTCCTTTAGCAACTGAAGTTACTGTTCCTCCTGCTACATTTTCAGAAAAGACCCAGTAGATCATTCTGTTTGTTACAAATTGAGGATCGAGGCACAACCCTAAAAGACCGCCCTGCCCATTTGAATTGACTGCCGGAATTCCTGTGATAGCCGCTCCCACCGCTCCTGTGGCTGTAACAATTTTCATTGCGCCTGTTTTTTGGGTCACGAGTAATCTGCCGTCGGGCATTGATGTTATGCCCCAGGGTGAAGATAAAGTGGTGGCAATGACTTCAGTTTTAATGGGTGTTACGGTTTTTACTCCCCCTGCTCTTGTCTGGCCTGGAAAAGCGGGAGCATACGATGTATTTGCAGGATTGGTTTCTACAGGAGCAAGAAGTGCCTCGTCCGGTGGAGAAGGTAGATTTTCTTCCATTTCTGCGGTGCAGCTGAAAGTGAAAAATGCAGCTGCAAGCAGTAGATAAGTCTTTTGTAATTTCATAAAATATTTTTTTTGTGCTGGTGAAAGTATTTTACACAGCAACAAAATGCAAGCCATCCATTCTCTGATTGGCCAAACAAAATACCCGAAATTTAATTCCGGGCATTATGTTATTATTTCAGCAGATCTACTTCTAAAAGGTTATTATTCTTTTTATTGGATTCAATCTGCTTTTTCTCGCGATCTTTCATTATTTTATTCATGTCTACAGGATTTCCTGATGCATCGGTCACGCGGTAGATAACTCCTGACGCCATCATCTGCCTGGTTCCTTTGTTTGGGTCTGCTCTGTAATCCAGATATGCTTTTTTAAATTTTTTGTGATCTAAGACAATCAAAGCGTTAAATCTTTTTTTATCCTTAAAACTTTTGAAAGCAGTATCAGTATTCATCTTCTGAATTCCTTTTAATTCGTAGAAATGTGATTTTGTCTCATCTTCAATTTTAACAATCAGCCCTGGAAGACCATGAAATTTGTAAAGGCCATCCTGTATCGGAATGTCTGCTGCGAACTATGCAGTCCAGTTTCTTCCGGCAAAATTACAGGTGGCCTTATGTGTCATCAGCTCTCCTGTTTTCTGTTTTTCGGGTGAGATTTTCCATTCCTGTTTTCTGGTTTCAGCCATCATGTATTCTTCGCCCCCTAATTTTATAAAGTAACTGATCTGATAATCCGGATAGTTTTTTTCTACGTGATGCCTTACTTTTCCGCCGGTTGCCATACCTTTCATATTTATAATTCCGGAACTTATCTGTTTTGAAATCTCAGCAAGCCTTGTAGAATCTGCCTCTGCTGTCGCTTTACTGTAAAACTGTGATCCTTTGGAATAGACTTTCAGAAGCATTATTTCTGTTTCTACTTTATCTTTTTCCAATGAATCTACCACGAATTTATATTCATACGAAAAACGCTGATTCTGGGCGTAACTGAAAATGCATAAAAACGAAACTGTTGCAAGAATTATTTTTTTCATTTATATTTTTTCACTAAAATAGGATATTATTTTTTTCCTGCAAAATAATTTTAATTTCTAAATGTAAAATTGAACTGGTGACAATCTTATTTAAAACAAAAAAAACCTCCCAAAATTGAGAGGTTTGTATTCATAAATCTAAAAAGATGTTATACCAATAAAGATAACGGGCTTTCTAAATAAGTTCTTAAAGTCTGTAAGAATTGAGCTCCGGTAGCACCGTCCACTACTCTGTGGTCACATGCCAGTGAAAGCTTCATTGTATTTCCTACTACAATCTGACCGTCTTTTACGATAGGTTTTTCAATAATCGCACCTACAGAAAGAATTGCAGAGTTTGGTTGGTTGATGATACTTGTGAAAGTTTCGATACCAAACATTCCAAGGTTCGAAATTGAGAAAGTAGAACCTTCCATTTCGTTTGCCTTAAGACCTTTGCTCTTCGCTCTTCCAGCCATATCTTTTACGCCAGCAGAAATTTGAGTGTAAGACATATGATCTGTATTCTTCAGCACCGGAACTACCAATCCGTCTGGAATTGCCACCGCAACACCGATGTTGATATTTCCTCTGTGGATTACTTTGTCTCCTGCCCAGCTTGAATTTACCTGCGGATGTTTTCTTAAAGCAATTGCAGTCGCTTTAATAATCATATCATTGAAAGAAATTTTCGTATCCGGAAGTGTGTTGATTTCTTTTCTTGCTTCAATCGCTTTATCCATATTGATCTCCACCATCAGGTAATAGTGAGGAGCAGTAAATTTGCTTTCAGAAAGACGTTTTGCGATAATATTTCTTACCTGAGAGTTTGGAGTTTCAGTATCTTCACCCTGTACAAAATTCACAGCAACCTGAGCAGATGCACTTGGCGCAGATGCTGTTGCAGCAGCTTTTTCAGAAGGCTTGTAGTTTTCAATATCTTTCTTAACGATTCTTCCGTTTTCACCGGAACCCTGTACTGAATGAATGTCAACTCCTTTATCCTGAGCCATTTTTTTAGCCAAAGGAGAAATTGCCACTCTGTCTGAAGAAGAAGCAGACGCCTGTGCAGCCGGTTTTTCTTCAGTTTTTGTTTCAGATTTCTGTTCTGCTGGTTTGTCGGAAGATTTTTCTGATGATTTTTCCGCCGGCTTTGATGATCCTACAGCAGAAACATCAGTACCTTCAGGGCCGATGATTGCCAAAACGGTATCAACAGGAGCAGCACCACCTTCTTCAACGCCCTGCTTTAATAAAACGCCGTTAAATTCAGATTCAAAATCCTGAACGGCTTTATCTGTTTCGATTTCAGCAAGAAGATCTCCTTCTTTTACGGTATCTCCAACGTTTTTATGCCATTTAGCCACTTTACCTTCAGTCATTGTATCTGAAAGTCTCGGCATTGTGATTACTTCCACACCGGCAGGAACTTCTGCTGAAGTCTGTTCTACACTTGTAGCTTCGTTTTCAGTTTTAGATTCTTCCGCAGATTTTTTCTCTTCAGAAGAACCTTCAGCTGCAGGAGCACTTCCTCCTGTTAATGAAGAAATATCTTCACCTTCTTTACCGATAATGGCTAAAACAGAATCTACAGCTGCTGCATTTCCTTCTTCTACACCTACAAATAAGAGTGTTCCTTCAATTTCAGATTCAAAATCCTGTACTGCTTTGTCGGTTTCGATTTCGGCTAAGATATCTCCTTCTTTCACCTTATCTCCTACTTTTTTATGCCACTTAGCCACTTTTCCTTCCGTCATTGTATCGGAAAGACGTGGCATTGTAATTACTTCTGCCATAATTTATATTGATTTGAATTTTGAGATTCGAGATTTGAGATTAGGGAAACTCAAATGCCAAATTTCAAATTAATTTAATTTTATTGATTTTCAAATTTATCTAAGAACGGATAGTTTTCCTGAGCGTAAACGTACTCGTAGATTTTCTCAGTATCAGGATATGGAGAGTTTTCCATAAACTCAATACATTCTTCAACGAAATCTCTTGATTTGTTATCCAAAGCTTCCAGTTCTTCTTCTGTAGCCCAGCTGTTAGAAAGGATTCTTGATTTGATCAGTTCTATAGGGTCGTCATTTTTAGCGATTGCCACTTCTTCCTTAGATCTGTAAGGCTCAGCATCAGACATAGAGTGACCTCTGAAACGGTAAGTTCTTGCTTCGATGAAAGTTGGCCCGTCACCTCTTCTTGCTCTTTCAATAGCTTCGTAAGCAGCTTCAGCCACTTTCTCAGGATCCATTGCGTCTACAGCAAGACATGGCATTTCGTAACCTAAACCTAATTTATAGATATCTTCGTGATTGGCTGTTCTTTTTACAGAAGTTCCCATCGCGTATTGATTGTTTTCAACAACGAAAATTACAGGAAGTTTCCAGTTCATCGCCATGTTGAAAGTTTCGTGAAGAGATCCCTGTCTTGCAGCACCGTCTCCGAAGAAACAGATGTTTACTGCTTTTCTGTCAAAATACTGATCTGCGAAAGCAATACCTGCTCCTAAAGGAATCTGACCTCCTACGATACCGTGACCACCGTAGAATCTGTGTTCTTTACTGAAAATATGCATAGAACCACCCATACCACCGGAAGTACCTGTAGCTTTACCACAAAGTTCTGCCATGATTCTTTTAGGATCAACGCCCATTGCCATTGGATGGATATGACATCTGTATGCAGTGATCATACTGTCTTTTGTTAAATCCATTGCATGCGTAAAACCAGCAGGAATAGCCTCCTGACCGTTGTACAAATGTAAAAAACCTCTTATTTTTTGTTTTAGATAGAGAGAACGGCATTTGTCTTCAAACCTTCTCCACATAGTCATATCTTCATACCACTTTAGGTACACCTCTTTAGAAAATTCTTTCATGTGCTAGCTTCTTGCTTATTTATTATGAAATAGTTGAGCAAAAATATAAAAAAAACTTTGTTTTATTATATATGAAGCAACTGTTTTTTTCCGTATAATATTATATTTACATCATTAAAATTAAAATGGAAGAAAAACAGACATCATCTTTACACAAAATTTCGAGAATTATATCAGATTTTTTTAACCCTTTGGTTTCTCTTGTCCTTTTTTTCGTGTATATGAGCGTGCATGAATATAACATCAAACAGTCTCTCACCCATTTTTTACCGATTCTGCTGATGATTATCCTGCCTGTAGTAGGCTGGATTTATTATCATGTAAAAACAGGGCTCTACACCAATATGGATGTTTCAAACCGCACGCAGAGAAAAACGCTTTATTTCTTTATAGGATTCTGTGTTGTATTTTATATCCTTATTGCCTATCTGATGTACAATCAGGTGGATTTTGTGATGCTTTTTATTTTGATTCTGCTGCTGGCATTGCAGATCAGCAATTATTTTATTAAAAGTTCGATGCACACTGCTTTCAATGTCTTTGTGGCTGCATTATTTTATAACATCGAACCTTACATGGGATTCCTATGGCTTTTTATAGCAGTTCTGGTGGGTTTAACGAGGGTTATTTTGAAGAGACACACGCCGAAAGAGGTTATTTTAGGGGCATTTATAGCTTTTTCAGTTTCTTTTTTCTATCTTTATTGCGATATACAATACAGGAATTAAATTATTTATATGAAGATCAATCACCTTACTTCTGCAGAAGAAAATCTGATGAGACTTTTCTGGAAGCTTCATTCATTCTATCTTAAAGATGTTATGGAGCAACATTCTGATCCGAAACCGCACCAGAATACAGTTTCAACGTATCTTAAAATTCTGGTTGAAAAAGGATATTTAAAAACCGAAAAAGAAGGAAGGATTTTCAGATACAGTGTTTTGGTTCCCGTTGAAGATTACAGAAATTTTCTGTTGAAAGAAATATCGGAAAACTTTTTTGATAATTCGGGCAAAGAGATTATTGCTTTTCTGCTAAGGGAAAATCTGGTTGTAAAAGAAGATCTGAATGAATATTTCGATCACGATTTAGACTTAAAAGCTCCGAAAATGAAGGCTCCAAGATTAGAAATTGCTGATGAAATTCTGAATCCTAAAAAAGATAAGAAGGCAAAGGATAAAAAGAAGAAAAAGAAAAAAGATTAATCTGTCAAACAAAAAAATCTGAGAATATTCTCAGATCATTATACAAAAAAAGCGGCTTTAAAAAAGCCGCCTTAATTTTTACCAACGATTTCCGCCACGGTCGTTTCCACCACCGTAACTTCCTCCACCGTTGCCTCTGTTATTTCCTCCGTAACCGCTGCCACCGCCGCTTCTGTTACCGCCACCGTAGCCACCGCCACCGCTTCTGTTATTGTCAAAACTTCTTCTTGGTTTATCTTCTCTTGGCTTAGCCTCAGAAACGTTTAACGCTTTTCCGTTAAATTCTTTCTCATGCAAAGCTTCGATAGCCTGTTGTCCTTCCTCGTCGCCCATTTCGATAAATCCGAAACCTCTTGAACGACCAGTTTCTCTGTCTGTAATGATTTTAGCTGAAGAAACTTCTCCAAACTCTGAAAATAGGTCTTGCAACTCATGTTCTTTAGTTGCGTAATTGATGTTTGAAACAAAAATGTTCATTGTAAAAAAAATTAAATTAGTAAAGATTTGGTATATAAAAGAAAAACAACATACAGTAATGAACAAATATTGATTCCAAATATAAACGTCTGCAAGATACAATTAAAAATTTCAAAATCAAGTTTTTTTTTAATCATTTGCATAAATATTAAAATAATCTTTAATTACTGATGAATCCGCACTTTATATAACCATCTTGTGTAGTTTTTAATTGTTTTTTTTCATAAATTAGAGGTCATAATTGAGTTTTACAGATGAAAATCCATACAACAGATTATCAGAATACATTTATTGAAGTAGCTGCAGACTGCCCGGTCAAGTTCTCAGAGGCACCTCCGAGCAGAAAAACGGCAACCGCTGGAGAAATTCAGTACGAAATGATCCGTAGTAAACCTTATCACTACAGTTCTGATGATGTAGTCTTTGAAGTTTTCGCCAGAAAAAAAGACTTAACGGATGAGGAAAGAGATAATGAAAGGGCAAAATTTTTCTCAAAGGGACAACCCTGCCTACGCTCTTCAGTTCTCTGCAAAAGATATGGCTTCGGAATTCATCATAACCACGAAAGTAAAATTGCAATTTTCAGCACGGAATCTGAAGAATACACCCAATTTCTAAAAGACGATTCTGTTCACAAAGTAAAAGCTATGCGTTCAAAAAGAAATTAAAGCGATATCAATTAGTATATAATCTAAATGACTCATCCATACATCCATTCATCAACTAACCCACTAAATTAGACTTACATTCAATGAATTATCACACGAGAAAATGGGTAAAACCTGAAGATTTAAATCCAAATCAGTCACTATTTGGAGGACGTTTACTGCAGTGGATTGACGAGGAAGCTGCTCTTTACGCCGTCATTCAGCTTGAAAATAAAAAAATCGTCACTAAATTTATATCAGAAATTAATTTTGTGAGTTCTGCCAAGCAGGGAGATATTATTGAAATTGGTATTGAAGTGACAAAATTCGGCTCTACATCTGTAACTTTGGCCTGTCAGGTAAGAAATAAAATGACGCACCAAACGATCATTACAGTCGACAGAATCGTGATGGTAAACCTTGATGAAGACGGAAACCCCAAGCCGCATGGCAAAACAAAAGTAGAGTTTGTAAAAGACAGGCTAAAATCAAAAGACAACGATGAAGATTTTCATTAAAAATATGGTGTGCAACCGCTGCATTTCGGCAGTAGCAAAAATTTTCGAGAGTGAAAAAACAGATATTCAATCCATTCATTTAGGTGAAGTTGAAACTGTGGAAGAAATCCCGGAGGAGGTTTTAGATAAAATTGAAAAGTCACTGATACAAACTGGTTTTAAACGAATTAAAGATTCCACTCATCAACTTGTAGAGAAAATTAAAAATCTGATTATCAATAAAATAAGTGAATTAAATATTTCCGAAAACTTTGTTCTTTCAGAATTTTTAAGTTTTAATTTACATAAAGAGTACAGCAGTATTTCGAAAATGTTTTCACAAAATGAAATTGTAACTCTTGAACAGTTTTTCATTCTCCAAAAGATTGAAAAAGTGAAGGAACTTCTGCTCTACAATGAATTTACCCTTACCGAAATTGCAGGAATGCTTGGCTACAAAAGCGTTCAGCATCTGTCTGCCCAGTTCCGGTCAATCACTGGTTTTACCCCGACCGAATTTAAAAAACTTAAAATCAATAACCGTAGAGCTTTAGATTTAATTTAAACTTAAAACCTCAATTCTGTAAACATAATCCTTAAATCTATAACAGATTCCCGTTTGCTTTCCTGAAATTTGTATCGTAAATTCAAACAATGGAAAACAAATCTCATCAACATAAAAAACCGCATCCAAGCGAAAGAATCTCCCCAAGTTCGGTCTACTACTGCCCGATGGAATGTGAGGGCGAAAAAGTGTATTTTCAACAGGGTAAAAGATGCCCCACCTGCAACATGTTTCTCATTCCCATTGAGGAAAAATTGGAAAAAGATCCCAATTATAAGCCTAAATTTTCATCAACAAATCTTCCCGAAAATTTTAAAGACAATATTGGAAAATATTATTGTCCGATGTTCTGTGAAGGTGATAAAGTCTATGAGGCCAACGTTGGTTGCCCTGTCTGCCACATGCATCTTGAAATAATTGATGAGAAATTGGTAATAAGCAATAACCAATCTGAAAATATTACTGATTACTCATCGCCCATTACTGATGAAATGGCTGGAAAATACTACTGCCCCATGTTTTGTGAAGGTGATAAAGTCTATGATTCCAATGTTGGCTGTCCGGTTTGCGGTATGGATCTCGTAAAATATCCTGATAAAAACGGTGATGATTCTGATGAGACTTACTCTGTTTTGAGACGGAAATTACTTATTTCTCTGGCATTTACCATTCCTGTTTTTATTCTTTCGATGGGCGGAATGTTTATTAATTTTCCTATTTCCCATCAAATTCAGGGCATTTTTGAATTAATTCTTACACTTCCTGTTCTGCTGTATTCGGGATGGTTTCTGATGAAAAGAGGCTGGATCTCGTTCAAAACGCTGACTTTAAACATGTTCAGTTTAATATCTCTGGGCGTTACAGCTGCATTCATTTTCAGCATCGTCGCTTTGATTTTTCCAAATTCTATTCCACACGAAATCCGTGGTCACAACCATGAAATTCCTCTCTACTTTGAGGCAGTTTGCGTGATTCTCACTTTGGTAATTTTAGGACAGCTCATGGAAGCTTTAGCGCACAAAAAAACAGGAAATTCAATTAAAGAATTAATGAATCTTTCTCCTGATGAAGCCAATCTGATGATTAATGGTGAAGAAAAAAAAGTTCCTTTGTCTGAAGTAAAAATTGGAGATCTGTTAAAAGTAAAACCCGGCGAAAAAATTCCTGTCGACGGAAAAATTATCGAAGGCAATTCCGTGATTGATGAAAGCATGATTACCGGCGAGCCAATTCCCGTAGAGAAGAATGTTGATTCTAAAGTGAGTGCCGGAACCATCAACGGAAATCAAGTCTTCGTGATGAAAGCTGAAAAAGTGGGCGATGAAACCTTGTTGGCAAAGATTATTAAAATGGTCAATGATGCCAGCCGAAGCCGCGCACCAATACAAAAACTGACGGATAAAGTGGCTAAAGTTTTTGTTCCTGTTGTCATTTTAATTTCAGTTTTAACATTTATTTTATGGCAGATTTTCGGTCCTGAAAACCAAAAAACTCTTTTTGCTTTTGTGAACGCAGTTGCGGTATTGATTGTTGCCTGTCCATGTGCTTTAGGCCTGGCAACGCCGATGTCTTTGATGGTAGGAATCGGCAAAGGCGCAAAAAACGGCATCCTCATTAAAAATGCAGAAGCTCTTGAACAAATGAATAAAGTAAATTTTTTAATTACCGACAAAACAGGAACTTTAACCGAAGGAAAGCCCTCTCTGGAACACATTGAATCTGCAGACGGCAATCAAAACTTAATTTTAAAACTTGCATTTTCGTTAAATCAAAATTCTGAACATCCACTTTCAAATGCGGTTGTTATTAATGCTCAATCAGAAAATATTTCCGCGGAAAAAGTGAGCAGTTTCGAAAATATTTCAGGGAAAGGAATTAAAGGAATCATCAACGGGAAAATGGTTAATTTAGGAAATGAAAATCTTTTAGCATCCAATCAAATTCAGATCTCTGAAGATTTGAAATTGAAAGCAGCCGAAATTCAATCTCAAGCACATACAATTTCATACATCGCTCAGGAAAATGAGGTTTTAGGATTTATCAGTTTTACCGATAAAATTAAAGAAAGTTCGCGAAAAGCTGTTCAACATCTGCTAGATGAAGGTATTGGAATTATCATGATGACGGGCGACAACGAAAATACAGCGAAAGCCGTTGCCCAGGAGTTAGGAATAAAAAATTTTAAAGCCAATTGCCTTCCCGAAGATAAACTGAATGAGGTAAAAAAACTTCAGCTACAGGGAAAAATTGTCGCAATGACAGGTGACGGCATCAACGATTCTCCTGCCCTCGCCCGAGCCAATATCGGTATTGCCATGGGAACCGGAACTGATGTTGCCATTGAAACTGCTGAAATCATATTACTGAAAGGCGATATTTCCGGTATCGCAAAAGCAAAAATTCTAAGCGAAAAACTGCTGAAAAATATTAAAGAAAATCTGTTCTTTGCTTTCTTCTACAACGTTTTAGGCATCCCGATTGCCGCCGGATTACTGTATCCGTTTTTTGGAATTCTCCTTTCACCAATGATTGCTGCAGCTGCGATGAGTTTCAGCTCATTATCAGTAATTCTAAACTCTTTACGCTTAAATTCTGTTGATTTGAAGGTGTAGATACTTTGTCAAAGTTATGTTTTCAAACTTTTTACTTTGACAAAGTTTTATAATCGAGAAAATTCCAAAAAAAACTTTGTCAAAGCAGTTTCTACCCGCAAAAAGCTTTGACAAAGTTAATCACAATTGTTTTTTTTAATTAAAATTTCAGAAATTTGCCCTCATGAGTTTACAGGAAAATTACAACGATATAAAAAAACAGCTTCCGGAAAATGTGGAGCTTGTAGCGGTTTCAAAGACGCATCCCATTTCGGCAATTCAGGAGGTTTATGATTTCGGACAAAAGGTTTTTGGCGAAAATAAAGTGCAGGAACTGACAGAAAAATATCCTCTGCTTCCCAAAGACATCCAGTGGCATATCATTGGGCATTTGCAGACCAACAAGGTAAAATACATCGCTGAATTTGTAGACACCATTCAAAGTGTGGATTCTGAGAAACTTTTAAATGAAATCAACAAAGAAGCTGCAAAAAACAACCGTAAAATAAAGGTTTTGCTGCAGGTGAAAATCGCTGAGGAAGACTCAAAATTCGGACTTGAAGTTTCGGAAGCTGAAAACTTATTTGAAAAGTTTATCGGTGGAGATTTTTCAAATGTGGAAATCAACGGTTTGATGGGCATGGCGACTTTCACGGAAGATGAAAATCAAATTAAAAATGAATTTTCAGTTTTAAAAAATCTTTTCGATAAACTTAACGGTAAACATCCATTAAAAACCCTGTCTATGGGAATGAGCGATGATTTTCCGATTGCGGTTGAGTGCGGTGCCAATTCAGTGCGCGTTGGTTCTGCTATTTTTGGAAGAAGGGATTATACGAAATAAATTTAAATCACTCTTTAATAATTAGTATCCGCACATGACTTGAATTTCATTTGTGACATAGGAATTGGAGGCGTTAAGCAATTTTAAATTATTTTCGTTAAGAAATCTCCACTGTTTGAGTGGCAGCAAAAATTATTCTTAAAAGCACAAATTACTATTTCCGCCCGAGTTTTGGAAATTTTAGAAAATACTTTAAAATTTTAGCCGAAATTTCCAAGTCTTGAACTTTTGGTTCTTTTGTTTCAAGACAAAAGAACTATCAAAACATTTTCGTTTAATAGTAGTTAATATATTTTTAGGAATAATATTTGCTAATTATCAGCGAAAATTTAATTAAATTGCGACTATGCAAAAAATCCTTATCGTAGAAGACGAAAAAGCTATTTCCGGAGTACTCCACAGTATTCTTTCTGATGAACTTACAGATTACGAATTTATTGTTGCCGAAGACGGCCTGGAAGGTCTCAAGCATATTGAAAAAGAAGATTTCGCCTTAATCATTTCTGATATTAAGATGCCTAAATTATCGGGTACAGAACTTTTGAAACAAAGTATGGCGCTGAAACCTGAGAGCACTTTCATCATGATTTCCGGTCATGCCGATATCGATTCTGCCGTTTCATGTCTTAAAGACGGAGCTTACGATTTTATTTCAAAACCTATCGATATCAACAGGCTGATTACAAGCGTAAAAAATGCGTTGGTTAAAGAAACACTTAAAAAAGAAAATAAAAACCTTCAGAACGAAAATAAAACGCTTAAAAAGAAAGTCAACAAAAAATACCAGATGATTGGTGAATCTGAGCCTTTAAAAAAGATTCAGGAGATGATTGGCAAGGTGGCTGTTTCTGATGCAAGAGTTTTAATTACAGGACCTAACGGTGCCGGTAAGGAGCTGGTGGCTCATGCTATTCACAATTTGAGTGAAAGAAACAGGGGTCCTATGATAGAAGTAAACTGTGCGGCAATACCTTCTGAACTTATTGAATCTGAACTTTTCGGTCACGTAAAAGGTTCATTTACAGGAGCTATTAAAGACAAACAAGGTAAATTTGAGCAGGCCAATAACGGAACTATCTTTTTGGATGAAATTGGTGATATGAGTTTAATTGCTCAGGCTAAAGTTTTGAGGGCTCTGCAGGAAAGTAAAGTTTCTCCTGTGGGAAGCGACAAAGAAATTAAGGTTGACGTAAGAGTTTTGGCTGCAACCAACAAAAATATGGCAAAGGAAATCGAAGCCGGAAGATTCAGAGAAGATTTGTACCACAGACTTTCAGTAATTGAAATCTATGTACCGCCTTTGGATGAGAGAAAACAGGACATCAAATTACTCGTTGAGCATTTTGCCGGAATGATCTCTGACGAACATGGAACTGCTCTGAAAAAATTTGATGATTCAGCTATTAAAGCTTTGGAAGAACTTTCCTGGACAGGAAACATCCGTGAGCTGAGAAACGTGGTGGAGAGATTAATCATTCTTGGTGGAACAACAGTTTCGCAGGAAGATGTTGCAAGTTTTGTGAGAAAATAATTAATACTTAATTCTCTTAAATAATAAAAATTTGCAGTATTTATGCTGCAGATTTTTTTTGTTATTATTATGAACTTTTTAAATAAAAATTACACGAAAGAAGCCCTTACTCTGGCTCTTCCTGTAATGCTTACACAGGTGGGGCAGGTTTCTGTAAACCTCTTCGACAATATTATTGTAGGAAGACTTTTAGGAGCCGACGCGCTGGCTTCAGTTTCACTGGGTAATGCCGTATTTTTCTCGATGTTTGTTCTGGCATTGGGTTTTTCGTTTGCCATTCCGCCATTGGTTTCTGAGGCACATTCTCAGCATGATCATAAAACGATTAACTCAGTTTTCAGTCATGGATTTGTGATTAATATGACCGTTGGGATTATCTTGATGCTTGTTCTTTTTGCGGGGTTACCACTGCTCTATCACTCCGGTCAGCCAGAAAAAATTATTCCCGACACAGTGGGTTTTCTTTGGATTATGGCCATCAGCATTGTTCCATTTATGGCATTTCAGACTTTAAGAGAAGTTTCAGAGGGTTTGTCGTTTACGATTGGGGTTACAAAAGCAACGATTATTGCGAATGTGATTAATATTGTTTTAAATTATGTCTTAATAGAAGGTATTTGGATTTTCCCCGAAATGGGCGTGAAAGGTTCTGCCACAGCGAGTTTGATTGCGAGAATTTTCATGGTTGTTTTCCTTTATTTCGTTTTAATTAAAGAACCGAAAACGAGACGGTACATCAAAGATTTTTCACTGAAAATGCAGGTCTTTTCTAAAGAAATGTTTGAAAAAATGCTGAGATTAGGCTTCCCTACTGCTTTACAGATGTTTTTTGAAGTGACGGCTTTCGCAGCGGCAGCGTTCATCTGTGGACTGGTTTCTGCTCACGATATTGCTTCACATCAAATTGCATTAAGCATGGCATCCTTTACTTTTAATCTGTGTATAGGTTTCAGTGTAGCATCAACAGTGATGATTGGAAGAAAACTGGGCGAACAGAACTTCATAGAATTAAGAAAAATAGGAATCAATAATCTTAAAATCGCTTTCCTTTTCATGTGTTTCTGTGGTTTGGTATTTGTTTTAGGAAGAAATATTCTGCCCACATTTTTCACAAAACCGGAAGAAACGGAAGTCATCATGCTCGCATCAAAACTGATGATCATTGCGGCATTATTCCAGCTTTCAGACGGAATTCAGGTAACGACTCTGGGAATACTGAGAGGTTTGCAGGATGTGAAAGTTCCTTCTATCTACACTTTCATCGCTTACTGGCTGATTACAATTCCGTTAGGATATGTGCTTTGCGTTACGATGAAAATGGGTGCTTTCGGAATGTGGATTGCGCTTGGTTTAGGATTGACAATTTCTGCGTGTATGCTCGTCAGACGCTTCCTGAATTTATCATCAAAAAGAATTGAATCGAATAAATTATAAAAGAAAGCGGACAAAATTTGTCCGCTTTTATTATCTTAGCTTTTACGGAAATTCCGCCTGGAGCTTCTTTATCACATCTTCGGTAACCGGTTTTCCTTTTATTTTATCGTAATTTTTTCTGGCTTTTTTTATCAGCTTCTCATCATTGTTACTTTTCCCTACCTTAATCTGTGAAAGCGCATACAGGGCAACATAATTATCATCGTTCTTATAACTGCTGTACACGTCTTCCAGATACAGAAGTCCATCTTTATATTTTTCGTTAAGAGCGTAAAGAATTCCATACATGTATTTACCGTCGTCCTTCATGCTTCCTCTGTAAAGCTGTTCGGCTTTTTTCAGATTGGTAATCCCAGCTTCGTAGTCACCTATTACAACGGAGGTATTGGCTTTCCCGTAATATCCTTCAGGATTTTCCGGAAAGTACCTGATCATTTCTTCATATTTTTCACGTGCTCTTTCTACCTGACCCAGCCTCATAAACTGAATGGCAAGATTTTGCTTAAAAATGGGAGCTTTATTCTGCGAAAGACTGTCTGCAATGTAATACAAAACAGTAGCTTCTTTTTGCATATCCTGTAAACGGAAATAATAACCTGCCAGAAAATGTGCGTCACAATAGGTGGGATCTTCTTTAACGGCTTTCAGTAACATCTGCGTTACACCATTGTAATATTTGGGAGAATTCAATGCTAAAATAGCAGCATCAAATTTCTTTTTAGAATCTTCTTTCTCGGGAGTGCAGTAATTGGTCTTTCCCAGAAAATAAGAATCCTGCGCAAATGATTTCATAGAAGAAATCAACATCAAAATCATTATCAGTTTTTTCATACCCAAAAATAATGAAAAGATATATTTGAAAATGATTTTCAAAATTAAATATTTTCATGGGTCTGATCTTTAAAATCTTTAACTTTAAATCCATGAAAAAAATTTTGGAAACCCCTCGCCTCTTTCTTAGGGAATTTGGTCCCATCAAAGCCCTGAATTCCGTATGAGAGCCTGTTTAAAACTATTAAAACAGTTTGAATATATTGATTTTTACTAGTTTGATTTATTGAGTCTTCGACAGGTTTAGACTGACAAAACTAAGACTAACCGCTCAATTTAATGGTGTCACTCTGAACTTGCCGAAGAGTTTTTGAACCATATTTATTGATTTAATAAAAATTTAAACAGACCCTTAGAATATTGATATTACCACAAAAAAAGCAACCCAAATCAGGTTGCTTTCATTTATAATCCAAAAGAATTTTATTTCAAATACTTTACAATTGCCTCATCAGTAGGCTTCACATCACTTTTAAAAGAACCGATAAGATTACCGTTTTCGTCCACAAGAAACTTGGTGAAGTTCCAGAGGATGTCACTGTCTTTTACACCGTTTAAATCTTTTTCTGTAAGGAACTTAAAGATGGGAGCTATGTCGTCACCTTTAACAGAAACTTTTGCTGCCAAAGGAAAAGTTACACCATAGTTTTTCTCACAGAAAGCACCGATTTCAACGTTAGTTCCTGGTTCCTGTCCTCCAAAATTGTTGGCAGGAAATCCTACTACGACCAATTTATCTCCATATTCTTTTGAAATCTGCTCCAGATCTTTGTACTGAGGCGTGAATCCACATTCTGAGGCCGTGTTGACGATTAGGATTTTCTTTCCTTTAAAGTCAGCGAAATTAATGGTTTTGCCTTCTTCAAGGGCATTTACTTTGTAATCGTAAATTGATTTTCCCATAAGTTCTTTGGTTTTGGTTTTCAAAGCTTCAGATTTTTTCTGAGCGAAACTGTTGACGAATGCTACAAAAGAAAGCAGCAGAATGAACATCTTTTTCATATTAAAATTGTATTAAAATTTAAAAGTACTGGCAGGAAACACTTTATTGATTTCCACCTTGTTGAGAATCATCACGTAGTCGCCGTCTTTTTTGGCGCTGGAAGATTCAATCCTGAAAGGCATCATCAAATTCCCTACCCTTTTATAGTCTGAATACACTAAAGTATCATCTTTTTTTATTTCTTTCAAAAGCATGAAGTTTTTGGTATCAAAAAAATAGATGTTTTTGTTCACATTTTTGGTCAGTTCCACTTTGTGGCAGTAGATATTCCCGATTTTTTCCTTTCCTAAATATTTTGCCTCAAAACCTTTATTTTCCCAATCAATAAAATCGTTGTCAAAACTCTCGGAAACATATTCTTTGTACTCCTGAAGCTTGTTTGCAGCGTAATTCATGGCGTAACCTTTAGTGCCGTCGTAGCCTTCAATCGCCGTCTCCTTGCCGCCAATGGTGATGGCAGTTTTAGTTAAATTGGGACGTGACTGATAGATTTTTATAGGATATTCATCTTTCACACCCAAAATCACTTTCCCCTGAAGTAAAACAGAGTTCAGAAGTTTCCACTGCGTTAAACCACCCGACAGTTCGATATTTTTATCGATAATCTCCTTAGCAGTCTGAGCGAAAATGTTTTGTGAAAATATAAGGACGAATATTAAAAGAATTCTCTTCATTAAATCATTTTTATCAAGTCAAATATAAGTCTTTTTAATTTGAAAATTTGAGAATGAAATAATTTGAAAATGCAAAAATTAACAACAGCATTTTCAAATTATCTAATTGATACATTTTCAAATTAATTTCCTTGCTTTCTCCAGATCTTCCGGCGTGTCAATGCCTACTCCAACGAAATTGGTTTCGATCAATTTAATTTTCATTCCATATTCGAGATAGCGGATGCATTCTATTTTTTCGGAGATTTCCAGAGGTTTCATTTCGAGTTTTGAGAATTGAATTAACGCATGTTTTCTGAAAGCATAAACTCCGATGTGCTTGAAATAATCTACATCGTACGAAATTTCCCGATGAAAAGGAATTACAGAACGGCTGAAATACAGGGCAAAACCATTATTGTCCGTAATCACTTTTACGTTATTCGGATTTTCGATTTCTTCTTTTTCGTGAAGTTTTATTTTTAATGAAGCTAAAGAAATTTCCTGATTTTCATCTTCTTTAAACACTTCAATTAATTGCTGTAAAGGTTCAAGCTTTAAAAAAGGTTCGTCCCCCTGAACATTGATAACGATGTCACAGTCTATGTTTTGAACGGCTTCTGCAATTCTGTCGCTTCCTGTTTCGTGTTGTCCCGTTATTACTGCTTTTCCGCCGTTTTTTTCGATCTCATTAAAAATTAATTCAGAATCTGTTGCCACAAAAACTTCATCAAACAAACCTGTTTCCACCACATTTTGATACGTTGTTGTGATCACGGTTTTTTCTCCTAAAATCTGCATCAGTTTTGCGGGAAAACGGCTAGCTTCGTAGCGAGCGGGAATGACTGCAATAATTTTCATAAATCTTCTTTAAAATTCAGACACAAAAGTCGCAAAAGTTTTTGAGATGACGTTGCAAACGAGAGAATTTGTCTGCAGGTGGAATGATTAATTTAAAAAGTTACTTTTTCAGAATGCTGTAAAAAATTAAGGAGGAAAATTATTCCATAGATCCATGATATATATAAGAATGAATAAAAAATACCAAATCCAAAACTTTTCAATAAATCATCTTTACAATGTTTTGAATTTTTAAAGACCAAACGTAACGCACGGAAGAAAATCCAGTAGAGCATTGCAATCAAGATAAGCACTGTAGCCCAAATGAAAATCCCCAGAAAATAAAGAAGAAATACAGCAACCAAACCTATAAAAAACCATAAAATAACTGATAAAATAACTCCGGCACAGCCGTCTCCATCGCCGATATCGGGAAAATCTCCATCGATAGCTTCAAGCTTAGGTCTTTTGGCGGCAAGGCTTTTCAGCTTTTCTCTACTGACGATAGCACCAACATTTTCTTTCAATTTTAAACCAAAATACAATCCTAAACTTACAAAAAGAAAAAAAGCTACAGCCAAAACAGAAGTTGAGATAATCGAATTCTGAAACAAAGTTCTGTGAGACTGTATACCAGAAATCCAGACACAAAGAATAACCAAAATGATAATTCCGACTGTGAGAAAACTCAACATTTTGGTTTCAACTAAAAACCGGCTTTTTAAATTCATTTAAAATTTCTTTAAACCAAATCTAATTTCCTACAAACTAGATAAATTAATTTAAATCTTATCCAAAATCTTCTTTGGAAGAATTTTGTTTAATTGTTGCTTCATTTCCCTTTCCACCAAAATATATTTCCAGTTTTTTCTGTCTTTTGAGATGGCACAGGCTTTTGTTTTTGCGTTGATGTAATAAGCCATTTCATTGGGATAGTAGACCACACTTCCTTTTCCGTATTTCTGAACCAGTACATCTTTGATCTTATTTCTCATTTCCTCCTGCATGCCTTCAGCGTTACAACGGATTCTTGTAGAATAATCCACAATAGAAAAATATTCTCCGTTTATCAGTTCAGGACTGCCCACCTGTGTGACTTTATAATTCATGATTTCAACCTTCATAATCGGGTTGTTGTAGGTCATATTCAGAATCATTTTCATCTGATCTTTTGGAAAGAAAGTGAAAAATTTAGGATATATATTGTCAACAGCCTTATCAATATCTTTAGATTTTAAAGTTTCCAGAAAAGACGAAAATGACTTTGAAATCATTTTCTGATCAGTGTTTTGAGCAGAAAAAAGCAGGCTCATCAATACAAAAAGGCTCATTAAAAGTTTTGTCTTCATAATTTTTTTCAGTAAAAATATAAAAAAAGCCATCCTTACGAATGGCTTTATGAATTTTATTGTCTGATTATTTAATTTTAACCAATTCAACGTCGAAAATCAACCATGCATTTGGCGGAATAACACCTCCTGCACCATTTGCACCGTAACCCATCGCTGGCGGAATCAATAGTGTAGCGTTTTCACCTTCTTTCAGTAAAAGAATTCCTTCGTCCCAACCTTTAATTACTCTACCCATCCCGATAGGAATTTCGATAGGTTCATTTCTTTTGAATGACGAATCGAATTCAGTACCGTTAACCAGTTTTCCTGCGTAATGCACAGAAACATTGTCACCTACTTTAGGGCTTGCTCCTGTTGTTGTTTTCGTAATTTTGTAATACAAACCAGATTCAGTTTTCTGCATTCCTGCCTTCAGAGCTTCCAGATTTTTATTGGCTTCTGCTTCAGCTTTTTCAGCCATTGCTTTGTTGTTGGCAGCAATTTTAGATTTACCTTCGCTGAAAGTTTTCGCAGCGTCGTAATTTTTGTACTCATCCCCTTTGCTGAAAATTCCTACTTTTTCAAGTACTACATCAGTTTTTGGTTTATCCTGAGGACCTTTTTCCACATTTGCAATTGCGTCAACCGTTTCAAGACCTTTTACCACTTTACCAAAAATGGTGTGTTTCCCGTCTAACCACGGTGTCGCCACTTCAGTAATGAAAAACTGAGAACCATTGGTGTTTGGTCCAGAGTTCGCCATAGAAAGCACTCCTTTTCCTGTATGCTTAAGGTCATTTTTTTCGTCTTCAAATTTATAACCAGGATCTCCGGCGCCAGTTCCCTTAGGATCACCGCCCTGGATCATAAAATCTTTGATCACTCTGTGAAAAATAGTTCCGTCATAGTAAGGAACGCCTTTCCCTTTTGCTTTGTTATCAATTTTTCCCTCTGCAAGACCAACGAAATTGGCTACAGTTACCGGTGCTTTTTTATCTTCCAACTTCACGATCATGTTTCCTTTCGTTGTCTGAAGATTAGCATAAAGTCCGTTGTCAAGACTTTCGTAAGTTTCTTTTTCTACGTTCATTTTTTTATAGATTGGAGTACAGCTCATCAGCGAAATGCTTGCCGCTGCAAGTATTATATTTTTATTTAGAAGTTTCATTTATATTGATTTCAGTTTTATAATTAAAGGTACATCATTGTCTATTTTATTCTGATCACCAAAAGTACCGTAAGCCAGTGACGAAGGCACCAGAAGAGTAACTTCCTCTCCCGCTTTCATATATCTCAAAGCATTTTCAACGGCTTTAATTTCATCAAAGTGGCCAAATCTTGCATGATTACGGGCAAAAGGTTTCTCGTAAATTTTTGTCATGTCAAAATCATACAGCTCATACGAATAAGATACTTCCACATCATCTGCTTTCTTTTCTCTGCTGTCAAACCCTTCCACATCAGTCCAGTAATTGAGTTTTGTAGGATAATACCTGGTTTTTTGACTACCCATCCAATCCTGAATCTGCTGTCTTTCCAAAGTATTGAGATTTTTGGTTCTCTCTTTAGAAGTTTTAAGATCAGATTGGCTTAAAACGCCACCCACAGGGGGATAGACCGTTGTATTTCTTTTACAGCCCACCAAAATGATAATTAATAAAAAAACTATTTTTTTCAATGCAGATTATTTAGTAATGATTTTATATAAACCGATGCGAAAATACGCAATTATGAGAACATATAAAAACAAAAAAAGCCAAGAAAAATCCCGGCTTTATATTTTATGCTAAATGAATTAAACTGTTTCTAACACATTTTTTTCCACTAAAACTCTCCATCCGAAAGGATCTTCGGTTAAATTGGTCTGTAAACTTACAAGATCATTTTTTAAAGTAACAGCAAAACTTTCTTCATCTGAAAGTCTCGGAAGCTCTAATTTTTCACCTTTATAACCTAAAGCCTGGAAAACTGTAGTTACCACGGCGGTACCAACGCCCCAAACTTCTTTTAAAGTTCCGTATTTCTGAGCTTCTACCACATCTTTTACTTTGATAGGCTCAACTTTAACTTCAAAACCTCTCTTTTTAGCCAACTGAATGAAACTGTCTCTGGTAACACCATCCAGAATTTTCTCTGATGTAGGTGGTGTATAAATTGTGTCGTTGATTCTTACAAAAACATTCATCGTTCCGCTTTCCTCAAAGTATTCGTGAGTAGCATCGTCTGTCCAGATGATTTGGTCGTAACCTTCTTCAATCGCCAACTGAGTTGGATAGAAAGATGCTGCATAGTTTCCTGCCGCTTTTGCAGAACCTACACCACCGCTTGCCGCTCTTGAATAGTGATCTGAAATTTTAACTGAAATAGGTTCTGTGTAATACATTTTTGCCGGTGTAGCCACGATTGCAAACATATATTTATTGGCAACTCTCGCTTTTAAAGCTTCCTCTGTAGCGAAAATCAGCGGTCTGATATATAAAGAATTACCTTCACCCTGAGGAATCCATTCTCTGTCTATATTTACCAAAGCTTTCAACCCGTCAAGGAACATTTCTTCTGTTACTTCCGGCATTGCAAGACGCTTCGCAGATTTATTGATACGCTCAAAATTCTTTTCAGGCCTGAAAAGGAAAACCTGTCCGTCTTTGTCTTTATAGGCTTTCATGCCTTCAAAACAAGCCTGTCCGTAATTTACTCCCATCATCGCCGGAGTAAAAGGTATCGGACCGTAAGGAACCACTTTCACATCGCCCCATTTTCCATTCTCGTACTCACATATCACCATGTGATCAGCAAAAACATTTCCGAAAGAAAAATTGTTAGGGTCGAATGTAGAAATTCTGGAGTTTTCTGTTTTTTGAATTATCATTTCTTAAATTTTTTATGATGTTCTACAAATTTAATATAATTTTTTAAATATAAAAATTTTACATTAAATTTGACAAAAAAAGCGTGAAAAGGGAAATAAAAACCACGAACGATGGTAGTAAAACATTATATATCAATGGTTTAAACGAAAACTACCATTCACACCACGGTGCTCTTCAGGAAGCAGAACACGTCTTTATTAAAAATGGATTGAATTTAATAAATGATTGCGAAATTAATATTTTAGAACTCGGTTTTGGCACAGGTTTGAATGTTTTGGTAAGTATTAATGAATATTTAAAAACTGATAAAAATCATAAGATCAATTATTATACTCTTGAAAAATATCCGATTAATGAATCTGAAATTAATGATTTGGCCTACTTCGAACTTTTTGATAACGATGAATTAAAAAATATTTATCAGAAAATTCATCAGTCAAACTGGGATAATTTGATTGAAATTGTACCTGGTTTTAATTTAAAAAAAATAAAATGCGACTTTTTCACTCTGAAAGACATAGACTTACCCAAAATTAATCTTGTTTATTTTGACTGCTTTGGTGCGAGAGTACAGCCAGATCTTTGGGAAAAGCCTTTATTTGAAATGGTTTCAGAGAAAATGAATGTGAACGGACTGTTAACAACCTATTCCTCGAAAGGAAGTGTGAGGAGGATTCTGAAAGAACTCAATTTTAATGTGGAAAAGAAACAGGGACCTCCAGGAAAACGCGAAATGATTAACGCGTGGAAGCTTTAGATTTAAAATTCAATATTTAAGATTTAAAATTTAGATGTTTCAGATTTACCGGTGATTAATTGGATTTTATGAGGTTTAATACGAAACAAAATCTTTAAATTAGCAATACAAATATTAATATATGGTAGATAAAATCAATGTGCGGGTGTACGCCTGTGCCGTGAAAGATAAAAAAGTACTTACATTATTTGAAGAATATGCCGGCGAGCCGTTGATGAAACTTCCCGGAGGTGGACTTGAATTAGGTGAGGGACTCACCGACTGCCTTCACAGAGAATTTGATGAAGAACTGAATGTAAAAATTGAAGTCCTTGAACATTTTTACACGCAGGAACATTTTTTAACCTCCCGCTTTAGAGAAAATGAGCAGCTTCTTACTGTTTATTATCTGGTAAAAATAATCAACGAGGAAGATTTTCTGATCATGGATCCCTGTATTGAACGCACAGAGTGGATTGATATTGACACACCAGATAACCCTTTCCCACTTCCGGTAGACAAAATAGTTTTCGATAAATTAAAAGAAAAATTCCTGTAAAATCAGTTACAGGAATTTTTTTATCTTGGTGATCTGAAATCCTTCGCGCCTGCGTAGGGCTGCAGATATCCAGAATTCCAGTTCGACTGCAGTAGGGATTCTAAAAAT
Organism: Chryseobacterium sp. Leaf404; assembly: GCF_001424145.1. GTDB lineage: Bacteria > Bacteroidota > Bacteroidia > Flavobacteriales > Weeksellaceae > Chryseobacterium. The sequence continues at coordinate 90,691 of NZ_LMQM01000010.1, read as the reverse complement.
TCGTCCGTCCGGTTAACTCTCGGATTGTATTGAGCTTTCAAATCAATGTCTGCAACTTTACCTTTCACATTCCACCAGAAAGCGCTCCAGCCACCTCTCATCTCTTTGATGATTTCAAAAACATTTTTGCCTGTAGCACGGTTCATTAGTTTGGCAAAAACCTGACCTTCAGTGGTAGTTAAATCTCTGAGCTGTTTTTCATATTGGTCTGCCAATATATTCTGCCGGTCTTTTACAAACTTTTTCTTGGCAGCAGAATCCATATCCTGCATATCAGCCTGAATGTCTCTGTACTGCTGCAGCGCTGTAAGAAATAGCGGATACACCCTGTAAAGTTTCTTATTTAAGAAAAGATAGAAGTTTTTGTCAAGTTGATTATTAAATTTCGGTTTATTTACCAGACGCAACTCATCCATTACCACCACAGTTTCCCCATTGATGTCGTAAATTCTTGCTTTTTGTCTTTCGTCGTAGAAGTACTTTTGGCCGTATTCGTCCGTTTTAAGCTGATCTTGGGGATACTTACTCAAAGGTCTTATTCCAAGAGTATCACCGATTTGAGCATGAACAGTTATCGCAAAAAAAACAAAAAAAGGGAAGAAAATTTTATTTAAAATCATTATTTTTACACTTCGTATCAAAGAAAATCAACGCAAAAATCATTCCTTTCTATATGAAATTCGAAAAGAAATCTCTAAAGTTTTTAGAACAGTATCTCAATACATCATCACCTACAGGCTACGAACAAAAAGGCCAGGAAGTCTGGATGAATTACATCAAACCCTACGTAGATAAAATTGAAGTGGATCATTACGGAACCTGCTACGGAATCATTAATCCTGATGCAGAATTCAAAGTAGTGATTGAAGCTCACGCTGATGAAATCTCATGGTATGTAAATTATATCACAGATGACGGACTAATTTATGTAATCAGAAACGGGGGTTCAGACCAAACCATTGCACCTTCAAAAGTTGTGCATATTCACGGCGAAAAAGGTATTGTGAAAGGCGTTTTCGGATGGCCGGCTATTCACACAAGAAGTACCAACCAAAACGAACCTACACCTAAAATAGAAAACATTTTTATCGATTGCGGTGCCATATCAAAAGAAGAAGTTGAAGGTCTTGGAATTCATGTAGGCTGTATGATCACTTATCCTGATGAATTTTTCGAAATGAATGACCGTTATTTTGTCTGCCGTGCATTAGACAACAGAATCGGTGGTTTTATGATCGCCGAAGTTGCCAGACTTCTGAAAGATAATAAAAAAGCACTTCCGTTTGGATTGTATATTACCAATTCTGTGCAGGAAGAAGTTGGTTTGTACGGTGCAGATATGATTGCTGATACAATTAAACCAAATATTGCCATCGTAACCGATGTTACACACGACACCACAACGCCCATGATTGAAAAAAAGAAAGAAGGCGATCAGAAATGTGGAGACGGCCCGGTAGTTTTCTTTGCTCCGAGCGTGCATCATAAAATAAGGGAATTAATTATTGAAACGGCTAAATCTAAAAATATTCCTTATCAGAGAGCTGCTGCAAGCCGGGCCACAGGAACAGATACAGACGCTTTTGCCCATTCAAACGGTGGAGTTCCGAGCGCATTGATTTCTCTGCCTCTGCGTTACATGCATACAACAGTAGAAATGGTTTCTAAAGAAGACGTCGGCAATGTCATTAAATTAATCTACGAAACTCTTCTGGAAATTAAACCTGAGATGAAACTGAAGTATCATTAAGGGTAAAAGAGCCAGGTAATATAATAAGAGCCAGGTAAAAAAGAATAAAGGTGAAAGTAAAAGATAAAAGTAAATAGAAAGTAAAAATGAAAACTAAGCTTATAGCGCCCTCCCTTCTGTCTGCGGACTTTGGAAATTTACAGCGTGACATCGAAATGCTTAACAGTTCGCAGGCAGACTGGTTGCATGTGGATGTGATGGACGGAAGATTTGTCCCAAATATTTCTTTCGGATTTCCTGTGATGAAAACCATTCAGCAGCATGCCAAAAAATTTGTAGATGTACATCTGATGATTGTAGAGCCGGAAAAATACGTTGAAGAATTCATCAGTCACGGAGCCGATTTGGTTTCTGTACATTATGAAGCATGTACTCATCTTCACAGAACGGTTAATCACATTCAGAGTTTGGGTGCAAAAGCGGGAGTAGTTTTAAATCCTTCCACGCCGGTTTTGATGCTTGAAGATATTATTGCAGATGTAGATTTAGTATTACTGATGAGTGTAAACCCAGGTTTTGGCGGACAGAAATTTATTGACAATACCTACAAAAAAATCGCTGAAACTAAAGATCTGATTGTAAGCAACAACTCCACAGCTCTCATTCAGATTGATGGTGGTGTGAATATTGACAATGCTGCAAAACTTTTTGATGCCGGCGCTGATGTACTGGTTGCCGGAAATGCTGTTTTCTCCGCAGACAGCCCGGAAAAGATGATTGAACTTCTGAAAGTTTAAAAAAATTATTTCATTAAAATGCCAAAAAAGGCTGCCAATTGGCAGCCTTTCTCATCTCAAGTTAAGAGAATTCTTGTGGTTACAGTTTTTAGTTTAGTGCTTTAGTTTTTAGTTGGTGAAAAAACTTTCGTTTTGTTCATTACAAATATCTTTAAACTTTTGATACAAGTCAATCCGTAAAAATACGGTACTATTAAATTTTTTTCAGAAATAATTATTTATTTTTCACATATAACAAAAAATTCCGGGAAATTCCCGGAATTAATATTATTTAAATTCAATTTTTCTTAGAAAATCTCTCTTCCTGAAAAATGGAACTGCGCTTCAATCAGAGCATTCTCATCAGAATCTGAACCGTGTACAGCATTTTCACCGATGCTTCTTGCAAACATTTTTCTGATAGTTCCTTCAGCAGCTTCAGCAGGATTTGTAGATCCAATCAAAGTTCTGAAATCTTCAACTGCATTATCTTTTTCTAAAACCGCAGCTACAATCGGCCCTGAACTCATAAATTCTACCAACTCTCCGTAGAAAGGTCTTTCAGAATGAACTTCATAGAATTTCTTAGCGTCAGCCACAGTAAGCTGAGTCAATTTTAAAGCTTTAATTTTGAAACCTCCCTCAGAAATTTTCCCCAAAATTGCACCAATATGTCCGTCTGCTACTGCATCTGGCTTGATCATGGTGAATGTAATGTTAGACATAAAATTATTTTTAAATTATTTGCACAAAAATACGAAAAAAAATGAAAAATCTGTTTTTAAGTTTTTTTTAACAGGAAAATAACTTTTTTTAAGATTTTAAGCACAATCCTTTGGCACAGTAATTGTTTATTAGATTGTGATTCTCATGTTTAATTTGAGTTTTCATGGTTATTAGTTTTTACCCAGCTTCGGCTGGGTTTTTTATTTGCATTAATTTGTGCTTTTTTTTATCAAATCAGCAAATGGAAATAATTAATAAGCCAAAATATCAACATTTCTTTATGAAACATTAGAAAACCGTTAAAAACCCAATCTCTATCAGTAGGTGTTTGCTTCCTCTTCTTCTGCCTCGTCCATCAGTTTAATGTAGTTGGCATATCTGGAATGCTGTATTTCGCCCGTTTCTAATGAAGCTAAAACAGCACACTTCGGTTCATTAATGTGCAGACAATTGTGAAATTTACACTCTTCTCTCTTCCTGAAGATTTCCGGAAAATAATGTTGAATCTCTTCTTTCTGAACATCAATCATCGCAAATTCGCGCACACCGGGTGTATCAATCACATTTCCGCCAAAATGCCAGAAGTGCATCTGGGCAAATGTGGTAGTATGTTTTCCTTTGAGATGCGTATCAGAAATTTCTGAGGTTTTTAGATTCAAATCAGGTTGCAGAGCATTCACCAAAGTAGACTTTCCACATCCTGAATGACCGAAAAAAACGGAAGTTTTGAGCTTCAATAAGTTTTGTAAACCGTCTAGATTTAGTTTAGAATATGAAGAAATTTCAAGACTGTTGTAGCCAATCTCATTGTACAGAAACTCAATATCTTTTACATCCTCCACTTCTTCTTCACTCAAAACATCCATTTTGTTGAATAAAATCAACGGTGTAATATTGTAAGCTTCGCAACAGGCGAGGAAACGATCCAGAAAACCGAGTGACGTTTCAGGATGTTTTAAAGTAAATATAAAACAGGCAACATCAATATTTGAAGCAATAATGTGCGCTTCTTTTGACAGATTGACAGATTTTCTGATCAGGTAATTGTGTCTGGTTTCAATCTTTGTAATCCATGCAACATCATCCTGCTCGAGCTGAAATTCTACATAATCGCCCACAGCAAGGGGATTTGTGAGGCGGGTTTTAATCAGTTTAAACTTCCCTCTAATTCTTGCTTCAAAGATTTTATCAGTATCAAGCTCTAATACCTGATACCAGCTTCCTGTGGATTTTATGATTTTTCCTTTCACTTTTTTATATTGATGCAAATATAAATAATTAAGGTCTGAAAAGCAGAAAACATTTTGTTTTAACTGGCTCTTCAGACCTATAATCCCAAATTTTATGTGATGAAAATTTTATTTGTCAATCATCACTTTGTTTTGCACTTCAATAGATTCTTCGTGCACAGATTTAAAAATTTTCTCTATAAATTCCGGAGACATCCCAGTCTCAGTAGCTTTCTGAGTAGCATATTCTGTAATTTCTTTCCATCTTGCGGGCTGAAAAATAGCGATGTCATTCTCTTTCTTAAGTTTACCAATTTTCTCTGAAATTTTCATTCTCTGTGAAAGCATTTCAATAATCTGAAAATCCAGGTCAGAAATTAAGGTTCTGTGCCTTCCCATTTCACCTTCGAAACCAGAAAAATCTGAATTTCTTACCTTAAGATTGTTGATTAAATCTGCCAAAACTTCCGGTGTGATCTGTTGTGAGGCATCGCTCCAGGCTTCGTCAGGATTAGAATGACTTTCAATGATTGCACCTTGGTAACCTACATTTAATGCCTCCTGAGTTACATCTGCCAAGCCGGTTCTGTTTCCACAAATGTGTGAAGGATCAATTAACATCGGAATTTTTGGGTATTGACTTTTAAAATCCAAAGCAATCTGCCAGTTGGGATTATTTCTGTATTTCGTTTTTTGGTAGGTTGAAAAACCTCTGTGAATAACACCAAGATTTTTAATATCCTGACCTAAAAGTCTTTCCAATGCACCAATCCAAAGGGCTAGATCAGGATTTACAGGATTTTTTACCAAAACTGTTTTCTCAGTTCCCTTTAAAGCTTCTGCAATTTCCTGTACCGTAAACGGATTTACCGTAGAACGCGCTCCAATCCAGAGAATATCAACATCAGCCTCCAAAGCTGCAGCAACGTGATGAGCATTGGCCACTTCTGTTGCAGTTTTAAAACCGTATTCTTCTTTTACTTTTTTCAGCCAGTTGAGACCAATCACCCCTACCCCTTCAAAGCCGTTTGGTTTGGTGCGGGGCTTCCAGATTCCCGCTCTGAAGATTGGCACATTAACGTTGGTTTCTCTGATACGTCTTGCCGTTTCCAGCATTTGCGTTTCACTTTCAGCACTGCAGGGGCCTGCAATCATAAGCGGTTGAGACAGATCCTCGATCCAATTGCTGTTTAAATCTTTAAGTGTCATATTAATTATTTTTTTGTTTTAAATACATGAAAATTCAAATTATAAATGCGTTATAATTCTTTTCGAAATTGCCGTTAAAAAAAATTTAAGGAAACAGAAAACTCAGTAGAATAAGTTTTGTTTTTAGGAAAAGAAATTTATTTAGCTATACCAATAATGACGGTAATAACCAGTTAAATTTCGATAATAATTTGCCAACAAACCAAAATAACCACTGATAATTTCAGTAGCCTGACACCCAAAAGATGAGCTAGAAGACAGAGTTATAATTGAAAAATTTTTCATTTAAAATTTTAATAACACCCGTAAATCAGTTTATTATGATTTATTTTTTAAATTTATCTATCTCCGTAAGGAAAATAGTTCAACAAATATATAAAATTTAAGTTAAATCAAACCTCATCAGATCATCAAGGTCTCTCAGAAGCGGATTTTTTTCTATAAATTTTTCGTAAATCTTTCTTTTGGTTAAAACTTCAACCTTAAGATTTTCAAAGTCTCTTTTGTACTCGATTTCTATCGAAAAATTATGAACTTTCGTTTTAAAATGATTAAAAAATTCACCACTGATTTTGTCAAATTCAGTTTTTGCAGAATCAGAAGGATACAATACTTCAATCACATTCTCATCCTTTTTTGTAAGTCTAAAACCTTTTATTGCATTAAAGACAAAGACATTTTTGTTCTGTAACTGTTTTAACAAAAGATTCCATTCCGCCTGGAGATCGGTTTCTGTGAAATGATTTTTTGGTAAATCTTCATTTTTAGTAGCAACAACTTCTTCTTTCTTTACAGTTTCGGTTTGATTCATAAAAGAAGAAATACTCAAACCAACTTTCGAAGCAGGTCTTGCCAAAGGTTTTGCTACTTTTTTTGGCACACTGATTTCCGCTGAAGGAATTTTTACTTCAGGGATCTCTGTTTTTACCTGTTCAGGCCTTTTTTCCGGGGTTGGCTTTTTTATTTCCAGTTTTTCATCCAGAAAAGGCGCCAGTATTAAGAACTTTTTTTTTTAAGAACATCTGCCCCATCGGTAAGTGAAGACAGCTGCATCAAAGCGATTTCAACAGTAAGTCTTGGGTTTTTAGAATTTTTGTAGTTGATATCTGCGTGGTTGCAGATTTCAATTCCATCGATCAGCAATTGCGGACTCCAGCTTTTTGCCTGCTCTGCAAATTTGGATTTCGTCTGCTCGCCAACCTCAATTAAATCTATAGTTGACGCGTTTTGTGCCATCATTAAATCCCTGAAATGATTACCGAGACCGGCTATAAAAGTATGAGAGTCGAATCCTCTTTTTACAATCTCGTTAAATGCTGAAAGCACCGCTGGAATATTGTTTTCTCTGGCCAAATCCACGATATTCAGATACTGATCGTAATCTAAAATATTAAGCACTTCAGCAGCTTTTGCCAGAGTAATATTTTTATGGGAAAACGTAGAAAGTCTGTCAAAAATAGAAAGTGCATCTCTCAAAGCTCCATCAGCTTTCTGGGCGATAAGATATAGTGCGTCGTCCTCATACTGAATAGACTCTTTCTTGGCGATTTGTCTTAAATGTTCCTGAATATCAAGAATTGTAATTCTCTTGAAATCATAAATCTGACATCTGGAAAGAATAGTTGGAATAATCTTATGCTTTTCTGTCGTTGCCAAAATGAAAATGGCGTGAGCAGGAGGTTCTTCCAAAGTTTTCAAAAATGCGTTGAATGCTGCAGAAGACAGCATGTGAACCTCATCTATAATATAAACCTTGTATTTACCGACTTGCGGTGCATATCTTACCTGATCAATAAGTTCCCGAATATCATCAACAGAGTTATTTGAAGCGGCATCGAGCTCATAAATATTGTAAGCAAAACCATCTTCTGAAACGGAACCATCCTTTTCATTGATTTTGCGGGCAAGAATTCTGGCACAGGTCGTTTTACCCACACCTCTTGGCCCACAAAACAACAAAGCCTGAGCAAGCTGATTTTCTTCAATGGCGTGTTCCAGAGTATCTGTAATGTGAGACTGCCCTACTACAGTGTCAAACTGCTGTGGGCGGTATTTTCTTGCAGATACTATAAAATTTTCCATTGCCCAAAATTAAGAATAATTGTTTTAATCTGAAAATTAAATACCTCAGATTTTTAGACAAAAAAGTAAATCTTCAGTAACGAAGATTTACTTTTTTCCTGCTTTTTTCGCGTAGGCATAATCCACCATCTCTTCAATAGCACCTTCAATTTCTTTTCTTCCGCTTTCAGATTTCAGGTCAATCCCGCAGAAAGTGGTTCCGTTATATGCGGTGTAAAGATTAAGGTGATAAATTCCGGCTACCATAAGGGCAGTCATGGCACGATATCTCGTTGCATCATCACCAAAATGAGGATCTGTAATATTTTTAAGGAGTTCTTCGCCAATTACTTCGCGTTCTTCCATTACTTTCTTCAGTACAGATCTGTTTTCAGATAGTTCCCACACTAAAATTTTCTGAAGCTCTTTATTCTTTTTAAGATTTTCAAATTGGTTAATCATTGCCATTTTAGACATTTCTTTTCCACCATCTGAAAGATCCATATCCTTCTCTCCGTTAAAATTGCTCCAGTAATCCTGAGACTTAATATATTCGTCAATCAGTTTATCTGTGCTACCAAAATATTCATAGATAAGTTTCTTGTCGTATCCTGCTACAGCAGCAATTTTACTTACCATTAAACCTGAATATCCTTTGGTTTTCAGGATTTTTCCTACAGCTCCCAGGAGCTTCTGTTTGGTCTTCTCCTTATCACGGATAGGACCCTGTACTACTTTTCTTGGCATTTTTTTGTTTATTATTTATGCAATGTTGCAATTTTTCATTTTTAAAATTTATAAGACTTACTTATTATTTTAAATTTAAAGTGAGCATAATAATTTTTATTCTTTATCTGTGTTTAAAAATTTATGGATTGCCTGCATCAGTAAAAATACCATCTCAGCACATAAAAATCTCATTTGTCTGAAATGATTTTAAACATACGTTTAATCTTCATTTCATTATAATTTTTCCTTGTTCCGTAAAGAAATTTGAAATCACCAATTAAAATAATCCTCCTTCGTTGTGTATTGTAATTAAATTATATTTTTCGTTTAAAAAAACTAATAAAATCTTGTGAGGTTTGGCTTAGTAAGCTATCCAAAATCTGTTCCAAGTTATCTGAAGAGACAGTGAATAATATGTTGTAAAGATATAAAATTCTGATACGCACGGTTCATTTTTTCAAAATATTTTAATCAAATACCACATTTTTTTTCTGAACGCCCATAATTAAATGAATTTGGCAGATATATTGAATGTAAAAAAAACAAGAAATTCCCCAAAATCGAGATGAAACGTAAAATTGCCGTTATCGGCTCTGGCTTTTCAGGCCTGTCTGCAGCTTCGTATGCTGCAAAAAGTGGTCATGAGGTACATATATTTGAAAAAAACGAAACTTTTGGTGGCAGAGCACGTCAGTTTGAGACTGTAAACGGTTTTGTCTTTGATATGGGACCAAGCTGGTATTGGATGCCAGACATTTTTGATGATTATTTTGCTGATTTCGGTAAAAAAACATCAGATTTTTATGAACTTATCTCTCTGAATCCTCAATTCGAAATGGTTTTTTCAGACAGTAATCTGAATTTGCCTGAAAATTTTGATGAGATGAAGACCCTTTTTGAGTCAATAGAGCCAGGAGCAGCCCAGAATCTCGAAAAGTTTATGGCTGATGCAAAGTATAAGTATGAAGTGGGAATGAAAGATTTCGTTACAAAACCCTGCTTTTCATGGACAGAATTTTTTTCTCTTAAAATTTTGAAAAGTGCTGTAAAACTCGATCTGCTTTCCAATTTTAGAAGTTTTGTAGGAAAATATTTCAAAAATCATAAGCTCCGCACTTTGATGGAATTTCCGGTTATATTTCTTGGAGCTTCGCCTGAAAACATCCCTGCGCTGTACAGTTTAATGAACTATGGCGGTTACAAACTCGGCACTTACTATCCAATGGGTGGTTTTTATAAAATTATTGATGGAATGATGAGGATTTGTGAGGATTTAGGCGTAACTTTTCACAATAATTCTCCGGTAGAAAAGATTATTAACGAAAATGGTAAAGTACAATCACTTTTGGTTAACGGGAAAATGCTGGAATTTGATTCTGTAATTGCTTCCTGCGATTATCATCACACAGAAACCAAACTCCTCTCTGAAGATGAAAAAAATTATAAATCTGAATACTGGAAATCAAAGACCTTTGCACCTTCCTGCCTGATTTTTTACTTGGGAATAAGTGAAAGGGTGAAAATTAAACACCACACTTTATTTTTTGAGAATGATTTGGATCTGCACACTAGCGAAATTTATACGGATAAAAAATGGCCTTCAAAGCCGTTGTTTTATGTATGCTCACCCTCACAGACGGATCCATCAGTAGCACCGGAAGGATGTGAAAATTTATTTCTGCTTATGCCCATAGCCACAGGCATTGAAGATTCAGAAGATATGAGAGAAAAATACTTCGCTCAAATGATCAAAAGAATCGAAAAACACACGGGCTTTGAGGATTTGACTCAAAAAATTATATATAATAAAAGCTTCTGCATTAATGATTTTAAAGAAAATTATAATGCCTATGAAGGAAATGCTTACGGACTAGCCAATACTCTGAATCAAACTGCGGTTTTGAAACCTTCTTTAAAAAATAAAAAAATAAAGAACCTTTTCTACACCGGTCAGCTCACTGTTCCGGGTCCTGGAGTTCCGCCTTCTATTATTTCAGGAAAAATTGCAGCGCATCAAGCCACCCTATAATTAAAAACTATGAAACAAAAATTTGATGACCTTTCTTTTAAGATCAGTAAACAGACTACACAGCAGTACAGCACCAGTTTTTCTCTCGGGATTTTAGCACTTTCTCCGAAGATCAGAAATGCAATTTATGCAATTTACGGATACGTAAGACTTGCAGATGAAATCGTAGACAGTTTTGATGGCTATGATAAAAGAATACTTTTGGAAAGATTTAAAAAACAGACCGAAGAAGCTTTATCTGAAAGGATATCACTTAATCCGATGATGCAGTCTTTTCAGGAAACTGTGGTTAAGTACAACATTGATCAACAGTTAATCCACCAATTTCTCCGGAGTATGGAAATGGATCTGGATAAGATTGATTATAATTCTGAACTGTACAACGAATATATTCTGGGCTCTGCAGAAGTAGTGGGACTAATGTGTCTGCATGTTTTTGTGGATGGAGATTCTGCCGCATTTGAAAAGCTTAAACCCTTCGCAATGAAGCTGGGATCTGCTTTCCAAAAGGTGAATTTCCTGAGAGATATGAATGATGATTTTGAAATTCTGGGACGAACATACTTCCCCGGAGTCAATATTCTTAATTTTGATGTGGAAGAGAAAAGACAGATTGAGGAAGATATCCAAAATGAATTCAAACTTGCGCTCGAGGGCATCAGAATGCTTCCCAAATCATCAAAATTTGGTGTATATCTGGCCTACAGATATTACATTTCTTTATTCAACAAAATAAGAAGAACACCGGCAACAGCTATTTTAAAAAAGAGAATCAGGATTTCAAACGGGAGAAAAATTTCTGTTATGATGACCAGTTATCTTCAGTATAAAATCGCAGTTATTTAATAAAGTCTTATGGTTCACACACTTAAACGCAAACAGCAGCTACAATGTGATATTTCTACCGCCTGGAAATTTTTCTCTGCTGCCAAAAATCTTTCAGATATCACGCCGGAGGATATGAGTTTCATTGTTCGCACAGAACTTTATGACGACGAAATTTATGAAGGAATGCTAATTGATTACTACATCTCGCCACTTTTCGGGATCAAACTCGACTGGCAGACTGAAATTACTCAGGTTGAGAAAAATAAAAGCTTTACAGACTTTCAGAAGAAAGGGCCTTTCAAACTTTGGAATCATCATCATGAGTTCACTGAAAATGAAAATGGTGTTTTAATGACAGATATTGTCACCTACGAACTCCCACTGGGCTTTTTAGGAGAAATCGCACATAATATTCTTGTGAAAAACAAGCTCGAAAATATATTTAATTTCCGTTACAAAATTCTTGAAACAAAATTTTACAAAAGATGAATTTTTTAATTGTCATCATCACATTTTTTACAATGGAAGGAATTACATGGTGCATTCATAAATACGTGATGCACGGTTTTATGTGGTTTCTTCACAGAGATCATCACGATCATTCAAATGAAGGACACATAGAATGCAATGATTATTTTTTTCTGATTTTTGCCATTCCTACCATTATTCTGATGTATTTCGGCACCATCAATGGCTTCAACGCATATTTTTACGTTGCATTAGGAATCACACTTTACGGTATGGCGTACTTCTTTGTACACGATATTTTTATACACCAGCGATTCAAGATTTTGAGAAATACCCAGAATCCTTACCTGCTGGCCATCCGCAGGGCTCACAAACAGCATCACAAACACACGGGCAAAGAATATGGAGAATGCTTTGGATTTCTTTGGGTACCCGTTAAATATTTTAAAATGTTCTTCAAAAAAAATTTGAGATGATGCAGTTTACTTATTTGCTGATCAACTTTTCTGCAGTTTTTATCTGTTTTATTTTTTCGTTTCATCACAAGATCAAATTCAACAGATATTTTCGGGCGTTCATACTTTCATCGCTTTTTGTGGCGATGTTTTTTGTGGTTTGGGATATGATATTTACAGCCAATGGAGTGTGGTGGTTCAGCCATCAATATACTTTAGGGCTTTTGGTTTACAATCTTCCCATTGAGGAAATACTTTTTTTTATCTGTATTCCTTTTGCCTGTATCTTCACGTATTTCTGTCTTGATAAATTTTTTGAATTCAAATGGGTGAAAAAAATTGAAAATCCACTTCTTCATATCATCACTTTTGCCCTACTGGCGCTGGCAATTTATTTCTACGAGCAGCTTTACACGTTCACTGCATTTGTGACCTGCGCTCTGAGTATTTTGGTCTTAAAATATCTTCTTAAAGTCGATTGGCTGGGCAAAGGGGTAATTATTTATGTGATTTTAAGTCCCGGCTTCTTGCTTGTCAATGGTTTGCTCACAGGAACCGGGCTTCCCTCCCCTGTTGTGAATTATAATCCCGACGAATTTATGGGATTCAGAATTCTTACCATTCCCGTAGAAGATTTTTTCTATGGTCTGGAGATGATTCTCTGGAATCTCTTTTTCTTTTTAAAATTTAAAAAATATGAGCAAAATAAATATATTCTGGTTTAGGAGAGATTTGCGTTTAGATGATAATACGGCACTTTCTGAAGCTTTAAAACAGAAAAATCCTGTACTTCCGATATTTATTTTTGATAAAGAAATCCTTTCACATCTGGAAAACAAAGCAGATAAACGGGTAGATTATTTCCATCAGGCATTAGAACAGATGAATGATGAACTTAAAAAACATGGAAGCAGCATCAAAACTTATTTTGAAAAACCGATTGATGCTTTCAAAAAAATAACTCAGGAATTTGATGTTGAAGCAGTATTTGTAAACAGAGATTATGAACCTCAGGCCATTGAGAGAGATTCTGAAATCATAAAGTTTTTAGAAAAGAAAAATATCAAAATGTCTGATTATAAAGATCAGATTATTTTTGAAAAAGATGAAGTAGTAAAAGCTGATGGCCTACCTTATACCGTCTATACACCTTATTCCAGAAAATGGAAAGAAGCTTTTAAACAGATAAAAATTCAGGACAATACAACTGATTTTTCTAAATTTTACCAAAATAAGTCCTTTAAAATCCTCAGTCTGAAAGAGATAGGTTTTGAAAAAACTGATATCGAATTTTCTGTTCCGAAATTATCAAAAGAAAGCATCGAAGATTACGATAAGATGAGAGATTTTCCCGGTCTTGACGCTACTACAAGAGTGGGAGTTGGCCTGCGCTTCGGAACTGTATCTGTGAGAAAATGCGTAGATTTTGCCACCCTGCATAACGAAGTCTGGCTGAGTGAATTGATCTGGCGTGAATTTTTTATGCAGATTTTATATCATTTTCCAAAAGTAGTGACCAAATCTTTTAAAGAAAAATATGAAAACATTAAGTGGCGGAATAATGAAAAAGAATTTAAGCTCTGGTGCGAAGGCAAAACGGGTTACCCAATTGTAGATGCAGGAATGAGACAGCTTAATGAAACCGGATTTATGCACAACAGAGTGAGAATGGTTACAGCAAGTTTTCTTACCAAACATTTGCTGATAGACTGGCGCTGGGGAGAAGCTTACTTTGCTGAAAAACTTTTAGACTACGAACTTTCTTCCAACAACGGAAACTGGCAGTGGGCTGCAGGTTGCGGCTGTGATGCAGCACCTTACTTCAGAATCTTCAATCCTGAAGAGCAGCAGAAAAAATTTGACAAAGACGGAAAATATCGTGCAGAATGGCTTCCCAAAGACTACAGTGAAGATCCGATGGTGGATCATAAAAAAGCCCGTGAACGGGCACTTGAAGTTTATAAAACTGCTGTCAAAGAAGATTGATCTTTATTTCATATTAAAAAGAGATTAAAATCTGTACAGCTACCACACAGATACTATTTGGGGCATATATTTTGTAAAGGTTGTTACATACACCATTAACACATCATCATTATGAATATAATAGATCTTAAAATTACAAATTTGGTTCAGTATAAAAATCAAATTTATTCAGTGAAGGAAATTTTGCAGCCGAAAGAAGGTCAGTATTCCGTTAAAATCGATAATGATTTAGAAAGTTTTACCGTACCGGCGGAATCCATTGATCCGATTCTGATTGACGAAGACTGGTTGCAGAAGCTTGGTTTCCAGAAAACTTACAGCTCGGCACAAAGAATCAGGTATGAAAGACCTGAACAGTTTATCAAATACGACTTTGACCTTACGGCAAAAAAAGTTTTGGAAGGACTGAAAATTTATGGTAACTCTGTGAGATGCAGATACATTCATGAGGTACAGAATATCTTCTCAAGTCTTATCGGAAAGCCGATCTTCAAGAATATTAAACTTGACAATTCGGCTGTTGCCTAAGATTTAAAAGGTTTTAAAACGAAAAGTTCTGATTAACGTCAGAACTTTTTTTTTTACGTAATCCTGCGTCGGTTTATCGAAGGTATCCAATGATGTTTCCCGCAGTTTTCACAGGTATTATCAGCATTGGGTATTTTAATTTCCGTGAAGCCACAGAAGGTACAGGAGTAATTTCTTTCTTCTGAAAAAACAGTAGTTGATTTCTCCAGCGAATGTAGCAGCACCGGAAGACCGTACTTTACATCTTCGTCGTCGTAGTAAAATACACTTATTTCGCCAGAAGTTTCTTCTATTGCTGTTTCTATCTGGCCCAGATGAGAAATACTTTTCATTCTTAATTCAGCAAAAAATTCGTCGCTGCCTAATTTTTCTTTCTTAAAATTTTCTATAGCAAAAACCCCGTTTTTGATCAAGAGTACAGGTTTCCCTTCCAGCAGAATCTCAATCTTTTTAGATTTTCCTATAAGATAGACAACGAAAGAATAAAAAAGAATGATTACAGCAAAAACAACAATCGAAGACAGCAGACCCACTTCACGGTAAAACATCGGATCTCCTGCTGCAGAGCCTAATCCGATAATAACCACAAGTTCAAATATAGAAAGTTGTTTGACGCCCCTTTTCCCTAAAAGTCTGATGCCAAAAATAATAGTGAGAAACATCACCGCTGTACGGAAGATAATCTGGAGAAGAAAGTCCCAGCTTTCGGAACCTAAAAAAAGTTCATTCCAATCGATTTGCATAGTAAAGTTTTAAAAGACATTAAAACTTCAAAAAGCAAGCCGCAGAATTGCCTGCTATCCTACTTCGCCCATTTCGCTGGGGATTTTGCCAGTATGTTTTTTAAGAAAATTGGTAAAATTACCTTCATCATTGAAGCCTAAACTGTATGAAATTTTTCGTCTTCAATGATTATTTCAACTTATTCCTTTTCAAAAGCATGCAGCAGTAAAGATTCTATGAGATTATGAGCGGCAGAAATGTACAGGCTTGGTTCTTTCGCTTTAAAAACATTGACCCTTTTTGCAAGAGATTTGTTTTCAGAAAAGCAGTTTTTGCAAATGGGAACCACAAAAAAATCTGATTTGGTATTGTAGAAAATTTTTGAGTTGATGAAAAACTGTCCTGAGGTGTCTTTTCGTAAAAACAGGATCTGAAAACAATACAGGATGACCTTTCTGATACATTACCGAGCAGTTGAAAAGTTTTCCCCGGGCCGATGTAAATTACCGATTTTGCTTTTACCGCTCTTTCTCCCACATCTGTTTTTAAAATAAAGTCTTCCGCAGAAATGATAATTCCAAAATACTGATGTTTTACAAATAAACGGGAATGGTTGTTAAGAGCAATGAATTCAGGTAAGGGTTTGATGTAAAAACCTACTTTTTTTATCTGATCATCTGCGGCTTGCATAATTTAACGAAAAGTTTAAGATGCAAAATTAACAATAATTCTTATGTACGCAAAGTTATTATTGAATGTATATGCTTTAATTTTAAAAGATTAACAGCGATTGATTAAAAAGTTCATCAGAAATTATTTTTTAATTCTTTCGTAAAGATTATAATCTGTACCTGAAGGCTTGAGACGGTAAATCTTTTGTAAAACCGTATTCTCACTGTGTAAATGATCTTTAATTCTAAATTCTTTAATCAGTTTATAATTTTGCTTATAAAAGGCTGAATCTTTTCCGTCAAATAGATTTTTGTAAGAAAGGAGGTATTTCGGGCTTCTGTTGATGACAGTATTCAGCCAGTAATTTTTTTTGTCTTTTACAATTTCTTTCTGAATTTTTTTATCTGTCAAACCTACTTCGTCAATAGTTTTTAAACCTGAAAAATAGGGCACATAACCTGCGGGCTCCAGCAAAATCCATTGGTTTTTATCTTTTTCATAAATATCAAGATAAAGCCCGATGTGTCTTCTGTAATTCCATTCGCCATTTCCTGTTGCCAATGAATGTACGGTTTGGAAAACTGCCATCGGTACAATGTAAAACAAAATCAGTAAAGACAGCCAAAGGTTTTTTTTCTCTTTAACTTCCAGAACAAAAATAATAACCGGAACAAATAAAAGTATCTGCGGAACCCAGTAATACCAATCAAAAAGACTTTTCTGAGAGAGAAAAACAATCTGCTTTATCCATCCGAAAAGAAAAATAATCCAGAGAAAAAAGTTTCTGTTGTTTCTCTGTCTTACCAGATAAATAAAACACAGCAATTCAAAAACAGCTACAAAAACAGTGATGGGATTAAAATCTGCGGGAAGCTTGATCATTCCCCAGAAATTACCATAATTCAGGTTAAAATACTCCCAGTTTTGCTTCAGGGTAAAATTGCCTTCGTACATCAGTTTTTTGGCAACAATTGTATTATTAACAAACTCGCCGAAGTAAAACCAATTGAAAGAAACCGAAACCGCAAAGGCTGAAATTCCTCCGAAAATATAATTCCATCTTATCTTTCTGGTCCAGATTAAATCTACGATAAACGTAATCCCTAGGAAAATAACGGTATCTATTCTGGTAAACATAATGAGCAACGGCAAAAGCAAAAGAGCCCATTTTTTCTCTTTTTTGAAACCATAATACAGCAAAGCCATTTCCAGGAAGAAAAGAATTCCATATTCCATCCCAAGAACTGATATTTTTACTGAAGGAGGTAAAAGACCGAAAAGCACGATGAATAAAGCTTTATGTCTGTTGTCTCTAAAAAGAAGATGCGAAAGCAGAACACTTCCAACCGTAAAAAGTATCGAATTGAAAATCAATAAAGGTTCGATAAAATTTTCTTTACCGAATATTAAATTGAAGAAATATGAAACAAAAACGTAGAGATGCGTAGTAGAAGCAGAAATTTTGGTGGCTCCGTTGAAGCCGATTACGCCATAATTCATAAGATTTTGGGCAACTCTCCATGTGATAAAAGCATCTTCCTGAATGTGGTGCGTGAGCAGAAAAAATATTTTGACAATGAGGGCAATAAAAAATGCGTAAATGGGAAGCTTTTCCTGTCCGGATCCGGTCATCGTGTTCGTTGTTTCTGCAAATATAAACCTTATATTTTTTAATCTCAAAACAAAAGAATCCGTCTCACAACAAAATTTGAGGCGGATTTTTTATTTCAGTAAAATGTATATTATTTTGRAAAATAGAAAAAGTTGTCCTCTTTAGGCAACTTTCTTTCTTAGTGTGCTAAAGCGTGTAAACCGAACTCCAATTCTACTTTTTTCAGACCTTTGAGGGTAAACCGCTTAAAATTGTTGCAATGCTTGAGATGTGCAAACACAGGTTCTACTTCAACCGAGCGTTGCTTTCTTTTTTTAATGCCTTTTTCACTGTTTAAAAGCTTTCGTATTTTCTCTTTGTAATCTTCCAAATGATGGTTCCGTTCGATGCTTCGGTTTTCTTTGGAACTGTGGCAAACRCCTCTAATTGGGCATCCATCGCAGTTTTTAGCCTGATAATGGGAGAGCTTTTGAGGATAACCGGTCTTGGTTTTGCGCGTGCTTTCGTGCGTTTTTTCCATCTTTTGTCCCATCGGACTTTAGCCTGATAATGGGAGAGCTTTTGAGGATAACCGGTCTTGGTTTTGCGCGTGCTTTCGTGCGTTTTTTCCATCTTTTGTCCCATCGGAYAGATATAAAAATCKYCTTCCYYRTTGTAATGCAGATTTTCTTTGCTGAAAGTCTTGTKTTTCGCCTGATAATGGGCATCCTGCTCTTTGTCGAAGGTATTGTATTTTACAAATGGTGTAATATTGTTCTGTTCCAATAATTTTCGCCTGATAATGGGCATCCTGCTCTTTGTCGAAGGTATTGTATTTTACAAATGGTGTAATATTGTTCTGTTCCAATAATTCGTAGTTCTGCTCGCTTCCGTAACCTGCATCGGCTGTGAGTTCTTCCAACTCTTCCATTCTTTTTTTACCAAACAATTTCTCAAAATTTTCCAAATGACGCTCCAAMGTATTGATATCATTGGTTTGCTGATGGATTGTATAATTGACGATGATTTGATTCTCTGTGGAAATCTGTGCATTATAAGCCGGTTTGAGCTGTCCATTCATCATGTGATCGTCCTTCATYCKCATGAAAGTAGCATCTTCATCGGTCTTGCTGTAGGAATTCCGCTCTGCTAAAATAGCTTCCTGAGCTTCGTATTTATCGAGGTTTTTCTCAAAATTGTTTTTAATGTAATTCAGTTTGGCTTTTGCTTTTTTGTCGGAATCGGTTTTACCCCCGCTGCCTTTTAATTTGGCATTGATATTTTCTGCCGTTTGYCGGATTTTTTCTTTGCTGATCTCTTTGAACTCCGGCGGTTCAGGGTCTTTATCTTCTTCCTTTGCCACACTTTGAGCGTATTTCCAGAGTTCTTCCAGCTGACGAAGCATTTTTTCTTTGTTGGTTTTAATAGGATCTCTTTGAACTCCGGCGGTTCAGGGTCTTTATCTTCTTCCTTTGCCACACTTTGAGCGTATTTCCAGAGTTCTTCCAGCTGACGAAGCATTTTTTCTTTGTTGGTTTTAATASCATTTGCCCAGACAAAAGTGTAGCGACCCGCCTGTGCTTCAATTTTGGTTCCGTCTACAAACACCTGTTTCAGGCTCACCAAACYTTCTTCTGCCAAAAGCAAAACCACTTGGGAGAAAATATTTTTGAAGGCGGCTTCAAGTTTATGGGTACGAAAACGGTTCACGGTATTGTGATCC
>NZ_LMQM01000010.1:0-71227 GCF_001424145.1 Chryseobacterium sp. Leaf404 | reverse complement strand
GCTTAAAATTCATAAACAACTGTCTGATTATCAGATATAAATATACGAAATCCTGCAATAATTACCAAAAAAACCGCCTCAGTTGTGAGACGGATTCTTTTTGTGAGCGCGTCAGGATTCGAACCTGAGACCGTCTGCTTAGAAGGCAGATGCTCTATCCAGCTGAGCTACGCACCCATTTGTAATTTTTTCGAAAATTATCTAAAACTGTCGGGGCGGCAGGATTCGAACCTGCGACCTCCTGGTCCCAAACCAGGCGCGATGACCGGACTACGCTACGCCCCGATTGTGGCCATCTAAAACAAATATTATCTTGTTTTTTGTGGGTGCAAAGATATATAAAATTTTCATATTTAAAAATAAATTGACAATTAATTTCAAATTAATTTTTCGAAGGGCAAATTAAGATCTCCTTTTTTTAAAAACAGCATCGCGGCTTCGTTAATTGCACTGATAGCAGCATATCTTTAAAAATAATTTACTAATAATAGGTTATGTAAAAATAATTTTAAACATATTTTTAAAATTTATGAAAAATATTTTATCCATGAAAACTCTTTAGCAGAGCGTGTTTTCTTTCTGTTTTTAATTTCACACTTCAGAGACCGTAAAAATACGGTAGCGGAAATAGTGATTTTACGGATGGTATGTATCGGAAAATGAGTAACTTTACTTTAATAAAACAACACCATGAATCTCCGGAAATTGATTGAATTGCTATGCAGATTAGTAGATCCTGTCGGCACTATGATTGAAACTGTAAATATTTCAACCATAAACGACGGAGATGAATTTTTTGATACCAGTTCTCCAATCATTCTTTCCATTGTAAATATTGAAGAAGACCGGACGATGAAAAATCAGACGGTGTACTTTAAAAATAACGAAAATCAGGATCAGATTTCAAGATATAAAAACCCCACACAGTATTTCGTACTGTCCTTACTGTTTGCTTCCTACAATAAAGCAATGAATAAATATCTGGATGGAATTGACAAACTCAATCATATTTTAGTATTCTTTCAGCAGCACAATTCTTTTTTTTATAAGGATGACCATTCAGAACTGATTACTTTAGAAAATTTTCATCAGAAAACCGAAAGCGAGAAGCAAAATTATAAAAGAGTCACGATGGAAATTGTAAGCCTGGGTACAGAACAACTAAATCAGATGTGGTCTTATCTTGGGTCTAAATACATGCCGTCGGTTCTTTACAAAATGAGACTTTGCGAAATACAGGAATCTCAGGTCTCCGAAGAAGGCATCATAACAAAAGTACGGCTGCATCTTTGGGAAAACAATAAAAATAATCCTGCCGGCGAAATCGAGTCGGGAGAATTTCAGGGATAAAATAAAACTAATACAATAATCTACCATGAATCTTAGCTCTATCAAAACACCGGGAGTATACATCAATGAGATTGATGCGTTCCCACCTTCGGTAGCTCAGGTAGCTACAGCAGTACCCGCCTTTTTAGGATATACAGAAAGAGGTCCTGCAGTTCCCACGAGAATTCAGTCCTTTATGGAATTTGAACAGATTTTTGGAGGCCCGCCGGCTCCTAAAAGCATCAGTGTTGTTTTGGATACTAACGGAATGCCTTCAGACCAGTCAACTGCGCTGGAGAGTAAGTTTCAGCTGTACAACAGTCTGATGCTTTTCTACGCCAACGGTGGCGGAATCTGCTATATCGTTTCTGTTGGGAAGTACAACAATGGTTCTGCGGTGAGCACGATTTCTGAAAGCGACTTTTACGGCAATTCTCCCAAAAAGGGAATTCAGCTGCTGGAAAATGTGGATGAACCCACCCTGATTTTATTTCCTGATGCTGTAAATGTAGAAAGTACAAATCCTAAACTGAGCCTGGGAAATATTCAGAAACAGGCATTGATGCAATGCGAAAGACTGATGGATCGATTTGTAATTCTTGATGTCATTCAAAAAGACGGGATGACAGCGGATTTGGCTGATTTCAGAGACGCAGTGGGCAATGCTTCACTTAAATACGGAGCAGCTTATTATCCCAATTTAATTTCAAACGTCCCGAAAAGTTTCAGATTTTCAGACATACAGGGCAATGGTGTCGATTTTAAGATGCTCTACCCCGGTTCGCTCAGCAGTATTAATAATTTTGAAGATTTAAAAACGGATGTTACCAACCTTGAAAATGCGTGGGAAGCTTTAAATACAGCTAAAACCAAACCCGCAACAGCGGTAGCTAACGAGGCAGACGTCAACAGCTACGTTTCAAAATGCTGGAGTCTTCTTGGTCTCCTGAAAAACTCTTCCCTTCTTACGAATTCAGATTTTGAAAGCTATATTTCAGACAGTATCAAAATCAGTCTTCGGCCTTTATCTCAAAATCTTGTTGACTTTGAAGCAAAATATGAAACATTAGATGGTGTTACTTACGCTCCTGTGATGGATACAGCGCTGGATGATACTTTTCTGGATGCAGACTGGAAAAAACCTCCCGCAACGCATTTTACCCCATCGGCAGTGAATATCTATGCGAAAAAACTGACATCAAATCCTGACGGAGCAGACGATGCTGCCCATTATGGAAAGATTGGCAGCGAGCTGGACAAACTTCACACAATGATTGTAAACACCTTAAATTCGCTGCTTCAGAAGTCATCTGATTACGAATCTAAAATTGAAAATGATCTGATATCTCAGCTTCCTCTTTATTCATCGGTGGTTACTAAACTGAATCAATCAATGAATACAATTCCGCCTTCTGGTGCTGTGGCGGGAGTTTATGCTCTTACTGATGCTTCACGGGGTGTCTGGAAGTCACCAGCTAACGTAAGTCTGAACGGAATTGTAGGTTTGGCAGACGATATCAACGATGCAGAGCAGGAAGATATGAACATTCACGAAACCGGAAAATCTGTAAATGCCATCCGGAAATTTTCAGGAAGAGGATTTTTGGTGTGGGGCGGAAGAACTCTTGCAGGGAACAGTAATGACTGGCGTTATATTAATGTCAGAAGACTGGCAATTATGATTGAAGAATCTGTGAAAAAAGCCTGTATGCAGTTTGTTTTTGAGCCCAATGTCGCACAGACCTGGGTGAATGTAAAAGGAATGATTGATAACTATCTCACAACATTATGGAACGACGGTGCTTTTGCGGGAAGTAAACCGGAGCATGCATTTTTCGTATCTGTAGGTTTAAATCAGACGATGTCTGCTCAGGATATTCTGGAAGGAAGAATGATCGTAAAAATCGGCTATGCGCCTTCAAGACCCGCAGAATTTATCATTCTGGAGTTTAAACAAATGCAGCAAAAATCATAAAAACTAATAACTATTTAAAACCAAAGCTATGGCAAACAGAGATTTTCCGCTTCCCAAATTTCATTTCAGTGTAGACTGGGGCGGGAGCAAAATAGCATTTACAGAAGTTTCAGGTATTAACAAAGAAATGGACGTTATTGAACACCGTGTAGGTTCAAGCCCGGAATTTTTTAAAAAGAAAATGCCCGGATTACAGAAGCTCAGCAACATTACCCTCAAAAGAGGCGTTTTTGCAGGCGATAATGAGTTTTATGAGTGGTACAATACCGTTGCACTCAATACTGTGGAAAGAAGGTCGATCACCATTTCACTTTTGGATGAAAATCATGAGCCTAAAGTAGTTTGGTTTGTAAAAGACTGTTTCATTGTTTCACTGAAATGTACAGATATGAAAGCCGATGCCAACGAAGCCGCAATTGATACAGTGGAAATTGCCAATCACGGTTTTAGAGTGGAATACATTTAATATTCTGCCATGCCTGATAACAGTTTTATATTAGGTTTTCATTTTTCGGTGGTATTTGAGCTGGTTCCGCATTTTTTAGCAGATACAAGATTTCAGTCGGTTTCCGGGCTGAAAGTGACGATGGATACAGAATCGGTAATCGAAGGTGGCCAAAATAGATTTAAACACAGTCTTCCCACAAGATCCGGATATCAGGATCTGATTCTGAAAAGAGGCTTAGGCACAGATATATCCGGTATTTCGATGTGGTGTGCACAGGCGCTGGAAGATTTCGTATTTTCACCCGCCAACCTTACAGTCTCGCTGCTCAACGAAAAAGGGAATCCCGTAAAAGTGTGGTATGTCTCGCATGCCATCCCGCTGAGCTATGAAATTGCAGACTTCAACGCTGAAGAAAGCAAAATTGTGATTGAAACGATGACTTTACGATACAATTTTTTTAAAGAAATCCCTATTCTGGGGTTGTAGCATTATGCCGATTGAAATTAAAGAGCTGAAAATAAAAATAAATATCAGCGACCCTCAAAACAGCAAAAATTATAATCAGCTTCCTAAAATAAATTCAACTGAGTTTAAGGAGATGAAACAGGAAATTGTAAACGAATGCATCCAGAAAGTACTCGAAAAAATTAAAGAAAATTCACAGCGATGATCTCAGGTCTATTAGGAATTACCGATAAAATGCGGATTGAAGTTTTCCCCACAAAAGAATTTACAGAGCCGCCGCAAAAAACAATTTATGTTCAGGTGAATCCAGAAAAATATTCGCTGAAGCATAATGTAGATTTCTGTGAAGGACAGGCGATTGGGACGTCAGGTTCTGATCTCAGGTTCAATAGAATCGAGGGTGAAGAAGTAAATTTTGAATTTTTATTTGACAGTTCCGGTGTCATTCCTCCCATGAAAATTGTAGACGGAAAGGGCGAAAGAACCTTATCTGATAACCTTTCAGATGCAGAAAATTCTGTAAAACCCACCATGCTCAGTACTCATAGAGAGGTGAAAACAGTAGAAAAGGAAGTGGAAGCTTTCAGGAAACTGCTCATGGGCTACAGCGGGGATACACATCAGACAGCTTTTCTGAGGATTCTCTGGGGCGGCTATAAATTAGACTGCCGTCTGAAAAACATGGAAATAGAATACACGCTGTTCCGAAAAGACGGAAGACCAATCCGCGCAAAAGTGAAATGTGTTTTTAAAGGCACGGTTGATTATAAGACAATGATTGCCCAGGAAAATAAAAGTTCTCCCGATCTCACCCATCAGCGAACTGCCAGGATGAATGACAGCCTCCTGCTGATTGCAGAAGATATCTATCAGAATGACGGCTACTACATTGATGTTGCCAAAAACAACAGGATGCTTACTTTCAGAAAATTAGAAACAGGTCAGCAAATTACATTTCCTCCAATCAAATAATTTTTACAATAATGCCAGATATCAGACCTTTTTATCCCGATGAGACTCTGCTGAAGCTCGAATTTCATCTCGATGGCGAAAACAGCGGCCTGGATCATTTTTTGTCTGAAGGAAAAGTGCATTTCGAGATGAATAAAATTCCTTTTGCAAAATTCACTTTTCTCTGCGCAGAGGAAGATTTCAGAGAAGGAAACAGTTCACCTCTGAGGAGTTTAAACAGAACGGGAAACACTGCTCCCAGATCGCTGGAAGTAAAAATTGCTTCAGAAAATGAAATGAAAACTCTATTTCAGGGAGTCATCAGATCCTTGGATATTCAGCATCAGAACGGTAATGTAGTTGCAAAAATTGAATGTAAAGATATTGCTCAGAACCTGCTGCAGAATTCAAACAGTGAACAAAATGATACCGAAACTTTTGAAGATAAACTGATCAGCTATACATCAAATTTAACTTTAGACCATAGTCTTTCAGGGCAGAGCTGGGGAGCTGAGCACATTACACACAACAGAACCACTTCTCCCTGGGATTATCTCGTCGGTTTTTTAGATTCTGTAGGGATGCCCGTCACGCTCAGAAACGGTGAATTTAGTGCCGTAGACATCAACAGCGGTGAAAAAGACGTTAAATACAGGGCAGAAAACGGAATCAACATCTTCACTTTCAGTGGAAAAACAGATCCTGAAGTGAGGAAATCTTCTGTTACTATTCAGCACTGGGACAGCGATAATCAGGAGGTAAGTGAGATTTCATCAGAGCAGAATGCAGAAGACAATCCGCACACCATCAGAATAAGCGAAACCAATCTCAGACCAGAAACGCTGCAGAGAATTGCAGACGCCGTTCTTGCCAAAAGTCATATCGCCTCTGTAAACGGAAAGGTAAGTACTTTCGGAAATCTTGAAGCTAAAATAGGGAATTACCTGATCTTTAATAAAGTAAATCCGGAAATTGATGGAAAAGAACTGCTCATCACCGGTGAAGAACATATTATAGAAAATGGATGCTGGAAAACCGAATTTACTTTTGGGTTTGAAAACGAAAGATCTTTCACCCAAAATACGACTTCCGGAATAAATAATGTGCAGGCGGAAATGGGTCAGTCTAATTCAATAAACGGAATGCAGATCGGTATTGTGACAGACCTTGAAGATCCCGACGGGCAGTTTAGAATCAAAGTAAGAATTCCTCTGCTTTCGGAAAATGGCGAGGGCGTCTGGGCAAGACTGGCGACACTGAACGCTTCAAAAGATATGGGCAGCATTTTTATTCCGGATGTTGGTGATGAGGTAATTGTGGGATGCATAGGCAATAATCCGGATACGCCGGTGATTTTGGGAAGTCTTTTCAGCAGCAGTAAACCGATGCCTGAAAGTATCACTCAAAATAATCTTATAAAAGGCTTCACCACGAAAGAAGGAATGAAAATAAGACTGGATGATGATAAAAAAAGCATTGAAATATCCACAGAAAACGGAAATACAATCACGGTAAGTGAAGATCTTAAAGGAATTTCTCTACAGGACGAAAACAATAATAAAATTGTGATGGACAGCCAGGGAATTACCATAGAAAGCAGCAAAGATCTGAATCTGAAAGCCACTGGAAACATCAAAATCAACAGTGTTCAGATGGAAGCCAGTGCTTCAGCAGTGTTGAATTTAAAAGGTTCAATCATAAATATTAATTAATATGGGAATAGCAGCGAGAGTAAGCGATATGCATACATGCCCTATGGTAAACGGAACTGTTCCTCACGTGGGTGGTCCCATACTTCCGGGAGGAAATGCCAGTGTTTTAATTGGAGGAATGCCTGCCGCAGTGGTGGGAGACAGCTGTGTATGCACAGGTCCGCCAGACAGCATTGTGAAAGGTTCTTCAACGGTGATGATTGGAGGAAAACCTGCTGTAAGAGCAGGAGACAGCACGGCTCACGGAGGCGTTGTGATTGCAGGATGCCCAACGGTAAATATCGGGGGATAAAACAATCAGAAAACCAGTACTTTATACAAAAAACTATAATCATGAAACCAAAAACTTTCCTGGGAACGGGCTGGGCATTTCCGCCCACTTTCAGCAAAATTCAGGCTGCGGTAAAAACTGTTTCAGACGAAGAAGATGTGTATCAGAGTCTGCAGATTCTTCTTTCTACTCAATTGAAAGAGAGAGTGATGCGTTCTGATTTTGGCTGTGATCTCACTTCAATGCTTTACGACAATATTACCATTACTCTTCTTACCAAAATTAAAGGAATCATCACCAGTGCTGTTCTAAAATACGAACCGCGCGTTGATTTACTTGACGTAGATTTTTTTAATGAAAATAATCCGGACGGAATGATCAACATCGAAATTACATACAGAATCCGGGCAACAAACTCCCGGAAAAACTTTGTATTCCCTTACTACATCAAAGAAGGCACTTTCGTAAAACCTTAAACATTATGGAAAACTGTTTATCTTCAATGTCTATTCATCAAAGCAACGGCACCACGCAGCGTGAAAGGCTTCAGCCTGCGCTTTTGCCTGATTTTTTCCTTGTGGACGAACGTACGGCTGAAGATTACATTCTTTTCGTACAGAAGTTGTCTCAATATGTGAAATATTATGATGAAAATAATACAGAAGACGGCAGCTGGACGGCATTTTTCGAAAGTGAATCTACATCAGTCATCATCAGTATTGCCCACTGGAATATCGATTTCCTTCAGAATAAGTACAGAACCGCAGAAAAAGAAATTGATCTCAGCACAAACCGCGATCATCAGATTCAGATTTTAAAATATTATTTTTTGGAATGTACTGAAAAATTGATCAGTATATCCAAGAAAATTCAGGGTTTAGATGATCAGATAACCGCTAAAGAAAACCTGATAGGAAGTCTTTTAATTGTTGTCAGCCAGCTTCAAAATATAACTGCAGATATCAATATTAAAAGTTCTGAAACCAATTTTGAAATCAGAAATTTTCTGAAAAATCCTTTCTACACCAGAAAGCTTCATCAGTTTTTTGGATTTCTTTCAAGCTGGAAAGAATTTGCAAAGTCTGCCGTAGACCGTCAGTTAAGCAGTTATGACAGCCATCATCCTCATTATGCACTCTTTCTTTCTTTTTTAAAGCTTCTTGATCTCGCAAAAGACCAACTGAATACGTTTACTAAAAAACACCTCGATTTTTATTATAAAGATGTAATTCTAACAGAGCATAAAAGTGCACAGCCAGACATGGTTTATCTGACCATTGAGCCACAAAAAACAGCAACCTTCCTCCTTCCTGCGAATACGCTTTTTCCAGCCGGTAAAAACACAGCCGGTGAAAACAAATATTATGGGTCCATTAATGATCAGGTGATTAATCAGATCAGGCTGCATCAGTTTTCCTCCATGTACGCTGAGAGCGAAAAATTCTATAAGTCTGAAAATCTTATCAAAATCAATGGTACGGGAGAAAGTTTTGATGTTTTCCGTAGAGACAGACAGGCTTGCAGAGAAGATATTTTAATTGCCAGTCCGCTGTTATTTTTACAGAGTGGCACAAGAACGGTCTATCTTCGTTTTAATCATCAGAATTTCAGTCATTCAGATTTTGAATTTTACATCACTGGCGAAGAGAAAATCATCCAGCTCAAAAATACATTTACAGAAAAGAAAACCGGCAGTTCTTCTGATCTTTTTATAAAAATTGAGATTCCGGATACTGAAAAAGCAATTATTCCATTTGATCCTGAAATCCATTCTGAAATAAAAATAAAGACCGTTTTCCCGGTACTTCAAATCATTCCAAAGCATAAAAATAGTATTAACTCTGTGCATGAGATTGATCTTGAAATTCAGGTTGAAAATTTCACTACTTACGAGATTGAATCAGATTTTGGGAGCATCGATCCTGCGAAACCGTTTTATCCTTTCAGTGAATTTCCTAAAAACGGCAATGGCTTTACCTTAAAATCTGGTGAATTCTTTATGAAAAATAATGCGGTAGCGCACTTTGTGGCAGAGACAGATAAAGATATAAATCCGTCGCTTTGGCTTAATGATAAAGTGAAAGTCTATCAGCAGGACAATACCGGTAAAGAAGACCACTCTGAGACTTTTTCTGCAGTCACCAATCATTTTTTGGTGAGCAATTACAGTTTTTCTGAAAACAGCAGTTCTGAAAAGTTGCGGATTGAGCTCTTTCATCCTGATTATTCCGGTGAAAAATATCTGCAGGATTTTGTGGCAGCAAGTAAAATCATAGCAGATGGATCCACAGGTGCGCTTCCGTATAAACCCAGAATCAAAAGTTTTATTTTTAATTATTCTGCCAAAGAAAAAATCAACCTGGCATCAGATTCAGATTTTCAGACAGAAATTTTCATTGGTCAACCATTTGGATATCAGAAAATTGTATCGGGAAATTTAAAATTTTCAAAAGTTGATAACTTTCACGGCTTTATCTATCTTGCGTTCGGAAGTTCTCGTCCAAAGGACAGTCTCAGTTTCTTAATTCAGTTGGAAGAAGGCACCGCAAATCCGCAACTTCCGCCTGCCAAAATCGAATGGGAATTTTTATCTGAAAACAAATGGGAAAAATTTGCTGCAAATTCTTTTGCAGACGAAACGCATTCGATCACACAAAGCGGTATTGCATCGTTTACAGTTCCAGATTTTAATGCAAAAAACACACTTTTAGCCGAAAATTTATTCTGGATCAGAATTTCTGTGTCAGATGTGCGTGCGGTATGTAGATTTTTAGGAATACACCATCAGGCTGTGAAGACAAAACTGATAGATTTTGAAAAAAAAGGAAGCGTTTTCACCGAAATTACTCCCAAAGGAACGATCAGTAAAAGCTATAAAGCCGTTAACGGGATTAAAAAAATAAATCAGCCTTATTCTTCTTTTGGCGGAAGGGTTCAGGAGAAAGATGAAAATCTCTACACCAGAACCAGCGAGCGTCTGAAACATAAAAACAGAGCTGTAACATCATGGGATTATGAGCATATTCTGCTGCAGCATTTCCCGGAAATTTACCGTGTAAAAACACTGACCCATTACCGGTATGATACTGAAATTTCAAGTGTTTCTGCTGGCTTCGTTACCATAATTCCTGTTGCAAAATTATCTTCAAATGAGGTGATCCACTGGCGGCCTCTGCTGAGCCTCAATAAGATGCTCCAGATTAAAGATTTTCTGGCAGAAATCACTTCACCCCATGCAAGAATTATTGTAAAACCTCCCCAGGCTGAAAGGGTTCAACTCAATTTTAAAGTGAAATATCACCAAAACGCAGGTACAGACAGTACGGTTTACAAACAGGAATTGATTAAGACAATCAATGAGTTTCTTTCCCCGTGGGCATTTGATCATCAGGATACGGATTTTGCTCAGAATATAGAATTTTCTTCTTTGATTAAACTTATCGACAATCAGTATTATGTAGAATATCTCACAGATTTTTCTGTAACTCAGTATGTTTTGGATGAAAATTATGAAGTGAAAGGAAATCCGGTAAAAAATGCTGATAAAGTGAGCCCACGAACAGATTTTACCTTATTTATACCCACTGAAAACCATCAAATTCTGGAAATTTAAAACACAGATCATGGAAACAAAACATTTCATCAGCAGAGACCGGCAGCTTCCACCGTCACAGGATTTTCACTTCCTTGTAAAATCCGGGCTGGAATATGTGGAGCGTCTGGGAAGCAAATTCTGGACAGATTACAACGCGCACGATCCCGGTGTAACGATCCTGGAAGTTCTCTGCTATGCCATTACAGAACTGGGATACCGCTCAGATTTTAATATTCAGGATCTGCTCACAGGCCAAAACGGATATATAAATAATAAAACTTTTTTTACAGCAGCTGAAATTTACACCAACGCTGCACTTACGGGTAATGATTACAGAAAGTTACTGATGGATACCGATGGAATCTCCAATGCATGGCTCATTCCGAATAAAAATGAAATAAATTCTGATGGATATTGGCTTCCAAATGATGCTGAAACAAAAATATTCATCAATCGGAAGGATGATATTTTGAGTCTTAAAAACACCGGTTCATCAGGAAAGAAAATTCCTCAACTTCAACTGCGCGGTTTAAACAGGATTAAAATTGAACTGGATGAGCACCCTGATTTTGGAGATCTGAATTCTTTACTGATGAACTTTGCTTTTTGGGGGAAAGATCATTGGGTAACCTGCAAGATTATTCCTCAGTTTACAGACTGGAGCGATCCAAGAGCTGGTTTTTTCACCACAATGAATAAACCCGGAGAAATTTCTGTGAATAATGTGAAAAAAGTGGGCGATACAGTATTCATATTAGTTCACAGATATACAAAACCTGAACAGGAACTTCATTTCAGAATTTTTGCTGATGATCCTTCTGAGACAGATTTAATTTTAAATCACTTTAAAACCGAAAAACCTGTGACTGAATTCATATCTCTTTTTGCAGATAAAAAAATAAAAATTGAGGAGATTTTAGCTCAGGTCAGTTCAAAACTGCACAAAAACAGAGGTCTCGGTGAGGATTATCTATGTGTGGAAATTATCGGAAAAATAAACATCGGAATCTGTGCTGATATTGAGCTCATTCCATCTGCTGATGCGATTGATGCGATGAGTAAAATTCAGATTACCATCGATAATATCATAAATCCAAAAATTAATTTTTATACTTTAAATCAACTGGTGGAAGATGGCATTCACGCGGAAGATATTTTTTCAGGGCCAAAGCTTATGCACGGTTTTCTGAAGGATTCTGAACTTGAAAGGGCTCAGCTGCTGAAAGAAATTCATGCTTCAGACATTATTGCCGTTTTAATGGAAATTCCGGAAGTGCTTTCTGTGAAAAATCTGATGATGACTGCTTACAGTCTTTTAGGGAAACCAATTACTGGCGCAACCAATGAGAAGTGGGTGCTGAAACTGTCTGGTGAAGAAAAACCTGTTTTTGATGTGAAAAGATCCAAACTGCTGCTTTTTCAGAAAAATATACCGTTTTTACTGAATGAAACCCAGCAAATGCTGGCAGATCAAAAGGTAACGCTGAACAAAAGCAGGGTTCAGCACAGAAAACTCAACGGCATTTCTAAGGATTTTGAAATTGGAAGCGGAGAATATTTTGAGGTTAATAAATATTACAGTATTCAGAATGATTTTCCTGCGGCCTATGGTTTGGGAAAAAATAAAATTTCGGATAAAGAAACACCACTCAGAAAAGCTCAGGCAAAGCAGCTCCAGGGTTATCTGTATTTCTATGAGCAGATTTTGTCAGATTTTTTTAATCAGCTTTACAATGCCGGAAGTCTGTTGAATACAGAAACTATTCATCAGACTTATTTTCCGGCTTCGCTCGAGACAGACGACTTTACAGGAAAAGATTTTTACTCAAAGGCAATTTTCAGTTCCGACAGAAAAAAAGTGATTGACTCAAATTTTTCCGGTGCAGCAACAGAAATACTTTACGAAACTGAAACTTCGTTCAGTGACCGCAGAAACAGAGCGCTGGATCACCTTCTGGCAAGATTTGCAGAAAGTTTCAATGAATATGTTTTTACGATGTATCAGATTACACAAAGCACTTCTTCTCACCTGAGTTTTGATTGTAAAGATATTATTTCAGACAAACAGAATTTTCTCGCAGACTATCCGGAGATCAGCAGTAACAGAGGTTTAGGAATAGATTATTGGAATGCCGACAGTGAGAATGATTTCCAGCCTTTTTGGAAAACAGATCATCGGGGAGGTTACGAAAAAAGAGTCGCCAGACTGCTGGGCATTAATCATATCGGATTGCGAAATATTGTAACAGAAGATTCTCAGCAAAAACAATGGACTGTAGAAACAGAAAGCGGAAGTTTCTTGTTTAAAATTGTAAATCCTGCTTCAGACCTTGAAGCAAAATGGAATTGGTCGCAGCTCAACTTTCTGGATCAGAACATCTATAAAACAGATTTTTTTTCAGGAAATTATTACTTATACCTGAAAGACAGAACCCGGAAAATGGCTCGCTTAGAAAAGAAATTTGAAACAGAACAGCAGGCTTACGATTATCTTGTTTTGCTGATTTCAATTTTGAATAATTATTATGAAAATTTTTTCTGTCTGGAGCATATTCTGCTGAGACCTTTCAATGTAGCTTATTTTACAGATGAAGAATTGCTCTCTGTATGCCTTAATGATGGCTGCAGCAGCGAGGCCAACGATGATCCTTATTCATTTAAGACAACGGTGGTGCTTCCCGGCTATCTTTCGAGATTCAGAAATCTTATATTCCGGAAGTTTGCAGAAAAAGTCTTTCGCCAGGAGGCACCGGCTCACATTCTTTTGAAAATTTGCTGGGTAAATCCCGAAGATATGCTGGAATTTCAGAAAACCTACAGAAGCTGGCTGGAAGTCTACAGAGATTACCGAAAAAAATTCTGCAGTCACAAACTGAAACAGGAAGACGAAAAAAACTATGTGAAAAAGCTTGGAGATTTGGTAAAAGCACTGAAAAAACTCAATACCATTTATCCTGAAGGAAATCTGTACGATTGCCATATCAGCGAAACAAAAAACCCGGTCATACTCGGAAGTACATCATTAGGAACCTTATAAAAACACCACCATGAAAGCGTATAATACCTCATCATATCCTGTTTTTGAAGCCGATCAGGTGCTTAGCCAGAAAGATCTCAATCTTGCGGTAAGTCATTTGGAAGAACAGGACAGAATTACAAGAAAAAACCTCACGGGCATCGGTATTTCCTGCGGTCTTGAACTCAATTTTCCTGTAAAAAATCAGGTTAAAATTTCCTGCGGTTCTGCGGTAACATCACTGGGTTTTCAAATCAGCTGGAATGAGAAGCTGCTTACGCATTACAAAGAAACTCAGCTTTCTGACCTTTTTCTGACGCCGGATTACAAAGAGGAAGCCTATCTCGACAATATTTTTAAACACAGTAAAAACTATCATGCTTTAAAAAAGATTTACGAGCTTATGCCCTCCGAAAGTTCTGATGAAGAGAAAATAATAATTCAGAATGATTTTTTTGATGAAAAACTGATTATTCTTTTGCTCGAAATTACTTTGGTTGACGAAAAAAACTGTGTGACTACCAACTGTGACGATAAAGGCAAGAGACTGGAATTTAATCTTCGTCCCATCGCGGTATCTGAATCTGATTTCAGCAGTCAGCTTTTCCCCAGATATCCTTCCTGTAACTTCAGCCCGCTTGTTTTTCCAAGGTATAATGTTCCTTTTAATGATATTCTCAGTCCTGAAAAAGTTCTTGAAAACTTCGTAACACCTTTCAGCACAGCGTTTTTTAAAAATATTTCTGATGCTGTTGCAAAGATTTACAGTGAATACAAAGCAATTACAGGGCAAAGTCTGAATATTTTAAACGACTGTAAATCTGTTTTGGAAAAAAATCTGAAATCTTACAAGGGCACTACCAACGTTCAGTACTTCTGGGATTGGATTTCAGACATCATCTCAGCTTACAGCGAGATTAAAGCTCACAGCAAAAATGATTTTTCTATATGTTGTGCAGATGATGGTTTGTTCCCTTTTCATGTTGTTTTGGGTGGAAATAACGAAGAGTCTTTATCTTACAGAACACCGTTTTTCGCTGCGGGAAATTCTTCACAAAGCATGAAGAGTAAAGAAGAAATCAAAATCCTTTTTGAAAAACTTGCGCACATCATCAGTTCATTTAAAGTTGGGAAAAATCTTCCGGTCAGAATTACACCTTCCCAATTTGGCAGCAGCAAGCTTTCAGAGAAGTCTCTGCCTTATTACTATGACGATATTCTCACCCTCCGTGATCACTGGAATCCCAAACTTACCATGGAAAAGCAAAGTGATTCTGTACTTTCTTATCATTCGCTTCATCACCTGTACACTTCAAAAAATGAAGTGAAAACACCACTTCTGTTTGAGCTTGAAGATTACAGTTTCTTCCGGATTGAAGGTCATATCGGAAAAAATTATCAGGATGCCCTTTCAGAAATTCTAAAAATTCAGCAGACACATCAGCTGCCTTTTAAAGTGATGGCTCTCAATGCTGTACAGTTTGCTGATCTTCCTCTTCATCTTGCAACAGATGACACAGATTGGGGCTATTTGGAGCTTGATTATGATCTGGTACGCAGAAACTGGGAAAACGTAATCGGAAAAATAATAGAATGGCTGGAATTTAATCAGGAAACCATCCGTGGGAACAGGTATATCAAAGATCAGAAATTTTTTGATCAGTATGTTCGGTATTTAAAAAAGGGAAGAAATTTCATGAACGAATCTCTCACTTCTTTTCTCAAAACTTACCATCAGTTTATCCCGGTTTATGAGAAGATTGAAGAACTTTCAGTCACTTTAAGGGAAGCTGTTCTCAATGCACGGAAGGAAGATGTGAGATTTGATGAAGATTTGATTGATCATCTTGATGAGGTGATTATGGTTTGCGAAAAAGGCGAGTTCAGAGCATTATTTCAGGCGACACAGGAAAAATGGAAAGAGCTGGGCAAAAGACTTTCTTTACAGAGATTTATAGAAAAAAATCCCGGGATTGATCATAAAGCGGGAGTTACACGTGGAGGAACTTTTATTTTGGTCTATAAAGAAAATCCCCCTGCCAAAAAAAGATCTTTCAGATTTACAGATTTGAAAAATACTGAGCCTGTACGAGATCGTACAGCTGCCTTGGATGAAGTAACTGTGGTGGGAAATCTACAGTCAAAAGCTACACATGTGAATTACAGTAATTTTATAGAAAATTCTGTGCAGAAAATGCAGAATTACATCACTTACTATCATCCTGAGATTGCTTTAGATCTCAATAAATATCTGACCTATTATTTCAATCCCAATATTCTGCTTCCCGTTCAGGACAGCATTGCAGATAAAACCGTGATCGCAGATTTCTATATTCCATACATCTGCTGTGGTGACGGCGATGCGATCAGTTTTGTACTTGGCAGAGAAAAAGAGCCTGAACCGGAACCTGAACCAGATCCTGAACCAAAAAACGGAGATTTTGATTACCCCGATTTCAACAGTGAAGATTTTAATACCAACCGATAACTCGAAAAGCAAAATACCATGGCAACCAGACAGACCGCAGAAGCAAAAATAGCTGCAATACAAGACAAAGGTAACAATACCGCTCAGGAAGTGCGGGATGTACTTACCGAAATTTTAAATTACACAGAAAATCTGCCTTTTCCGCAGAATCCAGGTGTAGATTTTTTTCATTACTGGACAGATAAAAATCCGGTTTTTGATCAGATGCAAAACGCTTTACATTATTCAATTAAAGGTATCAAAGGGCAGTATCTCAATTTTACCTTCAGGCTGGAAATCAGAAAAACAAATAATAATGCAACGAGCAATATGTCTAACAATGTTTTCATTTTCCCTTTCCAACAGCAGGATTTAAAAATTCTGGAATATTTAAAAACAATTACCACTTTTGATGCACCAAACGTAAGATTTTTTATTCCTTTTACAATTTCCACAGGAGAGACTTTGATCGACTATCCATTAAGTACGAGCATTTTCTTCAGTGAAAAAGGAATTGTTTTCGATTTTAACAACACTTATTACATTAAAAATGGGAGCGAACTGGGAATTGCAACTGGTTTCGCTGTAAGCTCCGTTACCTTTCATTATCCAAATTTCTATTTAGGAAAAGTGTAAAAAATGCATCTCATCCGCCAACATATTTTTGATATCAACTGCTCCTCAGCAAACCTGGGCAAGGAAGTGAGTGCAAATCTGTCTTATGTTTTAGAAAAAGAATTTTATCCCCAGCTGGGAAAAATTTTCGATCAGTATTCAGAAAAAGACCAAATCTGGCTCATTGATCATCTGGAAATAGAAATTTCTGAAATATCCGAAAAAAACTGGAAAGAAGAAACCGTAAAAAAATCTCTTGATCAGATTGAATACTTTTTTAAACTGAACCATCATCATCAAAATTCAACTGCTGAAAATGCTGATGAAAAGTCTGAGTTTACTAAACTGTCTCTTGCCGGTTTTGCCGAAAATTTATTTCTGCAATTTTTAAAAAGTGGCAGAATTTCAGATAATTCTGTTTTTTCAGATGTAAAATCAATAATTGGCCAAATTAAAATTTCTGAAATATTTTATCTGAAAATTATGGAAAGTTTTAAAGATCAGTATAACGCTGTTCTTCGGTGGATTTTTTCTGTGCCTGCAATTTTCAGATACGAAGTTTACAGGTTTTCAGATATGAATAACAGTTTTTCCGGGGCTGAAAACCTTGTGAAAAAACATAATCCGGAAGAGAAAAAGCGCTTTTCAGAATTTCTGATGTTGATGTTGTCAAATGAAATCAGGCAGAATCAGAATGCTTTTGCTTTTACAGCGCTGTCGGCAAAAAAATATTGGGATGTGGGAGAAGAAAAAATTTCAGAATTTTTCGATTCAGATAAAAACCAAAAAAATGAAAAATCAGATTTGTTTAAAAACTGGAAAAACCACATCAATTCTGATGTAAAAGACGACTTTTCAGATGAAACAGCAACCGATATTGCAGATTTTATCTATGTAGAAAATGCGGGACTTACGATTCTTCATCCATTTTTTTTATCACTTTTCGGGCAGCTGAACCTTACTGAAAACAATGTGTGGAAATCTGTAGCAGATGCGCACAGATCTGTGTTGCTGATGCATTTTTTAGTTTACGGTAATGAGTTTTTTGAGGAACATGAGATGACTTTGAATAAACTGCTCTGTGGATTGCCTTCTGATGAGGTCATCAACGTCAATATCACTTTAAATGAAGACGAAAAAGAAGCCTGCGAAGATCTTCTGAAGGCAGCGATACAGCACTGGAGCGTGATGGGGAATTCTTCTACAGACGCGCTTCGGGAAACATTTCTGCAGCGAAAAGGTAAGTTGGAATTTAAGGAGCGCGCATCAGAACTTTACATCGAAGAAAAAGGATTTGATGTTCTTCTCAACAAGATTCCGTGGTCGGTCACTAACGTAAAAACCCCTTGGATGGAGCAGATTATGTTCTGTCACTGGAATAATTAATATTTAAAACTAATAACTCAGAATAAAATTACCATGAAAAAAACTCAGTATTTAAAAGAATTAAGCCTTAGCGCAGCCACTGTGAGAAAAGGTTTGGCAAACAAAAAAGCAGACGTTGAAAAAATACAGTCGTGGCTTTGTCTTCAGGAAAGACAGCATCGCGGAATAGGAACTATGACGGGAATTGACGGAGATTACGGACCCGCCACAGAAGTTGCCGTGAAAAACTATCAGAAATTTTTAGGCTTACCGGCAGACGGAATTGTTACACCTCCCCTGTTTTCAAAATTATGCCTGAATATCAAAAGTTCATTTGAAACAGCCTCAAGAAAAGCAAATTTAAGAGAGACAATTTCAGAGGTTGCCCATCATCATTTAAAAGGATTCCCTTTTGAGCTCGTTATCAAGCAGCAAACCAACTGCGGGCCGTGGGTAAGAAGCTACATGGGCGGTAACGAAGGATCAAACTGGCTTTGGTGTATGGGTTTTGTGCAGGCAATTCTGGATCAGGCAACATCACTGCACGGCAAAAATTTCACAGATATGATGCCCGTAAGTTACAGTTGCGATACTGTGGGCTCTCACGGTATTCAGAAAAATGTATTGATACGAAACGAAAAATTAAGAATAAATTCTGGTCTCGCAAAAAAAGGAGATGTACTTTTGGTAAGGAAATCGCAGTCTGACTGGATACATACCGCAATTATTGTTGATATTATCGGGGATACCTTCATTACCATTGAAGGAAACACAAATAATGACGGATCCAGCAACGGTGATGGCGTTTACAAGAGAGTCAGAAACTTCAGAAAATCACCTCTGGATGTTTTCAGTATAGAAAATTGGGCAAAATAATTAAATTTGAAAATTATGATTACAGCTGCACAGAAAAACAAAATCATTCAAATCATCAATGTATTTGAAACCGGAACCAAAGAAGGCAAATATGATTTGATTGCAACCTACCCGGACGGAAAAAACGGTTCCAGACAAATCACTTACGGACGGAGCCAGACTACAGAACAGGGCAACCTGAAAGCTCTGATTGAAAAATATATTGCCAACAAAGGTGCTTTTGCAGGAGAATTTAAAATTTATCTCCCGAAAATTGGAAAAATACCTTTGGTAGATGACGCTGCGTTTAAAAGTTTGCTCAAAAAAGCAGCGAAACAGGATCCCTTGATGAGGAAATCTCAGGACGACTTTTTTGAGGTGCTGTATTACCAACCGGCTTTCCATTTTTTCGAGAAAAACAAATTCAAGCAGGCATTGAGTCTGCTTGTGATCTATGACAGCTACATTCATTCCGGTAGCGTTCCGGCGTTTATACGGGAAAAATTTGCCGAAAATGTTCCCGTAAATGGAGGCGACGAAAAAAAATGGATTAAAAAATATACAGAAGCGCGGCACGCATGGCTTACAACGCATTCTAAACAGCTTTTGCGGAAAACCAACTACAGAACAAAATGTTTCCTGGATCAGATTGCCAACAGCAATTGGGATTTATCCAAACCAACAAATGCAAACGGAACAACCGTGTAAAATCATATAATCTGTTTTATTTTTTAAAATTAATAACCATGATTTCGGCTCAGAAAATAAGTGAACAGAATTCTAAGAATGTTTCTGCAGGAAAATCAAAACCTTTTTTTCCTGCTGTAATTCAAAAAAAACTGAGTATTGGTTCCTCCCATGATTCTTTTGAGACGGAAGCAGATTCTGTTGCCGAAAAAATAGTAAACACCTCTTCATTCTCGGTTCAAAGATCGTCTCTTTTGCAGCCTGCAGATATGATTGTTAATAATGTAAATGCAGTTCAGAGAAAATGTTCGCATTGTGAAGAGGAAGAGAAGTTGAGAAAAAAATCATCAGGAGGTGCTGCTCAGCCAAATACAAATTTAGCTCCGGCGCACATAGAAAATCAAATCTACAGCTCGCAGGGAAGTGGCCAGACGATGGATAAAGGCACAAAAAACTTTATGGAAACCAGGTTTGGGGTAGATTTTTCTGCTGTGAGAATTCATACAGATTCCCGTGCAGATGCCATGAGTAAAAATCTTAATGCAAGAGCTTTTACGGTAGGAAATAATATTTATTTTAAAAACGGAGAGTACAGTCCTTCCCAAAATTCCGGAAAATTTTTACTCGCACATGAGCTTACCCATACGCTTCAGCAAAGTGGTGGAAAAATTAAAAAACTCGGAGTAAAAAGCACCCATCAGCCCAAAATTCAGAGAGGAATTTTAGACCGAATCGGTGAAATCGCTTCTTCAGTATGGGACAGAACGGGCGGGGCGTTGCTCAGCATCGGCGGCAGGGTTGCAGACTGGGCAGAAGAAAGGGCAGAATCAATAATAAACACGCTCGCTCCCGGATTGCTGAGTTTTTTAAGAACAGATATTGTAAGTCCTGTGCGAGAAATGATTGAACGAGGACTGGACAGAATCACCGGAGGACTTTTCAGCAGGTTGCAGCACGAAGGGCTCTACGGTGTCTTGAATGAATTTGTTGACGGTATTTTTCAAACTTTACAGGGAAGTTCCGGTGCTGCTTGCAATAGTTTTGCTCTGGGAGCAGAAAAAATCGTAAATTTTATTAGACAGTTAAAGGGTAATGCCGTATCCAGATTGAGAACTGCTTTTAATAATATCAACAGAAATTTAGGTTCCATCTGGTCTCATTTTGCCGTTCCCGCTCTTGACGGAATCAGATTGTTTGCCGGCGAGGCCTTCACCTACTTATCTGAAAAAGTAAATCTTGCCTGGGGTCTTATTTCACCTCTCAGAACAGGATTGTCTGCTGCGTGGAACTGGATTTCCCGAACATTCAACATCAGCTGGCAGAGTACAGAATCCATTTGGTTCTGGATAGTTGCCAGAATCACACCTGTCTGGAACAGAATTCTTGCTGCACTTAATCCTGTAAGAATAGCTACTTCGGTAATCGAAAATACAATCCGTATTTTCTCATCATTAAATCCGCTCGAA
The DNA here is from genome assembly GCF_001424145.1 of Chryseobacterium sp. Leaf404. Lineage (GTDB taxonomy): Bacteria > Bacteroidota > Bacteroidia > Flavobacteriales > Weeksellaceae > Chryseobacterium. The sequence continues at coordinate 50,010 of NZ_LMQM01000010.1, read as the reverse complement.
ATACTGGCAAATTCTGCCGCTTCCTTTTATGGAGCACTGCAGTTTGTAACATCTTCCTGGGGCACAAATATTTTGGTTCGGTCAAGAAATATGCTCAATTCAGTCATTTTACAACCAGTCTTAAGAGGAATGCAGGTTTTTAAAAACGTATCTGCATCTGCAATAAGCTGGATGCAGGGAATGCTGGGCACGTTGCAGTCCGCATTTCAGATATTGGTGGGAAGAGTAATTCAGTCGGGAATTTTCAGTGTGTTTACCAATGCAGTTCAGTCTGTATCTACAGCCGTTTTTCAGACCGTTGCCAGAGCAGTTTCGCGTCTTTCAGGACCTAATGTCATTATGGAAAACATTATTCAGAATTTAAATAAGAAGGCTGCCAATTTTAATGAAGCGGTAGACCGGGTGAATACTTTAGCACAGAATCCGTGGATGTTTCCTTTGATTCTTTTATCTCCTTACTGGGCAATATTGCCAGACTGTTTTAAACCCGCTCTCATCAATTTTACAATCCGTACGATGATTGGTGTGGTTTTACAAATCCGCCAGACAGAGTATTCACCAAATGACTGGGCATTGATGAAGCAAAGAATAATCACTTTTCTGCAACATACTCTGGCAGCTTCAGACGAAGAAAAAATTATTGCGGTCAACCGTTTTGCTGTTCTGTTCAGACAGAGAAATTTTAAAGCTATTATGCATCTAACAAATCAGGCTTATGAACCATCTGCTTAGGATTTACATCACGAAACAATTAAAATCTGAATCTACAAAAGACATTTCCTTTGAAGGAACATTTTCGGATATTCTTGGCAGAGAAATTTCTCATGAAGAAGGTTTTATACTGCTGGCAGCACTCACACCGCATGTCTATCCGTCGTTTTTTGATGAAATAATCAGAGAACTGTATCCCGAAGGCGGCGATATGGCTGAATTGGGCGGAACCAGATCAGCAAATAACCGGGGATTTTTTCCTACAGGCGAAACTGTGCAGTATTTCTTAGCTAAAAATTACCTTGAACAACGTTTGAAGATACAGCAGTATTTCAATAATCATCACTGGTTTCATAACGGAAATATTCTTGGGATAGAAGAGGTAAAAGATGGAGAACCTCTGATGGGCGGCAAATTAATAATGTCTAAAGATACTGTTCATCTGCTGTGTTTTGGTGAAAAATTAAAACCTGTTTTTAGCAGCAGTTTTCCGGCAAAGGAAATTAAAACGATGTTGTACTGGAAGGATTTTATAGTGAATGAAAACGTCAGAAGGCAGTTAAATTATATCAAACTTTGGGTAAAACATCAGCAAACGCTTATGAATGAATGGGGCATGAAGAGACAGTCGCTGCCTGGTTTCAGAACGCTTTTTTACGGACCTTCAGGAACAGGAAAAACTCTTGCGGCAACACTTTTAGCAAAAGATTTAGGAAGGCCTGTTTACAGAATTGATTTGTCGCAGGTAGTCTCAAAATACATCGGGGAAACCGAGAAAAATCTTGACATAATTTTTGCCAAGGCCGAAAATAAAAACTGGATTCTTCTTTTTGACGAGGCCGATGCGCTGTTTGGGAAACGTACATCTGCCAAATCTTCCAATGACCGGTATGCCAATCAGGAAGTGAGTTATCTTTTACAGAGAGTTGAACAGTTTAATGGATTGGTGATCCTGACAACCAATTTTAAAAATAATATTGACGAAGCTTTTTTAAGAAGATTTAATTCTGTAATTAAATTTCAAAAACCTACGCAGGACGAGCGTCTGAAACTGTGGCAAAATGCAGTTCCCCAAAAAGTTTCGGTTCAGCCGGAACTTTTACGTCATATTGCAAAAAATTATGAGCTTACCGGTGCCCAGATTGCATCCGCGGTTCTTCACGCATCACTTTTAGCAATTGAAGAAAAGAAGGATACCTTGTCAAAAGAAAATCTCCTGGCAGGAATCAGGGATGAGTTTGAAAAAGAGGAGAGGCAGTTTAACGGTTTTTAGTTATTTAGATTAGGAGGGTGATCTATACAGACATCTCAATCATTTTTTTTATTTTCATTTTACTTTTCCAGGATTTAATTTCCAGCTCTTTATTGTAAGCTTAATTTTTATCCTGAACTTTTTATATGTATACAACAATCCAATCTTTTGCTATTGCTGTAAATCCTTTGTGATCCGACAGGTGTTTTCTTAATCTTTCATCCATCGGCTCGCAAGAATGACCCACATAATATCTGCCTAAAAAATCTAGGTATAAAATATAACAGAAACATATAAAACAGACTTATGTAAAATAATTCACAATTTTAATTTGGTAGTTTTCATAGGCTTTTGCAGTACACAGATTGTACAAAACAAATAGATCTTTCTGTTGATAAAAACTTCGGGAACTAAACTGTGGAGTGAAAATCGTAGAGCTTCACTTCTTAACAATTCTGTCGCCCTGCCCTTTACCTCCTACAGTAGCGAAAATATATTTAAAATAGTTTGGGAGACTGAAATTTCTGATCATTTCCGCATCTGAAACTGCCAGCTCATAAGGTCTGGACATATCTATACCCTGAATCTGAGACAGGCCTGTGATACCCGGTGTTACATTATGTACCCCTAATTTATCGCGTTCAAGAATTACCTCATCCTGGCTGAACAAGCTCGGTCTTGGCCCCACAATACTCATACTCCCCATCAGAACGTTGATCAGTTGCGGCAGTTCATCCATTTTTGAGTTTCTCAGAAAGACTCCGAGCTTTGTAACTGAGGCCTTATCGGTAAGGTGTGTGGCTACAGATTTTGTATTCACATTCATTGTTCTGAACTTAATCAGTTTAAAGGGTTTTTTGTGTTTCCCTACTCTTTCCTGTATGAAGACAGGTGATCCCGTATCAAAAAGGCACAATATAAATATCACGCAGAATACTGGCCAAAGAAAAATGATACCAAAAAATGCGAATAGGAAATCGACTGCACGAATCATAATTTTTTTTAATTGAATTGGTTTTTAGCTTTTTTACACAAACGTTTTTAACGTGATTTGAAGACCTTCTTTCACTTTAACGGGAAGAGATTCTATACCTAAAGCGTATTTTATCTTTTTATTACTTACAACGTAAGATTCTGTTAATTTTTTTAACCTTTCAGAATTCAAAGGTAGTTTAAATTTATCACCGAAAGCAGCTGTCTTTTCAATAAAATTTCTTGAAATATTCCAAAGTTTTGGTTTTTTGCCTACCACAGAGTTAATTACTTCAATCAGTTCATTCGTAGAAATACTGTCATCGTCTGCAAAATTATAGATGCCTGAAGTAACATTGTTATTTTTAAGCATTTCAAACATTAAATAATTAAGATTATCAATACTCAAAAATGATCTCTGGTTATGAAAAGCAGCCAACGGCCAGGGCAGGCCTTTTTCCACCACTTTATACAGTAAGTTGAGATTGCCCTTATTTCCCGGCCCGTGAATCATACATGGGCGGATAACGAATAGTCTTTTGCCTGCTGGTAAAGTCTTACTCAGAACATAATTTTCTGCCTCCATTTTAGATTTGCCGTAAGGAGTTTTCGGATCTGAAATATGATTTTCATCCAAAATTCCCTCAACGGTATCCGCGGTGGCTTTCACAGAACTGAAATAGAAAAAATCTTTCGCATCAGACTTTATAAACTGATCAAAAAGCTGAATGCTTAAATCTGTATTAATCCTGAAATATTCCTGTTCATCAGAAGTTTTGGCTGTGTCGTGTGCTTTACCTGCAAGATGAATAACTGCACTGGCATCCTGAGGAAAAAGCCAGTTACTCCTGAGAGAAAGCCCGCTTACGTCACATGAATTTTCAGTAAGAAATTCAGATAAATTTTTCCCGACGAAGCCTGTTATTCCTGTGATGGTTATTTTCATACTTTACCTTCTAAAATTAAAATAAGTTTGTCTAAAAGCATTTCCCGTTCAAATTCTTTCCGGTAATATTGTAAGGCATTATTTCCCATTTGTTTTCTTTCGTTTTCTGAAATTTTATAAATTCTGACCGCATTTTCTGCCAGTTCCACTGCATTTTCTGCCGGTGATGCATAGCCCGCATCTGCTTTTTCTACAATCTTTGCCCCTTCCCCATCCAATGATGCTAAAATGGGTTTGCCACAAGCCAGGTAAGACTGAATTTTTGACGGAATGGTAAGAGAAAAAATTTTATCTTTCTTAAGGCTGCAAATCAATACATCGCTTGCCGCAAAAAATCCCGGCATATCTGCGGAAGGATATGCCCCCAGAAAAGTGACAACATCGCTCAGATGGTGCTCATTTACAAACTGCTCGAGCTGTTGGCGTTGCCTTCCATTGCCCAGGAATACCCATTTTATTTCTGAAAAACCTTTCTCTTTTACAATTCTGGCTGCATTAAGAACGGTGAGCAGACTCTGGGCTTCCCCTAAATTCCCTGCAAAGGTGATTCGGAATCCTGAAGGTAATTTTTCTGAAAATTCAGGCTCTGCAGGCATAGGTTTATAAAAATTCTCAGTGGAATTGGGATAAAAAATAATCTTTTCCGGGTCTGTCTTCTGATTGATAATGTAGTCTTTAAAGCCTTGCGACTGCACCAGAACTTTTTCAGCATTTTTGTATATAATCTGAGTAATCTTGTGAAAAAACCCAAGAATATATTTGTTCTGAATTCCCCCTGCTGCTGTAAGACTTTCCGGCCACAAATCCTGAACCCAGAAATAATATGGAATTTTAAGCTTTCTGGAAGCCACAATCGCTGGAATTCCCACTGTGATGGGCGAAGGCTCATAAACAAAGATACAGTCAAAATTTCTTTTTAATTTTTTAGCTTTAAAGCTTCCGAAAAACACGAATGAAAAATAGTTGATCATTAATCTGATCCCGCCACTGCCTCTGGAAAAAATTTTGCTTCTGTGAATTTTAATATCATTCCATACCTCATCTTTATCTTTAAAAAAAGAATAACCTTCAAAAAACTTTCCAGTGGGATAATTGGGAATTGCTGTGAGAACTTCAATGTGATGCCCACGGTCTCTGAGCCCGAGACAGAGATCGTTTATTTTAAAATTCTCAGGCCAGAAATACTGAGAAATGACCAGGATTCTCATTAATAGTTATATAAATTAGCATGTTCTTTCATCCACAGATACTGATCCTCAAGCATTTCTCTGTAATCAGGTACATGGTATGGTAAAACTAATGATTTTTTTAAAGATTTATCTACTTTCTTCCCGTCAAAAGGAACAATATTGATATTCTCTTTTTTCCAAATCTCTTTGAATAAAGAAATCAGATCATACTTATTGATGGGAATTCCGTTTGTAAGATGGGCAATGCCGCGGTGTTTGTTTTCTATAAAAAACTCAACAGCTTTTGCCAGCTCTAAAGTGGTAACACCACTCCAGATTGCAGAAGTATACCCTTTAATTTCGCCATTCTGATTCATCAGCCAATGGAAAAGACCAATGCCGTTTCTGTTCAGCTCAGGCCCTACAATTGAGGTGCGGAGTGTAAGATCTTTACTGTTTTCAATTTCACCTAAAGCTTTGGACTGTGCATAGAAACCTTCACCATCTTTCATATCATTTTCGGCATAGTTACCTTTTTTTCCGTTAAAAACGCAGTCTGTGCTGATGTGAAAAATTCTGGTTTCTGAATCTGCCGTAATCTGCTCTAAAAAATGCGGAAAATAGCTGTTGTACCAAATGGCTTTGGCAGGATGATCTTCAGCATCCTTGTTTAAAATACCGATGCAGTTGATGACGACATCAAAATTACCTGATTTTACTGTTTTTTCTAAAATTTCTGCTTTTGAAACATCTAAGTTGATAAGTTTTTTGTCATCAGAATTATTTCTGGCAATTCCAAAAACATCTAAAGCAGGATTTTGAGACAGGTAACTGTAAATTACGTGACCCGCCATTCCTTTGACTCCTAAAACAAGAATTTTTTTTATTTTTTGTTCCATATTACTTTATCAACGATGGAAGAATAGCTTTGTATAGCCTTGATTACACGATCTGAAGTATTGTTTACACTGTACTCAAATGGGAGTGTGATTTCCGGATCGTGCAGACCTTTTGAAATTTCGATAGCGTTAAGCATCTGATCTTTGGTAATTCCGCCCAGCACAATTGTACCGGCATCAATCGCTTCAGGTCTTTCTGTACTTGTACGGATACTCACTGCAGGAAAACCCATCATTGCTGCTTCTTCACTTATGGTTCCGCTGTCTGAAAGAACGATAAATGATTTGCTCTGTAATTTTACGTAATCAAAGAAGCCAAGCGGTGCTACATTTTTTACCAGTGGATGAAACTGTATCTTATTTTTTTCTATTCTGTTTTTGGTGCGGGGATGTGTGGAAAAGATCACCGGCATCTGATATTTTTCCGCCACTGCGTTAATAGACTCTGCCAGTATTTCAAAATGATTGTCAAGGTCAATATTCTCTTCCCGGTGTGCACTTACCACGATAAAATTATTTTCCTGTAAAGATAAATCTTCAACTACGTTGGAGTTTTCAATTTTATCCGAATATTTGTTTAAAACCTCTCTTAGTGGTGACCCGGTAACAAAAACATGGTCTTTTCTGAAGCCTTCGCTCAGAAGATATCTCCTGCTGTTTTCTGTGTATGTAAGATTAATATCACTGATGTGATCTGAAATCTTTCTGTTGATTTCTTCGGGAACATTCTGGTCAAAACATCTGTTCCCTGCTTCCATGTGGAAGATAGGGATTTTTAATCTTTTAGCTGCGATGGTGCTTAAAACACTGTTTGTATCTCCTAAAACCAAAAGTGCATCCGGCATTTCCTTGGCTAAAATTTCGAATGATTTTGAAATTACATTTCCGATGGTTTCACCCAGGTGGCTACCTGCGACATTCAGAAAATAGTCTGGTTTTCTTAATTCAAGGTCTTCAAAAAAGATTTCGTTAAGTTCATAATCATAGTTTTGGCCTGTATGAATGAGAACGTGATCAAAATACATGTCACATTTTTTTATACATTCTGCCAGTCTTATAATTTCCGGTCTGGTACCCAAAATTGTAGCTACCTTCAGTTTCTTCATTTGTTATATTTTATGCTTTCAACAATCTTTTTTTTAAAACACCTGTGGTTCAGAACTGCTTTGGTTTTTGGATTTAAAAAGATCAAGTTTCATTAATAATCTCTTTACACCTTCCACATTTTCCCTTTTTGTGTTATGAGAGTTGTAATCTTCCAGTGGTGTCTCTATTCTGAGACCTTCGGAAAAATATTTTGCGTAGTTTAAATCTCTGTTGTCTGAGGGAATTCTGTAAAAATCACCCATATCTTCAGCATTCATCATTTCTTCACGGGTACAAAGTGTTTCATAGAGTTTTTCGCCATGTCTGGTACCAATAATTTTCACTCTATTTTGTGCATTCTTCAGTTCCAGAACTGCCTGTGCGAGATCACCAATTGTTGCTGCGGGAGCTTTATTTACAAACAGGTCACCGGCATTTCCGTTTTCAAATGCGAATAGCACCAGCTCTACAGCCTCATCCAGAGACATTAAAAAACGGGTCATTTCCGGATCGGTGATCGTAATATCTTCATTATTCTCAATTTGGGAAAGAAATAATGGAATTACAGAACCTCGTGACGCCATTACATTCCCGTATCTTGTTAAGCAAACTACAGTATCTTTCAGATTTCTGGCTTCAGCTACCGCAACTTTTTCCATCATTGCTTTTGAAATTCCCATGGCATTAATGGGATAAGCTGCTTTGTCTGTAGACAGGCAGATCACTTTTTTCACTCCGTTTGAGGAAGCTGCCCTGATTACATTCTGAGTGCCTTCCACATTTGTTTTTACTGCCTGCATGGGAAAAAACTCGCATGACGGAACCTGCTTCAATGCTGCAGCGTGAAAAACATAGTCTACATCCTTCATTGCATAATCCAGACTGTTGCAATCCCGTACATCGCCAATAAAATATTTGATTTTATCATTTTTGTAGAAATTCCGCATATCATCCTGTTTTTTCTCATCTCTGGAAAAAATACGAATCTCTTTGAAATGATCAGTAGACAAAAATCTGTTAAGCACCGCAGTTCCGAAAGATCCGGTACCACCGGTAATCAGCAATATTTTATTAGTAATCTGCATGTTTAATATTTGAATAATTTATTTTTTTCTTCCTGCGACGGATAGTTGATGAGTACAGCTTTTTTTGTATCACAGTATACAAAAAGGCTTCCTGCGGCTATCCCCACATTTCCGTGTTTATTTATTACTTTTTTTATATCATCTGAACTGCCAGCTCCACCCAGAAAAGTGAGTGGAAGATCAGTTGCTTTCCGAACTTTTTCCAATAAATCCTGGTCATAGCCCTGCATTGTTCCGTCTCTATCGATAGAATTGATGATAATTTCACCCACTCCTGTTTTTTCTGCCCGTGAAATTACTGAGATTATGCTTTCTTCAATCTTAACATTCCCGTTGTGCACAAAAACAGTATATCCGGCTTCGCTATTTTTCTTTAAGTCTAAAACCAAAACTACACTTTGTGAGCCTAAAGTTCTGACCATTTCTGCAACAGCATCTACATCCTCAAAAAATAATGAAGAGAGTGCTATTTTTTCTACTCCCAGTTCAAGTATTTTGTGAGCTGTGATTACTGATTTTATGCCTCCACCGTAGCAAACAGGCATTCGCGACTGTCTGGCTATTTTTCCGATGAGTTTAAAATCGGGTTCCGTATTTTTTACCGAAGCATCAATATCAAATATTACAATTTCATCAGCTTCTTTTTCATTAAAAATACGCACTGCATTGAGCGGATCGCCAATATATTTTTCATTCTTAAAGTTCACTGTTTTTACAAGACCTTTCTCTCGTATCAGTAAACTCGGAATTATTCTTGGTCTAATCATTTAACTACAGTTTCGCAAAGTTAAACAATAATTTTTCTCCGCGGGAATGACTTTTTTCTGGATGAAACTGAGTGCCATAAATATTCTCATGATGCACTGCTGAAGCGAATTCTCCGGCAAAGTCTGAAACTCCCAAAACCTTATCTTTCTGGTAACAATCCAAATAATAGGAGTGCAGAAAGTAGAAAAGACTGTTGTTTTCTACATCATCCAGCAGAACGCTTTTTTTTGTAAAACAGACTTCATTCCAGCCCATGTGCGGCAGCTTACTTTGATGCGGAACTTTAGCTGCATCAATTTTTTTCACCTGTCCTTTTATCCATCCCAGACCTTTGGATTTCCCTTCGTCACTGGCATCTGCCATCAGCTGCATTCCCAGACACACACCCAGAACGGGAACTTTTTTTTCGAGAACCAAATGATTCAGCCCATCTTTCATTCCTGAATTTTCAAGATTTCCCATAGCAAAGTCAAAGCTTCCTACTCCCGGTAAAATAAGCTTCTCTGCATCTTTTAAATCTTCAATATTTCTGGCAGTTTTTACAGAAATCTGCAGCTTTTCATATATATTTACAAAAGCTCGGATGTTTCCTATGCCATAATCAACTACTGTAATCATCTGAAAAGTCTCTTTTCTAAACCTAAACCTTTGAGCACTTTTGCTCCCAGGCCTATAAAGTTTCTTTTGTTTTTATAATCTCTGAAGGTTTTATTTTTACCATTAAAAATGTGCTGTAATTCCTGTACTGATAAATCTAATTTGTGGGCAACGTATTCAAATTCATTGGCGACATCAGGTTCTGATATTTCCGGAATCTTCAAACGCTCGAGTGCTTCTGTGCGGCTCATTTGCCCTGTGAGAATAAGACTGGAAAAATGAACTTTCCTTCTGTCAAAACCAAATTTCCTCGGAAGCCAATAGTCTTCAAAAAATCTTGTAAATACCGACTCGTGGTGTTTATGCCCAAATTTTTCCCATCCAAATTTACTTCCGAGAGTATTTTCTGCTTCTTCTTTCAAAAACCGGATATGATTGAGCGGATTGAATATATGCATTCCCACAAAATATTTGTAAAAAATTTTGTATTCCAGAATATCGATTACAGGAAATTTTTTAAGCTCCTTTTTCCCGAATTTTCTGTGGATATCGGTAATCAATCTCTTGTCTATTCCTGCGTACGCTCCCCAGTCTTCCGGTTCTTTGCAGCATTCTGTAGAGAAGTTGGCACCTGTAAGAATATATTTGATATTATTTTTTCTTGCATATTTATAAAGTGCCGAAAAAAATGCAATATCCTGTGGCAGATCCTGATCCGGAATCTGAGATTTCAGAAATGCGAGCTGCAGATCTTTCATTTCTTCCCAATCGATCACTTCTGTATACAGATCAATCTTTAAACCTTTGACTAATTTTTCTATATTGGATACCGCCTGACTGGTATTCCAGCCGGCGTCTACGTGAAATGCCAACGGATTGAGGCCCATTACTTCCTTTGCAATGTACAGCATATATGAACTGTCTAATCCCCCGCTGATCCCTATAATACAGTCATAGCTGTTATTTTTCCTGCTTTTTCTGATTTTTTCTGCAACCTTCATGATGTAATCTTTACTGCCAGCGCCATAATTCCAGGAAGGGAGAATATTTTCTTCAAAATTGGTAACGTAATCGCTTTCACCTTTTTCGTTGAAAACAATTTTAGGATCCGTATCATCCATTACGGTTCGGGAACAAATCTTTGGGCTGTGCATTAATCGTGAGGGCTAAACATTCTCAATTTAATAATTTTTTTTACAGTGTTTTTAATAATTTTTCAATTTCATTTTCTGTCTTACTCAATGAGGGCTGAAGAGTGGTTTTGAGCGATAAAGATAATGTTTTTGCAATAGAATCTTCATCTAAAGGGTTAAATGTTAAAGAAGGTTTACATACTGCATACAAATACGGCAGATCTGCGCCAATCACCTTACAGCCGCAGTCTATAGCTTCTAAAATAGCAAGACCGAAGCTTTCTGCCAGTGATGGATACACCAGAAATTCTGATGCACTGTAAACTTCTGCCAGTTTTTCTCTTTCTACAAAACCCAGATTTACAATAGGATATCCCAGGTTTTGTTTTTCCTGAATTAAACTGATCAGATTTTGGTACACTGGATCGACGGTTACGGTGAGTTTCCCTCTTTTTTCATTATCAAAAAATTTACAGAATGCATTGATGAGTCTGAGGTGGTTTTTATGGGGCACCGCATTGCTCACAAAAACAAAGCTGTCTTTTTCTCTCACCATTATTCTTTCTTTCCTAAAGGGTGGATAAAAGGGCATCAACATCAGTTTATCTTCAGCAACATTAAATTTATTTCTGAAATTTCTGGAGATTGTTTCTGTCTGCAGCATCCAAAAATCACTGTTTTTACAAAGAAATCTGAGAACAGTCTGTTTTAAGAAAAATAAAAATCTAAACTTTAATGAAGAATCTTTCGGAACTTTAATGTATAAATCAGACTGTAGGTAGGTGAAAACTTTAGCCTTAAGCTTTACACTTGGCGGTAAATCACCAAAACACAGTACAGAAGCAAATCTGTCTTTATGCTTGAGGTAAAAAAGATGTCTTTTGTACAGTGAGCCTTCCAAAAAATAGACTTCATTTGCGGTATTCTGTAGAAAGTCTACATTCCCTTCTACCCTTTTGTCTAAGAGATAAATGCATTTTCTCCCGGATTTTTCGAGTTCCAGCAAAAGATAGTCCAGCAGAATTTTGCCTCCGCTGTCGTTGATGTAGATTGCGTCTATGAGCAGTTTATTTTCCATACCAAAAATTCTGGATTTTATATTTATGCAAAATGTAGTTTTTCGTTATTTTACAGTGAAAGCCTGTTACAGTTCCTTTGATATATGCATTTCTGAATCAGATTTTCTAAGCATCAACACTGCCATAAAAAGAAATATAGAAGCCGAAAAATAACCTATACCACGAAAGAAAAATTCAGAAAATACCGTTATTATACTTGCAAAAAATAATGCTTCGTGAGAACTGATTACTGTTTTGGATATTTTTCTGTACCGGTTCCATTGTTTTAAAAGGTAGTAAATGAACATAACAGACAGTAAAACCCCTACAATTCCCAGTTCTGCTATCACTTTTGCAGCAGTGAAACCTCCATCCTGTGAATTCAGTTCAAGGCCATTCATTTTGGCTTTCATATAATCTCCAATATCTGTTCGGAGGGGTACATGCCCCAACTGCTGAAAACCAATGCCCCAACCTTTGGTGACCTTCAATCCTTCATCTATCAGCTGAAAACCTTTTACGTAAACCAATGTAGAGAGATTGTTGGTCTTGTGCATGTTTGTAAAATCAACACGTTCAGAAAAATAATCTAAATCTGAAAAAAAGAAGAGCCCCACACTGCTGAGAATCAAAATCGGGATTACATAAATGTTGTAAACAAATACAGAGATGATAATCATAGTTACCAATAACGTCATGTTTTTGATAACTAATGCAACCAATACGCCTGTGAAAATAAGCAGCAGTCTTTTCATTCTACTTTTACTGACGATGATCAGATAAGCGATCACGGGACCAAAAAACAATGCAAGATGCGATGGTTCTGAATATGGGAAAATAGGTTTTGCGTAACGGGTTGGAGCCACATTGACAATTAAAGAAAGGATAATTAAAAAGATATAGACATAAAAAATCCTGGTAATCATCCTGGTTAAAAAATCTTTAGGTAACTGTGGGAGGACATTACTAAAGTTGAAGGCGCCTACCAAAAGTATCATCAGCATCAATATTGATGAGAGATTTCTGCCTAAATTATAGCCTTTAAAAAAAAATACGGCAGCCAAAAAAGAATGAATAAGTATGAAACTTAAGGATAATGTGAGAATTGAAAAAAACTTTCTGGTGATGAATACCTTTTTTTCGTACAGGTAATATACAATATTAAAAAGCAGAACAATTCCTACAGTAGAGAGCGTATAGGAATCAAAACGGAAATATGCAAATACCGGAGGTAAAAACCAAAGTATTACAAAAAAAAAGCTGAATATTCTACTTGGCATTTGTAATTTTTTTCTTTAATAAAAATAATCTGTAAAGGTGCTTTCCGAATATAAAAAATCTTAAGCTGTCGTACAAATAATAAAAATCTACAGTACCTGCGGCACCGTTTTTTTTTCTGATAACAGATAATTCTCTCAGATGTTTTTTTGAAAGTGCGCCACTCACTCCTCCAATACGGAAATTGCTTATAATTTTTTCAATTTTTATAAATGTTACTCCTTTCATGAAACAGCGCAGGGTGAAATCCCAGTCTGCAGCAACCTTATAATCTAAAGAGAACACACCATATTTTTCATACACTTCATTATTTACAAACAGTGATGGATGGCTCACAACCATACCTCTTTTCAGCTTATCAAGATGCTGCACAGGCGGTGACACAAAGGTTTTACCATCTTCATCAATACTTCTCATGGCGCCATAGTAATTTACCATACCTGGCTGGTAATGACGCGCTATGTGCTCAACAGCATCATTTTCATAATAATCGTCTGCATTGATCAGCCCGATTACTTTACCTTTTGCAAGAGCAATTCCTTTATTCATAGCATCATAGATTCCTTTATCTTTCTCGCTGATGACATGGGCAATCCTGTCTTTATAATCATCTATAATATCTAAAGTTTTATCTGTGCTTTTTCCGTCTACTATTATATACTCTATATTTTTGTAAGTCTGATTAAGAACACTTTCTATCGTCTGCCTGATGGTATTTTCACCGTTATAAACAACAGTAATTATAGATATTAATGGGGTTTTCATCTTCTTTCTGTAATAATTATTAAATCAGTTAAGAATTAACTGTAAAAATTTCAATTATATCCTGGCTTCAAATTTAAAGGTATCAAAACACATCGTAAAACCGAAAATACGTTTTATTCTATTTAATAGCATTTTTAACAAGCGTGATACAATTGATTATCATGTTTTTAAAAGTACCTGACTGTATGTTGTGCAGTCCAAAAAAATTAAAAGTTTTCTCCATAAATAATTTTATACCTGATAAATCATATTGATCTCCGGTTGATCCGGAATAACCCGAAATATCCGGGAAAGTATTGAAAGACCTGCTCTCTATTGAGTTGTTAATCAATACCTGAAAGAAAATAACTTCCAGATATTTCTTTTCCATGTCTTTCACGTTTTGATGTGCATTGATAAAATACTTAAGATATGTGTTCCTGTTTATTTTATAAAACACTGTACTTACGTAGGAATACTCAGCTCCGTACATTTTTCCTGAATGATAAATAAATCTGTTGTCATCATTATGCAGATTGATCTCATTAAAATTTTTCACAATAAGTCTTCCCGTGAGCTTACAGAAAGATTCATATTCATACAGCAGTTCACTTTTTTTAAATATGTACTGCATGATTTCACCTTCGCCATATCCTTTACCATAATCAACAACAGACTGCACATCGCCTAAAAATGATAAAATTTCAAGTTTTTTGTTATTTTCTTCTGCTAACTTCTTTATATCACTGTAGTCATAGATATAATTGGTATTATCACAAAAAATAACAGCACTTACATTTTTGTAATTTTTTACAGCGTAGGTAAGAGCGTCTAAATATTGCTGAAGTCTCACATCTGTATCTTTGATATTCAGACTGTAAATATCATTTCTCCTGATTTCTATTGCAGCGGTAATAATCAGCAAGCTCATGAGAGAATGTTTTTAATTTTTGATTGACGGAAAACCTCTACAATTTCTACAGTTATCATACTAATTACCTACTTATTAAACTTTTTGATGTTCATAGATTTTTTTACCAAAACAATTTAGAATTTCCACATTTTTCAGTTCAAATCTTTTTTTCTGCCTAATTTTGCCTTATTTAAAATATTTTTGATCTTTTTTAAAACAGATTATTTTCTCCTGAGAGCTTATTTTTAAAAACTTCAGTTTTCATAAACTTCAGTAAAAGAAAAAATATCAATACCTCAGTAAGAACTGCGCACAATACTGCACCTATTTCTTCAAGATAATAAACCATTGGAGTAATGCAAACCAAACTGAACAGGCAACCAAAGAAAACAATTTTTAAGAGCTGACTCTTAAAGCCAAAAGTTATAAATATATTGACAGCGATAAGCCCGTTAATAATCGAGAACAACGGCAAAAGACATGAGTATTTTAAGACATCTACCGATTTATTAAAATCACCATTTTTAAAAACCAGCACTATAATCTCACCTGCAAAAAAATAAAGCAGAAATCCTATCACAACACAGATCACAGACATTACCCTGATCATTTGTATGCTGAAAGAAAAACTTTTTAGTTTGGATTCCAGATAATACGCATTCACTCTGGGAAATACCACCTGCGTGGTGGAAGATAAAAGGCCGATGACAGCGCGAACAATCTTGTCTCCCGCAGAGTATATGCCTACTGCACCATTGCCAATAATTAATCCTAAAATTACAGTATTTGTAGTAGTATATAAATTTGTAGACAGGCTGGTGGCAAAAATATGCCATCCATCATGAATCTGTTTCAGAGCTTCTTTCAGAGTGGGTTTTGCAAAAGAAACAAGTTTCAGTTTAAATACAATAATCAGGCTCAGTAACGAAGATGCCATAGTAGCCATTACCTGAATAAGTAAAGCCAGAACATAATCATCTGAAGTCTTCACAATTAAAACCGTCACAAAGCACATCACAATTTTTGGAATTGTGTTAACAAGAACCAAAGCACCCATTTTTTCTAAACCCTGGAACAGCCACAAAGGCAAAAAAACAGATGATAAAACACTTACAAAACTTATGAGATATAATATATTTTCAGAGCGAAATTTACTGAAGGAAAAAATAATAATGATGAAAATCAGACAGCTGATTCCCAGCAGGAGCATCTTTGCAAATAAAGTATTCCAAAAAATTCTGCTTATTTTATCTTTCTTATTAAAAGAATCTGAAACATTTTTAGTGGAAGAAACATTGAAGCCGAAGTCTGTAAGTAAAACGAAGTATGCAACAAAAGCCTGGGCAAACATTATTTTTCCAAAATTTTCTGCCCCCAAAATTCTACCCAGATACGGAAACAAAAACAGAGGAATAATATAGTTAGCAATTTGTAAAATAAACAGATATGAAAAATTCTGCCTTAAAATTTTGTCTTTTAAAAATTCCAATATATACTTTGGTTTTTATTTTTAATGAAAAATAAATATGCTCACAGACTGCATTTCAAATCACCTTCCTGAGCTTAGTCTGAAAATAAACTCTGGCTGCCAACCAACTTTTTTCATCATTTGAATAATCTCCAATCTGTCTCTGAAATCCTTTGAAAATTGATTTGTTCGTCAAAAAGCGAATCTTTTTTTCTCTTAATCAGTTCCCTGTGCTCAGTTTATTTTATATAGAAGATCTCCAGATTGAAAATTCACAGCATTTACCTTAAAGTAGACTGATATTTCTCCAGCTGGCTGTAAATCTTTTTTACATCCTGAGATTTTTCTTTCTGTAAAACCAGTAAAGCATCCGGTGTGTGCACAAAAATGCAGTTTTTCATTCCTACAAAGGCTGTGAAAATTTCCGTACCAATTACCATATTTCCGTTTTCATCTGTGGGATGACCCGTCGTGCGAAGATAGTCGTACAGAGATTCAAAAGAGCCCAAGTCATTCCATCTGAAATTGGCAGGAACCACCTTGATCTGTCTGGAACGCTCCATCACAGCATAATCGATGCTGATTGAAGGGATCTGCTTACACGATTCTTCATCCAGCAGATTGTTTTCAGATTTTTCCCAGGCTTCCAGAGATTTTTCATAGACTTCCGGCTGGTATTTCTTCAGTTCTTCTAAGAGTACACCTGCTTTAAAGCAGAACATTCCTGAGTTCCACAAAAATGTGCCTTTATCTAAAAATTCCTGGGCAGTATCCGTATTCGGTTTTTCTCTGAATGAAAGCACATCTTTACCTTCATATTCTATATATCCGTATCCCGTTTCAGGCTTGGTAGGCACTACGCCAAAGGTCACTACGAAATCTCTTTTTGCCAGCTCTACAGCTTCCAGCAAAGACTTTTCGTAAGCCTCCTGATTCTGAATCAGATGATCTGAAGGGGTAATAATCAATACATCATCCGGCTGTACTGCCAAAGCGGCAAATCCTATTGCTGCAGCCGTATTCCTTGCGATGGTTTCGGTAACAAATGTTTTGGGAAGATCGATGTCTTTCAGTAAATCTCTGCTCCACTCGATGTGATCAGAATTCCCCACTACCATCAGTTCATCCACTACTTTTTTATTTCTTTCAGCGGTTAATTCAAACAAAGATTTTCCTTCAAAAACTTTGAGAAACTGCTTGGGATGATTTTTTCTTGAAAGGGGCCAAAGCCTGCTTCCTACCCCTCCTGACAATATTACGTTGTATATTTTCATGCTCTATCAAAATATTTACTTTTTACATTTTGAGTTTATTATAAAACATCTCTTCTGCAAAAAGTTTAGGTCTTTTTTCTAAAAATCTGGTGTTTTTTTATGGTACAAATATAGGATTACATTGTCAGGTTTTATTAACCTAAAGTTTTTTTACAGTCTTCTGTCTGCAATTTCTTTACTTAAACTACCTTTTACATCGTAAATAATACCGTTTTCTGTAAGAAGACCTTTAAGGTCTAAATCCTGAAATTCATTGTGAGAAACTGTAAGAATGATAGCGTCATATTTTTCAGAACTGCTTATTTTAGAGATAAGACTGATTCCATACTCTTTAGAAACCTCCTGATGATCTGCCCAGGGATCGTAGGTATGAACATCAAATCCATACTCTTCCAGATTTGCAATCACGTCGATTACTTTAGAGTTTCTGATGTCGGGACAATTTTCTTTAAAAGTAATGCCTAAATTCAAAATCTTAGCTCCTTTTATTTTAATATCCTTCTGTATCATTAATTTGATAACCTGCGATGCTACAAAAGAGCCCATAGAATCGTTCAGTCTTCTTGCACTTAAAATAAGTTCAGAATAGTATCCAATCTCCTGCGCCTTCTGAGCCAGATAAAAAGGATCCACACCGATGCAGTGACCGCCTACCAAGCCTGGTTTAAATTTCAGAAAATTCCATTTCGTTCCTGCAGCTTCCAAAACGTCGTGGGTATCAATATTCATCAGCGAGAATATTTTTGCAAGCTCGTTCATAAAGGCAATGTTTACATCACGCTGTGAGTTTTCAATCACTTTAGAGGCTTCTGCCACTTTGATGGTGGGAGCGAGATGAGTACCCGCAGTAATCACAGATTTGTATAAATCATCAACAATTTTTCCGATTTCTGGCGTAGAACCAGATGTCACCTTCAATATTTTTTCTACTGTATGAAGTTTGTCGCCGGGATTAATTCTTTCCGGTGAATAGCCTGCGAAGAAATCCTCATTAAACTGAAGTCCTGAAGTTTTCTCTAAAACAGGAACGCATTCCTCTTCTGTCACTCCAGGATATACGGTAGATTCGTAAATTACGATGTCGCCTTTTTTCAAAACTTTCCCTACAGTTTCTGAAGATTTGTACAGTGGCGTAAGATCTGGTCTGTTGTGCTTATCAACCGGTGTGGGAACCGTGATGATGTAAACGGTAGCCTCAGAAATATCTTTGATATCAGAACTGCAGAGCAATCCTTCAGTTTCGCTTTGAAAAGGATTTATTTTTGTTAAAACAGCATTGAGAAGAGCCTCCTCTATCTCTAAAGTTGAATCTCTGCCGTTATTAAGTTCCGAAACTCTTTCTTGGTTGATATCAAAACCTACGACAGCATATTTTGTCGCTAGAAGTCTTGCAAGAGGTAGACCCACGTAGCCAAGACCAATGACTGCAATTTTATGATTTATACTCATTTTTATGTAGTTCTGTATTTATAAAATGTTACAGAACTTATATCATTCTATTAATTTCTGAACCAGTCTCTCCAGGTTCTTTTTTGTTTTGCACCGTAACCGTAGCCATACTTATTTCCATAGCCACTGTTTTTCTTGTTTACATCATTGAGAACAAATGCAACATTTTTTATTTTCTTCTGTTCGATCTGCTCATTGGCGAAACTGATAAGCTCTCTTTCTGTGTAATTGGAACGGGTAACATACACCGTCATATCTGCTACATCTGCAATCAGGAATGAATCTGTAACGAGCATCAGTGGTGCTGTATCCAGAATAATGTAATCGTAATCTGGCTTCAAAGACTCTATCAGTTCTTCATATCTTCCGTTTGACAGTAATTCTGTAGGATTTGGTGTGATAGCTCCTGAGTAAATGACGTCACAGTAAGGATTAAAAGTAGTTTGGTGAATAATTGATTCTTTAACCATTGTTTCATCATACATAAATTCAGAAAGACCTGTAAGTCCTTTTCTTGAATCATTATACCTCTGCAACTGCGGGTTTCTGATATCAGAACCAATGATAATTACTTTTTTTCTCGGCGTAGCCAGAGTAAGCGCAAGATTTACTGACGCAAAAGTCTTCCCTTCTCCTTTCACGGTTGAAGTGACAAAAACCACATTGCCTTTCTTATTTTTCGGCAACATAAAATTAATGTTGGTAATTAAAATTCTGAAAGCCTCTGCCATGGGTGAAAGATCATTGAGCTGTACAAGTTCCGGCTCTCCTTTGATAAGAGTGGGAAGTTCACCAATTACAGGTTTCCCGGCTGTAAGCTTTTCCAGATCGTGTTTAGAAAGTACTTTATCATTTAACAGATCATTGATGTAAATAAACAGAAAAGGAATGATAAGACCTAAAAACAAAGCTCCCAGATAAATTATTTCTCTCTTTGGCGAAACTGGTCCGGGTGAGGTAAGTGCATCATCAACAATTCGTGCTTTTGGTGCTGCGATAGCAAGTGAAATTGCCGCTTCTTCTCTTTTCTGAAGCAACAGAAGGTACAGCTCCTCCTTAATCGTTTGCTGCCTTTCAATACTTCTGAACAGTTTTTCCTGTACCGGAACTCTGGAAATCTTACCAGATAATCTGTTCTGCTCACCTAAAATAGCACTCCTTTTGATTTGCAGTGCCACACGGCTTTTATTTAAACTTTCAGAAATGGAAGAACGCAAGCCAGAAATCTGTTTCGTAACATCCTGAACTACTGGGTTTAGTGTAGTAGAACCTTCCAGGAGTCTGTTTCTTTCAGCGATCAGCTGATTGTATGTTCCTATTTCAGCTGATGTTTTGGAATCTTCCAAACCAACATTCAGGGGCAGTATCTGGTACGATCCCTGTTTATTGAGATAATTTGAAAGACTATTAACAAGTTCCAGCTGAGATTCAGTTTCCAGCTGAGTCTGTCTTGTATCTACAGCAGCTTTAAGAGAAAGCTCTGCTTCTGAAGTAATATCTGTAATATTATTCTTCTCTTTAAAATCTTCTTTTTGATTTTCAACTCTTCCCAGCTCTTCTCCTATAAGCTTCACTCTGCCATCGATAAACTCTGCAGTCTTCTGAGCTTCTGAATTTTTATCTAAAATAGCTTCCCTGTTATAGTTTACAGCAAGCCTGTTCAGTATATCCTCTGCTTTTCTGGGTACAGGATAATTCATTACAATTTTTAAAACTGTAGCTTCATCTTTCACAAGTTCTACAGTAAGCATGTTTAAAAGATCACGGGTTCTGTTGATTGCAGAGGAGAAAGCGAGGCGGTAGGTAGATCCATTCCAGTATTTTACATCAAACCTCGGATTTTTCTGAAACATAATAACCCCGAAAGGCATTTTTAATGTTTTATTAAAATCTGTGACAATATTTTTTTTAAAATCTTCACATTCAAGAATAATCTTCCCATTTTCTACCCTCGCAATTACTTCTTTGGAAGGATATGATCCGTTTTCCTTTTCACTGATGACACGCACAATAAAAGGTGCCTGATTGTGATAGAGCTCATATTCTTTTATCTTTCCCTGAGAAAAAATGTTCGTCTCAAGACTAAGCTCTTTCACAATAGACATCATCAGCTTTTTAGACTTGAGAATTTCAATTTCGTTATCTACGGAATTGGTTCCCATACTCCCTATACCTCCGATTTCTGAAATTACAGACATTTCCGGTGCTCCAGCGGAAGATTTTTTAACCTCCTTTATAAGCAGTGTCGCTTCAGTTTCATAAACAGGCATGCTGTATCTGAGATAAAACCACGCGATAATCACTGTAATAATAACTCCCAAAACAAACCAATACCATTTGAAAAGGTAAGGTTTCAGAATTTCTCTTAAATTGATCGAATCTTTTTGGGTATGTTGAGGCAAATTATTTTGATCCACTCTTTATGTTTAATATTTAGACTTTAATTTTTTCATACGCTGATTGGCCACTTTACACATTCTGACCTGCATATCCCAAGCGCAAAAAAGCATTGACTTTATCACTGTTTATCTTCTTGTTAAAGAAATGATACCGATAACCAGCGAGGCTACGACTGATGATACCGAGATATATAAACCTAAATTTGGGTCTACCCTGGCTGCTTTCTCTCTGTTGGCGTTCGGCTGAACGTAGATAATATCATTTTGTTTGAGGTAAAAATACGGAGAATTAATGAAATCTGATTTGGTAAGATCAATTCTGTTTTTCGTAATTTCACCGTCTACATTTCTGATAAGCAAAACATTCGTTCTGATGCCATACGGGGTAGTATCTCCTGCCAGTGCCAGTGCTGATAAAATACTTGTACTGCCGTCGGGAATTACATAGGTACCCGGCCTTGCAACCTCTCCTGCAAAAGACACCTTAAAATTTGTAAGTTTTACGTCTACGATAGGATCTTTGATGTATTTACTGAGCAGGTCTGTCATTTTATCCCTGAATGTTTCGATATTTTCCTGTCTTACGCTGATTTTACCAATCTGAGGAAATGTAATGTTGTAATCTGTATCTACTAAATAGGTTGGTCCTGAAACAGGAAGCTGCTGCGGCAAGCTGTTTGAGCTGGGAGCAGAATACTGAGTCACTGTAGCAGATGAAGAATAGTTTTGGTTGAATGGCTTCACTGCATCCAGATCGCGCGCAGAAATATTCACTACCAACTGATCGCCAGGCTGCAAAGTACTGCGGCTGTTTTTTACAGCATTATCCAATGTTACATTGTCTATATCAGTCATGTAATTGATCTCCTGCTTTGCTGTGCATGATGCCGTCACAACAGCTGCAAAACCATAGATAAAGAATTTTTTACCAATCATTCTGTTTAAAATTTTCACAAAAATAGGATTATTATTTATAAATTAAAATCTGAGGCTTAAATTAACTGTTAATATTATTACACAGGAAATAAAACAGTGCCTGTCTCTTAATTTTGAACCAAATAGAAACCGTGCAAAAATATTAATAAATAACTTTTGATTTGTATTAACATTTAAAAATCATATTTCAATAGCAGTCAAACTTTGAATATATTCATACTAATCTCAGGAATTTTAAACTATCAGGACTTTCAGGCTGTGAAATCCTGCGGAATTTAGTATATTTATGACTTGAAACAGCTATACAGTAAACTCCCTGAAAAAGGATATGCAGAACATGACTGAAAGTCAGCGGATTTTGCGGATAACAAATCTTATGACAGGCATAGCATTTGTAAGTTGACTTATATATTGAAATTTTTATGGAATACAAACTCGAACTCAACACTGAAGGATCAACACATAATATCGTTTTTCATAATCTAATCTTCAGTACGTTCAAAATTAATATTATCGAGCGTTATCATGAAAATCAAAATGCTCCTTTAAAACTGCTTGAAACCATTATCAAAGTCCGGACTTTGGATAATATACTAATCAAAGGCAAAACAGGAAACGGGCGCGTAATCCTCAGAGACAGAAAATTTACAGAGTACGCACGGCTGAGTAAATCGCTGCGCTCATACGAATACAGAAGAAGACTGGTTAATCCGAAAGAAGTTGAGCAGAATTACATCGATTTTCTGCTTTTGATTCTGATCGCAAATTATGACATCAATTCTATATTGTAGTTTTTCCGGTCAAAATATTCTGTCAATAGATAATTCGTTTAAAGTTTCAATTTTACTCTAAATCACGGTAATTCAATTATGGATTTTCATCAGACTGTCTGAATTCTTTTCAAATTTGTCTGAAAACGAGGCAGCAATTTTCCCCCATTAAAGTCATTTAACCGGAAGAATTGAGACAGAAACTGAAAAACTGCAGTTTACAGTTTGTAGGTGAGCATCAATCCTCCTCTTGTTGGGATGATTTCACCACTTTTGTTCCAGCCGTGTGGCTGATCGTACCTTTGATTATTGTCTTTGAAATAACCTTTATACAGACCTTGTGATGAGCCGATCCCGGCAAAAATATCCAAACCTAATTTTTGGTTGATTATAAAGTGATATCCTCCGCTGATTCCGAATATGAAAGAATATCCTTTTTGATAGCGACTGGTTACGCGTGTGGAGCCATCTGCAAGAATTTCCGGTTGATCATTTTCATCCAGAACCACCATATCGTTCCAGTAGTTCCATTTTTGAAGATTAAAATTTGCCACCGAGAAATAAGCACCTACATACCATTTTTTCATGGATTCTGTAAAGTAATACCTACCCTCCAAAGTTGCCATATAGATCTGCAGATGTCTTCCGGAAACAGATTTCCATGGGGAGATAAAAAGTTCTTCCTGTACGGTAATATGTTTGGTTAATTTCTGTTCAGACGCTGCATTTACAACTCCAACCGGGAGAAATAAAGTATTGACTTTCACTTCCGTCTGGGCTTTCAGGAATACCGAATGAATAATGATGATGAAGATTGCTAATTTGTTTTTCATTGATGTTTTTAATCCTGATGTCATGCAATTTTATTAAATGATCAACAACTGTTACAGAACGGCGTATACTGAAAATTGTGGAAAACTATATTATCTCACTTACTTTTAAAGATGTGGGAAAAGACATATACAATTTTCCTCAATAGTAGACTTATCCTTTTAAATACTTTATTTTTCAATAAGAGTCTCTTTAAATCTGATGAAAATTAATTCCGCCAGTCCCAAATCATGTAATTTTAATGAATTTCTGTAGCTTTTTTACTCTCTTTAAATTTGAGGAAAAGAAAAAAGTTAATAAAAATCTGTTTTTAAAACATTTTGACAAGGCTCTAATAACCGTCACGCTATACCTTAGTTCGCTGGGGTTGCAGCACAACTTAGCAAGAAAAAACTTAACTTCTATATTTCAAAAAATGTTCTGATTACCTTTTCAATTCGGTTTCGCTCCTCATCGTTCAGGTTAGACCCTGAGGGCAAACACAAACCGTTTTCAAATAAGGTTTCAGATACTTTTCCCCCATAAAAAGGTGAATCCTGGAAAACCGGCTGCAAATGCATAGGCTTCCATAGCGGACGGGATTCTATGTGATCTTCAAGGAATGCCAGACGAAGCCCTTCCCTGTTTTTCCCGGCAACAGTTTCATCAATTTCGATGACAGATAACCAATGATTGGAAAAATAATCTTCTGAAGGTTCAGAAAAGACCACCACTCCATCAATATCTTTGAAGATGTCTACGTAAAAATCATGCATTTTTCTGCGCGCTTCCACTCTGTCATTCAGAACTTCCATCTGTCCGCGGCCAATTCCTGCTACAATGTTGCTCATGCGGTAATTGTACCCAATCTGCGAATGTTGGTAATGAGGAGCATTATCTCTCGCCTGAGTGGAAAGGAACACCGCTTTGTCTTTATCTTCCTGCGAATGACAAACCAAGGCTCCTCCACCCGAAGTCGTAATGATTTTATTTCCATTAAAAGATAAAATACCGAAGCGTCCGAAGGTACCGCATGGTTTTCCTTTGTAAAGTGAACCTAATGCCTCAGCTGCGTCTTCAATAACAGCAATTTCATATTTCCCTGCAATTGAAATGATCTGATCCATTTTTGCAGGCATTCCATAAAGATGAACTACGATTATCGCTTTTGGTTTTTTACCTTTTGAGATTCTGTCTGAAATCGCTTCTTCCAAAGCTACCGGACACATATTCCAAGTTTCTTTTTCTGAGTCTATGAAAATTGGAGTTGCACCGCAGTAAGTAATTGGGTTTGCAGAAGCGCAAAAACTGAAAGTGGATGTTATCACTTCATCACCAGCAAGTACACCCAGCATTATCAATGATAGATGTATTGCAGAAGTTGCAGAATTTAAAGCACAAATTCTAACATCATTTTTTAAAAATAGTGAAAGTGATTGTTCAAATTCATCAATATTTTCCCCCATAGAAGTCACCCAGTTCTTTTCTAAGGCATCTTCAATGAAAGAAATTTCATTGCCTGACATGTGAGGTGGAGAAAGCCAAATTTTATTCTTCATCAACAGTGTAGATTGAAAATCAAAAATAAGGAATAAATATTTATAGCTTAAAAAAAGAAAAAACTATTTTTTTATTCTGTCTCCCTGACCTTTTCCTCCTACTGTTGAAAATATATAGCTAAAATAATCTGATATCGTTAAACTTTTAAGCATCTCTGCATCTTTCTCTGCCAATTCAACCGGCGTAGACATGTCAATCTCATTGATCTGTGCTAAACCTGTAATTCCTGGTACTGCATTGTACACGCCTCTTTTATCTCTTTGCTCAATCAGTTCAGTTTGATTATACAAATTGGGTCTTGGGCCTACAAGGCTCATATCTCCAAGTAAAACATTCACAAGCTGAGGCAATTCATCAAGCTTAGATTTACGAAGGAAACTTCCGAATTTTGTGATTGTGATATCTTTAGAAAGATGGGTAGCAACAGATTTTGTGTTTACGGGCATTGTACGAAATTTCAAAAGCTTAAAAGGTTTTTTAAAACGTCCTACTCTTTCCTGTACAAAGATCGGGGATCCTGTATCGAATAAGCCGATAATATACAAGATTACGCCAACAGGCCACAAAAAAAGAAGTCCGACGAATGAAAAAAGAAAATCAAATATGCGTATCATATGCGTAGTTCAAATATTAAATTATTTTGTTTTAAAACTTTTGATGGTTTTTAAAAGACCTTCTTCTGCAGAAAGGGGAAGTTTTTCAATTTCCAGTGCAGATTTTATTTTTCGGTTGCTTACCTCGTAAGATTCCGTCAGCTTTTTAAGTCTTTCCGAATTTAACGGAAGTTTCAATTTATCTCCCAGAATTGCAGTTTTCTCGATTAAATGCTTTGAAATTTTCCAAAGTCTTGATTTTTTATCGAGAGCCTTATTGACAGTTTTAATCAGATCGTTAGTAGAAAGACCATTGTCGTCGGCAAAGTTATAGATTCCGGATGGTAAATCTTCATTAACCAACATCTGACCTATCAAAAAATTGAGATTATCAATACTTAAAAATGATCGATTATTCTCAAAAGCCGCCAGTGGCCATGGAATTCCCTTTTCAACAATTTTATAAAGAATATTAAGATTTCCTTTATTTCCGGGACCATGAATCATACATGGGCGAATGATGAAGAGTCTTTTATTTTCAGGTAATTTTCGTGATCGTAAATAGTTTTCTGCCTCTAATTTTGATTTCCCGTAAGGAGTTTTTGGATCTGAGTTGTGATTTTCATCTAAAACTCCATCGACAGAATCTGCCGTTGCTTTCACAGAACTGAAATAGAAAAAATCTCTACAATCAGAACTTAAAAAATCGTCAAAAAGCTGAATGGTTAAATCTGTGTTTACTTTAAAATAATCTTCTGCTGCAGAAGTATTTGCCGTATCGTGAGCCTTGCCTGCAAGGTGAATGACGGCATCGGTATTCTTATCTAAAATCCAGGAATTTCTTAACGATAATGATTGAACTGTGTGATTTTCACTCTCCAAGTATGTTAAAAGGTTTTGTCCGACAAAACCGCTGGATCCTGTGATTGTGATTTTCATAATGAATTCATTATTTTTTTCCAGTCATTTTTTTCGTCTTTCAGAAAAATATCTGAAAGCCAGCCTTCGATAGAAGTTCTGAAGTATAAATCTGTATCAATTGGCTGATAATCTGATTGAAAAAACGAAACATCTAGTTGAATATCATTTCTGTCTATCACATAAAAGTTGGCCGGATTATAAAACGGATATTTTTTAACTTCCGAATTAGTGGTAATTAGTTTTTTTCCTGCGCCAATTGCCTCAAAAGTTCTCATTGTAAGACCCTTTTGTCCAGGATGGTTAATATCCAAAATTACATTTGAGTTCTGATAAAGTGCAACAATCTCATCGGTAGAAAGGCTTTTGAAGCTAAGTTTTTTATAATCAAATTCTTTGAAACTTTTGTCGAGTGTTTTTTGATATAAATATACAGCTTTGCTGTGCATATAGTAATAAGTAAATGTCTTGAGGCCATTCTCTTCACACCAATCTGAAACTTTCGTACTAATGAGATAACGGTCAGAATGTGCTGTTCCTAAAAATAACAAATCAAACTTTGGTTTTGATATCTGCTCTTCTTTTATGTTTTTGTATTTGTCTAAATAAAACAACGGCCTGAAACCAATATTGAATTTTTCGGCGTCTTCTCTGTCAAACGTAAATCTCTTGTCAAAATACTGCAAGATAGTTGTAGGATGAGTATGATTAGTAAAAGAATCCCAGGTAAAAAAAATCATTTCGCAACATGGTTGTTGTTTTCTGAATTCTTTTAAAAAATATTCGGTTACAACTTCGCCCCGATTAACAAAAAGGAAATCGTAGGTTTCACCTTTTATTGTCTCTAAAATGCCCTGATAATAACTGTCAATTTTTTTTTTGTAAATATCTCTTTTCAAACGAATAATTCCTTTTGTAAAGTTACTGTTCGAAGGCCTTTCATCATAGTAGGTAACGATTGCTCCATTTTCTTCCATTTTATTTTTAATCTCTTTTTCGAGGTTAAAAGTCTGTACAGAGAAAAAAAGTATTTTTTTTCCTGATATTTTATCTTTAAGAATCACGTTTTTTCCAATTTAATTTAATCTGATCAAGTTACGATAGTTTATGCAAAAATTATTTGTATAAACCTTTAGCCTTCATCTCATCAATAGATTTTTGATATTTATCTTCCTGCACTTCCTGAGTGTTTACCCAATCTGTAAATTGTTGAAGGCCTTCTTCAAAACTAAATTTTGGTGAAAATCCCAGTGCAGAATTGATTTTTGTAAGATCAGCAAAATTATGACGGATATCACCCAATCTGTAGTTGCCAGAAATGGTAATAGGAACTTCAACCCCGTAGTTTTTAGATAATGACTTGGCAACTGTGATGACGTCTGTTGCGATGCCCGTACCAACATTAAAAACCTGATTATTGGCTTCTTCCTTTTCCAATCCTAAAATTGTAGCATCTACAACATCATCAATGAATACAAAGTCACGACTCTCTTTCCCGTCTTCAAAAATATTGATCCCGTTTCCGTTTTTGATCTGAGTAGAGAATATCGAGAGAATTCCCGTATATGGATTTTTAAGTGACTGTCCCGGTCCGTAAACATTCTGATAACGAAATGCTACGCCCGCAATGCCAATTGTCGGACAAACTGTAAGAACCATTTGTTCCTGATTTTGCTTGGTAATTCCGTACACAGATGATGGATGAATTTTGGAATCTTCATCGGTTGCAACTAATGTAAGTTCAGATGCACCTGCATAATTGGGTTCAAAATCACCTTTGTCCATATCATCTGCAACTCTGTGTTTGGGATAAACAGCTCCTAATTCTGTGCTGATGTATTTTCCTTCCCCATAAATGGAGCGAGATGATGCCACCACTACTTTTTTCACATTATATTCGCCATTTACCAGCAAATCAAGCATTAATGAAGTTCCGTTTACATTCACATCCACATATTTCTGTACTTCATACATCGATTGCCCGGTTCCTGTTTCAGCGGCGTAATGTACGATAGCATCCTGACCGTCTAAAGCTTTTTTCCAATCTTCGATGTTGGTAACGGTACCTTCGATGAATTTTACTTTATCTTTGATGCTTAAAAATAAAGGTGATGTTTCTTTTGGATTTTCACCATGAATCTGTGGTGAAAGATTATCTAAAACGGTAACTGTATAGCCTTTAGTAATTAATTTTAAAGCCAAATTGGAACCGATAAAGCCGGCTCCTCCGGTAATAAGTATGTTTTTCATTAAGTTTATTTAAATATTTAAGAATGACCCGTCAGCATTTGTTTTTTCCCACTTTAAGGTTTCTACATTGTATCGTTTAACTACTCGAGCAGGTATGCCAACAATAACGGAATAGTCAGGAAAGATCCCACGAACAACAGAACTTGCTCCCACAACACAATGGTTTCCTAACACTGTTCCTGCCTGAATTGCAACTCCAAATCCAAGAAAACAGTTCGAACCAATTTTTGTTTCTTTGATAATCATTGGCTGATCTAAAATATGGACATTTATTTCAGTATATTCATGATCTATATTGGTCACAAATACATTTCCTGAGATTGTTGTATTCTTGCCCACAGTTAAGTTACCTGCTGATGTTATATGAAAATTTTGTCCTATTGAAACATCTTCTTCAATAACTATTGTCCCATTTTTATGAGTTTCAATCCTTACGCCTGGCATAATTCTAACTCTTTTATGAATTGAAACACTACGTAAACCATATGTGAATATTGGAACACCAATATGCGATGGAAAACTAAACTTTTTAAAGAATGGCGCATAGCATAACGCTACTACTCCCCAATAAATTTTATATAACATTTTATCTAAGTTGAGTGATAATAATTCTTCTATAATATTTAATTCTGTAGAATAACAATAAGAATGAATAAAAACCATGACCTATTAGCTTATTTTTAAGAGCTAACTTAATTATATACTCATTACCTTCCTGCATTGCTTCTAGATTCGCGGACAAACCACTATGGCCAAAACTTGGCTTACCGTCACCAGTGACAACTAGCGACTCGGGTAAATAGTAAAAATCAGAATTAGCGCAAATACGTATCCAAAATTCACCATCTTCACCATGCGTCATATTTTCATTATAACCGCCATTTCTCATATAAACATCTCTAGTAAATATAGCAGTAGAGGTTTGCGGAAACATCTTTATTAATAATTCTTTTACTGTAGCTTTATGTAGTGAAGTAATTTTTCTTCCAAAAATACGCAGTTCCTCATTATTTCTACCACATCCTAAAAAATCAACATTTTTTCCTTGCAAAAATATTTCAATTTGCTTCTCTAATTTTTCTGGATGCCACTCGTCATCGGAGTCTAATAAAGCAATAAAATCTCCAGTAGAAACTCTCATACCTGCATTTCTTGCTTTTGAAACTCCTCCATTTTCTTGATCAACGATAAAAAAAGAAAAACGAGAATTTTTTAAACCTAACTCCAGTTTTTCTAAAATTGCCAAGCTGTTATCTCTAGACCCATCATTGACTGCAATTATTTCTAAATCCCCTTGATAAGTTTGATTCAACACAGATAAAATACTTTTCTCGACAGTATTTGACGCGTTATAAACAGGTATTATTACAGATATTTTCACTTAATTTTTTTTAAAATTTTTATTAATTAAATCGTTAAGTTTATATCCAACGATTTTTTCATCAAACTTTTTAATGTCTAGTCTTGCTTGAGCTCCATACTTTATCCGTAAATCTCGATCACTCATTAAAATATCTAAAGCTTCAGCAAATGATTTTTTATTATTTTGCTCGATGAGCAAGCCGTTCACTTCGTTTAGAATTATATCTTTGGGCCCAGTCGGGCAGTCAAATGATACACATGGAACTCCACAGGCCATAGCTTCAGCCAATACAAGTCCAAAGCCCTCTGTTCTTGAAGAAAGTGCAAATATAGATGACTCAATGAATTTTTCCTCAATTGCTTTAGTTGGTGGGAAAATAAATACAGATTCAGCAAGATCCAATTCCTCTATTAATCTCTTTATTTCTTGCTCATTTTCTCCTTTACCGTAAATATGTAATTTCCATCCATTAATCCTTTGATTTGTTAGCTTCCATGATTTTATGAGAATATGGTGTTGTTTATCTTCAGTAAATCTGCCTACGTTCAAAACTATTTTACTATCAAGAGTTGAATGCTTTGACGGATAAAATGACAGTGGGTTTGGAAGATAAATATTCGATATACCTATTGAATCATAAAACTTAGAATCATCTATAGTAGGTACTGTTAAAAGACCAACTTTTCCATATAATATCCTGACAATTAATTTGTAAATTAAATTATAAGCATTAAACGATGCATGTTCAGTCACCAAAAGATTATGAGATTTTTTATTTGCGAGAAAAATTTTCAAAAGGTTTAAAGGTGATGCTACATAAATTACTTCAGGCTTATGTAATTTTATTTTATTTCTTAATTTAGATGAAGAACGAAATATTGATTTAAAAATCTGATAGAATCTTGCAACCCTAGATTTCATATTCAGTTCCGAAACTTCTTCTATATTATCGAGAACAATATTATTTGGAAGATCGTAAAAAGAGGGTTTGCTATCATTTGTCAACAAAATAACTTCGTTCTCCAATGCTAAAAATTTAATATGTTTCGATATCACTCTCTCAATCCCGCCTGCCGGAGCCATTGAATTAAAATAAAACATTATTTTCATACTTCTTCTTTTAAAAAATTGTATTATATATATAATATTCATTGTCCATATAACCCATCAGCTTATAAATAGCAATAGCAGAAAATACAGTAACAATAATAATTCTTTCACTGGTTTTTTTGAGTGCCATAATTAAATTTCCTGCAACTATTGTGTCGAAAATAGTAAAATAGCTACTCATTCTAACTCCGATGTCTGGTGATATTAAATAGGTGCTGCAATAAAATGCGAAACCAAATAAATAAATATTGAAAATATAATGTCTAAATTTATTTACAAAAAAACTTTTAGAAAAGTAAATAACCACAATAATTATAACTACGCGCTTTAATATACCTATTGCAAAGAGTTTTGGCAGATTTGAACTATTTTCAAGAGCATTTACATAGACATCGGCATTTTTTTGTGTGTTGGCAGTTATGAAATCGGTCAGAAAACTAAAAGAAAGAGATAGCATTAAAAAACCTACTAAAAGAATTCCGTAATGTTTTATTTTTAATTTGGTTCTGGGAACAAAGTATGCTAATGCAAATATAATGGCACTCAAGTGAAATAACATGGCGATGAGAATACAAATAAAAAACCTGTAGTATTTACGATTGTTAGCATAGATAAAAGCAAAACATGTAATTGATGTTGCAATTGCCTGACGAATTCCACTCAAATTAAAATATAGAAATAAATCAGAAAAGAAAATAAGTAGTGCAATTATTTTATATTCTGAATTTTTATTAAAAAACTGAAACATCAACCACAGCGAGAATGAATTTAGAATGATCAGAAATATGTTATAATGAATTTCTAATCCCCGAAAAAAATTATTTAATTCTGCGTAACCGATTTCAACATTAGTAACGCCCAACTGATAAAACTCGTAATACGAGTTCCAGTCTGTGCCTACTTTATTTCTTAATCCTGCGAATAATATCAGCACCACACATAGAAAACCTAAAACCGTCTTTGATGAGAATTTTTGTTTAATGAAAACTTCAAAATACGCAATAAATATTATTACTAATCCAAGTAATATGTAAATCATAATTTAATTTTCTTTTAATGCACAATCTTTTTTTTAACCGATTGAAATATTTACCCATTCTGATGTTTTTTATCGGAAAAAGAAAGTATAATACTAATTTCTTATTTTAATCTAAAATAAAATATAAAGTGTAAATTAAGATAGTGGGTAAGTACTAAATTTTAGTTTTAAATAACTTCTTAGAAATTACTTAATTACTACTTTTCTCAATCAGATTTTCTCTCACTAAAGAATTATCATCTCTTAGTTTTACAAGCAACTTAAAAGACCTCAGCACATTTCTGTAAATAAATGCTTTTTTTTTTCGATTTGTACCATAAGTTTTTTCGGTAGCAGATGCCTCTTTATGAAGTATTTGTGCATGTGGCGAATACACAATTTTTAACTTTTCAATTTCTGCTACAAAGGTTAGAATGTCTTCTTCACAATACATGAATGTTTCACTATACAAGCCCTTATATTTCTTCACATAAATTGGATCAAAGATTAGACAGGCACCGTGCAGTTGCACATTAAACCTTTCTAGTCTCCAATCGTCAACACCTGCGTAACCATTAGTTCCTTCTTTACTCAGAAGCAACGACTTAATCTTTACATATAAATTTTCTACCCGTAAAAAATTGAAAACTCGTAGTATTTGCAATTTTAATATAAAAGACTTTAATTCAGCATACGAAAAGCCATCCAATCTTTGCGGATTTTGATGTAAAAAATCTTTTGTAGAAACAATATCTGGTCCTAGAATATTAAAATGTGTGCGTTCGTGTATATTGATAAGATTGCTCAAAAAATCTTTCTGTTCAATAAGAGTATCATTATTTATTAAAATGATATAATCTGCCCCTAGTTTATTCTTTGCATACTGAAAGCCAACATTGTTGCCTTTTGCAAAACCAACGTTATCATTACTTTCTAATAAAGTTACCTTAATATTGCCATTATATAACTGCGATAATCTAAATTTGCTGTCATTAGGAGAGGCATTGTCGACAATAACAATTGAATAATTTGAATACTCTACATTTGTCAAAATTGAATTGACGCACTCAGAAGTATCCTCAAAACTTAAATAATGTAGGACAACAAAAACAAATTTCATATTTAATCTTTTAAAGTGTAATATATTCCCGGATTACAAATTCTCTGGAGATGTTTACAATCAGTTTTTTTGATTTTTATCAGCTCTGATAATTTATTAACGCATTAACGGTACTAAAAACAAAACTTTCTCTTTTACAGAAGCCTCAAAAAGAATTACTTTTGAACTTTTAAGTATTGAAAGCGCTTCACCGTCTTCTTTAATACCTCAATTTAATGTCTTTTTAAATATCTTCTGAGAAACCTTACCGGAACGTTTTTTAAATTGTTTTTTAATACATTCAATGGTAAATTTAATATATATTGAAAAACAAAATCTATAATTCTTTTTATTACGATTTTATTATCTTCTTCGCTATCTACAATCTTTAACATGATTAGATTCATTTTCAGCGCATTCTTAAAAGTATTATCAACCGTTTTTCTTAATACGCCTACATTATGCCGGTACACCGCCATAGACTCGTGTATATAACCAATTTTCCCATATTCCGTGAGTAAAACATATATTAAAAAATCACCTAACGGGGATTCATAAAAAATATCTGGGATCTTGATGAGATTATTCCTAAATACAACTGACGGGGTATGTATATAATTTCCTTTTACCAAAAGTGTCCCCCTTTCCTGGTATTTTTCCGGAACTTTAGTCAAAAAATCTTCAACTATTTCTCCATCGGTTTTCAAAACATTAACTTTATGAAAGCACATAACATATTGGGAGTTTTCTTCTAAAAAATCAATCTGCTTCTGCAGTTTTAACGGATCTGTCCAGTAATCATCTCCTTCACACATTGCAACATATTTACCTCTACAATTTTCTAAAATAATCTGCTGATTTGCATTAGCTCCGATATTTTTGTCATGCAACAGTATCTTAAACTTTCCCGGATATTTATTTGAATAATCCAGAAGAACTTTTCTTGAATTATCAGTTGAACAATCTTCACCAATTACTATTAAAGTATTGAAATTGGTGTTTTGCATTAAAAAACCGTCCAACGTCTGTTTTAAGAATTTTTCATGGTTGTAAACCATACAAAATATGCTTACAACCGGAGGTGGTAATTCCTCAAGTTTACAAACCATTTTTAATGATTCACTGTCGTCATCAATTATTTTAAAGCCACTTTTTTTGTAGGATTTAATTGCAGCTGTATTTTCACTTTTTACATTCAGATAAACCTCAGAAAGACGTAGCGACTCTTTTGCATAGGTAAGAATCTGATACGTTGCTTCTGCTGCCACACCTTTGCCCCAAAAATTTTTCTCGCCCAAAAAAATATGATATTCTGCACTTTGTTCAGAAACAATATCTGTTAGTTGAACGTTTCCGACATAATTACCATCTACTATTATAGCAAATCTTGATTTTGTCTTATCCGGAAGTGTATTAATAAGCCATTCTCTTTCAATAATTTCTGTTATTTCGAGAGTTGGTTTTGAGCCTGTATATTTCCAAATATCAGCATCATTCCTCCATTTATATGATACAGCAGCATCTTTGACCTCCAAAGGTCTTATTAAAATATTCACCTTATAATTTTTAATATTAAATCCATCTCTTCCCTTCCATATCTCTGGTCAATTGGTAGGTGTATTAAATGCTCTGTCAGTTGAAATTCGAGACTATCTGCAGTACACCAATTATGTACATTGGGCCAATACTTTGCCACATATATTCGATTCTCCAACAGTTTCTTTCGCAACCCGCTATTTGCCCAAAGCGGATAAACCATGGGAACACTTTCACTTGAAATATTGATATCAAGTAAATTAAAGTCTCTAAGCGCTTTGTGCAAATATTTAAAATTTTCGAGTCGCGTATTCTTGGCGATCTCATAATCAACCGACTGCAATATTTTTTTTGTAAGTACAGACATTTTTTTTATAGGTTCTCCTATTAAAATCCTGTCATTTTCAACAAATTTTTGGTATCCATATTCTGCATTTGTATCAGCTCTGGTTAGCAAATGTGACATACGCTCAAAGGAAATGTCCTGTTCAAAACTATCAGTTAACTTTTTACTAGTGTAAAGGTATGAGCCATCACTAACCCCAAAAAACTTTCTGGGAGAATAAAATGTCGAAACGTTTTTTATCGGCTTCGCATAAAAAGCCTGTGCATTGTCAACAATTAGATTTTTAATTTTTTTTGACAGTTCGTCGCAAAAAGCATCTTTAATTCCAAAATAGTTAGTGTACAGAAAACATTGATTTTCAGAGAGCACTCCATAATCGAATACCGGTTCTAAATTATTATCGATCGTATAAAATTCAAAATCGATATTTAATTTATGAAATGGCTCTAAGACGACGTCGCATGTAAAAAACGGAATAAAGACTTTTTCATATTTTTCAGCTTTCAAAATGTATTCTAAAGCGTTTCTAGCTGTATTTAAAGCTATTGCATCAGGATAATATTCTGATCCTTCATTAAGGTCCAGCTCAAAATACCCACCAATTGCTTGGTTTAATTTTTCCATTCGATGTTATATTCTGAAATCATTGCAGATGTTTCTTCCAATCCATTGAATAACAGCACATCTATAATGGAAAGACCTGGCAGAAATGTCTTCGTTAATTGATTATACTGTCTTAACTGCGGTTGAATAAATCCTAATTTTATATTTAATTCAGAGAATTTTTCGGGAAATATAAATGATTCACCACCCGGCGAATTTATATAGTGTGTAGCGCCAATTTCATGTGCTATTACTCTTCCCCAGTCTCCTTCCTCAGGCTTTACATCAAACCAAAAATTATGGTCGGTATATTTGTCAAACTTAGTTTTGCACCTTAGTGCTTTGCTTATTGTAATTGTAGAATCAATATTAAAAGTTGTTAAATACTCGCAATCTTTTTCTAAAATCTCTTCAACCAATACTTTGACCTGATTGAAAAAAGGGGCTTTATTCTTGTACCCATTTAACTGTTCGATTATTTTGATTTTCCAATTATCAGAATTATCTAATTTCACAGTAGTAAATAATGCTTTATAATCCGGCTTGATAAGTGTTGGTCTAACGAAATATGGTTGCTCTTTTTCAATATTTAACAATCGGTTTCTGGACATCCAGGATTTTTTTATGTATTGTACATCATCAAAAAACATGAAATGCTCAACAGAATGTATTAACGAAAAATATCCTATATATGGAAAAAAATAAGGTTGCATTACTGCTATTTTCATCTTAATTGTTTTGAATTCTTAATAATAATCTACAAATTAAATCTACTTCTTCATAAGTTAAATCTACGTAAAGCGGCAAACATAAAACTCTTGCTGCGATATCATCCGTTACTTCAAATTTTTTTTTGTCAAGATAAGGAAGTGTATTGGCCAATGACGGATAAAAGTAACGGCGTGTAAAAATCTCATGTCCTCTCAGACCTTCCATACATTTTAGCATCAACTCGCTACTTTCAAAAACCAAAGGATAATATGCATAATTTAACGTAGCGTCTCTATGCCACGATGGCCTTTTCGCTTTTAAATTTTTTAATTTTTTATTATATTGTTCTGTTAACTCTTTTCGTTTTACATGAATCGTCTGAATTTGGGGATAATTTGCCAATCCCATCGCAGCATGAAATTCAGAATTTTTACCATTAATTCCTAATTCTGCAAAAGCTTCTGGGCCATCAAATCCAAAGTTACGCATGTACGCTAACTTTTTTAATAATTCTGCATTTTTGGTAATGACTAAACCTCCTTCGATTGAGTGATACAGTTTGGTTGCATGAAGGCTACAGGTGGATATATCTCCGTATTCAAAGATAGATTTACCGTGGATAGTGACTCCAAACGCATGTGCACCATCATAAATCACTTTTAGATCATGTTTTGCGGCAATTTTTTCGATTGCTACAACATCACATGGATTTCCATAAACGTGAGTCGCTAAAATTGCAGTTGTTTTTTCAGTAATACTGGCCTCAATTTTAGAAGCGTCTATATTTAACGATTCTTTATCAATATCCACAAAAATCGGGGTACAGCCTTCCCAAACAATACTGCTTGTAGTAGCAACAAAAGAAAATGGTGTAGTGATAATTTCTCCTTTTAGATCCAAAGCTTTTATGGCCATTTGCAAAGCAACGGTTCCGTTCGTTACAAAAAGAAGATGGTTAATCCCTAAATATTGTTTAAGTTTTATTTCTAAATCACTTGCTAATGGCCCCATATTGGTTAACCATTTTCGTTGCCAAATCCCCGTCAAATAATTTTGATATTCTTCAATGTTAGGAAGAAAAGGTTTAGTTACTGGTATCATTTTTTTTTATAAGGTTTTTGATATCATTAATTGTTTCAAACTTAAATAGCCATGCTATACCAAAATAAGAAATAGCACCCGCTGATGCTCCAACGAAAAGTTGGATTAACAGATTGTACTCAGTTAACAGATAGTTAAAAATAAGCAATATTGATCCCATAGGTATAATCAGTAAAAATATAGGAAAAATATCTTTTAGTTGCTCAGAAGTTTTGTACATCAGCATATTTCCTGCGAAGTGTGTATTAATTATTAACGCTACTATTGAAAAAATCAACTGTCCCCAAAGTAACGCATAAAATCCAAAGAAAAAAGATATTGCCAGTATAACTGACAAAAGAATTTTCTTAGCGACCTCAAGCTTCAAAAACAAATCACTACGTCCTTTAACCTGCAACACCAAAAGATTATAGAGGTGAATCGGATACAAAATTCCTGTAAAGCATATTATTTGAAAAATTGGTACTACCGGCAGCCAGTTTTGTCCAAAAAGAAATAAAATGAGCGGTTCTGCTAAAAATGCCATTATTACGATGACTGGCGTTATAATGAACAAAACCATTTGCATAATTTGTTTATACGCTTTCTTAAATCTGGGAATATCGTTTTGTACTTGCGCAAATAATGGAAATACGACCCTATTTAAAGCTGCTGAAACGTTTCCTACAGGAAGCATCATTAAGGTATTTGCACGAGTATAATATCCCACCTGAGCAGCAGAATAAAATCGTCCTATTACGATTTGATATATATTCGTGAAAATAATATCTAACACTGATGAAAGTGTTAGTTTATACCCATAATGAAAATGTTTACGAAACTTTTCTTTACTGAATGTAATCGTGGGATACCATGAAGAACTAAACCACAAAAACAAACTGGTCAATAACGCATTTATAAGAGCTGTTCCCACTAAACTCCAAACTCCATAATCATAATAGGCCATCCATAATCCAACTGAACTACTTATTATTATCGCAGGAAGAGAAATCATCGCCTGTTTTTTGAATTTTAACTCACTTGTCAAAATGGTATTTTGTACCGCACCAAAAGCAGCTAAAATAAAAGTTATTCCGTATACTCGTGTTAACTTAATAAGTGCAGGCTGATGATAAAACTTAGCAATTAATGGAGCAATAAAAAACAAAATTAAATACATGATAACACTACCTGCAAAATTAAAATAGAAAACAGTAGAATAATCATCCTGATTCAGATCTTTTGATCTAATCAAAGAACTCGTCAGACCTCCGTCAAAAAGTGCCGTACCAATTCCCATAAAAATAGCAATCATCCCAATCAAACCAAATTCTTCTGGAAGAATCAATCTTGTTAAAACAAGCGATACTACGAATGTAATCAACTGACTACCAAACTGCTGAGAGTAAGTCCAAATCATTCCAGAAATGGCTTGTTTTTTTAGCGACATAAGTATATTTATTAAAGCCCTGCTTTATTTTCTATTGGCAAGATGTAAGAGATACTTACCGTATTCATTTTTACACAAAGGCGTTGCCAACTCCACCACTTTTTCTCTTGAAATATACCCCATTTCATATGCAATTTCTTCCAAACAAGCTACTTTAAGACCTTGTCTTTTTTCGATGGTTTGTATAAAATTTGATGCTTCAAGAAGCGATTCGTGCGTACCAGTATCCAGCCAAGCATAACCGAGTCCCATCAATTCAACCTTTAAATTATTTTGTTTAAGATATTCGTGGTTTACTGTCGTAATCTCTAATTCGCCCCTTTCGCTGGGCTCAATTCCTTTTGCCACTTCCACAACTGAATTTGGATAAAAATACAGACCAACTACGGCATAGTTACTTTTTGGGTCTGCCGGCTTTTCTTCTAAAGAAACTACATTTCCTAATTTATCAAATTCTGCAACACCACAGCGTTCTGGATCCTGAACGTAGTAGCCAAAAACGGTTGCTTTATTTTCAATTTCAACATTCTTAACTGCCTTTTTTAATAATTCAGTGAGACCATGCCCATGAAAGATATTATCACCCAGAATAAGACAGGCACTGTCTGATCTAATAAACTTTTCTCCGATAATAAATGCTTGTGCAAGCCCATCTGGGTTGGGCTGTTCGGCATATTCTAATCTGATACCGAGATCACTACCATCTCCCAAAAGATTTTTAAAGTTTGGTAGATCGTGTGGTGTAGATATGATTAAAATTTCGTAAATACCCGCTAACATCAGTGCTGATAAAGGATAATATATAATTGGCTTATCGTATACTGCCATCATCTGCTTGGAAACTGATTTTATCAGAGGATATAAACGTGTACCCGATCCACCTGCAAGAATAATTCCTTTCATAATTTGCTTATTGGTTGTTTTTCCTTTTAAAAGCTTCAAAAATTTGAGCGTTAATATCTTTGTCTGAAATTACCATTTTTTCGTGAGGAATACCCCAATCAATTTTTAAATCAAGATCCAGAGGATTTACTCCATTCTCAGAGTCTTTATTGTAATTATTATCACATTTATAAAAAAATGTCGCCTTTTCTGAAAAAACTGAAAAACCATGTAAAAATCCTCTCGGGATAAATAACTGCAAATTATTTTCTTCAGACAATTCAACAGCTACATACTGACCGTACGTTTCTGATCCGGGACGTACATCAACTGCAACATCCAATACTTTCCCTTGAATCACACGTACGAGCTTTGCTTGTGCGTGCTCGCCAGCCTGCGCATGCAAACCTCTCAGAACACCAAACGAAGAAAATGACTGATTATCCTGTACGAAATTTACTTCTGCACCGATAAGGTTATTAAAGGTTTTAGCATTAAAACTTTCAAAGAAGTATCCTCTACTATCTCCAAATTTACTCGGTTCCAGAATAAAACATCCTTTTAATTTTGTTTCTGTAGCTTTCATTAGTCTTTGTATTGTGTATCGTAATATTTCTGATAATTCCCGGAAGTAACGTTTTCCAGCCACTCTTGATTTTCTAAAAACCAATCTATTGTTTTAGATAATCCTTGCTCAAAGGTCACGGTTGGCTTCCATCCTAATTCCTTGTTTATTTTATTTGCATCAATAGCATATCTTAAATCATGCCCTGGACGATCTTTCACAAATGTAATAAGTTGCTCAGAAGTTCCAACTTCATTCCCCAGCTTCTCATCCATTTGACTACACAATTCTTTAATTAGATCTATATTCTGCCATTCATTAAAACCTCCTACATTGTAACAGTCTCCATTTTTCCCTTTGTGAAAAACCAAGTCAATTGCTTTTGCATGATCAACGACAAAAAGCCAGTCTCTGGTAAATTTTCCGTCACCATAAATGGGTAGGGGTTTATTATTAATAATATTATGAAGGCATAAAGGAATTAATTTTTCTGGAAAATGATTCGGCCCATAGTTATTTGAACAGTTTGTTATAACAACCGGTAACCCGTAAGTGTCTGCATAAGCTCTCACAAAATGATCTGAAGACGCTTTAGACGCAGAATACGGAGAATGCGGTTCATAAGAAGTTTCTTCAGTAAAGAAGCCTTCTTCCCCTAATGTTCCGAAAACCTCGTCTGTTGACACATGGTGAAATCTTTTTCCCTCATAGTTATTTTTCCAAATTTTATTTGCTGCATTTAAAAGATTTACAGTTCCGATTACATTGGTCATCACAAATTCCAACGGATTTGTAATTGAGCGGTCAACATGCGATTCTGCAGCAAGGTGAATGACGCCATCAGGTAAATGTTCTTCAAATATTTCTGAAATCTGTTTTTCATTTACGATATCGGCTTTTATGAACTGATAATTCGAATGATTTTCAATATCTTTTAAATTCTCCAGGTTACCAGCGTAAGTAAGAGTATCGAGATTAATTATTTTAACTTCTGGATATTTCAATACAAATTCTCTCACCACATGTGAGCCTATAAAACCAGCACCGCCTGTTATCAGTATTTTTTTCATTGTAAAACTTTTAGACAATAAATAACTGACTATAAATCAGTAAATATTTTTAATATTTTAAAATAAGTATTATTCGTTAATTACAATCTCAAATCACTCTCCATCATCTCTCTCACCAATCCAGCCAAATCATACTGCGGCACCCATCCCAACTGCGTTTTAGATTTAGTAGGGTCACCAATCAACAAATCTACTTCTGTAGGACGGTAGTATTCCGGATCTACAGAAACTACTGTTTTTCCAATTTCAAGCTGATATAAAGGATTGCTGCATGAAACTACTTTCGCAATTTCAGATTCATTCTCTCCTTCAAAAGATAATTCAACTCCAATTTCAGAGAATGCCATTCTTACAAAATCCCTAACCGAAGTGGTTTCTCCCATAGCGATAACAAAGTCTTCAGGTTTATCCTGCTGAAGGATTCTCCACATGGCTTCTACATAGTCCTTGGCATGTCCCCAGTCACGAAGTGCATTCAAGTTTCCTAAATACAGGCAGTCCTGCTTTCCTTTGGCAATGGCAGCTGTAGCCATGGTAATTTTACGGGTTACGAAAGTTTCCCCTCTTCTCGGCGATTCATGGTTGAACAGAATCCCGTTGCAGGCAAACATTCCATACGCTTCACGATAGTTTTTGGTAATCCAGAAACCGTAGATTTTTGCAGCTCCGTACGGTGAACGCGGATAAAACGGCGAGTTTTCATCATAAAAACCTGCAGCATTTTTATTTTCAGGAAGTCCACCATATAATTCTGATGTTGAGGCCTGATAAATTCTGGTTTTCTTTTCCAATCCCAAAATACGAACCGCTTCAAGAATCCTTAGAGTTCCAATGCCATCAACGTTCGCAACATATTCGGGCGAATCAAACGATACCTTTACGTGAGACATTGCTCCTAAATTGTAAATCTCGTCCGGCTGTACCTCCTGTATGATTCTGATGATATTCATTGAATCAGTTAAATCACCGTAGTGCAGAGTGAAATTTACATTCTGCTCGTGTTGATCCTGATAGAGATGATCTATTCTCTGTGTATTAAAAGATGAGGCCCTTCTCTTGATCCCATGAACTCTGTATCCTTTCTCCAGTAAAAGCTCAGCAAGATAAGAACCGTCCTGTCCGGTAACCCCTGTTATTAATGCTGTTTTCATCTTTCCGATGTATTTTTCATAAATGATGGTTGATGATTGATTGTAGAAACTCATCTACTTCATCTTTACTTCCTTAAAGTTGTTAATGTTT
The DNA here is from genome assembly GCF_001424145.1 of Chryseobacterium sp. Leaf404. Classification (GTDB taxonomy): domain Bacteria; phylum Bacteroidota; class Bacteroidia; order Flavobacteriales; family Weeksellaceae; genus Chryseobacterium. Next base: position 6,897 of record NZ_LMQM01000010.1, on the reverse strand, counting down.
TCCAAAAACCAATTGTAGGTTTTGGTAATGCCTTGTTCCAGTTCTACTTTGTGTTTCCATCCCAAATCGTGCATTTTTGAGACGTCCATGAGTTTTCTTGGTGTGCCATCAGGTTTTTCAGTATCCCACAGGATTTCTCCTGTATGGCCTACCACTTTCTGAATCAGCTCTGCCAGTTCTCTGATGGTCATATCTACCCCCGTTCCCACATTATACAAATGTTCGGGAAGTACATTTTCCAAAGCAAAAATTACAGATGTTGCCATATCATCTACGAAAAGGAATTCCCTCATCGGTGTACCTGATCCCCATAAAGTCACTGCGACATTGCCATTTTCTTTTGCTTCATGAAACTTTCTGATCATTGCCGGGAGAACGTGTGACGTTTTCAGGTCGAAATTGTCGTGCGTTCCGTACAGATTGGTTGGCATTAAAGAAACATAGTCTTTGCCGAACTGTTTTCTAATGGCCTCACAGGTTTTGATTCCTGTAATTTTCGCCACTGCATACCATTCATTGGTAGGCTCCAGTGTATCTGTTAACAGGTATTCTTCTTTTAAAGGTTGAGGAGCCAGTTTCGGATAGATGCATGATGAGCCCAGGAAAATAAATTTCTCCACATCATTCTGCAATGCTGCATCAATCAGGTTGTTCTGAATCTGCATGTTCTCCATTAAGAACTGGTAAGGAAAACTGTTGTTCGCCAAAATACCGCCTACTCTTGCTGCTGCATCTATAACGACATCAGGTTTCTTTTCGTCAAAGAAAGTCTTTACCGCATGCTGATCTTTGAGATCCAGTTCAGCACTTGTCAAGCCTATTAAATTGGTGTAGCCCTGATCTGAAAGCTGTCTCCATATTGCTGAGCCTACCATTCCACGGTGACCTGCGATGTATATTTTAGATTTTTTTGTAATCATATTTTTAGTAATTCAGAACTAATTCATCATTGAACCGCTATTCGCTACAACATTTTCCTGATCTGCAAAGTTAAACCAAATCACTCTAATCTATTTAAACCAATTTCTCCAGGTTTCCTTTTCAGAAGCACCGTAGCCATAGCCATATTTATAACCGTAACCATAGCTGCTGTTGGTGTTGTCTACATCATTTAAGACAAATCCTGTATTTTTTATTTTATTCTGCTCTACCTGTGTATTGGCAAAGCTTATAAGTTTCTTTTCTGTGTATCTTGATCTTGTAACATATATAGTCATATCTGCCACATCTGCGATCAGCAATGAATCGGTTACCAGCATCAGTGGCGCTGTATCCAGTACAATATAGTCGTAGTCTGCCTTTAGACTTTCTACCAGCTCCTGGTATCTTCCGTTTGATAAAAGCTCTGTAGGGTTTGGCGTAATCGCTCCGGAATAGATGACGTCGCAGTGCGGGTTGAAAGACGTCTGATGAATGATATCTTCTTTCTTCACTGTTTTGTCATACATGAACTCTGCAATTCCGGCAAGGCCTTTTCTCGCTTCATTATATCTCTGCAATTGTGGATTTCTGATATCAGAACCGATGATGATCACTTTTATCCTTGGAGTTGCTAAAGTTAAAGCGAGATTTACCGATACGAAGGTTTTCCCTTCACCTTTTACTGTCGAAGTCACTAAGATCACTTTGCCTTCATCTTTCTTAGGAAGCATGAATCCCATATTGGTAATAAGAATTCTGAACGCTTCGGCCATGGGTGAAAGATCATTAACTTTTACCAGTTCTGATTCTCCTTTTACCAAGGATGGAATTTCCCCGATCACAGGTTTATTTCCTGTGAGCTTATCCAAATCTTGGGTAGAGCGTACTTTATTATTTAAAAGTGATTTCAGATAAATGACTGCGAATGGCACTAAAAGTCCAAGAATAAGAGCTCCGAGATAGATGATCTGTCTCTTTGGAGATACAGGTGCAGGTGCCGTGAAAGCATAATCAACAATTCTGGCTTTAGGCGCAGCAATGGCTAAAGATATAGCTGCTTCCTCTCTTTTCTGCAACAGTAACAAATACAGTTCTTCTTTAATAGTCTGCTGTCTCTCAATACTTCTGAACATCTTTTCCTGAAAAGGGACTTTGGAAATTCTCCCTGCCAGTCTGTTTTGCTCACCCTGAATAGCATTTCTGTTGATCTGCAGTGCAGTACGCGTTTTATTCAGGCTTCCCGCAATTGAAGTACGTAGATTACTTATCTGTTTAGTGACATCCTGAACTACAGGGTTTAATGTGGTTGAACTTTCTAAAAGCCTTGCTCTCTCGGTAATTAACTGATTGTAAAGTCCCATATTCATGGAGGTTTCAGAATCATTTAAACCAATATTCAGAGGGAGAATCTGATTTGAATTTTGGGTATTAAGATATCCCAGCAGACTGTTGACAATTTCCAGCTGCGATTCATTTTCAATCTGGCTTTGTCTGGTTTTAGCAGAAGTTTGCAGAGAAAGTTCCGCCTCTGTACCAATATCTGCAATATTATTTTTAACCTTAAAATCCTCTTTCTGACCTTCTACTCTGCCCAATTCTTCACCAATCAAACGAACTCTGCCATCAATAAATTCAGCGGTTTTCTGTGCTTCCGAGTTTTTATCCAAAACAGCTTCTCTGTTGTAATTGACAGCTAACCTGTTTAGAATATCCTCTGATTTTTCTGCTACAGAATACTTGATAGACATTTTCAGAACTGTTGTCTCCTTCTCAATTATTTCTACAACGAGCATTTCAGAATAGGCTTTTGCACGGTTCATACCAGACATAAAACCTAATCTGTAAATGTGTGAACGGTTATTTGATGCTTCGTTTATAGCTGTATTTCTCTGGAACATTACAACACCGAACGGCAAAGATAAAGCTTTGTTAAAAGGTGTTCTGATCGGTTTTTTAAAACTTTCAGACTCCAGAACAATTTCGTTTTTCTCGATTTTTGCAAATACCGGTTTTCCAGGGTACTGACCTTTCCTTTTCTCACTGATCACTCTTACGGTAAACGGAGCTGAATCCTTATACAGTTCTAGTTCTTTAATTTTTCCCTGAGAGTAAATGTTGGTCTCTAAACCTAATTCTTTTACTACAGAAAGCATTAAATTGGTGGATTTTAAAATCTGTTTTTCATTTAGAACCGAGTTTGCGCCCATGCTTCCAATACCGCCGATCTCAGAAAGAACAGACATTTCAGGCTGACCGGATGATTTTTTCACTTCTTTGATGAGAAGCGTTGATTCTGTACTGTACACCGGCACTGAATATCTTAAAAAAAACCATGCAATCACAAGCGCTGCAATTGCCCCTACTACAAACCAATACCATTTAAAAAGGTAAGGTCTGAACTGCTCTCTCAAATCTAATGTTTCTTCCTGCGTTTGTTCCTCTAAATAATTCTGATCCACTCTTTATGTTTTGCTTTGATGTTATTCTAATGATTTCCAGTCAGGATCTGACCGAATATTTATCTTAAATTATCTTCTCGTTAATGAAATAATTCCTATTACCAATGAAGCTACAACAGACGAAACTGAAATGTACAGTCCTAAATTTGGATCTACCCTGGCTGCTTTTTCTCTGTTGGCATTCGGCTGGACGTAGATGATGTCATTCTGTTTCAGATAGTAGTAAGGAGAATTGATGAAATCTGATTTTGTAAGATCTAATCTATGTTTGGTAATCTGCCCGTCTACATTTCTGATCAGTAAAACATTCTGTCTGATACCGTATGGCGTAGCGTCTCCTGCCAATGCCAGTGCTGATAAAATACTTGTGTTACCCTCAGGTATCACATAAGTACCCGGTCTTGCAACTTCTCCGGCAAAAGAAACTTTAAAATTAGTAAGCTTTACATCTACAATAGGATCTTTGATGTATTTACTGAGCAAGCTGGTCATTTTATCTCTAAAGGTTTCTATATTCTCACCTTTAGTACTGATTTTTCCTAACTGGGGAAATGTGATATTATAATCGGTATCCACCAAATAAGTAGGTCCTGAAACCGGCAGTTGTTGCGGTAAACTGTTCGAACCTGGCACAGAATACTGAGTTACAGTCGCAGATGAAGAGTAATTCTGATTGAAGGGCTTAACCGCATCAAGATCTCTCGCTGAAATATTCACCACCAGCTGGTCACCGGGTTGTAATGTGCTGCGGCTGTTTTTTATCGCATTATCAAGTGCCACATTATCAATGTCGGTCATATAATTGATTTCCTGCCTTGCAGTGCATGATGAAATAACAATACCTGCAAAAGCATAAAAAAAGAATTTCCTGAAATTCATTCTGTTTAAAATTTTCACAAAAATAGGATTATTATTTAGTAATTGAAGTATGTGGTTTAAATATCATAGAATTTAAAATTCACTATAAGTATCATTTTTGATCTTGTGACTCCTCATTTCGTGGTTTATCCAACTTTTCGAAAACTGAATTATTACTTATATACTCTGGCACCAACTGTTTTAAAAGGGTCACAACTTCGTACTTGTCTCTCTTCACAGCAGATTTTACAATTTTTTCAAAATACTTATTTACAGTTTCAAAATCCTCGCAAAGATCTTTACTGATCATAATTTTTTCATTGTGAGTAGGAATATTCACGGTATTCTCACTCAGGAGTTCCTCATACAGTTTTTCCCCCGGACGAAGCCCAATGAAAGAAATTTTAATATCTTCATCCGGAATATAACCGGAAAGTTTAATCATCCTTCTTGCCAAATCTATAATTTTTACAGGATCACCCATATCAAAAACATAAATTTCACCTCCATCTCCCATAGTTCCAGCCTGTAAGACGAGTTCGCAAGCCTCTGGAATTGTCATAAAATATCTGATGATGTCGGGATGTGTAATTGTAACAGGTCCACCTTTCTGAATCTGCTTCTTAAAATGAGGAATAACCGAGCCGTTGGAGCCTAAAACATTACCAAAACGCGTTGTAATGAATTTTGTTGTATTGCCTTCTGTATTTTGTAAAGACTGAACAAAAAGTTCCGCAGCTCTTTTCGAGGCACCCATTACATTTGTAGGATTTACCGCCTTATCTGTAGAAATCATTACGAAACGGTTGACTTTATATTTCTTTGAAAGCAATGCCAGATTCTTAGTTCCCAAAATATTAACGAAGATTGCTTCGTGAGGGTTATCTTCAATAAGCGGAACATGTTTGTATGCTGCAGCATGATAGACCATTGAAAAGCTGTATTCTTCAAATACCCTTTCGAGCCTGTGTCTATTGGAAATATCCGCCAATATAAACTTAAATTTCTGATTTGGAAATTTTTCTGAAAGCTCCATTTCCAATTCATAAAGCGGAGATTCTGCCTGATCTAAAATAACGATGAGTGCAGGGGCGAATTCCGAAACCTGACGCACAATTTCGCTCCCGATAGATCCTGCACCTCCTGTAATCAACACATTTTTATGAAAATGTCTTTTCATTACATCTTCATTTTCAAGCTTAATGGGTCTTCTGTTTAATAAATCTTCAATCTGAAGATTTCTGATTCCTCCCACTAGATCCTGATCTCTCATTTTCCCAATGGTAGGTGCCTTCAAGACCTTCAATCCTTTATCCAGAGAAAGATTCATCCATTCTTCCAGCTCTTTTTTGCTCATTATTTCCTTAATAATCAACACCGCATCGAACTCCCTTAAAAGTTTTGGTGAGTTGAAAAATTCATTTTTGCCGTAAATATGATGTCCCAGTAATACAGCCCGCTTGGAATCTGTCCTGTTGGTAACAAATCCGCCTAATCGGTAAGGATAATTGGGATTATGCATAATTGCACGTGCAAGAGCTACAGAAACGTCTTCAATTCCTATTACCGCCACATTCAGATTGGAAGGAGATCTTCTGTACTCTATCATCAGACTGAAAAATCTTTTGGTCAACATTCTGAAGAAGAACATGATAGACACAGAGACGAAAAAGAATAAAAATAAATTAGGATAAAGATATAATGGCTTCCCTTTTATTAAGTAGAAAAAATAATTGAAAATAACGAGAGTTATCAATGTGCTTCCGGATGAAAGCAGGATTTTGGAAAAATCGAAAAAAGTAGAATGTCTGATTATTCCGGCGTAGGTACGGAATATAAACATAAAAATGAGATTTACAACAACAATAATAAGCCCCTGAAGAGGCAAAAGGTGCGGATAATTCAGTTTTACGTGTAATTGAGTTAAGAAATAGTACGAAATCAATACAGAAAAAAGGACGAAGGCAATATCAAAAAAGAGTACCATCCATCTCGGTATATATCTTACCCGAGTGATTTTCAAGAGATTATCACCATTATACAATGCTTTGAATCCATCGCTTAAATTTTTCATCAGAGTTTTCTCTTTCCTTTTAGTTAAGCGGCAAATGTATGAATATTATTGCAGTTTCTCCTATTTTTTGTTTGATTTTGCTCTAAAAAGCAATGCTTTAAATAATACTGATAATCAATAATTTATACATATTACAAAATTAAATGTAAAACTTTAATGATTTTTCTCAGTTGTATGACTTTACAGTCAAAAAACATTTTCTTTTCAGTATAATTTTAATGTTGAATTTCGAGAGAAAGTTTTGAAACGCTCGGTATCAAACAGTTTATATAAAAAGTACGGGTCACAGATACCTGCTGAATTAGCATCATTAGGAACATTACCTTCAGCAGCAGATACACGTATCATCTGTTTTAACTCTTGAATTGTAAATTTTGAATTTTGAATTTTAAATATCTCTCCGCAACACCTATCCTGCAGCAGATACACGTATCATCTGTTTAAATCTTGAATATTGAATCTCTTCTTGCGTTTTGGTCACAAAAAATCCCCAATCAAATAAATGATTGAGGATTTGAATAAAAACTGGCGGCGACCTACTCTCCCGCTTTCGCAGTACCATCGGCGCTGGTGGGCTTAACTTCT
>NZ_LMQM01000009.1 GCF_001424145.1 Chryseobacterium sp. Leaf404 | reverse complement strand
TGCAGAAGTTTCTTTAAATTCTATATCTTCATTATTTTCACTTTCGTAATTCCAGCCATTAGAGTATTTTATGTACCCTACATTATAACAGACTGCTTCCCTCGAAATAAGGTTACCCACCCATGAAATAGGATTCCATGTTGCGGTGCCAGGATTTCCAGAACGCATCCAACTACCATTGGTATTGTAAACAAGGCTAATATCATCCATTGATTTTTCACTTGTATTTATTGCATTTAAAAACACTTCAAAAGGCTCTCCTGAAATTTTAATATCTTTAGCCGCTACATGATTTTTATTTCTTCCCCAATGATAATTCAATCCATCAATTGCAAGTTTTTCCAAATCTGCAAAACTTCTTGTCCTACTTTTTATCGGTGGTTTTCCTGAAATTAATGAGGTTTTTGGAATTTTATCCCAAGGGCAACTCTCTACCCAATGGGTTTCATCCCTCGCTCCGCTAAGATGAGATGAGCACTTTAGTCCCTCTTCTCCACCATCTGTCATATTAACACGTAATGTTGTATCAATTTTTTTGTTATTCTTATCAATTTTTACGTCAACCCATTCTACCTCACTATAACTTGTAGAAAACTCAACTTCTTTTGATTTTTCTTTACCATTTTTACTGGCAGTAATAACCGCTTTCAATTTTTTATTGTTGAACTTTGAACTGTCATAAACATTGTTATTGTCAAAACCATCCCAAAATATAACATAAGAACCAATTTTTGTGTAATCTGAAGCTGATGTTTTATAATTATTGAATATACTTTTCCAATCCCAAACCTTCACAGGATTAGAAAAATTATATTCCGGCTTCCTATTTTTTATGTCCTCTGAAAGCTTAGGAATTCTTCGTGCCGTCACAACAATCTCAGGTAAATTGGTAATCTGAAATAATGTACTTCCGTCTTCGTTTAATATTTTAAATTCTAAAGAATCTATATTTCCGAGCATTAACGAGTAGTTAAAGGCAAAATTGGCGTTTTCATAACTCCCTTCAAAATCTAATATTCCAAAAGGTACCAACGTTGAATGATCACTATCTTTTTTAAGTGAAAAAGAAATTTCAAAATCTTCATTTAAATCATTACCTAGTCTTTCAAAAATACCATAAGAAACTCCACTCGCATCTCCTTTTTCCTGAACGTGACCGCCCGCCGATGAGGCTATATTTCCTTCAGCCGAAATATTATAATTCCCTGCAACTGTTTTGATATATTTCCCTTTTACAATCCGAGTCCTAGACATAGCTAATGATTTTTACTGATTTCTCCACTATTATTTTTTACTTCAGACTGTGCATTTTTTGTAATATTTTTCTCCGAAGTAAACTGAATATCTTCATGGGACAGCTCGGTTCTTTCTTTCTTTGTCTCACTATGCACATCACCCTCAATCATCTCCGTCAGTTTTCCCGTAATAAACATACTCGTATCTCCCAACACAGAAGTCATTTTCATCGCACCCACACTTT
>NZ_LMQM01000008.1 GCF_001424145.1 Chryseobacterium sp. Leaf404 | reverse complement strand
TAATGTTAATAATACCATCAAGATTATCATCGCAGAGATTTGCATTGAAGTTGGCAGTATTGATATTTGGAGACGGATTTACAGATAAAGTGATCAGAGTAACTTTGGAACATCCGTACTGTGAGGTTACTTTGGCGTAAACTGTACCTCCTGCCGAAGGATATGCAGTTGGCACTGAGATTGGGATCGATAGTGCTGCATCTGAGAAATAAGTAACTGTTGCTCCCGGTGCTGTCGTTAAGACAGGAGCTGTGAGATCAAACAGAGCCTGTCCGGTTGCTCCAGCGCAGGCATTTATTGATGCATTATTAGCAGTAAGCTGATCCAGAGTTAAAGTTAGTTTCGCAACATTGGCACATCCGGCTGTGCTTTGAAATCTCAGATAAAAAACCTGAGTTGGCGATATGGTTTGATTGGCAGCAATAGCACCAGTCGCATTTTGAGCGTTCGCTAAGGTGCTGTAAAATGTTACAGAAACTGCTGGATCTGTACTGAAATTGTTTTTATAATTATTCAAATCTACATTTTCAGTAACATCCCAGTTAGTGTCACAAACGAATGTACTGAAATCCTGGGTTGACAGTGCGATTTTGTTTCCTATGGTGAAATTGATTTGCCCAAAGAGCGGAGGGCAGCCCGCAATAGATTCCACTCTCACATAAACTGTAGTATTTGTTGAATAAGACCATATTATGGGCAGTATGTTATTGTTGCCAATATTGGCATCAGCCTGATCGAGGTAGTATTTTACACTGAAGCTACCGGGATTGGTTACGATTTGTGGGGTAATAGTTGAAAAATCTACATTTATAGTTCCATCTAAATTATCATCACAAAGATTAGCATTAAAATTCGCTGTATTGATATTTGGTGTAGGATTTACCGTGAGAGTAAGCAAAGCAGAATTGAAACAGCCATACATAGAAATGATTTTCGCATAAGCAACACCTGCGGGTGAGCTGTAGCTGGTGGGCACTGAAATTGGTACAGTGAGTCCTGGATTGGAGTAATAGGTAACTGTAGCTCCGGGATCTGTAGTCACGGATGCTGATGTAAGGTCAAAAATTCCTGTTGTACCAATGGTGTTGCAGGTTGTTACTGTTGCATTGTTTACCTGAAGCACATCAATATTAAAGTTTACCTGGAAATATTGAAAGGCGGCAGGACTTCCATTTCCTTCAATATAATAAGAGAATGAATCTGTGACATCATTTATTAAACCTGGAACCGGCGTGTAAGAAATCTGCCCTGTTACATTATTTACAGATACAGTTCCTAAACTTGGTTGAGAGGTAATTAATGTTTGGCTTTGATTAATCTGTTGGGTAGAATTCGTTAATGCTGGAGTTATAATTTTTGTATTGCAGTTGCCAATATCAAATGTAGTTGTAACAATGGGTGGGCAAGAGACGTAGTTGTACACCGGGGTGACTTTAGTGTCACAATTGTTTTTGGTAATCGAGCAGGTATAGTTGCCGGCACCGTATAGTTCAGGATTAATAAAATATGTGGTGGCACCAGGAATTGCGACTCCGTTCAAATACCATTGATAAGAATCAAAACTACTGTCAACCTGCAGAGTAATTCCGGTGAAACAATCTCCTGTCTTTACAATTGAAGGCACGGTTGAGAATCCTGAAAAAAATCCGCCATAGCCCACTGCGCCACTTCCACCAATAATTCCTGCAGTTACAGATTTTGTAGAATTAACGGTAATGTTTCCGCTTACATTGGGAACAGAATATGAGACCCAATTCGGATTTCCTGATACGGGATAGGGACCATCCGATGAAGCAATAGCATTCCCGTTTAAAGTTACTGTAGCTCCCGACTGTGTAATAATGTTCAGTTTGGTATCATAAACTGTGTTCCCAATTTTGTTAATCATTCCAATTTCATCCACTTTATTTGGGAGAAAACAGTTTACCGGTGGGATGTAATTAAACCCTCCCGTTGCTGTAATAGTACCGCTGGAAACACCGGCCAAAAGCTGGTAGACATAAATATTCTTGGTTGATGAAATTCCAATATTGTAGTGATTGCCACCCTGGTTGATGTATGATCCGCTTTCAATGAGTTTGTATTGTCCTGCATTTAAAGTAACTCCTGATGCGACACCATTTACACTATAAGTAGTATTATCTTCAGTGGCCACAATCAGAACTTTTTCCATCTGCGAACTTATGGGTCCATTCCCTTTTACCACAACAAAGTCCTTTCCAAGTCTTTCTACAGGTACAGACTGATCCATAAGAATGTCGGCACCGTTATAGGGTTGGTTTATGTAAAAACCATTATAATTCCCATTGGTAACGGATATGGGTTTGTCGGATTCAATTTTGGCACCCACTAATCCTGTTAGATTTGCGATTCCATCGAGACTTACTGTTTCCAAAATATACGATTGTCCTTTATTTAAAGTGAATGTTTTGGTAGGCGATGATGTTCCGTCGGCAAAAACAACAGCAGGATTGTATCCTGACACAGTTACGGTAGTATTGTTCTCTGTGGCAGTTACTCCTATAGTAGAATTTGTAAAATCATTTTGGGCTGTAAGAGGAGCCATGGCGGCATAAAATTTTGTTCCGAGACCAGCAAGCCCTTTGGAAGTTATAATTTCCGCATGATTGGTTATAGAAAATCGGAAGGTAGCATAGAATTTTTTTTCTCCTTTTAAGTAAAATCCTTTATTGCTGACATTCATTATAAAGTTTTGATTTGCTATCATCATATAGTCTGCAGGCACAATAAATTGTACAGGATTATTTTTACTTACAGTGGTTGACATGTAAAATACATTACCGCTGTAAATATCTATCTGAAACGGTGTAGTTTCATTTGTCGATAAATAAAAAAATGATTGCGGTGCACTGAGACCAGTCCTTGCAGCCATAGGTGCAAACCAATGTTCCGTATCCAGCTGGGCGTTTATTGTTACACAGATAAATGTAAATACTGTTAGTAAAAATTTTTTCATTTCTTCATCGATTAAGGGAAAAACAAATCTACATATTAATACTCAAACTTCACTGTTTTTTCTCTTTTTTTTTCATTAATAAGGGATATAGTTGTTGTAATTCTAATAAATCTTTTATATTGTAACAGATTTAATAAATGAAAAATCCCGATGAAATTCATCGGGACTGGTATTTTGAAAACTCAAAATTTTATTCTCTATTCTTGATTAATAACCAACCAGAATATGAAACTGGCAACTTCGTATCAGGCTCTGTCCATTTGATGATGTACCAGTATGTTCCGGTTGGGAGGTTTCTGTTTCCGGCTTTTCCGTCCCATTTGTAATTTTTTCCTGAAGATTTGAAGAGAGGCGCCCCATATCTGTCTACTACCTCGATGCTTACGTCCTGTTTGATCTGAAGGTCGGTGTAATCCAGGTAGTCGTTATGGCCGTCGCCATTCGGGGTGATTGCGTTGATTAAATTGATGATCAGA
>NZ_LMQM01000007.1 GCF_001424145.1 Chryseobacterium sp. Leaf404 | reverse complement strand
TATATGAGATAATGGCTTTTGATCAAAAATTTAAATACAGTTTTCATAGTTTCTGATTTGTTTGTTCTAATTTTATATGTCAAAAGTATATCAGGAAGCCCCGAAATAAAATTATTTTCGGTGGAAACCAATTTTATCGGGATGAAATGATATTTTTATCCGACGAATTACATTATTAAAAACAATAAATAAGTATAATATGAGGTATGAGCCTTTTGAGAAATATATTTTACGGAAACCGTTATTGCCCAAGGAATTGCTATTTGATAATGATCGCACGAAAATAATTGATGATGTTGTTAAAGAATTTCTGAACAACGAGAATTTCGTAGCCTCTCTATATTGGTCTTCTCCTGATTTATATGAGATGATAAACAATTATAAGAATGGTTTTTTAAAACAGGAAAAGATCAGTAAGTTATTTAATACTCTTAAAAAATATTGTATCCGTTCAGCGACCAGATGTACTCCATATGGTACGCTTGCCGGCATAGCTATCCGAAGTCTAAATGAATCTGAAAATAATTGTGTCGCCCAGGTGAGAAAAGCTAATATTGATATGGGGCTTTTCGATCAACTCAAGACGCATATTGAAAATAACGCTCATTTTAAGTATCATCTTAAATATAAAATAAATAACACAGTTTCTAATATTCCTGGTCAGTACAGATACCAGGAACCAGTCGACAAAATTGACTCAGAAAGGTTTCAACTATCTTCCTTAGAGAAAAATGAATACTTAGAAAAACTAACAGGTATTACTACCTTAACTGATTATACGGAAATATATAATTTATTCATTGATGATTTTAATCACGAAGAAGTCAACAGTTTTCTCGATGAATTAATTGAGATTAAATTTTTAGTTAGCGAATTACAAATAATGTTAACAGGTGATAACTTTTGTAATTTAAAAAAAGTTGTAAGTAAACTTGTTGATCATAATAAAACACAAGCAGAGTTATACTGCAATATTTGTTATAAAATTGATAATTGCATTAAAGTAGTTGAATCTACTCCAATTGACTACATTCCGATTGATGAGTTAAATGAAATAAAAAAAATGCTCTTTTGCTTGGGAATTAGTGAAAAACATATACTTCATGTTGACTTGACACAATCTAATGAAAGCAATTATCGTCTGGATAGAAAAACAATTAGAAATATTAACAATCTCTATTCAATTTTATATAAATTGGGAGGCAAATCTGCTATTCAGTCTGATTTAGAATCCTTCAGGCAAACTTTCAAAACCAGATATGAGTATAGACAAGTTCCTTTAACAGAAGTATTGGATAATGAATTCGGAATCGGATTTCCGGCATCTGTTGAAATTGGTAATCTAAATAACAATAAACTAATAGCCGGTCACGCATCTAAGAGAGGCGACACGACAAAAAAAAAGGTAGTTTCTACTCATCTGCATGATATTTTTGATAGTATTGAACAGAATGGAGATCAAATCTTAAGATTAGAAAAAATTGATTTAAATCATTTAGAAACTAAAGAATCACAAAATAAAACTTTATCTATTGTGGGAATTCCAGGTGATGATTTTTTCTTTTTACAAAATATAAGTTCTGCAAATTCATGTTCTCTATTGGGTAGGTTTGCTGTGGGTAATAAAAATATAGAATATCTATGCAAAGAAATCACTGCTACAGAAAGTTTATATAATGATGACAGTATTAATGCTGAACTAATCTATGCTCCTGATGCACGGACAGCCAATATTGCGAGAAGGCCGAAACTTTCAGAATTCGAGATACCAATCTATAATGAGAGTAGTAATACTGCTGAAAATCAAATATTATTGCAGGACATACTTGTTTCAATAGCGGGTGATGAAATAATTTTACGTTCAAAAAAATTAAATAAAAAAATAAATCCGAGACTATCGAATGCTCATAATTTTAATAGTAATGAAAACAACTATTACCGTTTTCTCTCATCTTTACAGCATCAGCATGAAGCCAATATAAATTTTAGTATTGATTATTCCGAACGAAGTAAACGATATATTCCAAGAATATCCTATTATAATATTATTGTCCACAGAGCGACATGGATAATTTTTGAAAAAGATATTTCCTTGATTAAGAATTCTGACAATGAGCTTAACGAGCTTAAATTCTTCTTAAGAAAATGGAAAGTCGCTAAATATGTACTTTTGGTTAAGGGTGATAACGAATTATTTATAGACACTACGAATGATTCGTATTTACTTTTAATTTTAGAAGAAATAAAAAAAAATAAGATCCTTCAATTATGTGAAGATCTTACAACAGATAATAAAACTTTAGCAACAAATGAACAGATTATTTTAATACTGAAAGATACGAAAAGTGACTCTGTAAGAAAAAGGGAAGAATCAATATATAAAATCCCCAAATTTAAGAGAGATTTTCCTCCAGGAGATGAATGGTTTTATCTAAAAATTTACTGTAATTCAAATATTTCAGATAATGTCCTATGTGACTATATTTGCCCATTAATTGATGATTTATTGGAGAAAGAAGTTGCAGATTCAATCTTCTTTATCAGATATAATGACCCTCATTATCATTTGAGAATTAGAATAAAATTAAAAGATATAAATTCTTACGGTGATGTAATAAAAATATTTTATCAAACATTAAACTCTTGTTTTGAGAATGATTTGATATGGAAAATACAGATTGACACGTATTCACGGGAAATTGAAAGATATGGAGCAGAAGAAATTGTTGATGCAGAGAAAGTATTTTTTCATGATAGCATGACAATATTAAATTTGCTAAAAGAAAATCCAGACATCTCTGACGAACATAAATTATTTACATCCGTATTAAATATTGATTTTTGGTTTTCCGCATTAAATTTTTCTATTCAGAAAAGACTGGACTTCTGCAAAAAAATGATTGAATTATTCTCTCAGGAATTCAATACTGAATTCAAAAGTCATATTCACCGTAAATATCGCGATCTTAAAGAAGATTTGGAATTTTTTTTAAATAATGCAGAGAAAAGACAGTTTGAAGATCGAAATAGTATGATAAGTGAATTAAAACTGTCTGAAAAAAACCTTTCAAATTATATCCATATGAGTTTAAATCGATGGTTTAGCGCAGAACAGCGAGCTTTAGAGCTAATGAGTTTCATATTCGCTTTAAAACAGTATGAGAAAACTCTAAATAATTAATCAGTAAATATGAGAAACGAAGCTTTTGAAAGAGGTCCTTTACTTAATAAAATTTCAAATATTGATTTTAATAATTTATACACTCCATTCATAAGGATTTTTCTTCACTGTATAATGTGGCTGTTTTTTACAGCTTTGCTCGGTTTCTATTACAATATAGAAGTGCAGCTTCCATTCAGAGAGAGCGCGGTGTTGACAATTAGAACTACCATCAATAATGCTGTATTATTCTATTTATATTTTTATTTTATCTTTCCCATCATTTTAACAAAAGAAAGATGGGGAATCTTATTAATGATCTTAAGCGCACCATTATCTCTTTACATATGGAGTACGACCAATCATATTCAGTTTTTGCTTCTAAATCTTTTAGAATTCGATGTGAAAGAAGGTCCCTTTAAGGGGATGATTAAACAATATGCGCAACGAAGTTATAAAGATGTAATATCTTATAAATCGATATTGGGCAGTGCAACAATTATTATTTTTTCCCTTTCACCACCATTCTTCGTTAAAATACTTTTTAATATAACCCGTTTATTCAGTCAAGCTATATACTATCAGAAGCAAAATTTAAGTTTACAACTTGAAAATGTTAACATAGAAAAAGATTTTCTGAAAGCACAGTTAAATCCCCACTTTTTATTTAATACTCTAAACAATCTGTATGGTCTTGTCATAAAGAAGGATCCGACTGCTCCAGATGCTATCATAATGATTTCTGAGATCATGTCCTACACGCTTTATGAATCTAACACAGAAAAAGTTTCCATAGAGAAAGAGATAGAATTTATAAAAAATTATTTCTACTTAGAAAAAATGAGACATTCTCCTGAAAAAGAAATATCTTTGGATATTTCCATTTCTGATGAAAAATTATCGTTGCAGATTGCCCCGTTATTAACTTTTGCATTAATAGAAAATTCTTTTAAATACGGGTTGGGAAATGCATCAGAAAATTTTATAAGGATTAAAATAAAAATTGAAAATAATTCATTTCATTTTGTATTGGAAAATAATAAAAATGCGTACGCACCAAAAGACAATAAATTAGGTGGAATAGGTATTAAAAATATTAAAAAAAGATTGGAGCTTTTATATAAAGATTCTTATGATCTTGTAATTACAGAAAATGACATGAACTACTATGTATCTTTAACTATAGACTTACAGTATGATAAATGAAAAATTAAGCTGTATCGTAATAGACGACGAACCGTTGGGAAAGGAAATTATTATTAATTATGTAAAAACCATCCCTTTTCTTGATTTAAAGGATTCTTTTGAGGATCCGCTAAAGGCAGTAACATATTTGAACTTGAATTCCGTTGACTTAATAATAAGTGATATTAATATGCCTACAATTAATGGTATAGATCTTATTAAATCATTAACTAAACAGCCGGCAGTTATATTTATCACAGCTCATAGAGATTTTGCTATTGATGGATTCGAAAATGGTGTTGTGGATTTTTTGGTTAAACCTGTTGCTTACAATCGTTTCGTAATTGCTATTAATAGGGCCAAAGAGCGAATTGAGGCTTCCGCAAAAAGAGATCTTATATTGTCAAATAAGAAACAACCCGATCACATATTTATAAAAGCTGGCGGAAAGCTGATTAAAATAATACTGAATGACATTCTATATGTTGAGGCTTTAGGAGACTATTTAAAAATTGTTACAAATACCGAATCCCACACTACATTAGCTACACTAAAATCTATGGAAATTATTTTAAAGGAGCCTGTATTTTCCAGAGTACAAAGGTCTTTCATAGTTAAAATAACTTCTATAAAATCAATAAGCGGCAACATGGTAGAATTAATTAATGGTAAGTCTATTGCTATTGCCGCTAATAAGAAAGATGAGTTATTCTCTTTGCTGGGAATTTAATAACAGATTATATATTAATTACATTCCTGTCAACGTTGTCATAGTACTTGTTGTAGGTGGACTTGTAGGAAGGCCGTCAAAGATTTTTGTTTTAGAGAAATTGTTAATTACTTTTTTATTAATTAATAGTTTAGAATTTTGATTTTTTTGTTGAGTTTTCACAGTTATTATAATTTTATTACTGTAAAAATGTTAATAATAGGAACTAAAAACAAAAGGTCTCGATGAAAACCAATTATCAGTCGATAGAACTGTTTAATTTCCCGATTTGGGAATTAACAAACTATACAAGTCTCCTCAACGAGATTTGTATAAAGATTGCAAGTTTCTTTATTTCTAAATTATACAACCTCTAAGAAAGCAGATATTATAATCAGAGGAGCAAGTACGAGCCTCTTGATAAGGAAATTTAATAGAATAAAAATCGTAATGCTAACATCATTAAATCAGGCAAAAATATTTTTGTCCAGTCTTGGAAATTCGATACAGATTTTAGGTCGAAAATTAATTAATTATACTGAGCTAACACTCTTTGTTCAGTTTTTTTTGTTTTAAAGGTTTTCTTTTCCAATGTTTCCTTTTCGAGTATTTGATTTGGAGTCAGATAATAATTCGAAAAGCGAGGTCATATTTAATTAAAGATTTGACACAATTCGATTACATCCCGTGTTCGCAATTTTGTTTTCAGATCATGAATATCAATATCAAATTCTTGTTTCAAAATACCAGTAATCCTCTCTGATACCACATTTTGTATAGTTCAGGGTTTTGCATGCGACATTAACGAGTTTTTTTTCAATAGGTTTTGATACTCATTTGAGCAATATCGAAGACCTCTATCAGAATAATAAATCAGCGATTCTAAATTGACCTTTTGTTTTTCGAAGTTTCCTTAAGGACTATCAAACTTCTTTCCGTATACAGACTGGTTGCAACGTGATGTCCTACGATTTTATTGATATAAACATCAATTATAGGTCTTAAATAACTGTGATTCGCTTGTTTCAAGTAAAAGAAATGTCTGCAACCCAAAATTGGTTTGGTTTAATAATCTGGTACTCTTATATCATATTTTAATGCTTTCTGAAGCGATGATGAGATTCAGTTATGACGTCATAACTTCTCCCGGAAACAATCAGTAAATGATTGGCCCACAAAAGGTGGAGCGGGATGTATGGCATACTTTTTAAGACATTCCATAACTCTTAATTTACCAGCTTCAATCTTTTTTACAATCGTAAAGTTTCAAACTCAAAATGTAAGCTTTCTGTGTACGCGTTACATAAAGCGTTCCAGTGTTCTTTCATAAAGAAAATATTTTTTATATCGCTATTTCAGGATTAGCTATAAACATCACTTGGATTATCAGATACAATTATGTGGAATCATAAATTATAACAAAAAATCCGCCTCACTTGTGAGACGGATTCAAATGTAATTTTCATAAACACCTAAAAATTATAAGATAGAGTTATGCTCTTTTATTCGATAGTGATTATAATACTATTTCAGGTTTTTAGCATTACATCTAATACTTATAATTTAAGGCTACTGCCTAGCTTTTATAAGTAAGCATTTTACATATTAGGTATCCTGCAGTTGATACTAAACCAACAAGACTAGTGGTTGAATGAGCATCCCATCCGTTTTGATGATGTTCTGCTAACATTACAGCAAATAACTGTGCTGCTAAAAGTGGAATTAATAATTTCATAATCTATAGTTTAAAATTAGTACTTAATGAAAAAATTCTGATGAATATTTGATTAGTAATACAGTTGCCATATCTTTTTAATAATTATTTACACCCGAAATATGCACCTGCAGCTCCACCTGCAGCTGCACCAGCTACCGTCCCGACCGGACCTCCTAACGAGCCTACTGTAGCACCTAATGTTGCACCTGCAGCAACAGCAAATAAACATTTCCAGCTACCTCTTGCAAAACTTGCTGCATATGGAGAGTTTTGGATAATTTGAATTTGGTAATCCAGAAGGATATAAGATTGAATAATTTCAGGATTTGTTTCGCTTTTTAAAGCACCTCTCAAATCTTTCCGCAAGCCATCCAAACTAGTTGATTTTTCAATGATTGATTTAGGAATCTCATAGTAAGCAGTTTGCTGAGAATTATGAATAATATCAATAACCTGCTGTGGAGGATTACTTCCCGATTTGGCATATTTAAGGAATTCTGTGTTAAAATTGACTAAATATTGAGACATGTCCTGTGCTCTGATTTTTGCATTTGGATCTCCGAACATGTCATTCGTTATAGGTTCTTTAATCAACTTGTCAAGTGGTGGTGGCGTGGGAATGCATCCTCCCGGGTTGTATTGTGCAAAAGTGAAGCTGCTGATAAGCAACATAAATAAGCCGGCAAATTTTAATAGTTTTTTCATGGTTGATTTAAATTATTGTATGTTATTTTAGTATTAGTTTTAATAATCCGGAGGTTTACATTAAGCGATGAGCCTCCGGATAAATTTTTACAGTGTTATTTTATTTGTATTATTTTTTTCTAAAAATGGTCATTAAAAGTATAGTAAGAAAGACTAATCCACTGATTAGAGATGTTGTCATTTTCCAGTTCCAAGCTGAATCATAATTTTTATAGAATATAAATCCACAAAAAATTGAAATGGCTGTTAATGGAACTAACGATACATTCTTTACGAGATTCATAATTTTATGTTTTGAATTAACATCCTGCTGCAGCTCCTACTGCTCCACCGAAAATACCTCCTACGATAGCTCCTGCCGCTGTACCAAAACCTGGTATTACACTACCTGCTGCCGCACCTTGTAAAGCTCCTGTTCCTGCACCACCAATAATTGATAAAGCACATTTCCATCTTGGACCCAACTTTCCTGCAGCGTTCTGCTGATTGTAATAATCTGATGCTTCAATAATCTGAACCTGATAATGCCATAGGATTAATGAATTGATTTCATTTTTATCTTTGCTTTTTCCAAGTTGTGCAAGAATATTATTTTTCAATTGAGTTAAATCTGCAGATGCGTTTGTCATCTGGACTGCTTTTGCATAGAATGCTGTTGATTTTACATCCTTTACATAGGTTGCAAAGTCTGCTGGAATCTTATCATTGCTCGCGAACTGATCAATTGCATTATTAAATTCTAACAAATACATATTCATTGCTTTTCCATCAAGCTGCCCAGCAACGGATTGATTGTACTGATTGGTCTTAATAGGATGAAGCACTAATTTATCCAAAGGCGGTTCAAGAGGGAAACAGTCTGTTTGCGCAGATACAAAACTGCTGATTAATAACATAAGTGCTCCGAAGACTTGTAATAATTTTTTCATGGTAATTTTTAATTTTAAGTTCTAATTTATTGATTGTTGTTTTTGAATTTTCTGGTTAACATCCTTAGAGATTATTTTGATTTAAGGATAGTTAATAATTGTTTTTTTTTTGTAGAAATGCGGTCAAAATTTCATTTTTTATTATTTTTGGAGTTATTAGTTTTTTAATTGCTGATCTTACGGGATCAGTCTTTCGTCTTATGTTTTAAATCTTACGGGATTAGAAAACATTCTCTCACAAATTTCCAGTCGCTGAATGAG
>NZ_LMQM01000006.1 GCF_001424145.1 Chryseobacterium sp. Leaf404 | reverse complement strand
CTCATTACTCATAGAACTTTTCTTCTCAGAAATAAATATTCTTCTTAGCTCGCTTCCCTAGCCCTGATAGTAGCGGCATCCTTTTTTGTCTTGAAGGGAACTTAAAGAGTGGGAGACAAAAAAGATATAGCGGATAGCAGGAATCAGCTCCTGATAAAAATCCTTTACAACTTTGTCCTATAATTTTATCGTGGAGTTATGTCTTGTGTAAATGCGTGGGATGAGCTTTTTTAAGGAGGGGGGAACCGATAATTGTAACGTAGTTCAATTATCAATACGATTGTTATTTAAAATCTGCTTAGAATTCCCCAATGTATTTTTATGTCGTTGAATTTAAATGGATTTCCGAATTCATTACCGTTTGAAAGCTGGAAACTCATTAATCCGATCGGAATAAAGAAATTAAAGCCAAGGCCCACACTGTAGAGCTTTGGTTTTACACTTAAAGATTTGTTGTTCAACTGGCCGTATTGCCCGAAAACGTCAAAAAACGCCTGATTGCCGATCAAATAGCGGTATTCTAAACTTCCGTAATAGAAGAAGTCGGCGGTGAGAGAGTTTTCGTTAAAGCCGCGCAAAGAATTCCATCCACCGAAGCGGTATAGCTCGTTGGCAGTAAAATCGACTTTCGAATCGAGCATCGCTCCTTCTGCTTTTATATTCAAGAAATGATTGCCTTTAATACGATAATTGTGCTCGCCAAAAAAGTAAAACTGATTTTGCGGAGATTTAATATTCTCTTTGGTATAAGTGGTTGTAAGGTAATCGTATCCGAAATTGATTTTGGTTTTGTAAAGAAAAAGGTCAATGTCACTTGGCTCGGTCATATCGAAATACACCCCTAAACCTTTTTTGTTGTAATCTTTTCCCTGAACATAAAGGCTGTCTATAATCGTTGAGTTTTCAAACGTTGCTCTGAATCCTATCTTCTGGCGGTTATTAATGTGATAGTAAAACGCCGGCAATGCCTTTACATTGGCGAAAGTAGAATCCTGACGGAAAATATTGACTTTCATATTCAAGCCTACATTGGAATTGAATAGGTAGGGAATATCGGTTTGAAGATCGAAATTCTGTCCTTTATCGGGGTTTCTCTGCCAGTAAAGATTGATGGTTTCAAAACCATTGAACATATTTTTGAAATTCACATTCAGTGTACCGTTAAGCGTAAATTTCTCAGTTTTGTCATTTCCAAAACCAATCACGCCATCAAAAGTATTTGTTTTTTTCTTTTCTAAAAAGAGGTATATTTGGGTCGAGTCTTTGGTGAAAAGCGTCTGAGGCTGCCTTTCGAGTGATAAAAAAGGATGCCCCTGAAACTGTTTGTTTACAGCAATCAGATTTTTATCGTCATAGGTTTTACCTTTAAATTCTCTGTTTAGATTTCTCATAAAACGCTTCGGAACTCTGGTGTAACCTTTCATTACAAAACCGTCAATTGTGCGTTTATCGTTTTTGTTGATATCTAATTCAACTACCGGATAGCCATTTTTCTTGGTTTTTACGGTGGATTTTAATCGGCTGAAGGCAAAACCATCATCAATGTAAGCTTTGTTGATTTTCGTCTTGGTAGAATCTAGATTTTTGGTAAAAAATTCTTTTTCAGTCTTCAGTTTTTTGACAATAGAATCTGAAAGTGAAACGTATGTTACATTATAATTTTTTCCTTTATCATAGAAAATTTCAGTGCTGTCGCCTTTTATTTTAACTTCTTTCAATTCAGTGAAAAAATAGTTGCTTTGAGCCAGAGAATCGAGAAATTTTACGGCTGTAGCAGAATCTTTTACCTTTTTTTTGACTTTTGTTTCTGTGTCAATAAGAAAGTACTGTTTTTTTTGCGCCTGCGATTTAGAGCACAGAAAAAACATCGCAAAAATGCAAATCGAAAATAATTTTACAAAGAAAAAATTATGGGTATGTATATTCTTTTCCTGTCTCATCTATAAAAAATTCTTTATCCTTCCTTTCCGCCAGTAAATACCCATTTTGATAGCTTGAGGCGAGTTTATTATACTTTTTTTATTAATAAATTTTCTTTCTTGGATATTGTAAATGATGTAATTTCCTTCTTTGTCTTGCACTTTAATTAATGTTCCGGATTGTAGAATCGGGAAATATGGCATATAACTCTTCAAAAGTAATTTTCCATTGCGGGAAAAATATTCGGTTGGCGCATCACTGGGATACATAAATTTCCCGATAAAATAAATCTCTTGATTTCTCTGTTGGTTGGTAAAACTTTTAGGTTCTGTGAAATCAAAATTTATGGGAACTATTATATCGCCAGATTCATTGGCTACTCCAAATTTATTATTTTTTTTTACTTCGAAAAAGAGGGGAGTATGAGTGATTATTTTAATTCCTTCAAACTGATCAGGTACTTTTTTCTGAAAATCATCAATTATTTTTCTGTCTTCATCTTCTCTAATGATTTTTTTTCTTAGAATTTCGTCTTCGTCAGCGAAGAATACACTTGTCGCAGAGTTTTCACTGTTGCTTGACAGATTTGTACACGGAAGATTAATGTTAGTGGACAGAATGCATTTCATGTTTTTTTTCTCAAAAACTTTTGCTAAAGAAACATTCTTGTATTTTTTTTCTTCCTTATCAAAGATTTTATATTCTGCAAAAGGATAGGCTTGATCATATTGTGCCGGAATAACCAATTTTTTATTCTCATCCATAAATCCCCATTTGTTCTCAATTTTTACTGGAATAAGAGGTTTCTGTGGAAAATAAAATACAGGAACTAAAAGTAATATGTTTTTTATCAAGCGGATCATTCTATAGATAACTTTTATTAAGTAAGTTTATTGTATTTCTTCATGAGATTCTCATAAGTTCCCTGTGGCAAAATCCACTTTAAAGGAACGCCAATTTTCTGTCCGAATTTACCGAAATAATAATGAGCTTTCCATTTGTTTTTGGTTAAAAGTTGATTGATGTATTCAGCAACTTCCAAAGGTTCTGTTCCGTCGCCAACGTGGGAATTCATCAAAGCGTAAACTTTATCAAAAACGTCTTTGTAAGGTTCAGTCACTTTCGTTTTTACACGGTTCTCAGCAATATTGGTCTTAATATCGCCCAAATGAAGCGAACAAACATTCACGTTCCAAGGATAAACTTCATATCTCATTGCTTCCGTAACTTTATCCAAAGCCGATTTCGAAGCTGAGTAAAATCCGCGGAAAGGCAATCCCATCTCACTTCCAATACTTGATACGTTAATGATCTGTCCGAACTGATTTTCACGCATCTTCGGCATCACGGCAGTCATCATCTGAATGGCTCCTACAAGATTCAGATTAAATAATTTTAAAATATCTTCTTTTGAAGAATCCTCTACGGCACCTACCATTCCCATTCCTGCATTGTTGATGAGAACGTCGATTTTAGTTTCTGTTTTTAAAACTTCAGCAATTGCATTCTGAACTGCATCGTTATCTGTGATATCAGTTGGAATTGATTTAAAATACTGACTATCAGTTAATTTACGGCTCAATCCGTAGACACGATGACCTTTCTTTCCGAAATATTCTGCGAGCACGAAACCTATTCCTGAGGATGTTCCGGTGATGATGATGGTTTTCTTCAATGTTTTGTTTGGTTTAATTTTTATAAAATAAAACTTTGCCTGTGAAGCAAAGTTGTTTCAGCATTATGTATATGATCACTAAAATTCATAAAGATCCTGAGTTGAAAATCTAAGATCAGGAAAATGAATTGACTGCAACATTTCTCCGTCAGCAACCGGTTTTCGGCTGATGTATTCGCCATTTTCCAAACTGTATATTAAAATAAATTTTTCGCTGGAATCTACTACCCAGTATTCTGAGACACCTGATTCTTCATATAAACTGAATTTCAGATTCATTTCTTTTTTAGAGTTTCCTGGAGAAAGGATTTCTATAACTAAATCCGGAGCGCCAAGACAACCTTTGTCATCAATTTTATTTCTGTCACAAATGATACAAATATCAGGCTGTACAACAGTTATAATTTCTCCCATCTTGTTTGGAAATCTTACATCGAAAGGAGCGAAAAACATTTCACAACTTTTGTTACTAAATAAATTTCCGATATTTAAACTCAATTTTCTTGCAATTCGTTGATGCATCGGAGACGGAGACGGACTCATTTTCAAAATTTTACCTCTGAAAAGTTCCACACGATCCTTAATTTTCCACATGAGGTAATCTGCAAACGTATATGTTGCATTCATATCGAGCTGGCTGAGACTTGTAATTTCGATGGGTTTCATTTTAAATATTTTCAAAAATTTCTGACGCCGGAAACGCTAAATCTGCAAAAATGTATGATTTGATTTCTTCGTCTTCTGTAATTGGTTTTTTTCCAATAAAAATTCCATTTTCCAAAACAAAAATCTGTATCGTTTTTTCAACCGGATGCACAACCCAATATTCTAAAACACCAAATTCTTCATAGATACTGTATTTCAGGCTTAATTCTTTCTTTGAATTTCCCGGGGAAATAATTTCTACAATTAAGTCTGGCGCACCAACACAACCTTTATCATCAATTTTTTTTGGGTCGCAGATGACACATAAATCTGGCTGGAAAACACTTTTTGAATCCCCGTTCTTAGATGGAAATCTCACGTCAAATGGAGCTGGAAAGACTTCGCAGGGATTGTTTTTAAAAAAGTTGTAAAAAATTCCACTAAATCTAAACGAGATTTTTTGATGAACCGGAGACGGGGCAGGGCTCATTTTCAAAATTTTACCTCTGAAAAGTTCTACTCTTTCCTTGAGTCTCCACATAAGATAATCAGCGTACGTATACGTTGCATCCATATCGAGCTGGCTGAGACTTGTGATTTCCATTGGTTTGATTTTTATTAAACTCCTTAATAAACAAAATTAATCATTTTGAAATTAGCAATTCGGATAAATCCTCCCAAAACATCGGATATGATTTTTCCACCACATTTTCATCTTCAATATTCAATTCCTTAATAAGGCAAAAAGGTGCAAAACTCATTGCCATCCTGTGATCCTGATAGGTTTTGATGGAAATATTTTCTCTGGGTTCTGTGAAGTTGATTGATTTAATAGTTGAATCTCCAATTTCAGTTTCGCAACCCAGTTTTTTTAATTCGATATTTAAAGCTAAAAGTCGATCGGTTTCTTTTACTTTTAATGTTCCCAAACCTGAAATTTCAAACGGAATTTTCAGAGCTGAAGCTGTGACACACAGAGTTTGTGCGATGTCCGGACAGTTATTCATATCCAAAACAATCCTTTCAGGAAACTTAAAATCCTTAATAGGTTGGAGTGTCAATTGGTTTTCTTCTTCAATGAAAATGGTTTTAATTCCAAAAAAATCTTCATAAATCTTCACAATTGCAGAATCTCCCTGAGTAGAATTTTTGTAAAAACTTTTCAGATGAATAGTTTCCTGTCCAATCGCTGCGAGTGAATAAAAATAAGACGCAGAGCTCCAGTCGCTTTCTACTTCATAGTTTATAATTGATGAATGATGATTGATGAATGATTCAACTTTAATCGTGTTTCCTTCGAAACTATTTTTAATTCCAAAATGAGTTAAAATATTGAGAGTCATTTCGATATAGGAGCGTGATGTAACTTCGCCCACAAGATTTATCTCGAGACCATTATCCAGTTTTCCGGCAATCAGCAGGAGAGAAGTAATAAACTGACTTGAAATATTAGCCGGAACATCAACACTTTTCTGTGTAATTTTTCTGCCTCTGATTTTCAATGGCGGAAAACCATCATTTTCTAAATATTCGATTTCTACACCAAGATTCTGTAATGCGGTAACCAAATTTTTTATCGGTCTCTCCTTCATTCTTCCTGATCCTGTAAGAATGGTTGTCTTTCCTTGCTGAATCGAATAGTAAGATGTTAAAAAACGCATTGCCGTTCCTGCATGATGAATGTCTACTGTTTCGGATTTTTCAGATAAAGCTTTTTGAAGTAATTGTGTATCCTGAGAATTGGATAAATTCCTGATTTTTATATTTGAAAACAGACTTTCCAAAATCAATAAACGATTCGAAATACTTTTCGAACCGCTGATTTGTATGGTTTTACTGCTTTTAAGTGAAGATTTTTTCAGTATCATTTTGAATAATATAATTTACCGTTTTGATCTGCGTAGCAGAAAAATTTATAGTCCTTATCAAACATTTTGAAGAGCTGGAAGCCCTTCTTTCCATAATCTCTTCGGAAAAAATAGGGGATCATTTTAGATTCAGGAGTTATAAATTCCTGAGTTTTATTCATAAATACCAGATATTGATAGTTTTCTGAATTTTTAACTAAAAAACCGCTGGCAAAAACGCCATGACCGTCAGCAGTCATGATTTTATCATATTTCGGCATAATCAGATACTTATTTTCTCCTGTAAGAAAATATCCGAATTTGTTTTTCTCTTTTTTGATGTAAGCGTAATCGTAAGAGGCATCAGTCGTTTCAAATGATAATTCTTCAGGTGTTTTATCCTCAAAAGATGCTCTCACACGAATGATTTTTCCTTCCGAGTTTTCCGGAACGGGTTTTTTAGCTGCCTCAATACCTGGCATTCTTGTAGCTTCATACGAGGAATAACCTGAGCGACCGTAACCGTCTCGGTAATCATTGTTGTATGCCAGATCTTCAGTTTTTGATGATTTAATTTTGCCGTTTTCAAAATCAATAATCAGCTTCTTTTTTGTTTGGTTTTCATCATAAGTTATAGAAAAAGATTTTGGAAAATTCTTATAATCTGTATCTACGTCTTTGGAATTTTCAAAGAAAGTTTTGATAATTTTTTTCTGGTTTTTGTCAATTTGGTATAAACCGTAATTGTTTTCAGAGGAGTAGAGAAGTAAAAGAGCCGTTTCTTTTAGAGCAATTCCTTTTGTCTCGCTTTCATCTATTACGACAATGTTGTTATAAGACCGATCGAGAATTTGTTCACCTTTCAGGTTATATAAATTCATTGAAAGATAATTTGGATTTCCGCGCGAATGCTTGTACGATTCCTTATCTATTATGGTAACAGCTTTTATGAATTGTCCTTCGTTTTGAAAATACGCAAAATCAGTATCTTTTAAAATAATTCTGTCTTTCAAAATGTATGATTTTTTTAGTGTCGGAGTGGATTTGATTCCTGTAAAATCATTATTGTAGCCAACCGCAATCTTATCAAACTGTGCAGGAACAACCAATTTTCCGCTTTCGTCAGAAATTCCAAATTTGTCACCTTGACGATAGGGTACATAAATCTGTGAGCTGTAAAAGGAAAATGTCAGAAGAAGGAGTAAGAAAGTAATGCGGAAATTCATGAGTTTCTATTTCAGTTTTTCATTATTCTGATGGCGGTCTTTATCGCGATCAGTTTTTATCTTCATTTTTTTGTCGAATGCTTCCTGCAGATTGACACCGGTTTGATTGGCTAAACATAAAGTTACAAACATAACATCGGCTAATTCCTCGCCCAAATCTTTGCTTTTGTCGCTTTCCTTTTCGCTTTGTTCGCCGTATCTTCTTGCGATAATTCGGGCAACTTCGCCCACTTCTTCCGTCAGCATTGCCATGTTGGTCAGTTCATTAAAATACCGGACACCAATGGTTTTAATCCATTCGTCCACCTGTGTTTGAAGCGTAGTAATTTCCATGTTTTTTAAAGATTCAAGACAAAAGTAAAAAGATTAGGATAAAAGATTCAAGATAAAAGTAAATAGAGCCAAAGGATACAATGGTTAACTTTAGTAAAAATGTTTTACATTAACTATTACCCATTGCTCATTACTAATTACTTATCGCTTATTACCCATTACCTATCATTGATAGGCTCCCAAAGTTATATTTGAAGTTCTCGAAACACCCACGATATCTGTCGGAACTGATGCTGCAATAGTTGCGTTGCCTTTATTTCTTGCCGGAGAATCTGCTTTTACACGGAGGTTCATTTGAGCTGCAAAGAAATTGATAAATTTAGGATCTTCGTTTTTTAAACTTTGAATTACCACTGTCGGGTTGTTGTCAAATGGAAATCCAGCTTCAGAAGTTCCGGAATATTTCAGCAGTGAATTTCTGATTAGAAAATTAAACTGTTGCCCTGGTGTCTGTTCAAAATTTACAGCATTGTTTCTGTCTGAATAAACAATTGAATTCCAGATGTTAAGCTGCTGTAGAGCCCCCTGCTCAATCTGTCCGCTTTCGTTTTTCCATTCGTTTGTGGCAAAAATTCCCAATCGGTTTCTTGAGAAAAGCAGATCTGAATAATTTGCTATTGTAGAATGGATGTAGGAATGATTTCCACCTTTAAAGATCGAGACGCAGGCGTCTCCACAGTTGTTCATGACTAGATTTTTTGCGTTTACGGTGGAAGCTACTGCATAAATACCGTTATCTAAAAAGTTATGAATAAAAGAATTGTTGATATTGGCAGTTGCCTGTCTCATATCCAAACCATTAATCCCCCCGAAAAGCCTTGTGTGATTCATATTAATGGTAGATCCAGCCTCCATTTTTACAGAATTCCAGTTGTTGGGAATCGTGTCATAATAAGTTTCATTACGGTCACCCCGCATGATGATCTGCTCAGTTTGATTTCCGTTCAGATTTAAAGAAGCACCATTTGAAATCTTCATTCCACTGTTTTTGTGGAAATAAATTTTTGTGCCGGATTGCACATTTAGTGCTACACCGCTATCTACTGTAAGATTTCCGTAGATGATTTTAGCTTTAGAATTGGTCCAGTTTGTATTTGCTGAAATTACATTGGGATTGGATGGCGTTTGAATAAAAAATTCTGCATCCTGAACTACTGAAAATAAATTCACATGCTGTTGCCCAGCAGGACTTGTGAATAATATTCTGTCTTCGGCAATCGCTTCCGGTCCGGTAGCTGAAGGTGCAATTTCAACAAAAATATAGAGACTGTCTTTTTTTCGTAAAGGAACATCTTTAAAATCGTAACCGGGTTTACCGTCTACATTGATTTTGTACAAAGAAGCTGCACCTTTTTCAAGATGGATTCTTGGGATCAGAACGTCCTTGTCTTCATTATTGTATACTTTTACGGCATACGTTTCAGACCTTACCTGATGATAAACAGTATCACAAAATACCGTATCTCGGCTGAAACTGAGTTCCTGAGACGGAGTATCAAAAGAAATCTCGTCTCTGTTGCAGGAAACTGCTAGTAAAAGAATCCAGAACGCGCTTAGAAGAATGATTTTAAATTTCATTGAAATTCAGGTTTAAGAGTTCCAAATTTAACGAAAAATACTTCAGTTTTCTTATTTCGGAAAAATAATGTTCAAGGTGTTTGGATATTTTAAAAAAAATTGTATTTTTGCAACCTAAAATTTAGCAGAAGAAATACCATTACTATTTCGAAAGCAAACTTTAATTTTTTAAAAATTTATTATGAAAAACGGAATTCACCCAGAAAATTATAGACTTGTTGTTTTCAAAGATATGAGTAACGACGAGGTATTTTTATGTAAGTCTACTGCAGACACTAAAGACACAATCGAGTATGAAGGAACTGAGTACCCATTGATCAAAATGGAAATCTCTTCTACTTCTCACCCTTTCTACACAGGGAAAACCAAATTGGTTGATACTGCAGGTAGAGTAGACAAGTTTATGAACAAATACAAAAAATTCTCTAAGTAATTTTTTTGATTTTACAATATTTTAAGGTCTTCCGGTTTTTCGGAAGACTTTTTTGTGCAGTTTACTCAGAATTAAA
The DNA here is from genome assembly GCF_001424145.1 of Chryseobacterium sp. Leaf404. Classification (GTDB taxonomy): domain Bacteria; phylum Bacteroidota; class Bacteroidia; order Flavobacteriales; family Weeksellaceae; genus Chryseobacterium. The sequence goes on along the minus strand of NZ_LMQM01000006.1, from coordinate 34,949 downwards.
ATTCACATAGCACAACTTTACTTAATGATTCGTATTTTTGTTAAACTCGAAACTCGAAACTCGAAACTCGAAACTCGAAACTCGAAACTCGAATCCCGGACCCCGAAACATAAAACCTTAAACCCGAAACCCACATGCAACTCGTATTCTCCGATGCACAATATTGGGAAGATTTTCTTCCGCTTACTTTTACCCGTCCTGTCGCAGAAATGCGTTGCGGAATTCTTACGTTTTCCGAAAGATGGCAGAAAATTTTAGATTCAAATGAAATTTCGTGGTTTACAGAACTATATCTTCAGCAGAAATTCAGAGAACCTGAGAAAAAAGAAAGTCTGTTTTTAGTTCCCAATTTTTTACCTACAGAAACGGTAATTCAGCAAATTAAACACTTGCAAATGGGCGAAGCTTTGGTCTATGAAGACGAGCTGGTTGCCGCAAAAATCAATATGGATGGTTTTTCTTTGAATCAGATTGAGAAAATGATTGATATTAAAGAAGAACTCGTTTTCTTTAAGAAACCAACCGATCTTTTTACTTATAACAAAGAAGCGATTGATTTTGATTTTGAATTACTGACGAAGGGAAAAACATCGCAGGAATTATCTTCTACCAATGGGTTTTTAGGAAATAGAGAAGATTTATTTATCGAAGAAGGTGCGGAAGTCGAATTTTCAACCATCAATACCAAAACCGGAAAAATTTATATCGGGAAAAACGCCGAGGTGATGGAAGGCTGTAATCTTCGTGGTCCGATTGCGCTTTGTGAAGGTTCGAAATTTAATTTGGGAGCAAAAATTTATGGTGCTACAACAGTGGGTCCACATTCAAAAGTGGGCGGCGAAGTGAGTAACATTATTATTTTTGGATATTCCAATAAAGGTCATGATGGTTTTGTCGGAAATTCCGTGATTGGAGAGTGGTGTAATTTAGGTGCAGATACCAATTCTTCCAACTTAAAAAACAATTACGGAAACGTGAAATTGTGGAATTACAGAACTAAAGATTTTCAGGATACTGGATTGCAGTTTGCCGGTGTAATTATGGGAGATCATTCTAAAACAGCGATCAATACGCAATTAAATACCGGAACTGTTATCGGTGTGGCTTCCAATATTTTTAAAGAAGGTTTTCCTCCAAATTTAATTGAAAACTTTTCGTGGGGTGGCTTTAAAGACGATGAACGTTTTAAATTAGACAAAGCCTACGAAGTCGCAGAAAAAGTAATGGCAAGAAGAAAATTACCTTTAACAGATCACGATAAAGCGATATTTAAGCATATTTTTAATGAATATTGATCGATAATTATAAAAACTTCAATTTTTTTTTGAAGTTTTTTTCTTTTCCGTGTAATATATTTCCGATTCAGATTGTCTTACTAATAGAAACCACTTTATGACCCATGAAACTTTTAGGAATACGGTATTTATTCTCAGAGATGAGATGTTCCGTTTTGCGAAAAGGTTTGTGATGAGCAGTGATGAAGCCGAAGATGTAGTTCAGGATTTGATGATCAAATTCTGGCAGAAAAAAGAGGAACTGGCGCAGTTTGGAAATTTTAAATCTTATGCCTTAAAATCGGTTAAAAATGAATGTCTGAATAGATTGAAACATCACGATGTAAAATTAGGCTTTGCAGATCTGCAGCTTCACCGTTCAGAACTGTACAGCATGGATGTGAATAATATGAAAGAGCAGATCATCGGCTTTATCAATCAGCTTCCTGAAAAACAGAAAATGGTCATTCATCTGAAAGACGTGGAAGAGTATGAAGTGTCGGAAATTTCTGAAATGCTGGAAATGGAAGAAAACGCAGTAAGAGTAAATCTCATGCGCGCCAGACAAAAAGTAAAAGAACAAATCTCACAATTGATGAGCTATGAGCAACGACAAATTACAGGATAAATACAACGAGGTCTTCCGGGATTTAAAGGAAGAAAAAATGAACTGGGATTTTGAAGATTTTCTTCAGAAAGCAGAAGGAAAAGATGATTCGGCTACCGTTATTCCTATCCAAAATAAGAAACCAACCTTTCCTAAATGGTTTTGGATGGCAGCAAGTGCCGTGATTGTTTTCGGATTGGGATTAATTTTCAGTTTAAATGAAAGCACAATTTCAGAAAGGGAAAATTTAGTCAAAAACGAAGTTTTAAAACAGAAAAGCGAGTTTGTTGCAGAAAATCATGAGCACGAAACGCAAATGGCAGTCAATTTTGCAGACTCCGTAGCAGGAGAGAAAAGAGATTCAATCTTCGTGGAAAATACAATTGCCGAAAACGATGCTCTGGACGAAATTCTCTCGAAAAAAGCCAGAATGAAAAAGAAAGTTAAGCCAAAATATGTGCAGAATTCTGTATCAGCTCAGGATTCTTCGGGGTACAGAGATTCCTATGTGATTGTGAACGGCAGAAAAATATCAAGTGAAAAAGAAGCGTTGGACGTTACCACTTTTTCGCTGATGAAAATGGGAAAAGAATTCAGAAAAACTGTGGCTTCCTTTAACAAAGATGAGGGTTTTACAGAAGAATATTAAAATAGAAATACAATGAAAAATATAGTCTTATTCATCCTGCTGTTTTTGGGCAGCTTTACAACTTGTACCGCCCAGAATGAAAAAATTGATCAGCTCTTCAATGATATGCAGAAAAACGGAGTGACCTCAATTGAAATTAAAAAACCAATGTTTGCGCTGCTCAACAGCATTGATATCAGCGATGACTATTTGGGAAAAATTAAACCGATAATGCGTGATGTGGATGGTTTGAAGCTTTTGGTTTTTTCTAAAATTACGTTCCCGGATCATTTAAAATCTGAAAACAGAGGTCAGATAAAAATGAATGAGGAGAAAAGTGAAAGAGTGTCAAAACTTCTCTCTGATCTCAATCTCAACGAATTGATGTCATTGAAAAGTGACGATGTTTCAATGAAATTTCTTGCAGAAAATGCAAGAAACGGCATTCTTGAAAATCTGATCTTCAATGTAGATTCAAAAGATGAAATCGTAATTTTTATGCTGAACGGAAAGATGAAGATGGATGATGTGAATAAAATGATCAGCTCGTCAGAAAATATGCTGACTGTAAAAAACGCGAAGAAAGAGGTAAGTATAAACAAAAACAGCGTCTACCTCAGCGGTGAAGACAGGAATGTAGGCGAGTTCTCAGGAATCAGTGCTTCAACAGGGGTTGTGGTAAATTTTAAACAGGAAAATCCAACAAGTGTAAAAGTGGTGGCTGATGCTGATAAAATGCAGTATATCATTACAAAAGTAGAGGGTGGGATTCTGAATATTTACATTGACAATAAAGATCAGAAAAATTTAAAAATCAAAAACATCAGTGTTAATGTTTCTGCACCCAAAATTGAGCAGATAAAAACGTCTTCAGGAGCAATTTTCAATTCTATCAATAATATCAACGAAAAACGTCTGGCAATAGATGTTTCCTCGGGATCCGTTGTGAACGGAACATTGAATATCAAAGATCATGCTGTAGTTGAAATAAGTTCTGGTGCGGTGATCAATTCTCAGATCAATACCAACGAAATTTCGGTTAAATCTTCGAGCGGTTCTACAGCAAACCTGAAAGGAAGTGCAAAATTCGGCTCGGTTGATATGAGCAGTGGTGCGGTTTTCAATGCAGAAGGTTTTAAATTTGATCAGCTGAAGGTTCAGTCTACTTCCGGCGCCAGAATTTCCACACATGTTCTCGATGAGCTATATGCAAGAGCATCATCGGGAGGTGTGATCGAGTACAAAGGAAATCCCAAAATTGATTCAGATATCAGCAAAATCTCAGGCGGAAGTCTCAGAAAAACAGATTAAACAGTTCATTTTTATATTTAACTTTAATAACCATCTTGTTCAAGGCGGTTATTTTTGTATTCATTTTATGTATTGTTAAGTTTTATTTAAACTATTTAAAAGCATTTTCATAATCCGTTTAAAAGTCTTAATTTTGCAAGAAAGTAAAGATGTCTATTCATAACAAAATTGTAGAGACAGCCATCACTTTCGATGACGTGCTTCTAGTCCCTGCTTATTCTGAAGTTTTACCTAATCAGGTTTCATTAAAATCAAGACTTACCGACAAAATTACCCTTAACGTTCCTATCGTTTCCGCTGCAATGGATACGGTGACGGAGGCAGATTTGGCGATTGCACTGGCAAGAGTGGGTGGTTTGGGTTTCATTCATAAAAATATGACCATCGAAGAGCAGGCTGCTCAGGTCAACAGAGTAAAACGTTCTGAAAACGGAATGATCTCTGATCCCATAACGCTTTCAAAAGATCATACCTTAGGCGAAGCCAAAAGTTTAATGGCTCAATATAAAATTTCCGGTCTTCCGGTGGTGGATGCTGATAACGTTCTTATAGGAATTATTACCAACAGAGACGTAAAGTATCAGGAAAACCTTGAGGAAAAGGTTGAGAAATTTATGACGAAGGATAACCTTATCACTTCTGATAAAAATACCAATCTGGAAATTGCCAAAGAAATTCTTCTCAAAAGCAGAATTGAAAAACTTCCTATTGTTGACTCTGAAAATAAACTGGTTGGTTTGATTACCATTAAAGATATCGACAATCAGCTGGAATACCCCAATGCCAATAAAGACGAAAGAGGACGTTTGATCGTGGGAGCCGGAGTTGGCGTGGGTGAGGATACTTTAGACAGAATTGCTGCTTTGGTGGAAGCGGGAGTGGATATCATCGGTATCGATTCTGCTCATGGGCATTCTAAAGGTGTTTTAGATAAAATTTCAGAAATCAGAAGAACCTATCCTGATCTTGATATCGTAGGCGGAAATATTGTAACTGCCGAAGCTGCAAAAGATCTTATAAAAGCTGGGGCAAATGTCCTGAAAGTTGGGGTAGGGCCCGGTTCTATCTGTACAACGAGAGTTGTAGCTGGGGTGGGTGTTCCTCAGTTGTCAGCAATCTATAATGTCTACGAATATGCCAAATCTCAAAACGTTGCCGTGATTGGCGATGGCGGAATTAAACTTTCCGGAGATATCGTAAAAGCTATCGCAAGTGGCGCAGGAGCAGTAATGCTGGGTTCACTTTTAGCAGGAACTGATGAGGCTCCGGGTGAAGAAATTATTTTCCAGGGAAGAAAATTCAAAACTTATCAGGGAATGGGAAGTCTTTCTGCTATGAAACGTGGCGGAAAAGAAAGATATTTCCAAAGCGAGGCTAAAAAATTCGTTCCGGAAGGAATTGAGGGCAGAGTTCCAAGCAAGGGCAAGCTGGAAGATGTAATCTTCCAGTTGACGGGAGGTTTAAGAGCCGGAATGGGATATTGTGGAGCCAAAGACATCACAGCTTTACAAACCGAAACCAAAATGGTAATGATTACAGGAAGTGGTCTGAAAGAATCTCATCCACACGATGTGATTATCACTTCGGAAGCTCCCAATTATTCTTTATAAAAATCTGAATTTACAATAAAGCAAAAACGGCGGTCATTTATCTGACCGCCGTTTTTAGTTGAAGGACCATAATGTCACTTCAGTTTCTCTCTAAAATCATCAATTCTGAAATCTGTAATTGCATTACCTTTTTCAATTTTTTCTTTTGAATAAAGCCTGAAATCATTTTCGGTTTTTTCCAAAAGATAATCATAAGGTCCCACCGAAGAAATTAGTTTAACCAAAACCGGCGATATTTCCAGACAGATAAAAAGTCCCATGATAAAGGCGGCGGCCGTAGCAATGATGGCTGAGTTCTTCCCCAACTCATCCAAAGCCTGTAGTCTTGCCGCAAAACCGTTGAATTTGTCTTCAAATGTTTCGGTAGACTTTCTCTCGGTCTCCAGATTGGTGTAAACTTTTGAAATTTCTTTATCGAGATATTCAAGTCTCGGGGCGATCTGTTTCTGGTAGTTTTCCAAGTCCTGTCTCCGTTGCTCTTTCAGCTCCTGTTTTCTTTTGGCATTGATTCCGAAACCTACTTTTCCACTCGTTAGATTTGATTGTTTTCCTAAAATCTCTTTTTCAAGTTCTACAGCTGCAGAATCGTAAGATTTTTGGTATAATGCAATTTTTTCGGAGATCTGTTTTTTTTCTGTCTCAAAAGGGCCGCTCTGCTGAAGAATTCTGCCGTTCATCTGCTTTTGCAGTTCAGTTTTATTTCGCTGAATAATCGTGTTCAACTGTTTATTTACTTCTTTTTCAAAAATTTTAAGTTCTAAAGGTTTAGAAATAATAATTCCTAAAAATGTAGCCAAGATTAATCTCGGGATAGACATCAAAATCTGATTCCACCACGTACCAGTTTTCTTGATAGACGAAACGATGTACCGGTCAAGATTAAAAATCATCAGGCCCCAAAGAATTCCAAAACCTGCAGAAGCCCAGATGTTGTCAAAAATGGTGTACATTGCGTACGCAGCAGATAATGTAGCAAATACTGCGGTAAACAAAACGATTCCGCCAATCCCGGCAAATTTATTCCATTCGCTGGGTGTCTTTCTTAAAATATGGATGTTGCCTCCGGAGCAGAGCAGCAGAAATTTCTGAAACCAGTTGATCCTGTGACTGTAATGAGGTAGAGTAACCTGCGTTGTTTTCATTCATTAAAATTGTAACAGATAAGTAGAAAAAAACATACCAATGTTACAAATGGTAATAGGTTTTGCCAAGTAATTATAAATAAATTTGAAAGAGGTAAATTTGAATTGCATAATAATTGCAGTGAAATACACATTCTATAAAAATAAAGTTATGAAAAACTGCATTAAGTTCTCACTGTTATCACTGGTTTTTGTACTGGCTTCCTGTAAAAATGAAGATCCGGTAGATAAAGAACTGAAAGATGCTGCCGCAAGCATGAACAAAATGACTCCGCAGGATTTAAGTGACGGAATAAGGTTAGACAGTGTTTCTGCCGGTCATCTCAGCCTTCGTTATAATTATACTTTGACGGAAGATGTGAAAGAAAATGTAACGGCAGAAGACATACGCGTCTTTAAGGAAGATGCCAGAGAAGCAGCAAAATCCAGCTTGAAAGCATCAGAAGATATGGCCGATCTGAAAGGTCATAAGATCAAATTTGACTACATCTATTACGATAAAAATGGGAAGAAAACAGCAGATTTCTCAGTTTTACCTGAAGATTACAAATAGCTGAAACTATTTTAAACGGTCAGGATTCTGTTTCAGAAAACTTTCCCATCCAGAAAAAGATTTTGTACTGGAGATCATCCCCGAATTAAAATGATGACAGACTGCAACCGCCAGTCCGTCTGACGCATCGAGGTATTTTGTGGGGAATTCTTTGAGGTTTAACAAGCTTTTGAGCATCCCCGCAACCTGCTCCTTACTTGCATTTCCGTTTCCGGTGATGGCCATTTTTACTGATTTGGGAGAGTATTCAGAGATAGGAATATTCCTGTATAAACTTGCTGCCATCGCTACTCCCTGTGCTCTTCCCAGTTTCAGCATGGATTGTACGTTTTTCCCAAAGAAAGGTGCTTCAAGTGCCACTTCATCAGGATGGAATTCATCGATTAAAGCTAAAGTTTTATCGAAAATATATTTCAGTTTGGTTTCGTGGTTGGGATACTTTTTCAAAATCAATTCGTGAATGGAAATCATTTCCATCTTTCCTTTTTTTACCGAAATTAAACCAAATCCCATAATCGCTGTTCCGGGATCAATTCCTAAAATTATTTTCTCTGCTGAAATCATTGGGGCAAAGATATGGGAAGTTTTAGTTTATTTTAATTCAAAACTGTTTTTAATTCTTTTCATCTACATTCTCAAGAAAATCAACAGCTTCTTTGATTTTCTGATGAGGCTTAAACGCAGCATTTTTCCCTTTCTCCTCATTCGCAATATTAGATAGAATGATAACGGAAGTTTTTGTTTTGGGATAATAAATATTGAGTGACGGCGCACCTTTCACGTAGCCGCTGTGAAAGTAAGTGACAGGTTTATCGTTGCTCATCATAATTCCCAAACCGTAACCCATTGTTCCGAAAACAGGATGTTGTCTTTCGGTACTTTTAGCCATGAATTTTTTCAGTGTTTCAGGTTTAATTATTTTTCCGCCGTACAAAGCACTGTTCCACAAATGTAAGTCGTCAACCGTCGACAAAACACCGCCTGCAGGAATTCCGATTTCTTTTTTACCTAATCTTTTCGGCATTCCGTCAACCACCTTTTGTGATTTTGAATTGCCCACATAAGTTTTGGCAAAATTTTCACCCCGAAAAACTGTTCCTGTTGAAGAGTTTTTCATTCCCACTTTTTTAAACAGATCAAGAATATTTTCATTGAATTTTCTTCCTGAAACTGCTTCCACAATTTTTCCCAGAGCATTGAAGCCGTCGTTGGAATAATTAAATCCCGAACCGCTTTTAAACATGAGTTTTTCGCCAAAATTATTCAGTCCCGAACTGTGATTTAAAAGTTGATGAATTGTGATGTCTTCATATTCTTTTTTCTGAAATCCTTTGATGTATTTTGAGACCTTGTCATCCAAACTAAGTTTGCTGTCTTCCATTTGAAGCAAAATTAAAACTGCTGTAAACTGTTTGCTGATGGAGGCAATAGAGAAAACAGTTGAGCGATTAATTTTTGTCTGATTTTCAAAATCTGAGAAGCCGTTATTTTTTCTGTATAGCTCAATACTGTCCTTAAAAATACCGACACTTCCATTAAACTGATATTGATTAAAAACCGAATCGATCTGTGAAGCAATGAGTTTCTTTTTAAAATCCAAAACTGCCGAATCGGCGATGGCTTGGGAGTTGATGGGTTTTTTCAGTACTTCTTTTTCGCAGGAGAATAGAATAAAACTGAGTAATGAAATAAAAAATATTCTGGAAAGCATCAAATTTGTTTTTCCTAAAAATAAGAAAAAAATTGACAATTTCGGGAATTAAATGTTTGCAAGCTTCTTATTTCGGTTTTATAAAAACAAGATAAACATCCTCGTAATCATTCTTGTTTGTGAAAAACTTTACAAATTCTTTAGGAATATATCGGACGATATATTGGTTAGGAAATAGTGAGTAACTCCTGGTGAACGTTTTGCTGTCTAAGATTTTGCCATCAGCTATAACAAGCGAATTTTTCCCAGCCAAAGGAGATTCGATAATGCCATAGTAATTGCCCCATCCATTATTTTCAAGTTTGACTGTTTTTTTCTTTCCAAGGTTTTCGATATTAATAATTTCGAGTTTCGTACTGTGGTAGAAATCCTTTGGAGAAAATTCCAGTAGACTTTCATATTTTAGAATTTCTTTTGGTACTTCAAGGTGATAATAGCCATTTTCATCTGTTTCTGCAGTGTAGATGTTTGTTGTAGTGAGAAAGCTTACACTGCCAACAAGAGCCTGGTTCTCTTTTACAGAGACCATTTTTCCGGAAATTATAAAATTGCCATTTTCTTTTTTATCCTGCTGTTTTTCATTTTGTTGTTGTGTCGGTTTTTTAAAAGTTTGTTCTGCAACAGGTTTTATCGTCTGAGCAGGATATACATTTATTATACTTGCTGTTAAAGCCATTCCGGCAGCAATTTTAGAAAAATTTGTATTTCTTTGTAAATGTTTTGTCGGAGAATTTTTTTTCGCCTGTTTATCTTGGGTTGTCTTTTTAGTGAAATTTCCGCAAACTTGCTGCACTTTATTTTCTACAAAAAAATTTTGTAATTCTGAAGATGTAAATTCTGAAAAATCAACTACATTTTTATTACAGATACTGCAAAATTTTCCGTCGGGAACGTCCTGCATATTGTCTAATTTTTCAATGCAGGGATCTGCGATTCTAATAAAATTATTCATTGGTATTTAGCTTTCAATTTTAAACGAAAAGATGCCAACATTTATTTCTCTGTCAAATCACAAAACCAAAAAACATATTCCCCGCCGTCACTTTCGTCAGTTTTTGGTTTTGGATAGGTTTTTATTACCGTTTCTCCGATTTCAAATTCGATTGGATTTTTAAAAATCGGCCCATCAAAAGTGAAGGTATGAAACTCGCCGTTTTCTCCGCAGGGATCAACGTTTACCGGTAAATCTTTAATGAAATCTTTATCAATAATTCTTCCTGCAAAACTTTTATCTAAATACGTTTCGTTTACGCAGGTGACAATGGTTTTAAAACCTAGATCTAAAAATTCATGGATGAGGTCGGTTGTGTTTTGCTTCCACAAAGGAAAAAAAGCTTTCATTCCGATGGTTTCGAGTTGTTTTTCACGATATTCCTTTAAATCTTCCAGAAAAATATCTCCAAAAATAGAATGCGTAACCCCTTGAGATTTGATTTCATTCATGGTTTCAGACATGATTTTCTGATATTCTTCCATCGAAGGCTCTTTAGGAATTTCCATTTTGATTAAATTTAAACCTAAACTTTCAGCCTGTTTTTCCAGTAAAGAAACCGGAACGCCGTGCATTGAAATTCTTTGAAATTCTTTATTGATGCTGGTCAGCAATGAAGTGACTTCAAATTGATCCTCTTTTAAAATTTTGTATAAAGCAAGTGCAGAATCTTTTCCGCTGCTCCAGTTGAAGATAGCTTTGGGTTTCATGTTAATCAAATTCCCCCAAAAATAGTAATTATGATTTTGGTTATATTTGAAAATAAATTTTAAGATGAAAAAAATATTACTTCTTACATTTATTGTTATCTCTTTCTTTTCCTTTGCACAAAGTGTTAAAGTGCTAAGACAAGAAGCAGTTAAAGCGATCAACAATAATGACTTTTCAACAGCTAAAACTTACTATGAAAAAATTTTAGAGAAAGGTCATAAAACTTGGGAGAACTATGTTCTTTTGGGAGATTGCGAGTTTAAATTGGGTAATATTGGTGCAGCATGGAACTATTATCAAGAAGGTTATAAAAAAGCAAAAGTTCAAGACTATGCAACTATAAATGTTAGAATGGGAACTATTTTAATGCAACAAAAAAAATATGAAGATGCTTGGATGGAATTTTTAAAAGTAGAAATTACTAGACCAAATGATCCAGCCGCAAAAAAATTACAGGCAACTGCTCTGTATCATATGGAAAAATATGATGATGCATTATTTACTCTGAATCAAGCGGAAAAATATGATGATTCAGATTTAGAAATTAAATATTATAAAGGTTTGATTTTATTTAAGCAAAATAAAGTTGAATATGCTTGTAAAAATTTTAAAATGGCAAAAGGTTTAGATATTCCTGATTTGAAAATTTTGACCGCACAACATTGTAACAAGCCTTAATAAAAGAAAAGCCGTAGAAATTTAATCCACGGCTTTTTTTTTAACTGCCTGTCCGGCTACGGACCTACATATTTCTCCTATACTTACCACCCACTTCAAACAAAGCGTTGGTAATCTGCCCAAGCGAACAGTATTTTACCGCATCCATCATCACATTAAATAAATTCTGCTGATTGATCGCTGCGTGTTGCAAAGTTTTCAAAGCAGCTTCTGATCTGTCTTCATTAGATTTCTGGAAATTATGAAGGGTTTCAATCTGAACCTGTTTTTCTTCCTCAGTCGAACGGATCACTTCTCCTGGACGAACCGTTGGCGAACCGTCTTTTCCTAAGAAAGTATTTACCCCGATGATCGGATATTCTCCGGTGTGTTTCAACCATTCATAATGCATCGATTCTTCCTGAATTTTTGAACGTTGGTACATCGTTTCCATCGCACCAAGAACACCACCTCTTTCTGTAATTCTGTCGAATTCTGCGTAAACAGCTTCTTCAACTAAATCTGTCAACTCTTCAATGATAAATGAACCTTGAAGCGGATTTTCGTTTTTCGCTAAACCTAATTCTTTATTAATAATCAACTGAATTGCCATCGCTCTTCTTACAGATTGCTCAGTCGGAGTTGTAATCGCCTCGTCATAAGCATTCGTGTGAAGTGAATTACAGTTATCGTAGATTGCATAAAGCGCCTGAAGCGTTGTTCTGATATCGTTGAAATCTATCTCCTGAGCGTGAAGTGAGCGTCCTGAAGTTTGAATGTGGTATTTCAACATCTGGCTTCTTTCGTCGGCTCCGTATTTCAGTTTCATTGCTTTTGCCCAAATTCTTCTCGCGACACGTCCGATTACCGAGTATTCAGGGTCGATACCGTTGGAGAAGAAGAAAGATAAGTTCGGAGCAAAATCATTGATGTCCATTCCTCTTGACAAATAATATTCGACATACGTGAACCCGTTTGCCAGTGTAAATGCCAACTGAGAAACCGGATTTGCTCCCGCTTCTGCAATATGATATCCTGAAATAGAAACCGAGTAGAAGTTTCTTACTTTTTCTGTGATAAAATATTCCTGAACGTCACCCATCAGTCTCAGAGCAAATTCAGTAGAGAAAATACAGGTGTTTTGAGCCTGATCTTCTTTTAAAATATCAGCCTGAACGGTACCACGAACGGTTGCGATTGTTTTAGCTTTAATTTCAGCGTAAGCTTCAGCAGGAATTACTTCATCTCCCGTGATTCCTAATAGTTTTAAACCTAAACCATTATTGGAAGGAGGTAATTCGCCGTTATATTTTGGTCTTTCTAAACCCTTATCGTCGAATTTTGCCTTTAAAGCTTTTTCAACATTCGCTTCAAGTTTATGTTCTGCAATATATTTTTCAACATTCTGGTCAATCGCTGCATTCATAAAGAAAGCCAGCAACATCGGCGCAGGTCCGTTGATCGTCATTGAAACGGAAGTCATTGCATTCACCAAATCAAATCCGGAATACAATTTTTTCGCATCATCTAATGTTGCGATAGAAACTCCCGCATTTCCAATTTTCCCATAAATATCTGGTGGTAGAGCAGGGTCTTGTCCGTAAAGCGTCACCGAGTCAAACGCTGTGGATAGACGTTTTGCATCCATTTCCGCAGATACGTAATGGAATCTTCTGTTGGTTCTTTCCGGTCCGCCTTCTCCGGCAAACATTCTCGTTGGGTCTTCACCAGTTCTTTTGAAAGGATAAATTCCAGCGGTGTAAGGAAATCCTCCAGGAAGATTTTCCTGACCTTTCCATTTAATCAAATCTCCCCAATCGGTATATTTTGGTAAAGATATTTTTGGAATTTTTAAATGAGATAAAGATTCCGTTGAGGTTTCTACCTTGATTTCTTTCCCACGAACGAAATAAGAATAAAACTCAGCCTTGAAAGCCTCTTTCGTGTCATCCCAGTTCTTCAAAAAGTCAATGTTTTCCTGTTGAAGGTCTTTTTCTGCTTTCTGATATTCAGTATCTAAAACTTCGTTTGAAAGGAATTTTTTAACCCCTTCAATATGATACATTTTTCTTGCTAATTCTGCCTGTTTTTCAACATTGGCGTCATAGATTCTATTATTTTCAACAATTTCAGAAAGATAGCGAACTCTTTTTGGAGGAATTATCGTGATATCTTCCGAAATTTCCTGTTCAACAAATCCTTGAAGATTTAAATCAGAATATTTAGCATTAACTTTTTCAATTAATCTGTTGTATAAATCAGTTGTTCCGTGGTCATTGAACTGAGATGCTTTTGTTGCATAAACAGGCATATCATCCAACGGACTTTCCCATAACAAATGGTTTCTCTGGAACTGTTTTCTTACGGCTTGAAGTGCATCAAGAGCACCACGTTTGTCAGATTTATTTAAAGCAACCAAATCTGCATAATCCAACATGTCAATTTTTTCCAACTGTGTCGAAGCTCCGTACTCAGGTGTCATCACGTACATTGAAACATCTGCAAAATCCGAAACTTCCGAACCCGATTGTCCGATACCTGAAGTTTCTAAAATGATAACATCCGGATGAGCCAATTTCAACACATTCAAAGCGGAATGAATAAACGGAGAAACAGAAACATTGTTTTCTCTCGTTGCCATTGAACGCATATAAACTCTAGGATCGTTGATCGCGTTCATACGAATTCTGTCTCCTAAAAGTGCACCTCCTGTTTTCTTTTTCGAAGGGTCAATCGAAATGATAGCAATTTTTTTATCGGTATTGGAACGTAAAAAACGTCTCACCAATTCGTCTGTCAATGAAGATTTTCCCGCTCCACCAGTACCTGTGATACCGATGATTGGAATATTTAAATCTTTTGATTTTTCGTCAATAGCCTTAACTAATTCCGGTTTTTCTTCTGAGAAGTTTTCAACGGCAGAAATGATTTTAGCAATGCTTGTAGAGTTTTCAAAACTGATATTGTCTAAATCTTCAGCAGTCACTTCTTTACCTGTTGCAAAATCTGATCTTTTCACCAAATCATCGATCATTCCCTGTAAACCAAGTTCACGGCCGTCGTCCGGAGAATAAATTCTGTCGATTCCGTAAGACATAATATCTTCGATTTCTTCCGGCAGAATTACACCACCGCCACCGCCGAAAATTTTGATTTGCGGTGAGTTTTTTTCTCTTAAAAGGTCGTAGATGTATTTAAAATATTCGTTGTGACCGCCTTGATACGAAGTCAGTGCAATTGCGTTAGCATCTTCCTGAATGGCTGTGTTCACCACTTCTTCGGCAGATTTGTCGTGACCAAGGTGGATAACTTCGCATCCTGTTCCCTGAATCACACGGCGCATAATATTGATGGCCGCATCGTGCCCGTCGAACAGTGAAGCTGCGGTTACAATTCTTACTTTGTTTGTTGGAGTATATTTTTGGGTTTCCATATTGTTTGTAGAAAATTTCTAAGTTTCCAAATATAACAATTTAATAAAAATTAATTTTAATAATATATTGAATTAATTTTAATAATATATTGAATTGATTTTCAGTAATTTAATTTAATTTGTTGAATTGAGAATTCCCTTAAAGCCTAACATTTGATAGGTAATTGTGCCAATTTTTCAGTTTTAAATTTAATCTTTTAAAAAAACTTTAATTTTGCGTCTTTATATAAGGTATGAAAAAAGCTGTATTGTATTTTGCACTCGGAACGATTGTCAGTTTCCTGATTAATTATTTTTTTACAGACACCCAAGATCGGGGTCTGGAAGTTTATTATGCTTTGTCATTCGGTATTGCCTGGGGATTGGCCTATTATCTGGATTCAGGAGATTTCAGTCTGCTTCAGAAAATGAGTTTCTCATTTTTAGCGATGATTGCTTTGGTTGTTGTAGGTATACTAATCTTCAATTTAGAACTTGCCATTCCATCCATTCTAAAATTTTCTACGGTCTTTGTTGCGTATTATTTTATTGCAAGTTTCAGATCAAACCGTGCTACCCGGAAGTAAAGATGTGAAAATGAATGCAAAAGATATTCTCAAGACATTTCAAATAATATTTTTCTGTTCAGAAAATAAAGTGTACCTTTGCACACCCTTTTAAGGGAAAATTATGTTTAATCTTTAACTAAAACGTGTGAATACATTAAGTTACAAAACTGTTTCAGCGAACAAAGCTACTGCAAATAAAGAATGGGTTGTGGTAGACGCTGAAGGACAGCCGTTAGGAAGACTAGCTTCTACGGTTGCAAAGATTTTGAGAGGTAAGCACAAAACAAACTTTACACCTCACGTAGATTGTGGTGATAACGTTATTGTTTTGAATGCTGGGAAAGTTACTCTTTCCGGAAACAAGTGGAACGATAAGACTTACATCTGGCATACAGGTTACCCTGGTGGTCAGAAGTCTATGACAGCTCTTGAACTTCAGAAAAAAGATTCTTTAAAAGTATTGGAAAAATCTGTAAAAGGTATGCTTCCAAAAAACAGATTAGGATCTGCATTGCTTAAAAACCTTTATTTATATGAAGGAACTGAGCACAAGCACGAAGCTCAACAGCCGAAAACAATTAATGTTAACGAATTTAAATAATTAATTATGTCTATAGTTCACAAAATCGGAAGAAGAAAAACTTCTGTAGCAAGAGTTTACGTGAAGCCAGGAACTGGTGTGATTACAGTAAACGGTAAAGAGGCTGCAACTTATTTCTCTACAGACGTGATGGTTTACAAATTAAACCAGCCGTTCATCCTTTCTGAAACTGTTGGTCAGTACGACGTTACCGTAAATGTTTTCGGTGGTGGTAATACAGGTCAGGCAGAAGCTATCAGATTGGGTATTTCCAGAGCTCTATGCGAAATCAATGCTGAATTCAGATTAGCTTTAAAGCCAGCTGGTTTACTTACAAGAGACGCAAGAATGGTGGAAAGAAAGAAACCAGGTCAGAAAAAAGCAAGAAAGAGATTCCAGTTCTCAAAACGTTAAGATTTGCTGCTGGCGAATGGCTTCTGGCTGTTGGCTACAGGAATTTATTAAATTTTATTTAAACTTAATCCCGGCGAAAAGCCAATTGCCTAAAGCAAAAAGCCTAACGCCAATTGCCCGTTACGTTTAGCATCCAAACGCTTCTCCCATCTAAAGAAGACGTTGATTGTTTAAAAAGCGGAAAGTAAACTAACAAAAAACAAAAACATGGCAAAAGCAAATGTAAAAGACCTTCTAGAGGCTGGCGTACACTTCGGTCACATGACTAGAAAGTGGAACCCAAATATGGCTCCATACATTTTCATGGAGAAAAACGGTATTCACATCGTAGACTTACATAAAACAGCTGTTAAATTGGATGAAGCTTGTAGCGCTTTAGAAAAATTAACTTCTGCAGGTAAAAAAGTTCTTTTCGTAGCTACTAAAAAGCAGGCGAAAGAGGTAGTTGCTAAGCACGCTGCTGAACTTAATATGCCTTATATTACTGAAAGATGGCCAGGTGGTATGCTTACAAACTTTGTAACTATCAGAAAGGCTGTAAAGAAGATGAACTCTATCGACAAAATGAAAAAAGACGGTACGTTCGAAACTTTATCTAAAAAAGAAAGATTACAGGTTGACAGACAAAGAGCTAACCTTGAGAAAAACTTAGGTTCTATCTCAGACATGGTGCGTCTTCCTTCTGCAATCTTCGTTGTAGATATCATGAGAGAACACATCGCTGTAACTGAAGCTAAGAAATTAGGTATCCCGGTTTTCGGTATTGTTGATACAAACTCTGATCCAAGAAAAGTTGACTTCGTTATCCCAGGAAATGATGATGCTTCTAAATCTATCGATATGATCCTGAGCGTTGTTTCAGAATCTATCAAAGAAGGTCAGACTCAGAGAAAAGCTGATAAAGAAAAATCTAAAGAAGAAGGTGAAGTGGTTTCTGCTGATAAAGATGCAGACTTCGACGCTGAATAATTGAAGATTATCTTTAAAATATTAAAACCGCAGATTTTTCTGCGGTTTTTTTGTTGATCAGAAATTTTTCATGCAGGAAATCTTATTTTCTAAACTTTGCCAATTTTCTCTTCGCCACTGTGAGCATGAAGTATAGCAAGAATTACAATTTGATTTTCTTCCAGAATATAATAAATGTGATAGTGAAATTGCTTTAATAAAACTGTCCTGACATTTTCTGGATGCTTTATCTAAAAGCCTTTGGGCAACTTTAATATCCTTTGTTTTGCCTCCTCAATCCTGTCAAGAACTGAGATGCTAGTTTGGGGCTGATGTTGAGATAATATTCTACGGCTTCTGTTATATCATCGTAAACGCGGGGTCTGTTTTTAAAAACAAGATTCAAAAACCGTACTTCGATCTGATTTCATTAAGCATGGTGTCAAAATCGGCATTACTGGCTGGATTTTTTTTGTAATCTTCTAATCTTTCATCTAATATCTTTTTGTGCCAGTCAGGAATGTCAATCGCATCGGGCTCTAACTGCTCTAAATCATTATATTTCTCCTTGAGCAGTTGCCACTCCTCAATCGAAATAAATGCCAGTTGTGTTTCCTTTTGCATCTTGTATATACTTTAAATTCATTTGGGTTTAAATTTAAAACAAAATTAATCAAATAGATTCAAATTTAAAGCTTCATCGCTAAAGCTCCATCGGAATAAAATTTTGTAGAAAAATAGGATGCTGAAAAATGGCGTGTTCCGAATGAACGTTATCTCTGATCCGAATCAAATGTGATAAAAATTAATTTGTGATCGTTATAGAATAAGAAGTACTCACAAATTTTGTATTCTGATATACCGCCTTGCAAACCATTCCCGATAAATTGTATTTCTGATTTTTCGGAACCATGGTACTTCCAATCTTCCCCGACGGAATCGGGATTTTTTTGAAAAAGTTAGGTCCACTCACTGTTAAAACCATATTGCAGGCAGAATTATTTTCTACACTGATGGAGGTTTCCGGGCTTCCTTCCGAGCCGTTCAGCAAATCCTGCAGAACTTTAGCTGTTTCGGGTTTGTGCGTTTTCATGAGCTGCTCATATTCAGTTTCAGTCTGTCTGATAACAGCTGGTGCTGCCGGTTTCGGTGTATTAACCTTCGCTGCAGGTCTCTGAACGGAATGTTTAGGTTCACATCCTGCAACAGCCCATAAAATCAATAATGCTAAAATCTTCTTCATTGAATCTGGTAAAGATTTAAATCTAAAAAAAATAATCGGTTTAACCCTGATTTTAATGTGAAATGATCATCTTTTTTGTCAGTTCTTCCTGGTTGCTTTTTACTTTAAGCAGATAATTTCCCTCAGGTAGAGATGAAACATTGATCTCCAAACGGTTGGTCACCACATGTTCAGATCTCTGAAGAATGATTCTTCCGCTTATGTCTAGTACCTGATATTTTACATCCGTCTGCCTTCCGTTTTCAAACTCAACATAGACAAACTGGTTGGCGGGAATTGGGTAAACTTTTATTCCGTTTTCTGCCCGTACTTCGTTTGTAGCTAGAGTTGCACAAACCACATCGGCTTTTTGTGCGTCTTTGATGAGGTTTACTTTTTGAGCACCTGTCACATAGTAATCCAGTTCGGAAGTCACCATTAAACTTGTACTTGCTCCCAGCCAATCCTGTAAAAGCGAAGCGAAAATCTGTCGGTAATCGAATCTTCTTTGGTTTTGGTTATAGTAGTAGCTGGTGGCATTTGTAAAAACCGGATGATCGCCCAGAATTCCTGCCGCTGCGGCATTTCCTACTACAAAGAATGGCGCCAGATCACCATGATCTGTACCTACACTTGCATTTTCTCTCACCTGGCGTCCAAATTCACTGAAGGTGACGGTCATGATTTTATTGGAAATCCCAAGCTGTTGAATATCTGCCTGAAATGCTGCTATAGAATTGGAAATATCTGCTAAAAGATTGGCGTGAGTTCCCAAATGTGTGCTTCCTGTCTGTACCTGGCTCACGTGCGTATCAAACCCGCTGATGTTCACCTGGAAAATTTTGGTTTTACTTCCTCCCTGAATCATTCTGGCAACAGTTTTCAGTTGCTTGCCCAAAGAAGAATTTGGATAAGTGGTGGATGAATTTACTCCGGTATTGAAAACTGACATCACCCGGTTGTAATACGCATCCATGCTTGTTGCAACACCTTTGATGTAAGTTAAAAGATCCTGATATTCAGAATTGATAAGATTCAGATTTGTAAACATCTGATTTTGAAAACCGGAAAGGTTGTACTCAATATTTTTTTCTGTCGTATGCTCGTAAAACAGGCAGGGATTGAGATTTCCCATCTGAATAGCCAGAGGATCCGGACTTAAAGTGGTTGGGTTTCCCGCAAGACCCGGATAAAGAGCTCCCAAATATCTTCCGAACATCCCATCTAAAAGATCTGCACTTGTAGAGCCGTCTTTTCCTGAAAACATTAAATTTTCTGACCTGAAATGAGAATAGTTGGGATTCGGATATCCAACGCCGTTCATCAGCAAAAGTTTTCCGGAATCGTAAAGATCTTTAAAGCCTGTCATGGAAGGGTTCAGACCCACCTGCCTGGCAGATGAAACCGTACTGTCCAGGGGGATGTAGCTTCCTGTTCCGGTATTGTTAATTTTAATATTCGGTCTTAAAGCAGCGTAGGTGCTATATTGGCTCACGGGAATCACTGTATTTAAACCGTCATTGGCACCGGCAAGTCTCAGGATAACCAAAACCCGGTCGTTCACAGTATCACAGTTCATCTGAAGATCCATAAACTGATTCATGAACCTTGATGGCATTCCGTTTAAATAAAACGGAGTTCCTATTCCTGCAAGAGAAACTAATTTTAAAAAATCTTTTCTGTTCATGATTTTAGATGATTTGGAATTCCGGAGATTTGATAATAGCTTTCACAAGTCTGTCAATTGGGATTTTTACATTGGTTGCAACGCTTGAATTTACATAATTTGTCCATTCGTTGAGCCAGTTTGTACTGCTTAAATTATTAAGAAAAACATTTTTGAAGTACGTATATCTTTCGCCATCAGGAACTTCTATCATCATCATCTGAAGAAATTCTGTAACGAGTACGTCTGCATTTCCGGGATTTGAAAAATATCCACTGTCTTTTACAAAAGCAGCATTATTCAGTTTAAAATTAAACCCATTGTACGTTAAGCCATTGATAAAATAATCAATAGTGTTGTTGTACCGTATTCTGAGGGAAGACGTTGTTATCCAGTTTTTGTCATAGTGCGGGCTGCTGGAATATCCCGAATATCCGTTCACAGACTGCGGTCTGAAAATAGGCATTCCGGAATTGTTTGAGTACGTATACACTACGTTCATTAAGCTGTGAATGGCAGAAGGATTGGCGGTGTAAAGCGGCATCTGCAGATGAAGCAGGGAAAACATGTGCAGATAGAGTTCCAAAGGACTCCTTACCAGACTTCCAATAATTTTATCACCAATGATGGAATCTTCTTCGTCATAAAAGTGTTTGCTTTTTAAAAGAGTAGTAAGAGTTGGTAAAATATTGTAGTTGTCTGCTTTTAAAGCTGTAGCAAGTGGTACAATAATTCCAGTTTCGATCTCGGTTGTGATCTCACGTCCCACAAAATAGCGGTACATCCTTCTGCAGTATGCTTTGGCAGTTTCATCCTGATTGAAAATCATATTGATGAAATTCTGAAGTTCATCTTTAATGGTGGTCTCCGTTGTTCCGCCGGTAATGACCTGTCCGCCAAAAGCTGAAGTGAATGTTTTACTTCCGGTGTCGTGTTTGTTAATTTTTATTTCACCTTTGGGAAGGTTTGTAATGGGATCGAGCGATGTAAGCCGTGCAGTTTTATCCAGATGAATGGAAGAAGTAAGAGAAAATCCTGTGAACACTTTGGCAGCCTGCTGTACATCAGTTTCAGTGTAGTTGGTATAATTTCCCGTGGCAATTTGCGGGCCTTTTAAAATGGTGAAAAGCTCCAGAAATTCACGGGCATAATTTTGATTCGGGCTTGTATTCTGATTCACGTTGTTATTCAGATAGATCAGCATTCTCGGATTTTGAGTGATTCTTACTGCAAGATCTTTTAAACTTCCGCCTGCATGAAATCTTAGCAACTCTTTGTAATCAAAATTTGTCCAGAAAGAAGTATCGTCATCCGTTACAAATAGAATGTGCAGAAAAAATGCAATTTTATGCTGTGCTGATGGGTCTTTTAATGCACTGTGCAGCCACCAGTAGAGATCATTCCTCACACTGTTTGCTGTAGCCTGAGTATCTGTAATTGTGGGGCTGGCGGCGGTGGGAACAATAGTTTCACCGATATTATTCAGTGGAGAAGGTGGGGTGGGAGCAGAAAATGAGAAGAGCGCGGTAATCGCTTCCTGCGGTGTTTTCGTAGAAAATTCTATTATTTTCGCCTTGGTAATATTGAAGGTTGTGCGTCGCAAAAGATGATACGCATTGGAAAATCCCAGGGAAGTGGTTTTGGGGGTAAGGCTTGGCATGGCTGTATGAAATTTTCATCAAATGTAGTATTTTATTGAATAAAAAAGATATAAATTTACAGTATTATATTAATCTGATAAAATGAATATTTAAAAACCCTTTCACAGTAAGGTTTGCAAAAGGGTTGGCGTTTCGGAATATCTTTAGATAAAAAGTAAGTACACTAATGTTACTTTTTCTTTTTTGTCTTAGAGTGGTTTTTTTTTTTCGGTATTGCTGTTTTTTCTTTTTCTTTTTCCAGAGATTCTTTGGTTACAGTCTCGGGATTACTCAGAATAATAAGGGCGCTTTTGCTGAACTCCTTCATGCTTTTATAAGGTACATCGCATACGTTTCCGGATAGAGTATACATACCTTTATCTAAGACCAAAGTATTTTCACTCATGGCGGGAACGGGAAGATTATAAAATTTCTTTCCGGAAATTTCCAGCACAAGATTGCAGTCTGAATTGTTTTTCAGCAATAATATCACTTCATTACCAGAAATATCCTGATTAAAAATGCTGTTAAGAAGTTTCACTGTGTTTTGTTTGTGTTCTTCAGGGGTTTTGGCGAGAAGCTTTTTGAAAACTGCTTCAGATTCCGGACTGTTTTTTTTGAATGAGTTTTTCGAAGGCAGATCCATAATTACGGGTCTGGCTGCCATCGGTTTGGCATCTTTTCTTCCTTTTACCCAATCTGCATTTTTCAGGGCAATCACACGCTGTTTCAGAATCCTTCTCTTGGGATTTTCAGAATTTGCTTTAGAAATGTATTCTTCAATCTCCGCAATGTTTGTGCTGTTTAAAATATTGTCTTTATGCTCGTTAGCTGCACAAGACTGAATGATGAGACTGAAAAAAACAAGAGGGAACAGAATTTTCTTCATTTGTTTGTGTTTTTATTTTTATGGTTTTATTCTGAATTTGATGTAGGTAATTGTTTTACCTTTTGCAGAAAACAGTTCTTCGTAATACGTTCTGATATCTTTAAGATGGGGTGTATTGGGGTCATATTCTACGGCTCCGTAAATATCGTGATGGGCAGAAATGATTTCGTGGCCTGCACCCTGAAGGTAGCCCAAAGTGTATCCGTGTAAAAATTCAGAATCTGTTTTAAGATGAATAATCCCTCCCGGTTTTAAGAATTTTTTATACCGTTCCAGAAAATCCGGATGGGTGAGTCTGTGTTTTGTGCGTCTGTATTTTATCTGTGGATCTGGGAAAGTAATCCAGATTTCGTCAACTTCATTTTCAGCAAAATAGTGATCTACCAACTCGATCTGGCTTCGCAGAAAACCAACGTTTTTCATACCGTTATCCACAGCTTCTTTGGCACCAAACCAAAATCTTGCTCCTTTGATATCAATTCCTATGAAATTTTTATCGGTAAAAGTTTTAGCCAGCCCCACAGAATATTCGCCTTTTCCACAACCTAATTCAAGCACGATGGGATGATCGTTTTTAAAAAAATCTCTATTCCAGTTTCCTTTGAGTGGGAATCCGTTTAAAGCCTCTTCACGTGTGGGCTGTACAACGTTTGGAAGTGTTTTGTTTTCTGCAAATCTTACTAATTTATTTTTACCCATATTTCAGTTTCAAAGGTGCAAAAATACAAAAAAAGAGACAGCAAGCGTCTCTTTTAGTTGATATTAAGATTGAAATCTTTGCTATTTTGAGCTTCCCAATGCCACCATAATCGGCTTCTGAATGGTTTTCTGTGAAGCATATTGAGCCCCACATACAATACTTGTAAATAAATAGTTTCCTTTGGCAACTACCACAGAATTGTCGTCATGAGCGGGAACAGCGAGTCTGTATTTTGTGTTACCGATGCCTTCCATTCGTACAATAATGTTACAGTCAGATTTATTTTCAATCATTACAATCGCTTCTTTAGAATTGGGATCATTGTCAAAGAGAGAATTCAGAATTTTCACTGTTTTATCTTTGTGCTCGGCAGAGCTCATTCCCATCAGCATATTGAATTCATCTGCTTCAGTATCTACAATCACAGGTGCTTTTGCACCGGCAGGAGTTGCTGTGACATACACATTCTGGCGGTTACTTTTGGTATAATTTACCGGAACTTTGTTGGTTGCTAAAATAGCTCGGTATTTTGCAATTTGCTTCTCTTTAATTTTAGCATTAAATTCTTCGAAGGTTATTTTGGTGGAGGGTTTTCTTTTCAGCATGGCCAAATCTTCCTGCATCTCTTTAACCTTCTTGTCGTTAGGGTCTGCGGCGCTGGCGATGTATTCTTTCATCATTTCCATGACTCTTGGTTTAAGAATGATTCTCTTGGGATCATCGGGATGCGCGTCACGGAGAAAAGCATTGATTTCGTAAATACTTTTGCTTTTAAGGATATTGCTGTAGTCTTTTCCTTTTTTCTGTGCCGAAAATCCTGCAAAAGATAAGGTCAAAAGAAAAATTAAAAGGTTTTTCATGTCTGAAGTAATTTGTTTTTTCAAAAATTTTTTTCAAAAATAAGTATTTTAAAAGTAACAGATCTGTGTAGATTTCATGTGAAACCATTTGACATCACATTGGGTTTTCCTGTGCAATGCTATCTGTCCCGTCAATTCTTGATTTTGAATAATAGGTTTGAAATTTTAGATAACAGAAATTTTATAATGTTAAAATATACACTTGCTTAATTCTTAATAATGTCCTGTAAGTGAGAGTTTTTCAGTCTTCGCTGATAAATGGGCAGATACTTTTCAATCGGCATTTTTATCGCATCAAAATTTCCGGTTTGTACGTACACTTCTATGTTTTCTGAGGTGTATACAAAGTGAAGGAAGTTGTCTATCAGGTTTTCTGGGATTTTAGACTTTGTAAAATAATCTGTTCCTAAAACGTTTTTTATCTGAGTAACCGAAGAGTTCATTCTTTCATAAGCTACGTATCGCTGCTTCTTTTTTCTTTCTCCCGAAAGAACGTCAAAAATGCTTTCAATGCTGAATGTAAGCCCGCCATCACGGAAGCCTGCTACAGGAAGTTCCGGCGAATTTCCGTCTCCTTTCGGTTCGGGAAGGCCGATTACTTTTTTCAGAGCATATTTTTTATCTTCTTTACGGATAGAATTTACATCAAACCTCAGATTTCCCGTAGGACGAAACCTGCTGATCACCACTTCCTGAATATCGTAGTAGGCTATCATTAGCTCTACAAAATTATTTGCGGAAAGCATACCGGCTGTAACTTTTACATCTTTCCTTTCAGTTACGATACTTGTGAATCTGATGATGTCTCCGGGACTTGCAGAAAGCTGAAAATTACCGTTGTAATTGGCCAAAACAGTCTGCATGGTTTGCAAATTGGTAACGTAGACCTGGTTAAGATACATCTGCGAATTGTCTCTCAGAAATACCTCACCGGAATAGAGCTGTGCGTTGATCTGAGCGATAAAACCCAAAAACAAAAGAGTAATAAGCTTCTTCATATAATGTTGCAAAATTACATAACATTATATTTAATAAATGTTTTTGGTTTCGAAAATCGGGTTAAAATTATATTAAACTTGAGGCGATACTGTTAATTATTGTTATTAAAACAAAATTACCTGTCCCAAAGGCTGTCGTTACGGTTTTTAACCAGGAGCCAACTTGTGTATTTCACGTTAATAATTTTATTCTCTGTCCAGGAAATAAAGTACCAGTATGTGGCTGTAGAAACATGTCTTCCTTTCACCAGTCCGTCCCATGTAAATCTGTTCTGCGGCGTTCCACGGAACTGTTCTGCTCCGTACCTGTCAAAGATTCTGAAAACAAGATTTTCTTTATCCATCAAAGCAGAATAGTTAATAACATCGTTTACTGAATCACCATTTGGTGTAATCGTATTGATGAGGTTGATGATCACAAAAGTCTGCTGAACAATCTCGCACTGTTGAGAATCTCTTACATAGATGGTCTGGTTGCCGGTGGGTACTTCTTTAAAAACATTTGAGGCCTGCCAGTTGAAGCCATCAAGAGAATATTCGTAAGGAGGATTTCCGCCGCTTGCAGTTACAGTTACCGTTGTTCCGTTAATATCAATCCCGGTAATAATGAGAGGTGAAGATTGTGATACTGTTACAAACTGTCTGTAGGTACAGCCATCAAACGTGAGATCCACCCAATAATTTCCTGCCGGTACATTTGCCAGCGTTTGAGTAGTTGCTCCCGTGTTCCAGCTGTAAGAAGTAAAGCCAGGGCCTGCATCCAGATTGGTAACAGCTTTAGGGCAGATTGTTTTGTCTGTAAGGATGTCAGATTTTTTCGGAGTTTTTAAAGTTAAGGTAATGGTTGCTACATTAGAGCAGAATCCACTCTTTTTAAATCTGAGATAATATGTTTGTATTCCTGTAAGAGTTACAGTGCTACTGATAGGAGCTGTGTCGTTCTGAGCATCAGCCAAAGTAGGATGATAACTTACTGAAACTAAAGGATCGGTAGTAAACTGACTCACAAATTGTGAAAGATTCAGCTGTTTTACACCGTCTAAATCATCATCACAGTAATTTTGGGAAGCCGTAGTTGCTGAAAGCGCCAGTTTTGTTCCGACACTGAAAGAAACCCACTGTACCACCGAACCGCAACCGTCCGGAGAGGTTACTCTTACGTAGATCGTGGTATTGGCAGAGTAGCTCCAGTTATTGGGCAGGGTATTTGTGTTTCCGTTCATCGCATCGGAGAGATTTGCGTAGTAACTTACATTCGGAAAATAGGCAGAATTGGTGAGGATGATGGGAGTTATATCAGATAAAACAACATTTACCGTTCCGTCAAAATTCTCGTCACAAAGAGCATTATTGTGATTGGGTAATATATTGATGGTGGGAAAATGATTAAGAGTAATTTGTGCAATATTGCTGCAGCCTGCTGTGTTTTTTATCAGAACATAAACAATTGTTCCGGCAGCCGCGGGGTAGTTTGTTGTGGCAGTAATTAATCCCGCCGCATTTTCCGTCTGTGCCGCCGCAAAACTCGTATAATAAGTCTTTACTACCGGGCTGTTGGCTGTCACATTAGCGGTAGTGAGATTAAATGTACCGGTACCGTTGACGCTGCATGCTGTGAGCGTAGCATTGGTAACTGTTACCGGAGCAATGTTCAGGGTTACTGTTACCGTTTCGCAATCTGGGAAATCAGGGTCGTTCCCACAGAATGTGTAAGAAAACGTATCTGTTCCTGCAACTGTAGGATTGGTCACACTGTACGTTATCACTCCCGTAGTTGCGTTGATTGTAGCTGTTCCCAGAGACGGATTTGTAACCAGTGCCACAGTAGACGGTACGGCTGTCTGTGTGGAAGTGGAAAATGTTGGTATAAATGTTTTGGCGGTACAGATGTCATAGCTTACACTTGTAAGTTTGGTGCAGTTCTGTACAGGAATTGGTACCGAAACTAACGGTGCACAACTGCCCATCGTAACGGAAACTGTGTAATTCCCGGACTGCGTGGGTGTATATGATGTTCCCGTTGCTCCTGTAACCGGGCTTCCGTTTCTGAACCATTGGTAGGTATCATAAATAATAGGATCCACAGTAAGTACAACTCCGGGTATGCAGGTTCCTGTTTTTAAAATTACCGGCTGTGTAGGAAATCCTGCGAAAAAGCCGCCATATCCTACCGCATCACTACCGGCAGTAATTCCTGCGGTGATTGCTTTTGTGGAATTTACTGTGATTGTTCCCGTGATGTTGGGAATTCCGTAAGTAACCCAACTGCTGGTTCCGGACATGGTAAAAGGTCCTGTTCCTGCGGGTGGAGCAACGCCATTAATCGTTACGACGGCATCTCTTTCTGTAATTAAATTTAATTTGGTAGGAATATTTAAAACTCCTGAAGGATTTACATTGGTGTGAACAAAATTTTCATTCAGTAAACCCAATTCGTTGATCTGTTTCGGGAGATAACAGTTCAGAGCCGGAATGAAATTAAAACCTCCTGTTGCCAATTCATCTGCTGCTGAAGAATTGCCGGCAAGCGTTTGATAAACGTAGGCATTTTTGCTTGTTCTTAAATATAAATTGTAATGTCCTGATCCCTGCAGAATGTATTTGCTGCCTGGAACAACGTAGTATTGTCCGGTGTTAAGCGTTGTAAGAGGCGGTATTTCATTGTTTACAAAAATTTGTGTATTGTCTTCGGTAGCAATTACCAGAGCGCCTTCCATATTAGACCCGATACTTCCATTTCCCTTCACTAAAGCAAACTCACTTCCCAAACGGTTTACAGGAACAGACTGATCCATCAGAATATCAGAGCTTAACGGAATATTTCCGGCGTACTGGCCATTAAAGTTTCCGTTGGTAACATTTACAGGTTTGGTAGACTGGATTTCTGCTCCAATAAAACCATCCCAGTTTCCTGGTACAGTCCCGTTTCCGTCTAAAATATAAGATTGGCCTTTATTTAATGTAAAGCTTAAAGTAGGATTAGTGGCTCCTGTTGTTCCGTTTGAAAACTGTACCGTATTTTTATATCCGGAAATGGTGACCTGTGTATTGTCTTCTGTTGCCAAAACACTCGTCATAAAGTTGAGAATACCGTTATTCACCGTGATAGGAGCTGTGGCAACATGAAAAGTTGTACCTGTAGAAGGAATTCCTTTTGAAGTAATAATTTCTCCGTGATTGAAGACTGAAAATCTCAAATTGGCATAAAAAGGAAAATCAGCTTTGAGATAAAGACCTTTAGTGGATGTAGTAAAAAGATCAGCCTGAAGGGTAGTAATAATATAGTTTCTTAATACATCAAACTTCTGAGGATTGTTTTTACTGATGGTTACCGTACCGATTATTGTATTGTTGTTGTAAATATTAACGGGAAAGGGTGTTGTTCTGCTTGTTGAGAGATATAAAGTCTGGTAAGGATTTGGATTTCCTGTACGGTCTACCATCGGTGCAAACCAGTGCTCACGATCAAGCTGCGCCAGCGAAACGGTATATATGAAGATTAAAAGAAAAAAGGATAGAATTTTCTTCATCGGAGATATGGTTTCTACAAATTTAATAATTAATTTTTACTAAATGTTTAAAATAACATAAAAAACCACAGCCTAAGGACTGTGGTTTTGAATTATTGATGTAAATTCAGTATTATTCTCTGTTTTTCAAAAGAATCCAACCTGAGAATTTCACAGGTGTTTGAGTTCTGTTGTTTTCGTTCCAGCTGATACTGTACCAGTAATTTCCTGTGGAAATTCTTTTACCGCCTACTGTTCCGTCCCATTTGTAGCCTCTGTCTTTATTTCCTTCAAAGATTTTTACACCATAGCGGTCAAAAATTGAGAAGGTAAGATTAGGTTTGTTTGCGAGTGCAGAATAATCCAAAACATCATTTACACCATCATTATTCGGAGTAATTACGTTGATGATGTTAGGGATTGTAACATTCACCTGCTGAGGTACACAGTTAAAGCTGTCTTTCACATAAACTGTGATATCACCTCTTGTCAAATCAGGAAAGACATTAGATTCCTGCCATTTGTTATTGTCAATTGAATATTGATAAGGTGCAGTACCTCCAGTTACGTACACCGTTACTGTAGTTCCTGATACTTCAATATTTGTAATTACAGGCTGCTGAGTGGGGTAAACAGTCACTTTCTGTCTTGTAGTGCAATCACCTGTCTTCAAATCTACCCAGTAGTTACCCACTGTAACGTCACTGATCGATTGTGTAGTGTCACCGTTACTCCACGTATATGCGTCAAATCCCGGTCCTGCATCAAGAACAGTTCTGTCTTCAATACAGATTTCCTTATCCACTAGAACTGTTGAATAAACAGGAGGTAAAACAATCAGAGTAATCACAGCAACTCTGTAACATCCGTTAGTATTGCTTACTCGTACATATACAACTCCGTTTGGCGCAGCATAAGTGGTAGGTGCTGTGATTTCGTTCGTCTGATTCTGAGCATCTGTTAATGAAGGATAGTACTTTTTGGTTGTTCCCAGTACAAGAGTTACGTTTGCTGATGTAAGATCAAATAATCCCGTAGAAACATTGCTCGTTAAGTAGCAGGATCTCAGTG
The DNA here is from genome assembly GCF_001424145.1 of Chryseobacterium sp. Leaf404. Taxonomy (GTDB): domain Bacteria; phylum Bacteroidota; class Bacteroidia; order Flavobacteriales; family Weeksellaceae; genus Chryseobacterium. The sequence continues at coordinate 5,276 of NZ_LMQM01000006.1, read as the reverse complement.
TTGCATCTATAACTGAAGGACTTTCTGCTATTGTAAATGTAAGGGTGGTCTGCTCACAGTCTACAAACTCAGGAGCATTTCCACAGAATTTATAGGTAATCGTATCTGTACCGGCAAAACCAAAATTAGGTGTATAGCCTATCACACCTGTTACAGGGTTCAGTACTGCTGTTCCGTTTGCAGGAGGTGTAATTATGGTAACACTTGAAGGTGAATACGTCTGTGTAGAAGTGGTAAACTGGGGTACAATGTTATAATATCCCTCGCACACTGTTACTGCCTTGGTCGTCTGCTGAAGACATGTAAAAACTTTATACTCAGGAGTGGTAGCAGGTGGGCATGAGCCTACCGTAATTCTCACGGTATAGTTTCCGGCGATGGTAGGAGTGTAAGAATATGAGTTAGCCCCCGGGATAGCAATTCCGTTTCTGTACCATTGATAAGTGTCATAGCCGTCGTCTACTTCAAGTACGAGTCCTGGAATACAGTCACCGGTCTGCTTGGCAATTAAAGGTATAGAAGAAAATCCAGCGAAATATCCACCATATCCTGAAGTACTGTGCCCACCGTTAATTCCGGCAGTTACCGCTTTGTTAGACTGGATGGCTACGTTTCCTGTAATAGGTTCTATGGCATAAGTAACCCAATTGCTGTTTCCTGTTAATGTATAAGGTCCCTGAGCTGCTGTAGGGGTCAAAGGTGCGCCTCCATTTACGGTGTAGGTAACGGTAGCACCAGCTTCTGTAAGGATGTTAAGTTTCACTATTGTTCCACTTGGTATTACACTTGCGCCTGCAGTTCCGGTTGGCATTTGACCTACCCGGCCTATCTCGTCAATTTTTCTCGGTAAGAAACAGTTCAACGGTGGGATATAATTGAATCCGCAGGTAGCATTACTTCCATCTACTGATACCAACTGATAAAGATAAACATTTTTTGAGGTGCTGATAAACATATTTCTGTGTGAGCCTCCCTGCAGAATGTAGTCTGAACCTGAAATTCTGTACCACTGGCCAGCACTGAGGGTTGCTGCGGGAGTGGTAGATCCGTTAAGGAAAACCAAAGTATTGTTTTCTGTAGCTACCACAATTCCACCTTCGATGTCGCTGGAATTGGGTGATCGGGATTTCACCATTGCAAATGTGTTTCCTAACCTTTCTGTAGGAACAGACTGATCAAGGATGATATCTGCACCCACACTGGAGCTTGCACCAAAGTTCCCTGTAACGTTTCCATTCGTTAAAGTAATAGGCTTGTCGGATACAATTTTAGCACCGATAAAAGCCTGCATATTAGCCGCGACACCTCCCGAACCTGCAAAAATAAAAGACTGACCTTTATTTAAAACAAAAGTATGAGTATTCGTAGTAGGCGTAGCACCCAAAAAAGAAATCGCTATGGTGTTACTCCATGTAGCTGTTACAGTTGTGTTGTTTTCAGTTGCCATTACCCCCGCGGTAAAACTGTTTCCAGTACTATTAAACGGAGATGGGGTAGCTGCAACAAAAAATTCTTTACCGATGCCGGCTTTACCTTTGCTGGTAAGCACTTCTGCATGCTGTGTACTGTTCACCATTCTTAAGGTACAGTAGAAAGGTTTCTCGCCATTTATGTAAAGGCCTTTGCTGATCACCGCAAATGCTTCGCTGCTGTTTGTTGCAGAAATATTGGCGTTAGATACCACATAAGTTTGTGGATTATTTTTACTTATCGTCACTGTTCCCAATGCGATATTGTTACTGTAGATTGTTACAACAAAAGGAGTCACCGAATCTGTAGAAAGATAAAGCGCCTGTGCTGTATTCGCAGTAGATGCATAAAACGGAGCAATCCAATGCTCTGTATCCCGCTGGGCAAAAAGATTCACCGATGAGATCATCAGTAATAAAATTAGTAGAAATTTTTTCATAAGCAGAATTAGGATTTTCGCAAAAATAAGTATTTTATTGTAATGATTTGCTTTAATTTTTAAATATTTTCAAATCATTATTCAAAAAACAGATGCTGTGACGATAATCACAGCATTTATTTTTATAGTGTAAAGAAGATTTATTCTCTGTTTTTAACGAGGATCCAACCGGTATATTTGATTGGAGTTTTCTGGGCATTAGGTTCATTCCAGTTGATGTGATACCAGTAAGTTCCCGTTACCACTCCCTTTTCAAAGAATTTACCATCCCATTTATAGTCATTGAATTTATCTCCTGTGAAGATTTTATTACCATATCTGTCGTAGATCACAAAGCTAAGGTTGTCTTTATATTTCAGTGCGCTGTAATCTATAAAATCATTCACATTATCACCATTAGGGGTGATGGCATTAATCAGATTCGGAACTGTAACTTCCACTGCCACCGGTGCACAGTCGTAAGAATCTTTTACATAGAAGATGTGCTGCCCTCTGGAAAGACCTGTGAAAACATTAGAATCCTGCCATGTGCCAGGCGTGTCTACTGCATATTTGTAAGGTGCTTTTCCTCCACTTACATTTACAGTAGCCGTCGTGTTGTTGATGTCAATTGTAGTAATAACCGGCTCCTGAGCTTTCAGCACTTTTACGGTTTGAATTACGAAACATCCGTTATTTTCAAGTTTCACCCAGTATTCTCCTACCGGTACACCCAAAATAGATGGGGTAGTAGCTCCTGTGTTCCAAAGATAGCTTGTGTATCCAGGTCCTGCGTCAAGATTTGTTCTTGCATCAATACATATTGTTTTGTCTACAAGAATTGCTGATGGCTTAATAGGAATCGCGATGAGCGTAATTTTGGCGTTAGCTTTACATCCTTCCGGCGTAGTAACTTTTACATATACGAAACCTCCTGCGGAAAGATATGCTGTAGGGTTTGAAATGATATTCTGATTGGCATTCAAATCATTTAAAGTTGGATAGTATGTTTTGGTAACTCCGGTGTAATCAATTACATTGGCGGTAGTTAAGTCAAAACTTGCTTTATCAGTATACTGGCATGAAGTTAATGTTTTGTCATTAACAACGAACGGAACTAATGTAAGATTCAGGGTAACTTTTTCACAGTCTACAAATTCTGCTGCATTTCCACAGAATTGATATACAATGGTGTCAGGTCCTAAATAACCTGGTGTAGGAACGTAAGATATTACTCCAGTTGAAGTGTTTACAGTAGCTGTTCCATGGCTGGGCTGTGTAATAATTGATACAGTGCCTGCTACAGGAGTTTGGGTAGAACTTGTAAATGCAGGAGTAATTGTTGTAGATCCACAGATATTTAGATTCTTAACAGTCTGTTTTAAACAGGTATAAACTTTGTAAATAGGAGTTGTTAGTGGTGTACATGTACCCATAGATACTGTTACGGTGTAATTTCCGGCAGCTACAGGAGTGTAAGTATTGGATACTGCTCCGGTAATTGCAACTCCGTTAAGGAACCATTGGTAGCCGTCATATCCACTTTCAACCTCAAGAACAATCCCCGGTACACAATCCCCTGTCTGCTTAGCAATTACAGGTACGGAGTTGAATCCTGCAAAATAACCACCGTAGCCAGCAGTGCTATATCCACCATTTACACCCGCTGTTACCGCTTTAGTAGACTGAACAGCTAAATTACCTGTTACTCCTTCTATTGCATAAGTCACCCAGTTTGTATTACCTTGTAAAGGATAAGGACCTTGCGCTGCAGTAGGCGTAATGGGTGCACCTCCATTTGTGGTGTACGTAACAGTTGCACCAGTTTCAGTAAGAATATTAAGTTTAAGAGTAATTGCTGAAGACGTGTTAGGCATTTCGTTAACTTTACCAATTTCGTCAATTTTTCTCGGAAGGAAACAGTTTAAAGGTGGGATATAATTAAATCCACAGGTAGCATTACTGTTATCTACAGAAACTAATTGATATAAATATGTGTTTTTTGAAGTAGATACAAGCATGTTGTAGTGTCCGTTTGTACCTTGAAGTTGATAGGCATCACCTAAAATTCTGTACCACTGACCTTGATTAATAGTGGCTGCAGGAGTAGTTGAACCATTCAGAAAGATTTGTGTATTATCTTCTGTTGCGATTACTATACCTCCTTCAAGATCCGAATTAGAAGAAAGTGTTCTAACCATTGCAAAAGTGCTTCCTAATCTTTCTGTAGGCACAGACTGATCAAGAATAGCATCGGATCCGGAAGGTGCATTTCCAAAATTCCCATTCATATTACCATTGGTAAGTGTAATTGGTTTATCTGAAGTTATTTTGGCGCCCATAAAAGGGGCAGCACTTGTAGCATTACCGGCAAATATAAATGATTGACCTTTATTTAAAGTGAAAGTGTATGGATTAGAAGGTGGGGTAGCCGGCTGTCCAAAAAAAGTTAATGTTCCTGGCCAGCTTACTGTCACAGTTGTGGCGTCTTCTGTAGCTAAGACTCCCGCGGTAAAACTGTAAAGGGACGTTGCACTTCCTGCATATGGAGTATTTGCAACATAAAATTGTTTACCAATTCCAGCTTTTCCTTTACTGGTTACAATTTCTCCGTGTGCAAGTTGTGCCATTCTCAGTGTACAGTAAAAAGGACTTGCTCCCTTTAAGTACAAGCCTTTATTTAGAACTTTAAAGCCATCAGCAGTGGAAGTGGTAGAAATAAAGTTTGCCACATCATAGGTAACAGGATTATTTTTACTTACCATAATTGGTGCTGTGTTAATCTGCACATTATTGCTGAAAATGTTTACGGCAAATGGTGTGACAGAATCTGTTGAAAGGTATACAGCAGTTGAATAGGTTCCACCTGAGTTATAATATGGTGCAATCCAATGATCAGTATCTCTTTGTGCAAAAAGACTGTTAAATGTCAGAAGCACGAAAACAAAACTTAGTAGAAATCTTTTCATAGTAAATGGAATTAGGATTTTTACAAAAGTAACATTAATTTTTAACATATAATTAAAAAATATTAACAAAAGTTTAAAGATTATTCTCTGTTTTTAATCAACAACCAACCAGAATAGGAAACCGGCAGTTTTGTGTCAGGTTCTGTCCATTTGATGATGTACCAGTATGTTCCGGTTGGGAGGTTTCTGTTTCCGGCTTTTCCGTCCCATTTGTAATTTTTTCCTGAAGATTTGAAAAGAGGCGCCCCATATCTGTCTACTACCTCAATGCTTACGTCCTGTTTGATCTGAAGGTCGGTGTAATCCAGGTAGTCGTTATGGCCGTCGCCATTCGGGGTGATTGCGTTGATTAAATTGATGATCAGAAAGTCTTTTACTACAGGCTCGCATCCGTTCTTAATGTGAGTTCAAATCACATT
>NZ_LMQM01000005.1 GCF_001424145.1 Chryseobacterium sp. Leaf404 | reverse complement strand
ACTATAAGGAAACAGCACTAACTGATTTTGATTATAATGCTTAAAATTCATAAACAACTGTCTGATTATCAGATATAAATATACGAAATCCTGCAATAATTAACAAAAAAAAACCGCCTCAGTTGTGAGACGGATTCTTTTAATTTTCAGACTAAGTTGATTTTAAATTTTATCTAAATTATTTTCCCCCGACCCTTCCTTCGACAAGCTCAGGATGACATGGGAGCGAATTTTGATGAAATTTTCAAGACATTTTTCCACCTTTTAGGTTTCGGGAAAAGTAAAATGACTTGAAAATTTATTTTTAATCATTTTTAAACACGCTCTAAGCTTGATTTAAATAGTCGTCAGTCTTAAAGTATTTGTTTTTCCGCCCTCGTAAGATGGTGTCGCATTGATGTTGATTACAAAATCGCCAGTCTCAATGTAACCATAGTTATGTGTAAGCATATTAACCTGGATAATGGTTTCGTCAGTAGACTTATTCATATCGTAATAGTACGCCCGTACTCCCCAAAGAAGATTCAGCATATTAATCACCCTTCTGTTTCCGCTGTAAACTATGATGTGAGAATTGGGTCTGTGTGCTGAAAGCTGGAAAGCGGTGTATCCTGAATTCGTTAAAGTGACAATCGCAGAAACGTTGGTTGTCTTAGCTATTCTCACTGCTGCAAGACATACACGGTTGGTGATAAATCTCTCGTCGATACAGTTATAATCTTTTTCAATAGGCTCATTCTTCCGCTGATAGAAATTGGTCATTTCAATATTCTTCACAATTTTAGCCATGTTTTCCACTACCTGAATAGGATATCTGCCCACAGAAGTTTCACCGGAAAGCATTACAGCATCAGCACCATCCAGTACAGAGTTGGCAACGTCATTCACCTCTGCTCTTGTAGGTGTAAGGCTGTTGATCATAGTTTCCATCATCTGTGTTGCAATGATTACCGGTTTTGAAAAGAATCTTGCTCTCTCCACCAGGTTTTTCTGGATAGCAGGAACTTCTTCCATCGGAACTTCCACACCAAGATCGCCACGTGCAACCATCAATCCGTCACATTCCAACAGAATTTCATCTATATTTTTTACACCTTCAGGCTTTTCAATCTTTGCAATAATCGGAGTTTTGAATTTACCGTTAGGATGCTTCGCAATTAATTCTTTCAGATCAATAATGTCCTGTGCATGACGGACGAATGAAAGGGCGATCCAATCTACCTCCATATCCATCATGAAATTGGCATCCTGAACATCTTTTTCAGTTAAAGCCGGCAGAGAAACATTTGTATTGGGAAGGTTGACTCCTTTTTTGGAACTCAAAGGTCCTCCCTGAATTGTTTTTGCCTTCACGGTATCAATCTGGTTAGTTTCCAGAACTTCCAACATCAGTTTACCGTCGTCAATCAGAATTCTTTCTCCTACTTTCACATCCATAGGAAACTGCTGATACGTCATATAGACTCTGGTAGAATCTCCTTCAATTTTTTCGTTGGTAAACGTAAGTACATCTCCGGGATTAAGGTAAGAGCCCTCTTTCACTACCCCAACTCTTAATTTTGGACCCTGTAAATCTCCCAGAATACCTACAGAATAGCCATATTCTGCATTAAGCTCTCTTATTATTTCTATATTGGAACGAACTAAATCGTAGTCTGCGTGCGAAAAATTGATTCTGAAAATATCAACACCCGCTCTCATTAATCCAAGCATAACCTCCTTCGAAGATGAAGCAGGGCCAAGTGTTGCAATGATTTTTGTCTTCTTTAAATACTTATTCATAATACTGTATTATTTGATAAAGTTCTTCATCAGAACTTAAAATATATTCCTGTACAGGAAATACAAGATTTTCAGGGAGCAAAATTACGGAAAAATCAGCATATTGTTCTGAACTGTGAAGAATATATTCCACATCAGGCTGATTATTTAATAAAAACTTAATGTTATCTTCTTCCGTAAAGAGTTCGGTCTGAATTTTTTTCAGCTTACTTTCACATGATCTGTTTGAGATGAAAGTGTAGCATGTTTTTGTAAATTTGTGATAGGCTTCAAAACGGGGAAAGCAGTAATCATAGTAAGAACCGTGAATTACGAGATCCTTTATTCTGGAAAAACTCAGATTGGAATTTTGATTTATTTTGAAGAAAAATTCATGATCATACATAGATTTTACCAACCTCACCAAACCAATGGTGATATCTTCGGATTCTATCTCATCAAGATCATAAAGTTTTTGTACTTCCAAGAATATTTTCTTTTTTGTTTAAAATATAAAATGCCCGCTGCGCTGCTTTTTCTTCGGCTTTTTTCTTTGAAGTCTCTGTAGCATTGGCAATTCTCTCGTCACCAAAGCAGACATGACATCTGAAAACAACCGCTTTATTCGGCTGCACCTCTTCGCAGGTTTCGTATTTTATATTGAGCTTCTTCTTTTGAGCCCACTCCAGAAGAAGACCTTTGTAGCTTACAATTTTATTTTCAAGCTTGATAATCTCTGAAGGTGTTAAGAGTCTTTCCAATATGATTCTTTTACAGGTATCATACTGAAAATCAAGATAGACAGCTCCAACTAACGCTTCAAACAGGTTTCCGCAGATATTTTCTCCCAGAGCCATTACTACATTCTGCTTCTGCAGAAGCTGTGTAAGTTTCAGATCTTCACCAAGTTTATTGAGATTCTTACGGTTAACGATTTTGGATTTCATCTGCGTTAGATATCCTTCATTTGCCTGAGGATAGGTTTGAAATAAATGACAGGAAATGATCGTTCCCAAAACAGAATCGCCTAAAAACTCCAGTCTTTCATAATTTCTGTCGCTGTTTTTAGAAGAACTTTTCAGCGAAAAAGCCTCACGGTATAAGTCGACATTATTAACCTCAGCACCTAAAATTTTGTATAATTCTGTACTGAGGAAAAAGTCTCTCTCGGTGAGTTTTCTTTTTCTTTGTTTGAGTAGGAATTTAGAAAAATATTTCTGTAACTCCATTAGTAAATTTAGATTTTCTTAAAAAGAACGCAAGCGTTATGACCACCAAATCCGAAGGTATTGCTCATGGCAACCTCCACATTTTTCTTAACAGCTTCGTTAAAAGTGAAGTTCAGTCTGCTGTCGATTTTTTCATCATCAGTAAAATGATTAATCGTCGGGGGAACGATACCGTGTATGATCGTTCCTAAGGCAGCAATAGCTTCTATAACTCCAGCAGCGCCTAAGAGGTGACCGGTCATAGATTTTGTAGAATTGATCTGAATATCAAATGCGTGCTCACCAAATAATTTTGAAATTGCATTAGATTCTGCAAAGTCTCCTAATGGAGTAGATGTCCCATGCATATTGATGTGATCTACTTCATCAGCAGTTAACCCTGCGTCTTCCAGACAATTTTTCATTACCAGATAAGCTCCCAGACCTTCAGGATGCGGTGCGGTCATGTGATGTGCATCTGCACTCATCCCTCCACCCAATAATTCTGCATAAATTGTAGCTCCACGTTTTACCGCATGCTCATATTCTTCAAGGATGATACATCCTGCTCCTTCACCTAAAACAAAACCATCTCTGTCTTTATCGAAAGGTCTTGAAGCCGTCGTAGGATCTTCATTTCTTGTAGAAAGTGCCATCATGGCATTAAAGCCTCCCACTCCACTTGCAGTGACTGCAGCTTCAGAACCTCCGCACACAATTACATCTGCTTTTCCTAATTGGATCAGCATTTTAGAATCGATTAATGCATTGGCAGAAGAAGCACAAGCTGAAACCGTAGTATAATTGGGACCATGGAAACCATATTCAATAGAAATATGTCCCGGTGTGATGTCCGCAATCATTTTAGGAATAAAAAAAGGGTTAAATCTTGGAATATCTGTATTTGCCCAGCCCAGAACTTCTGTTTCAAAAGTCTCAAGACCGCCAATACCTGAACCCCAGATTACGCCTACCCTATTCTTGTCTACGTTATCCTCCATAATGCGGGAATGAGAAACTGCTTCTCTGGCAGCAACCAAACCCAGCTGAGTGTTTCTATCCATCTTCTTGGCCTCCTTTTTATCGAAGTGCTGAAGAGGATCGAAGTTTTTTACCTCGCAGGCAAATTTTGTTTTAAAATTTGTGGCATCAAAAAGAGTAATCGGAGCGGCACCGCTCTCACCTTTTACAAGATTTTCCCAGTATTCCTGTACATTATTGCCAATAGGCGTTAATGCTCCGAATCCTGTTACAACTACTCTTTTTAATTCCATAAATTCTGTTTAAATTTCCTTTTGTTGAAGAATATTATTTATTTACTACTTCTTCGATATAAGCGATAGCGTGACCTACAGTAGTAATTTTTTCAGCTTGATCATCAGGGATTTGAATATTGAATTCTTTTTCAAATTCCATGATTAACTCAACTGTATCTAGTGAGTCTGCTCCTAAATCGTTTGTGAAGCTAGCCTCAGGAGTCACTTCTGTTTCTTCAACGTCAAGCTTATCAGCGATGATAGCTTTCACTCTTGATGCAATGTCTGACATAGTAAATTATTTTTTTATTGTTAGATGGTGCAAATATATAAAATTCTTTACGATAAAACATTTTTTTAGTCTTTTTTGTCGGTAGACTATCGTTATTTTATCGCCGTGGGTTTTAGTGTTTTCTTAATCAGGGGATTAGAATTATTGTTTTTTTTTCTAGATTGCGAAATTAAAACATTCACATAATTCGTGAAATGAATTAGAACTAGTTTAATATTACCTATTTACTTATAGATACACTTGGCAATTTATCATACTTTGTAAACAAATTGAGACATTTAGGTTTTTATAAAATAATTGCTAAGCAAAATGCCTCAAATTTTTCTATATTGCATTCTATTGAATCCTTTTACCTATTTATTAATAGGAGATTTAAATGTAAATAAAAACTATGAATCAGGGAATTTATGAGGAGTTAGTGACGCAACTCATCAGTACAAAATTAAATGCGCTTGAGAAAGATCATTTTCAGGTGAAGAAAATTTCGATTGACAAAGCAGAGGCAGCTCACTTATTATCTCAGCATATTGGTAAAACAATTAAACAGGCCTTTAATTTGATAAAAGGCGAAGACATTTTAGAAATTCAAATTGAGATTGCAAACAAAATCATTCTATTTTTAAAAGAAGAACTGAAAAAAGAAGAGTTTGAAGATGATTTAATTGAAACTGAAGGTAAGATTCTGAAAGCAGTTTTTACAAACGTTGATGCTCATTTTACAGACTTAGATCTTCATTTAAAAGAAATTACTCCTTATACCAGATTAATTCACAGCGAACTTTTTACTGGCGGAAACTCAGGCACAACTTTAGAAAGTGAGCTCCGGAAAGAAATACTATCGTCGAATAAAATTGATCTTTTAGTTTCATTCATAAAGTGGAAAGGTATAAGAATTCTTGAGCGTGAGTTGAGAGAGTTTACTGACAGAGGTGGAATCTTAAGAGTCATTACTACAACTTATATAGGAGCAACAGATGCAAAGGCAGTAGAATTCCTTTCATCGTTAAAAAATACGGAAGTCAAAGTTTCTTACAATACTGGAAATGAAAGATTGCACGCGAAAGCTTATTTGTTTCAACGCAATACAGGTTTTCATACAGGCTATATCGGTTCATCTAATTTTTCGCGATCAGCATTAACTGATGGTTTGGAGTGGAACTTAAAAATCACAACCAGAGAAGTTAGCCATATCATCGATAAATTTAAAAAGACTTTTGAAGCTTATTGGCAGAATTCAGAGTTTGAATCTTATCAACAAGACGCTCATTTTGTAAAATTAGTTGATGCATTGAAGCAAGGAAAATTTTCAAAAGAATATAATTTTACAACATCATATTTCGATCTTAAACCTTTTCATTATCAAAGTGAAATACTCGAAAAGCTGGAGGTTGAACGTACTGTACACCACAGAAACAGAAATTTATTAGTTGCTGCAACAGGTACTGGAAAAACTGTTATTTCGGCATTTGATTACAAAAACTTCAGAAAAAATAATACATCAGCAAAATTGCTTTTTGTTGCACATCGAAAAGAAATCCTGCAACAGGCAAGAGCAACATTTCAAGGTGTGTTGAAGGATAATAATTTTGGTGATTTGTGGGTTGACGGCCTCGAGCCAAGATCGCATGAGTATTTATTTGTTTCTGTACAGACTTTGAATAATAGGTTAAAAGATCTAAATCTCTCAAAGGAATATTTTGATTTTATCATATTAGATGAAGCACATCACGGTCCAGCTTCCAGTTACAGACCATTTTTAGATTACTTCCAGCCAAAAGTCTTGCTTGGATTGACAGCTACACCAGAGAGAATGGATAATGAAAATATTCTTGAAGATTTTTGTAACCGTGTCGCAGCGGAAATTAGACTTCCCGAGGCTCTGAATAAAAAATTATTAACTCCTTTTCAATATTTTGGTATTACAGACAGCATCGATTTAACAAGTGTGAAATGGGAGAAAGGAAAATATGCAGTCAGTGAGCTCGCTGGCCTGTATATAAAAAATGAAGCGCGAGTAGGTGAAATCATTAATAATCTACAGAAGTATACAACAGATTTGAAGGATGTTCAGGCAATAGGTTTTTGTGTAAATATTGATCATGCTGAGTATATGTCTCAAAAATTCAATCAAGCTGATCTAAAAGCTGAATTTCTAACCTCTAAAAATGCTAGCGACAGAGATGTACTTCGAGAAAGATTTAGAAAAAAAGAGTTCAACTACTTGTTTGTAGTTGATATATTCAATGAAGGTGTTGATATTCCGGAAATTGATACTGTTTTGTTTTTGAGACCTACTGAAAGCTTAACTGTTTTTCTTCAGCAGTTAGGTCGTGGTCTTCGCTTAGCAGAAGGAAAAGATTGTTTAACAGTATTAGATTTTGTTGGAAACGCAAGACCTGAATATGATTTTGAAAATAAATTCCGGGCCCTAATAGGGAAGACCACAACTTCCGTACAAAAGGAAATTGAAGACGATTTCCCACACTTGCCTTTAGGTTGCTCAATAGTTTTAGAGAAAAAAACGAAAGAAGTAATTCTTACAAATATCAGGAAAGCCACTTCTCTCAATATTAATCAAATTATTACCAAAATAATAAATTTTCAGCATCAGACTACTTTGCCATTGACACTTAGGAATTTTACAGAACTGTATCATATTCCGCTTGAAGTTATTTATAAAAAAGGAAGTTGGTGTAGACTTTGCCAAAGAGCTGGTGTCATCGAAGATTTTGAGGATGGCGATGAGAAACAAATTTACTCAGCAATTAGCAAGAAATGGTTATCAACTAATTCTGTGAGTTACTTTAATTTTATTTTAGAAATCGCAAAACGGTCCTTCGATATTCGAATTAAGGATTTTACTGAGAAAGAAAAAACAATGCTTTTAATGCTTCATTATGACATTTGGCAAAACGCAGGAGGTTTCGGAAGTTTAGAAGAAAGTATCAGACAAATAGGAAAAAATCAGACTTTGATAAATGAAATTATAGAGGTTCTGGAAATTTTAATTGATAAGATTGGGTTCAAGGAACTGGATATTTATTTGCCTTATGAACAACCATTAAAGTTACATTCGCGATATACCAGAGATCAAATTTTAGTTGCATTTGAAATGTCAACATTTGAAAAAAAATCTTCAAATAGAGAGGGAGCGGCAGAGAATAAAAATTTGAATACAGAAATACTGTTTATTAATCTCATCAAATCTGAAGAGGATTTCTCACCTACTACAATGTATGATGATTACGCAATTAGCGAGACACTGTTTCATTGGCAATCTCACAATGCATACGGTCCGGAAACTACTAAAGGAAAATCATACGTCAGTCATGTAGAAAATGAAAAAATAATATTGCTTTTTGTAAGAGAGCGAGCAAATGACGAAAATGGTAATACACTTGGATATGTATTTATAGGAGAAGGTACTTTTAAAGAAACAGAAGGCTCAAAGCCAATGAGTATCAAATGGGTGCTTAATGAGCCTATACCTAACTATTTATGGAAGGAATCTGCAAAAATGTCTGTTGATTAAAAATTTAACTGCAGATCTTGTTATAAATGAGAAATTGATTTAAAATTGACATAATTAATTCACCGAATATTGGAAGTAAAAATAAAAAATTTACATTTTAAAGAAGATCTACACTTTTCATATTCAAAACCTTATTAGATAAACAAAAATAAACCACTGAAATTCAGTGGTTTATTTTATTCCTGTGGAGTTGGAGGTTTTCGAACCTTACATATTTTAACATAACTTAAAATATGTAAGTTCTCTATTTATCAGCATTTTAACTATATTTGTATAAACTAATATACTTAGATTTTATGTCTAAATATAGAAGAAGTAGCACCTAAACTGGCACCTGATGAATTACACTTTTAAACTTAAGCAACCCAATGGTACAAAGGAAACTCTGATTTATTTCCGTTCATTTTTCAACAATGAAAGTAAGAATTTTATCTATTCTACTGGTGAGAAAATAAAACCAACCGAATGGGATTTTGAAGGTAGGCAACCTAATGACCTAAACGGAAGAACTAAAAGGGCAGAGATTCATCGAAGTGTTAAAATGCAGTTGGATAGATATAGTAGTTTTTTTACAGAGATTGTTAATCGATATAAGAACATAAATGAAGAACTTACCGTTGATGTTCTTAAACAAAGATTTGATGAAAAATTCAAAAAAATAACAGTTAAAAGTGATTTCTTTAGAATTTATCAGGAGTTTTTAAATGAGAAGGAAAACGACTATACGGGTAATTCGATTTCAAACTCAACTCTAAAGCGTTACAAATGCAATAAGAATTTACTCGAAGATTTTGAAAGATATAGCAAAGTAAAGATCAGCTTAGGAAAATTTGACAATAAACTTTATAACAAATTTCTAAAATATTGTATTGAAGAAAAGAAACATTCTGCAAATACATTACATAGAAATGTTGGTCTGCTCAAGACTTTTCTTCTTTGGGCTCTAAATAAAAAATATACTTACAATAACAATTTTATTGCTTTCAAGAAACCTGCGAAATTTACAACTGATGAAATAGCTTTGAATTATGAACAAGTTGAACTCATATATAATTACAATCTCAGTGAAAACAAAAGATTAGAAAAGGTTCGTGATCTTTTTGTTTTTGGTTGTACTACCGGAATGAGGTTTGGCAATTACAGTACGATTTCCAGAAGTGATGTTGACGGAAATTTCATACGGGTTATTGATTTAAAAAGTAAATCTAAAAACTTAGCAATTCCTTTAAACAGTATTTCTAAATCAATACTTGAAAAGTATGATTATAATCTGCCAAGTATTACAAATCAAAAGATGAATGAATATATTAAAGAGGTTTTTAAAAAGTTAGAGTTTACCGATGAAATAAAAAAAACTATGAAATATGGTGATGAGCTGGTAGACCAAAAAGCTGAATTTTGGACGAGAATTTCCTCGCATACTGCAAGAAGAAGTTTTATTACTATAATGAAGAACAAACGAGTTCCGGATAAGGTAATTATGAGCTACACGGGTCATACCAGCTTAGAAGTGTTTAATGCCTACTACAGACCAAGCGAAGATGATAAAATCAACTATATGAATGAGGTTTTTAAATAATTATTATTATAAATTATGGATCATAAAAAACTTTACGGACGTTGGAATTTTTGGGAGGAATTTGTCGGCTATCCGATGATGTTTTATCATTTGATAAAACGAGAAAAGATTCAGGAGCGGTTTCACAGGAGAATTGAAAAAGCCAAGCAAAAATCCTCTAAAATTGTACTCAATGAAAAATTGAGGAATGAGTATTTGATTAGATATGAAAAATTAGACAACTTCTTCAGTTTTCATTTCAAAGATATTGATACATCACGAAATCATAATTTTGAAGACAAAATTCGATATTGTTTAGATCAATATAAGAAAGAATCAAACAGCCTGATAAGTTCAAGTAATTTAATGAAGTTGCAGGGCAATTTTCTAAGTGGCGCCGAAACCACGCTTTTTCTATATTTTGCTTTACAAAGCAAAACAAATAGAGAAGTTCGTTTATCAGATATTATGATTGGTGATAATAGTTCTAAAATTTTCATCGCTTTTTTAAAAGACAAAAAATTCATCGATGAAAATCACAATCTGCTCGTGGATCAGAAATCTTCTTTCATCAGAATCCACCGATTCTTAAAAGACTATCATATTATAAATCCGGATTTTCAAGACACCACTATTATTGAGGCTATGGAAAACGAATATAATTCCAATTTTGACAAAGGAACATTTTCACGGGCAATAACTGTGAAACCTAATGATTTTGAGGAAACTATCTATCACGAATTATCTAAGCTGTTTAATATCAAGCATTAAACTTTACGCAATTGAATAGAATTGCATTATTAGTTATTCCAATCATACAATTTTGTCTGCAAATAAATATCAGATTATGCAGACAACAAATCCATTCCAAACCATTCTCGACGAATTAGGGGAAGTGAAAGACTTACTCTATTCTCTCAAAAAAGAACCTGAAATTGAGTTGAAAAAGAAACTATACTCTATCAAAGAGTGTTCAGAAATTCTAAAACTCGATTATCAAACCGTACGCTCACATATTTTAAAAGGTAACATTAAGGCGGAACAAATTGGAAGATTCTACAGAGTCAACCATTTTGATCTTATGGATGCTTTAAACGAAGTCAAGTCGCTTAAGTATAGAAGATAGATAGAGACTTTTATTTATCAAGCATTCCAATTCACCCTTCTGTATTTCCTGTACAGAATCAAACCTTTTAAATATGAGCGAAAACATCCCTTATCTAAGAGTAGGAACCACCTACTATAAAACTATTGAGAAACCGTTAATCTCAGGAGATAAAATCTCGATACTAACTCGATGGAATCGTGAAACCATTATCAGTGATCACGGAAAGATATACGTCTCAAAAGTTCCCAAGTATGACGGCTTCTGTTGTATTCCTTCCCATTTGCAATACCAACAAATTATTCAAGGATTCTATAATGTTTACAATGAGATTCCTTATCAGCCGATTAAAGAAACACCGGAGCAAACAAGCCTAAAAGAGAAGATTCCATTTTCACTTAGATTTATGGAGCATATTTTCGCAGAACAGTTGGAATTAGGATTGGATTATATCAAGATCTTACTGCAATATCCAACACAGATACTTCCGATTCTTTGTCTTGTAAGCAAAGAAAGATCTACCGGAAAATCCACTTTCATAAAATGGCTGAAATCCATTTTCGGGCTTAATATGACCTACATCAAAGGAGATTCCTTCAGCAGTCAGTTCAATTCGGATTGGACATCGATGCTTATAGTTGCTATTGATGAAGTATTCTTTGACAAAAAGGAAATTACAGAACGATTAAAATATCTTTCAACGACTGATAAAGACAAGAAGGAGGCAAAAGGAAAAGATCGTGAAGAAGTGGAATTTTTTGGAAAATTCATTCTCTGTTCCAATAATGAAGACAACTTCATTCAGATCGATGAAAATGAGATCCGATTCTGGATTATTAAAGTAAGATCAATCAAAAGCGAGAACACTGAATTTCTACGCAATCTCAACAAG
This sequence comes from Chryseobacterium sp. Leaf404, assembly GCF_001424145.1. Taxonomy (GTDB): domain Bacteria; phylum Bacteroidota; class Bacteroidia; order Flavobacteriales; family Weeksellaceae; genus Chryseobacterium. The sequence continues at coordinate 50,668 of NZ_LMQM01000005.1, read as the reverse complement.
GAGATTTCCTATTTCCTTCGTTACCTAATCCAAAGACCTTTTCACAGCCGTAAGGAGACAAGAATGTGGTTCACAGATTCACAGATCAGAACAAAGGCTCTTCAAAGATTGGTTTGGAAAAATAACAATAAACTGGAATCTAAGATCATCGAACTTTTATATGAGTTTTTCCAAAGTATCGAGGACGAAAATATCAACTGTATTCCGCAGGATATTTTCAATATGCTTGGTAAAATGTTCAGCAAACAATATTGGACAGTTAACGATGTCCGGAAACTGCTGAAAGAAATCTGGAAGCTCGAGCCTCAAAACAATTCATTAGCCTATATCAAATACGACCTAGATTATGGGTTAAGTTTTTTCCAACAGAATAAAACAGGGCGGTATTTTACAATAGAAAGGAATTTTATTCTCCAAAAATTTGATGAAATGATGAATTAATAGATAATAAAAAGAAAATCAATGTGTTATCTCTCATCAAAAGCCTCATCAAACTTTTAAACCTTGATTTTTGATGAGAGGATGATGAGAAGAATATTTCCACTTTGATGAGGTGATGAGACTTTGATGAGAGCTTAAATTATTGTTAATCAATTTTTTACAAGGCTTTCTCATCAATTCATCAAACATTAGACAAAACTAAATCCGTCTACTTTACCCATCAAAATTCATACGATTATTACTAAAAACATTAAAAAAGTACAACAATGAACTGCAAACAATTCAACAGCATATCGTTGGAAGAAGTCCTCCTTTCTCTCGGACACCTTCCAACGAAACAAAATGAAAAAGAAGCTTGGTATCTCAACCCTTTTGCCAACGAATCCCAAGCCTCTTTTAAAATCAATAAAAGTCTAAACTATTGGTATTTATTTTCAGAAGGAATTGGTGGAACGAATACCGACTTTATAAAGAAATACTTGAACGCTTCGGTCAATGAAGTTTTAGCGTGGGTTGAGAAGCAGAGTTTTTCTTCTTTTCAACAGCAAAGTATTTCAAATCAGAAAGCAGAAAATTTATCTAAGCAATATGAGATCATTGAAATTAAGAAAGTTCAGCATCCTGCACTTTTGGAATATTTAAGAGAAAGAAAAGTTGGAAATCAAACTCAGTTTTTAGACGAAATTCATTACCGAATGAAAGATAAAAACTATTTCGGAATTGGCTTCAAGAACGATTCTGGCGGTTATGAAATCCGCAATAAATATTCGAAAATTTGTTTGGGCAAAAAAGATATTTCAACCATAAAAAACAGATCAGAATCGCTTCGGATTTTCGAAGGCTTTTTCGATTTTATTTCCTTTAAAAATGTAGAGAAATTTTTAGAAAAAGAACCTGTCGATTATCTCGTTTTGAATTCCGTTTCGATGATTTCTAAGATTAAAAATTCAATTGAAAATTATGAAAATATTGAGCTTTATTTTGATAATGATGAAGCAGGAAATCGTGCCGTTGAAATGATTAAAAATGAAAACAAAAACGCAGAAGATTGTCGGGTTTTATATTCAGATTTTAAAGACCTAAATGATTGGATGATTCACAAAAATCCATCACCTGAAAGACAAGTGAAATACAGGCGAAGGTGAGTAAAATAAACACAGGTAAAATATGGTGGTAAGTTAGTGCAAAAAGTACCCAAAGTTTACAATAAGCGTATCCGCTAATTGCAAAATTGGGATTTTTGATTTCTTCCTATCGTCAGAAATGTTTTTTAAATGCGCTAAAATTAATACAATGGAGAAAGACTTTTTACAAGAATTCATACAGCAAGCCACCAAAGAAAATGAAGTCAAAATTGCTCAGGAAAAGAGAAAAAAATATTTTCAGGAATTAGGTCGTAAAGGTGGTTTGAAAACCAAAGAAAATAAAAAATTGGACAAAGTTATTTCAATACGAATGACCAATTCTGAATATGAAATCCTGATTCAAAAACAGAAAAAATATCCATTAAAATTATCAACCTATATCCGAAATGTTTTGTTCGAAAAAGAACTAAAAATTAATGAATTCCAAACTGATGAGGTGTTGCTTCAATATGGAACTCATTTCAAAAAAATCACTAATCTTTTGCGAAATCGAGAATGGAATGTTTTTGAAAATAAGAAAGAAATTTTAGTGAAAATCGAAAATCTGATCGAATTGATTCATCAATATTTATATTCAAAAATTCAGAAAAATGAATAATTCCGCAACCACAAGAACCATTACAAAAATTGCTTTGGAATATAATGGCAACGATAAAGGAACAGCAGAAATGGTGGCTTCAAACTATCTTTTGAGTGACATTGCTGAAGGTCAATTTCACGAAATGAAAACCGTAGCTGAAAGAAATTCCAAAGTGAAGAAATGGGCATTGACAGGATATATTTCTCAACCAGACGAAATTGGCAGAAAATTGAAGGATGAAGAATTTTTAGAAATCGCCACAAAAGCTTTAGATAAAGTCGGTGTGACGGCAAACAACCAGTTTCGGCTTGATATTCATAATAGCACCAAACATAAGCACATTCATTTTATCGTGAACAGGATTGATATTTCGGGAAAGTGTACCGTGAAATCACACGATATCGGAAAGAGATTTGGTGAAGCTGTCAGAGAAGTTTGTAAAGAGAAAGGATTATTGACCGATATAGAAATTGGAGCGCAAAAAAAAGCCGAGATGTTGAAAAGCTTGACCGAAACTATCAGGGCAGAAGATAATTTTGATGATCTAATCCTAAGAATGAAGAAAAAAGGTTTTGACGTCCAATTATCTTCAAATGTGAAAGACGGGATTTCGGGAATGCGAATATTGATGGAAAAGGACAAAAATCATCAAACTGAAAGGATTTATAAAGCTGGTTACAAATTGTCTGAAATTTCAAATCAATTGAAAATCTCTGAAATAAAATCTTTGTTTGAGGTTAAAACTGCGGTTAAGGAAGCACAAAAATACGCTAGCAACTTAAAGGAATTTCGGGAAAATATACAACAAAAAGGATTTTCTGTAAAGATCCAATATAACGGAGACTTTAAAGCTGGGCAAAAAAATCAAGTTAAAGATATTTGGATAAATGAAATTAATAGTAGTAAAGAGAAAAACGGATTCTTCTTCCGGAAAAATGTCGGGTTCTCTCTGTCAGCAATAGATTCTGGTCTGGATGATCTGGTAAAATCATTAAGTCAAAATAGTGTAAATAATGATGCTAGTAATCATTTGAAATCAGACCCAAATGAAAGCTTAATAGATATTGCAGGCGGATTAATAAGTGACTTACTTAATCCAACCTATGTTTCTCAGGACGAAGATGAACTCTCTAAAAAGAAGCGAAAATTAAGAAGATAATTAAAATTTTAAAACAATAAATATGGAAAATGAAAATAAAGAATCTACAAGTAACGGAATGGAGCTTTTAGAAAACGTGATCAAATCAAATATGGAAAATATTGAACAAAATATCAAACTTCAGTTTGCCATTGAAGATCATACGACTCTATTAAATGACTTAAAGATATGCTTGGAAGACGGACAGTCAATCAATAATGAAACTGTGGTCTTTTTCAAATTAGTGCAAGCCAAAATAACTGAATTAATTGCCAGTATTCCTGCCCAGACAGAAATGGTTCTTTCGAAAGAAACTAAAGATTATTTGGATGGTTTAGGAAAGGATATACGATGGCAGAAGAAATTTATTTGGAGCGGAATTGGAGTTTTTGTCTTTGCGGTTTTAGTACTGATCGCCTCCATTAATTTCTCAACCAATTGGTACAAAGAAAGCATCAAAGCTAAAAGTGAACTACGCCAAGATATTTTAAATGAAATTGCTGATGAAGGAAAAAAAATCTACGATGAAAATGAGATAACAATTTTGAGAGAAAACACTCAAATAATGCAATTATGGATTAAAAATAATCCTAAAAAAGCGGAAGATTTTCTGAGGTTTAAAGATGGATATAACGCAAGTAAGGAAAATCATTAAAAAATATCAAGCAGTTGGAGGGTTAAGTTAATTTGGGTAATTAAGAAAAAAAATGAGGTAATGTGTTGTATAGGCTATTTGAGTTCTTTGTGAATTACACCTCCAACTCCTTATAAGATAGTTTCTACCAAAAGTAAAAACATAATTTAAAATTTAATACTTTTGTAAAGTGAAAATTTTAAGACTCATATTGACATTCTATTTCATCGCATTACTGGTAATGCCGTGTAGTGATATCAATGCAAAGTCTTTATCAAATCATTCTGCTAAAACTTCAATGCAGACTGCGGATACTCATTCCGACGAAAGTGATGATACTTGTTCTCCTTTCTGCTTTTGTAGCTGTTGTCAGATTACGGTTATCGCATTTAAGGTTGAACCTTTATTAGAAATTCCAACAAAGATTTCCTTCTATCTTTCAGAAAAGATTCTTTTTCACAAGAATAACATTGCCTATCAGGTTTATGACCACATTTGGCAACCTCCCAAAATTTAATTTTTTACCGAGATTTTTTGCAAGACACTGCAATTGATGCATTGTCTTCAATATTATGTTTGCTGCAATTTTAATGATATTCGGACAGGTTCTGCTCATTATTCAACAGCAATTTCTATAAAAAATTAAATTAAATTCTGTGTTAGATAAAATCATAAAATTTAGCATCAAGAACAAGATTGTCATTGGCGTAATGACCTTGTTGTTGATTATATGGGGCTCGTGGAGTGCAACGAGATTACCCATTGATGCTGTACCGGATATTACCAACAATCAGGTTCAGATCATTACAGTTTGCCCGACATTGGCGGGACAAGAAGTAGAGCAGCTGGTAACGTTCCCAATTGAACAGAGCATTGCCAATATTCCCGATATTGAAGAAACCCGAAGTATTTCAAGATTCGGACTATCGGTTATTACCGTTGTGTTTAAGGAAAATGTTGATGTCTATTTTGCACGTCAACTAATCAGCGAAAAACTGAAGGAAGCTTCCGAAGAAATCCCGAAAGGTGTTGGAACGCCTGAACTTGCTCCGGTTAGTACTGGCTTAGGAGATATTTATCAATATATTCTTCGCCCGAAAAAAGGTAGCGAGAAAAAGTATTCCTCCAAAGAACTGCGAACAATGCAAGACTGGATCGTAAGAAGACAACTGAACGGAACTCCCGGTGTTGCAGAAGTCAACAGCTTTGGAGGAGAACTGAAACAGTATGAAGTGGCTGTTGATCCCAACCGTCTTAGGGCAATGGGAATCAGCATCACAGACCTTTTCACTGCATTGGAAAAAAACAATCAGAATACGGGAGGGGCTTATATTGATAAAAAACCAAATGCTTATTTCATTCGTGGAATAGGCGTTGTAACTTCTCTTGAGGATATTAGAAATATTGCCATTGATAATAAAGCGGGCAGTGTTCCCATTTTTGTAAAAGATGTTGCGGAAGTCCGCCTGGGAAGTGCAGTTCGCTATGGAGCAATGACCTATAATGGTCAGGTAGATGCTGTTGGTGGCATTGTAATGATGCTGAAAGGCGCGAACAGTAACGAGGTTGTCAATTTAATTAAGGATAAAATTCCGACAATCCAGAAGTCACTGCCAGACGATGTGCTGATTGAACCGTTTTTAGACAGGAGTGATCTTGTTGGAAGGGCCATCAACACAGTTGAGAAAAATCTTATTGAAGGTGCACTCATCGTAATTTTTGTACTGGTCGTATTCTTAGGGAATTTCAGAGCAGGATTGATCGTTGCCTCGGCAATTCCATTATCACTCCTTTTTGCGTTAGGGATGATGAATGTTTTCGGAGTCAGTGCCAATTTGATGAGTTTAGGTGCGATAGATTTTGGGTTGATCGTTGATGGTGCCGTGATCATCGTGGAGGCTACACTCCATCATTTGGGACTTAGAAAATCTACTCAAAAACTGACACAGTCAGAGATGGATGAAGAGGTTTTCCTTTCCGCTTCTAAAATCAGAAACAGCGCGGCATTCGGAGAAATTATTATCCTGATCGTTTATATTCCGATTCTAACTTTGGTAGGTGTTGAAGGTAAAATGTTTACGCCTATGGCAAAGACAGTTGGCTTTGCAATTTTAGGAGCTTTGATACTATCGTTGACCTATATTCCTATGATGAGCGCTTTGTTCTTATCTAAAAAGATTTCGACAAAAGCAAGTTTCTCTGATAAGCTGATGGATAAACTGCAAGGTATCTACCAGCCAATATTGCAAAAAGCGGTAAAAATTAAAGGAGTGATTGTTTCCGTGACTATTGCTTTATTTGCATTGAGCCTCATTATTTTTAGCAGGATGGGAGGAGAATTCATCCCGCAATTACAGGAAGGAGATTTTGCATTTCATTGCATATTGCCCCAGGGAAGTTCACTATCGCAAAGTATTGAAACGTCTATGCAGGCATCCCGAATCATCAAAGGTTTTGATGAAGTGAAAATGGTAGTGGGAAAAACAGGGGCTGCCGAAGTTCCCACTGACCCAATGCCTCCGGAAGCGACTGATCTGATCATTGTTTTAAAGCCACAGGATGAGTGGAAAAGTAAAAAGTCTTATGATGAGCTGGCAGATGAAATTTCAGAAAAATTAGAATTGATTCCCGGTGTATTTTTCGAAAAGAACCAGCCTATACAAATGCGCTTTAATGAACTGATGACTGGAATCCGTCAGGATGTGGCGGTGAAAATCTTTGGTGAAAATTTGGATTCGCTTGCAATTTACGCAGATAAGGTTGGTAAAGTCATTCAATCTGTTGACGGGGTTACCGCTCCACAAATTGAACGCATCAGCGGGCTGCCACAGATCAATGTAGAGTACGACCGTACAAGAATGGCAAACTATGGATTGAGTATTGAGGATGTTAATAACACTTTAAGTACAGCTTTTGCAGGAAAATCTGCTGGTCAGGTTTTTGAAAACGAAAGACGTTTTGATCTGGTCGTGAGACTCGACAGTCTTCACCGAACCAATATCGATGACGTCAATAATTTGATGATCTCAACTGGTACCGGGAATCAGATCCCACTTTCACAAGTAGCGAATATCAGCTACAAACTCGGCCCGTCACAGATCAGCCGAGATGAAGGAAAACGCAGGATTGTTATTGGATTCAATGTGAAAGACCGGGATGTGGAAAGTGTAGTGGAAGATATTCAAACTAAGTTGGATAAGCAAGTGAAATTACCTTCAGGGTATTACTTTACTTATGGCGGTCAGTTTGAAAATCTCCAGGCCGCAAGCAAAAGACTGATGATTGCGGTTCCGGTTTCTTTACTCCTGATATTTTTCTTGTTATACTTCACATTCCGCTCATTTAAGCAGGCTGCATTAATTTTTACTGCGATACCGATGAGTGCAATTGGCGGAATTTTCGCATTATTGATAAGAGATATGCCATTTAGTATCAGCGCTGGGATTGGTTTTATCGCTTTGTTTGGCGTTGCCGTTCTTAATGGGATTGTTTTAATAGGAACATTCAATCAATTGGAGAAAGACGGCGAAACAGATATTCTAAAGCGGGTTTTTGAAGGCACAAAAACGAGGCTAAGACCAGTTCTGATGACCGCAGCCGTAGCTTCTTTAGGATTTCTTCCAATGGCAATTTCAACAGGAGCCGGAGCAGAAGTTCAGAAACCTTTGGCGACAGTGGTTATAGGTGGCTTGATCACTGCAACTTTCCTGACGTTATTTGTTTTGCCAATGTTGTACATTATTTTCAATACAAAATTCAGAAAGAATCATTTTAAAATGAAATCTTTGACCACGATTGTCGTTGTAGGATTTTTACTTGTAGGGCAAACTTTTAATGCTCAAAATATAAAAACATTATCGGTGGAGCAGGCGACAGAAATGGCTTTGAGTAATAATTATTCAGTAAAAACGAAAGATTTAGATATTAAAGTTTCTGAAGCCTTAAAACCCACAGCCAATGAACTTCCAAAAATGAATTTCAGTGCGCAGCTTGGACAATACAACAGTCCGAAGTTTGACCAGTCGTTTTCCATTTCTCAAAGTATTCCGTTTCCGACTTTGTTTAAGGCAAGAAAGGAACTTATTGCTCAGGAAATAAAAGGGAAACAGATCAGCAGAGAACTTACTGTTAATGAGCTTGCAAAACAGGTCAGAACGTATTTTTATCAGATTGAATATCTACACTACAATCAGAAGAAACTAATGAAACTCGATAGTCTGTATCAGGATTTTATCAGGATTGCAACCGTCAGATTTAATGCTGGTGACATTAAGAAAATAGAAATCAGTACAGCAGAAACACAGAAAGGTGAGATCAATCTTTTATTAAATCAGAATAAAATCTATCTTGATAATGCTTACAAAAATTTGAAAACGCTTTTAAATACAGATGATCAAATCGAGATTCCGCTTAGTAAAAATTATCAGCCACTGAAAATTGAATATATATTGGACAGCAATACAATTGCCAATCATCCAACCGTCAAAGCATTTTATCAGGAAGTGGAAATTGCCGAGAGAAATAAAAATGTAGAAAAATCGCAGGGCTTACCTGAATTCAGTTTGGGTTATACGAATCAATCGATCATTGGTTTTCATACCGTGAATGGGCAGGAAAAATATTATAATGCAGGGAACCGGTTTAATGTTGCCAACATTGGTATATCAATACCGTTGACGTTTGGAGCAACCAAAGCAAGAATTCAGTCCTTGGATTATCAGAAGCAAATGGCAGAATCCAATGCGAAACTTCAGCAAAAACAATTGTCCGCCCAACTTGAAAACGTATTGAACCAATACAAACAGGATGTTCTGCAATATGAATATTATGTCGGTCAGGCTTTGCCAAATGCAGAAAAAATTGTGAAAGCTGGTCAGCTCGGTTATAAAACAGGAGAAATCTCCTACGTTGAATATCTTTTTGCATTGCAGACCGCAACCAATATTCAGCTCAAATATCTGGAATCAATTCAGCAGGTCAATCAGTCTGTGATCAACATTAACTCTTTAATCAATAAATAATATGAAACAACATATCATCTTCATCGCCTTTGTCTTGGTTTTTTTCGTAGGCTGTGGAAAAAAGGATGCTTCAACTGAAGTGGAGGGCGAAGTGAAAACCGAACAAGCCGAAGAGCACGGCGAAGAAGCCCCACAGACTATCGCTAGCTTGACTGAAGAGCAAATGAAAGCGGTGGGCATCACTCTGGGCAAAATCGAGATGAAAGAACTGACTTCTACCATCAAAGCAAATGGAGCACTGAGAGTTCCCAATAATAATAAAGCGACTGTCACGTCGATGTATGGCGGAATTATTAAAACTTTGAATGTGCAGATCGGGGATTTTGTAAGAAAAGGACAGGTAATTGCCTCCATTTCAAATCCGGAATACATTCAGTTGCAAGAGCAATACCTGACCGTTAAAAGCAGGATTGCATTTGCAGAACAGGAATACAGGAGACAGAAGGAATTATTTGATAATGATGCCGGCGCAAAGAAGAACCTTCAAAGTTCAGATGCCGAACTGAAAACCCTGAGAACACAAAGATCTTCTTTGCAAAGACAGCTTCAGATTATGGGAATCAATCCCGCCAATGTCAATAATGGAAATTTGCGATCGGGTTTAGTGATAACGTCACCAATCAGTGGAACGATCAGTACTATTTCTGCACAGATTGGAAGTTACGTTGACATCTCATCACCTGTTGCAGAAATCATAGATAACGGTTCCCTGCATCTCGATTTGCAGGTTTTTGAAAAGGATTTGCCAAAAATGAAAGTGGGGCAAATCGTCCATTTTAAATTAACAAATAATCCTGAAACCGAGTACGATGCAAAAATCTACAGCATTGGTTCATCCTTTGAAAACGACAGCAAAACAATTTCGGTTCACTGTTCTGTAACCGGAAACAAATCCGGATTGATCGACGGAATGAATATCACAGGAATCGTAAGTCTCGATAAAAGTACAACACCGGCGGTTCCCAATGAAGCCATTGTAGAAGCGGACAGCAAATATTTCATTTTTGTCAGAACAGACAAAAAAGCTGAAGAACATCACGAAGAGGTGGAAGGTGAACATTTAAATGAGAAGAAGATACCTGAGAAAGAAGAAAAAATGACAAATTTTGAAAAAATAGAAGTTGTAAAAGGTTCTTCCGATATGGGATATACTGCAATTACAACCGTTAATGAAATTTCTGCAAATGCGGAAGTTGTTATTAAAGGTGCATTTTTTGTCAATGCTAAACTGAGTAATTCCGGGGAACACGAACATTAATTTTAAAATCTACAACAATGGAACACAAACATATTTACGACAAGGAAGGAAATCAGCTTTGCTGCACAGCACAGGAAGGCAAAATCTACAATGATGCTGGTGCCAAAAAATTACTTGAGGATGACAAATGCTGTTCTACCAAGAATAACAAAGCTGAAACGCACAGCGAGGACGACGGGCACGACCACGACCATAGCATTGGTGAGAAAAATACATTTCAAATGTTTTTACCAGCAATTGTTTCTTTGGTTATTCTGTTGATAGGCATCGTACTGGATAACTTTTTTCCGCAGGAGTGGTTTCAAGGCTGGGTACGGATCGTATGGTATGCGGTGGCTTATTTGCCTGTGGGTCTACCCGTTCTAAAAGAAGCGTATGAAAGCATTGCCAAAGGTGACGTTTTTTCGGAATTTTTTCTAATGGGCATTGCTACTATAGGCGCATTTGCAATCGGAGAATATCCGGAAGGGGTTGCTGTTATGTTATTCTACAGTGTAGGAGAGGTTTTCCAGACACTTGCTGTTTCCAGAGCAAAGAATAATATCAAAGCATTGTTGGATCAGCGTCCTGATGAGGTGACCATTCTTGAAGGTAACCAACCAAAGACCATCCCTGCCAAGCAGGCGAAAGTTGGGGATATTGTACAGCTAAAATCAGGAGAGAAGCTGGCTCTGGACGGAGAGTTGGTAAGTGAATCCGCATCGTTCAATACCGCTGCATTAACTGGTGAGAGTAAGCCTGATACCAAAAACAAAGGTGAGAGCGTGCTTGCCGGAATGATCAATCTACAGACTATTGCTCAGGTAAAAGTGACAACTGCTTACGAAGACAGTAAGTTGAGCAAAATTCTGGAATTAGTACAAAATGCGACGGCTCAGAAGGCACCTACCGAACTTTTTATCCGAAAATTCGCAAGGATTTATACACCCATTGTCGTCGGACTCGCAGTACTGATATGCCTACTACCATATCTGTTCGTGGAAAATTATGTTTTCCGTGACTGGCTTTACAGAGCATTAGTGTTCTTAGTTATCTCTTGTCCTTGCGCTTTGGTTATTAGCATTCCTCTAGGTTATTTCGGCGGAATTGGCGCAGCTTCAAAGAACGGTATACTGTTTAAAGGAAGTAATTTTTTAGACATTATCGCCAATATTAAAAATGTGGTAATGGACAAGACTGGAACAATGACCGAGGGCGTCTTTAAAGTTCAGGAAGTTACTTTAAAATCTGAATTTAATAAGGATGAAATTCTGAAGATGGTAAATGCTTTAGAAAGCAAAAGTACCCATCCGGTCGCTACGGCAATCCATCAATATGTCGGCGAAATCGACCATTCTATACAATTAGAAAATACAGAAGAAATTGCTGGGCACGGATTGAGAGCCAGTATCAACGGAAAAGATCTGCTTGTGGGAAATTTTAAATTGATGGATAAATTCAATATCAAATATGATCTTGACCCTACGCAGATCGTTTATACAATAATTGCAATCGCATATGACGGAAAATTTGCAGGCTACATTACTATTGCAGACAGTATAAAAGCCGATGCACAGCTGAGCATTGATAAACTTAAAGCTTTAGGTGTAAAAACTACGATGTTAAGCGGAGACAAGAGCACTGTTGTACAATTTGTTGCAAATCAACTGGGAATAACTAACGCCTTTGGCGATCTGTTACCGGAAGATAAGGTCAACAAAGTAAAAGAGATCAAATCACAAAATGAAACAGTTGCCTTTGTAGGAGACGGCGTCAATGATGCCCCTGTTGTTGCCTTGAGCGACGTAGGTATTGCAATGGGCGGATTGGGAAGTGATGCAACCATTGAGACCGCTGATGTAGTCATTCAAGATGATAAGCCAAGCAAAATACCGATGGCGATCAATATCGGAAAGCAAACCCGCAAGATCGTTTGGCAAAATATTTTTCTAGCCTTTGCTGTAAAAGCGATTGTACTGGTTTTGGGAGCTGGTGGATTAGCAACAATGTGGGAAGCAGTTTTTGCTGACGTAGGAGTTGCTCTATTAGCTATATTAAATGCTGTCAGAATTCAAAGAATGACTTTTTAATAATGCTATTTATAAGTATTTAAAAAACAGAGATGCTGTAAAAGTATATTTATAATTTCATATTTAAGGCTCAACTAGATGGTTGAGCCTTAAATATAAAAGTTATTACCCTGAAGTAATCGTTTAATTTATTAATGAGCGTTTGAAGTATTTTAAAACATAAGTAAAAAAAGAGCCCACGCCGTTGTATATACTCACTGAGTATTTAGTGAGTGTTCAACACCTCACCCTGCGGGTGTACAAGCACCCTCGTTATTTTTTTCCTATCCAATGATCAATTCAATTCCTGCTTTTTCTGCTTTGTATTTTATTTTGGTCTGCAATTCATAATAACTCCAGTTGCGAAGCACAAATTCCTGTTCTCTTGCAATGCCTATTTTATCTTCCTGATTTTTAAGAATCAATGTGCCTGCCTGTTGCTGGATACAGAAATCGATAAGTTTACGGCTATAAAGGTGAAGCCGATGACTTACATATCTGCTTTCCAGATTCTCTGTCTTATACAATGCTTTCTGTTTGCGTTTAACTCCATTTCCTGAACGGGTATAGGCGATACCGTCTTGAATCCTTTTCTGACTTGCCTGAATAGCAAGCCTGCGATACAGGAACTCCTCTTTCGAGCCAATATTGATTCGCACATTGTTGGTCTTTACCACTATCGGGTGTTCCAAAGACAGGGAAGCCTCTGCAATGATTTCGGGTTTTAATTTATGTTCTTCTTTTTCAAATTCAAATACTGCAAGCCAATAGATCTTTCCGGCTTTCAGCTGGATCTGCGATGTGCAAAGCTTTATCTCTTCTCTTAAGAGGCGTTCCATTATCACTCGCTTATCAGAGTAGTCGTTTCCCAAATACGTTTTAACAGGAATAGCAAACATATTGAAGCTATATGCTTTCTTTTCGGGATCATACTTCATTTTGCTGATGCATTTGACCGGAAGCGGAATTGGAATATCTTTCTTAAAGTTTCGCAATGATTTTGTTCCCTGCCAATAGTCGGCTTTAGTTTTAGAGAAGGTTGATTGAATCGTATTGTTCAGGCTTCCCAGAATATCTGTAGGAATTTCTCCTTTGAAGCGATCAAAAACCATACGTGCAGTTGTGTGTGTTTTCGAACGGGTGAATATTCCCATTTTATCTTTGTTTTCATCAGCAAGTTTGTATTGGATATCTTCTGTGAGGTAAAAGAAATCTTTGATCATTTCCTGAACATACAGATGGGAAACAATAAAATTAGCAGCTCTGAAACAGCGGTTCTGATACCGGTAGAGTTTTTCCCACATCTCTTTTTGTTCATTTGCAGGAAGATCAATCAGTAGCTGAATTCTTCGGGTCAATGTCATCGTGGATTTTTCCATTTTAAAGAGGTATTTCAGAAGTGTTTTGATTTTGTAAATGTTGATATGCATACAGAAATTCCCGATGTACTTCCTTTTCAGGTAATTTGAGTTCTTGGGCAATAACTGCAAATGAAGATTTCTGCTCAAACCTTCTTTTCAAAATATCGAGTTGTTGACTACTGAGTTTTTCTGACTGCTTTTTATTATCGAGAGCTTTTCCCTTTGGCTGCTCAGAAGAACTTCTATTAAGAATTTTCCGAAGGTCATTTATAGCTCTGCTCACCTCATTGCTGATATCTTTCACACTGCTTCCCATTGCTTCTGCGATTGGTTTGTGCTGAAAGCCATATTCCAAGCAAAGTTCAATCAGGTGTTTTCTTTTGGGATCCAGAACGGGTAAAACCTTTTTAACTTCATCGAAATTTTTCTGATCGGATTCCTGACTGAGAAGATACTCTTTATCTTTTAGCGGGTCATAACCTGCAAGATAATCCTGATAATTCTCAAAACTGTCAAGAGAAGCCATTAAGCGGTTGAATTTATTTCTTGGAGCAGTAACATACGATATACAATCCCTTTTCATTACAAACCGTAAAAATCCTGTAATATGATCAGGCGTTTCAATGGTGTCGCGGTGCAGCCACAATTTGAGGAAGGTATCCTGAACAATAGTGTCCACTACAAAATCATCTTTAAGCACCTGCCATCCAACCCAAAAAAGAAGTCTTTTGTAACGCAGATGAAGATGTTCCAAAGCGGTCGGATTGCTTTTTTTTAGCAGTTCATACAACTGAAGATTGGTCAACTTTCGGGGCAAAGAGTTTGTTCTTTTCATAAACAGCGAATTTTAATTAAATTATTGCTGAAGGAATTGTTTAGATCTTTATATGAATTATCTGCAACATTCAAACATTATCTCACTACATATTGCCAAAAAGAATGCGTGGAACTCAACTTACCGACTGGTGGTACTGGCATACCGAGCAACGATAAGTGAGCCCTTGCCGAGGTCGTGGGCACATTTACTTAATAACTCGTTGCTTTTTGAAAAGTGCCAGTTTTCCAGTCGAGAATCTAAAGCAATAGCTTCTATATTTCTTTGACTATCACAAAATTACCTTTATAACTAATTTGTTCAAATATAAGAAATTTCCAATTTGTTACAAGAACTTGTAACAAAATTTGCAAATAAAATTACGCCCTTTGTATAAAATGTTAGCAAATGGATGTTTTAAAAGATGAAATACTAAAAAAATTTGGTGAACACGTTAAAGATTTAAGAATTAAATCAGGACTTACCCAAGACGAGGTTGTGCTAAATAGTAGTAAAATTACTAAAGGTACAGTAAGTGATATTGAAAATGGGAAAAGAAATTTTGCTTTTACTACTTTAATCGACTTAGCTAAAGGTTTAAATGTGTCTCCTAAAGATTTGCTGAACTTTAAAATTGACTAAAAAATTCTGAATAGTTGTAATTTCTCTAAAGGAAATTTTTAATTTTGACGAAAAGAGGATAGAAAAATTACTCTCGAACAATTTTTTAAACTATAAATGAATAAAATACCGATTATCATCGGTATTTTTTATTAGTGAAATTCTGGACTAAGTTCTTTCTTTATTTAGATTATCATGGTTTCATCACCGCATCACGCATTTGAAAAAGAAGAGTTAATCTAAAGTAAAGAAAGGAGGGATTGTTAATGATTGCTGTAAATTATAGCAACAAAATCCATCTCAAAAAGATGGATTTTGTTTTAACGTAAAATAAAGGTGTGCTAATATCTTTACATTACAGCATAACTCGCCGTAATTAGTAATTAATAATTAATCGAAATACCAAATCCCCATCCCATATCACTGTCATAATGTGTACGAATGCCCACATTTTTATTAATAATATATTTTAGTTCTGTCATATATTCCATATCGGTGTTGACCATAAAACCTGCTCTCAATCTTTTTGTAATGGGGATGTCTTCACGCATTAAGGAAAGACGTACAATACCATCGTGATAGACTTCCGCCTGAAAGTTTACTAGCATTGGCAAAGTGTACATCAAACCTAAACTTATGGCTCTACGTGTATCTTTTTCATTTTTCTGTCCAAATAAATTGGTTTCGTGTTCATCCATACCCATTTTACGATACCTCCAGTCAAAACCGATGAATGGCATAAACCATTGCATTTTACCAATATATCGTCCTAAATGAGTTTCTACTTCATAACCATGCATATCATTATAACCTAAACGCCATTCTGTACCTAAGCTCCATCTTGCATTCTGAAACATTGCATCACCATCATTTCCATTGGTAGCAAAATCGTTCTGAGCCATAAAGTGTGGCATATTGCTTTCTCTTTGCAACATATTATATGCTTGCCTTTTATCAGGCAAATTTGGATTTTGATAATCGTCAACTGCAAATACCCTATTCATTCCTGACATCATGTGATAAAGGATATGACAGTGGAAAAACCAATCTCCTTCTTCGTTTGCTAAAAACTCAATAGTGTCAGTTTCCATCGGCATTATATCTAAAACATTTTTAAGGGGAGATTTTTCACCTTTGCCATTAATAACTCTAAAATCGAAGCCGTGTAGGTGCATTGGATGTCTCATCATTGAGTTATTGTACATTGTGATGCGTAAAATTTCTCCTTTCTTAACAGGGATTTTATCAACTTCTGATAGGATTTTGTTATCCATACTCCACACATAGCGGTTCATATTTCCTGTAAGCGTAAATTTTAATTCTTTTACAGGTGCATCTTTAGGAAGTGAAGTACTATTCGGTGATTGTAACATTGCATAGTTAAGGGTTTTGATTTCTCCCAAAGCATTTGCATTATAACGGTTGGGATCATTTTCCATATTCATATTCATATTCATATTGTGTTGGCTATGGTCTTCTTTCTGCTTACTATCTCCTGTGATTTCAGGATACATTACTACGTTCATATCCATTTGGTTCAAGCTCATTTTCATTCCCATATCATCCAGATCTCCGTTCATCTTCATCATATCATTCATCATCTTCATCCCCTCAAAATATTTCAATCTAGGGAGCGGGGAAATTAACTGCTTTATGCCGTTGCCTACAAAATAACTTGCGGATTGTGTCCGGTCTTCGGTTGTAGCTAAAAATTCATAAGCAACACCATCTTCAGGAATTGTGACAACAATATCGTAAGTTTCGGAAACTGCAATGATTAATCTATCGACCTCTACTGGTTCTACATCATTACCATCATTGGCTACTACAGTAATTTTACCACCCGCATAACGCAACCAAAAGTAAGAAGATGCCCCACCATTTGATATTCGCAACCGCACTTTATCGCCTGCTTTCAGTGTTTTTCCATCAACTGTTTTTAAGTCGGTAGCATTATTTCCGTTGATTAATATTTTATCGTAATACACATCGCTAACATCCATTGCCAGCATACGTTTCCATTCGTTGGTTACTTTTGTTTTGAAATGACCTTCTTTGATAGCTTCTGCGTAAGATTGTGTAGCATTTTTTTTGATAGCCGCCCAATCATTGGCGTTGTGCAACATCCTGTTAATGTTATCAGGATTAAGGTTTGTCCACTCACTTAAAATGATGGGTTCGGTTGGCAAATCATCAATTCCTTCTCTAAAATTTTTATCATCCTCACGCTTTTTCATTACAAAACTGCCATACATACCGATCTGCTCCTGCAAACCCGAATGTGAGTGGTACCAATGCGTGCCATGTTGGATAATCGGAAAACGATAGGTATAAGTGTCGCCCGCCTTAATTGGCTTTTGTGTAAGCCAAGGCACACCATCCTCTTTATTGGGCAAGAACACACCATGCCAATGCAGTGATGTACTTTCTTTTAATTGGTTATGTACGACAATTTCGGCTGTATCGCCTTCAGTAAATGTCAACGTGGGCATAGGTATTTGACCATTTACGGCAATGGCTCTCTTTTCTTTACCTGCATAGTTTACTAGTGTATCTGTTACATATAATTCGTATCGAACTGTTTTTGGAGGTTTTGTGTTTACAATTCTTTTTACGGTTTGAGGCTTTTCTTTTGGCATAGACATATTGTTCATTTTGTCCACCTTTTTCGGCTGCTCTTTTGGAGGTATCTGCATTTCATCATTTTTTTTGTTTGATGACTGCTTTACCGTTTTAGCCTTTTCTTTTATCAATTTCATACCACACTTTGGGCAGTTGCCTGGTTTTGTGGCGTGGATTTCGGGATGCATCGAGCAAGTATAAGTTGCCTGTTGAACCTGTTCTTTTTTACTCATATCCATACCTTTCATATCCTGTGCTTGTGCAAAGGTGTACGTTGCAACGATGAATATTATTAATGTTATCTTTTTCATTTTTTATTTTTTTACTTTTAAAAAACTTGCATTGATTGCAACTACAACTGTGCTAACCGTCATTAAAACCGCACCTGCGGCTGGGCTTAACAATATGCCTTGCTTGTACAAAACACCTGCTGCCAAAGGCAATGAGATTACATTGTAACCCGTAGCCCAAATTAAATTCTGTATCATTTTACGATAGGTGGCTTTGCCAAATAAAATAAGATTTACAACATCCTTAGGGTTACTGTTTACTAAAACAATACCTGCGGTTTCGGCTGCAATATCACTACCGCTTCCAACTGCAATACCAACATCTGCAATTGCCAATGCTGGTGCATCGTTTACGCCATCACCTGTCATAGCTACGAATTCGCCATTGCTTTGCAGGTCTTTTATCTTTTCTAATTTTTGATGTGGTAATACTTCGGCAATAAAACTATCCATGCCCAACGTATCGCTTACACTTTTTGCTACCTTGTTATTATCACCGGTAAGTAAAATAGATTTGATATTATTTTCTTTCAAGGTCTTTATTGCTTCGGCAGCTTCAGGTCGAATTTCATCTGACAAAGCAATATAACCTGCCAACTCATTATTTACGATTACAAACACAACCGTTTCTGTGTCTTTGGCATTAAAGCCTTCGGGAATTGCTAAATTATTTTCTTTTAAATATCCCGGACTGACTATCAATATTTTTTCGCCTTCAACCATTGCTTCAACTCCTTTGCCTGTTATGGCATTAAAGTTTTCCGTTTCAGGAATGGTGATCGATAGGGCTTTTGCTTTTTGCAAAATGCCTGTTGCAATAGGATGTTCTGATTTTTGTTCTAATGCAGACGCAAGACGAATGATTTCATTTTCATTGAACTCTTTTTGCAGCGATACAATTTTTGACACTTCAAATCTTCCAACAGTTAATGTTCCTGTCTTGTCAAAAACGATAGTGGTTATTTTTCTTGAATTTTCAAACACTGTACGATTTTTAATAAGTAAACCATTCTTAGCTGATAATGCTGTTGATTTTGCAACAACCAATGGTACTGCCAAACCCAAAGCATGAGGGCAGCAAATAACAATTACGGTTACCATTCTTTCCATTGCAAAGGCCAATGATTGGCCTGTGAGATACCAATATAAAAATGTGGCCACGCCTGTAACCAATGCAATGATGGTTAACCACCTTGCCGCTTTGTCTGCCAGTAGCTGCGTTTGTGATTTAGATTTTTGTGCATCATCAACCAACTTTATAACCTGCGATAAATAAGAGTCTTTTGCAGCATGAGAAACGGTAACCTTTATTGAGCCATTACCGTTGATCGCACCTGCAATTACTTTATCGCCTTTTACTTTTTGTACAGGTTTGCTCTCGCCTGTAAGCATACTTTCATTCAGATAACTTTCGCCTTCTAATATTATTCCATCTGCTGCTACTTTTTCACCCGGCTTTACTAAAATAATATCATTCTTTTTTAATGTGTCGGTCTTCACATCATGCACCATGTTTGGCATTACCATGTGTGCATCGGCTGGCATTAACTGCACCAATAATTCTAATTCTTTTGAAGCTCCTGCAACGGATTTCATTTCTATCCAATGCCCCAAAAGCATTATGAGTATTAGGGTTGCCAATTCCCAAAAGAAATCCATACCCTGTAACCCAAACACAATTGCAACGCTGTAGATGTAAGCAACTGTTATGGCGAAGCCGATTAAAAACATCATGCCGGGGTTCTTTGCTTTTACTTCGTCAACCAATCCTTTTAAAAATGGAAAGCCGCCATAAAAAAACACAACGGTTGACAATGCAAAGAGTATGTATTGCGAACCTGCAAACTGCCAATCAACTTTCATAAAATGTTGTATCATGGTTGATAGCAACATGATTGGAATGGTTAGGATGAGCACAACATAAAACCTTTTTTTAAAATCGGCAATCATCATGGCATGGTGGTTATGTCCTGCCATGCCCATTGATGGGTTTGCTCCATGCTGCATATTGCTCATGTCATGCCCTGTATGGATTTCTTTATTTTCTGTATGTTGATGTTCCATATAAATAATTTTATTTGCAACAATCCTTTTTGCGAATATAGATTGTTTTAAGAATGGTGATTAATATTTTTTTTGTCCACTGCTTTTAATTTTCTATTGAAAGGCTGTCTGCTTTTTTGTTCATCCAATCCATTATCAAACTTTTTTGCTCTTTTGAGAGCTTTGCGTAGCTGTGCATTATTTTATATGAAGCTAAAGGCATTTCATCGTCTTTAATTTGGTTTGCTATTCCTTTCAATTTACTTATTTGCCTTCGACTACTAATACTGCCAAACTCACTAAAGTTTAATTTTTCTTTGCCATTATCAATATGCCTTTTCATCATCCACGCCATAGGCTGTATGTTGGAATACCACGTATTTTTGGTATTATTGCTATGACAATCGTAACAGGCATTTTGTAAAATGTTTTGCACATTTTCCGGAACGGTATAAACTTTTGCAAAATCGGTTTTGTCAACCTGCCCCTTATTTACATTGAGGGCAGGCTGATATAATTGTATAGCAATAAAAAAAAACAGTACTATTGCCAAAATTATCTTTATTACTTTTTTCATTTTATAAATCCTTTTTCACAGAACCGCAGGTAAGCATTTGGCTACCGTAATAAGGATTTTTAATTGCCTTAGCTTCGCTAATCCAAATAGCACCTTTGCCGTCATTGTACATTGGGCAGAAGTCCTGATACAGCTTTTGTGTAGTTCCAAACAAGGTAATAAGGTCGGAAACATCTTTACTTAAGGATGCGAAATGTTCTCTTTGGTGGTCTACCTTTCCTGCGTTGTCGCCAATATGTTCTGCATTTTCCTTGGCATCTTCAGCTATTTCCATATATTCTTTATGTTTATTTGCTGGGATAGCGTTCATATCCACATTTTTTAAGGTAGTAAACAATTGCTTTCCTGCATTAGCAGCTGTTTTGTCATTATCTGCAACAAGTGCATTTTTTAAAGCCAAATAATCCTTAATTATAGGTGCGATAGTAAACTTTTGAGTTTGCTTCACATCGGATTTTTCTGCCTCTTGAGAAGACGTATCCGTTGAAGTAACAGTTGCTACCGTATCATTGTGTATAGGTGATTGTAACTCCGGAGTTGCAGCAATTGTTGTGCTATCATTAGCTTGCTGGTCGCTATTTTTATTTGAAGATTGATTGCAGGAAATTGTTACCGTTGCAATTGTTACTAATGTAATGATTGAGAAAATTATATTTTTCATTTTATTTACTTTTGATATTATTGAAGAACTTTATCTTATTTATTTGTTTTCAAATTCATTTAGCTTATGCTTCATAAATTCGATTTCTTGTGCCTGTGTTTCCAGTATGTTTTTTTGTAACTGTATCAATTCGGGGTCGGTAAGCTTTGCTTTTTCAGACATTAATAATGCGGCTGCGTGATGCGGTATCATCCCTTTTACAAATTCCTTATCGCCCACATTTATTTGCTCCCGAATACCAAACCAAGAAAAGATGCCAATCGCAAAGGAAACCGTTATGATTGCCCAGTTGATTTTTTTGTTTTCATACATTCCTTTCATTATCAATAGTTCTATGATCAACATTGCAGAAATCATCAGCAATGTCATATATAAATTATTGATGTTCAGGATAAGGTTCTGTAAGCCGTCAATCATAGCATACATAATGAAGTACATAGCTATGAACATAGCAACAGCCATTACAGTAAAGCGTTTGTACATTGCTAAAGAATGATTAGTATTATGCTTTTCATTCTTATGATTGTGTTGTATTTCGTGTTGGTTTTCCATACTTTCCATAACAATTGCGTTTTATTTGTTATTAATAGTTTCCTGTACGCTTCCGCAAGTAAGCATTTTGGAGCCGTAATACGGATTTTTAATTGCTTCTTCTTTGCTTAGCCAATTTGCTCCTTTACCATTATTGTACATTGGGCAATGCTGATAATAAACAGGTGTTTCTTGTTTTGAAACTTTGGCTAATTCGTACATATTATTAGCCAGTAAAGCGAAAATTTCTCTTTGTTTGGTAACATCTTTTGCTACTGCAATTTTTTCTGAATTAGCAGTTAAATCTTTCATTACTTTCATCCAAACGGTATGTTCTTCGTTGGAAAGTTTTGTCATTTCTACTGCTTTAATTGCTTTTATCAGTTCAGAAGCTTTTGCGGATGAAGTACCTGCGTCGGTTTTCACCAAAGCATCTTTCACAGAAAAATAATTATCGAAAACTGCTTTCAGTTGTGGTGCATTTTGGGTAGTTGTCATTTCTTTTGAGTTGTGGTTACCGTGTTCTGCTTTCATATCCATATTTGCAACTTCAACTTTTGCAACTGGTTTTAATTCTCTGTTGTATTGGCAGCATCCGGATAGTTTAGCATATACATCATCTGGAGCTAAAAATTTCTCGCTGTCGTACCCTGCTAAAGCAATACGTTTCAGTATTTCATCCTGGCTTGTTTTTTTATCATCGTATTTAAGTGTAGCCATTTTGGTGTCTTTATTCCATTCTACTGTGGCTACATTTTTTACGTTTCCTGCTTTTTCAATTGTGGTTTTACACATATCACAGTTACCATATATTTTTACGGTTTCTGTTTTTGCATTTTTGATTTGTGCAAAACTGTTTACTGCTGATAGTAATACGGTGATTACCATCAATATTTTTGATATTGACTTCATTTTGAAAATTTTAAAATTAATAAGATATATAAAAGGATTGCGAAAACCGGATTTAGTTCTCGACAAGACGTAACTGTGGCTAACAAGCCATAGTTTTATCCTATTTTAGGCGGTTGCCAAAAAGAATGGTAACCCGAAGAATAATAGGTTTGTTTGAAACCGAATTTTTGCGTTTTAATTTCTGCAAAGTGGTTTTCTGTTTTTATATCTACCAGTATAGGTAAACTTAATGAAGATGAAGAAGTGCTACATTTGCAAGAACTGTGTTTACACTTACCGTTGCAGTCGTGACCATCGTTGCACTTAGTACAGGACTGATTCTTACATCTGCTTTTATGTTCTGATTTTGAATATTGATCTTTAGAGCAACTTTTCTGTTCTGTATTAGCTGTTTTTTTTGCACAAGCATAGCTTAAGCTTGGAATTAGAAAAAAGCCCAAACATAGTAAGATAATAAAGCTGATATGTTTACTAAAAGTTTTCAACACAACAAAATTATGAAATTATTTCTTTTTGATAGTTATAATATGATTATTTTATTTAAGTAAATGCAATAAGAGAGCTAGATTTGTTATCATTGGCAAAGTATGATGGTAATTATTTGATAATTCTTAATAAAATAGAATTTAATATAGCACCTACACTAGCATCTTTAAAAATAAAACCCTGTAAATCAGTAATTTACAGGGTTTTAAGTGGAGTTGGAGGGACTACATATAAATATTGATAATCAGATAGTTACATCTATATTGTAGCAAATATTGTAGTAAAACCTTATTTTATTTATTGTTTGCTTATTCAAATATACACATTATTCAGGGCGGAATCGCGGAAACGCGGAATATTACTATATCATGATGATTTCCAATCCTTTACACTTCCGCCACGCTTCCGAATTAGAAACTGAAATAGCGGAAATATTATCAATAATAAAAAGTTAACACTTTGATAATCATTGAAATATCACTATATTTGATCAGTCATTTTTGAGCCTGTAGCATTTTGCTTAGGCTTTTTTTTATGCCCAAAATCAATTTCTGAAGCGATCGGACGGAATATTGGCCGAATTGATAAACCTGCAAATCTGCACTTTTATAATATCGGTAATGCCGATGGCAGATAAAAACAGACCTAACAAATCGTTAGGGCTATAAAACACACGGAATTACGGGCATTTAGTTTTCACCGCATCTAGGGAAAACCTGCTCCATAAAATAATGGCTCAGGTTGTTCGTAATTCTATGATTAACTTCATCAGTCAGGATTGTCCAAATCTGGACAATCATCCACCTCCATGAAATAGTAAGCAACCCTTTTTAATTTGGCCGGAATATCGTCCGATTAGGCCTCCCCAAAGTTGGGGTGGGTAACATAAAACACAGCGACCTTTACTCGCTTCATCAAAAACCGAAGCAAATTTATGAGGTATTCTAAATAGGCAAAATTCTCCCTAATTAAAATTTGTTGTAAGTGATGTTGTAAATATTATAATTGATTTTCCACCCTTCACCATGATGGTGAACCCTGCCCAAAATTGGGCAAGCCTAAAAGTAAAGTTATCCCTCTCCTCTCAATGACGAACGTCTGAAAATATTCATTTCCATAAAAACGGGAATTTCCGCTTTTACCGCCGGAAGCATATTAACTAATATAAACTAATTCCTCACTGGACGAAATTTTACGCTCAGTGAATTGAATCAGATTTTTAAAGATGGGAATTCCCCTTTTTAAGTAGTTACCTTCGTTTAATTTTAAGGCGTTCATTTCGTTCAGTTTTATAGGTAAAGAAAAATGTTCGTACCCTCAGATTTTGCTTCGGTTTTTGATGAAGCAAACAGACCCTCTCACACGCGCGTACGTTGTGACCTCAATAAAATCTTCAATGTACTATGAATAGGGAGTTTTAATTTATCCATTTTTAAGCGATAAAAACATGAATTGATGGATTTATAAAAACGACAATCATCGTATTTACTTTTTGCCATTTTGAGCAATAACCCTTGTTCGCTTTCCCGTTTGGGAAAGCAAAGAAACCTGAAGTAATTAATTCTTACACCAGATGTGAATAATACTCATATCAGGCCTCAGAGCGCAGCAAGATTTTTTCCATATCACACGCACACGCGTATGACTTCCAAAAAATCTAAAGAAGCACTATGAATACGGGAAAAGTCGCTTTTATTGAAATATGAATTTTCCAGATTTTCGCGCATGCGTGTATGACCTCGAAAAAATCTTCACAGTTCATTTAAAACAAGAATCCACACGCACGTGTTGTGACTGCCCAAAAATCTTCCCATGGTGTTTAAACGGGCTTTTCCTGTACACGCGTTGTGATTCCAAAAAAATCTTTGAGCATAGTTTAAAGCAGGATTTCTCACGCGTATGTATTGACTTCCAAAAAATCCGATAAGCCCTAACAAACACTTGATTTCCTACGCACGTGTAGTGACCTGAATAAAATCTTCAAAGCCTCTGTTTATCAGCATTATTTTAATATTTCCCAAATGGGAAAAAAGTTGATTAACAGAGACTTCTAATCGCCTTAAATTATAGAGTAATAATAAATTTATAGATCTTTTACTGGTAGAAATCCTTCTAAATCCAATAAATGTATTACTCCTCTTAAAAGGTGGTTGTTTTCAAACATCAAGATATACCTTCTCGCTCCCTCTTCTTCGGGAATTAGCATCTTTTTATCAACTAACTTCTTTATTTCCCTTGAAATCTGGGACGTATTTTTACCCGCAAGAATCTCTTTCAAATCTTCATTTTTAACAACTTGTAAATCCACCGCTTTCTTTAAAATTTTGGCTTCAATATCTGTTATGAATTTTCTTTCAAGTGAATAACTAATTGCAGGATTAAGAATCTTTGTTTTAAGATAGTTATAATCTGAAAGTTTGTCAACTTTTTCAATTTCTTCTTTGAGGCCTTTAAGTACATATTCACACCATTCTAGTATTCCCCTATTATCTCCAGTATCAGCTTTGGAGAGCATGTCATAATAAACGTTTCTATTACTGCAAAAAACAGCTGTAGGATTAACAATTCTTCCTGCATTGATGTTCAAACCATTTTTTACCAACATCGCATATGTGAATAGCCTCACTGTTCTACCATTTCCATTTCCAAACGGATGTATCCATACAAATCTGTGATGCGCAATAGCCGCTTTTAAAAGATCATACTTAGTAGGTTGCTCCAAATTAATATAAGAAAAAAGTTCTTCCATATATGTGTCTACTGTTAGGGAATCAGGAGGTATGTGCAAAGAGTTACTAATAATCAGATTGTGATTTCTATATTTGCCAGGTGTAAGATCACCTTCACCTTTTGGAGGGGGCGGCAAATCCTTTACTGCAATTTTATGTAAATCACTTATAAATCTTTTGTCTATAGGATAATCTCTGACATTCTCCTCTATATACTCCATAGCTTCATCAATATTATCAATTTCTAATAATTTGGAACTATAATTTTTGGGAGTACTATCTATTTTCGTTTCAACATACTCTGCTATAGTTGTATTGTTACCTTCTATTCTTGCAGAACCCATACTTTCTAGCCAGTGAAATACATTTCTTAATTGAAAAAAAACTTCCGGATGAGTTGAACCACCTAAGTCTTTTTTTCTCAAATATTCAAGTTCTATAATAAGATCCGTAATTGGAGAATCAAAATCGGGTTGTATAGATGTTAAATCATAATGATTAAACTTTGCAGACATATAAAATTATTTGCAACAAAGTAAATAATTATTTGCTTAAAATAAAAAAATTATTTGCAAACAATTTCAATAAAGCACCTATAAGCAAGGTTTTATAACATATTATAGCACTAAATTATTTGCTTAATTATATAACATACATTTGCCATTATGCAATACAATACTTGTCATTAGTATAATAAATATTTGTCAATCTGACTTTGATTTAATTTAAGCGCTTCGATAAAATTGAAATGATTTGTTGATATATTTTTTACATGGACTTCGATAATTAACTAGCGCAAAAGTTTGCTCGTTACAATCGTTTCCATAAAGTTGTGGAACCGAAATTTGGCTGCCGAATTTTCCGCCACCAAATTTCCTTTTATGGGGTTCGAAGATAAAAAATGTTTCGCTATATTTCGTGTGAAAAAGGACTGTCCAATTTTGGACAATCTTATTTTCTATCAATCATAAAATCCAAAATACTTAAATCTGGAATATACTCTTCTTTAATCGATATCAATCGTTTTAGTTTAGATTCTTCCTTTGTTGGTATTCCTCGGTAAGTCTTCTTCCGATGCTTTTTATAATATTCCTCAAAAACCTTTTCTGATAGTTCTATTTCCATAGCTTTTTGAACTTTGCGCCAGTTCTTAGATAAAACCTGATTTTCATAATAAAGCTCCGAAAATGCAGATCTATGGTAATAATAACCATCTTTCAAATGTAAGGTTCTGCAGATTTTTTCAGTTTTAGGACATACAAAATACCAAACAATACCTTTTCCCAGGTTTGAAGGCTTAGAAATCAGCTGGATTTCATATCTGATATTTAATTCCTGCCGGTATTTGTAAGATAGAATAATTATCCCCTCATTATTAAATATTTGGGATTCTATACCGATTGATCCGGTACGCTCACCGCCTCTATAGTACGATAATACCCCATTATCAGAGTGGGTATTTGCTTTTAAATATCGCTTTATATCTTTTATTGAAAGACTTCTTAAATCTTCAACATAATCTAAATACTGTTTAATCCGTGGCATCGTTTGAAACCTAAATTATTAAGGAACTTACTACTTTTTAGAAAGCCACTGTATATTTTCCTTTACTCTATTTTTACTTTTCTTAGTATCGGGTTTAAGACCTTCTAAAACCTCAGTACAAAGTTTTCTTTTCTCTTCCTCAGTTAATATATTGAGGATTGTTTTTGCTGTGATGTAGTTCGCATTGCTCATATTACCATTCTTTAAAAATTTTCACTTCAATATTTTAGCTTTTTCAATCTCAAATTCTTCAGGCGTAAGTGTACCGGCATCTTTAAGCTGTTGCAACTTCTTAAGTGTATCATATTTTGATTCCTGGCTAACTACATTTACATCTTGAATCTTTTGAATGCAGTCTTTTATTTCGCAGGTCTGGATTGCATCCTCTATAAATAGATTCCCATTTGTGAAGTTACCCATACCTACTACAAAGAAGACCTTTTCACCGCCTCTTTTGTTTTTCTCTACCTTGATCTTTTTAATTATAACGGTTTGGCCGGACATGTTTCTATCTGCTCCCATTCCGTACCCGTCGTTAAAATTACCCATGGCATTAGATACCAAAGACATTGTATTTCCAAATCCACCCATTTGCAGATAATTAAACTTACCATCCGGAGCGGTTCCTTGTCCTAATGTGATTGTGTCTCCTACTTTGTATTCGATAGTGTTGGATGCTTTAAAACTTATGATCTTATTTCTTTTCACATCTAATTGAGCCTGAACCATTCCAATGCTCAGGAATACCAGTATAAAAGTAATTATTCTATTCATTTTTAAAGTTTTCGCTAAAATAATGCTTTTCACCTACTGAGGATTACGGTTTTCTGCAAAAGAGAAAAAAAATTGTTTTTGACTGTGCATTATTTTGCTAATTCTCTGGTCATTGCGATTATCGCATCTATTTTAGCCTTTCGGCTGGCGGCGTTCGATCCCACTCGTTCACCGCCATTTTGCTTTTTGGAAGCGTTTTCTTTGTCACTCAAATACTTGTAGATGTGTGCTAATGGTATTTGATCTAATATTTTTTTGCTTGAAACAGTCATCATTTATTTTTTAAATACCCTATTACGATTTCATTTCCGTTTGAATCTTTCTTATAAATCGGCTCGCCATGGTTTGGGTTCTTCTCGAATAATTCTAGGAAAGGAACTTTTAAAGCATCGGCTATTTCAATCAACCTATGAAGTGTAGGATTGCCGTTTAATGACTTAGATAAACCTACCTCAGTAATATTTATCATTTCTGCTAATTCACGCTGCATGATTCCCTTTTCATCGCAGATTTCTTTAATTCTTAATTTCATAGTTATACTATTTCTATAAGTGCAAATATACAAGATTCTTTACTAATTGTATAATTGAAAGTTAAAAATATACTAACTGTATAAATTTTAACAAAACTTTAACACTTTGACTATTGTTTATAATTAAACTATCTGTATATTTGCAATAGATAATTAAACAATCAGTATAACTCAAACATCAGAAATCATGGCAACAGTATCAACTTCAAGAGCAGAAAAAATCGCAAGAAACATTAACGCAATGGACTTGAACTATAACTATAGTGACGATATGAGAACTTACAGATTCTTTTCAAAATTAGAAAAGCAATTGAGAGAAATTCTTTCTACACTTTCTCAAGAAGATAAATTGATGATCGCTCAATTATGTAACGATGCTGAAGCCGCATTTTTCGGACTTAACAAAGAAGAATTAACAAAAACAGAAGATATGAAAACACCTACTACATCATTCAGAAAAACAGTAATGCTTAGAGCTTATCACATTATGGCCACAACTGGTAAAGAATGGGCTATCTGTCTAAAGAAGGCGTGGCAACTTTACCGCCTTAACAAAGAAATGCACAAAGGCGAAGTTACTTTCTACTTTGAGAAAAATGATGGTTCGCTTAGAAAAGCAGTAGGCAGTTTGAAAATGGATTCTATCAATTACGAATTTAAAACAGACAATCAGCCGAAAGTAACAACTTTTACATATTTCGATATCGAAGCAAACTCTTTCAGAAGTTTTAAGATTGAAAACTTTATGATGGTAGAGCAACCGAGAACCCCAGAAGTGAAAGCAACTGCAGTTTTGAAGAAAACCCCGGCAAAATTAATCAGAATCAGAAGAGCACACCTAAAAAGCGCATAAAATGGAAAAACATCAATGTATCATAATTCAGATGCAAAACGAGACTTATGTTTCTTATCTGAAATTGTGCGAGGTCTTAAAAGAAGCACCCAGATCAGAAATATACGATCAGATAACCGATTGCAAAGACAGTAAAAAACTTTATCAGATTAAGGCTTTTATCGATAATGAAAGGCAATCTTTTGAGCAAAGAGTAAAACCAAATCACGAAAACTTTTTCAGAAAATTATTCAATCTTTAAAAATAAAAAAATCATGATAGCAAATATTCAAAAAATACAAAACCAAACCTCAGATAAAAAACTAACTGGTAGACTGTACAACATAAAACCAGTAACCCATGATGAAAATTTCGTTTTCTCAATAGGTATTTTTTGTGTGGATTTAAACGCTCAACCTATGGTTTGCGGATTGATTTCAATTAACGAATGCCGCGAGTTTAATAGTGATAAAGAACTTGCCTTTGATGCTATTGAAAACGGTCTGATGTCAAATTACATGAAATCATCTTTAATATCGTTAACGGTAATTCTTTCAGAAGCTAAACTATTGCATGATGCTAAAATGCTGTCTAACAACGAATTTGTTTCAATGTTTTTAACAGTTCGGTCAAAGTTTCAGCAAAAGTTTAGAACATTGAGAAATTCTTACATGAAACATTTAGCTGAGACAAACAGAATTAACAAAAATAGCCTTAACAGACTTCGTGCAGACCTTGCGGCATTAACTATTGAAAATTAAACATGAGAACATTTAAAACCATCCAAAAGAGCGATTATCAGAATGTTAAATTTTTGATTGATCAGAATGAAGCACTTTTTAATGCTAAAAAAATCGATAAAAAAAGATTTATCAAAAATAGTTTGAGTATGGCCGCCCATTTAGAAAATATGCTCAATGGTCACGCATCACCACAAAAGAGCGATTTAAGTCCTACAATGCTTGAATTTCAAATTGAACAGCTAAAGCCACAGAACAGAAACTAATCTAAAAAAATGAGGTTATGACACCAGAAAACCGAAAAACAGCCGACAAATTGATAAAAGCGATTCAAGACAATATTATTTTCGTTGCATTTCAACATAAGTTAATCGAATTAAGTCGGCTTATTGGTGGTGTGAATGAAGAGAAGATTTCTAAATTTTCATTGATTAGTCTTTATAATGTGTTTTTCTGCCTGCCAGAAATAGAAGCGCACCCAGAAAGAAAAATTGAGAATCATTTTCAAATATTGATGAACATTTTTAACCGAAAGATCCAGCTTTATACTTTCTCTCAAATAATCAATGGTGATACTGAAGAACTTGCAAAATCTATTCACTCAGAGTGGCAACAGATAATGCGAGAAATAATAAAGAATGAATAATAAAATTTTGCCCGGCGTTCGTTTCATAATAATTTAAAAACAAGCTTGCAGGCGTTGAGAATTAAAGAATTACAAAGGGCAAATTTTCAATCAAAACAAATTTTACATGAATACACTCATTAAAACAGAAAACGGCGAAAATATAGGCTTAAATATTGTCGATGGCGAGAGCATTGAAATTAATTTCAGTAAGAAGAAAATTATACTTACTGAAGATGATTTGAAACAGCTTACCTCATCGATTAGAGAACACGAAAATAATTTTGATTCTGTGGTTTTCAGATGGCTTCAAGTGAAGATTACAAATTATTCAAAAAAAGAAATGGAAAAACTTTCTGATGAGAGATTGTTTGCATTAGCCAGATATAACGACAAAAACCCACCTCATTACAAAATTTTCACCATGAATTTAAGATCAGAACTTTTCAAACATCATGGACTGCCAAAAGCAAATTACAAACTTACATTCAAGCAAAAAGCATTTCTCTATGCTCACGGACTTTCAAGAAACTAAGAACCATAAAATAATCAGTATGAATTTTTTAATAGGATATTGCCCGGATTGTAAAGGTATTAGAGTTACTACCCCTTACAATAAAAAATTAAGTGCTGCACTAATCGAAACTTTAAAAGGTGATTTGGGCGACATTTTCACCACGTCGAAAGTAAAGTTTAACCAGTTGGTAAAAAATCATAATTTAATTATCCGACAAATTTCTAAAGATTTTTTAGATATTTGGAATTGTTCAACATGTGGATGCACAGAGATATGCAAAAAAGTGAGAACTTTCAAAGATGCATGCTCAATATTGAAAATACCAGACGTCGTACCAGATTATTCAATATTGCCGTCATCAATGCAAATAAGACTGGTTGCAATGTACAAATTGATAATAATTACAAAAGTATTAAATGAAGGTTGGGAGCCGGAATATGAAGGTAGAAATAATTACGTGACTTTCTACCCATTAGGTTTCTATAATTCAGATCAGGAATTCCCTTTTAAACATGAATTCGGTATGCATGAAGCTTGGGAAGGCTCAGATATAGACTATCAGGGTGCAGGCCTATTAATGTTTAAAGACCATGGTTTAGGGCATTATGCAGGCGTACAATTTAGAGATTTATATCTGGATTTATACCAATACCCAGAATCATACTTGAATCGCTATCAATAATCAAAGTGGTTTTAAACCACTTTTAAAATCCTTTTTCAATCGAGAAGGGATTTTTTATTTTCATAATATACTGATTATTAACTTTTTTACCAAATTGTGGAGATAATGAAATACATATCATTTGTTATGTAAATATTTAAAAGTGGGATTTTACCACTATTGAGTTATTGCCCAAAATGGCAAAAACTATAAAACGGTTTTTAACCGTATTTAAATGTGATTTGAACTCACATTAAGATTGCACAATTTTGTGCAGTCCTAATCGATTGGGTTTATCCGAAATTTAGGATAAAGTATAATATCGTTTTTGGCGACATTATACCCCTGCTCAATTTTGAGCATGCCTATTTATAAATATTGGTCTTTTTGAACTTCTGAACCTTTATAATCCGAAAGCCTTTATTTATAGTAGCTTTGCGAAATTGCAAAGGTTCATTTAAGTTCAAAAGGTTCATTTGTAACTGTGGAGAACCTCAGATTCTACACTCTTAACTTACTGTAAATCAAGCGACATAACAAAACGGTATATCGATAAAATCAAATTATCAGTTTAATTTTTATGCAGGAAATTAACATGTTGGTTTAGTTGTACATTTTTTTAGGTACATTTTAGATGCACGGAATTGCGGGTATGTAAAACCTCATCGCATAATAAAATGTTCATTTTGCAAATCTGAAACAATCTGTATCGATAGCCAAATATTTTTTGATACAAATTGTACCAAAATTTATTCACCGCTTTTTGAAGCTTTTCCGAAAGGTTCCGGCAACCTCTCTGGATCTGGCTCATGAACTATAAACAGATCGAAAATCACAAATCTGCTATCTCCTATTTTACAAGAATTGAACTTAACAGTTCCTCTAAATTTATCTCCCTTTTTTAAATGGCTCACAATGTAGTTATCACTTTTTCTATAAACGAGATCTACTTCAGCACCGTCCTCCATCATTATCCTTGTATGACGCTTTTTTATCTTTAAAACTATTCCAGTGATTTCCATTTTGCGAGTGTATTAAAAAGTTCCGTATTTATACTGATTAAAATATTAGTAAGTAATTATACATTGGCATATTTAAAACATTTATTATGGAAAACAAAATTTACATGCCTATTTTAAAAGGCAAAAAAGAGAATTCGATGCATTAAAAACACTTGGAATAGATGTAAAATCTTTAATTCTACCATTAATTGAAGTTCCTTCTGTTCCTTGGGATTATGTCAATGATAGAGAAAATTCAACAATAGAAAAACAGATAGCATCAACGGTAAAAAGTATTGTAAGTGTTTGGGATAGTAGTGACGCAATTCTTCTAGATACTAATAATTTAGATGAAAGATTTAACGGAAATAAATTAACAATAAATGCTTTGATGGATGGTCTCATAGAAGAGGAATATTCTCCAATACCAGTTATTCATATCAATACATCAGATGATATTTTGCAGCAGTTAGTTTATCAAGAAAATATCTGCATAAGGGTGAATTTTGAAGACCAAGAGGAATTTGACATCAATGATCAGATTAAAAGAATACTAGAAAGTGTGGGTTGCAAATTATCAAACGTGATATTATTGTTAGATATGAATTATCTACTTCCACAGAATATTCACATGGCCCAAGTATCATCAAAGGCATTAATCAATTCAATTAACAATTTAAATCAATTTAAAGATTTTTATTTTGCTTCTACAAGTTTTCCTATGAATCTTAGTAGCTGTAAAACTAATTCTACAACACAAATTGATAGAATAGAAGTTGTGTTGTATAGGTATTTCGAGCTGCAGGCAGACAAACTAACTCGAATGCCGAAGTTTTCAGATTATGTCATTTCAAATCCTGATATAGAAGGAATGGATCCTAGATTGATGACAATAGGTGCTTCTATAAGATATACAGATGAAAACACTTGGTATATTTTTAAAGGTGCGTCGATTAAAAAACACGGTTCAGAACAATATTATGAACTAAGTCGAAATATCTTAAACAGTGGCATTTTTAGTGGCGAATTTTTTTCATGGGGAGATAAACAGATAAAGGACAAGGCAAATGATATTGGGGGACCAGGAAACTCAACTACTTGGCGACAAATAGGAACAAATCATCACATAACCTTTGTTGTTAAACAGATTTCCAACTAGTTCGTAATTTTAAAAAAGATCTAACATCATTTTTTATAATATCAATATCTAATACTTCAGAAATATAAGTCCAGATAGTTTTTTTGGACTTATATTTTAATGATCTCGGAAGAGCATATCTATCGATCATTATTCCTAATTCTTCTTTCCACAACAACTGTAGGAGAGAAAATGATGATACGCTTTTATTAATTCTAGCCTTACGTCTTTGATGGATTTTAATTTCGCTGTCCTTTTCTTCAACTTCTATAATACCCCACCATTGCGGTACATGTTCTTTAATTGAAGAAGCAAATTTTTTCGATGTTACAATATTTAAAAAATCGAAAACTTTGTTATATTCTAATATCTGTCCGGCAAGTCTATTAAGGGTATCATGATCAGATTTAATTTCATATCCCACCATTGTACCATTTATTACCGCGATATCTATTATAGAACTTCCTAAATTTAATCCCATCTCATCAATAACCTTTGTATCTGGCTCTGAGAAATGATTAATGAATTCTATATTTTTTATAGCTGTTCGAATTTTATAGTCATTCATACCGGACAAATATACATATTATCTTAAAACTTATCATCCCACTTTTCAAAATCATAACAAGACCTTTTCGGATAAAGTCTTTTTAAAACTATACTTTCAACAGCTCTGGTGCCACTAATGAAATCCACTTCTACCAAAACTGAAATTCCAGATCCAAGATTTAAAATTCCGATCGCGTATGTTGAGAATTGTTTTCAGGCTTCACACATGGTTTTTAGTTCCTAATATTGCCGACAAACTTAATAAAGGCAACAGTACCCTGACTAATAATCAGCAACAAATTGAAAGGAGTACAAGGAAGGAAATTCACGCCAAGATAAAAACAAAATATTTTAGAAATACTGCAAGAGTTTAGTGTTGAGATAAAAAACGTAACTATTGAATGATTAATCTTTTGTAAATTCGACAAGAAAACTAATAGATCATGACATTGTACGAAAAAATCAACAGCAATAGAGACATTCAATTTTTTAAAGAATATTCTTCATTTTTTATTTTGCTTCCAACAATTTTTGCAGGATTAAAACAATCATTAATATTGCTAATTTTAAATAGAAATGTTTTAACCTTCTTCTCGGTTTCTCAATTGATTTCAGATGGGATTGTATTAACGGCTGTTTTTGCTTTCTTAGTATTTTGCTCGACATTATATAAATTGGCTGCAGATAGATTTATTAAGAAAAATATTTACTTACTAATCATAGAATGGGTTGCAACTATAGTTGGATTTGGGCTATTTGCTTTTGCTAAGCATTTTATTCTGGAAAATTATGCTTATGCAATCATGTACATATTTGTATTGATTTTTATTTACACTTCTTTAATCCTAAATAAAGATCTAGTGATGAAGGGTTTATTATATTTACTTCTTCTTGTATCTGTAATAGGAATAGATGCTCTAATGAGTGTTGACCCAAATGAGGAAATAAGAAATGTTAAAATAACAACTGAAAAAGTGCGAGAAAAATATCCAACATCATTTTTATTGTACTATAACGACCAATACTTATTTTATAGAGCTGAAAATACGAGCCGAGAAATTTTAGTAGTAAAAATTGATGAAATGAATACACCGAATACGAACGTCTCACAAAAAACATGGAAGCAGACTTCTTAATTCTCACGCCTACTTTTATGGGATATGTTGAAGATGTGATTTTCGGCACCGAACAAAAGGATTTGAGATATTACTGTTTCCACTTCTACAATGATTCTTATCTCTCACACATATTTCAAAGGCTTTCTTACCGTATTGAGAAACTTTTGAAGCGAACGGATGCTCAGAGATTTCCGAACCTCGCAAACGTCTTTATTAACCTTTTAATTTACTTGAAAGAACCAATAGTCAGGAAGGATGATGAAAAATACAAAGCTGAGAATTATCTGTATTGGCGCAATGTCGCAATTTCTGATCAGCAGTTGGCTTATAATGGAAGTTTCAGAAAGTATTTAGTTACATTGTAGTTTGGCTTTTTGAGAAGGCTTTTTATTATATTTGCGAAAACTATAATTATGGATTTAACTTTACAACAAGTAGTTGGTTGGGCAGGAGGTACAAGTGTCATAATATCTGGAGTAGCTTATTTAATTGGTCAGTTAGTTATTAATAATAAAAGTGAAAAATTTAGATTTAAAACGGAATCTAAACTAAAAACTCTTGAAAATCAGCTTTCTGAAAAATCTTCATTCATTAATAATATGATAGATGTTCAGAAATCTACATACGGTTATAGTCAAGAAAAAAGAATTTTAGCAATCGAAGAAGTTTGGCAGTTAATAACGCAATTTAATTTTGAATTTCCCTATACCATATCTATAATTTATAATGTCTTAACTGAAGATGAAATAAATGATTTATACAAATCGTCAAAGCAAATAAGTGAGAGAGAACAACTTCTTCTTGAGTTAAAAGAAATGCAAAAAAGCACTTTCTTTGACTATTATAAAACTTTGCAAAAAAAACTAACATATCATCGTCCATTTTTAGGAAAAAAATTACATAAAAGCATTCTTGTAGCAAATATATTTTATAGTAGATTGATAATGTTTGTTGAAAAATGTGTTATTAATGAACAGTTAGTCCATTGGCATTACGATAAACCTACAATGAATCTACTTAAGGATTATTTAAGTACAGATGAGTATGAATTTATTATTAAATGCAAGGAAAATGGTTCTTTAAGCACTACAATTGGACTTTTAGAAACAAAAATTTTAAACAATATCGATGAAATAATTACTGGCAATGTAGCAACAATATCATCTATTGAACAAGCTAAAGAATTTGAACAATTAATAAACTTAGGAATAAAATAAAAATATCCTCTTAATTAGGGCTTCATTTTCTTAACTTATTATCCGTATAAATACGGAATTTAATTTTTCCTATTTGCCAAAAGAAAAATTATTCTTATCTATGTGATCTAACACTAAAAAGAATTTATTATGCCAAAAAATGAACAAGGTCAATTAGTTTGCGTGAACCATCCTGATCAGCCATTAGAAGCCGAACAACTGATAGCATTGCCAAATATTGAAATCAATGATGGTTTTATAGATTTTCTAAAAACCAGTACACCTGCATTTATGTATTTTTGTAATGAGTGTGGATACATGGAATTTTACACTGCTAAAGGTACAGGCGAGCCACCTAAAGGTGCAACCGTAAAATATCATGAAAAGAAATAAGTAAAGCCTCAAAATTATGAGGCTTTCTTTTAATCT
Organism: Chryseobacterium sp. Leaf404; assembly: GCF_001424145.1. Taxonomy (GTDB): domain Bacteria; phylum Bacteroidota; class Bacteroidia; order Flavobacteriales; family Weeksellaceae; genus Chryseobacterium. Next base: position 13,099 of record NZ_LMQM01000005.1, on the reverse strand, counting down.
GTAGTGTTCATTCTCTGAACCTCTAACATTTCCTTTAAAGTTCTTCCAACTCCTACATCTTCATTAGATTCATTAAAGCCCAATGATATAGCAATAGCTTCAAGTGCTGATGGATGACTGTCGTCTGTGCTAACGTTAAGACCATTCTCAATAAGTTGATTTCTTTGAATCTGTACTGCCAAAGATAACCTTTCATAATCAGACATATCAGGAAAGTCTAATTTTAAATCTTTTTCAATTTGAAAATAAGTTTGAATTTCTGTTCTCATATAAAAATTTTTAGGCTGTAATTTACAATAAAAATCCCGACCTCATGAAAAAAAGTCGGGAATACAATGTTTCAAAATATGAACCTATATTTTGTAAATTTTGTTAGTAATTGTTAATATTTATTTTTAAGGTAACCCGGCTAATTTCCCCTTGGTTTTCTGGTTTAGCTCTGAAATATCTTTTCTAATCTGATGAAGATTCCTTGTGTTAACCTCAATCTGGGAAAGCAAAACAGTTTGAGCATTTCCGACAATGTGATTCTTTTTCATTAATTGGAAAATGGCACCTATATTTATTCTGACTGCATTAAACTGCGCTTCCAATGCTCCGGCTGTCTTTTCAGTAATTCCTTTAAAACCTCCCTTCATTCCTTCTGCTGCTTCAAAGGTTGTATCAAATAGTTCATTGATATTTTTTATACCATCTAAGAAGCCTTGAATTCGAGGGTCGTTCTTGTAATCATTTTTAAGTAAATCAATTTCCTCTTGACTTAAACCATCGAAAGCCCCAGACATTGCATTTGCCGCAATATCAGCGTTTAATTTTTTTAATAATTCCTGATAATATGTTTTTGTAGAATTTAAAGCGACAGCATTTAACGAATTTGCATTTTTTAGCTTTGCATCCAGATCAGCAATAGCTGCTTCGTATTGTTGCTTTAAAGCTGATTGATTAGCTGTTGCCCCTCCGGTTCCACCAAATCCCATTGAAGCATAAAGTTTATCTACAAACTCTTCAGCTACCGGTTGAATGAATTTTATTTTCAATGCATTTACAACAGCATTTTTCATAACCTCATCAGCAACTTTTTCAAAGGACAATGCGGCATCTTCACCTTTACCAAAAGCCTCGATTAATGCAGTCGCTAAGTTGTCAGCCAAATCTTTAAAATCAGTTGTAAGTACAGAAGCTTTAAAATCATCCGCTAATTGCTGGATTTGATTATTAATTTCCCGAATGTCGTTTGTGTAAGTTGCAATTTTTTGCTGATCTGCTTTTTTCTTTTTCGATTCAGCAGCTCTCATTTGCTCAAGTATCTTTTGCTGTTCCTGCAGATTCTGAATTAATCCGCGCTGCATTGATAATTGAGCCTCTCCGGCTGTTTTCTCAATCACTGTCTGTAATTCCTCATAAGAAGTTTTCAAATCATCAACCGCCGCCTGCCAAGATTTAATTTCTCGATTAATCTTTTTTGTTTTGTTTCCAGCAATCCAAGAAAAGAGGGAAATAATAGCTTTGATGGCTGTATAAATTATCTGAATTAAAGCCGTGATCCAGTTCGAAAATGTAGCTTTTGTAATTGTGGTATTAACTAATTTTGCTGTCTGGCCTATAACCTCCATACTTGCGATTCCAACAGTAGCAACTTGCCCAATAAAATCAATAGCATCATTTGCAGCATCGCTAAGATATTCCCTAATTGGGCTTAATGTATCAAGTATTCCCTTTGCCGCTTTACTGGTTGATTTAATACCTTTAGATGCTTTTTCAAATGCATTATAACTTTCCTCTCCTGCTACTTCTGATTTTTCACCGAAAGACGTAAACAAATCCTGCAACGAATTAAAAAGTCCTAAAAATGGGTTTTCTTCCGAAATCCTATCTTTCACATCACGGAAATTTTTCAAAAGAATCTTGAAATCAACGGGTGTTAATAATTTCGAAAGGCTTCCCTGCTTTGCTTCAAGTTCTTTGAGCAAAATATCCATCTGATACGCCGTCAGTTCCTCAATATTGCCATACAAAGACATCCATGCTTGTGATTGTGTCAATTCATCAACTGCAAGCTGTGAAATTTCTTCTTTCGATTTTCTATCTACTGATCCAGCGGTAAACTTCTTCTGATCCGGTGTAAGATTAACATCAGCATTTATTTTTTTGATTGCATCAGCAGTTTCTTTCTCAATTTGAATCTTTTTTTGAGCAAATGCAGTGTTTTGATCAAGTAAATTTCTGTATGCTGTTTTCTGTCTTTCCAGCTCTTCATCCTGAGCCTTTTTAACCAGGATATTTTTTGAATTTAGTTCATCGCCCGTGGTTCCTTCTTCATTTGCATTTTTAAAAACTTCCAACTTTTCGAAAAGTTCATCACCCTTGAATTTTACTTTAAATTCATCGATTTGTTTATTAATTTTATCGATGAAAGTTGCTTCACCAGTGTAATCAGCAAGAACACTTTTAAGTTTTATTAAATTTTCGGCTGCATCAATCCCTTTTACTGTTTCCAATGATTTACCAAGATTGTTCAAATATTGAAGAAAAGTGAGATCTTTAACTTTGGGAAACATTTCATCAGTCGTTTCTTTACTGTATCCGGATTTCAATAATTTATCCTTTACTTCAATCTGTCTTTTTGTCTCAATTATATCTTCTTCAAAGGTTTTTACCTCGATCTCCCTTCTTTTAGCAGCTAATCGAGCATTGATCTCGGCAAGTCGGCGCATAGCTTCTTCTTTAGTCACTTTTTCGCCAGTGTACAAAGTATTGCCTTTATCATCCTTGTCATTCCCGTACTTATCAAGTTTTCTAAGCTTTACAACGCCATTTTCAACCCTTTGAAGTGCATCAGTAATTAACTGGGCATCCTGCTCTAATTTTTTGATGCTACCATCAGGAAATATTTCCGCAAGTTGTCGGTTATCCGGCTTTGCTTTGTTGTAATTGATTATCTTATTGTATTTTTCAATAAGCGCATGATTCGCAATCCATTGTTTAGTTTGTGGAACAAGATTTTTATTAGCTTCCTCAAGCCTTTGGACTTCTTCCTCATACCATCTTTGAGTTCCTTTTTTTGCGCCGGTTGCAGGTGCTATTTCTTCCTCGGGAATAACTTCAGGTTTAAAACCAGATAATTCATATCTCAGTTTATCAGCTTGTTTCTTTTTGAGTTGCAACGCCTCACCATTCATTTTCCCTAACTTGATTTCTTTTTCAAGTAACTGTAATTGTTTTTCTTTTTGGGAAATTTCCTTGTTATTATTCCGGATTATAGCATTTGAAAGCGCTGTTTTACTGTTGGCTGTACTCTGTTGCTCCCTCCATTTTTCAGCGAGAGCATCACGTTTCTGTTCGGCTGCGAAAGCTTTTCTATTATAGTCTAATGAGGCCTTTCCCGCCTTTCTCGCTTCTTCGTCTAATTTTCGCCATTTCTTTGCCTCTTCATCGGCATCCATGACCTGAGTTTTTAAACCTCCTGCTTTGAAAGATTCTTCGAAAGATTCTTCTAAAACTTTTCTGGAAGCAGCCACCTTTGCCTGAGCCATTGCAAAAGCATCAATTTTGCCAGTAACATACTCTAAAGCATTTCCGAGCCTGAAAGTTGATTTATACTGAGCGTCAAGGGTTCCTCTGAATTCCGGATCTATTGCGATCAGTCTTTCATAAGCCTGCTTTCTCTGTTCTAAAGATGAACTTTCATTTCGAATAATTGCAATTAACTGAGATATGTTCGCCTTAGTTGCGGCAACTCCTTTACCGAAAGAATTATTATAAGCTTCTGTTACGGCCTGCTGTGCCTTTTGGGCAACGCTTTGTTTTTCAATTATGCCGATCAGTTCACCTAACTCAGTTTTGTAGTTGTAGACGATCGCAATCAGGGCTACAATGGCAGTTCCCAACAAAACATAAGGATTTGCTAATGATGCGGTATTTAAAGCGGTTTGCGCCACCGTTGCGCCTCTGATCATTTTGATAAGATTTGCAAAACCTTGAATTATTGCAGGCGCGGCAATTCGTGTTTGTAGTGCAGATGTGAAAATTAAAGCTGCGCGATAAGCTCCATAAATTTCAATTAGTGTCAAGATTGCTTTTCCTACATCTTCGTAATGTTCTACCAAGTAGGTTAAGCCCTGAATTCCATCAGTTAAAATACCTTGTTGACCCTCACCGATTTTGTTTAGCATCTGATCCCATGTGTCACCCAAATTCGAGACTTGTCCGGATAATGATTTAGATTGCTTTTCCATCAGATTAAAGAACATTCCGCCCTCGTTGGTCATGTTGAAAAGAACATCTTGAACATCTTTAAATCCGATTTTACCAGCGGAAACCATTTCTGTGATCGCTCCGGTAGTTGTATTGAATTTTTTAGCGAGTTCGGCGACCATGGGAATTCCTGCTTCCGTAAACTGACGAAGATCGTCTCCCATTAGTTTGCCTTTGGCTTTTACTTGACCGTAAACGAGGTTAATTCTTGAAAGAGGAACGCCAAGACCTGCAGCAATGTTCCCCATACGGGTTAAAGTGTCAACGACCTGATTTGCGGGAATTTGGAATGCGAGTAATTGTTTAGCACCTGCCGAAACTTCCTGCAAACTAAATGGAGTGTTTGCGGCGAGGTCAACCATTTGCCCCATGAGTTCGGCTGCTTTCCCCTCACTTCTAAGCATTGTAGAAAAGGCAATTTCAGTTTTTTGAAATTCACCTCGAACATTAATCAATTCGGTAATAAAACTTCTTATTGCTCCAACTGAAAAATACCCTGCAATTCCTAAAGAAAGATTCTTAAATGCAGAATCCATATTCCGAGTTTGATTTTGTGTATCTCGGGTAAGCCCCAAAATATCACGACGCATTGTTTGAATATCCCTGCGCCATTGTGTTAAGTCGATGCCCGCACCAAAATGCAAGGCTCCCTGACTTGTTGTGTTCATTGTTTCATTTTTATCATAAAGATTTCTCCTTATGCGTTTCTGTACATGCTTTTATATTCTTTTAGGGTTAAACAATATTTAGATTGATGAACGCCGGTACCGTGATTTCAGCACCGGCGATTTATTATTAATTCATTTCGTTTAGATCGGAAGGATCAAAATATCTATCCGGAAAAAGCTCAGATAATACTTCATTCTTAACTTTATTCAGTTTATACATAACTGCACTACTGGATGTCTTTCCGTTAACCAATTCCTCTCTCTCTGACGGAGATAATCGATTTAAAATCATTTCCCTTACTTCGGGATTATTCATTACATTTTTCGGGTCAAATTGTTCTTGTGTCATTGTTTGTTATTTAAAAATCAATATGGTGTTGAATCAGCAAGGAAATAATATCCTGCTTTTGAATAGTCAATTATTTGCTTCATCTGCATTATCAGAAGTAAATCTTTTCCATCATTACTACTGAATCCTTGAAGCTCATTCAAGGAAATAAGTAATTCTCTTTGGGTTCGGCTGTCATTTTCTGGAATAATTAGTTTTGCTAATTCTGATAATTCAGCCGAATCTATTTGCAAGCCTTCTTTAACTCTTTCAATTTTCGTAATGTCTTGATTAGTAATAAATCCACCATTTTGTGGAGCCGTATTATTTTGATAATCGACAGACGGAGTTTCGTCCATGCTTTCCTGTAGTTTAGATTCTGTATCTACCGAAATTGAATGCAAGTTATCAATGATAAAATCTGCAATATCATATCCTTCAGCTTTTTGTTGCTCTGAAATTTTATCTTCCAGAACTCGACTAACTTTAAAATTAGTAGAATAAAGTTTTGAGGCTTTTTCCGCTTCAATTTCCCAAATATCAAATGCTTTTGAATCTGCTGATGTATCAGGAATTAAAATAACTTTTCTGCCTTTCAATACAGATAACTTTTCAGCCTTCAGCATGCTTAAACTCATTGAAGCTAACCAAATGTACTCTGGCATTAAAACACTTCCTAAAATCGCATTTTTCGGAGATTCAACAATTATTACTGGACTCTCTCTATCATTTGTTAGTTGGTGTTCACCAAACAAACATGAAATATTCTTTTCATTGGTAGAGTAATTTTTCAGCCATTGAGGCTCTATTTTATAGGCTTTTTTTAATATTAAATGAAGCCAGTATGTAGATACGGTATGAAAATTTGCATCAAATAATTTACATTGTACGGCATGAATCAATCCATACCTATCAATAACGGGAATACAAATTGCGCCTTGATAGTTGCCTTTCGTTAAAGTTCCAATCTTAAAAATTTTAAATGCATTAATAAGTTTCTTAGAATCTATACCTTTATTTATTGCTGCTTTGTAGAACGTATTTTGATCATAACTATTAATTGTTCTATTTAAAATTTCATCCGGTATGTAATACTTTACAGTAGATATACTATTTCTTGGCGCCAATTGTATTTTATCACTTTCCGGCTGAAGAAAATAGCCGCATTTTATTTCTCTGTCACACCTGCCATATTCTGAACTTAAATATTCTCCGGATTCTCTGTCTCTAAATTTTACAAAAGTTTGCTTATTGCAATCTGGGCAATGAAATTTTTTCGCGCTCCAATCCAAAACTATTTTATAAACTGCTGCTTCCATTATCAACAATTTTCTTAATTAATTCCACATCATGAATCTTCTCAGAAGTAAAAAATTCTTTATTTTTAAAAAATGCATAGGCAGCAGTTTTTTTAAGAAGTTTCTTACCTTCCGCTATCTCTACACCCTGAGCTCTTGTGAATGAATCAGGCAAAAGCGTGAACAATTCCTTTTTTTCATCGGAAAGCTTATCGTACGGCTTGACCATTTCCATTTTATCCAACATACCCACTGCATTGTTTCTAAAATATTTATAAAGCAGAATAACATCATCAATTACATATTCTGGTATTTGTTTTGGAAAACTGCAATCATAGGCTCCATTAGCAACATGTAAAATCAAAGCTAATCGATGAACATAAGTATTTAGTTTCGCATCGATAGAAGCTATTGCTTCGTTATCGCTTAATTCACGAGAATTTATAAAAAACTTTACCTTCTCCCATGCTTCAGCCGAATATTCAAACATAAAGGGGTTTTCTGGAGATCCATTTATGTAGGTTATATTATGCATTATACGCGCCCAATCATCATTAACACTTACATCCATTTCGTCATCTGTTAATTTTGGAACGTGTTGATTTGTTGGTTTAAAGATTAAGAATCGAGCCATCATTCCATCGTCGATTCGTGACTTGAAAATTTTCTCAAATACTTTGGTTTGAATCCCCCCAGAAATGCACACATGTGGCTTTTCTATCAGAATGGCACCACCCGAAACCCTATCTTTATTTATAGCTTGCTGACTGAATATTTGCATGATCACCTGCTGATCATTTCCTTGCCCTTGACTATATTTTCCAAATGATCCAAATAAACCCGGAATTTCATCAACATGAATCCACAACCCATTCGGATTATCTAAGTGCCTTACAGCAACGGATTCAATAGTAAAATCAGACATTAAAGTCTTCACAAGTTTAGGCTTAGGAATATCTAATCTGTCATTTTTTTTAAGTGCTTGGTTTTCCTCGTAAATGATAAACCTTTCATTGTATTCTATAATGTTTTGCTTGTCTTTTTTGAAAAAAGGTTTTTGAGCGAATCCAGAAGGAGTGGATTTCCCAGAGCCGGAATTACCCACAACTATACTGTAAATTATAGCGCACTCTTCATAACCACTTTTTATTCTAAGCTTACATGAATTGCCTATTTGCGTTCCGAATGCAGGCAATATGTATCCTGCGGAATAATCGGCATTATAACAGTTCTTTCGCGTTTCAGAAAATATTCTCTGCATAACTTTGCATCGGAAAACTTCCGTCGGAAAGCTGTCTTTTTCAAGTGTATCTCTTATTTCAGATACAAAAGAATTTAAGTTTTCCCTCATTTTAGTCGTTTTTGATTATTGTTACAACAAACCATGAGATTCTATTTATCAATAAAATCTGAAGATTTGCAAAATTTATTACGACTTTCTCTGAGTAGAATTGAGAAGATTTCGAATGTCCTCGTACTTGTAATACTTTCTGCCTTCAATTTGGCAGGATAGTATTAAGCCTTTTTTTTCCCACTTCCAAAGTGTTGTTCTGTCAATGGAAAGAAAATTAGCTGTTTCCTCATTTGTGAGGAACTCTTTTTGAGTGGTTTGAAGATTTTGAGATACAGCATTTTGCCAATCGGCAAGCTGTTTTTGAATTGATTGTTGAGTTTCTTTAATCACAAGTAACATGCTTGGGATTTCCTCAAAAGGTACTTTAGTCATTTTTGGTTGGTTTGGATTTAACAATTATCCTACCTTGACTTTGCGAAAAAACTTGTACTTTTGCTTTTTATATTGACTTGTGAGGGTGAGATTTTACAAGGCAATATACGCTAACGCAATTTTTAAATTGTTCCGCTCGGCTTAGGTCGGGCTTTTTTTTACTTAAAGCTTTACTTGAAGTAAGGCTTCCTAATTATTTGATAGCAAAGTTACTTTACTACAATTTATTTTGCAACAGTTTTAATGCGTTATTTTTTGTTGCATGAATAATTATTGTGTTTAAAAACGGTTTTTATTACACAAAACCAAACAATATACACCCGTAGTTAACAAATGGGGTCTCTTAATTTATAAATGTTTTCCGCGCTTTCCGTTTTAATTCCGAGAAGTATACGGAAATATTACAATCTGATTAACAGTATGTTATATTGTTTTTCCGCGTTTCCGCGATTCCGCGACTAAGAAACTATTGAAAACCTGCATCTTTAAATTTAGCCTTTGTAAATTCAGCTCTTTCTAAAGAATTTAATTTATTGTAAATAGCTATCATTTTATCTTGACCATGTCCGGTGATCTTTCTTATAGATTCCAAATCAATATTATTTATAAATAGAGATACAAATGTTCTGCGGCCAACATGCGAAGTAATCACTTCGTGTTTTGGGAAATGACCTACTATTTTTCTGTAAACCTTCTTATTATTGACAATAACCGGCTGTCTGTACTTGGGCGCAAACACAATATCATTAATTTGTGCTTTTTCACAAACTTCTTTGATGTATTCATTGTATTTCTGATCACTTATTTTTCTGGGAAAGTTTCCATTCCTCTTATTCAATATTCTTTCAACTTCAGCAAATAATGGAATCGTTACCTCTTTACTGGTTTTTTCCTGCGTAATTTTCAAATATTTTTCCCCGCTGCTATCAGTCACAACCTTTTCAAAATTAAATTTCATGAGATCAGAAACTCTCTGAGCAGTCCAACAGCTTATAAGAAGCCAGTCTCTGGCATTATCTAAATAATCTGTATGTAAATCTATATTCTTTAATAACTCGATCTCATTCCACGTTAAATATGGATCATCAGGATCATTAGTGTTTATATCGGGGAAATCTTTTGATAATTCCCACCATTCAGGATCATCTGAAACTTTTATCTTTTTTCTTTTAGCATACTTCCAAAAATCTCTGATATTACTTAATGTTTTGCGGATATATGATCTTTGATAATTATTATGGTCAAGGAAATTTCCAAAATCTTTTTTGAATCGATCATCAATGTCCTGAATTCTAAATTTAGGATTAAATGCCATGACTAAGTTTCTGGTTCTTTTGTAAACTTTTTTTGTACCATCTTTAATTCCTATGTTCATTTCACAGTAATAGTCTACAAAACCTTTAAAATCAGTAGGTGTGTTTTTCCTTTCCTTATCTGCATCAAAGAATTGATTTATTTTAGTTTCTGTAAGGGAATCTTCTTTTTTTAATTGGTCAAGGTAATCTAAAAGACTATCTTCGTATTCAATAAATTTAGTATTAAAGTCAGAGATCTTATTTTCCTTGATCTTTTTGTTCGTGTCATATCGAGGCAAGGCTTTTTCAGATTTTGAAAGAATCATTCTTTTCTCTTCTTGGTTCCAGTTCTCAACATCCACACTAAATGGAGTAGGTCGGATAATTTTAATGGAATGCTGCAGGTAGCTTACAGATGCATAAATTTTTTTTACATCTTTTGTTCCTCTAAGGAAAAATGATAAAGCCATATCAGAATTATTTACTACAAATATAGTTTTGTTTTGTATTTGTAGCAAATTTTGTAACTAATTACAGCAACAAATACAAACAACATAAAACCGAAACAAATATAAAAAGCTTTATTAATAGTACTTTGAGTGTGGTTTTCGAAGACTATAAGCAATAAAAAAGCCACTTGCGATAAGTGGCTTTGTTGCGTGGGTTGTGGAGTTGGAGGGATTCGAACCCTCGTCCAAACAAGCAATACATAAGATTTCTACATGCTTATTTTACTATTGGTTTTAGACTGGAGGCAGAGAGCAAACACCCAACTTCCAGCTTATCTTCTGAGGTTTTCGAGTCTCAGCCGAAGCTTCCGAAACCTTATTTCTGCATTACTATATCTCAGAATCAAACGCCGCAGAACAGAGCATTTGTGAGACATCTTGCTTCCTTACTATCTTCGGGAAAGCGCTTAGAATCTTACTTTATTCGGATTAAGCTGCAAGAGCGAACTCTTCGTTGCCAGTTAAAATTTTGTAGCAAGGGATTTAAGAGATCGCGCTACGGTTCTCTGCATGCTTACTTACCCATTGACCTTGCTGTCGAAACCAGTCAACCCCATGTTTAAGTGAAGGCAAAGATACAATTTTTTGTTTACATTTTATTTATATTAAAAAAGCTTTGAACAACAGGCAAAAGAATTGATTTGAAAAAGACTTTTTGAATCAATTACTTTATGAGCATAAGCTCTTTGCTATAACTTGATTTTATAGTTACTTCATAAGAAACATAAAAATGATAGAGATAAAGCAGTTTAGTTTGACTCCGTCGAAACACTTCGTTAGGTTTCCTACGGAACGGCAGATTGACTGTTGATTTTAGTGTCAGTATTGTAAACAATAGATTAAGTAAAACATTTTAGATTGACTCCTTCGAAACACTTCGCTGGGTTTCCTACGGAATGACAAAGTAACTGTTGATTTTACTGTTAAAATCAAAGGCGAATATTCGTATTTATCTTTCTTAAAAATATCTTGAGAATTTCATCAGATTATAACGTTTAGGGGTTAATAGAAGGCTAAATTTAATAGACATCTGAAACGAATTTAAAATAAAATCAATTTTTAATTAGAAATAATTTGGTAATCAATAATAAATTTCTATTTTTGCAATCCAAAATGAGATGTAATTTATGTTAATAATTCCAGTAAAAGACGGAGAGTCTATCGACAGAGCACTTAAAAAATATAAGAGAAAATTTGACAAAACAGGTACTGTTCGTCAATTAAGATCAAGACAGGCCTTCATTAAGCCGTCTGTAACTTTAAGACAGGCAAGACTTAAAGCTGCTTACAAGCAAGTAAATCTTAGCAAAGAAGAGCAGGCTTAAGAAATTTTCTTAACTCGCATACTAAATTCATTCTTTAAATAGTTATATTTATTGAGTGAATTTTTTGTTTTCACCCCTTTTTATGATTGACAAATTTCTTCAGTACATATCGTTCGAAAAACGCTATTCTCCACACACCGTAACGAGCTACAAAAAAGATCTGGAAGATTTTTATGAATTTTATATTCGCACAGAAGGTTCAGAAAATCTTTTAAAAGCAGACAAAAAAATCATCCGTAATTTCATTGTAGAGCTCAGCGAAAAAAATATCGCGAAAAGGAGTATCAACAGAAAAGTTTCCACTCTGCGCAGTTTCTATAAATTCTTTTTGAAGATTCAGGAAATTACAACCTCTCCTGTAGAAAATATCAGTTCGCTAAAGTTTTATGCCGAAAAGCAAATTCCCATTTCAAGTGATGAAATGAAAAATCTTGATGAGAAAATCTCTCTTGAAACAGACAACCTGCTGGAACACTGCATCATCGAAATACTTTACCAAACCGGCATACGGAAAGCCGAACTTTGTGGCTTGATATTTGAAAATGTAAACTTAGGAGCACAGGAGCTGAAGATCATAGGAAAAGGAAACAAGGAACGTTACATTCCCATTTCGGATAAACTTACCCAACTTTTATCTGATTATTTAAATATCAGAAAACCAAAAGAAAACTTTGGCAGTTATTTTTTCGTCAATAAAAACGGTAAAAAACTCACCGAAAAATTTGTTTACCTTACCGTTAATAAGTACCTTAGTCTTGTAACATCCAAAGAGAAAAAAAGCCCGCATATTTTAAGACACAGCTTTGCTACACACGTTTTAGATAATGGGGCAGAAATTTCAAAAGTAAAAAAAATATTAGGCCATTCCAGTCTTGCCAGTACTCAAGTCTATACGAATGCCAATATAGAGCAACTAAAAAAAGTGTTTAATCTGGCTCATCCACGAGCCGCAAAAAAAGAAGAATTATGAAGATCACAGTACAGTCAATTGGTTTAACACCACACGAGCCACTAGAAGATCACATCGAAAAAAAAGTAAACAAGCTTGCTACTTTCTATGACAAGATTCACGATTGCAAGGTTTTTTTGAAAGTAGAGAATGCTTCAGACAGAGAAAACAAAACAACAGAGCTTATTTTAGCTGTTCCGGGTGACGATATTGTTGTGAAAAAGACCTGCGCAACATTTGAAGAAAGTTTAGATCAGTGCGTAGACACAGCTAAGAAACTGCTAATCAAGAAAAAAGAACTGGCTTAATAAAAAAGTTGAAAAAAAGATACTAAAAGTTTGAGAATTCAAAAAATCCGTTCTATATTTGCACACGCAAAAAAGGAACAGCGATCTTTTGAATTCTTTTTTTATTTAGGCTTCCATAGCTCAGTTGGCTAGAGCAGCTGATTTGTAATCAGCAGGTCGTGGGTTCGAGTCCCTCTGGAAGCTCATTTTAATATAAACTCGGGGAGATCAGAGTGGCTAAATGGGACTGACTGTAACTCAGTTGCTTCGGCTTCGTAGGTTCGAATCCTGCTCTCCCCACGGTTTATATTCAAATAAAAAACTTGCAGGTCTCAGAAGATTTTTCTAAGTTTGCACACCGTTACCAATAATTTTGGAAACAAAATTGCGGAAGTAGCTCAGTTGGTAGAGCGTCAGCCTTCCAAGCTGAATGTCGCGAGTTCGACCCTCGTCTTCCGCT
>NZ_LMQM01000004.1 GCF_001424145.1 Chryseobacterium sp. Leaf404 | reverse complement strand
AGTTGCCTAAAGAGGACAACTTTTTCTATTTTCCAAAATAATATACATTTTACTGAAATAAAAAATCCGCCTCAAATTTTGTTGTGAGACGGATTCTTAAATTAATTGTATTTGACCTATAATCTGTATCGGATTTTTAGGACGCGACATTACTTAAAAATTATTTAGTCAAGATCACTTGAGAGATGAGCTACTAATGCTTCACCAAAAGATGCTGTACTTGTTTTTTCACAATCTCCGCTACAAGATGTACACGTACAATTTGTGCCAAACATTTCCGCAGTACAACCAATAGATGTAGCACAAGCTTTAGATTTACATGAACATGTTCCAGTTGAAGGAGCTAGTCTAAATTTTCCATCTTCTGTAGCTTGTAGAAATATAGTAGTTTTCACTCCATTATCAAAATCATTAGCTCTGAGTGCTATTACTTCACCAGCGTCAGTCATTTCTCTTAGTATTGTCATCTCTCCATAATTTGTAGTAACACCAGCCTTAGCTAATTCGTCTGTTAGAACTGTTCTTATCTCTTCCTTACTAGGATACAAATCACCATTCGGCCCTGCGATTACGATGTTATTGTCTATAGTAATTGCAGTTAATTTTCCAGATAAAGAAGGGTTAGATATTTTTTCTTTAGTTTCAGCTTTATCAATTACAGTTTTTTCCGTTTCACAAGAAATAACCAAAGCTATCATAAAGATAAAATAAAGTAAAATATTAGTTTTTTTTATAATAAAATATTTAATTGTTAGGTATTGGTAATATAAAATAAATTATTCATATTTAATTATTAATATTATTAAAAATATTAAATTATGTAAATTTTTACAAAAGTCAGTCGAGGAAAACTATAATTTATCCTTAACATGCTAAGTTTTCCGTTTCGCCGGCTGAACATATTTTGATAATAAATTTCTACAATTATATTCTCATTATCTATGAATTCAAAAATACGGTTAGAAGCAGCTTCAATAACTTTCTTTAATATATTTTGAACTTCATGTGCAGAGTATATAAGTTTTTCTGATATAATATCGTTTTTTGAGATTACCGTTGATCAGTCGTTAAGAACAAAAGAGGCATTGGAATTTCTAAAGTGTTTTTATTTATTTCCATAACCACAATTGTGTGGAACTTTTTAATGTTTTTATTACTAAAAAATATTCTACAGGTAAATTTTTCATTATAACTCATCGATGGCACAACTATAACCAGAAAAAAATCAAACTCGCCAGTTAAACAATAGCATTGTTGGATTTCAGGAATCTGTTTAAAACTTTCTCCAATTTCATCTATCAATTCAATTCTTTCATTTTCCAGAAACAACTCTCATCATGAATTTTTTGTTTTTTTTAAAACTCTTCAAAAATTTTGCGGGCTTCATTTATTGTTAAAGATATATCTACTATCATTAATTTTATCTCTGAAAGATCAGCACCGAAACGGTACCAATCTTCTTGTCTTGTAGTAAGGAGATATTTGACAGGATAATCTCTGGTTCGAATCACAATTTCAAATCATGATTCTATTAAATTGCTTAAACCGTTAATAATTAATAATGGTTTTTCTCCAATCAATAGTCTCGTCTTCAAAATCTCTGCTATTTAGTTAGACTCATTTATATTGGCACAGTTACGAAGTTCATATAACGGCGTTAAAAATAAAGCAACATTCTCAAAGTCAGAAGAAGGCTTATAAATAAGATTATGGAACATATCATAAACCTACCATTTAAAAATTGATATGAATATCGTAAGAATATTTTTTCTAGTCTAAAAATCGGTGCATTAATTTCTTTTTACTTTAAAACATTGTCTTTATTAAAATTTTCTTAACATAATTTCTAAAAATTTTATAGATTTGTTTTATCTACAAAACGTAATAAAATTACATAAATTTTAAGGGACGAATTAGGGATTAAATATCATTCAAGTAACTGAAAACCTTACTAATAGGTGTTTGTTTGAAATGCTCACAGTCCCGTCCGGATCGCAGAAGTTTATTCAAATTTCAGCAAAACCCCCTTAAAACGAATGTTTTATGGGGGTTTTATTTTTAGCTATATCATTAAAAATGATCAATCGGATCAATTCCAAAACCTGGGAATATGCAAAAAGTTTTGACAGTTCAAAAAGGAAATTCGGGTCTTGAAACAACTTAAATTAACTGCAGACTACTACCCAAAACCAATCAGATCTGCAACGAAAATTACGGATCTGATTTGTTTTTAGTTAAATATTTTTTTGCAGTTGGTAATTACTGGCGAATCAAATGGATGCTGTTTTTAAAGCTGACGATTTGCTTTTTGCTGAAGAAGAACAGATGAAATCTGAAAGTTTTTGCGTTGCCTGATGAACGCATTTTTATCTTGATGCAGTCGCTCAGCATGTTTTCCAAAATCGAAAATTCGGAGAGTGATGAAACCGGAAGTTCTAAAACAGGTTTTATAAATTTTTTTGTTGATAGTGGGTGGATTTTTTTTATGGCCAGGCACGATCCTGAAAATTCTATAAAAGTAGATCTTAAATTAATAAAAACGTAAGATAATACAGTGAAGAAAAGGAGGTGTATGCCCTGTATAATTAAATTTTCCTGAAAGAGCAGTGAAGTCAAGGTGAGAATTGCTGAAGTCAAAACTAAATACGCCAGAAATCTTATCTGAGTAGCATTCGATATTTTCATACATAATATATTATCCATACATAAAAAACTTAAATTTCTTATTATGGGTGTTTGGTTGTGTAAAAATATACTAATTTGTTAATATATCAATAATTTTATGTTATCAAATTTTAAATGTTTTTTAATTCTTTTAATGTCAATGGTTTATAATCAAACCAATATCAAATAATTCCTTTTAAAGCAATTTTCCTGATATTCAAGTGAATTTAATAAAGAAATTTACCTGTCTATAATCACTGAAAACAGCTGAGCAAAAGCAGAAACGCTTTTGTACTCGTGATATTTTAGAATGATTAGTTGGGATACTGTTTCGAAGCCGTCCTTGCAAAAGAATTGATTTTTAAAAGTAATTCATAATACAAAATTATGAATTGATAGTATTCCTACAGAAAATTTACTTTTTCACTTTATAATACATTCAGCAATTAAAAAGAACAAAATTATGGCTCGGGAATTTGAGCATAGTCTGGCTCACAGTAATCTTTTGCCCTGTTTTAGAAGATCAAAACTGATAATTTTCTAATGCGATTTTTAACAGGAAGTAAACATAATCCTGCTCGCGATCCTGGTTTTGCTGTAGACGGTCATTAAGATTTTGTGGCTGTATGGCCTTTAAAAGACTTTTATAGATTATAAAATTTTCATTTCTCAGATACGAGGTGACTTCTCCGTTTTTTTTAAAAATAAGTTTGTCTTCCAGTGTACGGACCTTAAATTTAGCCTCACAAAGACTTTTTGTTTCAGCTTTTTTGTTTGTATATCTTTCGATTACATTTATTTTAAAGGTGTTAAAATATACGGTGTTAAATCTCACATTGGGGTCGCGAGATTCCAATCGCTTTTCAAGACGGTAGTGCATTATATTGTTTTGGTAAAGATAAAGGCGTTTTGCAGTATTAACTCTAAAATGGGTATGCTAAAATTTTCAGATTGGTAATAAATATTTACCTATTTTTTAATTAATTTTTATTGAAGTGCACTTATCTGGAAACCGCAGAATTCAGTCTTTTGGAATAGGGACTTTCTGCTTAAAGTTTTCCCGCAAAAAAAGCTGCACTGAAAAGCGCAGCTTCAGCCTTTTGTCAGGCTTTGGAATTTTAGTTTCTGTTTTATGCAGAATTTTTTTTATTTCCAGTAGCTCCAGGTGCTTCCGTCAAATACCGCCAGCATTCCTGATGCAGTATCATATACCATCGTGCCTGCGATGGAACCTTTGAGGGCATTCTGTGGATTGTTTACTTTTGGGAGCACAAGGGCTCTGGTAGTGGATTCTAAAACCAGAGCTCCGGATTTCGAACTTGTAAAACTTCCCATCACTACACCGTTGTTACCAATCTGATCAACGCCCGCATTCGAAAAACTGTGCAGTTTACCCTGGATGCTGTTTTGGGTTAAATTGGTCCAGTTTCCATTTAAACTGTTGTTTTTGTCTTCCTTCATCTTTACAGATTTATCTGCTGCGTCAAATAAAAATGTACCTGCTGCTGCATTGGTTGCTGACGTTACCTGTGGAAGAATAATTCCGGTAGAATCAGCTCCAAATTCAAGCAGAACGCTGCTGTTGGTGAGTACTGTAGTTCCAATGCCTATCTGTGCATTCAGTTGATCATAAGCCAGCATTATCAGAATGAATTTTACTGTGTATATTAATTTTTTCATAATTCTCTTTAATTTTATTCTTCATTACAGCCTCTTACAACACAGTTCCATCCGGTACGTGATTTATCTACTCCGGGATTATTTCCTCTGAAAATCTGTACACATTGCAGATCTGTGTTATAAATCATCATACCTTCCACGGCTGAAAGTGCATTCCTCTGGCTGGTGGTCATGTGCGTGATTACCAAACCCTTGCTGTCTGAGTCAATCACCAGGGTACCATTCGGTACAGTGGTAGGCCATTTTGAAAGAGTAATTGCTTTTTTAGTTAAAATTCCCAGTTTTCCATATCCTGCGGGGGCACCTGCAAGACCGGGTTTAACGCAGGGAAGCCTGTAAAGACCAAAGTTTCTGTTCTGGACAGGTGCATCAGATATCTGAACATTTAAAGTGCTTGAAAGGTTTCCCGCACTGTTTCCTACAATTTCATATCCGGCGGGTGTGCTTATGGTAACAGTATAATTTCCTGCCAGAATATTCTGAAAAGAATAAAATCCGCTGAAATCCGTCACGGTAGTGGCAACAGTAACTCCGCTGCTGTTTTTAAGACTGAGAGATACGTTCTGAAAGGGTAGCCCATTGGGAATTCCGCCATTATTATCTTTAAAAACAGATCCACTCACAGGCATTCTCAGACTGATGGAGTTTTTATTGTAAGCTGTAAAAGAAAGATCGCTCTGCCCGGAAAATACTTGGTTAAAGCTTGAAACCTGTGCAGCGTTGGCGCTTGTGATTCCCAGATCTGCCCAATCCAGTGCAAGTACTCGTACATCTCTGGTATTGTTAGTATCATTAGGGCCCACCGTAGTATTGTAAGTAATAGGCGTTGTATGTGCATTGTAAAATTTCCATCTGAGCAAACCGAGACTCTGAACAGTTGAGAGATCAACATTAAATTCGGTTCCTACAACAGTTCCCGCACTGTTTCGGAAAGAATAACGGTCCTGCACATTGCTGATCTGACCCATTTGGGTAATAATTAAATCAGGAACGCCATCGCCGATGGATGGAATACTGATGTCCTGAATCTGGTATTTAATTTCTGCACCTGAAGGAAAATTGAAAATCGCTGTTCCAAGGTCAAGACCGTGGTTACCGTCAGTTAAATATTGTGACAACGGTGCAGATACGGGAATTGGGCTCACATCGCCGTCACCCTCAAAAACACGTCCCACCCCAATATAGGTTCCGTTGATGGGAACAGGATTTGACGTGATAGGTAAAGCAGCAAAATTTCTTGCCGAAAAAACGATACCTTTCGATGTGAGTAAATTGTCATTAACGCCGGTCGAAAAAACGGTGTTTCCCAGTTTAAAAGCGATAAGATTATGGCTGTTATTGGGTATTAAAGAATTATTGACATTGCTCTCCCAGAATCCGTTAAAATCTGTATAAATTTTTTCAGGAACAGATTGTGAGAAACAGGCTACCGGTAGCAGTGAGAATAAAATACGAATGTAAGTGGCTTTCATATAGGTATGTAAAAGGTTTGATCGGCAGAATCTGCAGACCTAAGTTATTGAAAGTAAGTTATTAGTTGATGCGATAAGAACGTAACTGTCCCTTCACCATAATTTGGCGGGAGATGGAAGTGCAGCGGCATCCCTGTATGTTTTCAATACAGACGGATCAGCTTTATGCCGGTAGTTCTACACAGAATTAAACGCTCTATCTATTGTAGCTGTAAAAATGTGAACAGATTGTGGTTTTACCAGGAAGAATAATCCTGAAGATGTAAGTTTGGCGGAATATCTGTTGATTTTCCGAAGACTGATTTTGAAAAATCAGTGTGTGGTGAAACCCTGTATAAAAAAATACAGATTTCTGGGGTGACTAATTCAGTAACCATTTTTTTTTTTTTTTTTTGTAAAGTGTGTATTTCCCGAAAGAATTACACAAATGTAATGCATACTGATTACAATTTGCCCGGAATTCCTCTATTTAACATAATTATTTCACTTTATGTGGTATTCTGTAAATAAATACTTGTTAAAACAACCTTTTTCATCCCTATTTCTCTTGATTTTCGGTCTGAATAAACGGAATTTTCAATTTTATAATTCTACAATCACAATACTTGTGCTGTAAAAAATGAAACTATATTCTTCCTGATTTCAATCGGTTTTTAAAGATGATGATTTTTTATGGGAAACAAATTGCAGCGGTTTCTAAAAAATGAGATTATTACTGGCGTTGTGGCCTATTTGAAAAAACAAACTCAGTTCACCGAAACATCAATGACCAACGTTTCCGGGAAGAAATTTACGCATACGATTACGGGACAAGCCATTGGTTCTACGATTAATTATGCCGTGAAATTTGCGTATGCAGGAGGTTTATCCGTAACCAACTATTTTTCTTATGTAGTAGGAGACTCGTGTGGAATATTGGGAGTGGAAGAGTTTTCCAAAACAAAAGAAGCGCTCTATCCCAATCCTGTAGAAGCTGTTTTAAGTTTAAAATTATCAGAAGAGAAACACACCATTACTCTTTACGATTTTTCGGGTAAAAAACTGGTGGAAAAATCAGTCGGGAAAATTTCGGAACTGGAAATGAGCAATTATCCATCAGGAAATTATATGATAAAAATTGAAAATGCAAAGGGAACACGCTCGCACAAAATCATAAAAAACTAAGAAAATAAGATCAGGAATGATACATTACAATTAACAATCAATATTAACCCTTTAAATTTTTAATAAAATGAAAAAATTATCTCTTTTTGTAATGCTTTTAGCATTTAGTTTTGGCTTCGCATAGCCAACAGCGAACGCACCAACGCCAACGCATCTCCAGGCGAATGTAATTTCGGTTTTCAGTGATGCATACACCAATGTGGCTACCAACTACAATCCGAACTGGTGGCAGTCTGGCACAGTAAATCCTACTTTTGTACCAGTTTCCGGTTCTGGAAATAATGTAATGACTTATGCAAATTTCAATTATCAGGGAACTGAACTTACTACTCAGAACGCTGCTGCAATGGAGTATCTTCATGTAGATTTGTGGACAAGTACAGCAGGTGCAGTCCTGAAAGTTTCCCCTATCAATAACGGAACTGGAGCAAGCGAGTTTTTGGTGAATATTCCTTTGGTAAATGCCGGATGGAGCAGCATCAATTTGCCAAAATCTGCATTCACTGGGATGACCTGGAACTTTGTTTTTCAATTGAAATTTGACGGACAGTCTGGTACCACACCGTCTACGGTTTATCTGGATAATATTTATTTCTGGAAAGCCCCTGTGAATCCTCTTGCAGACGCTACATTAAGTGATCTTAAAGTAAATGGGACTACGGTTTCCGGTTTCAGTCCGGCAACTGCTGTATATAATGTGAATTTTGCTCAGGGTAGTGCAGTTCCGCAGATTACTTTGGCTACAGCTACCAATGCCAGTGCTTCCAGAGTGATTACACAGGCGTCTGCTATTCCAGGCACAGCCACAGTTTTAGTCACTGCACAAAATGGAACTACCACAAAAACATACACGGTAAACTATTACGGTTACAGGACCAAGCGTAGCTGCGCCAACTCCGCCTGCAAGATTGGCAACTGATGTTCTTTCTTTGTTTAGTGACGCTTATCCAGGTTCTGCAGTACCCGTAAGTGAGTGGTCTACAAGCTGGGATTCTGCTGATATTACAGATGAAACAGCGGGAGGTAAGGCTGTGAAAAAGATTGATTTTGGAAACTTTTTGGGCATACAGCTGGCCAACTCAATTAATCTGTCTGGGTTTACTCATTTTTCATATTGATTACTGGATAGAAGATGCTCCTGTAAACGTAGGTGCAGTTTTCAGCCCGAAACTTTCAAACCATGGTAATCTTCCGGCCACTGCTGGGGAAACAAGTGCAATCGAATTGGGTAATCCTGTTTCTGCTTCTCAAACCTGGGTATCTCTGGATGTTCCGTTGGCAAATTTCTCAATTGCAGGAGGAGGTTCAGCTGCAAGAGACAAAATTTATCAGATTATTCTGGGAAGTTCTGCTACGCTGGATAAGATTTACATCGATAATTTTTACTTCCACAAAAACACAGTTCTTGCAACTGCCGAGGCTTCAGTAAAAACCGGTGTGAAGATATATCCAAACCCTGTAAAAGCTGGTGAAATGGTAACATTAGATGCAAAAGTGAAATCGTTAGAAATTTTTAATATGTCTGGTCAGAAAGTAAAATCTTCAGAAGAAAATACGGTTATAACCGAAGGTTTATCTAAAGGCGTTTATATGATCAAAACAGTTACTGATAAAGGCGAAACACAGTCTTCGAAGCTAATCGTTAAATAGTCTATTTCTAAATATTATCAATCGTCCGCTGAAAATTTTTCGGCGGGCGATTTTTGGTCTTAATATCAGTATATTTGATCAAACCTTATGTTGAAACTTTCTCTACTCATTTTCGCATTCCTTATCCCTGCTGTCTGGATTTCTTCTCAGAATATTCCTCAAAAAGATATGCCTTTTCTACAGACTTACCTGCCGGATGATTACGGTAATCACGGTAAAATCTGGGAAATTAAATCTGCTGAGAACGGCTTGATTTATATGGCTTCAGAAAACGGACTGATAGAGTATGACGGTGAAAAATGGAACAGATTCCGGGGATCGAAAGGGTATACGAGATCACTTCACCTCGCCAGCGATTCCGTAATTTAAACAGTATCTGATATGGATTTCGGAATTTGTCGTAAAAATTAGTTCAGACAATTCAAATATCAGTCTATCTATCCCTTCAAGACAAAGATTGGTGGTGTAAACGAAGAGTTTTGGGGTACATATGAAGCTCATGGTAAAATAGTTTTTATTTCACATCAAAACCTGTACGCCTATCATCGTAAAGTTCTGAAAAAAATATCGGCTCCCTATTGGTTTCTGAGAGTTTTTAAGCCAACGGAAGAATTTTTCTGGCAGATGAAAAAAAAGGACTTTTTGAGTACAGAGATAATTAGCTAAATCCTATTTTTGCTTATCCTAATCAAGTGCCCTTTGAAATTTCAGGTGTTTTTTTTCATCAGAATCTGCTGAGGGTTGTGACCAAAGATCAGGGTGTTTTTCGTTTTACTCATTCTGGCAACAGTGTACCTGATAAAAAAATATAACAGATCAAAGCTTAAAAAGCAGGAAAAAATACTTTTAGAGAAAGAAAAAGAATCTCTTGAAAGACAATCTGAAAAACATAAAAATGAAATGATTTTTCAACGCCAGCTGTAGCTGGAGCAGGAGCAGAACAAACTGCGGGAAGAGGTTAAGCACAAGACCATCGAGCTAGCAACTAAAGCGAAAGATGATGACGACAAAAACAGACTTCTTTACACGCTCAGTGAAAAAATTGTAGAGCTGGAGCAGAATCCCAACATTCTTCAGATTCGTCTGGGAGAGATGAGAAGGCTTCTGAAAACCTATCTTGAGAGCGAAGACAACACGTTCGAAATCCAGATGGATGAGCTGCTTCAGGAGTTTTTCAGGATGATGAAAAAGAAATTTCCTACTCTCTCCATCTACGATTTGAGACTCTGCGCTTATCTCAGAATTGGGCTTACCTCAAAAGAAATGGCAGATATTCTTCACGTTTTACCGTCAAACATCAATGTAAGCAGATCCCGTTTGAGAAAAAGACTTAACCTCCTGCCGGAAGACGATTTGTACGAGTTTTTAATCAATCTGAAATAGCATGCTTTCATAACGAAAGTCTTGCAATTTTCAAAAACCTGTGATGAATGTTGAACTGATGTTTATCTTAAAGTATTCTGCCTTAAATAGTTCTGAACTTTAAAAATTATTTCTTTCGATTTTACAAATAAGGTCTGAATTTTGTATTTTTAGGGCAGAAATCAGTATGTATGAAAAAAATATTCAGTCTAAAATTTTTAATTTATTTTTCTATTTTCAGTATCATTTTGTATTCCTGTAAAAAAGATGAAAAACAAGATGTTTCTAATCCAAAAGACCAACAGGAGATTTCCAAAGAAATCGCTGAGGCTGCCAAAAATCCCGATTCTGTGGAGGTGGAGCCTGTAAAAGAATCTGTTTCACCAATGATTCAGGAGAATGGTTTTTACAGCGGAATTATTTTTCCAAAAGACAAAAAACTCAGAGATTCTATGTACGCAGATTTTGAAAAAAAATACTCTGCAAAAGACCGTTACACAATTTTGGCACTCAACAGACTGGATTCTAAGTTTAAGAGAAGCGCAGATACTCTGGTTATTCCTGCAACCATAGACAGTACTCTGATGGCCTATTCACCATTTCCCATTCAGCTCGATGTTCTAAGCAAGGTGAAAAAATTTGTAATTTTCTCGTACCCAATTCAGGCTTACGGAGTTTATTCTAACGGAAATTTAGTGAAATGGGGACCAACGAGTATGGGTAAAAAAGCAGCACAGACTACAAGGGGGCTTACATTTGCCAATTGGAAGAAAAAGCTGGCGATATCAACTGTCGACAGCGAGTGGAAACTTCCTTACAACTTTAATATCCATAATTCGGGTGGAATAGGATGGCACCAGTATGAGCTTCCAGGATATCCAGCTTCGCATTCATGTTTGAGATTGCTGATGAAGGATGCTCAATGGCTGTATTCCTATGCAGACACGTGGATTTTGAATCCCGGTGGTGCAACTACAAAGGCGAAGGGAACTCCCGTAATGGTTTACGGCGATTACAAATGGGGCGGACAAAAACCCTGGAGAAAACTCCTCACAGATCCTAATGCCAACAATATCTCTGTTGAGGAAATGGAAAAACTTTTAGGCCCACTTGTAGATAAAATGGTGAAAGAGCAGACCAACAGAGACAAAGTTTCAGATTCAATTTCACAGGCAAAATCTATGGAAGCTCAGACTATTCAGGATTCTGGAGAGATTGGTAACTGATCTTTATTCTCAAAAGGCAGGGTAGATTCTTCGGCAAAACGTCTCAGCTTCAGCATTTCATCCTTACCTTTAAATTGTCCGAATCTTGCTGCAGCATATGTTAATGCAATAAAAAACAACATCACAAAAGATAAAGTGAGTGCCCACGGGTACTCATTTGTTTTAATCTGTCTTTCCACATAAAACATCGTGAAAAAAGTCATCCAGGAAATTGAGAAAAGGAAATACATAAACATAAAAAATGTCCATACAGCAGAGCTGGGCCCGAAAACACCTCTCACCAGTGTTCTTTCATCTTCAGTTTCTACCCTTAAGGCGAGCTGAGGTTTCCAGTAATTGTCATCTTCGGTTTTTACGCAGATGGTGGCTACTTCTTTGTTGATATTCCCCTCAAATTCCTGAGAATGGGAAGCCATGAATTGTTTAAGATTTTCTGCATATTCTTCTTTAGAAAGAACGCTGAACATTTTAAATCTCGGCCTGTTTCTGATCTTATCTAAGGTGGTTTCTTCTGTATTCATATTATTCCTGATAGGGTATTGGGTCTTCTAAAATAAACCTGATTTTCATGGGTTTGAACTTCCTTTCAATTTCCATTTCTATGGCCCGTCCTTCATCAGATTTCATAAGATCTACGATTTTCTGTAAAGTCATGTCAGTAGTTTTCTTACCGTTGATTTTTATGAGAAGATCATCTTTTTGCAGTCCTGCAAGTGCCCCCGGTGAATCTTTTCTGACGCCGGCAACTGAAAAAATGGGCTTCAGCACAAATTTGTACTGCAGTGTATTGGCAATTACTTCTGTACTTTGAAGATCCATACTTTTTTTGGCTTCCACACGCATCAAATCCTGTTCCCATTGCATACCGTCCTGTTTAAAATCAATTCCACTCATGTTAAAATGGAAGGGGTCATTAAAGTTCCGGTTTTTTTTCAGGTAAAGTTTTTCGTTTTTGTAATCAAATGCCAATGTAAATCTACGCAGAATTTCGCTTCCAATGGAACCTTTCCGGTCTTTTACAAGATTTAAATTTTGAATAGAGTACTCGTCAGGCATCGCAATCAGAGGTTTTTCAAATTTGAATTTACCCAAAGACAGCTGATGAATACGGCTGCGTTTTCCAAAAATATCTCCATTGAAACCTCTGCCCAGATAATCTTCAATATTGGGACGGTTGTAGACAAAATCTTTAATTAATTTTGGGAAAAGCCAGATAGCATCGGTATTTCCAAGGTCTAAAAGAAGTTTTGAGCTTTTGGGAGTGTTCGTCATTTCCACATCAGCCAGAATGTAAGGTTTGGATTTTTCTATGGTAATTGGCAGTTCTTCAAATTTTTTTACTTTAGATTTGAAACTTTGATCATCAGAGAAAAGCGTCATTTTTTTTCCTTCATAATCAATGATGATCTGGTGGTTTTTAAAAAACTGATATCCAATAATACCATTCACGGGAATACCGATGTGGGATGAGATATTAAATTCAGGATCTGAAATGATGTAAAAATAAAAATCTTTGTTAAGCAGGTTTTTACCGATTTTGGCAGTGTTTCCTTCAGACTTAAAACCGTCAATACTTCCGCTGGTACCTAAACCTGTGAATGTGGTTTTTTCAAGATTACTGAATTTAATTTCTTTGTTTTCAAGGCTGAAAATTGTGGTTTCGTTTACGCCAGAATCTACAAAAAAGGTGAGCTCCACCCCATTTACTTCAATCTGAATGAAAATTAAATTGTTAATCAGCTTAAACGGAATTGTTACTTTCTTAGGCTGTATCATCTCAAAACTGTTTTGAGCATTAAAGAAAATGCTCACCAACAAAAAGAATAATATGCCGACTGGTTTCATGTAATGAATTTAATAAATATATCGTTTGGTGCCAGAAAAAAACATCTTCAGGAGCTGAAAATGTTTTAATTTAATTGTATTATTCTGTAATTGAGTTATTTAGCGAAAAAATCCATCAGGTCTATATAATTTTTCTGATTGACTCCATGCCCGTTCATATATTCTCGGAAAGAAAAATAACAGCTCAGATCATAGAGCATATCTGCCGCTTTTCTGCCCCATTCTAAAGGGATTATTGCATCATCTGTTCCATGTGAAATAAAAAACCTGAGATTTTCTAATTTCTTCTTTTCTTTTACAATATCAGTGAGTAGTTTTTCTTCCGGATACGTGCTCAACAGGGCAATTTTGTTAAATAATTCAGGATGTTTCAGTGCTAAAGCGTAGGCAAGAATTCCTCCCTGGCTGAAACCGCAGAGATGGGTTTTGCTCTCCGTTAAACCATAGTGATTGATGATGGTCATTATATTTTGAATCAGAACCTGAACCATTTCGTTCGCTTTATCGGTATCTATAAAGTTTTCAGGATTGTTAAAATTGATGTCAAACCACGAAAAACCTTCAAATTCTGTACTTCCCGGAGCTCTGAAGCTTATCAAAATCCAGTCTTTGGGAAGATCTTCTCTGAAACTGAAGAGATCCTGCTCATTACTTCCGTAACCATGCAGCATAAAGAGAATAGGAGTGGAAGGCGATATTTGCTCAGGCTCTCTGACGATGTAATCTAAATTCATAAGGCAAATATAATCAATTATATATTTTTACGTTTATTAAAGAAGATAACCAAAGCGAACATAAAAAAAATTTTTGACGAATTGACAGAGTTTGTATGGTATTCGTGGAAAATTTTCATAAAAGTTATTTTTATATTGATAAAAATCCTATATTTGAATCATTAAAAATTTATCTGGAGAAATGAAGCATTTTTACACATCAAAAAGTTTACTTAAATTTTCTTTTTTATTCCTGTTTGTTTTATCTGTATTTTCTTTGTCTACATCTTGTAAGGAAGATGACGAAGAAGAGTTTACAGATCACCTGGTACAGTTTCAGGTAAAAGGATTAAAAGGCGGTGCACCGGCAGGAACCGAAAAAGTGGTTATCAAAACTATTGTTACTCAGGTGGGTACAAGTCAGGATACAAAGTTTGATCCTGTGCAGCCGGGAGTTTTAAGCTGGCAGAGCGAAGAGTTTTTCGTAAATTCAAGTCAGGCGCAGCTTAATCTTGATGCCAATGCCATTTTACCAAACAGTGATTCAGAATTAAGCGTTACTATTTTAGTGGATGGTGAAGTAGCTGTTACCAAAAAAGTAGTGGGATCCGGAAACAAAAACGTTTCTGTAGATTTCAGTTTCTTAGAATTATAAGTTTCAGATTTTCATTTTAAACCTGAAGACATAAAAAAACCGCCTGCTGGCGGTTTTTTCGTTTTGATATCATAATGCTTTTACAATAAAATAATTTTTCTTTCCTTTTTGAAGCAATAAAAACTTTCCGTCAATTAAATCGTTTTCTGAAGCAGTGTACAGATCATCAATTTTATTTTTATTTACAGAAATAGAATTTCCTTTAATTTCTCTCGTCGCTTCACTTTTAGATTTTAAAAATCCTGATTTCTCAGATAATAAATCAATAATGTTTACGCCGATCACTTCAGATTTAGCAATTTCTTTTTGGGGAACGCCGTCAAATATTTCCAGAAAAGTTTCTTCGTCAAGACTTACCAAATCTTCTGCAGTAGATCTTCCGAAAAGAATTTCTGATGCTTTTACAGCTTTTTCATATTCTTCTTTTCCGTGAACCCAAACCGTAACTTCTTCAGCTAATTTTTTCTGAAGCTTTCTTTCGTGTGGTGCAGTTTTATGATCTTCGATTAATTCTTCAATTTCTTCTTTTGGTAAAAAAGTATAGAATTTGATAAATCTTTCCGCATCGGTATCAGTTGCATTCAGCCAAAACTGGTAGAATTTGTATGGTGAAGTTTTCTTTTTATCAAGCCAATAGTTTTCGCCACTTTCAGATTTCCCAAATTTAGAACCGTCAGCTTTTGTAATCAACGGGACTGTAAGTGCAAAGGCTGTTCCCTGCGCTTTTCTTCTGATCAATTCAGTTCCTGTGGTAATATTTCCCCACTGGTCTGAACCGCCCATCTGAAGCTTCACTCCGTTGTTTTGGTACAAATGCAGAAAGTCGTAACCCTGAATTAACTGGTATGTAAATTCTGTAAAGCTCATTCCGTCAACGCCAGCATCTCCAGAAAGTCTTTTCTTTACGGAATCTTTTGCCATCATGTAATTTACTGTGATGTTTTTCCCCACATTTTTTGCAAAATCAAGGAATGAAATATTTTTCATCCAGTCGTAATTGTTCACCAGTTCGGCTTTATTGGCTTCGCTTCCGTCAAAATTCAGGAATCTTCCAAGCTGATTTTTTAGGCAGTCTACATAGTGAAGAAGAGTTTCTTCATCCAGTAAATTTCTTTCCGCAGATTTCCCAGATGGGTCACCAATCATCCCTGTAGCTCCACCTACCAAAGCAATTGGCTTGTGACCGTGCTGCTGGAAGTGAGCCAGAATTTTGATCTGAATAAGACTCCCAATATGCAAAGAATCTGCGGTAGGATCAAACCCGATATAAGCAGTCGTCATTTCCTTATCAAGTTGCTCATCCGTTCCGGGCATCATGTCTGAAAAAAGACCGCGCCATTTCAATTCTTCAATAAAAGAGTTCATTATTTTCGGGTTTAAAATTTAATTGGCAAAGATAGAAAATTTAGAGTTTAAGGTTTAGAGTTTGATGTTTAAAGTTTTGAGTTTAAAATTAAAATCATTTATATTTGTTAGTAATGAACGACGAACAACTATTTCAGCTCATTTCCAAAGCCAACGATAAAGATCAGAAGGCTCAGACGAGGCTCATCAACATTTTTTGGGTTGATGTTTTTTCTTTTGTGATGAAAAAAGTGAGGGATGAAAACGATGCCGATGAGATCACAGTTAATGTTTTCTCTAAAGTTCTGTCGAAACTGGATATGTATGATCCTCATTTTCAGTTTAAAACATGGGTTTTAACGATTGCCCAAAACACCATCATCGATTTTTGGAGAAAGAAAGCCCGTGAAAACCATGATACCACTGAAAATTTGGATGAAGTAAAAAATCAGTTCGCCAAATCGCCGGAAGAGTTGATGATCTCTGATGAAGAGCAGATGAAAATCATTAAAACCATAGAATCTCTCGACAAAAATTATCAGGATATTTTAAGGCTTAGATTTTTTGAAGAAAAAAGCATCAAAGAAATTGCAGATGAACTGGGAATCTCTGTTGCCAATACCAAAGTGAGAGTGATGCGGGCTAAAAAGGTTTTGGCAGAACTGCTGAAAAATAATGATTTTGAAGAATAATATTTTGTAATGAATTTAGAAATTAAAAAATCTGAAATTTCCGCTGAAGGGTTCGCAGTAATCAACAATGTATTTTCTGAGGATGAAATTGAAAAAATAAGTGAAATCATTCGAAATATTGACACTTCGAAAGAAACGTTCAGAAAATCGGAAGACCTTTTTGCAATCAGGCAGTTTTTAAAAGAAATTCCGGAGATTGAAAATTTGATTTTTAATGAAAATTTAAAAACAATCATCAAAGAAATTTTTGGCGGAAATTATTTTGTAGTCAAAAGTATTTACTTCGATAAACCTGAAAAATCAAACTGGTACGTTGCTTATCATCAAGATTTGACCATTTCTGTAGATAAAAAAGTCGAATTGGAAAATTTCGGACCGTGGACAACAAAACAGAATCAGTTTGCTGTTCAGCCACCTTTAGAGATTCTTGAAAATATTTTTACGATCAGAATTCACTTAGATGATACTGATGAAAATAACGGAGCTATAAAAGTTGTCCCGAAATCCCATTCAAAAGGAATTTACAGACCAGAAACGATTGACTGGAATTTGGAAGCCGAAAATATCTGCAACGTAGAAAAAGGCGGAGTTATGATTATGAAACCATTGCTTCTTCACGGTTCAAACCGTACAACGAACGGAAAAAAGAGAAGAGTGATTCATATTGAGTTTTCTGATAGAGAATTGCCGGATGAATTAAATTGGTCGGAGAGGATGAATTAATGTCACATTTACAGTTTGTTTGTCATTCCGTAGGAATCTCCACCGAATAATCGTAATACCGCTTAGATTCCTACGGAATGACAAAGTTTGTGTTTTTTTCTTGTTTTTAATAGATATATTAACAAAAAAACCTCTTCCAAATCGAAAGAGGTTTCATCATTTTAAATGCAAATTTGCTATTTCACGGAAATCTCATCCACAAAAATATAAGCTTCACCACCTGCACCCTGATGCCACTCGGGAAGTTTTCCGAAATGATAAGCTTTTACTTTCAGGTAACGTGCTTCGGTAGGGAGAATTTCAGTTGAGAAATTTTTTACCTGAACGGTTTCATCTTTGGCATCGATGTTATTTTCCAGTGTTTTCAATAAAATGAAAGTTTTCCCATCCATTGAAGCGTAATATTCTACTTTTTTAGGCATTAAAATCCAAGCACGGCTGTCCTGCAGGTAGGTTGAAGAGATCTGTCTCATCTGCTGCGGAGATTTAAAATCGATAATCGCTTCTACAGTTTGCCCCTGATAACCCTGCCATTCGCCTTTTCTCCAGTTCACATCGCCGTTTATTCCGTCGATGATGGCGAGTTTTCCACCCGCTGTATACTGCGGATTTGCCGTTGCATTAATCGTTACATCCCAGTGATTCGGGCGTCTGTTGAAATTGGATGTTGTAATTCCGCTTTTCTCGCCATTTCTTTCTGCGTATGCAGAAACGGTGGTGGTTTTGCTGATGGTGAAAGGTTCTTTATAGACTTTGAAAGTTTTTCTCACATTTTTATCATCGTCATCCAAAGTCATGTAATAAATTTTATCTTTTCCATTCAAAGGCGTGATTTTAACCTGAGTAGAGAAGTCAAACAACCTATCTGCAGCGATGACCGGTGAAGCAGTCTGTACAGGGTATTTTAGATCTTTTGCAGCTTTGACATTTTCAAAACCTAACTTTTTAAGCTCATTTTTCGGAGTGTTTTTGGTAATAATTCTCGTTGTACCGTCTTCCAAATGTAATTTAATTTCATCAAAAAAAGGAGTAACAGTTTCCCATTCAGGTTTTCCCGGAGTAACGGAGTAAATTCCCATTGCGCTTAAAATATACCAGGCGCTCATCTGTCCGCAATCTTCGTTTCCAATTAAACCATCAGGCGCATTTTTATAGAAATTATCAAGAATATATTTGATTTTTTCTTCCGTTTTCTGCGGTTTATCAACAAAATTATAAAGATAAGCGATATGGTGACTTGGCTCATTTCCCTGTGCATATTGTCCCATCAAACCTGTAATATCCACCTGTTCTCTGCCAGTAGTTTTGTCTGAAGCTGCGAAAATAGCATCAATAAACTGTTCAAATTTTTCTTTTCCGCCATGCGCCTGAATCAATCCCGGAATATCCTGCTGAACAGAGTAGGAGTAATGCCATGAATTTCCTTCTGTATAGTTGTTGTTGACTTCATTGGGGTCAAAAGGTTCGTACCAGTTTCCGTTCTTTCGAGCCTGCATAAAACCGTTGTTTGGATTGTATAGATTTTTCCAGTTTTGAGAACGTTTCATGAAATATTCGTATTCGTCTTTTTTATTTAAAATTTTCGCCATTTGAGCGATGCACCAGTCGTCATAAGCGTATTCAAGAGTTTTTGAAACACTTTCATGCTCATCATCAATGCTGATGTAGTTTTTC
This sequence comes from Chryseobacterium sp. Leaf404, assembly GCF_001424145.1. GTDB lineage: Bacteria > Bacteroidota > Bacteroidia > Flavobacteriales > Weeksellaceae > Chryseobacterium. The sequence goes on along the minus strand of NZ_LMQM01000004.1, from coordinate 69,009 downwards.
TGTTTGTAAGCATTTAAACCAAAAATATCCTGCATCGCCGAATTTTTGGATGCTTCGAAAGCTTTTTCATAATCAAAACCTTTAATTCCTTTTGCCATCGCATCAGCAATTACAGAAACGCCGTGGTAACCGATCATACATTCGGTTTCATTGGATGCCATTTCCCAAACCGGAATTCTGCCACCTTGTTCACGTTGTTTGATGAAAGTATTAACGAAATCTGCCGTTCTCTTTCTGTCGATTAAAGTCATAAGAGGATGTGCTCCTCTAAAAGTATCCCAAAGCGAGAAAACAGAATAATATCCAAAATCTTTCGCCATGTAAAACTTGTTGTCTCTTCCACGGTATTTCCCGTCAGCATCCATATTAATGTTGGGTTGCGTGAAAACGTGGTATAAAGCGGTGTAGAAAACCGTCAGTTTGTCTTTGTCGGCAGATTTTACTTCAATTTTAGATAGTTCTTTGTTCCAATCTGCAACTGCTTGATTTTGAATTTCGTTAAAATCATTCGATTTTCCTTCAGCAAGCATATTTTTTCCGGCACCTTCGTAGTCTGTCGGAGAAATTGAAACTTTTACAAGAATTTTTTCTCCTTTTTTTACTTTATTAGAAAATGCAATTTGGATTTCATCTCCTTTTATAATGCTTTCAGGTGTAGAAGTTCCTCTTTCGCTAGGTTTTACGAAGTGTTCTTTAGATCTTAACATCGGTTTTGATAACTCGATTCTAGCATAGATGTATTGATTCTTTGCCCAAGCTTCACTTCTCCTGAAAACTTCAATCGTTTTATCATCAATGATTTTTACTTCACCTTCCAGCAATTTATCTCTGTGATTTAAATCTAAAATAATATTCGCTGTTCCGGCTTTGTTAAAAGTATACTCATGATATCCAACTCTTTTTGTCGTTGTTAGACGGACATCAATGTCGTGTTTGTCTAATTTAACCGAATAAAATCCAGCCGCTGCTTTTTCGTTTTTATGAGAAAATTTTGAAGAATATTCTTTTGGTGTCAAACCCGGATTTCCCATTGTCGGCATTAGCATAATGTCTCCGTAATCCGAAACTCCGGTTCCGTTTAAGTGGGTATGAGAAAATCCGTAAATCACCGAATCGGAATAATGATAACCGCTGCAGCCGTCCCAGCTGCCGTCAATTCTGGTGTCGGGAGAAAGCTGAACCATCCCAAAAGGTACGATCGCTCCAGGAAAAGTATGACCGTGACCGCCTGTTCCAATGAAAGGATTCACGTATTGCGAATAGTTTTGTGAAAATAAATTATGACTAATCAATCCGATAAGGATCAAGATTATCTTTTTCATGGTGTAAAATTAAAATCGCCCTAAAATACACAAATTTTGCCTTTACAAAAGAATTTATCTATGAGTCTGTTTATTGATTCCAAATAGCTAAAATTTCCCTAAATTTGTGGTCAATTTTTATTTTTATGTTGACGAAAGAAAAGATTCAGGATTTCCTTAAAGAAATTGAAGTGGATGACTTAGTGTCGAATTTTCAATTGATGGGGAATGATGTTTATATAGATATGACAGCGCATTCACCGGCAATGCACGAAAAGAAGAAGCTTGAAGCAGCAATGAAACAGGCATTCGCAAGCGAATTTGGAGAAGAAATTAATTTAAAACTTAAAATCGTTTCTCCGGAACCAAGCGAAGTTCAGCTGAGCCAGATCAAAGGAAAACAAATCCCTGGAATTCAAAATATTATCGCCATCGCGTCCGGAAAGGGTGGGGTTGGTAAGTCTACGGTTGCTGCGAATCTTGCCGTAACTTTAGCAAAAATGGGTTTTAAAGTTGGGATTTTAGATGCCGATATTTACGGACCGTCTGTTCCTACGATGTTTGATACAGAAGGTCAAAAGCCGATTTCTGTAGAAATTGACGGGAAAAATTTGATGAAACCTATCGAAAACTACGGTGTGAAAATGCTTTCCATCGGATATTTTTCAGGAGCCAATCAAGCGGTAGTTTGGAGAGGCCCGATGGCTTCAAAAGCGTTGAACCAGATGATCAGAGATGCAGCCTGGGGAGAATTGGATTTCTTATTAATCGACCTTCCTCCTGGAACTGGTGATATTCATTTGTCAATTATTCAGGAAGTTCCGGTAACGGGAGCGGTGATTGTAAGTACACCTCAACACGTTGCTTTGGCGGACGTTAGAAAAGGAATTGCAATGTTCAATATGGAAAGTATCAACATTCCGGTTCTTGGACTGATAGAAAATATGGCTTATTTTACGCCGGAAGAACTACCTGACAATAAATATTATATCTTTGGAAATCAGGGAGCACAATATCTGGCGGATGATTTAAACATTCCTGTGTTGGGAGAAATTCCTTTAATTCAGAGCATCAGAGAGGCGGGAGATGTAGGAAGACCTGCAGCACTTCAGGAAAACTCAAAGATTGCTGAGATTTATACAGAAACGGCAAGAAAAATGGTAGAGAGTCTGGTAGAAAGAAACAAATTTTTACCGCCAACAGAAGCCGTGAAAATCACGACAATGGCAGGTTGCTCACCAAAAAATAAATAATGATTTCAAATTAGATTTTGAAAAACCAAATACAGATATGGAGACAAATATAGCACACGAACAAACTGTAACCAAGGTAATGGAAGCTCTTGAAAGCATTCGTCCGTTTTTGAACAAAGATGGCGGCGATATCGAGCTTTTGGATGTGAAAGACAATACTGTTTTTGTAAAACTTTTAGGAAACTGTTCAGGTTGCTCTCTTAATTTCTCAACATTGAAGTTAGGGGTAGAAAATACCATCAGACAGCATGCTCCCGAAATTGAAAAGGTAGTAAATGTAGAGTAAAAAATACGACGATATATTTTTTGAAGACAGACTTTTGAGATCTGTCTTTTTTGATTAAATGCAAAATTTTAAATTGTATATCAATCAGAATCTTTATTTTTATAGAAGTTATATTCTAACTAATCTCAAACAATAATGCATCTACCAAAGCAAAATAATTTGAATGATCTTATTGAGAATTCTTATAGTAATAATTTCGGAATAGATTTAAAGAAAATTCACCGTTCAAAAAAGCCTCAATATGGAAATGAGAAGAAGCTCATTAAAGAGATAAACGAAAACAGAAGGATTGTATTTCAAGATGGAATTAGCAAAGAGTTCGAATTAATAAATTATAATGGTCTGAATTATTTAGTAGGTGACCATACAGCTTATCCATGCTCAGATATTATCAGGATTGGAAATGGGCTGAATTGGGTTATGTGCTTTGCTTTACCAAATAACAACAAAATTATTGGAGAGACCGATATTAGAAAATCTGGGATAATTCTTCATTATTTTTCCGAAATTATAACAAAATTTAAAAGAGAGGATGAATTTAAACACTTCCTGCAAGCTGTTGAGTTCTCATTTTCTGAAAATGGTTGGTTTAATAAAAATAACTTTGTTCTAAATCACTACCGAAATGTAAAATTTTGGAACAAAAGAGAAAAGATTGATAAGATTTTTGGTGAAGGCTTAGTCTCACCTAGAAAATATTTGACGTATGTTCTTTTTAAGAAAGAGAATTTAAAAACCGAAAAAATTATTCATTCACTTTTGCGTAGTTTGTCATATGGTACAAAAGCAGTAATTAGTAATGAAGAATTTATATCTTTTTTAGGTCAATTAAACTTTGAAGAAATAGAAGAATTTTTTTGCTTAGATTACTTACGTATTCATACTAAAATTGACAAGATTTCCTATACTTTGTTGGGTGATATGTTAGTCATTAATTCTGAACATACAAGAAAATATGCCGATTGGGACAAGAAAATTTACAGCCCTGACGAGATTAAAAATGTTTTTTATTCTCGTTTGAAGAACAATTATAGAAGTTTGGAGAATCATATTCGTCAAGAAAAAGGTTTTGACGAAGTTGGAAGTTATGTTATGGAGAAACATTTGCTGAATCTTCTTACAGTTGAATTTCCTCTGTACACAATTATTAGCCAACATTCTCCAAAATGGCTAAGTGGACAACGGTTTGATATTTTTATTGAAGAATTAAATATTGCAATTGAATATAATGGTATTCAACATTTTGAACCAATAGATTTTTTTGGTGGAACTGAAGGTTTAGCAAGAACACAATTTTTAGATAATCAAAAACGAGAAAAATCTTTAGAAAATGGAGTGAAAATATTTAATATCAATTACAATCAAGATTTCAATGAAAGTTTTTCAAAGCTACTTATTTTACTTAAAAATTTATAAAACTTCAACCTGTTCAAAATTAATTTGCAGACTAATGATAACCTTGACAAGGTTAAAAAAGCCCCGAAAAATTCCGAGGCTTGAAAGTGTAAATTATTAAGTAAAAAAAATTATTTCACGATGAATCTCTTCACTTCGCCTTCTGAAGTTTTCAGTAAATAAACTCCGGTGTTGAGTCTTGAAGTGTCGATGGTTAAGGCAGATTTTTCTTTTCCAAGAAGTTTTCCGCTCATGTCGAACAATTCGTAACCCTGAGCTCTGTTGAAGTATAAAGTTGCGCCTTGTTTTACAGGATTCGGGAAGATGTTGAACGTTGTTTTTTCAGGTTTTACTTCTCCCGTTGCTAGCGTTGGCGAAAGGGCAACTTCGTACATCGACAAAGTTCCGCTGATCTCGTTGGCAACGATGACGTAACCTTTGCCGTTATTCATATTTGCAGACGGAATGTAAGTAATCCCTTCCGGACCGTTGTCTCCACCAAATGCAGAAGTTGATCTTGAATGTTTGTAATCCACAAAAGTTACGTTGTTCGGGTCTGTTACATTATAGACCATCACACCTCCGGTTCTTTCCAAAGTGATGAATGCGAAAGTTTGCGTTCCGATGATTCCTAAAGTTACGCCTTCCGGTTCAGGACCTTTTGCACGACTTCGGCTTTTTGCACCGTTGGCTTCGTTGTCTGCATTGAAAATCAAAGGATGGTAAGCTGCAGTGTGTCTTTCAAACTGATCTCCACTGTCATAAACCAACTGTTTAGTATCTGTATTGAAAATTGAGAATGATCTTGCTCCCAAAGCATGGATTTCTTCAAAATCTGCGTCTCCATCGGTATTTCCGTTTACATTGGTCACTCTGAATCTTCCTAAGTTATGAGAAGCTTTTAAAATCGAAGCATTCGGGAAAATCGTTGAATCTAAACCATATCCATTGGCTCCAACCGTTGTTCTTTCACTGAATCCGCCTAAATCTTTTTCGTCTCCTTCGTTTGCAGTAACCAGATAATTGGTATTGCCGATTTTATAAGATGCCATCGCATCAGGATTATAATACGCTTTCACAGGCCAGTTGGCAATCAAAACTTCGCCATTGTTGTCTGAAGCGTCGAAGCCGTTTCCTGGAAGGCTCATGTCTTTTTTACCTAATCCCCAAATGCCGGTTAATGCTTTTGTCGCTAAATTAACCTCAATGATCGAATTGTTTTCCTGACAGGATACCCAAGCTTTCTGGCTGTCCGGGCTAATCGCAATGTATTCAGGTTCTAAATCCTGCGCCAAAGTACTGGTCGACTTTACTTTTCTTCCTCCGGTTGTCGCTAAAGTAGCTTCCATTCCGTTAAACTGAGTGAATCCAAGCGTCGTTACATTGGTTTGCGTTAAAGCCTGAATTCCTGCAACCGTTAAAGTCGGAACATCAATAATACTGATTGAACCTTCAGGATCAACCGTGTACGCATCGTTCGGTTCGCCCTCGTTTGCGGTCATTACTTTTGTTCCGTCTGGCGTGAACGTAATCATATCCGGTAAAACGCCAACGTTAAGCTGTTTCAAAAACACTCCATTAATGTCGAAAAACACAACCGAACCATTTCCTTGTGGATTTGTTCCGTTCGGAGAGGCAACTGCGATAATTCCGTTCTTTACAGCGATGCTTGTAATTCCACCGTAAGGAGCCATGTTAACAGTCTGGATAACCGTTGGTGTGGTCGGATTTGAAAAATTAATAATGTCAAAAACATCCGTTAAAGAACTTATGGTAAACAGTCTTTGAGTAGCCGCGTCGTGAACTACGATTTCAGTCGAACTTGTACTGTTTCCTGATGGATCAAAACTTCCGATATAATTTAATTGAATCTGATTGGATGCCACTGGCGCCACTTTATCATTGTCAATAATATAAACAGTAGAATTGGCATCTCCAGTAATCGTTGCACCTACAGGATTTTCAAGTCCGACAACAAAATATTCTGCCTGCTGTTCTTCCAAAGTATCATCGATGATCGGAATGTTTACCGTAACGCTCGTCGTAGAAGGTGTAATGTTAATCGTTTGATTCGCCAAAGTAAAATCACTGCTGTTCGCGGTGTTGAAAGAAGCTGGTTTTACAACTAAATTTACAGTTGCGTTTGAAGGATTTGTAACATTGATTTTAAATGCTAAAGTTCCTGCATTTTCATTGACCTTAATTAAGTTTTTCTCCAAAGCAATGCTTGTTCCTGCAGTAGTGAAAGTACTTGAAGTAGTCGCTGTTACAGCGTTGTCGCTTGTATCTTCAACTAAGTTTGGTTTTAAAGCCAAATAATAAGCCTGATTCGGAACCAAACCAGCGGTCGGAATTACCGTAATTGCGTTATTAGAAAAAGTTGTAGTAAAAGGAACCACAGCTCCGCTTGCGTTGTTTAATCTTAATTCAACCAAACTCTGAGCGTTGGCAGCAGTAATTGCAGAATTGTCGATTAATCTTACGTTTTCGTTGAACGTGATTGTAGGATTTACCGTTGTAGAAGCGTTGTTTATATTGTTTGCAGGCAGATAGACAACAGTTGGTGGAGTAGTGTCAACACTTCCGGCCGGAGTGGCATCTACCGTAAAATTATCAAATCTGTTGTTTCCAACAGCACCGCCTGCACCTTGTGCGAATTCTACTTTTAGTTTGAAATTAGGATTATTTGAAACTCCCGCAACTGCAGAAAAATCAAATGTAATCAATTGCGGATTGGCATCCTGTGAAGTTACCGTCTGATAAGGAACAAAAGTAGTTCCGTCTAAAGAATAAAACCAGTTCTGATTTCCTGCTCCCGATCCCGAACGTCTCGTTGTAAATTTTACAACAACATTATTGTAACCTGTCGTAGGCAAAAGAAATTGTACATTTCCATTGATTGGATAATTGTATCTTAAATGTGTTCCGGAAGCGTCTCCGTTTCTGGCGTTTAAATTTTCAATATTGAAATTTTGGTTGACACCATTTGCAAAATCAATAAAAGTATCTGTGCTTCCTGTTCCTGTAGAAACTGCTGTGATGGAGCCATTCAGAAGTGATGTAGTGGGAGTGGTGATTGCTGCCACGGATGTACTGTTATTAAAATTCCAGTAATGAACCAAAGTGCTCTGTCCCGAAACTGAACCGTAAAATAATGCGGCAATAGGCAGTAAACCTCTCAAAAGGTATTTGTTCTTCATTTTTACAATTTATTATTTGTGCAAAAATGAACGTTACAGGTTGTGAGGGTTTTACGGGAAGGTTATGAAATGGTTAAATGTTTTGTTAGAAATCAGCTGTGAATTTAAATATTTGTTAACTATTGCAGGTTAAAAATTTCAACTAAACTTTAGCTTTTCTAATTTGCGATTTTCTCGGAAATTTATTTAAAATTATGAAATATATTAGGTCAAGATTATCTACAATGTATGATCGTAAAATTTTGATTTTAAAAATTCTACCTTTTTTATATCACAACCAAAAACAAATGTTCTGAAAACAGGTTTGTCAGAGAATGGAATTGTATCTTGAAAATACTCAATTTTTAAATTATCTAAAATTTCTGCGAGTTGATTACTGTCAATTTCGCTGTTTCCAAAACCAATACAATTAGCCTTTGCCCATTTGTCTAATTTTATTTGATTGAAAGCATATTCTACAATATCACTCTCCGACTTGAAATATTTTAAATACTCTTTTTTGTTATAGTCGGTATAATACCAAATGAATTTTTCACCTGATTTTTCAATTCCGAAACCTTCAGAAATTGCATTTTGAGATATTGAGTAACCACGAAAGTTGTAACAATTTTCTTCCATCCACAATCGAAGCTCTTTTTGTGTTTTAGGAATTTTATTATTTTTAAGCATATCCTCAGAATTTTTTTCTTTGTTATCCATTCGTAGATATCACGAATTAATCTATTCTCAGAGAAAATTCAGACTTAAATATAGTAGACTTTTAAATATTGATTCAATTACCATTCCCTCCAAGCTTCAGTTATATCTTCTTCAGGTTTATTATAACCTTTTTTGCTGCTTTCTAAAATAATGATTTCAGCAATTTGTTCACGTTCGGATGTTTCGATAAGCTCAAAATCGCATTTTTCATTAAGTTTATTGAGTTTTTCAACGGTAATTTTTACGATTTCCATTCCTTCATCTTTCGATCCGGAATTTGATATTTCTGAAACATAATTATTTAGAATCTTTGCACATTCTTCAACATCAATTTTGGTGTAAGAAGGATTTGCGATTTCCATATATTCCAGCATTGAATTTTTGAGAATAGAAATATTATCTTCTTCTTTTTGCATCATTGTGGATTTTTTACTTTCTATTTTACCTGGTGATGATATCGAATCATTCTTTTTCATTTCGCAAGAAAGTGCAACAAATAGGAATGCCAATACAAAAGTGGTAATTTCGATTTTCATAAAATGAGATTATTTGCTAAAATAAACTTCACCTTCAAATACATCTTCATACACATTATCAATATGTTCAAAGCCTGTATTGCAATGCCATTCACCTTTGAAAATAAAAGAGATGTAATTTTCTATGAAAGGTCTTGATTTTTTATACATTTGCGGATGTTTAAATTCCTGCCAGATTTTAAGATAGTCGTTATCTTGAGGGATGTAATTATCAAATGATATGTCTGAGTTTAAATGCTTCAAGACTTCGTTATTACTTAATCCGTTGCTTAGCATATCAGATGATGACATCGGAATAAATTCACAGTCATTTGGATTATATACTGTTTTTCTCAGTAATTTAGATAAACTCCATCTTACACGGGTTTCCTCATATTCATTTTTAGTGAGCTTGATTCTATTTTTCCTGATATGTTTGTTATGCACAACTGCTAAGGATTGATTAGGAAGATCCTCGTCGGAAATTTTAAAATAAATTGTCGATTGCATAACTAAATTTTAACATCAATTGCTAAGAAAAAAAATAGGTTAGTTTTCCCCCAAAACCCTCTCATAAATATTATGAATCAACCCATCCGCTACAGAAATTTTCGGAACAAAAATCTTGTTGATATCTGCCCAATGCATTACAAAATTGTAGATTTTCAGGGCGTGCACCAAAACATCCGCTCTGTCCTGTCTGAATCCGTATTTGGTCATTCTTTCCTCAACCGTTAGGTCGTTGAATTCTTTATAAGCCTTCTTCAGATAAGCGATGGACATGGGTTTTCCATCTTTGGTTTTGCTCATGGAGAACACTTTGTTGATGTTTCCGCCGGAACCGATGGCGACAATCTGTTTTTTGCTGCTGATGTTGGCCTTAATTTCCTCTTTCATTTCCTTCCAGTTGTCGTCTGTCACGAGATTGTTAAGAAGTCGGATGGTTCCGATGTTGAACGATTTTTCGTAGACCATTTTGTCATTTTCGTAGAACGTTAATTCGGTAGAACCACCGCCAACGTCTACATAAAGGTAGGCAAAATCTTTGTCAAGACCTTCTGCAACGTGGTTTTCGTAAACCAAAGTAGCTTCTTCATCACCGGAAATAATTTCGATGGAAAGATCAGCGTAATTTTTTACTTTTTCAATAATCTCCTTGCCGTTTTCAGCATCACGCATTGCACTGGTGGCGCAGGCTCTGTAATGTTCAACTTTATAGACTTTCATCAGGTCACTGAAAATTTTCATTGAATCCAAGACCATTTTTTCACGCTCCTCACCAATTTTTCCAAGGGTGAATACGTCCATTCCCAATCGCAGAGGAATTCGCAGGAGATTTAATTTAATAAATTCCGGTTTCCCGTTTTGAATTTTCACCTCGTTGATTAAAAGTCGGGCTGCATTACTTCCTATGTCTATCGCTGCAATGATCATTTTTAGATTGTATTTTATTGATTTTCAGTTGTTTAATTTAAAATAAAGTAATTTTAAAGTCCGAATTTACAAAAATTAATTTTTAATGGTTGATTTGACGCATTTAAAAGCAATTTCAACCATGGTCTCAAAAATTAAGTTGAATTGAAAATGGAGGCTTCGACAGGCTCAGCCTGACACCGTTTAACTTAGCGTCGTCAAGCTGAGCTTCCCGAAGCGTTGTGATTATGATACTCGTTTCGATGAAATTTTCAAGTCATTTTTCCACCCTCTAGGGTTGGGGAAAAGAAAAATGCCTTGAAAATTTTGCCTAAAATTGATTTAAATAAAGCTTTTTAAGCGGAGAATACTAAATTTTATTTTCCACCCGTTTTCGCCTTCAGATATTTATACGTTTCAATCTGAGAGCGGCATTCTTTTTCATCATTGCTGATGTATTCGTTGCTCAGTTTTTTATCTAAAATTCTTGCTTTTACATTGTCTCTTAACTGAATATCCAAAATATCTTTCAGCTCCTTTTTCAGACCTTTATCCGTAATTTTTGCTGCGGCTTCAATTCTGTAATCCAGATTTCGGTTCATCCAGTCGGCAGACGAAATGTACATATCTTCAGCACCTTTGTTGTAAAAATACATCACTCTGGCATGCTCAAGATACTCATCTACAATGCTGATGGCCTTTATTTTCTGTTTAAACTCTTTCTGATTAATGGCACAGTAAATTCCACGTACAATTACTCTGATGACCACACCGGCTTCTGCCGCTTCATACATTTTCAAAATTAAAGCGCGGTCACTTACAGAATTGGCTTTAATAATCATTTCAGCTTTTCTTCCAGCTTTGGCTTCCTCAATTTCTTTATCGATGTGATGTACGATTTTTTCACGCATAAACTGCGGACAAACCATCAGATTTTTACAGGTTTTCAATACAGGAAGATAATCTTCTTTTGGTTTTTTAAGAACGGTGAAAACTTTGTTGATGTCAGCCATAATTCCGCGGTCTGAGGTCATAATTAAATGATCACCGTAAATTCTTGCAGTTTTCTCGTTAAAGTTTCCGGTGCTCACAAAGCCGTACTGTAAGGTTTTATTGCTTACACGTTTCTTAATGATACACAGTTTTGCGTGAACTTTTTTATTAGGAATTCCTATCAAAACAGTTATTCCTTCGGGCTCAAACATTTCTTTCCATTTCAGGTTTGATTCTTCATCAAATCTCGCCTGCAGTTCCAGCATTACCGTTACATCTTTTCCATTTCTGGCAGCATAAATCAAGGCATTACTGATTTTTGAATTGCTCGCCAAACGGTATGCCGTAATCTGAATAGATTTTACGTCCGGATCCATTGCCGCTTCACGCAGAAGATCAATCACGGGTGTGTAAGTGTGGTATGGGAAACTCAGAAGGACGTCTTTTTTCAAAATAACATCGGTCACTCTTTCGCCGTGTTCAAAAGCCTGATGGGTGAAAGAAGTGCGCTCCACCGGTTTTTTATAGTATTCAAAAACATCAGGGAAGTCCATAAAATGTTTGAAATTATGGATTTTTCCACCGGGAATAATGCTGTCTTTCTTGCTTAAATTCAATTTCCGGATAAGCAGTTCAAGCATCGCTTTGTCCATATCTTTATCGAAAACAAAACGGGTCGGCTTCCCTTTCCGCCTGTTTTTAAGGCCTTTTTCTATTTTTTCTGCAAAGTTGGTTCGGATGTCGTTATCAATATCCATCTCAGCATCTTTTGTCACTTTAAATGAGTTGGCAGAAAACTCGTCGTAGCCAAAATAAGAGAAAATATGTGGTAAATTGAATGTGATTACGTCTTCCAGCAGCATCACATTTTTTTCTTCTGAATCTTCCGTTGGCAGCAGCACAAATCTTCCCACAAAACGCGACGGAATCTCAATAATAGCGTAGTTGCTGTGGTAATGCCAGTCTTTTTTTCTCATGGCAACGCCCAGATACAGACTTTTGTCTCTCATGTAAGGCATTGGCGTATTTTCTTGAAGAAGAATCGGGATTACATTGGATTCTACTACTTCGTCGAAATATTGTCTCACAAACTCTTTCTGTCTGGCCGATAGATTTTTAGAGGTCTTTATAAAAACTTTCTGTTCTGCCATTTCCACCTGAATTTTCTTCCAGGTTTTATCAAAATCAGCCTGTTGGGTGATCACGATTTCATTAATTCTCTGAAGAATTTTTGAAGGTGGCTGATAAAAAGATTCGGCGATTACTTTTTCTTTAAAATCCATCGCACGTTTCAGACCTGCAACTCGTACACGGAAAAATTCATCCAGATTATTTGAAAAGATCCCTAAAAAACGTATTCTGAGGTGTAGAGGCACGTTTTCGTCCATTGCTTCCTGTAAAACTCTTTCGTTAAATGCTAACCAGGTAACATCTCTGGGATTAAAATGTAATGACATATTTGTGTATAAAATTTCTCAAAAATACTAATAAAACCAGTCTTTTTTTTGATTCTTAAGTTAATTCTTAATTAAATTTTTAGTTGAAGAAAAATGTTGTGTAACTGGGATTTTAGCGATGTCACGCTGAGCCCGTCGAAGCGTTTTTAAGTAAACAAATAATTCATTAACTCCAAACAATAAAAATTCAAGTAAAATATTTTGAAAACTTTTAAGCAACTAAAAATTAAATCTAATTCTTTGTCTCTTTTGGGGTTTAAAAACAGCGTTATCACTGTCATTTTAAAACTAGTCCACTTAAAATTTGTCTCAATTTCAATTTAAAGAAACCAAAACTGTCAATTTGTCATAAAAAATCCAATGGTATAAATATTGAGAAAGTGAGAGTGTTATTAGAATTCAAAATTAGAAAAAAATAAATATTATGAGTAAAATAATCGGAATCGATTTAGGTACAACAAACTCTTGCGTTGCAGTAATGGAAGGTAAAGACGCTGTTGTAATCCCTAACGCAGAAGGAAAAAGAACAACGCCGTCTATCGTGGCTTTCACAGAAGACGGAGAAAGAAAAGTAGGAGATCCTGCTAAAAGACAGGCCGTAACTAACCCTACAAAAACGGTATATTCTATCAAAAGATTTATCGGAACTCACTTTAAAGATGATGCTTCTGAGATTTCAAGAGTACCTTACAAAGTGGTAAGCGGACCCAATGATACTGTAAAGGTAAAAATTGACGACAGAGAATATACACCTCAGGAAATTTCTGCAATGACGCTTCAGAAAATGAAGAAAACTGCTGAAGATTACCTTGGTCAGGAAGTAACAAGAGCGGTAATCACTGTTCCTGCTTACTTTAACGATGCGCAGAGACAGGCTACAAAAGAAGCTGGTGAAATCGCAGGTCTTAAAGTAGAAAGAATCATCAATGAGCCTACAGCAGCTGCTTTAGCTTATGGTATGGACAAGTCTCACAAGGATCAGAAGATTGCTGTTTACGATTTAGGTGGTGGTACTTTCGATATCTCTATCCTTGATTTGGGAGATGGTGTTTTCGAAGTATTGTCTACAAACGGAGATACGCACTTAGGAGGTGATGATTTTGATGATGTAATTATCAACTGGATGGCAGACGAATTCAAATCTGAAGAAGGCGTAGATCTTAAAGGTGATGCAATTGCTCTTCAGAGACTGAAAGAAGCGGCTGAAAAGGCAAAAATCGAGTTGTCTTCTTCTCCTCAAACTGAAATCAACCTTCCTTATATTACAGCTACAGCTACAGGTCCTAAGCACCTGGTGAAGACTTTAACTAAAGCTAAATTTGAGCAGTTATCTGATTCTTTGGTAAGACGTTCTATGGAGCCGGTTGCTAAAGCGTTGAAAGATGCAGGTTTAACAGTTTCTGATATCGATGAGGTAATTTTGGTAGGTGGTTCTACAAGAATTCCAATCATTCAGGAAGAGGTTGAAAAATTCTTTGGTAAAAAAGCTTCTAAAGGAGTAAACCCAGACGAGGTTGTTGCTATTGGAGCAGCCATCCAGGGTGGAGTTTTAACAGGAGACGTTACAGACGTTCTTTTATTAGATGTTACGCCACTTTCTTTAGGTATTGAAACGATGGGGTCTGTTTTCACAAAATTAATTGATGCAAACACAACAATCCCAACTAAAAAATCTGAAATTTTCTCTACAGCGTCTGACAATCAGCCTGCTGTAAGCATCAGAGTAGGACAGGGTGAAAGACCAATGTTTAACGACAATAAAGAAATTGGTAAATTTGATTTAACAGATATTCCACCAGCACAGAGAGGAGTTCCTCAGATTGAAGTAACTTTCGATATCGATGCCAACGGAATCCTGAGCGTTTCTGCTAAAGATAAAGGAACTGGTAAAGAGCAGTCTATCAAAATTCAGGCATCTTCAGGTCTTTCTGAAGAAGAAATCGAAAGAATGAAAAAAGAAGCTCAGGAAAACTCTGCTTCTGATGCGAAAAGAAAAGAGGAAGTAGAAATCTTCAACAAAGCTGACGGATTGATCTTCCAGACTGAAAAACAGCTTAAAGAATTTGGTGATAAATTATCTGCAGACAAAAAAGCAGCCATCGAAACTGCTCACGCAGAATTGAAAACTGCTTTCGAAGCTAAAAACGGAGACGAAGTAAAAGCCAAAACTGAAGCTTTAGACGCGGCATGGATGGCAGCATCTGAAGAGATGTACGCTCAGGGTCAGGGAGCTGATGCAGGAGCTCAACAGACTCAAGGTAATGCAAACGGAGCAGAAGATGTTCAGGATGCAGATTTTGAAGAAGTGAAGTAATTATTGATTAGTATTAATTAGTAAAAACATATAAAACCGCTATGGACGAATGTCTGTAGCGGTTTTTCTTTAGGCTGAAATTTTTAAAATTAAAATATTCACCTGTGAAAATCTGGAGAAAAAATCTGAAAAACCGAACCATATTTCAGTATGAAACTTATGTGAATGAAATTCATGAAGGTATGGACTAGACCTGAAGTAAGATTCAGCTGACAGTTTTTATGTCGAATAGAAATCAAAAGGATTTGTCATCAGATAAATTTTTTTTTTATTTTTAAAGAGTATTATTAAAATTAGAACTATTCTGTTTTCATTAAGCGGTATTTCGCGGGAGCATAGTTCGTAGCAGATTTAAAGTATTTTCCAAAATGAGAATTATCCCCGAAGCCCAATTCATAAGATATTTCTGTAACGGATAAAGTAGTGTGAAGCAGCAGTCTCTCAGCCTCCAGAATGACTCTGTTTTTAATGAACTGACCTGCCGGAATATCTAGATTTTCTTTAATCAACACATTGAGATAATTGGCTGTGATATTCAGTTTTGCAGCATATTGGGAAGTGGTTTTTAATTCTTTGAAATGTCGGTTAACCAAATTGCTGAAATCCTCCACTATCTGTTTTTTGTGATCAACAGACCGTTCAATTTTGTTTTTTTTGTCTGAACTGCGGATATATTTTAAAACAAATACTTTGAGCAGGAGACAGATAATTTCTTTTCTTAAAAGTTTACTTTTTAAATACTCTTTCTGAAGCTCTTCAAATGTTCTGCTGAGATCTGCAAAATGTTCTTCAGACAAGATAATATAAGGTGAAACGTAGCTGAGTGCGTTATCACTTTTAATCACTTTATTTCCGGTGTAGACATAATTGTAAAACGACCGTGTAAACATCAGAACAAATCCTACACTGCATCGAATGTTTTTAAAATGGTAAACCTGATTGTAATTGATAAAAAAGAACTTTTGGGGTTTCACATCAAACTCCTGGCGATCGATCATGATTGAACCTTCGGCATTTTCGAAAAGTAAAAAGCTGAAAAACTTATTTTTGAGATGCGAATCCGAATGCATTATATCAGCAAACTCATCAAATCGTATGATCAAAAACTCATTGCGCAGGGCAGAATGGGCTTTGAGTTTGATTAAAGTCAGGGACTGGATATTATGATTCAAAATTTAAAATTTTTGTTTTAAAAACAGATACATAAAAAATACCACAATTGTAATTGCGGTATTTTTCTCTGTTAATTTAGATAAAATTTAGTTGCTGTTTTCAAGTATTTTAAATTGACGTGCATTGATTTTATGTTCAACAACCTTATCAATGTATTCTGAATTCATCGCCCGCAGAACGGCCATATAATTCATGCTGAAATCAATATTGTCTCCCACGTGATAATCGCGTTCGTTGGTCGCAAGATCCAGAATCATCATATCTGAACTCGCCCCGATAATTTCAATTCCTGAAGAAAGTGGCTCGATATGTCTGATATCAACATCAAGGATTCCGACATCAACAATGGCGCGAAAAGAAGTCCTGCCTTTTTTCGTGCGATCATGCTGAGGCATTTCTCCAGTCAGGTTGGTTCCTGCATCACCTGCTGGAATCATTGGTTTTTCAACAATTTCAATAATTTCTGCAGTCAGTTTAAATACATCCTGATACATTTCGCTGATGACAGAATCGTTGTAAACATCTGTTCCGAAGAACAAAGTTTCGCCCACTCTGAAATGATTGATTCCTTCGGGAATTTTATCTTTAAAAATAAGCGGAATGGTCACCGATGAGCCTGCCGATATAAATGGAATTTTCGTCTGATGGATTTCTTCGGTAATTTCTTTGAAACGGTTGAGTTTGATGAGTTTTTTTTCATCCGGAAGTATTCCGTTAAGACAGTTGAGGTTGGTACCAATTCCCACAATTTCTATGTTTGGGATTTTTTTGGCCTCGCCATAGAACTGTGGAAGATTTTTGGCCATTATTCCTTCTCTTAATTCTCCCATTTCCACCATGATCACAATTTTGTGAATCTTTTTTTGATTGATGGCTTCTTCAGAAAGTGCTTTGATGGTATCCAGTTCAGTATTGAAACTCACATCTGCATATTTTACAATGCTTTCGGCTAATCTTTTTGCGGGTGGTTTTATATAAACCGTCTGTGTTTTGGGTGAAAGTTCTTTGATGTGACACAAATTGGTTAAACGTGAATCACAGAATTCCTTGTCGCAGATTTTTAAAAGACATTTCAGAAACTTTTCATTTCCGCAGAGCAGTTTTGCCACTACAGCCCATTCTATGTGGTGTTCTTCGAAAAGCTGATTAAGATAATTATAGTTATGATGTAATTTACTGGTATTTAAAGTGATATATGACATTTTATTTTTTTAACCGCATTTCAAGATATTTACTGGAGAATCCCAGTTTTCTGTATAAATGTATTGCCGGATTTTCCGGTTCACAGTGGAGTGCGATATCTCCCTGTGAAGATTCAATAGCCTGTTGCATCATTTGTTTTCCTATGCCTTGACCCCGTACATTTTTGTCGGTAGCAATGTAAACGAGGATGTTTTCGGGAATGTAGCGGCCCATGCCTGTTTTGTTGACGACGACGGCACCTGCCAGCTGATCTGTTTTTTCATCTCGTGCTGTGATGATAAGGCCGCCGGGTTTGTTGTCAAGTCCTAGCGAATAGCTGACAGCGTCCGAAATATCATTCTCCGGATCACCATATTGTTCAAGATGCTCAAAAAGAAAGTGAACGATCTCCTCTTTTTCGTTGGCGTTGGTTCTGTTTTCATCTGAATATTTTTGTATTGTTATCATAAAATTCTGTTATCCCGGATGCGGCAATGTAAGATCAAAACCAATCTGGTCCTGTGAAAAGTTTTTGCTCAGCTCCCTGTTTTTAAGGAACAGCAAAGGCACATCCGTGTAATTAATAATTTGTTTGAAAAAATTTTCCGAGAAAAACGACTTCCAGCTGTCTTCATCTTTGTAATTAAGAATGATAATGTCTGCACTGTCGTCCTCCGAAAATTTTGAAATCTGCGTAGCCTTGTTTCTCGTCAGTAAAAACTGAGAATCATAGTCCTGCGATTTTATGGCAATATTAGTTTTGGCGCGTTGATATGCTTCCTTGATTTGTACTACATCCTCATCGGTACTGATTCCCAAAAGACTTATTATGCCTTTGTTTCTTTTGGCAATGGCTATGGAAAGCTCAATTTTAGCCGCTAAATCTTCCAGTACCCGAACCGGAACGAGGATTTTGTCGAATGAGTATTTTTTACAGTTTTCCGGCACCAGTAAAACAGAACAGTTGGCATCGGTTAAGATTTGATAGGATAATGATCCTAAAACCAGCTGCACGAAATTCTGCTTTCCGGAGCTCCCGCAGATAACGAGATCTGCTTTTTCAGAGTAAATCACTTCGTTCATCCCATTCAGTAAACGGTCATTTGTGATGATTGATTTTATCTCCATTTTGGGATATTGAGCTTTTAAAGAAAATAGAAGTTCCTTTAATATCATCTGCGTTTTTTGATAATTATCGCTGATGGTTTCAGCACTTGTGACCTGTATTCCGGTGCGGTCAATGATTGCATGAGCGGTGATATTATGAAATAATATTATTTTAGCTTTATGTCGGGCGGCGATGTGTACAGCTATTTCGACTGCATTGTGTGATTTTGCGGTGAAATCAACCGCTACTAATATCGTACTGATTAAATCCTGCATTTTGGTATGAATAATAATTCAAAAGTGAGGAAGCAAAGTTAAAGAGTAAGTATTTTAAATCATGTCAGAAATGAGTACGGTTATGGTATATTTTATCTTTCTATGATTTATTTGAAATTAGTTTCTAAATTTTATCAACAAATAAATTTCTAATAGTTTGCAGTTATACAGACCGATGATTTTTATAAGGAGATTTATCATTTGAGATCAATACCAATATAATATTAATTTTAAACCTACATCTTTATATAATATGATCCTTAACAGAAAAAATATCTCCCTGAATGAATATCGGGATTTTTTTTTGTTTAAAAATGAAGCATTTAATAAAATGTTTTTATTTAAACTGAAAATTAACATAGTGTTAAATTATTAACAATGAATGATTTATAAATGTTTCGTGAAGAATAAAAGTGTGCAGGTAACAGCAGGATAGGAGAAATGAGTCATAAGTATACATTTAGGAAATCGTAACATGAGAAAAATCATATCAGGCTGATGATGCTTTCTCAGGTTTCAAAAAGAAGAAAAATTTTAAATAAATAATTAATAATCACCAGACAGAGAATGAGGAAATCAATCGTAGCTTTAGGTATTTTATTCGGTACCACAGGTTTTATCTTCGCACAGGAAAAAGACAGCATTACCAACAACAAGACAAAAGATATTGAGGAAGTTGTAGTAATCGCTTACGGCTCCCAAAAGAAAGGCGAAGTGACCGGTGCAGTAGGAAAAGTAAATGCGGCAAGTTTTAAAGACAGGCCCATCGCAAGAGTAGATCAGGCCTTAACAGGGCAAATTGCAGGGGTAAAAACCCGTGCAACTTCAGGAAAGCCGGGTGAAGCTTTAGAGGTGAGAGTTCGTGGAACGGCTTCAATTTCAGCAAATAATTCACCAGTGTATGTAGTAGACGGAATTGTAGTGGATGATATCGCAAACATTTCGCCGGATGATGTGCAATCGATTGACGTACTTAAGGATGCAGCTTCTACAGCAATGTACGGCTCCCGTGGTTCTAATGGTGTGGTGATTGTCACAACCAAAAAAGGAACATCAGGAAAACCTTCTTTTAGCTTCTCTCAATATTATGGCATTCAGACGATCGAGAAAAAACTTGATATCATGACGAGCTCAGAATGGATTGATTTTGCCTCTGAAGCAATTAACAAAAGATGGGTAGCTTTGGCTCCCGGAAATTTGGCTTCAGACAGTTATGCGAAAAGAGCGCAGTATTTTAATCTTGCGAATGCTACAGATTATAATCTTGCAAATATCAATTACATGATTGATCCTCGCTGGGGAACTAATCAGGTTGCAAACATAGACTGGCAGGATGCTTTTTACCGTCCGGCAGCCATTCAGAATTATCAGTTGGCAGTGCGTGGCGGTGGGAAAGGCGTGAAATATGCCATCTCCGGAGCGTATTTTGATCAGGAAGGTCTGGCGATTAATACGGGTTTTAACAGATTTAATCTAAGTGCGGCCATAGACGTTAATCTTACAGATAAAATAAAAGCGGGAATCACTTTACGCCCAAGTTATTCTCAAAGCTACGGAGCAACTGTTGACGGGAAAGATAACAATGCCCATAAAATGCTCTCCATGGTTCCGGTTGCAGAGCTTAGCGCCGGTCTTTACACCAATTTCTGGAAAAACTTGAGGTACAGATGGGCCGGTTCAACTCAGAGCCCCATCGGATTGATGGAAAATACCACCAATGATACCAATGAATTCAGATTGCTTTCAAGCTTGTATGTTTCTTATGACATTGCCAAAGGTCTGAATTTCAAACTTTCCGGAGGTGCAACCAATAATTTTAATATCAACACCGGCTATACACCTACTTTTGATTTAATTACAAATATACCGGGGCAGGTGAGTATCGGAAGCAGAAGAACAATTAACTACAACAGATACTTGGGTGAAGCTTTACTAAGCTATAAAAAATCTTTCGGAAGTCATGATTTTGATGCCATCGCAGGGTACAGTGCAGAAAATTACAGAACAACGTCACAGTATAACAGGAACAGAGGTTTTGCCAATGATGATTTGAGAACTTTCAACTTCACTCAGTCCGGAGCTGTTTTAAACTCTGAATATACAGCATCAGAATGGATGCTGGTCTCTATGTTTGGGCGTTTAAACTATAATTATAAAGGTAAATACATGCTTTCTGCAAGTATCCGTAGAGACGGATCTTCAAGATTCGGATGGAATAATCTCTGGGGAACATTTGCCGCATTTGGTGGAGGGTGGAAAATCGACAAAGAAGAATTTCTGCAGAATCAAAACTGGCTTAGCAACCTTAAATTAAGATACAGCTGGGGTGAAAACGGAAACAACTCCATCGGGGAATACAGAGCTTTCGGAACACTTGCCGGAGGAAATTATTCTTTCGGAGGTGCTTTGTCTAATGGTTTGATTCCAAACACCATCGCAAATCCTGATCTTACTTGGGAAAAAACAAGATCATCAGATTTTGGTTTTGAATTGGGGTTGTTTAAAAGAATTGATTTCACCGCAGATTATTACATCAAAAATACCAACGATCTTCTTTTGCAGGAGCCAATCCCTTCTATTACGGGATACAACATTATGTGGCGAAACGTAGGTTCTGTAAGAAATACCGGTCTTGAATTAGATTTAAACACAAAAAACTTAGTAGGTGCTTTTAGATGGAATACCTCGGCAAACATTGCTTTTAATGATAATAAAGTAACGAGGTTAGGAAATAACAACAAGCCTATCCCAACCGGTTATGACAATCTCAGCAATATTATTCAGGTGGGTGAAGAGCTCAATTCTTTCTATTTATATGAAGCCATCGGAGTACTTTCCACCGCAGATATCAACAATCCAGGTGTTGCAAAAACAGTAGGAGCTATTGCGGGAGACGTAAAATATCAGGACGCAAACGGCGACGGTAAAATTGATGAGAAAGACCGTCACATTATTGGTGGCCCGACGCCTGATTATTACTGGGGTTTAACCAATACTTTCTCTTATAAGAATTTCGATCTTTCCGTATTTTTCCAAGGGCAGAAAGGTGGATACAGCTATGCTTTGCTTGGTCGTGCAATTGACCGTACAAGTATGGGAACTACCAACAACGTAATGGGCAACTGGGCAAACCGCTGGCGTTCAGACGAAAACCCGGGAGACGGAAAAACACCAAGATTAGACGGTACTACAGGAGGCCTTCTGGATACAAGATGGTTATATGATGCTACCTACATTCAGCTTAAGAATATTACATTAGGGTATAATTTTGATCAGGATCTGGTAAGTAAACTTAAAATTTCCAATCTGCGTCTTTATGTGAGTTTAGAAAATGTGTGGAGAAAAGATCATTATTACGGTGGCTATAACCCGGAATCTGTGCAGTCAGACGGAACAGATTACGGTGCATATCCCAATGCAAAAGTCTACATGATGGGTATAAACTTTAACTTCTAAATTTTTTTTAAAATGAAAACTATCAACATTAAAAATAAATCTTTTTTACCTTTAAATTTTAAAACATTAGGTAAAGCCTTGCTCTTTGGAGCTTTAGTATTAGGAACAGTAAGCTGTGAAAAAGACCTGATGCTTGAGCCTGAAAACAATATTACGCAGACTTCTTTTTATACTACAGAACTACAGATCCAGCAGGCTGTATCGGGAGTGTATTCTGCTATGATCAATTCTTCTTCAAGAGGTGGTTTTGATGTCAATTATTATCTTTTGGCATCCGAAGTGCGTTCTAATAACTTTAATGCGATTTCTCAAAACGGAAACAGAGATTATTTTGCCATCAACCGTTTTCAGGACACTTCTTCCACAGAAGAGATGAATATTCTTTGGGATGATGCCTATCAGCTGATATCGTATGCCAATAATATTCTAGACAGAATTGATGCTGTTCCATTTGCAGACAATGCCGTTAAAGAACAGTACCGTGCCGAAACAAAATTTTTGAGAGCGTATGCTTACTTTGAGCTGATGAGAGCATTCGGAAAAGTGCCATTGGTAGACCGTCCTGTCACTCCAAATGAAGCTGCCGCAATACCGAGAACCGATCTTGCAACACTGTACAGCTTTGTTACCTCTGAAATAGAAGCGTCTGTTGCCGGGCTGAAAAATACCTACGATACCAAAAATAAAGGAAGAATTACCAAATCTGCAGCTCATGCGATGTTGGGAAGAATTTATCTTACAGGATACGGTTATCCTCTAAACAACAGTTCTTACCTCACCAAAGCTAAAGATCATTTGTTTGCTGTAATCCAGGTGGAAGGTCAGTTTGTAACTTTTGCGCCGAATTATGCAGATCTTTTTAAAAGTGCAAATGATAATAAGTATCATCTTTTTGAAATTCAGCACATCAGTGGCGGTCTTTCTCAGGGTTCCTACCTGCCGAGCTATGTGTCTCCTAATTTCGGAACTACAGATCCACTTTACAATGCACAGAATAGTCTTTACAGTTCTGCAGAACTGGGTGTTTCCACTTCACTTCTTAACTCTTATGAGACAGGAGATATCAGAAAAAACCTAACTACAAAAACTTCATTTATTGCACAGAACGGGCAGCCAGACAATGCCAATTATTTTATCAAATTCCGTGAGCCAGGGATTGTAATCAGTGGACGATATGACTGGCCTATAAATTTCCCAATCATCAGATATGCAGATGTGCTTTTGATGTATGCTGAGGTATTAAATTATCAGGGAAGTACAGCTGCCGCAGTTCCTTACCTGAACAGAATCCGTCAGAGAGCGGGGCTCACTGCGCTTCCAACATCTATCACAGCTGCCGATTTCACTACGGCACTGCGAAGAGAAAGAAGATCAGAATTTGCAGGTGAAGGTGTGTACTGGCACGATCTGGTAAGATGGAATATTGGAGTAGCGGTCATCAACGCTGCAGCTGCCGCAAACAACTATAATTTTACCATTACAACCAATGATTATCTGTATCAGATTCCGCTTAATCAGGTTCAGATTGCCGGATATGACCAGAATCCATAAAAAATCCTCTTATTTACATTGAATGATAAGAGTTCCCCGGGCCTTAGGTCTGGGGATTTTTTTTATTTCGTTGAAACAAAATTTTTATGAAAAGGAAATTTTTTTTGCAGAAAAGTAAATCATTTTACGAAAAAATACGAGCCTTTTTAAATTTCATAAAAATTAATTTCCCCGACCCTTCCTTCGACAAGCTCAGGACGACATGGGAGTTAATTTTGATGAAATTTTCAAGGCGTTTTTCCACCCTTTAGGGTTGGGGAAAAGAAAAATGATTTGAAAATTTATTTTTATCATTTTTAAACAGGCTCTAAGTGTAAAGCGTTTCAGAAGAGAAAAGTAATTCTTTAATCCCACAGAATTAGGAAGAAAAAAAGACAGGAATCACCATAAAGATTCTTTTGAGGATTACGAACATCCCAGAGGCCTGCCAAGATAACTGGAAACCGCTCTCCTCTACAAAAATCTTTTAATGATCCCTATCTGTTTTTACAGTTTTCGTTATGTTGAAATCTAACAAAAACTTGCCGTTACTTTTAATCCTGACTCTGTTTCATGATCAACGGAAAATTCCGTTTCTGCAAGACAGTAAGCTGATCGATCTGTTTTCTATTACAATGTTTTTGTGTTTTTTGCTGATTCAAAAACATAGATCACATCAGGTAATTTGATTTGTTAAAAAATTACAAAGTAAAGTCAACGGCCTGGACAGATTCATGCCAAATATGACAGGAAATACAAGACCAGAAATAAAATAAATTCACTCATCTTATTGGTTATACGGTTATAGTTTTAGATACCTCAAAAAATGATTTGTACACAATTTTTAAGAGGTAAAATCGTTTCAGCATTGATATCAGTGGATGTTTTATTTTTAAATGATATACAGCTGAACACAGTGTGATTTTATTGTTATGCTAAGATATGAATAGAAAATTCACAAGACAATCAGCAGTAGGTCTGATTATTAAATTTTCACGGATGAATTTTTAAATTTTTTACCAATATTGTATGTAATTAATTGATTTCAAGAGTTTTATTAGTTGTTGGGGCTGACAGCATTTTTACCCAAAACATTGAATTTTATCTTTAAAAAACAGTAAATTTGTTAAACATTTATTTAAATAACGATGCGATATAAAGCCTCAGCTCTCTTCATCTTTTTTTGCTTTACCTTTTTTCAGTCGCAGGCATATTATTCAGAGCTCAGAGATAAATACTGGGAATTTGATGAAAATGATACTAAAGCATTTCCTTACGTTAATATCTACATTAAATCTGCTAAAAAAGATAGAAATTACAAAGAGCTTTTTCAGGCTTACCATGATGCTATAAGATATACTCCAGATAAAAAACTGCAGTATGCAGATAGCGCAGTCACGGCAGCTAAACTTTCTAAAAATTCTGATATCATAGGGAACGCTTATCTGGCAAAGGGAAGCGTATATTATTTTACCCACCGAAAATTTAAACCGGCACTGCATGAGTATTTGACAGCCTACAGATACCTTGAAAATTCTGATGACGAGTACCTCAGGAAGCGCAATTTATATTACATCGGAGTTGTAAAAAGCTATCTTGGCTATTACAGCGAATCTGCTGAAATTTTTAAAAAAAGTACTACATTTTTTCAGTCTAAAACTAAAGGAAATCTACATCCCAATCTTATTTTTAATAATACAAAGGGATATCTCAATTCGCTTCACCAGCTGATTGTCTGTGAGCAGGCGATGGGCGATTATAAAAATGCAGTAATTCATACCAGCCAGGGCATAACAGATACTCCGCGAAACAGTGAGTTTGAGCAGGAACTCAGTTATTTCTATAAAACCAAAGGCATCAACGAAATCCATCAGAAAAATTATTCTGAAGCAATCAGCGATCTCAAAAAATCCATTCCGGCTCTCAAAAAAGTGAACGATTTTTCATGGATTTCAGCGATACACTATTATATAGGATTAAGCTACAGAAACAGTGGTGATGTAAAAGACGCAATTATCCATTACAAAGCTGTGGATTCTATATTTAACAGGCATAATTTTATCTTTCCCCAAACGAGAAAAAATTACGAAGAACTTATAGATTATTACAGAAAAAATAACGATCCCAAACAGGAATTATATTACACCAAACAACTTCTGAAGGTAGACAGCGTTCTCACCAATGATTTTAAATATCTCGCAGACCGTATCCACAGGGAGTATGACACCAAAACGCTGCTTAAGGCGCAGGAAAATCTGGAAGATAAAAACAGCTTCGCCGAGAAACTGGTAATTATCCTTTCAGTTGCTCTTTTGGTTTTGGGGGCGCTGGTTTTTTATTGGTTTAAAAGGAAAAAAGATCTGCAGAAAAAGTATAATCAAATATTGGAAGAACTTGAAACAGTAAGACCTGAAGTTACCAAACCTGAAGAAAAAAACAGTGAAAAAATTTCAAAACTTGATCCTGCAGTTATCAAAACTTTACAGGAAAAATTCAGGGAATTTGAAAAAGGAAAAAGATTTCTTGAAAAAGGTATTACTGCGGGAAGGCTTGCAGCAGAATTTGAGACTAATGCAACCTATTTTTCGCAGTTTGTAAGTGAGTTTAAAGACAGTAATTTCAATACTTATCTCAATAATCTCAGGATAAAATATGCTGTAGACCAAATTTACAACCATAAAGAATGGCGGAAATATTCTGTTGAAGATATTGCATTAGCCTGCGGATTCAGCAACAGGCAGAGTTTCTCCAATTTTTTTTACGAACAGAACGGAATGAGACCCGCAGAATTTCTAAAAAAGAGAAATGAAGAAGTTCAGGCAGAAAAAATACGGAAGGAGGAGAGTCTAAAGCCATAAATTGACTATTTTTTTTTACTAAGTGTTTAACTCTTTCATTTTTTGAAATGAAAAAATTGAAAGAAATTCATTCTTTGTTGATAACTTTTTTCCTCAGTTTATAGAATAAAAAATTAAATTTATCCCACTATTTTAGATTCAGAATTTTCACTCAAAAACTATTTCTACTCACAAATGAGAAACATTTTCAGATGGGCTGCGTTCATTGCAGCTTTTGCACTTTCATCCTGCCAGTCGTCTTCTGCACAGCAAATAGAGAATTTTCCATCAAAAATAGACAGTCTTGTAAAAATTAAAAACCCAAGGTCTTTCAATGGGGTAGTTTTTATTCAGCAGAACGGAAAAGAGATCTACTCCAAAGCTTGTGGATATTCAGATTTTAAAAGAAAATCTCTGTTGAAAATCTCTGATAAATTTTCCACCATGTCAATTGCAAAACAGATCACGGCAACTCTTATTCTGCAGGAAGTTGAAAAACAGAAAATTGATCTGAATGTACCAGTCCACACGTATTTACTTGATTTTCAATATTCATGGGCAGACAGTGTCACCGTTCATCAGTTGCTCAATCACACGGGTGGTCTGTACAGTGATGTTTTAAAACCTGAACTTAAGATTCAGCCTGGAACTGCATTCAGCTACTCAAACGTTGGTTATTCAGTCGCCGGAATGATTCTGGAAAAGCAAACCGGAAAAAAATTTGAAGATTTGGTGACAGCTTTATTCAAAAAAGTGAAGATGGCGAACAGTTTTTATTCCAATGAAAAAAACAGTAAATTATTGACCAAAGGGCATACCATCAAAAAAGACGGGACATTCAGATTAAACGAAAAAATAAGCTTTAAACCTGACTATTATTTTGGATCTTATTTAGTTGTCTCCGCTCCCGATTTGGCCAAATGGAACGAAGCCCTTCACAACGGAAAATTGCTGAAACCGGAAACTTACAGAATAATGACCAATTACACGGTAACCAATGCTCATCAGGTTTTCAGCGAAAATCCTATTGGTTACGGCTATGGATTAAGAATAAATGATAAAGCTGAAATTAACGAAATCGGTCACACAGGATTTCACCCAAGCGAGGGTTTTACGGCAGTGAATTTATACTATCCAAAAACCAAAACCAGCGTTGTCATCATGGAAAATGTGGCGAATGAAAATTTTGATATTGCTTATTATTTTGAGCAGGGTGTGAGGAAAATCTTGGTGGAAAGCGAGCTTTTAAAGTAGGATGAAATTTATTTTAAATCTAAAAGCCTTTTAAGAATATTAAAATAGTTTGAATATTGATTTTTAATAGTTTGATTCTTTGATTCTTGGTCAGGATGAGACCGTCAAATGTAATACTAACCTCTCAATTTAAAGGTGTCACTCTGAGCTTGCCGAAGAGTTTTTGAACCATATTATTTTTTATGGCTATTAACAAAAAAATAAAAAATCTTTAATTTGAAAATCTTTCAGTTACTGATTGCTGTTCTTATCTGTTCAAATTTGTATGGGCAGAAAACATTTGTCTTTTTAGGCTCATTCAATTGGGACAAAGAAAAAGAAGGAATTTTTGTGTACGAACTGGATACCGTAAGCGGAAATTTATCAAAAATGACCTCCGTAAAAAACATTCGCAATCCATCATTTTTGGCGCTTTCAAAAAGTGGGAAATACCTTTTCGCCTGTACAGACAGCAAAACTGAAAACAGCGGAAGTGTAAGCAGTTTTGAGTTTAATCCCAAAGATGCATCGCTCACGTTCATCAACAGCCAGAATAGCGGTGGTGAAAATCCTGTTTATCTGATGGCTCATCAGAGCGACAAATGGCTTGTCAACGGAAATTATACTGAAGGAAGCGCTTCTGTTTATCCAGTTTCTGAAAATGGAATTATTCAGCCTTTTGTTCAGAATTTTCAGTTCTCTGAAGGTAGTGTTAATAAAGACAGACAGGAGCGTGCTCATATTCATTCTACTGTTTTCTCGCCCGATTTTAAATATGTTTTTCTGCCTGATTTGGGAGCTGACAAAATACGGTGCTATCAGTTTGATGATAGCAAAAAAATGCCATTACTTCCCTGTGACGAACCATTTGTAAAAACAGTTCCGGGAAGTGGTCCAAGACATCTCACCTTTCATCCCAACGCAAAATTTGCTTATCTGATAGAAGAAATGGGAGGAGCACTAAGTGCTTATCAGTATGACAGCGGAAAATTGAAAAATATTCAGAGAATTGCAGCACATTCTGATGATTTGAAGCAGAATTTTGAAAGTTCAGACATTCATATTTCGCCGGACGGGAAGTTTCTATATGCCTCAAACAGAGGTTCTGAAAACAATTTTGCCATATTTTCAATTCAAAACGACGGTATTTTACGAAAACTTGGTTATCAGTCTACAAAAGGTAAACATCCGAGAGTTTTTGGCATAGATGAATCCGGAAAATTTTTAATTGCAGCTAACACAGGAACAGGAAAAGCAGTGGTATTTAAAAGAAATTCCAAAACCGGAATGCTGAGGAAAGCAGGTAAAAAGATTAAGATTGAAAATGTATCTGCAGTACAAATCAGAAGATATGACTTTTAGATAAAAAAAATCTCCCTCTACGCTGGGCGGTGAGGGAGATTTATGTTTTTTTTATTTTCCGAAAAATATTTTATCCTGCTTTCTCTGTTCGTTATATATCAGCTGAAAACTCACAGGCATATTTTGATATAAAATTTTCCACTGCTGGATTGTACCGTGTTTTCTGAAGCTTGAAAATGATCTCACAAAAATGTTTTCAATCACATCTTTCACGTAATCATCAGATTTTTTGTAAATCATATCCATCAGTTTCATGTGGTAGGCGATGATATTGATTTTAGATTCCATCAGAAGGTTTCTCAGATAATTGACTGTGGTCTGAATAATTCCTGCAAAGTTGTCTTTCAGAGACAGTTCAGAGATTTCACCGCGAAGTTTTGGGTAGAAAAATTTTAAATACTCAGCAGCGGTTTTCTGGTTTACAGATGGTTTTATGTCTTTCATTATTTTTTAAAATTTCAGCTCTCAGAGTGCAGCGAAATGTGTACCAGCAAATGTTAATATCAGCTTTTTTAAGAAAATTTTAATTAAAAAAATATCAGCAGAAAATCTTGATAAAAATCTATCTTTGCAAACCATAAAAAATCATTGATGTTTACAAAAATTGTTGTCCACAGAGTCGGAAATAAAATCAACGGAGAGTCACTTACCCTTTCACAGGAAGAACTTGAGCTGGACGAAGGTACAATGGAAATGCTGGAGAATTATTTTCTGGGCTCATTCAAATCTGAAGAGACTTACCAGTTTTACAGCGATACTTATTTGGTAAACAATCCTGTGTACAGCGCAGTTTCAGAAATTTTTGAAGATAAAGAAAAATTTCTCTGGGAAGCAGAAAATATTGCGAAACATCTTTTTGAAGCCGCAGAAAACCCAAGAGTTCAGGGGGGAGAACTGTTTATTGTTTTTTTCGAAGACGAAAGGGAAAGCGACGAGAGGGTAGATAAGATAGGAATTTTCAAAACTGAAAAAAGAGATTCTTTCCTGAAAATTTTTCCTAAAAATGAAACTTTCGAGCTGGAAAAAGACCAGGGAATCAGCCTTTCTAAGATAGATAAAGCAGCCTTGATCTACAACAATGGTAAAGAAAGCGGATACGTACTTTCTGTGGTAGACAACAACAAAAACGGTGATATGTATTACTGGTTTGAAGATTTCCTGAAAGTAAAGCAGCGCGATGACGAATATTTTCACACTCAGGAAGCTCTGATGGTTTATAAAGACTACATCACGAAGCAGCTTCCACAGGAGTTTGAGGTTTCTAAAGCAGATCAGGCAGATTTTTTGAATCAGTCTATTAATTTCTTTAAAGAAAAAGAAGAATTCAAATTAGACGATTTTGCTGCTGAAGTGCTGAAAGATGAGCATGTGATAGAGAGTTTTAATAATTTTAAAACAGACTACGAGCAGGAAATGCAGATCAATATTGCTGAAGAATTTCCCATCAGTGAAGCCGCAGTAAAAAAAACGCAGAGACACTTCAAGAGCATCATCAAACTGGATAAAAATTTCCATATTTACATTCACGGCGACCGGAAAATGCTGGAGCAGGGTCAGGATGAGAAGGGTAAATATTACATGCTTTATTTCGATAAAGAGGTGTAAAATTGACCCGTACCCTTTGCAGACTTTTCAACAATAAATTTTTATTTTAACGAAAATTAAATTCTACAGTAAATTTACAAAATAGAATCTCAATCATAATCTACAGACATCTTTTATATGTATATTTGATGCCTTATATAGTAATATGAATTTCGTAGAATGCCATGAAGAGCCCATTCATATCCCTGGGCATGTGCAAGATTTTGGATATCTCATTGGTATTTGTTCAGATTCTGAGACCATAAATTTTTGCAGTAAAAATATCTCAGAAATCTTTAATATCAGTGCAGAAGCGCTTTTAGGTAAGAAAATTTCAGATATTTCTCATATCAATCAGATACTGTCTTCTTCGGATATTTACAGTACAGTGAGTGATTATACCAAAAGAGAAAACGAAACTTATTTTGATAAAATTTTTATCAATCAGGAAAAATACCACTTCTCACTTTTCAGAAATGGAACTAATATTTTCCTGGAATTTGAAAAAGTAATTGAAAACCCTTACAAAAGAATTACCAATAAATATGATAATTTCTATATCATAGAAAATGATCAGGGAATTTGGGATCAGTTGCTCAGCACCCTTTCAAACATCATAAATTATGACCGCATCATGGTGTATAAATTTATGAATGATGGCTCCGGTAAAGTAATTTCAGAAATTAATAACGATGTTTTAGAAAGTTATTTCGGTTTACACTATCCCGAGCAAGATATCCCGAGACAGGCGAGAGAACTTTATCTCAAAAAACGGAAAAGAATTTTCAGCAATGTTTATTCAGAACCTGTTGAAATAATCAGTAAATCAGATACACCTATAGATCTTACCTACACCAGTGCGAGAGCTATGTCTCCTATACATGGGCAGTATGTAAAGAATTCTGGGGCGTCTTCCAGCTTCAGTATATCCATTATCATAGATGATAAACTGTGGGGTCTGGTAACATGCCAGAATAAAGCAGCCAAACACATTGATCTTGAAGACCGTGTGCAGGCAGGTATTTTTACTGTATTGGCATCTAATGCCTATTCATCATACAAGTCTAAAAGAGATCTTGAATACCAGATGGATCTGGACGTAAAACTGTCTTTTCTGAAAGCTGAATTTTTAAAATACAATACACTTTTTGAAAGCCTGGCCTCCAACAAAAGGGAACTGAGAAATCTGCCTAAAGCGGATGGTTTTGCGGTGATTTCGGATGGAGATAAGATTACAGATGGCATTGTTCCTCCGTATGAAACCATTCAGAAGATTGTAGACTGGGCTTATGACAATACAGAAGAAAATATTTTCATCAGCAGCAGCTTTTTGAAAGACCATGGTGAAGAACTGGATCTTGATGAAAAATCTGGCGGTGTAATAATCTATTTTGTAGAGAGGAGTAAGAATGAAATCTTAATCTGGTTCCGAAAAGAATTTGACGAGCATATAGACTGGGCAGGAAATCCTGAAAAGAAAATCGAAATATTCTCTAAAAATGGGGTGGATATAAAAACTGTTTCGCCCAGAAACTCTTTTCACATCTTTACAGAAAATATCAAAGGTCATTCTAAAAGATGGAGTTCTAAAAGTGATTGTGCCGTTAAAGCCATCAGAGATTTGATTTTGGGAACTTCTCATAAGCAGTACATTATGATCAAAAAGCTGAATGATCAGCTTAAAAAAGTGAACGAAGAGCTGGACAGTTTTTCTTACACAATATCGCATGACTTGGGTACACCGCTTACCGTGATGAAACTCAATGCGCAAATGCTTCTGAAAGGTCTGCCTAATGCTGAGGAGAAAGATAAAAAGAAGGTACAGTCTATCATTTCAGAGATTGATAATATGGCAGAGATGATGCAGAATGTGCTCCAGCTCAGCCGTGCGAAACACAGCGAGATTCTTCTTGAAAAAATTGAGACCGAAAGCACCATAGAAAAAATTACGGAGAATGCTATAATGACCTACAATACACCACACAGCACTGTGATTATTAAAGAGTGTCCTGAGGTTTTGGCAGACCGTACCATGCTGCATCAGGTGTTTTTGAATGTAATCAACAACGCAATAAAATACTCTTCCGGAAGTGCTGAACCTCTGATAGAAATTGAAGGTTCTGAAAATGGAGACTACATCATCTACCGTATCAAAGACAACGGAATCGGGATTCCTGAAACTGAAAAACATAAAATGTTTAAAATTTTCAATAGAATGGATAATGCCAAAAAATTCAAAGGGAATGGGGTAGGTCTGTCTATTGTTCACAGAATTATGAACAGATTGGGCGGAAATGTAGATTATGAAAGCAGTAATGAAGGAACCTGTTTTATTTTAACGTTTCAAAAACCTAAATTTGCTGAAATATAATTCTATTGGCAAATTTAAAGATGGTTTCAGAATATCTTAAACACAACACGGCAGATCTTCACGATGCCGCAGAAAAACTTTTCAGCTCAGACAAAATTTTCAACAAAACTTTTACTTTTGATGATTATAAAAAAATAATCAGAAACAACTATCGGATGCTTTTAAATGCTGAAAATGAAATTTTTGAAACTCTATCTGAGGGTTTTTCAGAAAAACTTCAACTTGAGCAGAGAAAAAAACTTCCATTAATACAGAAAGATCTTGAAAATCTGTCACTTGAAAGCGAACATGCTTCGCAACCTGTAATTATTGCAAACCAAAATGAGGCTTTGGGAATGATGTACGTAATCGAAGGCTCTACTTTGGGCGGAAACGTGATTGCCAAACAACTATCAAAAACAGAGGGTTTTGAAAATGTGAACTTTAATTTCTTTGGATGTTATAAAGAAAATACCGGTGCCATGTGGAAAAATTTTAAAGAAGTGCTGGATTCTGAGGTGAAAGAAGAAAACTACAGCGAAGTTCTTTCCGGTGCAAAAAAACTTTATACACTTTTGCTCAATCTAAACTGAGCTAATTTATATCAGTTTTTGGTTTGCCAAAAAATACTTATCTTTTCGCTACATAATTTTAATCAAATTTAAAACTTTAAAAAGTACAAACAATGAAAGTAACCGTTGTAGGAGCAGGTGCTGTAGGAGCAAGCTGCGCAGAGTATATCGCAATGAAAAACTTCTGTTCAGAAGTAGTTTTGGTAGACATTAAGGAAGGTTTCGCAGAAGGAAAAGCAATGGATCTTATGCAGACTGCGTCATTAAATGGTTTTGATACCAAAATTACAGGTACTACAGGAGATTACAGCAAAACTGCAGGTTCGCATATTGCGGTAATCACTTCAGGTATCCCAAGAAAACCGGGAATGACGAGAGAAGAGCTCATCGGGATTAATGCAGGTATCGTGAAAGAAGTTACAGAAAACCTCGTGAAAAATTCACCGGAAGTAATCATTATAGTGGTTTCTAACCCGATGGATACCATGGCTTATCTGGTGCACAAAACTTCTGGACTTCCTAAGCACAAAATCATTGGTATGGGTGGTGCATTAGATTCAGCAAGATTCAAATACAGATTGGCAGAAGCTCTTGAAGCTCCTATCTCTGATGTAGACGGGATGGTAATTGCTGCACACAGTGATACGGGGATGCTTCCTCTTTTGAGCAAAGCCACCAGAAACGGTGTTCCTGTTTCAGAATTTTTGAGTGAAGATCAGCAGAAATATGTATTGGAAGAAACTAAAGTGGGTGGCGCTACGCTGACCAGGCTTTTAGGAACTTCAGCATGGTATGCACCGGGAGCGGCAGTTTCTGTGATGGTTCAGGCAATCGCATGTGACCAGAAAAAAATGATTCCTTGTTCTTTAATGCTTGACGGAGAGTACGGTGAATCTGATATCTGTCTTGGTGTTCCGGCAATTATCGGGAAAAACGGTGTTGAAAGTATCGTAAATATCTCTTTAACTGAAGAGGAAAAAGCAAAATTTGCTGAAGCCGCAAAAGCAGTAAGAGAAGTGAATGGCGATTTGGGATTTTAAGCTTTAATTAATTCCCTAAGATAAAAATCGGTGCAACGTAGAGTGCGCCGATTTTTTTTATACCTGTTACGAATTATTTAACTATATTTATGAATAAGTAATTGCAATTCCTTATGTACGATGTCACCAATCAACTGAAGAAAACGGGTTTCAGCATAAACAAATTATCACATATTATTGAACGCAATAATGGAAGTCTTCACATCAATACGCAGGAATACTTTTGTATTATTGTGACGATGGATGATTTTGAAATAAGCGTTCAGGGCAGAGAATTTAAAATAAAAGAAGGGAGTATGCTTTTTGCAGGGCCATACAAAGAGGTGTCTTTCAAAAATGTGGAAGGCAGGGAAATTTATAATATCGCATTTTCAGCTGCATTTTACGAGCAAAGTTCTTTTGATTCTCTCCTTTTAAACTCTACCATATTTTTTAATTATGATTCTGATGTGCTGGTGGTTCCCATCAATCCTGCAAAAGAAATTCTGCGGCAGTTTATTATAGACCGCTTGTCTCAGTTTCACGGAAAAAGCGAAACACTTTACATCTCTGCTGCTCATCATACAGTGAAGGCTCTGATTTTAGATGCAATGCTTTTTGCGGATGATCATCACATGGAGATCACAGATAATCTGGATTATGTTTCATGTGTTAACCGTTTCAGGGTGCTTTTACAGAAAGATTTTAAAGATTATAAAATTGTTTCCCATTACGCAAAAGCTCTGAACATGACATCCAGGAAACTTACAGAGATGACAGAGTTTGTAACAGGAAAGACTGCAAAACAGATCATCACAGAAAAAGTGATTTCTGAATGCTACAAAATGTTGCGGTACAGTGGCTTTACCATCTCAGAAATTTCTTACAGACTGGGTTTCTCAAATGAAGGCAACTTTACCCATTTTATTAAGAAAAACACAGGAAAAAATCCGAGTGAAATAAAAAACGCAGAGTTTTCAACGGTAAAAAATGCAGTTTGATTCTCATTTGCACTGTTTATTGGAAATTATTCGCAGTGAAAATGTGACATATACTATATTTTTTTCTGATCCACAGTTCGTGCTTCATTTTTATGCAGTTTTTTCAATTTCCTTTATATAAAGTTATACTTTCTGTATCTTATCTTTATTTTTTTTTTAGCGATTATTTAAATATTAGTGATATAGTTTATCAGGTCTTTTTTTTTATAATTAAACAAAGATATATTTGTTTAATTAATGAAATAATTATAGCTATTTTGCAAATTTATCAAAAAAAATTTCCCGTAATTTTAACTGTAAAAGAATAAGTACAATTAATTTATCTTTTTTTACAACCTGTTATGATCACAGTCACAGTACATTTATTCTTGTTCTCCAAAAATTATTTCTGTTGTTATCTAAAAATGGTAAAGCAGATCTATGTAAAAATCCCAAGGTTCTTTTCTGAGATTTTCATCATTTAGTCTTCATCACCGTATCTCTATGCTATACATTGTATTAAAACCGGAGTGCACAGGTAGCAATAGATATTTTCATTGATGAAACACTTAAAAAAAAGAAAAAATGTTACACTACCTTCAAAACAATGCTGTGACCAGTAATTCCTGTTGATTGGTTAAACCTGATCAAAAATTTCCCAAACACTAAGCTATTTAATTTCGAAAACCGACTGTGCCTTGCATTCGCATTGTATACTTCAACTCACTGATTTTACTTTAAAAAAGTAATATGCAATTTTTTCTCCTGAAGATTTTGCAGGTATACTTTTTTGTCAAAAAATACTGAATTGTTAAAACTAAAAAACTGACTGTACCAAAAGTACCGTCGTAGAAAATCTTTGCTCATGAATAAAATAAATTTAATTTTCTATCTGTCTGTTTTAGTATTGTTTAATACAGGATTTAATGCTAAGGCTGTCTTTTTTGAAGGCTTCAGAACGGCAACATCAAGGTAGACTTCATCGTATATGCCCGCAGGCAGTTTTGTCTTTGGTTCACCTTACAGCGCATCTGCAAATAACGTGTATGATTCTTAGATGACAGACAACAATCATTATGCGGTAGTGGCTCCGGGATACATCAGATCTCAGGTGAAGAATGATCCTAATGATTTCTATTTGTGGACGGCAGCTTATAACGCTACAGGCGCCGCTGCTGCAGGTGCCACTTCGCAAACCACCATTGTGAGAGATATGTCTGGAACATCAATCGGAGCGGTAATGGTGATCAATGCGGGTACTACACTCACGCCCTTTTACCAGAGAGCAGCAACTGTGGATCTGCGCGCAACTTATAAAGTTTCTTTTAATACCTA
Organism: Chryseobacterium sp. Leaf404; assembly: GCF_001424145.1. GTDB lineage: Bacteria > Bacteroidota > Bacteroidia > Flavobacteriales > Weeksellaceae > Chryseobacterium. The sequence goes on along the minus strand of NZ_LMQM01000004.1, from coordinate 32,187 downwards.
CGTAGTAAACAGCCCTGTGTGGATTACTCTCGATATAAGAGATGTAGCCAACAACGCGGTCCTCGGCACTGTAAATGCCGGATACACAGCCACTCCGAATCTGCTGGCAAACTGGGGAATGCCACAGAACTGTACTCCAAAATGCCTGCAATGATAACGGCATGTGTGGGAAATCAGGTGAAAATTTCTTTGAGGAGTAGCCTTGCTCAAAATGCCAATAATGATTTTTATATTGATAATATCAGACTTGAAAAGATAGCCGCCACACCTGCCAATATCATAACCGTGTCATGTCCTACCAACTATTCACCTTGATTCTGATGGCGATGGTCTTGCAGATATTTGTGATCTTGATGATGATAACGATGGTATTCTTGATATTTTTGAAAACGCCTGCGTTTTAAATGGTCAAACTGTGAGAATAGGGTATATTCCAAATTCGCGGGATACAGATGGCGATAACGGTTATACTTTTGATGGGCAGTACATGAATGGCTCCGGAACTTTAAAATTGCAGAATACCGCCAATTTCGGCACAAATGGAATGGTAAAAGCCAATATTGTTTTGGTCCTAATGACGGGAACTATCACAAAAGCCTCCATTGTAAATGCAAATCTTAATGCTGTTTTTCTTGGAGGGATAGATAATTCCGTAAATTCATATCTGTCTGCTGCAGAGCTGGATGCTGTAAAAGACTGGTCTGATGATGCGGCGCAGAACTTTTTAGTCGTTACCCAGATTCAGTCTCTGGCCTGGGGCGCTACCATCACACAGGGAAATCAAAACCCAGACAGGCCAACTGCTTATGGTGCAGTGTCACCTATTCTCAACGGTCCTTTCGGTACAATTACACAAGTTAATCAAAACGGGAGCTATCAGGCTTATTTTAATACCAGCAATTCTGTATGCTCGCCACAGCCATTAGCTACAGATAATAACGATAGGCCAGTAATGTACATCGACGGTCTTTATAATGATTTAATTATAGCAGATGTGGATATTCTAACAAACCTGGGAGGTGTCAATGTCTCTAACGGAAGCTCAATTTCTACAAATGGAGACAGACTTTTTGCCAATATCTGGGCATTTGTAGTGCAGCAGTCTTACTGCGGTGATTTAGATACCAACAATAATGGTGTCCCAAACAGATTAGATCTTAATTCTGATTATGATACCTGCCTGGATGCCATAGAAGGGGATGAAAACGTAAAGTATTCTCAAATAAGTACCACTGGCAGAATTACCGGAAACGTAGATGCTGATGGTATTCCGGTACTTGTAAACTCTGGTGGCCCAGCAGATATTGGAGGTGATGCCGGCCAGGGAATTGGTTCTTCACAGGATTCAGATTTAGACGGCTGCGTCTGCTACAAAAATACTCAGCTTACGGGAACCATTTTAGATACAAATTCAGGTATTACTTCTTTACAGAGAGCAGGTTCGGTAAACTGAAACTGGCCAATGGTGAGAAAAGGAGCATGGACTGCCCTTGAATCTAAAACCAAATGATTTGTGCCTAACAGACTTACTGCTGCACAGATTGCAAATATTCTTACAGCTGACCTGATAGAAGGGATGATGGTTTACAACATTTCTCAGGACTGTCTTCAGATTAACACTGATGGTACAGCTGCTGGCTGGAAGTGCTTCAAAGAGCAAACCTGCCCGGATCTTTATTAAGTAATAATTTCAAAGCACAACGATATTCAACCAACATAAAAAAGTGAATCGTACACAGAGTTACAGGTAGAGGATTCTAGCCACACAGACTTAGTCACACTAAAAAAAAGAAAAAAAGAAAAAAAATGAGAATTTTGTTAACGCTCAGTATTTTGCAGAGCACAATGCTTGCCCACGCACAGGTGGCAATAGGAAAGCCGGGTATTTCCAATAATTCAGTATCGCTGGAGTTTGGAAGTAACCAGAACAGGGGTATGATTTTGCACTGGGTAACCAATGTTTCAAAACTTATCACAGCTGCAAACGGAATTATGGCTTATGATGTAGCAACGCACAAGGTAAAAGTTAAATATTCCGGCGGCTGGAAAGATCTTTCTGTTGATACTACAGGAAAAACTACGGATCCTGTGACCAACATCAATGGGATTACCATCCAGAATGCATCCGAGGAGTCTTCAGATGCGAAAGTGAGCATCGGGACACCTACTTCCACGCCTGGAATTTTGGTATTGGAAGACAAAAACAAAGCTATGGTTTTGCCTAAAGTTGCCAATCCGCAAACCAGCATCGTCAATCCGGCACCTGGGATGATGGTTTACGATACTACAAGAAAAGTTCTTGCTTTTTTTAACGGAACAGTCTGGTCTTTCTGGAAGGCTTAAGATTTTAAAGTAACATAAAAAAGGCTGTCAGAATTAATTTAAGGCAGCCTGTTTTTATCTTCCTATTTTCAGATTATCAGGCTTAAAAACAATCCCTCACCAGTTCCATATTCGCCATTACTCCCGCTACATTTCCCGTCAATACTGCATTGGCTACCGAGCGCATCACCGAAGAATTGTCGCCACAGACGAAAATTCCCGCAACGTTTGTTTTTTGAAACAAATCAGTTTTAACATGACCAAATTCTGTCAACTCACAACCTAAGTTTTCTGGAATATAAGAATGTTGCGCAAATAGAAATGCACCGTACACTGCTTTAAAATCAATTTCTTTTCCGTCTTCAAAAATCAGACTTTTTACGTAACCATTTTCATGTTTCAGTTCGGTAATTTCGGTTTCAATGATTTCGATTTTGTTGTTCTTCAATTTTTCTAACTGTTCTTCGGAAAACTCAGCTTTACCTCTTGTTAGAACCGTCACATTATCAGTTAGGTTTTTTACGAGTGAAGAAATATGAAACGCCTTATCACCATTAGCAATTATCCCAGTTTTTTTGCCTCTGTATTCATAACCATGGCAGTACGGGCAGTGAATCAGCGATATTCCCCAGGATTCTTTAAAACCTTTGATGTCTGGGATTTCATCCAAAATTCCTGTTGCCACAATCAGTTTTTTTGAATTAAATTGTTCACCGTCTTCAATCTCAATTTCAAAACCAAAATCAGTTTTTTTGGCCGAAACAGCTTTGCCGTCAAGAAATTCAACAGTTTCATATCTGGAAACCTGACTTTTCGCTAAAGCTGAAATTTCTTTAGGTGATTTTCCATCCTGAGTCAGGAAATTTTGAGAATGAGGTGTCTGTTCGTTGCAGGGTTTTCCGCTGTCGATGATCAAAGTTTTTCGCAGTGATCTTCCCAAAGCCATTGCAGCCGAAAGTCCGGCGTAGCTTCCGCCGATAATGATGACGTCGTATTGTGTTGGATTCATAATTTTTGATTTAAAAAAATTAAGACAAAATTTTGTTTGAAATGTTTGTCAAATTTAGATAAAATTTTTATTATTGCAACATTATCGCATTAATAAATATGAAAAGAAGAAGTACACCCGCAAAAGAAGCAGTCTTAAATGTTTTGGCAGATTCAAAAAAAGCGATGAGCCAGGAAGCTGTTATGAAAAAAGTTGCTGTAGATATGGATAGAGCGACGGTCTACCGCGTGCTGAACCGTTTCTGTGAAGACGGAATTCTCCACAGAATTGTTGCCGAAGATGGAAAACAGTATTTTGCTGTCTGCATTAAATGTGACGAAAAGAAATTGGCCGACCATCATTTTCATTTCAGATGCACAAAATGTGAAACAATAGAATGCTTGCCGATTGCCGTGCAGTTTTCTCTTGAGAAAGGGTATTCTGTGGAAAGTGTAAATTGTGTGTTGACGGGAGTTTGCAAAGAGTGTGCTTGAAATTTAATCAAAAACTATTTGATTTGATCTGAAATAAAAACGCCCTTCTGATTCATTTCTAAACCGTTTTCTGTCTTGGTGTACCAGTCAACGAATTTGTCATATTCTGCACTGTTTGCGGTTTGCCATGCATCAAATCCCTGCTCATCACCAATTTGAAAGAGATAGTGATTGTATGCATTAAAGACATTGTTGTCTTCCATTTTTTTTTGAAACTCAATGAGAATATTCGGGTAGTTTTTAATATCTTTAAGATAATATTCCTTCAGGAATCTTTCTCTCATTTTGGCAAAAGATGCAAGACTGAAACTATCGTGACCTATCACAGAAAAAAGTATATTTTTCTCAAAAACCATGCAGTAAGGCAGCTTCTCGTTGTTGACATCAGAAACATCTATTTGCACAGATTTACAAAAAGCGATTTGTACTTTATTTTGATTTTCAATTTTAATTGCCGTTTTGTATGTGTCAAAAAGCATCTTACTTATTTCTTTTGTGCGCTTTGTTGTTCGCTCGAGATTTACGAAAATTTCACCGTATATAAGTCCTTTCATGGTGTTTTGAGAATTCATGAAAAGTCTTCCTGCTCTGTAATAGTTTGACGGATAATTGGGCTCCACACGCATTCCTTTTTCGTAAGAAGCAATAGCTTCGTCGTATTTTTTTTCAAACTCAAAAACAACACCGCGCTCCAGATAGAGTCTTCCCGCATTCGGAAATTTTTTTAAACCTTCATCATAAATAGCAATAGCCTTCTCCGGCTTTTCAAGATAATCATAATTGTTTCCCAGCAGCTGATAATAATCGGCGCGGAGGTTTTCGTAATTTTTTATTTTTAGGAGTTGATCTATTGCTTTATTGTACTTTTTATTATAGGTGAAAGCTAATGCAATTTCGTAAGGATAGGTATATTCCTGCGGGTCAATTTTTTCGCATTCCCTGAGCATGGCAATGGCTTCATCATATTTTTCTGCATCAATCAGTTTTACCGCATCGTATACTTTTTCGCATTTATAGGTTTTGTCCTGAGCACAAATTTGATGAACTGCAAATAAAAAAATAACGAAAACAAAGACTTTTTTCATGGAAACAGAAGGATTTAGTTTTATGTAAATATCGAAATTTTTCTCCGAACTTTGAATATTTCTCTAAATTTTATCAGGAATCTTCATCTGTCATCTTATGAGCCGTATTTAGGATTAAAATTCAATCTGCTTTGTCTATGTAGTGTATAGAATGATCTGTACAAGAATTAAAACAGCAATTATTGAAATTCTCACATAAGCATTTTCTGAAAATCTGTTGCGGATGACCTTGATGTTATTGATTTTCTCAATTGTAAATTCCCTTAGTTTGTAAATGTCTGTAAAACTGTTTACTGCAGCGGTTTATGAATGGATTTCAGATTCATTTAGCGTGGAGGCAACGTTAATCAGATTGACGTTGCTCATCAAAAGCCAGCCAAACAGCAATATTGAAACAAATAAAAGGGAATGTATGACAAATTTCATTACAGCATTTATTTAGAGGATGGATTATTCCAAAATTACTGAGAAGGTTCTTAAAAATGAAATATTCAGTTAAATATTATGCAATTATTTGGATTCATTGTAATGAAATATCTCTAAAAATTTAAATAAAATTTCACACACCAAAACTTTCAAAATCTTTAAATTTGTCAGCACAAAAAGATATTTAATGTTTAGGAAAATTTCTATTGCGGCAGTTACTTTCATCTCTTTAATGACGGTAAATGCGCAGAAAAATAAAAAATCTCAATTAGAAAAACCAAAATTGGTTGTCGGTTTGGTGATCGATCAGATGAGGTGGGATTACCTCTACCGTTTTTATGATAAGTACGGTGAAGATGGGTTTAAAAGAATGCTCAACAAAGGTTTTTCGTTTAATAATGTGATGATTCCTTATGTTCCGACGGTTACGGCAATCGGTCATACCACTATTTATACTGGTTCGGTTCCTGCTATTCACGGGATTGCGGGAAATGACTGGACGGATAAACAAACCGGGAAAAACGTGTACTGTACTGCAGACGCAGATGCAAAAGGAGTGGGTACTAATGACAAGATAGGTGGTCATTCCCCGAAAAATCTCTGGAGCACTACTATCACAGATCAGCTGAGAATTGCAAGTAATTATGAATCTAAAGTGGTCGGCGTTTCACTGAAAGACAGAGCGTCTATTTTACCGGCCGGACATAATCCGACAGGTGCTTTCTGGTTTGATGAAACCAACGGAAATTTTGTGACAAGTTCTTATTACATGAGCAGTTTGCCGGATTGGGTAAATAAATTCAATGATCGAAAGTTAGCAGAAAAATTAGTTGCCAACGGATGGAATACTTTATTACCCATCACCGAATACACAGAAAGTACAAGAGACGACGTGCCTTGGGAAAAACCTGTGGGAACTGCGAAAAATCCTACTTTCCCCTATAACAATCTTGCGGCAGATTTTGCATTAAATAAAGGTGTTTTGAGAACAACACCTTTTGGAAATACGTATACATTAAAATTTGCAGAAGCCGCTATTGATGGATATCAATTGGGCAAAGATCAAATTACTGATTTTCTTGCCATCAACGTTGCTTCCACAGATTACGTAGGTCACGCTTACGGACCCAATGCGATTGAAGTGGAAGACACGTACTTAAGACTGGATATAGAATTAGCAAATTTCTTTAAAATGCTTGACCAAAAAGTAGGGAAAGGCGAATATTTGGTTTTCCTTTCTGCTGACCACGGTGGAGCGCACGCGGAGGGTTACATGAAAGAAAATAAAATGCTGTCCGGATTTTTTGATGACGGTTTAGAGAAAAATTTAGGTGCCGAATTGGAAACAAAATACGCCTCAAGCAAATTAATTTTAGGAATTGATAATTATCAGATTTACCTAAATCATCAGTTGATTAACGAGAAAAAGCTGGATGAATCTGCGGTTAAAAAAAGCATCATCGAGAATCTCAACAAAGACTCACGCGTTTTATTCGCTGTAGATTTGAAGGAAGCCGGCAGCGCACCCATTCCGGAACCGATTAAGTCCAGAGTGATCAATGGTTACAACTGGCAGCGAAGCGGCGATATTCAAATCGTTTCTCATGACGGAATGCTGCCTACTTATGCTAAAAAAGGAACCACACACAGTGTATGGAATTCTTACGATGCCCACATTCCACTGATTTTTATGGGCTGGAAAGTTCCGCAGGGAGAAAGCAATGCGCCACATTTTATGACGGATATTGCACCAACCATCGCACAGTTTTTAAGAATTGAAAACCCAAGTGGAAACGTTGGCCAACCGTTGACGGAAGTTTTAGGGAAATAATTTATTGAAATGCAAACAGAACCCCGCAAATTTAATTTGCGGGGATTCTTTATTTTTATAAACCTTCAGGGCTTTAAAAACCTTGAAGGTTTGTGTTTTAGCGAAAAATTTTACGAAAACTATTCAGCAGTATCATTTTCATCATCAGTATCATTTTCATCATCGTCTTCATATTGCTCGATGTAGTACGCAAAAGAAAAATCTTCCACTTCATCTTCGGCATCCTCCAAAGTTGTCAGAAGATCTTCAAAAATTTCAAGCTGATCAACGCTCATATTAACAAATTCAAGATGCAGAGGCATTTCCAGTTCGCCGGAAATCACATCAGAAAGTGCATCCAGATTATCCCCAAAATGCTCCGGAAGTTTTACTTTTTCTTTCAGCTGCGTATAAAAATCTTCGTAATCACCAAGGTCTGCGAAGTCGATGTATATTGTGTTCATAGTTTAATTTTTAAGAGTTGCAAAGGTAAGAGTTTATGAATTTAATTGAACTCCCAGTTTTTATTTTTAAGAAAAGTCTTGCATTTTTTACAGAAATCAATCTCTTCATCGGTTGGGTTTTTTCCTTCTGCGTCTCTCATAAAGCATGTTTTTTCCGGACAATGGTCAAGACCTTGTGTATGCCCAATCTCGTGGATTGCCACTTTAAAAAACTGTTCGTTCTTATTTTTTTTATTTAATCTGAAACTTGATGCAACACAGGATTTCCCTGGTCGAAAGCCTAACCCCATGACTCCGAAATCTTTCACTACTCCCTTTGTTGTGCTAATGTCTTTGGTTGTTAAGCCAATTTTTACAAATCCAGTTTCTGTGTTCTGACTTAAATATTTAATGATGGAATCTGCTCTGTATCGATTTCTGTCTTTATAATAAGCTTCTTTCGGCAGATCGATAGATTCCAAAACTTTTATGTGTGGATAAACATTTTTAATTTGATCAGCAACACATTTTGTGGTTTCCGAATTCATGTCTTTGAAAGGTTGAATCAAAATAACAACTCCTTTTTTGTCCTTAACGGGGTTGCTCTTTTTATCGCTGCAAGAGTTGCTTAGTAAAAAGAGAAGTGCGAAAAGCAAAAATTTACTGTTTTTCAAAACTTTTATAATGATTTTTAGTCAAATAAACATCTCCTTTTTTAGTGAAAACAATTCGGTCTGAATTTCTGTTTCTGCAACGGTAATTAACATCGGCTTCAAAATACTTTTCGCCTTTCGGCAGTTTTCCTTCACGGTTTCCAAAGTAATCTCCGCCAATTGCTTTTCCAGGCAAAACTTCACACAGATTTCCTTTTGAAGGATTCCAGCCCTGTTTTTTTGCTTCGTTTTTGGTTAAATAATAATCAGGAAGCTTATGATTTTTTTTCACATAACTAATTACTGTTGTCGCTTCAGTGATCGAATAAATTTCCCTATTGTTTTCAACTTTATTTTCTTGCTTGTAATCAGAATTATTTGAAGTTTTGGAATTTTCTTCAGTTTTGACAGGATCTTTCTTCTCTGCAATAAAATTATTATAAACATACATCGCAGACATTCCGAAAAGAAGTCCGAGACAGGCGAAAAAGAGGGATCGTGTTTTAGAATTCATAATATTCAATTTAACAATTTAACAATGTATCAATGTAACAATCAATTGGTAAACTGCTACAATGGTAAATTGTTACATTAATTAATTTCTCCACTCCTCCGGAATATCACACACCGGAATCGGATTGATTTTATGTTGTGCAGCTTTATTCATTCTGCTGAAAATTTTAAAGACCTCCAAATCTCTACCGTCGTAATCCGCTTCCGTTTTTGTTCCCCATTCTTTCTGAATTTTTTCAAGTTCAGGATAAGTGGCTCCAATCTGCATTTCGTCGGTTCTTTCGGCATCCCAAAGACCATCTGTAGGAATCGCTTCCTGAATGTTTTTAACCAGATTTAAAGCTTTCGCCAAGGCATAAACTTCTGTTTTATAAAGATCTGCAATAGGAGAGATGTCAACCCCGCCGTCGCCGTATTTTGTATAAAAACCGATTCCAAAATCCTCCACTTTATTGCCTGTTCCACATACTAAAAGTCCGTTGATTTGTCCGTAATAGTACAGGGTAAGCATTCTCAAACGGCTTCTGGTATTCGCAAAAGCCAGTTTTTCATTTGGAAATTCATCGTCATGAACATCAAACGTTTTATACAGTTCTTCGAAGGCCGGGGTCAGATTCACAGACATTGCTTCAACATTAGGGAATCTGGATTTTAAATCATTCATGTGTTCCCACGCACGGTTTACCTGATCTTCTTTCTGACGGATGGGCATTTCAATCAGTAAGGTCTTTAAACCCGTCATCGCTGCCAAGGTAGAAACCACTCCTGAGTCTACACCACCGGAAACTCCCAAAACATAACCTTTTACACCTGATTTTTCGGCATAATCTTTCAACCAGTGTACAATATGATCAATTACTTTTTGTGTCTGCATTATTTATATTTTTAATATTTAAAATTTTCTTTTTTAAGTTCAAACCAAAAGCAGTTATCGCCTTCATCGATGAACGTTCCTTTTTCTTCAAAACCCAGCTTTCTCAAAACATGATTGGAAGCGTGGTTTTCAACATCAGCATACGCAAAAATTGTTTCAAGTTTCATTTCAATAAAACCATAATTCAAAACTGCAACTGAAGTTTCTGAAGCATATCCTTTTCCCCAGTATTCTGGTGTGAATCGATAGCCAAGATCGTGAATATTCTGATGATTGTTGATTTCTTTGATCAGTTTTAAACCGCTCCAGCCAATCAGTTTTCCGTTTTCCTTTAAAATAACAGCCCATCTTCCGATTCCGTTTTCTGTATATTGATTTCGGATGCTTTCAATCATGGCTGCACTTTGGCTGATGTCGGTCAATGGTTTTATTCCGACATATTTTACCACTTCAGGGTTGCTATCCATTGCGAAAAATGCTTCCACATCTTCAGGAATTATTTCCCTCAGGATAAGTCTTTCGGTTTCAATGAATATTTTTGCCATTAATTTTACTTATTTTTGTAAACTTAAATTTCATGTAAAAATAATGAAGATTTTTAGAATTGCGGCAGTTTCATGCCTTTTAGTTTTAGCTTTAAATTCATGTAAAAAAGAAAATGAAGCACAGTGGAAGGTGGAAATCACGCAACCTGCTGAGAAAGTTTCCATGACCGATATTTCAAAGGAGTTTTTTGATTCTAAAGTTTCTCTGGAGCAGTTTCAGACGAAATTTCCTTGGTTTCAGGGAAGTGTTCCGAATGAAGATTTTGCAAAGAGACGAACTGATCCTCAGGAAATTAAACTGTATCAGGAAGCGGCTTCAAAAATCGACCAGGCAAAGCTTGAGAAAGATTTAAATGACCTTTTTTCGCACATCAAATATTATTTTCCAAAATTTAAAACTCCAAAAGTTTTTCTTTTTTCATCTTCATTACAAATGATTCAGGAGCCGATTTTATATGATGAAAAAACCAATTTTCTTTTTGTAGACATTACAGGATTTATGGGTTTTAAAAATCCAAATTACAAAGGACTGGAGCTGTATTTTCAAAAATCAATGAACCCCAGCAATATCGTTCCTAAGATTTCAAGAATTTTTGCGGAGAAGATTGTTCCTTTTTCAACTGATCATCAGAAATTTGTTGATTTAATGATTTACAGCGGAAAAGTGATGATGCTTCAGGATGCTTTTTTACCGGAAACTCCGGATTATCTGAAAATGGATTACACGAAAGAGCAGTACGATTGGGCAAAAAATAATGAAGCCAACGTGTACAATTATTTTGTTGAAAGTAATCTTATTTTCGGCGATGATCACCGTTTGGTGGAAAGATTTATCAATCCCGGACCGTTCTCAAAATTTTATACGGAAATAGATAATGAATCTTCACCAATGATTGGCGTTTTCACGGGATGGCAGATCTGCAAATCCTATTTCAGCAAAAATCAGGATACAAAACTTCAGGATTTTATAAAGAAAGACGCTACTCAGATTTTTAATGAAGCGGGATATAAGCCGAAGTTTGAGGAGTAGGGAAGTGGGGAGATGAGCAGTATAATTTAGACAGAAAAATAAATATTAGAAAATAGAGAAATGAGAAAAACTCAGATTACAATAGACGTGGAGCTGGACGAAAATCACGTTCCCGAAAACATCACGTGGAACGCAGAAGACGGCGGCATCAATAAACAGGATACGAAAGCTTTTATGATTTCTGTTTGGGACGAAAAAGCAAAAGAAGCTTTAAGAATCGACCTTTGGACAAAAGAAATGCCCGTAGACCAAATGAAAATGTTTATGCACCAGATTTTCGTTTCAATGGGAAATACCTACCAGAGAGCAACAGGCGAAGAAGATGTTGCAGAGTGGATCGAGCAGATGGCTGAAGAGTTTGCGATAAAATCGGCAATAAAAATGTAATAAATGCTGGGTGCCGGATGCAGGATGTTGTAAGTTTAAGACATCCAGCTTCCATCATCCAGCTTCCAACCAAAATTATAATACAATGAATTTCAATACAAAAGTAATACACGGTGGGCAACATCATGAATCTGCAACTGGTTCTGTGAATGTTCCTGTTTTTTTAACGTCAACTTTCGCACAGAAAAGTCCGGGAGTGCATTCGGGATATGAATACTCAAGAGCGGCAAACCCTACAAGACAGGCTTTGGAAGACTCTTTGGCGAGCATCGAGAACGGAACAAGAGGTTTGGCTTTCGGGTCCGGTCTGGCTGCGATTGACTGTGTTTTAAAATTATTAAATCCAGGCGATGAGGTCGTTGCTGTAGACGATTTATACGGTGGAACTTACAGAATGTTCACCAGACTTTTCGAAAAATATCAGCTGAAATTTATCTTTGTGAATTTTGATGATGTTTCAAAAATTTCGGATGTAATTACAGATAAAACCAAATTAATCTGGATTGAAACTCCAACCAACCCGTTAATGAAGCTGGTTGACATTAAAGCTGTTGTAGAAATCGCAAAAGGAAAAGATATTTTAGTTGCGGTTGATAATACGTTTGCAACGCCTTATCTTCAAAGACCAATCGATTTAGGTGCGGATATTGTGATGCACTCGGCTACAAAATATTTAGGAGGTCACTCGGATGTGATTGCCGGAGCTTTGATCGCTAAAGACGCTGAACTGGGAGAAAAACTTCACTTCATTCAGTTTGCGAGCGGCGGAATTTTAGGTCCACACGATTCTTATTTGGTTTTAAGAGGTATTAAAACCTTGGCATTAAGAGTCCAGAGACATTCTGAAAACGGAATGGCTGTAGCAAAATACCTTGAATCTCATCCTGCAGTTGCGCAGGTAGTTTATCCGGGATTGGAATCTCATCCGCAATACGAACTGGCAAAAACTCAGATGAAAGATTTTGGTGGAATGGTTTCTTTCACTTTCAAATCAGGAAAAAAAGAAGACGCTATCAGATTTTTAGAGAGAGTAAAAGTATTCACTCTTGCTGAATCTTTGGGAGGAGTAGAATCTTTGGCAAATCATCCTGCGCTGATGACTCATGCTTCTATTCCTGCAGAAAAACGTGCAGAATTGGGAATTACCGATGATTTGGTTCGTTTAAGCGTAGGAATTGAAGATGCAGAAGATTTGATCGCAGATTTGGAAAGAGCATTTTCTTAATTGTAAATAATATCTGATGAGAAAGATGCATATTGTGCTGTTCCTTATTTTAAGCCAGATTGTTTTCTCTCAGGTGAAAAATACCGATGAGTTGTACAAAACGGCTAAGAAATTAGACAGTTTGATTTTTGATTTAGGATTTAATAAATGTGATCTTTCTCATTACGATTCCATCATCAGCAACGACCTCGAATTTTATCACGATAAAGGCGGAATTACATCCGGAAAAGAGGCTTTCACAGCGTCGATAAAAAATAATATCTGCGGCGGACCGAATAAAGTGAAGCGGGAATTGGTTCCCGACAGCATGAAAGTTTTCCCGATGTACAAAAACAATGTTCTGTATGCATTCATTCAGGAAGGCGAGCATGATTTTGCTGAATTTTACGAAGGAAAATGGCACAGAGGAAGCCGCGCAAAATTCAATATTTTATGGATTTTGGAAGGTGAAAACTGGAAAATGAAACGTGTTTTGAGTTACGACCATCATCTATAATCAACTTTGTCAAAGTTTTCAAGTGTATTATGACAAGAAAAGCAAATCAAAAAGACTTAATTCAATTATCAGAATTATTCGACCAATACAGAGTTTTTTACAATAAAGATTCCGATATTCCTGCTGCTGAAATTTTTTTGAAAGAAAGAATTGAAAATAAGGATTCCGAAATTTTTGTAGTTGAAAACGAGGATAGGTTGGTTGGCTTTGTTCAGCTTTATCCATTGTTTTCCTCAACAAGAATGAAGCGGTATTGGCTGTTGAATGATCTGTTTGTTAATGAAAACTATAGGGGAAAAGGTTTTTCAAAACAGTTAATCGAAAAAGCCCAATATTGGGCAAAATCTACAAATTCAGCAGGAATTCTCCTCGAAACCGGAAAATCAAATGATATCGGAAACCAATTATATCCAGCCTGTGGATTTGAACTCTACGATGACGTAAATTTCTACGAATGGAAAATTTCATAATGTAACAATTTACCAATGTGAGAGTTTACCAATTTTTTTAGTTGCTACATTGCTAAACTGATACATTGTTACATTAAAAATATTACTCATTACTCATTACTCATATTAAAGATGACCGATTTCCAAAAATACATCCAGAGATATTTAGATTTAATTCCATCAGAAAACTGGTTGGGAGAATTAAAAATTATTGGTGGGAAAACTGTTTCTCTGTATTCTTATTTAACAGAAAATCAATCAAAATTTGCTTATGCCGAAGGAAAATGGACTTTAAAAGAAGTACTTCTCCATTTGTCCGATACTGAAAGGATATTTCAATACCGGATTTTATCTTTTGCAAGGGGAGAAAAGTCTGATTTGCCTGGTTTTGATGAAGAAAAATATGCAGCAAATTCATTCGCAAACGATAGAAGTTTGGAATCTTTGCTGGAAGAATATCAATGGGTAAGAAAATCTTCTCAGATTCTGCTCGAAACTTTAAATCCTCAAGTTTTAAAAAATACAGGCATTGCCAATGGAAACCAGATTTCTGTTGAAACCATTTGTAAATTAATTGTTGGTCATAATATTCATCATTTGAATGTGGTGGAGGAAAGGTATTTGCCGAAATTGTGAGCATTTGCATCACACGAGTTTATAAATAAAACATCTGAATTTTTTCATAATACATAATCAATAGGAACGGGCTTTAGCCCGTTTTCTCATTTAAATGTTCATTGGCTTTAGCCAAAATATAAAAAATTACTATTTTTAGCAAAACTACACAAATGCCTTTCATTAAAATTTATATCCATGTCGTATTTTCTACTTCTAATCGAACACCATTTTTAAATACTAAGTATTTAAGAGTGAAAGTTTGGAGACACATTAAAGAAAATGCATCTGATAAAGGAATTTTTATGGACATGGTCAATGGGTATTCCGATCATTGTCACTGCCTGATTTCTTTAGGTTCAAATCAAAATATAGAAAAAATTGTTCAATTGATAAAGGGAGAATCTTCTCATTGGATTAATAAAAATAATCTAACAAAAGAGAAATTTTCCTGGCAAGACGAGTATTTTGCGGTTTCAGTTTCAGAGTCGAAAACAGAATTAGTAAGAAATTATATTAAAAATCAGGAAAAACATCATCAGCACAAAAGTTTTGCAGACGAGTTTCAAGAGTTTATTGAAAAATATAATTTTAAAATGTAAGTTTTGGCTAAAGCCTGATGAATGCTTAATTTTGAAGGCGGGCTAAAGCCCACCCCTATTGAATTATGGAAAACATCATACAAATATTAAAATCCGGCGGTACCATCCTTTATCCCACCGACACCATCTGGGGAATCGGCTGTGATGCCACAAACGTCGACGCCATCAACAAAATCTTCGATATCAAAAAGCGCGATAAAAATAAATCGATGATTATTTTGGTGGAATCTGAAAAGAGGCTTCAAGATTTGGTTGACGTTCCGGAAATGGCTTGGGAAATTATGGATTTAAGTGAAAAACCGGTTACTTTAGTGTATCAAAACCCAAGAGGTTTGCCTCAGGAATTGCTTGCAGAAGACGGAAGCATCGGAATACGCCTTGTAAAAGATTTGTATTGCAAAAAACTGATTACAAAACTTAATAAGCCATTAGTTTCTACATCAGCTAATTTCAGTGGCGATAAAAGTCCTTTGAGATTTTCTGATATTTCTCCCGAAATTATTGACCTTGTGGATTATGCAGTAGAAGAAAACAGAGAGAAAGTTTCAGAATATTCAGGCTCTTCGGTGATAAAAATCTGGAGTGATAACAGGATAAAAGTTTTGAGAGAGTAATGTAGTGTCGCACAGATTTCACAGATTTTCACGGATTTTTTTATACGTTATTGTTTAAAACTCAATCATTAAAACTTCTTCGATGCGCCCAGAATGAAGTTTATAAGATAATTATAAATAAACGATGTCAGGCTGAGCCTGTCGAAGCCTTCAATCTTATTTGCTCTAAATATTTTCAATGTATAAAACTTTAAAACTCATGTGACTACTGTATCAAAAAATCTTTTGTGACTTTGTAGTATGAAGTACATTTATCGCAGATTTGAACAGAGACTTGGGACGTCCAAACTGAAAATCTTTGATTTTCAAACTTATGTGATCTAAATATTTTCAAAGTATTAAATTTAAACTTATGTGACTGATGTGTCATAATCTTTTGTGACTTTTGACTTCGTCTAATTTTCAATTTGTGGTTAAGAAACTTACCGTAAATATTTATCTTTGTACATTAATTATCATCCCGCATAAACAATGTTCATCAACCTCAATCAAAATCAAAACCTCAAACTTTTCAAAATCATTTCTGAAGTCGCTGCAGCCAATAACCAATCGGTGTACATCGTTGGTGGCTATGTGCGTGATCTTTTAATGAAAAGAAAAGCGTCAACAGACATCGATTTTGTAACCGAACAGAGCGGAATTGACCTGGCTCAAAATGTAGGAAAGGAAATTGATCCGAAAATGAAAGTTTCCGTTTTTAAAACCTACGGAACGGCGATGATCAGATACAAAGACCTCGAACTGGAATTTGTTGGAGCAAGGAAGGAAAGTTATACCGAAGACAGCCGCAAACCGGAAGTGGAAGGAGGAACCATTGAAGACGATCAGAAAAGAAGGGATTTTACCATTAATGCGATGGCGATTTCTCTAAATAAAGATAATTTCGGTGAACTGATTGATCCTTTTGATGGGATTGGTGATTTGCAGAAAGAAATCCTCAAAACACCTTTAGAACCGGCACAAACCTATTCCGACGATCCGTTGAGAATGATGAGAGCAGTTCGTTTTGCATCAACTTTACATTTTACCATAGAAGAAAATTCTCTTGAAGCCATAAAACAGGAAGCCGAAAGAATCAAAATTGTTTCCATGGAAAGAATTATGGTTGAATTTAATAAAATCATGCTTTCTCAGAAACCTTCGGTGGGTTTAAAATTAATGGAAGAAACAGGTTTAATGAAACTCATTATTCCGGAACTGATTGATCTGAAAGGCGTGGAAGAAGTGGAAGGGCAAACGCACAAAGACAATTTTTACCACACTTTGGAAGTGGTCGACAATATTTCAGAGAATACCGACAATCTTTGGCTTCGCTGGGCGGCATTGCTCCACGATATCGGAAAAGCTCCAACCAAAAAATTTGTGGAAGGAACAGGCTGGACTTTCCACGGGCACGAGTTTTTAGGTTCAAAAATGGTCAAAACTTTATTTCAGAAACTGAAATTACCGTTGAATGCAGATATGAAATACGTTCAGAAAATGGTAAAACTTTCATCACGTCCAATCGCTTTGGTTACCGATGATGCTTCAGATTCTGCACTGAGGAGGCTTTTGTTTGATGCAGGCGAAGATCTGGAAGACTTATTTACACTTTGCAAGGCAGATATTACCACCAAAAATTCCAGAAAACAGGAAAGATTTAAGAAGAATTTCCAGTATGTGGCTGTGAAAATAAAAGAGGTGGAAGAAAAAGATCAGGTAAGAAATTTCCAGCCGCCTATTTCCGGTGAAGAAATTATGGAGATGTTTAATCTGAAACCCGGTCGTGAAATCGGAATTTTAAAAGAAAAAGTGAAGGAAGCAATTCTGGAAGGCGAGATTGGAAATGACAGTGAAGAAGCAAGAAGATTTGTGATTTCTGAAGCAGAAAAGCTCGGTCTCAGTTTAGTTTAAAAGTAATGCTTCAGCTTAAAAATGTTTAAAGATCTTCCGAATTTACGGTCACGCATAATAAAAATCGACTCACCATGCGAGCCGATTTTTTGTTATTGAGTTTATCTGAAATTTAGTTTTTATAAAAACCGTTAGTTCCGATGCCTGCTGTAAATGTTTTCAAAAGTGTTCCGTTGGCAGCATTGTACACATGAACTTTGCTGTCTGAAGAGAAACTCGCTTCTGAAGCGTAGATTTTACCGTCAATCACGTTAAACCCGTAAAGAGTTCCCGGAGTGGTGACAATGGAAGCTGTAGGCGCTGCAGTAGCTGTAAGTGCCATGGTGTAAATTTTGTTGGTGCTGTCTGCAAAATAGAATTTATCCCCGTCAATTCTCAATTTCTGTGCGGCCGAAATGCCTGTTAAAGTGGTGGTAGAAAAAGTTCCCGCTGTTGCATTAAGCTTGTAAATATACGATGTTGTATTGTCTGAAGCTAAAACGTAAGCAGATCCGTTGTAAGAAATAAGATCTCTGATAATTCCGTTGCTCGGAAGCATAATTGTTGATGATACAGCATTGCTTGAAGGGTTTACTACAGTTACTGTGTAGCCGGTAGCCATTTCTGCGTACGGTGGAGTAGAAGCGTAGGTTGTACCATCTGTCTGCACTACGATGTTTCCTCCTGCTTCCACTATTTTTTCTGAAAATCTTGGAAAGTTGATGCTGCTCACAAAAGTATTGTCACTGTTGTAAATATTCAGTTTTTTAACGGTTGAAAAATTGTTGTTCGTTACAAAATATTTGCTTCCAGAAAAAGCAATGTATCTTGGGTTATCAAGATTGGTAGTTACTGTTGTCTGTTTTTTGAAAGAGTAACGGTTTACAATATCAATTTTGTTGGGAACATTCGAAACCAGATACGCTTTGTCTCCACTGAAACCGATGCTTTGCAAAACATTTCCCAAAATTTCTTTATTGTTGGCATCGTAAATTTTGTTGTAAAGTGTACCAAGGTCGCTGCTCACAAAAGAAACTTCTGCTGTAGGTGTAGAAAAACCTCCTTCGTTCGCTACAAGAATCCCGTTTTCATAGGTTAATGGCTTTTCTACCATGGTAAAATCGTCATTGCTACACGAAACATTAAATAAAAGTGCCGAAGCAAATGCAAGAGATAAAATTTTACTGATTTTCATTTATAATTTATTTTAAAAGTTAATATTCAAATAGATACTGTAATTTCTTTTAGGAAGGGGGTAATATGCTGTAGTTTCATAGATTTCATCAAAAATATTATTGGCTTTAAACCCAAGAGTGAATTTCTTTTTCAGGGTTGCAGAAACACCCGCGTTGGCAACAAAATAAGGTTCCAGAGCATCACTTCTTTTCTCTGTACTTTCTGTGTAGGTAAGTCCGTTGTACATGCCCTGAATGAATAATTTCACAAAACTGTACTGATAATTAACGGTTCCGAAAAATTTGTGCAACGGAACGTACCGCAGCTGTTTATTGGTTTCAAGATCTTCAGATTTAGAATAAGTATAACCCAAAGTTGAGCTAACTGTATTTTTGCCGAAAACTTTCTTAAAATCAAGTTGAGATTCCACTCCGTAAGACTCTACATTTGCCGTGTTTGATGGTGCAGAATACCCCATCGGACTGGGAATCCAGCTGATTAAGTCTTTAATTTTCATGTAATAAGGCGTAATGCTTACATAGAAATCTGAAATTTTAATCTGATTGTTCAGCTCAAAATGATGCGAAGATTCTGATTTTAAATTTTCATTTCCTCCCGGCTGCCAGTAAAGATCGTTAAATGAAGGAAATCTGAAGTTTTTTGAAATGCTGATTCCCAAACTGTAATGTTTTGAAATATCCCAGCCCCCTGAAAAGGAGTAGAGTACAGGTGAACTTACATTTTCCACAAAATCTTTTTTTATACCGACCTCAGCACGGAGTTTTGAATTGGGGAAATATCGGAGCAATGCGCCCGCAGAACCCACATTTCTGCTTACATTTTTAATGCCCGACTGAAAACCTTCACCCTCATTTACCTGAAATTCTGTGAGGATGTTGGCATTCCATTTTTCATTAAAAAAATAGTTAAAACTGTTTTTGGCAATATAATTTCTGCCGCTTCCCCCGCTTGTCTTTGGCTGATCTAAATTGGAGAAATACTGAAAATTTTCTTCCGTGTAAGCAATTTTTAATGAATTGTTAAATCGAGCTTTTGTCCAGTCCCAGGAAATCAGACTGCGAATATTCTGTGTTTCGTATTTCGTTGGTGTAGCGCTGTCAAAAAAAACAGGAAAATGCTGGTTTGCATTGAAAAACTCGCTGATCCAGGAAATTTGGTGAGCTTTGTTTAATCTGTATGCAGCAGAAATATTGATCTTGCTGTTCTCATACTGTCCATTTCTGTTGATGTAATTTCGCGATTCCGGAACGGTATAGTCGTTTTCGCTGAAAGAATAATTTCCTGAAGCTTTAAAACTGAACCTGTTATCACTGAAAGAACCCTGCAGAAAATTGTTGTAAGTTCCGAAAGAGCCTGCTTCAGAAAAAAGATTTCCCTGGAAACCTTTATTAAAACCGAGAACATTATTGAGGTGAATGCTTCCGCCGATTGCGCCGCTTCCGTAAATCACACTGCCGCCGCCGGATTTTACATCAACCTGATCCATTCCCCAGAAAGAAATATTATTGATATCCGCCTGGCCTAAAAACATAGAATTGATGTTGATTCCGTTCCAAACAAACGCTGTCTGCTGAGCCGTCGTCCCTCTGAAAGAAGGCGAAGAAACAGCACCTCGGCCATTTTCCTTAATGTAGACGGGAGTTTGAAATCTGAGAACTTCAGAAATATTGGTAGAATTTTTCTGGATATCCTGAAGTGATAATGAGCTGACCTTATGAAAAAGTTTCACCTTATTCATCTGGTTGTCAAATATATATACTGTTTCAATGTCTTTTTCCTGTCCGTAGCAAAAGTGTACACTCCATGCCGCTGAGCAGAAGACCAAAATTTTTTTAAAGCTCATAGTTTTACTTTTCCTCCGAAAGCAATTATTTTTATTGTAAAACTCTGGCAGGTCTCCTGACTTTCGCTTTTCTGCACCTTCCCGTTTGCACAGTGGTTTTTAACAGAAATATTTTGATGCGATCTACAGTTGCGGGGACAGTTTGGGATTTTCACCCAATTCCCTTTTCATTCCAAAACGATGGAAACCAAAATTTTTGCAAAGATAGTTTTTTAAAGATGAATTCGTAATTTTTCGCAAACAAATCCGGAAAATGAATATGTAAATAATCTTGTCTTTGTAAGTGATTGATTTAAAAATACTTAATCCTGATTTTGTACATCTGAAAACTAGAGGAAACTGGAATCAAAATAGAAAGGCAGCAGATCTTTCACTGAGCTTACCTTAAAAACTTCATCAGAAAGACTTGCGAAATAAATTTGTATATTTTGATTCTGCTTGCTTTCATATTCCATTAAACTCTGACGGCAGTTTCCACAAGGTGGAATAGGAGGAGTGGGATTTTCAGAATTCCGCGGACCGCCCACCACAAATATTTTGCTGATTTTCTCATCCGGAAAATTGGCAGCAACCCAGTAGACTGCCGTACGCTCAGCACAAAGCCCCGAAGGATATGCCGCATTCTCCTGGTTGTTTCCTGAAAATATTTCGCCGTTTTCAAGAAGCACAGCGCATCCTACCAGAAAATCTGAGTAGGGAGCATAGGCATTTTCCCTTGCTTTTTTTGCAGTTTCCAAAAGGGAAATTTCCAGTTCTGTCAACTCGTTGGCAGCTGTAAAATGTTCGAAATTAATGAGAAAATCTTTTTTCATTCAAATTTAATAAAGGGAGCTAAAAGTAAAACAATTTCCAACGGTGACAAAATATTCAATATTTAAAATTCAAAATTCAAAATTCGATGTTCATGAATTGTAGTGATTGAATATAAAGAAAACCTGAACAAGGTTTAAAATAAATAGTTTTACGTAAAATCCGTACTGATTAAATTATTTACGTAGCAATCCCATAGGGTTAAATATGAATAACCGTAATAAGGAACTTTGGATGATGTATTAATATACAGCAGAACCCGAACTAATAAACAATCTTAAATCTTAAATCCTAAATCTTAAATCTTCCATCTCCTCCCTTCCATCTTCCAACAAAATCCTCATCTTTCATTCATATTTCGTATTTTTAAATTTTTAAAATAAAATTCATGTTATATACACCAATCAACTTCAGAAATGTAGAAATTAAAAACCGCTGGGTAATGTCGCCCATGTGCATGTACAGCAGTGATAACGGGCTTGCCAATGATTTTCATTTTGTACATTACGTAAGCCGCGCTCAAGGCGGTACCGGACTAATCATCGTGGAAGCTACCGGAGTAGAGCCAAAAGGCAGAATTACCAATCACTGCATGGGAATCTGGAATGACGAACAGGCTGCTGCGTTAAAAAAAATTGTAGATTTTGTACATCAAACTACAGAATCAAAAATGGGTATCCAACTGGCACATGCAGGGAGAAAAGGTTCTACTTGGGAAAATAAACAGATTTCCCTTGAAGAAGGCTGGGAAACTGTAGCACCAAGCCCAATCCCTTATCATCCAACTGAAAGAATTCCTCATGTTTTGACTGTTGAAGAAATCAGAGAGCAGGTTCAGAATTTTAAAATTGCAGCCAAAAGAGCAGCAGATGCAGGTTTTGATGTGATTGAAATTCATGCAGCACACGGATACTTGGTACATCAGTTTTTGTCACCTTTATCCAATACCAGAACTGATGAATATGGTGGAAGTTTTGAAAACAGAATCCGTTTTTTAGTGGAGATTGTGGACGCCGTAAATGAAGAACTAAATGAAAATGTTGCCCTTTTTGTAAGAATTTCCGGAACAGAATATGCTGAAAACGGTTGGGATATTACAGACAGTGTAGCACTTTCAAAGATTTTAAAAGAGCATCAGGTCGATTTGATTGATGTTTCCAGTGGGGGAAATATCCACGGAGCTAAAATTGAGGTAAAGCCGATGTATCAGGTTCATCTTGCAGGTACAGTAAAAAAAGAAGCCGGTGTAAAAACAGGAACCGTAGGATTGATCACCAGCGCCGAGCAGGCAGAATACATCATGCAGCAAAATGAGGCAGATTTGATTTTTATAGCCCGGGAAATACTCAGAAACCCTTTCATTGCGGTGCAGAGTTCGTTTCCAGCAAAAAAAGACTGTTTCTTCCCTCATCAGTATCTTCGTGCAAGACTATAATCATATCCAAATTAATTCTTGATTCTTAACCTAAACCTAAACCTAAACCTAAACCTAAACCTTAATCTTACCCTCACCCTCAAACAATGAAAATAGAAGATTACATGCTGTCCTGCCCAAGCAAGAAATTTTTAGGCATAGAATGCTTTGGATGTGGCACGCAAAGGGCAATTGTACTGGTTTTTCAGGGGAACTTTGTAGAGGCTTTTCACATGTTTCCGGCGGTTTACACGCTGCTGTTATTTTTTTTTACAGTAGTTCTCACATTTGTAGACCGGAAAAGGAATTATGGAAATATTTTGGTTATTTTAGGAATTATTAATGCACTAATCATGGTAATTTCTTATTTTTATAAACATTATTTCATTTAAACTAAATATTAAAACAATAAATTATGAATCAACAAAATTTACCTAATGCTACGGCAGTACTGGTTTTAGGGATTTTTTCTATCGTTGGATGTTGCTGCTACGGAATTCCAGGAATCATTGCCGGTATTGTGGGGCTGGTACTTTACAATAAAGACAAAGCTCTATATATGCAGAATCCTGCTGAGTATCTTAATTACAACAATCTGAATACCGGTAGAATTCTGTGCATTATTGGTTTGTCACTAAGTGCATTGAACATACTTTCAATGATTGTTCTACTTGCAACAGGAGGATGGGGAGCTTACATGGAGAAAATGCAGGAACTGCAACAGATGGGACGATAAAATTTGCGTTAGTAAAAAAAGACTGCAGAAATGCGGTCTTTTTTTTGACTTTTTAGACAGTTGAACAGACGTCTTAAAATGCGCACAGAATTATCTTTCAATATCTATTAATTTTTTTTAACACTTAAAATATTATGAATCAACAAAGTTTACCAAATGCTACAGCTGTTTTGGTTTTAGGAATTTTATCACTTGTATCCTGTATCTGCTACGGAATTCCGGGGATTATATGTGGCGTTATTGCGCTGGTTTTGTACAGTAAAGACAAAAAGCTCTATTTGCAGAATCCTCAGCTTTACAACAACTACAGCAACCTCAGCACCGGAAGGATTTTGGCGCTGATAGGCGTAATTCTGGGTATTCTTTTCCTGATAATTATTTTCGTTTATGTATTTTTCTACATAGGAACCGATGCTTTGGCAGACCCGGAGCTGTTTAAGGAAAGGATGGATGAACTGCAGGACAGGTAAGATAAATCCATAAAAAAGACCGTTCAGTTTTATTGAACGGTCTTTTCGTTTTTAATATCAGATTATGCGGTTGCAGCACAATCATTACCATACTTCAGATCCTTATTCTGATATTTTGATTCCCATTCTTCAAGCTGAAACATAATAGGCAACAGGGCCAGACCTTTTTCTGTGAGAGAATATTCCACTCTTGGCGGTATTTCTTTAAATTCTTCACGAATAACAAGAGCATCAGATTCCATTTCCCGCAGCTGGTCTGTGAGAACCTTTCTTGAAATTACATTGATTCTTGCGGCAAGCTCGCCAAAACGCAGCTTTCGGTCTTTAATTACGAGCACGATGATGGGTTTCCATTTGCTGCCTAAGGCTGCCATTGCTTTCCCGAGCGGACAGCTGTAGGCCATCAGTTCATTTTTTTTCATAACAGATAAGTTTAGTTTTTAGTTGTAGTTGTCTAAGTTATCAATAAACTGTGGAATATCCATATTAAATCCTCGTAAATTGAATTTTATTTGAATTTTAATACCTGCAAAACTTTATTCTGTGCTGTTTTTTTCAGTTACTTTAAGGTTACTATTATCAGTTACTGTAAAGTTACCACAATTTTAATAATGAAAGATACAAATATAAACTATTATTAGTTACTTTGTGTAACAATTAGATAACACTGACAAAAATGAGCGTACAATCTTTATTTACACAGTTTAAATACAAAAACTTAGAGCTGAAAAACAGAATCGTAATGGCTCCTATGACCAGAGCACAGTCAGACAACGGGGTTCCAACCCAGCAGATCGCAGAATATTATGCGAGAAGAGCAGAGGGAGAAGTGGGATTAATTATATCCGAAGGAACCGTAATAGACAGACCTGCATCAAAAAATATTCAGAACATTCCGGATTTTTATGGAACAGAAGCATTGGAAGGATGGAAAAACGTGATTGATGCTGTACATGCAGAAGGTGGTAAAATGGGACCACAGATCTGGCACGTGGGAGATACCAGAAGTTCTGAAGATTACCCTGTAATACACATGGAAAAAGCTTCCGAAATGACGCTGGAAGATATTAAAGACACCATTTCTAAATTTGCAGAATCTGCAAAAGCTGCAAAAGAATTAGGCTTTGACGTGCTGGAAATTCACGGAGCACACGGATATCTGATAGACCAGTTTTTCTGGGAAGGAACCAATACACGAACCGATGAATACGGTGGAAAAACAATAGCAGAAAGAAACCGTTTTGCAGTTGATGTTGTGAAGGCTATCAGAGACGCTGTTGGAGAAGATTTTACTATTATTTTAAGACTTTCCCAATGGAAACAGCAGGATTACACCGCAAGAATCGCCAATACACCGGCAGAAATGGAGGAGTGGTTACTGCCTTTAAAAGAAGCAGGTGTAGATATTTTCCACTGTTCGCAAAGACGTTTTTGGGAACCCGAATTTGAAGGTTCCGACTTAAATTTTGCAGGTTGGGCAAAGAAAATTACCGGACAGCCCACGATTACAGTAGGTTCTGTAGGTCTTGACGGCGATTTTATGAAAGCATTCGCAGGAGAAGGCACTGAAAAGAAAACTGATTTTTCTGAGCTCACCCGCAGGCTGGAGAGAGGAGATTTTGATCTGGTAGCAGTAGGAAGAGCAATACTTCAGGATCCGCAATGGGTTTTGAAAATTAAAAACAATAAGACAGACGAACTGGAGAATTTTTCAGCAGAAAGTCTTGCAGTTTTATTTTAAGACATGAACGATTTGATTTTTAAGATCAGATAATTCTATAATTTACCTATTTATTTTTTTCTGAAACAACGCGGTTTTCATCATTTGAAAGCCGCGTTGTTCTTTTATTGGAGGTTATTAATAACAACAGTTAGGGATTATATATCAGTGTGATATCAATAGGAATGGGCTTTAGGCCATTTATATATTGAAAAACAAAATGAGGCTTCACCCGAAACTTATTTTGAATTATGATTGTACGTTTTTGATTATAATCCAAAATCAGCAGTCAATTTGTCATTCCGTAGGAATCTCAACATTCTTTAATAAAGTAGTTTAGATTCCTACGGAACGACAAACAAACTTTTAAAAACTAAGTTATTACTAAGTACGGACATTCGTTTTCAATTTAATTAATTCCACAATTTTATACTAAAAACTGAATACGATATGAATGCTATAATTAAATACAATTATTCAATAATCACAATTGTCTACATTTGCAGACATTAATTTCAATTACATGACAGTTCAGGATTTAGTTGGCAGCTACAGAATACAGGGAAGCAATCAGGTTTTGGAAGATGATTTTACCTATCAGGGAATTTTAACTTTAAACCCCGATGAAGACAACCGGATTGATGCGCAGTGGATTATTGGTGAATACATTCAGACGGGAAAAGGCTTTTTTAAAGACAATATTTTAGTAATCAACTTTCAGTATGAAGGGGAGGACAATATGATTTTTAAAGGTGTAGCAGTGTACAGATGTATCAAGACCAATATTCTGGATGGTTTCTGGTCTGAGAAACATGGCGATCCCAGATTTCTGGGCACGGAATATGGCGTAAAAACCAATAACTCTGAATTTTTAAATTAGAGCCTGTTTAAAATTATTAAAATAGTTTGATTATATCGATTTTAAATGGTGTGATTAATTGAGCCTTCCAAAGGTTCAGACTGACAAATCTAATACTAACCGCTCAATTTAACGTTGTCACTCTGAGCTCGTCGAAGAGTTTTTGAACCAGAATTTTATATTTGAAGAAAATTTAAACTTACTCTTCATGAAAAATATTTTTGGATTTATTAAAGATGAAGCGGGAAATACCTGTCGAAGTTTTCTCATTTTTAGCTGATGATATCACATTAAAAAAACTTTGGCTTTCAGTACATTCCGAAAGCCAAAGTCTTTAGTAAAAAATAATCTTTTTTTATTTTATCTGTGCCTTACTCCGCGCTGATGGTAGTCTACCGATGGGTTTGGAGCATGATGATTAAATTCTGATTTGTTTTTAGCCGGATCAAAATGTCCGTGTGTATCCTGTATGCTCTGTGCAGGAGTCTGATATTTTATCTTTTTACCGTTTTTGAAATACTGATTATCGAATGTGCGGTAAACGTGATTTTCAGGGTAAATGTTTCCGTCTGGCGCTGTAAAGGTTTTAGGAGCTGATGCTCTCTTCTTTCGAAATCCTAAGGCAGTAAGACCACCTACCACGATGGCTGCTGCAATACCTATTGCTATTTTTTCTGGTGTTTTCATATTAATTGATTTGAAAATAACTACACAAATTGCTTGCCAACACTCATCTTACCAGGCAGGTGAGTAAAAGCATATCCATTCCTTTGCTGCGATACAGGTTTTTCGTATTTTAAACTTAGAGCCTGTTTAAATTCATCAAAATTAATTTCGCCGACCCTTCCTTCGAGAAGCTCATGGATGACATGGGAGTTAATTTTGATGAGATTTTCCAGGCATTTTTTCCGCCCTTTAGGTTTGGGAAAGAAAAATGACTTGAAAATTTGTTTTTAATCATTTTTAAACAGGCTTTTAATGGGGAAAATGTAAATCTGTAATATCATTGTGGTATCTTACTAAAGAGCTTATTTCACACTCGGCAAGAAACTTGCTTTGAAAAATTAACCAAATCAAATTATTATGAGTTCACCTTGCTTACTGGCGACCCCTGTGGAGGAATCTTCGGCGCAGACTTTCCTGAAAGATGTTATCAAAGGACTGTCTGTCCAACCCAAAAAATTGTCTTCCAAATATTTTTACGATAAAAACGGCGACCATCTCTTTCAGCAGATTATGGCCATGCCCGAATATTATCTAACACAGTGCGAGCTGGATATTTTCAAAAATAAAACCAATGAGCTGGCAAACACTATTGATTACTCTACACCTTTTGATCTCATAGAACTTGGTGCAGGGGATGCCATGAAATCTTCCTACCTGCTTGAGCATCTCTGCAGTCTTGATTGCGATTTCAATTATATGCCTATTGATATTTCCGGAAATATACTTTCTGTCTTGCAGGAAAATCTCAGTGAAAAAATTCCTGAACTGAATATAATCCCTTTGGAGGGTGACTATTTTGAAATGCTGGATCAGGCAACGAAACTTTCACAGAGAAGAAAAGTCGTTCTTTTTCTTGGCGGAAATATCGGCAATATGACTAAAGATGAAGCAATAGATTTCTGTACAGAATTAAGAAAAAGATTCAGTCCCGGTGATCTTCTTTTAACAGGTTTCGACTTAAAGAAAAATCCTCATACCATTCTGGCTGCATATAACGACAGAACAGGAATCACAGCTGCATTCAATCTTAATCTTCTAGAAAGAATGAACCGTGAGCTGAATGCAGATTTTAATCTCACCTATTTTGAACATTACCAGACGTATGATCCAGTGTCCGGAGCATGCAGAAGTTTTTTAGTCAGCCTCCGGGAACAGACAGTTCATATTGGAAATCACCCCGTCACTTTTAAAGAAAATGAGTTGATAGATATGGAAATCTCACAGAAATTTTCACCTGAAGATATTCAGAACATGGCCAAAGCTTCAAGGTTCAGAATTGTGGATGAAATTAAAGATTCCAGAGGCTGGTTTGTAGATTCAGTATGGACAGTATAAACGAGATTAAAAATAGAAAACTTCCTGTTTTTGACAGGTAGAATGGCCTTTCAAAATATTCATCAATCAGACGAGAGAAACTCAGTGATATCCGTATTCAAATAAACACATCACATCAAATATTTTAAACTATGCAGACAGCAATATCAACTGAAAAAAGAAATCAAAATCTCAGCGCCTCCGAAAGATTTATCCAAATCAGAAACCGTTCAGTAGAAATCTGCAGACCTCTTGAAACTGAAGATTATGTAGTGCAGCCTGTTGTAGATGTGAGTCCTCCAAAATGGCATCTGGGGCATACCACCTGGTTTTTTGAAACTTTTCTTCTTCAACCCAATTTTCCAGATTACACGGTTTTTAATGAACAGTATAATTTTGTTTTCAACAGTTATTACGAAACGATAGGAGCGAGGGTGATCCGCACAGACAGAGGAAATCTGAGCCGTCCGTCTGTAGCAGATGTTTTCAAATACCGACAATACGTTGACCAGCACATGAGCGAATTTCTTGAAAGTGAATACTTCACAGATGATTTAAAAGCCTTACTGGAATTGGGATTAAATCACGAAGAGCAGCATCAGGAATTACTGGTTACCGATATCAAATATATTCTAGGACATAATCCGCTTTTCCCTGCCTATACAAAAGATCATGTTTCAGACAAAAAACCTGAACATGCAGCCGAAATGATTCTCATTCCCGAAGGCGTATACGAAATCGGATTTGATGGCGGGGGGTTCTGTTTTGATAACGAACTGGGCAGACATAAAGTTTATCTCCATGACTTTGAAATTTCCACCAAACCTGTTACCAATCAGGAATATCTTGAATTCATGGATGCGGGAGGATATCAGGATTTCAGGCACTGGCATGCTGAAGGATGGGATTGGGTGAAACTGACGAACGCAAAATCACCACTCTACTGGCATTACCTGGACGGGAAATGGATGAACTACACTCTGAGTGGATTACAGGAAATAGACCCTTCGGAGCCGGTTTGTCACATCAGTTTTTTTGAAGCAGCCGCATTTGCATCCTGGAAGGGAATGAGACTTCCCACAGAAGCGGAATGGGAAGTTGCATCCCATCATTTCGACTGGGGCAGACGCTGGGAATGGACCAATTCTGCCTACCTTCCATATCCAGGATTTAAAAAAGAAGCCGGCGCAGTGGGAGAATACAACGGGAAATTTATGATTAACCAAATGGTTTTAAGAGGCGCCTCAGAAGCTACATCCCCAGGCCACAGCCGCAGAACCTACAGAAATTTTTTTCCTACCAATCTGAAGTGGCAGTTTACGGGCATTCGTTTGGTAAAGTGATACGGGGGACGAGTTTCGGGATGCGGGGTTCGAGTTTCGGGATGCTGGATACGTGATGCTGGGTTTTGAAATTTGAAATTAGAGATTCGGGTTCGAGTTTCGAGTTTCGGGATACGGGATTCGGGATACGAGTTTCAGGATTCGGGATTCGAGGTTGGAGTTCGGGATTAGAGATTCGATGTTCGCAATTAAAAATTTCTAATTCGGACTTCTGAGACTGAGTTACAGATTCGCAGAGCTGCATTAATGCAATATTACCCCGCACCAATTATCATTCTTCACTCACCTAACACCCGCCACCTCGCGCATCCCACACCCCGCACCTCGCACCTTGCACCCAACACCTCGCATCTCGTACCCAACATCCCTTACCCCGCAACAAAAAAAACATACCATATTATGTCAATTATCCTATTCAGGGCATAGTTATTGTAACTGAAAGAGTAAACCACTCACAATGTATACTTACGATCAATTTCTTGAACTCGACAGCGAAACTCAGCTGGCACTGGTACAGACCCAAGGCAGAATAATAGTAGAACAGAGATGTTCAGATTTTCATTCTGTCATTTACGGATTGGAAAACTTCAATGTAGAACTGGTAGATGACCTGAAAACCGGAAAGGCGAAGATTTACCGTACATACCGCAACGTCAGCCGGCAAAATGCCCGTCCGGCATATTATAAATAACACCAACTCAATTTTTATAAGAAAACAGGCTGCCTCAAGGGGTTGCCTGTTTTTGTTTTACTCCCGACCTTAGAGATTGGAATTTACTGTACCGTGAGGTGTTCTTTTAAAAGAAAAATAAGAGCCAACTGCACCGCAACCACCAGGATTAGTTTAAGCACAAATGTTTTTTTTGCGTATTTGTGTCTGAAGAATGTCATCCCAATCAAAGCACCAAAAGTTCCTCCCAAAAATGTAAGAATCAGCAGCGCACTTTCAGAAAGTCTGCGCTTCCCGTTTTTTGCCAGCCTTTTATCCCATCCGAAAGCAAGGAAGGTGAGGAGGGTTAGGGTGATGAGGTAGTATTTTAGGGGCATATATTTTACTTTTTATCCTGATTTTACTCTATAATATGATGCAGATGAATTTAAGAGTAGCATGCAACATTAGTTCTGACATCTACCACCTCTTTTTCCAGTAGGTGATGATCTGCTAAATCGGAAAGGAAATTTGCAGTAATTTTAATATTTTACAATGTGATATCACCCATTCTGCATTCTGCGCTGAATTTCTAAATAATCAGGTTTCACAAAAGTACATTATAATGTTATGAAGTTTAGCATAAACTATAACAATAAAGCTGACATATTATAAGTAAAAGCAAGTGGATGTACTAATTTAGTATCCAATTAAAGTTAAGCATAAAACCTTAATTTTAACTTATAAAACGAGAGCGAAAAATCTATGATCCTGCTTTTAAAACCCAAGCAGTTTAGCTAAGCAAAGAACGAACTAATATCTCGGAACTCGTAAGGGAACTGGGAATCGCTGTCACGCTGATTTACAAATGGCGTAAAGAGTATGAAGAATTTGGAGAAGGAAGTTTTCCGGGGAATAGAAAACTCAAACTAACACCCGAACAGGAAAAAATCCATGAATTGGAAAAAAAGCTCAAGGATGCAGAGCTAGAACGTGACATATTAAAAAAAGCAATCGGCATCTTCTCCAAGAGCGGTCGATGAAATATAAATTCATACAAAATAATGAATCTGTATTCCCGATTGAAAAGATGTGTACTGTTTTAAAATTAAGTTCCAGCGGTTATTATAAATGGAAAAGCAGACCCTTTAGCCAGAAATTGCTTTTGAAGGAAAAAATAAAAAAACAGATAACTTCGATTTATTTCTCATCCAAACAACGCTATGGAAGCCCCAGGATTACTTTTGAATTGCATTCTTTAGGCTATAAAATCTCCAGAATAACTGTTGCTAAATATATGAAAGAGCTGGGTTTGAGAAGTAAATTAAGCAGAAAATTTAAAGTGACAACAAACTCAAAACACAATTATTTGGTAGTAGAAAATGTGTTGGAGAGGAATTTCATTGCCGAGAAACCTGCGCAAGTTTGGGTTTCTGACATCACTTATATTCAGACCAAAGAAGGGTTTTTATACTTGACAACTATGATTGATTTACACGACCGAAAAATAATAGGATGGAGTTTGAGTAATGGAATGAGCACCGAAGAGACAAGTCTTGCAGCTTGGAAAATGGCTGTCAAAAACCGGAAAATAATTGACGGATTAATTTTTCACAGCGACAGAGGCATTCAATATGCAAGTAAGAAATTTGTGAATACTATT
>NZ_LMQM01000003.1 GCF_001424145.1 Chryseobacterium sp. Leaf404 | reverse complement strand
AATCTAAGAAAGAAAGTTGCCTAAAGAGGACAACTTTTTCTATTTTTCAAAATAATATACATTTTACTGAAATAAAAAATCCGCCTCAAATTTTGTTGTGAGACGGATTCTTTTTTTGTTAAAACAAATAGCTAAGGTGAATAGTTCTTTCAGGGTTCAGTTTCAAAACTTGGGGAGAAAAATAAAAATTGATAATTTTGTCTAGATAATGCCGAAATTCTGAAATTATTTTTGCCTGAAGTACTCTCAGAATTCGGCATCGTTGGCAAGGCATTGTACTGGAAAATAATCTGCTGACAGAAGCAAAAAATAAAGGCACAAAAACCAAAATTGAAGATTTTGAAAATGGGGACAAAAGAAAACAACTCTTAGCAAGAGGCCGATATTTGCTCTACAAAAGCTTAGAAAAATGGACTGCATCGCAAAATCAGAGAGCCGAAATCTTATCTTCTCAGTATCCGGATTTAGAAAAGCCTACCATTTGGTTGATGGATTAAGGAAAATTTACGATCAAAACGTTCAAAAATCGGTAGCCATGCTCAAATTGGCGCAGTGGTGCAAAGAAGTGGAGGAATCTGGCTTCAAAGCGTTTTCTCTACTCACGTAAACCATTATGAATCACTACATCGACATTCTGAATTATTTTGAACAAAGAATTACCTATGCGTCTGCCATATCATTCGATTCTAAAATAAAAAACTTCAGACTGTAGCTTCGATGTGTGCATGACAAATCATTTTCCTCTTCAGATTGTTAAAACTTTTTGCATAGTCCCTAGGTTTCGGGATTGATGCGTTTTATGTATTAACCAAAAAAAAGAGAAACCACTACTGATTTCTCTTTCTGTGAGCGCGTCAGGATTCGAACCTGAGACCGTCTGCTTAGAAGGCAGATGCTCTATCCAGCTGAGCTACGCACCCATTTGTAATTTTGTGAAAATTATCTAAAACTGTCGGGGCGGCAGGATTCGAACCTGCGACCTCCTGGTCCCAAACCAGGCGCGATGACCGGACTACGCTACGCCCCGAGGAAAGATAAAAGCGGAGAGTAAGGGATTCGAACCCTTGGTACCGTTTCCAGTACGCATGTTTAGCAAACATGTCCTTTCGGCCACTCAGGCAACTCTCCTTTATCTTATATTTTAAAGATCTTTATTCCGTTATTGCGAGTGCAAATATAGATTAGTTTTCATTAACAAGCAAATATTTTTAACAAAAAAAATGTGTATTTTTACCCTGATAATCGACTATAAAATACAACAGATGCGTAAAACATTATATATCATCGGATTAAGCACTCTTATTTTTTCGTGTGCTGCAAAGAAAAAAACAGTTGCTTCTACTTACAGACCTAAAATTGCTTCTGGCACAACCAAAACGGTAGGAAAAAGTGACGAAGAGGCGGCAAAGAAACCACAGATTAAAACACAGAATGGAGTAGAATTCTATAGCGAAAATATTGCCAATGCAGCCAATAACGATAATACTGCAAGTTACGGTTCGATAGTTTCTGCAAAACCTCAGGGTTACAGAGTAGTCAAGACTTATTTCCCTTCTTTGGGACAGAATTTCAGACAGCGATATTTGATTTTACATTATACTGCGTTGGATGACAGCAGATCGCTTACAGCACTTACGCAAAAATCAGTAAGCGCTCATTATCTTGTGAATAATCTTGGGGACAACGAAATTTACCAGTTGGTTGACGAAAATAAAAGAGCCTATCACGCCGGAATAAGTACCTGGAGATCAGATAAAAACCTCAATGACAATTCCGTTGGTATTGAAATCGTAAACATCGGCTATACCGCTGATGCTACCGGCAAGAAAACCTTCCTACCTTACAGCGATGAACAGGTGAAAAAAGTCGCAGCTTTGGCAAAAGATATTGTTGACAGATACCAGATTCCTCCTACCAATGTTCTGGCGCATTCAGATATTGCACCAACGAGAAAGCAGGATCCGGGACCTCTGTTCCCATGGAAAAAACTGTATGATGAATATCAAATAGGGATGTGGTACGATGAGCCAACGAAACAAAATTTCTACAATTTGGCAATGACAGATTTCGCCGTAAAATATGATGATCCGGCGTTCATTTTTTCTGTAAAAACAAATCTCCAGAAATTTGGCTACGGGCTGGAACTTTCCGAAAAATGGGATGATGCCACGAAAAGAACCATCGAAGCATTTCAATATCACTTCAGACCAACAAATTACGACGGAATTATGGATGCTGAAACATGGGCAATTTTACAGGCTCTAATTCAAAAATATCCCACAAAATAATACTTAATTTAAATAAAACTGATAAATCATTCAGCCCTCTTTTCACTTTTTTTAAAAATGAGAAGAAGGCTTTTTGATGGATTTAAACTAAATTTGAAAACTAATTTTTCGCTTTGAAATTTCTGATCATTATTCCTGCACACAACGAGGAAAACAATTTGCCGTTCACTCTCGATTCTTTACAACAGCAAAGTTGCAGGGATTTTAAAGTGGTTGTTGTAAATGACGGCTCGACGGATGGAACTGCTGAAGTAGTTCAGAGATATGTGGAAAATGACTCAAGATTTGAAACTATCAATCTACAGAAATCAGCACATCAGCCTGGTTCAAAAGTGGTTGCAGCTTTTAAAAAAGGTTTAGAAATAGAGAATGTACATGATTTTGAAATCATCTGTAAGTTTGATTCTGATATTATTTTAAGTGAAAATTACCTTCAGGCAGTTGCTGATGCTTTTACTGGAAATTCAGATTACGGCCTCGTTGGTGGACTCTTGTATATAGAAAAAAACGGCGAATGGGTGGATGAAGGGAATTCAAACAAGCATCATGTCCGCGGTCCGATGAAAGCTTACCGGAAGGAATGTTTTATTGAAATCGGCGGTTTGCGTGAAACTTTAGGATGGGATAATATTGATGCAATTTTGTTACAGAATTTAGGCTGGAAAGAAGTTGTAATTCCTGAGCTGCATGTAAAATTAATTAAGGTTAAAGGCTCAGATTATACCATCAAACCGGCAGATTACTACGGAAGATATTTCTATTTTTTAGGTTTAAACCGTTTTCTTACCTACGTCGCAGCAGCAAAAGAAGCGATGAAAATAAAATCTCCTGCGTTTTTGTTTCAAATTATCAGTTCGTATGAAAAATGTAAATCTCAAAATCTGCAATTGAAAATTTCTAATGATGAACAGAAGGTCATCAATCAGCAAAGGTGGAATATGTTTAAAAATAAATGGTTTAAAATGTAAATCAATAGGAACGTGCTTAGCCCGTTTATAAATAAAAATTTTCCATTGGCTTTAGCCAAAACTTACAAGTCATCAGTTTGAAAAAGATCGCTTATATAGAAATCGACACCCACGCAGAAATCGCTGCGGATTTTTTGGATTTAATGAAAGATTCCAAAGAATTTTCTGTTGATTATTATTTTTCGGAAAAAATTAAAAATCAGATTCCACGATATGATAAAAATATCTGGTTATCAGATAATTCGATGATTTTAGATCAGCTGAAATCCAAAAAATATGATTTGATAATTATTGGAACGGTACACCGTTATTTCAGCACATTTTCAAGAATTATCCAAAAATATAAGACCGCTGTAATCGTTCATAATCTCAATTTTTCCAAAGCTTCAAAATTTAATTTATTTAAAAATATTTTCAAGGATGATCTTTTTTACCGTTTAAAACTTTTATGGAAAGAGGGATTGACAAATTCTTCCAAAGTTTATCAGAGCGCGTCTCAACTTGTTTTGGATAAAAGCTTTTCCTCATCAGAATATCATTTTTTATCGCTTTTTTATACCAAAGAATTTGTTCAGAACGAAAATGAAAAATTGACAGTTGTTCTTCCAGGCGGAGTTTCTCAAAAAAGGCGCGATTACAAACATGTTTTAAATACCATTCAAAAATCAGAATCAGCGGAAAATATTGAGTTTGTTTTTCTGGGGAAGGCAAAAGGAGAAGAGCTTGAGAATATTAAAAAAGTTTCAGAGAAAATTGATTTAAAATATTTTACCGAGAGAGTTTCGCAGGAAGAATTTGAAATATGGATGAAAAAAGCAGATGTTTTGTGGTGCCCGATTCAGCAGGAGACAGAGTTTTTCAGCCAGAAAGAAATTTATGGAAAAAGCAAAATGACCGGAAACATCGGTGATGCCATCAAGTTTGGAAAAATGGCTGTTTTTCCTGAAAATTATCTGTCAAACCACGATTTTATTGTTGGAGAAAAAGTTGATGTATTTCAGCAGTTCTATGATTTGAAAAAGATTAATTATAATTTTCAAAAAGAATTCAGCAAGCAGATTGTCTTGGGAAATTTAGAAAATACGCTCAAAAATCTTATTTGAATTTCAGAATACTTTTAATGAATTTCATATTGATATACTGCTCTAAAGGGAAAATTTTGGTAAAATAGTTTCCGATGAAAATCAACAGTAAAACTACCGCAGGTTTGTATACCAAATTCACAAAATTATTCTCAAAAACAGGCAAAACAATAGCCACCGTAATGGCCAAAGTGCAGATAATCGAAACAAAAATCATTTCTATCGAGAAAGGCAATACTTTAAATACAAAGTAATTGAAAATCACTTTAATCATATTGTAAAGAGTAACAGAAATTGCCGTAGAGAGTGCAATTCCTATGAGTGAAAGGTCTGTATGGTTGATAAAATACCAGTTTAGCCCTATCGTTAATCCCGCCAGCAACAGCATTACAATAATGTTAAATTTATAATATTTGGAAAGCGAAATAATATTTCCATTGAAACCCGTTGCCAGATCAAGTAAAACCGCAGAACCCCAAATCCAGATGACCGGCTCGTACATTCTCAGTAAATCTCCTTTTTTGGGCATAAAATGCGTCAGATAAGGAAATCCTACCATGATGCAGCCAAACAAAACGGCTCCCAAAAAGTAAATTGTAAGTGAGGTTTTCTTGTGAAATCTGTCGAGTTCTTCCATGTCTCCATCAGCAAGATTTTTTCTGATAATCGGTGCAGAAATATTAAATAAACCCAGTTGCGGAATAGAAATTAAAGAAATCAGAGCCAGTAAAATACTATAAACAGCGATTTCTTCGTCTCCGATAAACTCGCCAATCATATAATTGTTGATCGCCATGTGGTTTCCGAAAGTTCCCAGAAATCCGAAAAAACTGTAGGCGGCAAATTCCTTGTAAAAATTATCTTTTTTAAAGTAATCTCTACTGAAATCGAGTTGTACTTTTTCAAGTTTGTTGGTGTAATAAATGTATCCGGAAAGCATCAAGGCAAACATTCCGAAGAAAAAAGCCAACGCAATCTGTTCCGAAAACTGAAAATAAAAAAAAAGACAGAACGAGCCCAGATTCGCCAGTTTGGGCAATAGATTGTCAAAAATATTGGAAACGACAATCCTTTTGTAATTGGAGATGTATCTGTTGAAAACGGCACAAAGCGAAAGTGTCAGAACAAGCGGAAGGATATATTTTTTACTTTCCCAGATTTTCAGTTCAGTAAAATGAGGATAAAAATTCGGGATGAGAAAAAATACGATTAGAAAAATAAGAAAATTAATGCAGATCAAAGCCAGAGAAAGCGAGAGTAGATTTTGATTTTTGCCGTCTTCCTGAGCTTTGCCAAAGAATTTTACATTGGAATACGAAATTCCTAACACTACGAACGGAACCAGCATTTCTGCCGCAGACATAATGTATCGCAATTTTCCGTAAAAAATAAGATTGTTGGTGAAAATAAAAATCGAAAACATCCCGATTAAGGTCGCCACATATCCTATCACCGAATATTTAAAACCCTGCCTTGCAACTACACTCATACTCAGTTTTTAAACGTTTTTAGGAAGGAAAATAATGTTGTTGATGTATTCGGTTTTGTTTTTTTCGTCGCTGATATTTTTGAGCAGGATTTCTTCAGTCAGTTTTTCCAGAGTGAATGTTTTTCGGTTTAAATAATGCGAATTAAAGCCCCAATTTTCCACTTCGGAAATCTCATTCCAAATAGGAGTTTCGTGGTGTCTCTGCTCCATTTCCACCATCAACGTTGGTTTGAATTTTTGTATTGTTTCTTTTCCACCGAAAAGGGTTTTCATCTCATTTCCCTCCACATCGATTTTTATGAAATCAATTCTGCTGATGTTTTTAGATTTTACCCAGTTATCCAGTTTTACAACTTCTACGGTTTCTGTATAAGAATTTTCTTCGTCTTTTTCTTTATAATTGGTATTT
Organism: Chryseobacterium sp. Leaf404; assembly: GCF_001424145.1. Classification (GTDB taxonomy): domain Bacteria; phylum Bacteroidota; class Bacteroidia; order Flavobacteriales; family Weeksellaceae; genus Chryseobacterium. The sequence continues at coordinate 94,492 of NZ_LMQM01000003.1, read as the reverse complement.
AAAGTTCCTCTTGATGTGACTAATTTCCCATTGATTACAGGTACTTTAAACTGAGCAGTGGTATTTTCATCAGATAAAGCCACGGCTGATAAATTGACCTTTGGAAACAATCTCTTTAATCTTGTAAAAAGATTCCCGTTAGGTTCAAAAGCATAAATATTTTGTGGCTTTAGTTTATTTTCAAAATGATAAAGAAAAGTTCCCACGTTGGCGCCGATGTCAAAGATTACTGCATCAGTAGACAAAATGTTCTTTATCCAAACGAGTTCCGGTTCAATATTTCTTGCTGAAAAATTGTTTTGAGTAAGACCAACAAGTTTTTTAAAATATCTTCTCTTATAAAACTCCGGACTGATGTACTGCAGCTGTTCTGCAATTCTTTGATATAAAGACATCCTGCGATTATTTTGCTATTGGCAAAGGTAATGATTTTGCCAAAAAATTCTTAATATATTTTTTTGAGAAAATAAATTCAGGCAGACGTGGTTTGGGTATGTTGGTTTTTAGATTTGTGAGAAAAATACTGATGATTTTTAGAACTTTGAAAACATACAGGCAGCTCCGTTAGGAGCGGTATCCGTGTAGCCTAAAATTTTTAAAACCTCGGCACAGTCCGTAAGATTGCTGTCTTTACAATAGTCTATTCCTCAATCGCCCTGTTCAGAAAATCATTCAGCGGCTTAGCGGTTTTGAATACTTCAGAGAATTTTTTTGCTGCATCTTTGTGCGTGAGTTGATCATCCGTCAAAGGATAAACTACAATAAAATTTTTCAGTTTTAAATATTCTGCCATTGGATCTTCTTTTTCAAATCCTTGAGGAATCTTCTTTAGTTTATCGTCCTGATCCAGTTCTTTAAAAAGTTTTTTAAAATCCTTCTGATGAATAATCTTCAGGAAATCTTCAGAATATAAAGAGATTTCTTTGCGGATCGCTTTTAAAGCTGCAGAATCCGGCATGTAAATTCCTGAAGCGAGAAAAGATTTTCCCGGCTCCACATGAAGGTAGTAGCCGGCTTTCCAGCTTCCTTTTCCCATTCCTAAAGACGCTCCCATATTGGTTTTGTATGGAGATTTATCTTTCGAAAATCTTACGTCACGGTAAATTCTGAAAAGTGTTTTTTTAGCATCATTTTTCAGAATGTCTTCATCAAAAGTTCCCATTTCAGAAATTAGAGTTTCCATAAACGCAATCAGGTTTTCCTGAGATTCGGTGTAGTATCGCTTATTTTCTGTAAACCACTCACGGTTATTGTTTTGGACAAGATTTTTGAGAAAAGTCAAAGTGTTTTCAGAGATTGATACAGACATAAGGAGGATGATTTTAAATCAAATTTAGCAATTTTCAATCCATACCCCGGTAATTTTTTAAAGAATTAATAAAATAATGATGTTAAAATCTATAATTTCTTAAATAGTTGAGGGGCAAGATATTTTTTAAAATTATGAATAAAAAAGATGATTTTTTTAATTATTTTAAAATATGAATGGTTTTTAAGATGTTAAATTATTAAATCTGTAATATACCATGTAAGATTATCCGAATTATAATTGTATCTTTGCAAAAATTTTATATTATTTAATGAATTTATTTACGGAGTCCAATTTAAGTCCTGATATTCTTAAGGCCGTTGGCGAACTGGGTTATGAAAGCCCGACAGAAATCCAAAAACAGACTATCCCTTTTATTCTTTCAGATATTCGCGATTTGATCGCACTTGCGCAGACAGGGACAGGCAAAACAGCAGCGTTTTCGCTTCCGATTTTGGATATGATTGACGATACGAGTCGCAAAATCCAATTTTTGGTGCTTTGTCCGACGCGGGAATTATGTCTTCAGATTGCTAAAGACATCCAAAATTACACGAAGTACATGCCAAACATTAAATCTACAGCAGTTTACGGTGGAAGCAGTATTATGGATCAAATGCGTTCTTTAAAGGATAAACCGCAGATTATTGTGGGAACTCCGGGAAGGGTGATTGATTTAATCAAAAGAAAAGCGTTAGACTTTTCAGCAATTCACTGGTTGGTTTTAGACGAGGCAGATGAAATGCTTTCTATGGGTTTCAAAGACGAACTGGAAACCATTATGAGCGAAACTCCGGAAACGAAACAGACTTTCTTATTCTCGGCAACGATGAGCAAAGAAGTTGAAAGAATTTCTAAAAATTATCTTACGAATCCTCACCGTATTTCTGTAGGTTCTATTAACGAAGTTAAAAAGAACATCAAACATGAATATTACGTGGCTGGTTACCGTCAGAAAAAAGAGGCTTTGAAGAGACTGATCGATTCAAACCCTAATCAATATTCAATTATATTCTGCAGAACAAGAATGGAAACTCAGGAAGTTGCCGATTTTCTGATGCAGAACGGTTATGCAGCTGATGCTCTTCATGGGGATCTTTCTCAGGCGCAGAGAGATACTGTAATGAAAAAATTCAGACTTAAAAATATCGATATTCTGGTTGCTACTGACGTGGCTGCGAGAGGTTTGGATGTGGATTCATTAACTCACGTAGTGCATTTCTCTTTACCGGATGATCCTGAAGTATTTGTTCACAGAAGTGGTAGAACGGGTAGAGCCGGGAAAGACGGAATTTCTATTTCTTTGATTAAACCTGAAGAAAGCAGAAAATTAAAGCAGATTAAAGCGGTTACTAAAATCGAGATTCACGAAGCAAGAATTCCTACAGGTAAAGATATTATCAAAGCACAGGTAGGAGGAGTTTTTGAAAATCTTTTGGAAGTAAACGAAGATTTCTTTGAGTTTGATGATTCTTTAATCCCGGATCTTTCGGAATTTACAAAAGAAGAACTGGTGCACAAACTTCTTCAGTTTCAGTTGAAAGATCTTGCTGCTTACTACAAAGACAGAGACGATCTTCACGAGCAGAAATTTAACAACAGAGACGACGACAGAGGCGGAAGAGGTGATAGAAGAGACCGTGACAGAGATGGAAGAGGCAGAGAACGTGACCGTGACAGAGGCCCAAGAGGTGACCGTGACGGAAGAGGCGAGAGAGGCAGAAGCGACCGTGGCGGAAAACCAAGACAGAGAGACGAAAATATGACCAGATTTTTCTTCAATCTTGGTAAAAAAGACCAACTGAAAAAACTGGACGTTTTAGAAATCATCAACAAAGCTACTTCAAGCAAAGGAAGCAAGAGAGCGGAAATCGGGAATATCGAAATCCTTGAGAAATTCTCTTTCTTTGAGATTGAAAAATCTTTCAAAAACGAGCTTTTAGGAAATATTCAGTCTATGAAATTCAAAGGGAAAGAGATGAGAGCTGAAGAAGCGAACTAATCTTATTCTTACCATATAAATTTAGCCGGCAGTTTTGTCGGCTTTTTTTTGTTTAAATATCAGTAAATCTGCGTTTTAAAGTTTTTTTTGTTCATCAATTTTCCCGTTTTCCAATTAAATGCCATTGTTGAAAATATTATCCCAATATGAACAAAAATTAATGCTGGATGCTTTTTGGTAAGAAGCTTTTTACTGAAATTTGCACTCGAATTATAATATATACATACAATGGGAATTGGTAATATTTTCCACGCTTTTCAGCCTAAAGATAAAATTTTCTTCGTGCTTTTCGAAAAAGTAACAGACAACCTTGTGGCCATGTCTGAAGAATTCAACGCAGGAATTAAAGATTTCGATCTTAATGATGATTCTCTTCTGAAGAAAATGAGCGATTACGAGCATAAAAATGATGAGCTTACGCACGAAATTTTTATAGAGCTTGGGAAAAACTTTATTACTCCGTTTGACCGTGAAGATATTCACACTCTGGCAACAGGTTTAGACGATATTGCAGATTATATCTATGCTTCGGCAAAATATATTTTCCTTTACAAATCTCCAGAGATGAAGGCCTATGCAGATTTCTCGCTGTTAATTCAGAAAGCCTGCGTGGAAATTCAGAATGCCATGAAGAATCTTAAAGGTTTCAAAAACATGGAACAGGTAAAAGAGGCCTGTATCAAAGTAAATTCTATAGAAAATATTGCTGATGATCTTCTTTCAAACTCTATGGTTGAGCTTTTCGAAAGCAATGATGCCATCAATGTGATTAAGGTTTCTTCTGTACTTAACTATCTTGAGATTGTGACAGATAAAGCCGAAGACGTAGCCAATACGATCGAGAATATCATGATTAAATACGCTTAAACAATAAATCTATAAATGGAATTTCCTGTTTTACTGATAGTGATTATTGCTTTGGCGCTGATCTTTGATTATATCAATGGTTTTCATGATGCAGCCAACTCTATTGCAACTATCGTTTCTACAAAAGTTTTAACTCCGTTTCAGGCTGTACTTTGGGCAGCACTATGGAACTTTGCAGCTTTCTTTATTGCTGCGTATATAATAAAAGATTTTAAAATTGGTAATACAATTGCCAAAACCGTCAACGAAAATTTCATTACTCTTGAAGTTATATTTTCCGGTCTGGTAGCCGCAATTGCCTGGAATCTTCTAACCTGGTGGTTCGGTATTCCTTCATCATCTTCTCACACATTGATCGGTGGGTTTTTAGGAGCGGCTCTTATGCATGCCTTTATGATGGATTACCGAGAAGTTGTAGCTGCACATCCGGATTTCGGAGTGTTTGAGACTATAAAACATGCAGCGGTAAAAGTTACTACGCAGGACATCGTAAAATTTGAGAAGGTGATACCTATCTTTCTTTTCATCTTCATGGCGCCAATTGTAGGTATGATTATTTCTATCCTAATCACTTTAATAATTGTACACCTTTACAAAAACTCAAATCCTTACAAGGCAGATAAATCTTTTAAAAGACTGCAGCTGGTTTCCTCTGCACTGTTCAGTTTAGGACATGGTTTGAATGATGCACAGAAAGTGATGGGAATCATTGGTGCTGCAGTTATTTACTATCACGTTCAGATGCTTGTGGATCCTGAATATCTAAAAATTGCCTCAGCAGACCGTTTTGACCATTTTGCGAAAGATTATCTGTGGGTTCCGTTGGTGTCTTTCGTGGCCATCGCACTGGGAACAATGAGCGGAGGTTGGAAGATCATCAAGACAATGGGAACAAAAATTACAAAAGTTACTTCTCTGGAAGGGGTAAGTGCTGAAACTGCAGGTGCAATTACATTGTTTTTAACAGACCATTTCGGTATTCCTGTTTCTACTACACACACGATTACAGGTTCAATTATCGGGGTAGGTTTAACGAAAAGAATCTCAGCCGTAAGATGGGGAATCACTGTTAGTCTTCTTTGGGCTTGGGTTTTAACGATTCCTATTTCAGCGATCGTTGCGGGAATTACTTACTTAGCAGTTACTTATTTCACATAAAAATTGATCACTTTAAAATATCAGAACTTTGCTCATTTGGGCAAAGTTTTTTGTTTTGAATAAAGGGTATTGAACTCAAATAAAAATCTTTTAGACGATTATGCTAAAAGCTCCCGTGCTTTTTTATAAATCCCCGAGAGCTTTTAGAGGAAGCAGGCGTGCATTTTATTTTTCCGTACTGACCTTTTGCATTTTGTATATTTTAAAAGAAAAAGAAGTTCCTGATGAATGTAAAATTGTATTGTTTACCCAAAGTTTTTTATTTCAAAACCCCTCAGAAAATCGTATTTTTGTTCAAACTATTTTACATTTTATGGAATTCTTAGACACCTACCAACAGATTGTTGCTGATGCCATTACCAAATATACTTTCAAAGACAAGCCGGCAGAGCTTTACGAACCGATGAATTACATCATTTCTCATGGTGGGAAGCGTCTTCGTCCGATTATGGTTCTCATGGCCTGCGACCTTTTTGGAGGCGATATGAAAGAGGCAATAAAACCTGCTCTGGCAATAGAGTTTTTCCATAATTTCACGCTGATTCATGATGATATTATGGATGAAGCACCTTTAAGAAGAAACAAACCAACCATTCATACCCTTCACGGGATCAACACAGGAATTCTTTCGGGAGACGGATTAATGCTGAAAGCTTATAAATTCTTCGAAGATCTGGAACCGGAAATCTTTAAAGCCTGCATCAGAATTTTTACGCATACCGGTTTGCTTCTTTGTGAAGGTCAGCAGTATGACATCAATTTTGAGACAAAAGAAGATGTTACTTTTGACGATTACATTAGAATGATAACCTATAAAACAGGCGTTTTAAGCGCATCATCTTTCGAAATCGGTGCGATGATCGCAAAAGCTAATTTTAAGGATGCCAAAGCTATCTTCAACTTTGGAAAACACATCGGGATTGCCTTTCAGATTATGGATGATTATCTGGATGTATTCGGAGATCAGGCACAGTTTGGAAAGAAGCATGCCGGAGATATTTACGAAAACAAAAAGACTGTACTTTACCTTTTAGCAAGAGAGTACGCTACCGAAGCTGAACTGAAAGAACTTGATTTCTGGTATTCTAAAAAGACCGATAATATTGATAAAGTCTACGGCGTAGAAAAGATTTTCAGAAGAACCGGTGTTGACGAAAAAGCTTTAAGACTGATCGAAAAACACAACGAAATCGGGCAAAGCTTCCTTCACAAAATCGACATCGATGATGAGAAAAAAAAACCTTTCGCAGAACTGGCAAACTATCTGTTGAGAAGAGAAAGCTAGTTTGAAAATTTGATAATGTACCAATTTGAAAATTATCAGCAATTCAATTCTTATTTTCAAATTATCAAATTAACTCATTTTCAAATTGACAGAATGAAATTCCGTACCGAAGTAAACGTCGCAGAATCTGAAAACAAAATCGGAATTGAAGATAAAATATTTTCAATAGGATCATGCTTTGCTTCTGAAATGTCTGATTTGTTTCAGAAAGGTCAGCTTCAAACCGTTAACAATCCATTCGGAACGATTTTTAATCCTTTTTCGATCAATAATTCGGTTAAAAGACTTCATGATTCAGAATTTTATAATGAAGATGAACTGATCAGTTATCAGGATGAATTTATTTCGCTTGATCATCATACTAGTTTTGACACGAGGTTTATTCATCAGACTTTAGATAAAATAAATTCCAAATTGGTTGAAGGAAATCAGTTTTTGCAGGAATCTAAATTGGTGATCATCACTTACGGAACTTCATTTATTTATGAATTTCAACCAAAGAAAAAACTGGTCGCCAACTGTCACAAAATTCCGCAGAAATTTTTTGAGAAAAGACTGTTGACGCATCCGGAACTGACAGATTCTATTTACGATACGATTATCAATTTAAAAGACATCTGTCCGGAAAATCTTCAGATCTTGTTCACTGTTTCGCCCGTTCGTCACTCCAAAGATGGTATGATTGAAAATCAGTTGAGTAAATCTAAATTAATTACGGCGGTTCACGAAGTCATTTCGCAGTTTGAAAACTGTCATTATCTTCCGATTTATGAGATTTTAATGGATGATTTAAGGGATTATCGATTTTATAAAGACGATTTGATTCACCCGAATTCTCAGGCAGTAAATTATATTTTTGAAAAATTTGGAAATGCTTATTTTTCAGATGAAACCAAAGATTTTATCAGAGAAAATTTTAAAATCAATCAGGCTTTGGAACACAGAACTGATGATGAGAAAGATCCGAAATTCATTGAATTTAAAGAAAAATTAAATCAGAGAATTGAAGTTCAACGCCTGAAAGTAAAGCATAAAATATTTTCAGATGATTGATTTTACAAAACCTGATTATCTGAAAACAGGAAATGAAAAGCAGAAAAGAGTTTTTGAAGTTCTTATTAAATACAGAATTTTTGAAAGATTAAAAGGTTATTATCCAATATTAGCAGGAACTATTCCAATTGAAATAGACATTAAAGGAAGCGATTTGGATATTATTTGCGAGGTTAAAGATCAGGTTGAGTTTAAAAACTTTTTAAATAAAACATTTTCTGAATTTGATTTGAATATTGAAACCATTGTAATTAACGGTACTACATCGGTTGTCTGTAATTTTAAAATTGAAGAATTTCCAGTCGAAATTTTCGGACAAAACAAGCAAACAACGCAACAGAACGCATTTCTCCACATGATCGCACAGCACAAAATTCTGATGGAAAAAGGAGAGGAATTTAAACAGAAAATAATAGATCTTAAGAAAAAAGGAATTAAAACAGAACCCGCTTTCGGAGCTCTTTTAAATTTAGAAAATCCTTACGAAGATCTTTTGAAATTTTAAAAATGATGATTGATACACATACGCATTTATACGCAGAAGAATTTGATGAAGACAGAGCAGAAGCTATTCAAAGAGCTTTAGATAAAGGAATTACAGAATTTTATATTCCAGCCATCGATTCAGAATCGCACGAAAAAATGTTGCAGCTTGAAAGTGAATATCCTGATCAGATTTTTTCCATGATGGGACTGCATCCTTGCTATGTAAAACCGGAAACGTGGGAAAAAGAGCTTGAAATCGCAAAAAATTATCTCGACCAAAGACATTTTCCAGCCATCGGAGAGATTGGGATTGATCTGTATTGGGATAAATCAACTCTGGATATTCAGGTGAAAGCTTTTGAACAGCAGATCGAATGGGCAATTGAAAAATATTTGCCAATTGTCATTCACACAAGAGAAAGTTTTGACGAGACTTTTGAAGTTTTAGAAAGAAAAAAACATCCGAAATTACGTGGGATTTTCCATTGTTTCTCAGGAAATCTTGAACAGGCAAATCATGCTTTAGATTTAAATTTTATCTTAGGAATCGGTGGGGTAGTGACCTTTAAAAATGGCAAGATCGATCAGTTTTTAAAAGAAATTCCTTTGAATAAAATCGTTCTTGAAACAGATTCTCCTTATCTTGCACCCGTTCCGTTCCGTGGAAAAAGAAATGAAAGTTCATATCTTGATTTGGTTGCAGGAAAACTGGTTGATATTTACGGAGTTGATTTTTCTGAAATTGACAGAATAACAACTGAGAATGCAAAGAGAATTTTTAAAACAAATCCTATATAAAAGAAATGAAAGCTGTCTTTTCAAAATTGTTGAGATATTTAAAATTAATTTATTTAGCAGATAAATTAAGATTTTTATTAGCTAAAAACAAAAATGCAAAAAGAAACAGAGAGTTTCAAATGTTGCATCCTGATTTTGTTTTTCCTCCTGATTATTTAATGTATGAATCCTTCCATTTAGATTACAAATCATATTATAACAGTGGAGCTTCGTCTGCTGATTTTTTGATCAATCTTTATAAAAAATTCAGTAACGTAATTGATCCTAAAATTTTAGATTGGGGATGCGGTCCGGCAAGAGTGGTGCGGCATATTCCTAAGAAGTTAAACCTACACACACACACACACAGGCGTTTATGCAACAGACTATAATCCAGAAACAATTTCCTGGAACAAGAAAAATATAAAAGATGTTATTTTTAATTTGAATACGCTGGATGCGATTCTTCCGTATGAAGATTCTTTTTTTGATTTTGTTTATGGTATTTCGATTTTTACACATTTGTCTGAGAAAATGCATTTTGAATGGAGAAGTGAACTATCAAGAATCATCAAAAAAGATGGAATCCTGATATTGACTATGCAGGGAAACATGTTTAAAACAATTTTAACTGAATCTGAAATTAAAAATTTTGAAGCTGATAAACTGGTAGTTCGTGGAAATGTAAAAGAAGGGCACAGAACTTATTCTGCATTTCATCCTGACCAGTTTATGAAAAATCTTTTTGAAGAATTTGAGGTTATGGAACATCAAAAATCTTACATAGATAATGGAAAACCACAGCAGGATGTCTGGGTTCTGAGAAAAAAATAAGCCTTCCCATCGGAAGGCTTTGCTTTTATTTCTTTCTGAAAAAATTACTTTTATTCTTAGGCTTTTTGCTGTGATCAGATTTCTGCTGACCTGCAGGGTTCGGTCTTGGAAGAAAAGGTTTGTTATTGGAGTCTCTCTTTTCAACAATCAGATTATCGGTGTGGAAAGGATGATCTTTCACCACAGGAATTTTCATTCCTATTAATTTTTCGGTGTCTTTTAAATTTAATAAATCCAAACCGTCAACAAATGAAAGCGAACTTCCCTCAGCTCCTGCCCGGCCCGTTCTTCCGATTCTGTGAACATAAGTTTCTGCCACATCAGAAAGTTCAAAGTTGATTACATATTTCAGTTCGTCAATATCAATTCCTCTTGCAGCAATGTCTGTTGCCACCAAAACGCGCGTTTTTCCTGATTTAAAATTACTTAAAGCATTCTGTCTCGCATTTTGAGATTTATTCCCGTGAATCGCTTCTGCTGTGATGTTTGAAGCCTGTAATTTTCTGGCAATTTTATCTGCACCATGCTTGGTTCTTGAGAAAACCAAAACAGATTCTTTAATGTTTTCCTGAAGAATGTGAGAAAGCAGATCCAGCTTTTTATCTTTATCAACAAAATAAACAGATTGTTTAATGGTTTCTGCTGTAGAAGATATGGGTGTTACCGAAACTTTTATTGGAGTATTTAGAATTGAATCCGCCAGTTTCTGAATTTCTGTGGGCATCGTTGCAGAGAAAAACAGAGTCTGTCTTCTTTGAGGTAAAAGTTTAATGATTCTTTTTACGTCGTGTACAAAACCCATGTCGAGCATTCTGTCGGCCTCATCCAAAACGAAAATTTCAAGATTTTTAAGGGAGATAATTCCCTGTGCGATAAAATCCAGTAGTCTTCCCGGTGTAGCCACAAGGATATCAACGCCTCTTCTCAAAGCTTTTTCCTGATTTCCCTGTTTTACACCACCAAAAACAACAAGCTGTCTCAAAGACAGGTTTTTTCCGTAATCGTTAAAACTTTCTTCAATCTGAATCGCCAGTTCTCTTGTTGGCGTAAGAATCAGTGCCTTGATATGATTGTTTTTCGGGCCTTTTCTTTCGGTAAGGTTCTGAAGAATTGGAATGGCAAAAGCGGCTGTTTTTCCTGTTCCGGTCTGTGCTGTACCAAGCACATCTCTTTGCTCTAATATTGAAGGAATCGCTTGTTCCTGAATAGGGGTAGGTTTTTCGTAACCTTGATCTTGAAGCGCATCAAGGATGGGCTTAATCAAATTTAAGTCGGTAAATAACAAAATATTTGTTGTGTATTAAAATAATGCGGTCGAAGCAGTATACTTCATCATTTTTAGCAGATCTGCTAAGTTTTTTTAACAGAGTTTTTAAGTAAAATCATTTACTGTCTGGCTGAGAATGCCGCGAAATATGCTGCAAAGATACTCTAAATTATTTTAAGAAAATTATTCCACCTTTTTCCAGTCCTGATTGGTTCTGAGATCTTCAAAAAATCTGTACACTTCCATCAGTTTAGGGCTTCCTTTTTTGCCGTAATCTTCCACTTCTTTTGAGGTTCCGTCAGCAAATTTTATTCTCAGGTAAGAAGTTGCCATGTCACTTATATTTCTGCTTCCGTACTTGTCATTCATGGTTTTGATGATCAGTCCGTCAATCAGGGCAGTCAGTTTTTTATAATCTTCTTCTTTTACAGTTCCTTTAAAAGTGCCTTCTCTGGGCTTATCGAACTCTCCTTTTGTAAAGCCTTTGGAGAAGTTAAAATGTTCAGCCTCAAAAGTCGCAGTTCGGTCTGGATTAACAATAATTTTAAACATTGGGCATGAGCCAAAGCATGGCCCCGCCTCATATTCTATTTGAGAATATTTTGAATTGTTTTTTTGTGAAGCACATGATAAAAGAACAACGGATGCAAATAATGCGAATAAATATTTCATATCTAAATTTTTAATGTTTTATAAAAAGTACAGAAAAGTCTAATAAAGCTGGATTTTTTCCTGAATTTATTTTTTTGAGAATTTTATTTTAAAATAATTTTGTGGGGTCTTGCAATAATTATTCCATTGATTTTTTTTGAGGATTTTGATGCTGATTGCTTTAGTTTTCTTCTAAATTTTGTTATTTTGAATTCTGATAATTACAGTATGTACAATTTTCTGAAATCGGTTGTGAAAAATATTATTTCCAAAGAAACTCTCATCAAAAATGAAGATCAGTTTCGGAAATTATTAAAACCATTTTATCGTGGAAATAACCATCGCTGCAATATCTGCGAAACCGGTTTAAAGAAATTTGTAAAACTGGAAAACGGTGATCTCATCTGCCCTGTGTGCGGAAGTCTGCCGCGAACAAGAAGACTCAATCTCCTCCTGGAAACAGAATTTTTAAAATCCAGTGACTTTTTTCTCGATTTTTCGCCGTCAAGAATGCTGTACAAAAAATGGAAAAAAAGAAAAGATATTTCCTACTTTCCCACTGATTTTGAGAATGAATTTCTTTCTGATTACCGTTTTGACATCACAAAAATTGATGCAGAAGACAATACTTTTGATCTGATTGTCTGCTATCACATCCTCGAACATATTACAGAAGATGCTGCGGCAATGAAAGAGCTGTACAGAGTTTTAAAACCGGAAGGCTCAGTTTTAATTCAGACACCTTTCAAAGACGGAGAAATCTATGAAGATTTCAGTAAAATAACGCCTCAGGAAAGGTTAAAGTATTTCGGACAGGATGATCACGTAAGAATTTATTCGGTTTCAGGACTTGAAAAACGTTTGAGTGATGCCGGTTTTATAACGGATGTTCAGATTTTTGAAGAAGATAATTATCGTGGATTTTCACAAAATGAGGTGGTAATTATGTGCAAAAAATAAAAGAGAAACTTTTCAGCTTCTCTTTTCTATATATTAATTAAATCTGTAACCTACACCGGCTTGCAGAAAGCCAATTTTTGTTTCAAAACCTTTCCTGTGAGTATCAAAAAAGTTGAAGTTGTATCTTGCGTCAACAAAAATTTTGTCAGTTATTTTATATTCTGCACCAAGAAAAGGGAAAAGGTTTAAAGTTTTATAATCTACCAGATCCTGAGAATCTGTACCGTTTACAATTACATTGGTTTTCATTTTTTCAGAAAGATTAAATCCGAAATTCACCCCTGCAGAAGCCGAAAATTTTGGAACAAAATAATATTTTACTGAAACAGGAATCTGAATTTGAGTAAACTGATAATTGAACTCTACATTTCCCGTCTCAACGATTTCGTTGTTAACAAGCTCTACCAGCGGAAGAGAATCTTTACCGCCAATCTGAGTGTACAAAGCTTCAGCCTGAATACTTACGTTTGATGAAACCGGTTTTTCCACAACAAATCCTGCATAGAAATAGGATTGAGAATCCAGCTTGTCATCAAAAATTTTCATGTTTGATAATGAGTAGCCCGCTTTTGCACCAAATTTAAAATCAGATCCGGAGCTTTCAGAAGTTGTCTGGGCAGTTATAAGTCCCGAAATTGTGACCGCTAAGGTCAAAAAAAAATTCTTTGTCATTTTTCTTTTAGTTTAATATTAAATCTAACGAAGTTTTTATAAAGAAATTGTGCTGCAAATCTCTTTACAGCACAATTTTTATTTTTCATCCGTGAAGTTGTTTCCAGATGGCATCTTTCAGTTCTGTGAGGCCTTCACCGGTGACACCTGAGAAGAATAACGGTTTTTTATTCTCCGGAAATTCTGCTGAGATTTCTTTTCTCAGTTCATCATCCAGAAGATCTGCTTTAGAAATTGAAATAATGAAATCTTTATCTAAAAGTTCAGGATTGTATTCTTTCAACTCGTTTTCCAGAATTTTAAACTCCTGAAAATGATCTTCAGAATCCGCAGGAATTAAAAATAATAAAATCGAATTTCTTTCAATATGTCTCAGGAATCTGTGCCCTAAACCTTTACCTTCAGCAGCGCCTTCGATAATCCCAGGAATATCTGCCATTACAAAAGATTTGTAGTTTCTGTAATCCACGATTCCCAGGTTTGGAGTTAAAGTGGTGAAAGCGTAATTGGCAATTTTTGGTTTAGCAGCAGAAACTGATGCCAAAAGAGTAGATTTTCCGGCATTCGGGAAGCCTACCAATCCTACATCCGCAAGGATTTTAAGTTCGAAAACTACGTAACCTTCCTGTCCCGGCATCCCTGGCTGTGCAAAACGAGGCGTCTGGTTGGTAGAAGATTTGAAAAACTCATTTCCTTTTCCACCTTTTCCACCTTCCATCAGGATAATTTCCTGACCGTCTTCCATAATTTCGCCAATAATTTCGCCATCTTCATTTTTGGCAATTGTTCCGATGGGAACATCTACATATACATCTTCACCAAAAGCTCCTGTCAACTGGTTTTTTGCTCCGTTCTGTCCGCGTTCCGCTTTTACGTGACGGGTGTAACGAAGCGGAAGTAAAGTCCATTCATGGGCATTTCCTCTCATGATCACGTGACCGCCACGGCCTCCGTCTCCACCATCAGGACCACCTTTGGGGATATATTTTTCACGGCGAAGATGGGCAGAACCTCCGCCACCATGACCGCTTTTACAATGGATCTTTACGTAATCTACAAAATTGCTCATAATTTCAATTCAAGGTTTGAGGTTTAAAGTTCAAAGTTCCCAACCTTGAATATTGAACTTTGAATATTGAATCAAAAATTTATGAAAATTTTTGAACTTCAGCAAAAAGCATTTCAGAGATATCATTGATTTCTCCTACACCGTTGATCTCAACGTATTTGCCCTGCTGCTTATATAATTCTGCAACTTCTGCAGTTTTTGCGTAATATTCTTTTATTCTGCTTCCGATGATTTCTGCGTTGCTGTCATCAGATCTTCCGCTGGTTTCGCCTCTTTTCAAAAGTCTTTCCAGTAAAATATCGTCTGCTACAACCAGAGAAAGACAAACATCGATCTCATCATTCATTTCTTCTTTTACGATTTTTTCCAAAGCTTCTGTCTGCACAGCTGTTCTTGGATATCCGTCAAAAATAAATCCTGCCGCATCGGTCGGTTTTCTGATCTCGTCAATCAGCATATCTGTTGTTACCTGATCCGGAACCAATTCTCCTTTATCGATGTACGATTTAGCCAGTTTCCCAAGTTCGGTATCATTTTTCATGTTGAATCTGAAAAGATCTCCCGTTGAGATTTGTTTTAAATTGAATTTTTCGATTAAGTTTTGAGCTTGTGTACCTTTTCCACTTCCCGGAGGGCCGAACAGAACAATGTTTATCATAATAGTGAATTGCTTTTGGCAGTTGGCAGTTTGCCTTTTGACATTAGGCGATTTGCTTTTGCTTTCAGCTTATTTTTAGTTATTATTAAAATTTATTTCTTTCAATTTTTCTAAATGAAGGCTAAAAGCTGTCTGCTAAAAGCCAACAGCATTTTAATGGTTGATTTGTCCGTCAGCCAGTTGATACAGGTTGGGTAAATTTCTTCCCAACTCATCGTAATCAAGACCATACCCTAAAACAAATTTGTTTGGAATTTCTTTTCCGATATAATCTAGTTTAAAATCTTTCTTGTAAACTTCAGGTTTCAATAAAAATGAAGCGATTTTCACAGATTTCGGCCTTTGGGTTTCGTTAAAATATTTGAAAAGGCTTTCAACCGTATTTCCCGTATCCACAATATCTTCTACCAGGATAATGTGACGGTCTTTTACATCTTTCGTAAGCTCCATTTTCTGGTAAACAATTCCTGTAGACTCAGTTCCGGCGTAGGAGCTCATTTGGATAAATGCAATCTCACATTCACCCGGATAATGTTTTAAAAGATCAGAGAAAAACATAATGACACCGTTCAAAACGCCAATGAAAACAGGAACTTCATTCTTATAATCTGCATAAATTTTCAGAGCGGTAGCTTTTACAATCTCCTGAATTTCGGCATCCTCTAAATAAGGCACAAAAGTTTTGTCGTGAACTTGAATACTTTCCATAAAATTTTTAGTAGGCGGCAAAGTTACGGAATTTTGATGAAAGTTTTTTGTGAGGTGTATCAGGTTTGTAAAACTTGACTTTCAATAATTCTTTTTGATGAAGCAATGAATAATTTAGACCTTCAAAATGTGGAAATTCTGACGAATTTTTAAAGTATTATCATGGAAATATGGTTGTGATTTCGCAGATCAATTTTTCACCGAAGTGATTTTTTCTCTTAAAACATATTTGTTTTTTCATAGTTTTGTTACTATTGTTTTAATTAAGAGAATTTTCCGTATTTTAGTTAAGAAATTTAAATTTATATGATATGTTAATTAGATTTGTTGTTGAAAATTTCCTATCTTTTGATAAAGAGACGGAGTTTAATATGTTAGTAGGTAATTTTAAGACTCACAAAAACCATGTTTATCCAGGTTCAGTAAAAACATTAAGGGCAGCAGCAATTTATGGTGCTAATGGTGCTGGAAAATCAAATATTGTCAAGGCGATTGAGTTTTTTCAGGATATAATTAAGGATGATGGCATTTTTCAACCTATACATAATTTTAAGTTCAAACTTAATAGTATAAATAAGACTAAGCCTATTACATTTGAACTCGAATTTTTATTAGGAAGAAAAATCTATAGATATGGTTTTACCTTTGATCATAATATAATATTGTCTGAGTGGTTGATTGAATCTGGCATTAGAAGGGATGATAAAATTATTTTTGAAAGAACAACATCAATTAAGGGAAAAACAAAAATTAGATTTCATGAAGAATATATTAAGAATAATAAACAGAAAATAATTATTGAAATATTAGAAGAAAATTTATTAAAGCCTAATGAAACTCTTTTATCTAAAGAATTTGAACTTAAAATTAAATTATTATCTCAAATTAAATACAAAATTACAGATAAGATAATTATTATTTATCCTCACAGTAAAGTTAGTAATTTAATAGTTTTTATGGCTTATTCTAAGGTTTTTTATGAGTTTTCTAATACATTATTAAAGTCTTTCGATACTGGTATAAAAGAATTGAAAGTTGAAACTTTTGATTTTAATAAATTTTTTGGAGAGGATGATGAAGATTTAAAGGAGTCCATAATTCGAGATTTGGAATCAGGAAATTCCGGTGGAATTACAATGTTTCATAAAAACAATGAAATCTTTATTAACAAAGAAGATAATAAATTTACAGTTAAAAAACTGACATCCTCACATATCGATAATAATGGTAATTCTATTAATTTCGAGTTGGATGAAGAATCAGATGGAACGCAAAGACTACTAGATTTTATACCGGCTTTTAATGGAGTTCTGACTCAAGATATGACTTTTATTATTGATGAAATTGATCAAAGTTTGCATCCTGTTTTATTAAAAGCAGTAATTAGTAAAATAATGTTGGAAGAAAACACAAAAGGACAATTGATATTCACTACTCATGAGTCAAATTTATTAGATTTGGATATTTTCAGACAAGACGAAATTTGGTTTGTTGAAAAAAATAAGTTAACTGGAGGATCTGCGATTTATTCTTTAAGTGATTATAAACCTCGATATGATTTAGATATTAGAAAAGGATATTTGAAAGGACGATTTGGAGGGATACCATTTCTGGCAAATTTAGATGAACTAAATTGGAATAATTATGATTCAGAGAAAGAGAGGGTATAAAAGAGAAACTCAAAATAATTTGCTTCGCGATTATAAATTATTTGCAATAGCTTGTGAAGGAGGAAAGAGGGAGCCTCAATATTTTCGATTGTTTGAATTTTTATCAACAAGAATCAAAGTAGATATAATTGAAGAAAAAATTCAAGATGAAGAATTGTTACAAAAATTTGAAACTAAATCTGCACCAAAATGGGTTTTAGATAGAGCTGTTAAATACATTGAACAAGAAGGGTTGATTGACGAAGATGAGCTATGGTTTGTTATGGATATTGACAGATGGAGCTTAAAACAGATAAGAGAAATGATAAACTATTGTTTGGATAAACCTATTTGGAATATTGTTTTAAGTAACCCTTGTTTTGAAGTTTGGTTATTTTTACATAAAAAAGAAAATTTCAATAATTCTAAATCTAACCAATGTAACGAGTTCAAGGAGGAAATTTCTAGTTTCGATTCTGAAGGATACAATCCTTTAAATTTCATAACACTTATAAAAGATGCAGTCATTAATGCAAAAGCTTTGGATACTAACCCAGTTAATGAAATCCCTTCATTAAAGGAAACAAAAGTTTATAAACTTGCGGAGTCTATTCTAAAATTTGTAAGCGAAAAACAATTTACGGAATTTGTTAAAGAAAAGCATCCACAATTGATCAAAGAATCTATAAAAAACGGTAAAAAAAATAAAAAAAATATCTCCAAAAAATAAAATTCCCCTCAAATTTGCCCACCCAATTTTTTAAAAGTAATTTTGCATGAATCTAAAATAAAAGTAAAATATGTCAACTTACGTAGTTGTAGGTCTTCAGTATGGAGATGAAGGTAAAGGAAAAATCACGGATGTTTTATCGGCAAAATCTGATTACGTTGTACGTTTCCAGGGGGGCGACAATGCTGGTCACACGGTTTATGTGGGTGAAGAGAAATTCGTTTTGCACCTTCTTCCATCGGGAGTTCTTCAGTGCAAAGGGAAGTGTATCATTGCCAATGGGGTAGTGGTAAATCCTAAATCTTTCATTAAGGAGGTGAATCAGATCGAAAGTAAAGGCCTGAGAACTGATCACATTTTCATCAGCAGAAGAGCGCATGTCATCATGCCTTACCACATTCTTTTGGATACTTACCGTGAGGAAGAGCACGGAGGAACGCAGATCGGAACGACCAAAAAAGGAATCGGACCTTGCTACGAAGATAAAATCGCAAGAGTGGGAATCAGAATGATCGACCTTCTCAATCCTGAGATTTTAAGAGACAAAATTGAGAAAAACTTAAAAATCAAGAATTCTCTTTTCGAAAAATATTACGACAAACCAACTTTAGACGTTGAAGAAATCTACAACGAATATCTGGAAATCGGAAAACAGCTTCAGGACAGAATCGTTGACACTGAACTGGAACTGAACGAAGCGATCAGAGACGGTAAAAACGTGTTGTTTGAAGGCGCTCAGGCGTTGATGTTGGATATCGACTTCGGAACGTATCCGTACGTAACTTCATCTTCTCCGTCAACCGGAGGAGTTTGTACAGGAGCTGGTGTTCCGCCAACTTCACTTCAGAATTTGATTGGTGTTGCCAAAGCATATTGCACAAGAGTAGGAAACGGACCTTTTCCTTCTGAATTGGACAATGAGTTAGGCGAAAGTATCAGACAAATCGGTGGTGAATTCGGAGCGACTACAGGTAGACCAAGAAGAACAGGTTGGTTAGACTTAGTTTCTTTGAAGCACGCCTGTATGATCAATGGTATCAATAACTTAGTAATTACTAAATTAGACGTTCTTACAGGAATTGAAAACCTGAAAATAGTTACACATTACAAAACTGAAGACGGAAAAATCATCGATTATTTCACTTCTTCAACAGAAAAATTGTACAACTACGAGCCAATTTATCAGGATTTACCAGGTTGGAACGAAGATCTTACCAAAGTAAGAAGCTACGACGAACTTCCGGACACGGCTCAGAAATACATCGAGTTCATCGAAAAGTATCTGGGAATCAATGTTTATTTGGTTTCTGTAGGTCCTGAAAGAAGTCAGAACATTATCAGAAAAGAATTATTCTAAGGAATCTTTTTTAAAAATACAAAAACCGCTTTTTTCGAAAAGCGGTTTTTTGTTGTCAAATTTTTAGGGTTAAAAAGTGTTCAAATTAATTTCAATCATCAATCATCAATCATCAATCATCATTCATCAATTATTACCCATTATCCATCACTCATTACCCATATCTAATGCCATCCCTTCACAGCGCCACCTTTAAAGATTTCTCTGGCTTTGTCTTCCACTTCTTTTGACTGATAGGCTTTGAGGAAATTTTTCACTTTTTCTGCATTTTTATTGTCTTCTCTTGAAACAACAACATTCATGTACGGCGAATCTTTATCTTCTTTAAAAATTCCGTTTTTATCGGCATCCAAACCTGCCTGGGCAGCAAAATTATTGTTGATAATTGCAATCACAACTTCTTTGTCATCCAGAACTCTGGGTAATTGTGGAGCTTCAATTTCCAGAATTTTCAGCTGTTTTGGATTTTCTGCAATGTCGGTAACTTTCGGTAGCAATCCGATGCCGTCTTTTAATTTTAACAAACCATTTTTCTGCAAAAGGAGGAGAGAACGTCCGCCGTTGGTTGGGTCGTTGGGAATGACAATCGTGCTTCCGTTTTGAAGTTCACTGATGCTTTTTATCTTTTTTGAATAGGCAATAATCGGGTAGACAAAGGTGTTTCCAATCACAGCTAATTTATACCCGCGCTGCTTCGACTGCTCATCAAGATAAGGAACGTGCTGAAATGCATTTGCATCGATGTCGCCGTTGTTCAAAGCCTCGTTTGGAACTACATAATCATTGAATGAAACCAGTTCCACCTCAAGATTGTATTTTTCTTTTGCCACTTTTTTGGCAGTTTCGGCAATCTTTTGTTCCGGTCCGGAAGTGATTCCTACTTTGATGAAATTAGGATCATCTTTTTTAGGAGAATTACACGCTCCAAACAAAAGCAGTCCTGCTGCTAAACTTAGAATTTTTATTTTTTTCATTGTAGATTATTTTTTTGTTATGCTGGGTGAGGGATGTTGGGTGTTGGGTGTTGGATGATGGAAGATGGGAGATGGGAGATTGGAGATGGAAGACTGAAGATGGGAGAAGTGAGATGGGAAAAATCCTGTCGCCTACACATTTGCCGAACGCTCAAACGCTCAAACGCTCAAACCCTCTATCTCTCCCACACAAAAACTCACCTGTGATCCACCCTCTTCGCTAATCGATCTCCAGAAAACTGAATGATGAACACCAAAGCCACGAGAAGTCCAAGCACAAGATTCATAATCAAAGCATCATAGCCAATATAGCCGTACTGATAACCGATCTGTCCCAATCCACCGGCTCCGACAGCGCCACCCATGGCGGAATAGCCGACTAATGTGATTAAAGTAATCGTTGCATTATTGATAAGTGAAGGCAGGGCTTCCGGCAACAAAACCTTTTTTATAATCTGAAAAGGAGATGCTCCCAGAGCTCTTGCGGTTTCAATCAGACCATTTGGAATTTCCAGAAGACTGTTTTCGACCAGTCTTGCAATAAACGGCGCTGCGCCAATGCTTAAAGGAACCAGTGCGGCATTCATTCCGATGGAAGTTCCTACGATAGATCTTGTGAAAGGAATCATCCAGACAATCAGGATAATGAAAGGAATTGACCTGAAAATATTAACCAAAACCGAAAGAATTCTGTTGTAAATGGTATTCTCTAAAAGTTGTCCTTTGCGAGTCACAAAAAGCAGAATTCCCACCGGAAGACCGAGCACAAAACCGAAAAATCCAGACACAAAAGTCATGTAAACAGTTTCCCAGACTCCCTTTGACAGGAGCGAAATTACAGTGTCACTAAGCATATCCTTTTAAAGTATTTTGAATGTTATTCTGATTAAAATAATAGATGGCTTTTTGGTTTTCTTCGCTTTCTCCTTTCAGATGAAGAAGAAGTTTGCCAAAATTGGAATCGCCCAGATATTCCACATCAGCCTTCAGAAGCTGGTAAGGAATCTTATACTGATCATAAATCACTGAAAGCAGTTTTTCAACGCTTATTTTTTCGTTTAATTCGATTTCAACCAGCGGAAAAAGTCCGGCCTGCGGCTCTTTCTGTAGTTTTTTATTGAGTTCCTGTGGTATAGTCATAACACCTGAGTTTAAAAATTGTTTGATGATAGGATTGTCTTTGTTGGAAATAATTTCGCTCAAAGTTCCTTTTGTTACTAATTGTCCTTTGTCAATAACGGCAACGTGGTTGCAGATCGCTTTGATGACTTCCATTTCGTGGGTGATCAGCAAAATCGTGATTCCAAGCCTGTGGTTAATATCTCTCAAAAGCTGCAGAATAGATTGCGTTGTTGCCGGATCGAGTGCACTTGTCGCTTCATCACAAAGCAAAAGATACGGGTCGTTGGCTAAAGCCCTTGCAATGGCAACCCTTTGTTTTTGCCCTCCTGATAAGCTTTTAGGATAATCATTGGCTTTATCTTCGAGTCCAACGATCTGCAAAAGTTCATTTACCTTTTGCCTGATTTCTTCTTTGCTTAAATTGTCCAGCTCCAGCGGAAGTGCGACGTTTTCAAAGACCGTCCTCGAAGAAAGTAAATTGAAATGCTGGAAAATCATTCCGATTTTTTTGCGCTCTTTGGCGAGTTGTTTTGATTTTAATTTGGTGAAATCTTTTCCGTTGATAATCATTTGTCCGTTATCAGGCCTTTCCAGAAGATTGACGGTCCTTATCAAGGTGCTTTTTCCTGCTCCCGAAAATCCGATGATTCCGACGATATCGCCTTTCTCAATACTCAGATTTACATCATCCAAAGCTTTGAAAGACTGTTTTTTCTGATAAAATGTTTTCGATATATTTTTAATTTCTATCATGTTTCCTGAATAGTTTTTAAATAAAAAAGGCTCTACAACGTGGTAAAGCCTTTATAAAAATGTCATAATAAAGTTTAAGCTCATCCACAAAAATCCACATACAAAGGCATACAGCAGTACATCATCGTAAAACTGATGTGCATCTCCCTCATTGAATTGTATCTGAATTTTGTCTTCATTTTCATTATTAAACCTTATTACGGTGGCAAAGATAGAACATATATTTTTATTAGTCTACTTTTTTAGTGGACTTTTTATATGTTTAAATTTAAAGAGTTGGTTTTTAGATTTTTAATTTTAAAATTTAGTTTTTGTTTGAGATTCTTAATTAAATTAAATTATTTTTAAAACATGAAAATTCAAATTATCAGTGATCTGCATCGGGAGTTTGGTTCCACTGATCTGTCTTTTGAAAATGCTGATGTGGTGATATTGGCAGGAGACGTAGATTTAGGAACGAGAGGAATTGAATGGATCAAAACTAAAATTCCGGATAAACCTGTGATTTATGTCTTAGGAAATCATGAGTATTATAAAGGTTCTTACCCGAAAACTTTAAATAAAATCAAAGCAGCTGCTGAAAATTCTAAAGTGTCTGTGTTGGAAGATTGTTCTGTTGATATTGAAGATGTAAGATTTCACGGGGCAACTTTGTGGACAGATTTCTCTATTTTTGGGAGTCCTATGGCTTACGGAAGTCTTTGTCAGTCTGAAATGAACGATTACAAGAAAATCAGACTTGATCTCTCTTACTCGAAGATGAGAAGTATTGATACATTTAAAATACATCAAATCTCAAAACATTGTTTAAAAGAAAGTCTGGAAAATTCTAAGGGAATGAAAAATGTTGTCGTAACCCATCACGCACCAAGCTTAAAATCTGTCCCGGAACATTTTCAAACTGATCCTGTCACTTCTGCATACGCTTCGAACTTAGAAAATTTTATTGAACTGCATCAACCTCTGTACTGGATTCATGGGCACATTCACACATCTTCGAGATATAAAATAGGAAAGACAGAAATTATCAGTAATCCGCACGGTTATATAGGCGAAAAATATAATGGCTTTGAAAAATAATTAATTATCGAAATATGAACCTTTGTGTCTGGAAATGAGCACAAAAAGATGAGAAAAAAAAACCTCTGAAAAATCAGAGGTCTTGTACCCATAACCGAAGAGATATCGAAACATTTGGTGGAAGATCTAGAAAGAATTTCTCAACTATCAGACTCGAAAAATTAAACTTTATTAGATCATTTCATTGCCGGTATCACAATTTCTATCGGTCATTTACAAGATGAGTTTTTTTATTTTTTATTAATAAGGATGAAGCATAAAATCGGCAATCAAACATTTTATCAGAGGGCATTGCAACAGAGTAATTATAAATCGTGACAAAGAAGGGAACTCTTTTACTGGACTCTAAAACTTGCAGGCGTATTGTCTGTTTGCTTTCGAAAAAAATGATGAAAATGAGAAACATCTTTAAATCCTAAACTGAAAGCAATTTCTGAAACCGTCCAATTGGTGTGTTTTAAAAGAATGATCGCTTCTTTTAAAAGCCGGTCATAGAGAAGGGTGCTTGTAGATTTTCCTGTAATTTCTTTTATGATTCGATTGAGATAATTGACGTGGACATTTAGTAAATCTGCATATTCGCTTGCTGTACGCAGAAGTTTTTGATTGTGTAAGTCTACTGGAAACTGACGGTCTAACAACTCATTGAAAATAGTATAAATTCTATCTTTTGATGTCAACTGATGATTCCTTTCGGAGACAGGACTCAGTTTGTTGCCAAGATGCAACAGCTGATTGATATAATTGCGGATCAGGTCATTTCTAAGAGGATAATCTGAATGATTCATTTCTTCAATTTTTGAAAATAGATCTTTCACTTCATTAACCTGATCACCTTCCAAAATAAAAATTGGTTTAACATTTTCAAGAAAAAGACTAAATTGATTGATTCCCTGCTTAAAATAATTGTCGTAAAATACATCAGTAAAAATTAAATAACCCGCATTGCTTTCTTCTTTTAGTACGTCAATCGTATATGGAACTTTAGGACTGAAAAACGATAATGACAAACCGGAAACTTTAATACTTTCATCACCGTAATGAACGATGTAATCGCCTTCCAGTAAACTGATTTTGAAAAAATCTCTTCTTCTGTAGGCAATCGTATTTCCCGATAAACAATCTGCAGAACTGAAAAAACGAAACTGAGTTGAATCTCTGATTTCTTTTTTTACCGCAAGTTTAGTTGACTGAAAATCTTCAAGCTTTTCACTTTTAGTAATTAATTGATGAGTGTGTTTAGATTTCATAACACGGTAATCTTTAATGTAGAAGTAAGCTGCCTAAAAATAAGCAGCTTAACAAAGTTTCAAATGTACGGAATTTATGCACCTGTCGAGTTATTGAGTAATAATAAAGCCTCTTCAGGTGAACGGAGATAAGTCTGATAAATATCTTGCGTCAAGCCTGGTCTGATTTCAAATTCTTTATTTTTAATTCCAAGAATTAATTGTTCAATAACTGATTCCGGAGACACTTTTAAGTCTGATTCTACAGCTTTCGAAAAAGGAGAATCTACCAACGGCGCCATCAATTCATAAACTTCAATCAATGAGTTTTTCCTTTGAAGTACAAGACGAAGTCCCACAATATAATTATGGAGAGCTGCTTTTGTGGCGCTGTAGGTGGGATGCAGAATATCCGGTACAAAGGCAACCCCTGAAGTTGTAATAATAAATGACGCATTTTTCTTAGATGCCAAAATTGGTTCTAAATGATGCGTAAGGTAAACTACGGGATGGTAATTAGTTACCATTTCTTTTTTGCTGATTTCAAACGCGTCATCGTTATCAAGCAGAGTGTAATTTGTTGCAATACCTGCGTTAAGAAAAACCATATTTAAATCAGGATATTTCTCCTTCACTTCTTTTACCAATGACTCATGCTGAGCTGGTTGAGAGAGGTCACAGACAATGTAAGACGCATTTTTCAGTCGTGAAGCTTCGATTTTTAATCTTTCTTCGTTATTCCTACACTTGGTATTATGCAATGCAACATATGGCAGATGTCGAATCTGCCGGGTCTTCAAAACAATTTCAGGCTAAAATGCAAAGCAGAAATGATGCAGCCATTTACCTAGGCTATCTTTTGCCGAACATTCAGACACAATTGGTTCAAAGCCAAATTGCCAAAACAGGAATGGAAAACCAATTAAATTATGCCCAAGGTCTGAAAAATTTCCACGAAAAACAGAGGCTGTATTTCTATCCGTATATTTTTGAAAATGCCAATGCTAACATTGTTGATTGGGCGAAACAAACTGTAAAAATCTATAATGACCTCCAGAAAATCAATCTTTTTATAGTGTTTTTCCCTTATTTAATTCTCATTTCTTTACTCCTAATCCTTTCACAAATAAAATTCAGAAAGCTATGTTAAAAACCATCGATCTCCATAAAAAATACAACGATTTTATAGCATTAAAATCCCTTGATCTCGAAATTCAGGAAGGTGAGATCTTCGCTCTTCTCGGACAAAACGGAGCCGGAAAAAGTACCACCATCAATATTCTTTTAGGTTTAATCAAGGCCACATCGGGTGATGCTTTTATCAATAATATTTCGGTAAAAGACCATCCTGAAAAGATCAAGAAACATTTGGCTTATATCCCGGAAACCGTATTGCTGTATCCAAATCTTACCGGAATTGAAAATCTTGATTTCTTCTCTAAAATTGCAGGTTTCAATTATAACAAAAACGAACTTTCCGAATTACTGAAACGTACAGGATTACAGGAGATCGCTCACGAAAAACCTTTGGGCGGTTATTCAAAAGGGATGCGTCAAAAAGTGGGAATCGCCATCGCACTTGCAAAAGATGCCAAAGTTCTCCTTCTCGATGAACCTACAAGTGGACTCGACCCGATCGCAACCGCAGAATTTACAGAAATTATTCGCCAATTGGGACAAGAGGGACGAACCATTTTAATGGCGACGCACGATATCTTTAACGCCGTAAGTGTCGCGACCAATATCGGAATTATGAAACAGGGCGAATTGGTTCAAAATCTTCCTTCAAAAGCTTTTTCTGCTGAGGAATTGCAGGACTTATATCTAAAAACAATTTAATATTGGAAGTGAAAAAGGAATGTTATATGCGGTAAATCATTCATAAATTGTCATTTCCAAGAATGGTTCTAATTATCTTTTTACAAAACATTAATTATAGATTAGGCACTAAGTTTCCTTTGTTTAGTGCCTTTCTTATTTGAAAAACCAAATTTTCTTATTTATTGATATAAGGGAATTATAAGTCTTTGACTCTTTGTAACCTTTGACTCTTTGTAACCTTTAATTCAATAGTCTTTAAAACATCAACTGCATTTAAGAAAATGTTTTAATTTTGATAGTTTTGAGACTTTATTTTAACTATAAATTTCAATAATGAGGGACATAAACAGTGATTTCTTTCAAATTGCTCAAATTCTGAATCATTTAGGTTTAAAACAAAATCTAAAGAATCTCGCAGTTTTATTTAAATCCAATTTGGAGCAATATGAGGTTTTATCATTTAGACCCGATCATTTTTCTATATTGATTATTAAAAAGGGGCAATTGGATGTCAAGGTAAACTCGACGGATTATAAATTGACAAAAAATAATATCTTTATTATACCACCTGGAAAGAATCTGGAATTGAATGTTAGAAAAGATGTTCAATATTATGCTGTTCTTTTTACTGAGAAATATATCAATAATTCAGTGTTTTTTCAGAAGCATTTTAAACTGTATCCTTTTTTCAACCATGAGATCTTATCTTCTTTTAAACTTAAGGGTGACGAAGTGCTCTTTATGATATCACTTCTTCGACCATTGCAGGCTAAACTAGCTGAAAATTCTAACATAAAGGAAGATCAAAATATTTGTGAATTACTTTTTCAAATATTTATAATGCAATTGATGGCTTACTTCAATATGGATGATCAACACCTCTCTATTAATAAAAATGATCTGATATATCGGTTTTTAAATCTGGTTTCCATCAATTACAAACAAAGAAGAGATGTGAAATTTTATTCTGAAAAGCTATCTGTCAACCCGAAATATCTGAGCCAATTGCTCAGCATGAAAACAGGAAAATCTGCTAAGGAATATATTGACGATGCGGTCATAATGGAAGCGAAAATGCTGTTGGATAATCCGCAGAATAGCGTTAGGTCTGTTGCTGACGAGCTTTGTTTTTCAGATCAGTTTCATTTCAGTCAGTTTTTTAAAAGGAAAACCCGAAAGACACCAACTCAACACCGGTTGGAATCTGACCTTTAAACATATTCTGACGACTTATACACATTCTATTTCCCTGATTCTGTACGTTACTTTGCATCATGAAAGTAAGATCTTTGATGTTTAAAGATCAATTGATCATTTACTTTTAAAATCAATTAAAATCTTTACTAAAATTGCATGAAAAAGAAAGTGGTTATTGTGGGAGGAGGATTTGCCGGTTTGAATCTGGCAAAGAATTTATCTAAAAACAAAAATTTTGAGATCAAGTTGGTCGACGTTAATAACTATCATTTTTTTCCTCCTCTATTGTATCAGGTAGCATCTTCATTTATAGATCTGTCAAATATCAGTTATCCCTTTAGGAGAATTTTTCAGGGTCATGATAATGTGCGTTTTCACATGGGATCTCTAAAAAATATCAATACAAACGAAAACTACATTGAAACAGAGAAGACAAAATTAGATTATGATTATCTCGTTCTGGCAATGGGGACAGAATCTAACTTTTTCGGAAATAAAAATATCGAAGAAAACTCTCTGCCAATGAAGACCATTCCTGATGCTTTGGCTTTGAGAAATCATGTATTGCTTACGATAGAGGAATGTGCGGAAAACAACGAAAGTGTCAATATCGTCATTGCCGGTGGAGGACCTACTGGAGTAGAACTTGCGGGAGTCTTTGCTGAAATGAAAAACTATCTTTCAAATAAGGAATATCCTGAGGTCGATCCTACAAAATTAGCCACGATATACCTGATCGAAGGTTCTCCGACTCTGTTGGGACCTATGAGCCAAAAAGCGCAGTCTGAAACACATAAGGTTCTGGAAGATCTTGGAGTACAAATTATTACCAATACGTTGGTCAAAGATTATGTTGACAACAAAGTAATTCTTGGCGATGGTTTCACAATTGAAACAAAGATCCTGATCTGGACTTCCGGTGTTATTGCTAAACAGGCTCCGGGACTCTCATCTGAAATATTGGGACGAGGACGCCGAATTATGGTTGATGAGGTGAATCAGGTTATCGGAACTAAAAATATTTTTTGTATCGGTGACCAGAGTATCCAAAACCATGATAGTAAATTTGTAAATGGTCATCCTCAGTTGGCACAAGTTGCAATACAACAAGGATTGTTGCTCTCAAAAAATTTGGAAGCGATCAGTCAAAGTAAGAGAACTTCTCAATTCCGATACAACGACAAGGGAAGTATGGCTATCATTTCGAAGTATAAAGCGGTTGTCGATCTACCAAGAGGATTTCTTAAAGGCTTCTTTGCGTGGCTGGTATGGCTATTTATTCATATCATTCCGTTAGTTGGTTACGGTAATCGTCTGAAATTAGCACTTAATTGGGTAATTAGCTTTACGACAAACAATCCTTCTTTGCGATTGCTGATAAGACATAAATCAAAAGATTAATCTTTAAAAACTATCAACATTTAGTTTTAAGTTGTGATGTTGATGAGTATCAACCACACAACAGGTATCGATTCGACCCAAAAAATTGTGTAGTATTTTTGGCGATCATACCGTGCAAAATAGGTCATTGCAATATTCGCATCTACCAAAATAAGATTCACCAATACCTTATTTTCATATTGTGTTCTCTTAAAGAAATCTAAGATAAAAAAAGAAGAAAAAAAGTGTATAGATAACAATTACAGCGTTGGAGTATGATACCATCGATATCGATTTTTTCAGTCCGGCAAGAAAAGATTGGATAGAGGGAAAGGATAATTATTATGAAAAGAAATAGGTTTATCTAAAAGTTTAAAAATCAACCTTACCCCTTTATTATTATGAAAAAATCAATTTTTAATCTGTCTCTTTTTGCTTTGTTTTCTTCCGTTTCGGGTATTGCACAACAGCCTATTAAAAGTCAAAAAAAATCTCAGAAAGAAAGAATTTGGCATTATTCTACGATTGATGCTATTAATTAGGGCTTGATAAACTAATTCCTTTAGAGTTAGTTTCAGGAGGTTTAAAAAAAAGTTGATTACAATATAAAAACCAACAACTCCTCTTTTGATAAAATCTTGAAGTCTTAGATAAATTTACTGATTCGTGTGATAGGGATTTCATACTTTTGTTACTGACAATTCATAATGGATTTTTAGTTATCAACTTAAAAATAAAAGGAAAGAAAGGTTTAAATTAATGTTTAAACCTTTCTTATTATATCAATTCAGCATTATTGTACAACAGGAAAAAGGCCTCCGTCCACATAGTAATTTGAACCTGTGACATAACTTGCAGCGTCTGACACTAAAAATGAAACTACATTTGCTACTTCATCTGTAGAAGCCATTCTTCCCATTGGAATACCTCCAGCAGATTCGATAAATTCTTTTGTTGTTTGCTGCACTGAGATGTTACTTTCTTTAGCTTTATTTTCAATAAACAGCTCTGTCATTTCTGTATTGATTATTCCTGGAGAAACTAAATTAACACGCACACCACTGGAAGCTAATTCATTAGCTAAACCTTTACTATAAGTGTTTAATGCAGATTTTACTGTAGCATAGGTCAAATTGAACTGATGAAATGGCTTATAGGCTGATACAGTTGTAATATGGATGACAACACCACTTTTTTGTGCGACCATGCTTGGGATAAAAGCTCGGTCTACACGAATACAGGACAATACATTAAAATTAAATTCATTCATCCATTGCTCATCCGTTGGTGTTTGATAACCACCTCCGGGACCAGTTAGGCCTCCAGCATTATTGATCAGTATATCAATTTTACCATATTTTCTAATTATCTTTTCTGCTAACGTGTCGACAGATTCCGCATTGGTAACGTTACTTTTTATAAATTCATGATCAGGTAGTTCAGGTTCATTTCTAGCTGTGACGATCACAGTTGCTCCTTGAGCACTTAATTGATCGGCGATAGCCTTGCCTATTCCTTTGGTCCCACCCGTAACAAGGGCAATCTTACCAGTTAATTTTTGATTTGACATGTAACGAAAATTTTAAAATGATTGTTTCAGATTAAATGAAAAAAATTATTTGATGATTGTGGAAAACTCTTCTATGGGAAGACGTACTTTTTTAAGCTTTATATTCCAGTCATTCTCTGAATCTCTGTAACCTAAGGCTAATAACAGAACGCTGTTTAAACTTTTTCCGTCCAGACTTAGAGCTTCGTTTACAATTTGGGAATCGAAACCCTCCATTGGTGTGGCATCAACTTTTAATTCAGCAGCTGCAATTAGTGCAGTACCCAGGCCGATATAAGCTTGCTTTGCAGCCCATATAGCACTTTCTTCTTCAGTCTTATTAAGATGATAAAATTCTAATGCATTTTTGTAATCTTCCAATTCAGAAATCGGCATATTGCGTACTTTAGCATTCAAATTCATGAATTCTTCAATATATCCTTTTGTCATTTTATGATAGGAAGCAAAAACGATCACATGTGAAGCTTCTTCTATCTGCGCATTAAAAGATTCTCCTCTCAATTTTTTTTGAAGTTCCTTATTTTCAATAATGAAGATCCTATAAGGCTGCAACCCACCCGAGGAAGCAGACAGATTGATAGCTTCAATGATCTTGTCAATTTTTTCCTGATCTACTTTTTGGTTGCTGAACTTTTTCACGGTATAACGCCAGTTCAAATTTTCTAATAATTTCATATATATAATTTTAATATGTATTTTAAAATGATTGTTTCAGATTTTAATAAAAAAAATTAAAGAAGGGTTTTGATCAAAAAATCGCCCATCTTTTGGATCTGCTTCTTATCTTTATTTAGAATATACATTTCGTACCAACCAGTAAAACTGTTGACGATATAATGTGCGGTGGCTTCCATATCCAGATCATTATGTAGCTGCCCCTCAGCTATTGCTCTTTCTAGCAAACCTCTGACTTGGTTATAAGAAAATTCAGCATCAGTTTTAAGGATCGAATGAATCTGTGGATCACGTTCCGCCATCTCGAAAGAAGCTTTGATAGCCATACAGGCAGCAGGTGTCTGGTCTATACTTAACGTAACTACTTTGATCAGATCTTTTAGCTGCTCCAGTGCAGATGCCTGCCCCTGCGTCAGTTCAAGAAATCTTTGCTGACGTTGTTCTGTGTATTTCTCCAAGCACCTGATAAATAATGTATGTTTGTCCCCAATGGTATTGTATAAGCTACTACTATTTATTCTCATAGCATCCGTCAGGTCACGCATAGATGTAGCCGTGTACCCATTGGTCCAAAAAACTTCCATAGCTTTATCGATCGCCCGTTCCTCGCTGAATTCTACATTTCTTGCCATAACGGTTACAAATATACAACTTATTTTGAAATGATTGTTTTAAATAGGTGTTTTGTAAGCAATTTGATCTCAAACTCTGCGTATCTATCTATTTTTAATTAATTAAAAAATGTAAAAGTATAGTACAGAATAAGCCCAATCATTAAGAATTTCTAATAGCACATCTTTTTAGATGCTATAACCAAAAGATCTCCCCTAAACTTTAAAATCGGTTAATTTCGAACTTTAAAATAAAAAACGTCTCAAATTATTTTGAGACGTTTTTTATCTACTTTTTGAATTTTGCAAAAGACTTATAAACCGACGGCTCACGTACGATTTCCATATCTACCAATAGTTGTTCCCATTCCAGGACGTAAGGTTGTTTAAGGGTTACATTCATAAAGTGGTCGATGTCCTCATTCCAAACTTCATAAACAAGAAATTCTTCTGCCTTCTGAATATTCTGATGAATGGTTGCGTGTACAAAATTTTCCTGCTGGCTTACTGTTTCAAAAAGGTCAGTAAGGGCTTGTTTAAATTGTTCGTGGTTATCCGGTCTTGCTGTAAATTTAATTGCTAATGTAAACTTTTCCATTTTTTATAAGGGTTTATAATTGTATTAATCAACGTTTTATAATTCGTCTCATTTTCTTATGCAAATATACCAACTATTTGTTTAAATTTGTAACGAAGTATCAAAAAGTAACTGTAACGTATAGGTAACAAAGTAACAAATGACAGACATAAAAACAACAAGCAATTCGTGTGACGCGCACGTGAGAGCCGTAAATGACGCAATGTATGTGCTGAGTGGCAAATGGAAAATTTCAATCTTGGCGTCACTCTGTTTTAACGAAAAAAGGAGATTCACCGATCTGCTTAATGATGTAAGCGGAATATCCAATAAAATGTTGAGTAAAGAATTGAAAGAATTAGAAATTAATAAACTCGCCCAAAGAAATATTCTGAATACCCATCCTGTGAGTGTGTTGTACGAACTGACGCCTCACGGCAAAAAATTGACATCGGTGATTCGGAATCTTTCAGATTGGGGAACAGAACATCGAAAAGAAATTACCAAAGATTAAAACAGACGAAAAAAAGTAAAAATCCCCAACATTTTCTTATTGGGGATCTACTTTAATGTTGCAAGTTTCGCTTAAACAAGTTGTTTTAAAAAGCTCCTGTTTTTTTATAATATTCTTTCAAACCGAAAAAGAGCAATATTTGCGCTCCCCATCTTGAATTAATTATAAGGAATTATTTAGTTGCATAATTTAAATAACCACCGTCAGCGATAATTTCAGTTCCGGTGATGAAACTTGCGGCATCAGAAGCAAGAAATAAAACGGTTTGAGCAATTTCCGAAGGTTCTCCCAATCTTTTCAATGCTGTCACGCTAGCAAAGTGCTGTTTGATTTCTTCAGAGATCACACTGGTCAGTCCGGGAGTAGCCGTTGATCCAGGGCTTACAACATTTACCCGGATATTTCTTCCAGCCAACTCATTAGCAGCAACCTGAGCAATTTTATTTAAGGCTCCTTTGGTAGCGGCATATACACTTGTACCAACATTTGCCGCTGTTGCCGCTGTTGAAGAGGTAATTATGACCGAAGCACCATCAGCCAAATGAGGAATTAATTTCTGTAGTGTGAAAAAATGTCCCTTAACGTTGGTGTTAAATTGCCCATCAAAATCTTCTTCTGTCATTTGCTCAATTCCTTTAAATGTTCCTATTCCAGCATTTAAAAATAGTACATCTATTTTATGGCCACTTTCAGCAATAGCTTTTTCCAAAATGGAAATTTCTTCCAGCTTGGATGTATCTGATGTAACGGTTTTTAAATTTGGACTGTTGATTTCAGCGGCAGCTTTTTCCAGTTTGTCTGCGGTTCTTCCAGTGATCCAAACTTTCGCTTCAGCATTGATGAATGCTTGCGCAGTGGCAAATCCAATTCCTGTAGTTCCGCCTGTTATAACGGCTACTTTGTCTTTTAATTTGTTCATTTTATTTTAATTAAATCTAAACGGAAATATCTTATCAGGGTAATTGATTTTTTTGACACTTATCTTCATTATTTAAAAAGCTGAGTATGTAAAAATGCTTTATTGTGATCCGATAGAAGCTCTGTTTAGCTGTTATAAATTCTGAGGCAAATGTAAATCATTTAAATTTACTTTAGTAACTTTGTAACTAAAAGTTACTGTAACAAAATCCATACTTTGTAACTTCAATGTTACTATGTTTTAATTTCTAAAGATTAGAAAAGGGTGGTCATTGAGGCGTTATAAATAAAAAGCGGACGTATCTGCAAATACATAAATTGTCAGCAAATCATTCAAAAAAAAGAAGCTGACCTTTTAGACCAGCTTCAAAAATACTAATTACTTCACCACAGTTGCTTCGAACTCCACTTTCAGAGTTTCAAAAAGGGTCTTGACTTCCAAAACAGTGCTAGTTTGCTGTATCTCATTTTTGGTCAGCCATTCCTGAATCACATCAAAGTTTTCAAATAACTCGGCAGAATTGGTATGGTAAATATTGAGACGGACAATGTTTTTTATCTCATAACTGCTTGCAAGAATTACTTTTTCCAAATTTTCAATCGTATGAAAAATTTGGGTTCTCATATCTGCATCACTCGAAATTCCGTCATCACTGATGGCGGTCTGTCCTGATACATAAAGCGTTCCTTCATTATTTTTAACTTCTACTGCCTGCACATAGTTTCTGGCGTCCTGCCATTTCCAAGGATTGATTACTTTCTTTTCCATTGTTTTAAAATTATTGTAATGCAAAGCTCAGGATATTTTTGCTGCAGGGCGTGTGACAAACCTCACAATTTGTAGCTATCAAGAAATTAAGCGGCTGAGGGTTTCTCTTGAAACTCCTAAGTATGAGGCAAGAAGCGACTTTGGAATTCTCTGCATTAATGATGGACTTTTCGCAAGCAGCTGTTCATATCTGTCTTTGGCTCCAGACGTCAGAAAGGATAAAATACGTCTCTCGGAACCAATATGCCCTGCAATGGATTTTTTTAGAAAGAAACGTTCCATCTTCTGCAAACCGTTACAAAGCTTTTCAAAATCCTCCAGCGATAAACTTAGAACCCTGGTGTCTTCTAGACATTCCAATGTAAGCAGAGCATTGCTTTCGGTATAATAAGCCTGAAAATCTGTTTCCCACCAATCTTCCATAGCGAATGAAACAATGTGCTCTTTAGCCTCTTTATCGGTATAAAAAAGTTTTAGAAGGCCAGAAATAACAAAATATACGTATTTCACCGGATCGCCTCCAGTAAAAAGGGACTCTTTCTTTTTAAATTTTTCAAAATTAAAATGTTTGCTTACAAAAGCAAATTCCTCATCCGTGAGCTGTACAATTTTTTCGATATGTTTTCTTAGTGAAGTATAGTCGTCGTCCATCATCTTTTATCTTTAAGTTACAGGTTTCTCTTCTATTAATTAAAAGATTGCCTGAATTCCAGCGGCGTTTGGTTTGTCTTGCTTTTAAAGAGTCTTGTAAACGACTGCGGGTAATCAAATCCCAGCTGATATGCAATTTCAGAAACAGAACGATCTGTTGCAGACAATATTTCTTTGGCATTCTCAATAATTCTCTGATGAATATGTTGTTGTGTGTTGAGTCCTGTTAATGAACGCAACATATCGCTCAGATAATTTGCAGAGACATTTAACTGTTCGGCAAAATACTGAACACTTGGAATTCCGTTTTGTTCCTCATTTTCATTATTAAAATAAATATCCAAAGCATTTTCAAACCGCTGAATGATATTCTGGTTTACAGCCTTGTAGGTTGCAAACTGCCTCTTGTAGAACCGGCTGCTATAGTTAAGGAGCAGCTCTATTTGCGAAACGATAACATCTTGACTGAAATCATCAATTCTGCTTTTGAGCTCTTCGTCTAGAATTTTAAAAACGGAAAACAAGGTCTCCTTTTCCTTTTCGGAAACCCGTAATGCTTCATCTGTATTGTAGGAGAAAAAGCCATAATGCCTGATTTTTTTTGAAAGAGTGTAAGACAAGAAAAAATCAGGATGCACCAACAGAATGTACCCGTTACTTTTCTTATTCAAGGGTTTTTCAAATAACTGCCCCGGCGCTGTAAAAACCAGGCCTCCTTCACCGAAATCATAGTGATGCTGTCCGTATTTTGCCTGCCCGATAGTATCTTTATAGGCGATTTTATAAAAATCGAGCACCAGAAAATCGGGCAGGGGTTCATTAGGCATTTCCATGTCTTCAATACGAATAAAACTCACCAGCGGGTTTTCGGGCTTGGAAAGACCAAATACCTGATGGAATTCTGATAATGAGTTGAATTTGTATATTTTATTTTCTTTGCCTTTCATCTTTTAAAAAAAATTACAGATAATAATTGGTATTATGGATGATACTGCTATATCTTACAAAAATACTGAATTAATTACCAGGGTGTTTCCCCTGTTTCAGGATTATATTCTTCACTGATAAATTTACCGGTAACACCGTCATTTCCAATCATTGCGTATTTGGCTATTCTTTTTCCTCCCTCTTCGGCGGTGCCCGTACCTCTGTGACCATTGAAATCGGTCGCGACAAAACCGGGACAGACGGCATTTACCTTGAAAGCGGTATCCCGTAGCTCATATGCCAGATTGATCGTGTACATATTCATTGCTGCTTTGGATGCCGGGTATAATGCTGCCTTATGACTGTAATACTTCCAATCCGGATCGCAATGAAGTGCTAGTGAACATCCGCTGGATGATACGTTGACAATTCTCGGTTGGTTTGATTCTCTGAGTAGATCCATAAATGTCTGGGTAACCCTTATCACCCCGTAAAGATTGGTATCCATTACTTTTTGAAAAGTTTCTGCCGATGCTTCCAGAGCTGTCTGAGGAAATCCACCATTAATTCCTGCATTGTTGATGAGTACATCTAGAGTTTCTGTTTTGCTTTTGATTACCTGCTTGGCAGATAATATCGATGTCATATCCGTGACATCCAATTGTATAGCTTCAACATTTTTAAATCCGACTTCATTAAGTTTTTGCACAGCAAGTTTGCCATTCTCATAATTTCTGCTTCCGATGAAAACAAAATAACCGTTTTCTAAAAGCTGTTTAGCTGTCTCAAATCCAATTCCTTTGTTTGCTCCTGTAATTAATGCTTTTTTCATCTTATCAATTATTTTGTTGGTTATATTCAGCTGCAAATTCGGTTGCAAAATCGTTAAGTTTTACTTTTCCTAATTCAGGTTTATTCAGGTAAAAATCATCGTAGAGACTTCCATCTGCCTGAGCTTTCTGCATGGCAACCAAACCAGTTGCTATCCATTCATTAATACCTGCCGATAGCATCTGTTTCAATAATTCTTCAGAAGAGATTACTTTCCATTCCAAGTCTGAGTTACCGATAGCTTTTCCTAAAACCCGTGCAATTTCATTGGGTGAAACTTCATCACTGGCAAGATAATGTACAGTTCTTCCATTGAATGGCT
Organism: Chryseobacterium sp. Leaf404; assembly: GCF_001424145.1. Taxonomy (GTDB): domain Bacteria; phylum Bacteroidota; class Bacteroidia; order Flavobacteriales; family Weeksellaceae; genus Chryseobacterium. The sequence goes on along the minus strand of NZ_LMQM01000003.1, from coordinate 57,079 downwards.
TTTCCATTTCTTTAGCAACAGTGGATGCTATATCATCAGGAGAAACCCAAGGTTCTTTCTGGTCGCCACCATAACTTTGAACTATCGCACCTTGTGCTTTTATCATGGGGAGCCATCGGTAGATGTTTGTGAAAAATCCAACAGGACGCATAAACTTGATGGATACATCTTCGGGAAGCGTTCTTAAAATATTTTCAACGGTGTGGTGAACCAGAAGGCTGCCGGTTCCTTTTTCGGAGTGTGCACCCACGCTGCTCAAATGGACGATCTTTTTGACACCGGAATCTTGAACCGCTTTTACATAATTATAGGCAATGTTTTTGAATTCTGCTACGAAATCTATATTCTTATCGAAAAGGCTTCCTATCCCTTCCCAAGCTTCCATCAAATAAACGATATCTGCGCCTCTAAATGTTTGGGTTAAAAAATCGGCGTCTTGAATGCTTCCGATTGCTGGAATTGCATTTAGAGCTTCTATAGCAGAAATTCTTTCTTGTTTACTACTTATGACTGTTACTTTATGTCCATTGGCAATCAATAATTTTGTTAATGGTTTTCCGATGTTCCCTAAAGAGCCAGTTATTACAATATTCATATCTTGATTTTTATACTTGCAAAATTGCATCAAGCTTTGAAAATAAAATTAACAGAATCAGGGTTATCCTAAACCAAAACAAGGGTAATCGGCGGAAAGTTTTTGCTGGGACAAAATAATTACAGTAAATTATATCGATATTATTTGGTAGTGAAAACTGATATTGATTGCAATTTTGAGAGTAGACAAATTAAAATTTGGTGAGCTTTTGTGAGTAATTCACCAAAGATTTTATCAAAGGCAGCTTAAGAACATGAGATGATTGGTCTAGTCTCCAAGACTGTGCCTATTACTAAACCAAGTACTACTGAATAGCAGCTTACATCTTACAATGCTTTCCTTAATAAAATGATTAATCTAAGGTATGCGTGTGAGAAAAAGCATCGTCAAAAAATCGTTGTAAAAGATTTGTTTTTTGTGTAAATGAATAATATTTATTCGTCCCGAAAAATAGGAAAAGCCCTTTGCGAAAACATCAACTTTATGTGGCTCTCCAAAATGAGTATATATGAAAACAAATGGCGCCAACTTTCTTTTGTTGGCGCCATTTTGCGTTGTACCCATAACCGAAGAAATATCGAAACATTTGGTAGAAGATTTGGAAAGAATTTCACAGTTGTCAGGATTGAAAACCTAAACTTTTTACAGGATTAGATTTGCCATTATAGGCAAAAAACTATGTGGTTTTTGTATAGCAAAAGTTTATTTTGCCGATAAGGTTTACTAAAAGTTTTGAATTTTAGTTGATGGCGAAAAATATCATTTTTGAGATATCTGAAATCTTGGAATATTACCAAATCTCAAGAGTAATGTAATATTAATTTTTAAAGGTATCACATATCATTTTATAGAAAGCATTGATCAAGCAATTCTTGAATTTAAAACTATAATTGATTTATCAGTTGCCAAATACAAATATTCTAGGTTTCTGTTTCAAATGTTGTAAACTGGTCGAAATAAACCTTTGAAGACCTTAGTTATGGTTGGATTTCACATTTATGATAATGATGATGAAATCATTTACCGAAAAGTGGACAGAATTAAAAAAATTATGATCTGGTGAAAACCGAGTTAGTTCGAAATTAAAAGAGATTGAATACATTAGTACAAAGAACTATTTTAAAGATCTGCAGTTATTGTGCTATCTTTAGTGAAAAGACTATTTCGAAATTTCAATGGGCTTAAACAAGTATGTTTTTTGAAAAAACGGATAAAAGTGGTCGCATCCGGAAAATTGAAAATTTCTGCAATCTCGGATATATTATAATCGGTATGCTTTAAAAATATTTTCACTTTAAAAGTAATATATTCGTGAATGACGGTCAAAGCACTCTTTGTTGTTTTCCGTTTAATGACTTCGTTTAAATATGCCGGCGAGATGTTTAGTTTATCTGCATAAAATTTAACTTCCTTTGAAACCAAGTGATTTTCAGCAAGCAAAGCGGTAAATTTTTCAAAAATTTCCTTTCCGCCTGATATTTTTTTTTCTTCTTTTTCAGGATGGGAAGAAATGATATTGCAAATTTCATAGATAAAAGCAGTAAGTAAACTTTCTAAAATATGCTTGGCAAAATTACCGGTATCTTTATTCAGGGACATAATCTTATTGATATACCAGATTATTTTCTTTTGCTCTTTCTTATTTAAGTCAATTAAGTTAGGGAAATCAGTTCTGAAAAAAGGGAGTGACGCTATCTTGTGTTGATAAAGCATAAAATTGCGAAGTATGAAACTCTGGTCTACCAAGATATGTACGGCGGTAAATCCTTCAGATGCTTCTACTTGATGAACTTCACCAGGTCTTAAAAGAAACAATTTTCCTGCTCCGAAAATATAGGTTTCCAGATCGTTTTTAACCTTACAAGTTTCTTTAAAACAATAAGAAATTCCGTAAAAATTGGCTATGTGTGGCGTTGCTACCAATTCGGCAATAACCTCATTTAGTACGAAAATTCCGGTTTGGAAAGAATTGATGCTTTCGTTATGTTGAAGGAGCTCATTAAAATCGGTAATGATGATGTTTTTATGCATTTTTTGCTACAATAAGAATTTCTCAAAGTTACGAAATTGCCAATTATTGCCTTAAAATTGCCTATTGAATTTGATGTTTTTCGACCTAATATTGTGTCATTAATAGTTAATTAAATAATTAAAATGGCAAGATTAGAAAACAAAGTCGCAATAATTACAGGCGCAGCAGGAGGTATGGGTTTATCGACTGCAAAATTATTTTTTCAGGAAGGTGCTAAGGTTGTTATGACCGACGTACAGGAAGATCTCTTGACAAAAGAAGCGAATGCTATAAGTGAAGGGAATAATGTTCTTCCCATTGTGCTGGATGTCAGTTCTTCCGAAAATTGGAAGCAAGTGGTTGAAAAAACGATGGAGACTTATGGAAAAATAGATATTCTGGTTAATAACGCAGGAATACACATCGCAAAAGGCATTCTTGAAGCAGATATTAGCGATTGGGATAAGGTGATGAGCATCAATACAACAGGTGTTTTTTTAGGAATGAAAGAAGTTATTCCCCATATGCAAAATAATGGTGGAGGTTCTATCGTCAATATCTCGTCTATAGGTGCTTTTGCAGGTGGAGACCATTCTGATGCTGGAGGAGCTGCCTATAGCGCTTCCAAAGGAGCTGTCCGTTCGTTATCCAAGCACGTTGCCAAGTATTTCGGTAAAGATAATATCCGGGTAAACTCAATCCACCCCGGTCCTATATATACCCCGATCATGGAAAAAGTGGGAATTACAATTGAAGCATCTAAAGAGACGCATAAAAATGTTGTAGTTCTTCCGCAGATAGTTGGAGGACCGGAAGATATCGGATATGGCGTATTATACCTTGCTTCTGATGAATCAAAGTTCGTTACTGGAGAGGAACTGATTATTGATGGTGGAATAGTAGCTACAAGATAAATTATAAAAGGCGAAATACTTTTTTAAAGATTTTGTGTTCAAAATGAATGTTAGTTAACTACCTTCAGAATATGATGCAGTAATAATTAGAGAACTTATTCAAGGAAAAGCCGATTTGAAAAAGTATTTCAAGTTGGCTTTTTTTTATTTGCAAATCCAAAAAATCATATTATGATTTCTGCTTCTAGACATGATAAAGATACAGTGCATCTTTAACTCTTTTCTAATAAGAGTACAAGATGCTCATATCCATGTGTTGTAAGTTCCAGATCACTTTTATTTATAAAATTAGGCGTTTGAACTTTGTAAAAAACCGTACATATACCATGTATAGATGCCAAAAACATAAATAAGAAGTATTCGGCATTCATATCCTTGAATCTACCTGATTTTTGACATTCAATCACAAGAGCAAGTAATTTTTCAGTAGTATCTTTAACAATCTGAAAATCTTTTTGTGGAAGCGGATTTGGGGAGGACTCATCTGTCAAGAACATCAATTTATAATATTCCTTATTATTTTTTGCGAAATTGATAAATGTTCTGCCCGATTCCTTTAGCCGATCGAATGGCTCTTCAATGTTCTCTAGGAATTGTAGCTGTTTTTCCAAAAGCCTAAATCCCTCTTTAAGTAATTCATGAAATACCTCACCCTTATCTTTAAAATGTAAATAAATCACACCTGTGCTATATTCTATGTCAATTGCAATATTTCGTATAGTGGTATTCTCATAGCCTTTCTCAAGAAATATTTTTCGTGCTGACTCAAGAATACGTTCACGCATTTCTTTTTTTTCTCTCTGCTTTCTATCGATAATACCCATCTTTCTTGTTTAAAATTTGAAACGGTTATCAATTAATCATTTCCCTGACTTTTTTTAGTCGACTGAAAATCGAACAGCCATATAACAATCAAAGTTGTAAAAGTGTTATTCTGTCACTTTCCTCTTATGATTAACGCCCCAATCTTTAAGTGCATAAATAAGTGGCGTCAAAGTGTCTGCATAAGGCTCGAGTTTGTACGAGATCTTGATAGGGTATTCATCAATAACAATCCTTTTCAATAGTTTGTGCTGTTCCAGATCTTTAAGTTCTTTTGCCAGAACTTTGGGGGTAATTCCGGGAATACTTTCCTGAATGTCCGTAAACCGGTCATTGCCAACACCTACTGAAATGATGATGGGGATCTTCCACTTACCATTGATCACGTCTAAGGTATCCCTTACTGGCTTGATGGTATCCAGACAGTCACAGTGAATTTTTTTTTGTGCCATTTTTTTGTTTTTATAGATTGATTTAATCTTAAGTCGGTCTAGCCGGAAGTTTCGACCGCATTGATCTCTTCCATTACTTCGGCGAAGAGTTTTGCAGACTTTATTCGATCAGTAATATCGTAAATTGTAGATACCACTATAAGTTCATCAACCTGAGTTTCTTCCAAAAAAGCTTTCGCCTGTTCTTTTACGGTTTCTTTAGTGCCCACAAAGGAGTATTTCAGCATCTGATGCAAACTGGGATGATGAAAAATGTCTTTCAGTTCATCGGTCATTTCTGTAGGTGGATGCAAAGGCTGGGAATTTCCGGTCAAAACTCCATAAAACATTCTGATCAGTGAAGTGAATAGTTTTTGTGCATCTTCATCAGTATCTGCCACAATGACATTAATACCGGCAATCGTGTAGGGCTTTTCCAGCATTTCGGAAGGTTGAAATTCTTCACGGTAGATTTTTAACGCGTGCATCAAATGATTGGTAGCAAAATGGCTTGCAAATGCATACGGCAACCCTTTTTCAGCTGCTAAGTGTGCACTGTCAGTGCTGGATCCCAAGATGTAGATCGGTACGTTGGTATCTTCCGCTATTGGTGCTCTTACGTTCCCTTTGCTGTTTGAGATGGAAAAATAATTTTCGATTTTCTCAATTTCTTGAGGGAAAGAGTGTGCAGCTTTCATAAAGTCGGATCGGATAGCCTGTGCCGTCAGTGTATCAGTGCCTGGCGCTCTTCCCAGGCCCAGATCTATTCGGTTGGGATAAAGGTGTGCGAGAGTTCCAAACTGTTCCGCTATAATTAAAGGAGAGTGATTAGGCAGCATAATTCCCCCGGATCCGACCCTTATTTTAGTTGTGTTTTCAGCTACATAACCAATTAATATTGAAGTTGCGCTGCTGCCTACCGAAGCCGAGTTGTGATGTTCCGCAAACCAATATCTTTTATAATTATTTGCTTCTGCCACTTTAGCCAATTCCAGTGAATGGTGTAATGTCTCTCTGAAAGTGCTGCCTTCTGATACGATGGCCAGTTCTAAAATGGAGTGAGCGATATGTTTTTTCATTTTTTCGGAATTTTGATTTGTTAAATAACATTAATAATACTTCTTCTGTTACCCAACAAATCAATGCAAAGTTATAAATTGAAACTTTATTATTGATAGTAATTAACGAAAAGATAGTGGATAGCTCTGCTATAAATTAATGTTGAAAGAATATGTTTCTTGTTTAAAAATTTGTTCTGAACGATGGTTTTGGAAGCTCAAGGTTTCCCCGAAGTGTTTTTTCTTCATAATCAGTATGGAAAATTCCTCGTTCCTGTAAAATAGGAACTACCAATTCGATAAAATCTCTGAGTCCGTACGGATGATCCTGTTTAATCATCAGCATATCCATAATTCCCATTTTGTACCAATTTTGAATTTCATCAGCAACTCTTTCGGCAGATCCTAAAAACAGCGGTGGTGGAATTCTTTGATAAGGATTCAGTGCAGCCAGCTCCATATATTTTTGATGAGCTTCAGCATCCGTTCTTCCCACGATTGGATTTTGCGAAGTTGCTATGACAAATGTATCAGGATCTCTATTCTTCTCATCCAATTTTTTTCTCAGTGCCATTGCGGTATATTGTATTTCTTCCAACGAGAATCCTCCTATGAAGGCACCATCGGTGTAAGTGGTTGCAATGTCAACAAATGTTGGCGAACTTCCCGCAGTATACAGAACAGGTCTTCCCTGGATGGATCGACTTAGATTTAATGGTCCTTCGACGGAAAAATATTGACCCCTGTAATTTGTCAAATGCATTTTTTGAGGGTTCAGATAAATTCCATTTTCTTTATCTCTTACGAATGCATCGTCCTCATAGGTATCCCACAGATCGCGAATGATTTCTAAAAACTCTCTGTGCATAGGGTACTGATCTGATCTCGATAGATGACCCCGACTGAAATTGACCATTCCACCCGGATTGGAAGTAATGGCATTCAACGACGCTCTACCTTTGCTTATTTTATCTAAAGACAATGCTTGTCTTGCAATATTATAGGGATCGGTATAAGAACTCGAGGCCGTGAATGCAAGTCCTATATTTTTGGTCACCATCGCTAAAGCTGACATTATGGAAACGCCTTCGAACATACTCAGATAATGCGGGATATTTCCTGGACCAACGTGGCTTACATCAATTAGGAATAAACTTTCAAATTTTGCATGTTCTGCAAGTTTAGCCTGTTGAACGTAATAGTCTATATTTTCGCTGGCGTCTGCCGGCATTTCCGGATGCTGCCAGGCAGTATGATTCCAGCCTGTACCTTCGATAATGGCGGCAAGTTTTAATTTTTTTCTCTGATTCATTTTAATGATGTATTTAACAAGTACTACTTTACTAGTTTTCAGATATCACATCAAGCCAAAAACTTTTAAGTGAACATTCTCGCATGTAAAATTATAATAAAAATACTTACAAAAAGATAGTAGTTACCTAAAGGAAAGTAATTTTAAAGTTGCTGTTTCAACTTCAACGGTAAAAAAAATTGTTCATCATAAAATTCCCTCACGATTCCCTTACCAGATAATTAATGGTAGGTATTACCAGTCTAAGAATTTATGGTCTCTCGAATTTTATTTCAAATAAGCTGGCCAGATTATTCAACTTCTTTGTTATAAGTAATTATAAAAAAACGCTTTCCTTTAGGAAAGTGCTATTAAAAAGAAAGTGTAATTTCCATAAATTTGTCTAGTTATTTTGTAAATTTTGAACTAAAGGATTACAAATACTGTGGTAGATTTCTGATTGATAGGTTAATTATTTTTAGTTTTATAAAAAACTTTAAAGCCATCGATATTAAATAATAGGTTTATAGTTTGACGAACGGTCAATTTTCGAATGTTCTTTTTTGACGAATTTCTGAATCTTTCTGACCTTTAAGTCTGACTAATTTGTTGATAATTTTGCACTCGACATATTAAACTTTATGAACAATTTTAGGAGAACGTGGAATATAGTGTCTACTTTGAATTGAAGGTTGAAGCTACAATGTCAGATTTCTAAGGGACATGCAATGGAATAATTAAATAAAATCAAACTTAAAATATTAACATATGAATATAGGAATAATCGGTGTCGGCCTTATTGGCAAAACATTAGCTTTAAAATTATCAGAAAGAGGTCATAATGTGACCGTAGCAAATTCATCCGGACCGAAAAATATTGCAAAGGACGTTCTCGCCAATGGAGCGACGGCAGCCACTATCCAGGAAGCTGTTGATAATAAAGATGTTATCATTATATCTATACCGTTAAGCCGTATACCCTCTATAGCATCAATGTTTTCCGGTGTCTCGGAAGCAACCACCATTATAGATACCTCTAATTATTACCCTGCTCGTGATGGAAACATTGACAGCATTGAACGTGGGCAGGTAGAAAGTTTATGGGTGAAAGAGCAGTTGGGACATCCCTTTGCTAAAGCTTGGAATGCAATTGGGGCTTACTCTTTTGCCAACAATGGCAAACCTTCTGGAACTCCTCAGCGTATTGCAATTCCGTTATCTGCAGATAGGGATATAGATCGAGAGGTTGCAATCAAATTGATCGATGAAACAGGATTTGATGCATTTGATGCTGGCTCTCTGTCTGATTCTTGGAGACAGCAGCCTGGATCTCCGGTATACTGTACAGATTTAACACAAAAGGAAATAGAATCCTTGATTGATACAGCAGAAAAGGAGCGCTTACCAAAACGAAGAGATTTAGCTATCCAGGCTATTACGGAACGATTGGGTGGGATTTCCAAAGATCTAGATCCAGAGTATCTTCTTCGTATCAATCGTGCATTGTATATATAATCTAGAAAATAAATGTAGATTTTGCATTTAGATTATTTCTGGATCTAAAGGCTGTATTTGTGTTTAGAATAAAATAGTAAGACATAGTAGTAATAACTTATGAAAATAGGAATAATTGGTACTGGCGCAATAGGCGGTACCATAGCAAAGAAAATGGCATTGGCCGGTCACAGTGTGAAAATCAATAATTCGGACGATGTCGAAAAATTAAATGCCCGTGCTGAGGAGTTAGGTGTGACTGCTTCAAATCAGGAAGATGTTGTAAAGGATGTAGATGTCATTATTTTGTCTTTGCCAACGATAGCGATTCCAGCTTTACCCGAAAATTTGTTTGCAGAGGTTCCGGAAAATGTAATTGTTGTCGACACTTCCAACTATTATCCGTTCCGTGATGCTGATATTGAAGAGATAAAAAACGGAAAAGTAGAAAGTGTCTGGGTGTCTGAACAATTGGGAAGACCAGTGATCAAAGCCTTCAACAACTTGCTGGCAGAAACACTTATCAGTGGCGGCAAAAATCCAGATGCAGAAGACAGAATTGCTATGGCTGTAGCCGGAGATGATGCCGAAGCAAAAAAAATTATTGCAGGATTAGTTAATGATGCCGGTTATGATGTCGTTGATTCAGGCAATCTTTCAGAATCCTGGAGACACCAGCCTGGAACGCCAGCTTACTGTACAGAATTAGATGCAGAAGAGCTAAAACAAGCATTAGCGGATGGCGTAAAAGAAGAGGCGCCTGTTAAAAGAGATAAAGCTATTGCTGAACTTTCGGCAATGTCAAGTTATCCGTCTCATCCCGATGTTGTTAAATTCAACAGAGCATTATTTGAAAAAAATCCGAAGACAAAATAATTGTAAATATCAGTTACAAGATTCCTCCTTATAAATTGTGAAGGGATTTTGTTTTTATGTGTCTTATGATAAAAAGATGAAATGATAGTAGGAGGTTTTTATTAATAAATTTTTAAAATGAAACAAGTTGTTATAGTGGGAGGAGGCTTTGCGGGAATTAAATTAGCAAAGAAACTTTCAAAATCAAAACATCATCAGGTAACAATAGTGGATCAAAATAATTATCATTTCTTTCCACCATTACTTTATCAGGTGGCAACGGCATTCATTGAACAGTCAAACATAAGCTATCCATTTCGGAAATTATTTCAAAACACAACTATAAATTTTTATATGGGAAAGCTTTTGGAAGTCTTTCCTGAGGAGAAAAAAGTTTTGACCGATAATGGAGAAATCAAATATGATATTCTTGTGTTGGCAATGGGGACCGAAACTAATTTCTTTGGTAATAATGAGATAAAAAATCATGCATTTCCAATGAAAAGTATTGATGATGCATTGTCAATGCGAAATCATATTCTAATGCAGTTGGAAGAAGCAACAAGATCATCTCTTCCGGAAGATAGAACAACACTTTCTAATATTGTTATAGCAGGAGGTGGCCCTACAGGTGTTGAACTAGCAGGTATGATGGCAGAGATGGGTAGTAATGTATTTAAAAAGGACTATCCCAATTTTGATTTTAACTACGGAAAGGTTTACCTGGTTGATGCACTTAGTACTTTGCTCGCACCAATGAGCAATAAGAGTCAGAGTGAAGCCTTACAGGTTTTGAAAAAGCTTGGGGTTGAAGTATTATTAGGAAAGTTGGTACATGGTTATGATGGAAAGCAAGTGTCACTCTCTGATGGAACTCATATTCCAGCGGCTACTTTGATCTGGACATCGGGCGTTATTGCCAGAAAAGTTAAAGGGATTCCAGACAGTGCTTTGGGAAGGGGTGGCAGGATTTTAGTGGACGCTTTTAATAAAATAATCGAATCTGACAGTATCTACGCTATTGGAGACCAGTGTCTGCAAACAAGTGACACCAACTTTAAAAACGGTCATCCTCAATTAGCTCAGGTGGCCATCCAGCAGGGCGATTTATTAGGTGAAAATTTTATATCGTTGGAAACAGGTGAATCATTGAAGGAATTTACTTATAATGATAAAGGTTCTATGGCAATTATCGCAAAATTCAAAGCAGTGGTAGATTTACCAGGAGGATTTTTTAAAGGCATCATTGCTTGGTTATTGTGGCTTTTTATCCATATTATTCCCATTGCAGGATTTCGTAATAAAACCAAACTGGTTTTTAGCTGGTTATGGAGTTTTATAACCAATGATCCAACTTTAAGATTAATTATCAGACCAGACAAAAAGATAAAAAATGACTAAACTGATGGATTAAACAAATAGATACTTTTAAGATAACAATTTTTCTATTTAATACACTAAATTACCTGCTACATTTATTATAAAAATCTTCTTATGAACACAACTGCTTTGCCTGTACCTCTTATATGTGAAATTATGGATTTTAAATCTATGAAATTGGTTGATACAAATATCAGTGCTTTTACAATCGATATAGATAATATCAGACAAAATGCACCAAGTAGAGCAGGTTGTTTTGGCATACTATTATTTAAACAGGGTAGAGTCAGAATTGTTATTGATAAGCAGTGCATAGATGTAGATCCCTCAAGTCTTTTACAAATATTACCCAATAATACAATAGAGTTCCGTGAAATGTCTCATGACACGATTATTGAATGCGTTCTTTTCTCTAACGCTTTTTTTGCAGATCTTAATTTGGAATGGGGGTCGCGTGAAGCTCTGGAGGTTCTTTCCAGCAGCTTTATTAAAATATTACCATTAAATGAGGAAAAGGTCTCCTCAATATCTTTTCATATAAGTAAAATCAAGATTTTGAATGCACAAAATCCAGATAGTGGCTTTTTTATTCCCCAGATGTTAAAACATTATTTTTCACTGATAATTTATGAAGTTTTTAATTTCAGGCAGGAAGGATCGTATAGCGATGATGACACTGTAAGTGTTAGAAAAGAAGATTTAGCAATCAAATTCACCAATTTGGTAGGAGCACATTATCATACACACAAAGACGTTCAGTATTACGCTGATCAACTCCATATATCCAGAACGCATTTGACAAGAACAGTAAAAGATGTTTTTCTTACAACACCTAAGAAAATTATCGAAGATAAGGTTATTTCGGAAGCGAAAAATCTTTTATTTAAAAATGATAACACAATCAATCACGTGATGTCTCATCTGAATTTTGAAGATCACACGACATTTACAAAATTCTTCAAAAAAAATACCGGGCAAACTCCGAGTTCTTACAGAAAAAGTCTTTTAGATTAAATTTTTTTCGATTTTATAATAAACTTTCAAGCATATACTGCTAAATAAGATGTTCATATTCAAGCTTGCGTGTTCTTTTTTGACGAATTTCTGATCCTTTCTGACCTTTAAGTCTGACTATTTTGTTGATAATTTTGCACTCGAAATATTTAAACTTATGAACAATTTTAGGAGAGTATCGATAATAGGATCTTGGCATATTTGCCTCGTATTGTTATTGTTGTCCTGTAAAAAAGATGAAACAACTCAGCAATTCCCACCAATGGAATTGGAAGTATCAACTGTTGAAAAAGGAAATGGACTTATATCAAAAGAATATCCGGCAAGCATAGAAGGGATAGCGGACGTCGAGATCCGTCCGCAAGTTTCAGGATATTTGCAAAAGATCCTGGTTGATGAGGGCTCTTATGTACGTGCCGGTCAGCCTCTTTTCAAAATAGAAGATAGAATATACGCAGAGCAGTACAATACTGCCAAAGCAGCCGTATCTGTTGCCAGAGCTAATCTAAGAACTGCAAAAATCGATCTTGACAGAAGAAAGGAACTTGTAAAAGAGAAAATAGTAGCCAACCTTCAGTTTCAGCAGGCAGAGGCAACCTATCAGGCCGCACAGGCATCTTTATCCCAAGCCGAAGCATCTGCACAGGCTGCTAGGATCAATTATGAATTCTGTACCATCAAGGCACCCGTAAGCGGATATCTAAGTCGTATCAACTATCGATTGGGCAGTCTTATCGGACCGTCAGGGGCTCAGCCAATTACCATTTTGTCGGACATCCATAAAGTCAATGTGTATTTTAGTATGAGCGAATCTGATTTTTTGAATTTCCAGGATGTCAATATTGGAAGCACCGTAGGAGAAAAAATGAAAAATTCCCCTCTGGTAGATCTTCAGATTGCTGATGGAAAAATCTACGGGAATAAAGGTAAGATCGATGCGGTAGAAGGTCAATTCAATTCCAATACCGGATCCATCACGCTGAGGGCAAGCTTTGAAAACCCCAATACTTTATTAAGAGCAGGAAATACAGGGAAGATCCTTATTAAGCAAAACTTTAATAATGTTGTTCTACTGCCAATAGCCTCTACTACTACTATACAAGATAAGATCTACTTCTTCTCACTTGATAAGAACAATAAGGCAGTGCAGAAATCTATAGAGATCGCAGGGAAAAGTGGCACCAACTATATGGTTACAGAGGGGATGAAACCTGGTGAACGGTACATTGTTTCAGGATTTGAACGGCTTCAGCCTGGAATCCCTGTAATACCAAAATCGTCTTCTGACAAGAAGGCTCCGCAAAAGAATACAACTGCAGCTAAACAAAATGGATAGCAGTATTTACAGCTATATTTAAATGATACTAAAATGCTAAAAACAATTATAAAGAGACCGGTACTTGCTACTGTTATTTCTGTCATACTGGTCATATTGGGACTTGTAGGGATGCAAAAATTACCGATCACGTCATTTCCCGAAATTGCACCTCCCAGTGTTGTGGTAACAGCAACGTACCCAGGCGCAAATTCGGAGGTTATCGCCCGTTCTGTTGCCCCTCCATTGGAAAATGCGATCAATGGAGTTGAGAATATGGACTATATAACCTCGACATCAAGTAGTGGTACCCTGATGGTAACCGTAGTATTCAAATTAGGAACGGATCCCGATCAGGCTGCGGTGAATGTTCAAAACAGAGTTTCTCAGGCCACAAGCCAGTTGCCAGCAGAAGTAAACCAGATCGGAGTGACCACGATGAAACGGCAGAACAGTATGCTGGCGCTCATTGCGTTATATGGCGATGACGGAAAAACAAATGATGTTTTTGTTGAAAATTATGCGAAGATCAATATCGTTCCTGAACTTAAACGTATAAAAGGAGTTGGTGATGCTATGGTTTTTGGAAACAAGGACTATTCTATGCGGGTATGGCTGGATCCTCAAAGAATGACCTCTTACAATATTACACCACAGGAAGTGATAACGGCTATCCAGACGCAGAATGTGGAAGCAGCGCCAGGGCGCTTTGGAGAAAGAAGTAAGGAAGCCCTGGATTATGTCATCCGTTACAAGGGTAAAAATACAGAACCGGCCCAGTATGAAAATATGATATTGAGAGCTGATAATGAAGGCAAAACTTTACGCCTAAAAGACATTGCAAAAGTTGAATTCAGTGCTTATGATTATGGTATAACCACGCTCATTGATAAAAAACCAGGTGTCGTGACGGCCTTATACCAAACAGCAGGCTCTAATGCCAATGAAATTGAAATTGCTGTTCAGAAAAGGATTAAAGAATTATCTGCATCTTTTCCTCCGGGTGTAAAGTACAAAGTGATATACAGTTCAAAAGAATCTCTTGATATGTCGATCGAACAGTTGGTCCATACACTGATAGAGGCTTTCATCTTGGTATTTATCGTTGTTTATCTGTTTCTTCAGGATTTCAGGTCAACTTTAATTCCTGCTATTGCCGTTCCTGTCTCCATCGTTGGTACATTCTTTTTTATGAGTGTACTTGGATTTTCCATCAATTTGCTTACTTTGTTTGCGCTGGTGTTGGCGATCGGTATTGTGGTAGATGACGCCATTGTCGTGGTAGAGGCTGTGCACGCAAAGATGGAACACAGAAAGCTTAATCCGAGGGCTGCGACGATGTCTGCAATGAGTGAAATAACAGGTGCCATATTCTCTATCACATTGGTAATGGCAGCGGTGTTTGTTCCCGTAGCTTTTATGGAAGGTTCAATTGGAATTTTCTATCAGCAGTTCGCTTTGACATTGGCGATAGCCATCATAATTTCTGCAGTCAATGCATTGACTTTAAGCCCGGCACTGTGCGCCATTTTCTTGAAGCAACACGACAGCCATGGCAGCCATCAGAAAAAACTATCGTTTAAAGACCGCTTCTTCGTGGGATTCAATGCGTCATTTGATAAGATGACCTTTAAATACGGCAAATCTGTTTTGTTCTTGTTGAAAAACAAATGGATTGCATTTGGAGGACTGGCTGTGGTGATTGGACTTTTTGCATGGATGTTCACCAATACTCCGACCGGTTTTATTCCTGATGAGGATCAGTCTTTTCTGATGGTGACAGTCACACTTCCTCCAGGAGCTACCAAGGAGCGGACTGCACAAGTTATTCAGCGTGCTGAAGAAAACCTTGTAAGAAACCCTGCTTTAGATAGTAAAGTCTCAGTCACAGGGCTGAATATGATGAACACCAGTATTTCATCATCCAGCGGGGTATTTTTCGTTAAGCTTAAGAAAATCAAAGAGAGAGGAAGCGTGCAGAATTTGAATCAGATTATAGCGGAAATGCAGGCGCAGCTAAATGGGATCAAAGAGGCTTCATTCTTTGTGCTTGGCGTACCGACAGTTCCCGGTTTTGGTAGTACCAGTGGGATGGAGATCGTGCTACAGGATCGTACTTCAGGTTCCTTTACAAAATTCAATGAAACATCTAACGCATTTATCGGAGCATTGATGCAGAGACCTGAGATAGCGATGGCATTTTCTACTTTTAATGCCGGATTTCCACAATATGAATTGGTCGTAGATGAGGTAAAAGCCAAACAGCTGGGCGTAAATGTTTCAGACCTGATGGGTGCAATGCAGGGCTATTATGGCAGTATGCAGGCCTCTGATTTTAACAGGTTTGGTAAATATTACCGTGTGCTTATCCAGTCATCTCCGGAATTCCGTGCAGATCCGGCTTCGATTAACGGGATCTTTATTAAAAATAATCTTGGAGAAATGGTTCCTGTTAATGCGCTAGCATCATTGAAGAAAACGCAGGGTCCGGATGTTGTAGATCATCACAACCTCTTCAATGCGATCAATATTACGGCATTGCCGGCTCCGGGTTACAGTACAGGACAAGCAATGGCCGCTTTAAAGGAAGTGAGTGCCCAATCTTTACCTACAGGATTTTCATATGATCTGAAAGGAATGAGTAGGGAAGAACAGACCTCAGGAGGTCAATCTGCGGTCATATTTACATTGTGTTTTATCTTCGTTTATTTTATCCTATCAGCACAGTATGAAAGTTACATCGTTCCTTTTGCTGTATTATTAGGTATACCAACAGGTTTGCTTGGTGTATTTGTAGGGGTATCCCTTGGTGACCTTACCAACAATATTTATGTGCAGGTAGCCCTTGTAATGCTGATCGGATTATTGGCGAAAAATGCTATTCTGATTGTTGAGTTCGCGATGCAGAGACGTAGATCAGGAAAAAGTCTGACAGCCTCTGCGGTAGAAGCTGCCAAGGCACGCCTTCGTCCTATATTAATGACATCACTGGCTTTTATAGCAGGCTTGTTACCATTGTTGTTTGCTTCCGGACCTTCTGCAATAGGAAATCACTCCATCGGTTACGCAGCAGTATTCGGAATGCTGTTCGGAACAGTTCTGGGAGTTTTTATCACACCGATCCTTTTTGTTGTTTTTAAATATCTGCAGGAGAAGATCAGCGGAGTTCCGCTAGAAGATAATGTCTGGGATTATGAACCGTCAAAACTAAAACATCAAGCACACTAAAAAATTAATTAACAATATCATTGTAGACTGAAAAACAGTGCATACTGTGAGGCGGTCTACAATGTAACAAAGTGAACTAATGAATTTTAACACAAGATTATACACCAATTTTGCAGCAGCAGGCATTCTACTAAGTTTTGCTTCTTGTAAAACGGTAAAGTATCAACAGCCCGCTACGGATCTGCCAGATAGTTTCCGGAACAATACACAAATTGAAGTGGTACAAGACTCTGCTTCAACAGGTATCGCAAAAATACCTTATCGTCAGTTTTTTACGGATCCTGTTTTGCTTTCACTTATCGAAAGCGGAGTAGCGAAGAATAACGATTTACAAGTTGCCATAAAACAGATCGAGATCACTTCCTTAAGCTACAAGCAATCTAAGTGGGGGAATGTTCCGACGGTTAATCTAAACATCGCCAACGCATCAATCAACCGTCCTTCCGATAATAGTCTTAATGGTTTAACGACAAGTCAATTTCTAGGTCAAAAGTATGTTGAGGATTATTCATCAACGGTGACGATAGGTTGGGAGGCTGACATATGGGGTAAAATAAGCGGTAGAAAAGAAGCCTCATTAGCAAGCTATCTGCAGACCCAGGAAGCGGCGAAGGCAGTGCAAACAAGATTGATCTCACAAATTGCCCAAGGTTATTATAACCTGTTGATGCTTGATAACCAATTGGATATCACTCATAAAAATTTAGAATTGGTTGA
Organism: Chryseobacterium sp. Leaf404; assembly: GCF_001424145.1. Lineage (GTDB taxonomy): Bacteria > Bacteroidota > Bacteroidia > Flavobacteriales > Weeksellaceae > Chryseobacterium. The sequence continues at coordinate 39,954 of NZ_LMQM01000003.1, read as the reverse complement.
CAAGACATTGAAAATGATCACCAAGCAGCAGGAACTTGGGATTACTACGAGTTTATCGGTAGAGCAACAGGAAAATTCCAGAGATCAAATTTTGGTGACTATTCCAATGATCGAACAGTCGATCACTATTCAGGAAAATGCTTTAAGCATATTAACTGGTAAAATGCCTGCGGAAATTATGAGGACCTCAAAGTTAAGCGAAATGACCACACCGGCTTATCAGTCTGTTGGAATTCCATCTGAAATGCTAAGTTACAGACCAGATGTTAAAAGCAGCGAATTAGCAGTCAGGAGAGCGTTTTATAATGTTAAAGTATCAAAAGCAAATATGTATCCTGCGTTAAATATAACAGCGCAGGGCGGATTAAACGCTTTTAATTTCAAAAACTGGTTTGAAATTCCAGGGTCTTTATTTGGAACAGCGTTAGGTTCTCTTACTCAGCCTTTGCTTAATGGTAAACAACTTAAAACCCAATATGAGCAATCAAAATTAGCAATGGAACAATCTGAACTAAACTTCAAACAATCCCTTCTGAATGCAGTGGGAGAAGTTTCCAATGCTCTGGCAAACATTGAATCCGCAGATAAGAGGGAGGTCATTACTAAAGATCTCGTCATACGTTCCGATAAAGCAGTGACTACATCTACCAAATTGTTCCAGCAGGATATGGCAACTTACCTGGATGTAATTGTAGCACAGAACAATAAACTTCAGGCAGAGCTAGGCCTTGCAAATATCAAACAGCAAAAGCTAAATTCTGTTGTAGATCTTTACCGCGCACTGGGAGGTGGTTGGCAATAATACCGTATTATTAGAGACAATCAGGTTATCATTTTGAGCTATTGTCATTAACAAAAGCTGTTAAGCTTGTTTTTTCTTAACTATAGTTGGCAAAGAACACTTTTTTTTGCCAACTATTTAAAACGAATAGTAATGATCGATACAGAAACAAAAATAAAAAATGCAGCAACTGATCTTCTGCTCAAAGACGGGAATTTTGGGCTGTCAATGGCTGATATTGCGGAGAAGTCTGAAGTAAGCCGTACCGTTATCAATTATTATTTCAGATCAAAAGAAAATCTGCTTTCAATTGTTGATAAAGAGATCATCAGTAATATTGTAGTCCCAAAATACAGTGTTTTGCTTGCCGAAGATCCTTTGCTTTGTAAAATCGATAAATATATCAACCAATCAGAAGTGACATCAAAATTATTTCCTTTTTTAGATGTTTATATTATGTCTCAGTACGAAAACAACTTAATTTTTCAGGATTATTTTAAATCTATTGCAGGTACTTACAAAGATTTTCTTTCGCAGATTCAACTGTGTATTGAAGAAAGAAAACTGAATTACCTTACACCGGATTGTTTTTTAGCAGATTTGTTTACCTTAACAAATTGCTCATTTATCTATTCCAAATTTTTTACTTCAAACCATCATCCTTTAGATAAAACAGTCAAGACAGATACGGAACAAAACAGAAAAAAGAACATTTTAAAATATTTCTTCACCAATAAGATCTGAATATTCTTTGCGCTAAGACCTATTAAACACTTCAGGTTGTTGTGTGAAAAATAATTTTACTGATATGCTTTACACCAGTCAAAAACATAGCGATAAGAAGAAAGACCATCGTAAAAACGTTTCATTATTGCCTACTTTTGTATCACAATCGCAGGTATTAATTGACGGAACTTTGTCCATATCAAATATTTAAAATAATATAATGGCAAAAACAATTTTTATAACAGGGGCATCAAGAGGATTCGGAAGAATCTGGGCTGAAGCATTTTTAAGACGCGGCGATAATGTAGTTGCTACTGTCCGTACTCCGGATACATTAGCAGAATTAAATCAAGAATTTTCTTCCAGTCTTCTGGTTCTAAAACTTGATGTGACGGACAGAATTGGAAGTTTTGAAGCAATCGAAACTGCAAAAAACCACTTTGGTGGTATCGATGTATTAATTAACAATGCAGGTTTCGGCCACGTCGGAGCTGTAGAAGAACTTACCGAGGAAGATGTAAGAGCTCAGTTTGAAACCAACGTGTTAGGATCATTATGGACGATTCAGGCAGTACTGCCTGTAATGCGCGAGCAAAATTCGGGGCATATCATTCAACTTTCGAGCGCATTGGGATTGAACACAGTTACTTTCATGGGATTGTATAGTGCAACCAAATTCGCAGTCGAAGGACTTACCGAGACATTGACTGCCGAAGTAGCCGGATTTGGAATCAAGGTCACTCTTCTGCAACCCGGGCCTTACGACACTGACTTCAATGGCAAGCAGTCGTTGGCTGTAAGTGAACCTATCCCGGTTTATGATGACATGAAGAACGTTTTCTGGGAACATGCTCAGGCAGGAGATTCAGGGAATCCGGAAGCTACGGTTAATGCGCTGTTTGCCTTGGTTGATGCTGAAAATCCTCCATCACGATTAATTCTCGGTAAGATTGCTTTGCCATGGGTGAAACAAACCTATGAACAACGCCTGAATACATGGGAATCCTGGCAGGATGTTTCCATAGCAGCACACGGTTGAGAGAGTTTAATAGAAAAGAATCCGAATTGACGACAATGAAACATTTCAAAAAAATCAGCGAGCTTCATGAAGCTCTTGGTGTAAAACCTCCGGAAAACCCACTTTTTAGTACCGCTTATGGCGAACGTGGAGCATGTGACGGAAATACTGTAATCGAGTTTACGTCAGATTTTTACATCATCGGATTTAAAAAATTAAGATCGGGCAGCATGCACTACGGAAAAACAAAATACGACCATGATCTTGGTTCCATGTCTTTTGTAAAGCCGCAGCAAAAAGTGGTCTTTAAAAATGTTCAGTTGGAAGAAAAGGGTTTTTTAATAATCATCCATCAAGATTTTTTGCCGGGAACGCTTCTTCACAACGAAGTAAGAAAATATGGTTATTTTGATTATGAGGTTAATGAGGCGCTGCATCTTTCACCATCGGAAGAGGATATCATCTGGAACTTGTATTTCAGCATTGAAAAAGAATACCATAATAACACCGACGAACTAAGCAAAGCCATTATTGTGAGCCATCTGGACTCGTTGCTCAAATATGCACAGCGTTTTTACAAAAGACAGTTTATAAACAGAAAAGAACTGACCGGCTCTACCGTTACAAAGTTTAATACGCTCCTGACTGCTCATTTTGAAGAAAGAAAAACGACAAACATTGGATTGCCAACCGTGTCACTGATGGCTGAGAAGTTACACATCTCTTCGCGCTATTTATCCGATCTGCTGAAGCAGGAAACAGGAAAGACGGCTTTGGAACTCATTCATCTTTTTTTGATTGCTGAGGCAAAAAATCTGTTGACAGAAGGCGAACTGAATGTAACTCAAATTTCGAATTTGCTAGGCTTCGAAAATGTAACCTACTTTTCTCGCCTATTCAGGAAGGAAGTGGGCATTACGCCAAACCAATATAAAGGCAACAGCAACAGCTTAAATTAATAAACATACTTTTTAAAAAATACGGAAGCCATTCTGTAATTTTTATCATAAACGCTGGACGAAATGAACAGTGGACTATATCGTTATGCAATTATATCAAAATAACAATTAAACAAAATTTAAAATAAAATGGAAATAGGAATTATCGGATCCGGTTACGTTGGAAGTACGCTTGCCGGACATTTAACCGCTTTAGGACATAATGTGAAAATTGCGAATTCACGTGGACCAGAATCTTTGGCAGGAGTTGCTGAAAAAACCGGGGCAACAGCTGTAGCAGTAGAACAGGCAGCATCCGCTAAAGATATCGTAATAGTTGCTGTACCTCCTACGGCGATGGAAAAGCTTCCGGTTCAAATCTTGTCAGCATCCCAGGCAATCATTATAGATGCAGGTAATTATTATCCATCCCGTGATGGAGAAAATCCTGAACTTGAAGGCGGATTGACAGATAGTGAATGGACTGCAAAAGTACTGGGTCACCCTGTGATCAAAGCTTTCAACAATATTCTTTCTACAAGTTTGGCTTCAAAATCAATGCCTGAAGGAAGTCCTGACCGAATCGCTATCTCTGTTGCAGGTGATCAGGACGAGCATAAAGAGATTGTGCAGGCACTTATTAACAAAATGGGTTTTGACGCTATTGATGGCGGACCACTTTCCGAGTCCTGGAGACAGCAGCCCGGTACTCCCGCCTATTGTCGTGATCTTGGTAAAGAATCCTTAGCGGCGGCATTAGAGGAAGCTGATCCGGGCAAACGTACTCAATATCTTGAAATGGCTGACGAGGCAATTCGTCCGTTTTTATAGAAAACAAACAACCGATACGTACACACTTTATATGATACTCGTATGCGGTAAATAACACAGTTTATAACAAAAATTAAAATTAAAAAAATGAATATAGGAATTATTGGAACAGGGTCTATTGGCAGCACACTGGCAGAAAAATTGTCGAATGCAGGACACCAGATAAAAGTAAACAACACACAGGATTTCGCTGAGCTCAGCAACATTGCAGAACAGCTTGGAGCAAAAGCTGCCACTATCGAAGACGTTGTTAAAGATGTGGAAGCAATCATATTGTCCATACCCTTCAGTGCATATAAAGATCTGCCTAAAGATTTATTTCGGGATGTCCCGCAGGAAGTTGTCATTATGGATACTTCTAATTATAGTCCTTTACGTGACGGCGAGCTTGCTGGCTTGGAAGGCAAAACGGAAAGTGAATATATTTCCGAAACATTGGGAAGACCGGTTGTAAAAGTTTTTAATATGGCCTGGGCGTACACACTCAAGCATCAAAGTAAAGCTGCCGGGGAAAAAGGAAGGATAGCGATATCGATAGCTTCCGATAATGATGAGCATAAAAGATTAGCCGCTGAACTGGTCGATCAAATAGGCTTTGATAGCGTAGATGGCGGCAGTCTCAGTTTATCGTGGAGACAGGAACCGGGAACTCCAGCTTTTTGTACAGAACTAAATGTGGAGGAACTTAAGGAGGCTTTGAACGAAGCTGACAAAGGAACGGCTCCCGCCATAAGGGATTATACGATAGACCAACTAATGAAAGCTGATCCACCGCTTTCTCACGAACAAGCAGTTGCTCTAATGCGCTCAGGATCATCAAAAATCTAAAAATAGATAATGTGCAAAGGCATTAGATCCCAAGAGACTTGACACTTGATCTTGAGAAACTGCCGTACTTTTGCTTATGTTTACAAAGAAATTGGCAAAATTCAATAAATTTGGGGATCGTTTATCGAAATTCTGATTGTCAAATTATCAGACCATTTCATCAATAGCTTTTCTATTAGAATGAATCTTCCTCTATTGATTGCAAAGTTCGAAGACATGAAACTAAAGTAGAATGTATTTCGTGTCCATTTTGTTAGTAAATCTGTCAGGACTTGAGCTTTTTCATCTTTTTTTGATTACTAAGGCAAAAAATCTATTGACTGAAGGAGTTGAAAATCTCGAAAATTTCAATTGCTTGGTTCTAAAATTACAACCTATTTTTTCAAGGCTTTCAGAAAAGAAGTAGGATTTCTCCGAACAAACTCAGAGAAAGTATTTTAAATTAAAATAAATAATGCCAAATGATAAAAGAGGCATATTCTTTTCCCGAGTATTATTTTCTATGGATAAGTGGTTTAAGAAAATTATAAATTAATAAAAAATAAAATCTATGAAGCGTATAAAACTAGGAAGCCTGGAGGTTTCCCGTATAGGATTGGGTACGATGGGAATGTCATCCTACTATACAATGGGCCAACAAAATGAGGCCGAGTCGATCCGTACCATTCATAAAGCAATTGACCTTGGTGTTACCTTAATAGATACTGCTGAAATATATGGACCTTATGCTAATGAGGAGCTTGTAGGTAAAGCACTGAAAGGGAAAAGGGATAATGTAGTCCTTGCAACAAAATTTGGTCTTATCTCGCATTTAGGCGGCGGAGTAGACGGGCTGGATAGCAGTCCTTCCAATATTCGATTAGCTGTTGAGGGATCTTTAAAGAGATTAGGGACAGATTATATAGATCTTTACTATCAGCACCGTGTTGATCCAAATACACCTATAGAAGATACAATTGGCATTCTTGCTGACCTGGTTAAGGAAGGAAAAATCAGAAGCATCGGTTTATCCGAAGCTGGCGTAAGTACGATTCGTCGAGCACATAGCATTCATCCAATATCTGCGTTGCAAAGCGAATATTCATTATGGTCCCGTGATCCGGAAGCTGAGATATTACCCGTCTTACGTGAACTTGGAATCGGATTTGTTCCTTATTCTCCACTTGGAAGAGGATTTCTAACTGGTCAAATAACCTCAAATGATCAGATTGCAGACGATGACTTCCGCAAGAACAGTCCAAGATTTAGTAAAGAAAATATAGCAATGAACCTACAAATAGTTCAACAGGTTGAATTGATAGCTAAAGAACTAAATGCTAAAATCGGACAAGTAGCACTAGCTTGGCTATTGGCACAAGGAAATGACATTGCTCCGATACCAGGTACAAAACGTGTAGACAGGGTAGAGGAAAACGTTGGAGCTGATTTGTTAACATTGAGCGATGCACAGATTAAAGTTTTAAATAATTTGACACCAGCTTCTGGAGAAAGGTACCAGGAAGCTTATATGGGAACGATTGAAAAATAAGTTAATTGATTTAAAAAAGTTATACATATAATTTCAATCCAGGGAAACTAAAGTGAAATTGATCATCATTTTTTGCTGATTAGGTAGACTTATGCTACCGAAAAGTATTAAAGGTCTATAGAACGATAATTACAAATAAAATAAATATTTATTAGAAAAAATGGCAAATAAAATAGCATTAATAACGGGTGCGAGCCGTGGACTTGGTAAAGATTCAGCTTTACAGTTAGCAAAAAAAGGATTCGATATCATCCTTACTTATCAGACAAAAAAAGAAGCAGCTGACGAAGTTGTGAAAGAAATTGAAACTCTTGGACAAAAAGCATTTGCTTTACCTTTAGACATTTCTACAACTGCAGGTTTTGACCAATTTGTAACGGAAGTAAAAGATGTTTTAGACACTCAATTCGGTTCTGCGAAACTGGACGCTTTGGTAAATAATGCAGGAATCGGAATCAACGAAAGTTTTGAAACGACAACTGAAGAAACCCTGGATTCAATGACGAATATTCATTTCAAGGGACCTTATTTCCTGACGCAGAAATTATTGCCACTATTAAATGACGGTAGCAGTATGGTGAATTTGTCTTCCGGATTGGCAAGATTTTCATCTCAAGGATATTCTGCTTATGGTGCTATGAAAGCTGCGATTGATTCATTGTCAAGATATCAGGCATTAGAATTGGGAAGCAGAAAAATAAGAGTAAATTCTCTTGCTCCGGGTGCCATCGAAACTGATTTCGATGGAGGTGCTGTTCGTGATATGTCAGAAGTAAATAAATACCTGGCATCCGAGACCGCTCTGGGCAGAGTAGGTTTACCTGATGATATTGGAAGTGTTGTGGCATTCCTTTGTTCAGATGACTCCAAATGGATTAATGCTCAAAGAATAGAAGTATCTGGCGGATATAGAATATAGTAGATTTATAAAAATGTTAGTTAACCCATTAGAGCAATCTCAATGGGTTTTTTATTTATAGACTTAGATTTCACCATCCATATTTGCTGAATAATAAAATGTTCCTTGCAAAGTATTAAAATTTTTTCCATTGTCATACATTGCGTATTCATACATTCCATTGCTTGCATTAGGTTAAATCATCATTAAAGTGTCTTCTTGTGTACAAAGTTTTACTCAAAAATAGTTGCAAGGTCAGATGATAAATCCATTTTCTTCTAAATCAAGGTCGTTCATCTGTGTCTGATCGATGCTTCCATATTTGGTGGTTACGTAATTCTTTTCCGGATCTCCTGTCGTTATCGATAACAAAGCTTTCTTACCCTTGAGAAGGCCGTTTTCATAAATCCTTCCGTTATCATAAAACTTTCCCATCGCAAAAACCTTATCGACCCAGCCTTTCAATAGGGCAAGAACAGAAAACCACCAGAGCGGAAATTGTCAGATCATCAGATCGCACCAAAGGACTTTATCTTGTTCTGCAAGTACATCACTTGCAAAACCGTCGTTTTCATAGGCGAAATATTCTTCGGTTTGCTGCTAAAACAGGCTGTGTTTTTTACAGTGGTAAAATTTATTCTGTCAGAAACAGGATCGAAATTCATACGGTACAGGTCTGATGTTTTTACCTCGTGGCCGTTTTCTTCCAGTGTTTTTATGGCTTGCTGATACATTGAAGCATTAAAGCTTTTTGGTTAAGATTTAGTGAACTGCGCAGGGAAATTCCTTCTGTCACGGAAATGACACTAAGTCTTCAGTTAAAGCAATTGGAAAAGGACGGACTGGTATCGAGAAAAGTGTATGGTAAAAAGCCGCCTGTTAAAGTAGTCTACAGCTTAACCGATTTTGGGAAGAGCTTTGTTCCTGTTTTGGAAGCTATTACCGATTGGGGAAATCAGGCCGTGAGCGAAAAAGGTGAGTTTTTGACCAGTGGTGCGGTTTAATTTTTATTTGGGCAGGTGTGCAAAAAAGGGAAACTCTGATTGCCATTATTTGATCTTGAAATCTTTTAAACTGAAACAGAAATTAAATAATTACAAAAAGATTTCGCTCTTTTTAGAAACAGCTTAGATGGAAATTGTCACTATTCAGGATTCAGCATCTATCACAAATATGATATAAAATTATCATTTAAATAATTTTAGTAATATAAAATAAGCAGCGATATTTACATACAATAATAAAGACCATACAAAATATAAGGATGCCTGAAAACACCACTGAAAATAATGCTGATGGGAAATTATCCCATACTGATATTTTACAGCATTCAAGATCAGAATCTAAAAGGATTTTTGAAAATCATAAAAAATATGGTTCTGAATTAAGACAGCATTTTGAAAAGATCATAACGCTTACAGACCAGGAGTTTGATCACATCATTTCTCATTTCACATCTAAAAAACTCAAAAAGCACCAATTTCTGGTTCAGGAAGGGGATAATGTGACCAATGACTATTTTGTAGTAAAAGGCCTGCTCAAAGCGTCGTTCACCAATGATGAAGGCAAAGAAAATATTCTACAGTTCGCAATGGAAGATTGGTGGATCACCGATTTTCAAGCGTACTTTAATCAAACCAATGCAACTTTAAGCATTGACTGTATTGAAGAAGTTGAAGTGCTTTGCCTTTCACTCGCCAATCGTGAAAAGTTGTGTTCCGAGATGCATAAAGTCGAGTCTTTTTTCAGGCGTAAATCCAACTTAGGCTATATCGCATTGCAACAACGTATTCTGTCGCTGATCAACAGCAATGCAAAAGAGCGTTACGAGCAGTTTCTACTGCAGTATCCAATGATGTTTCAGCGGGTTCCCAAAACGCTGATTGCCTCTTATCTGGGTGTTTCCAGAGAAACTCTGAGCCGGTTCTCTTCCTGACTTATTTCTTCTATGTGACATACATCACACAAAATCTGTGATTTAGTTCCTTTGCAGGATATGGCATTATACTCAATTTTGCATTATAAATTTCAAATAATAAAAAGATGCAAAAAGTGTTTCAAAAAATAACAGTACTGCTAACTGTAGTTACAATTCTACTTTCGTTCACTAATCAGGCGACAGCGCAGGCCAAAACAATGAAAAAAATATTGTTTGTGGTGACCAGCCACGATAAGAAGGGAAACACCGGTGAAGCAACGGGCTACTATCTGTCGGAAGTGACACATCCCTGGGAAGTGCTGCACAATGCCGGTTACGAAATAGACTTTGTAAGCCCGCAGGGCGGAAAGGCTCCTGTTGATGGTTTTGATCTGAAGGATGCCGTAAACAAAAAGTTTTGGGAAGACAAAAAATACCGCGCCAAAATTGAAAACACAATGAAGCCGGGCGATGTGAAAACCGAAGAATATGCTGCCATTTTTTACGCAGGTGGACACGGTGCAATGTGGGATCTGGCAGACAATAAAGATCTGGCAAAGATTGCTCAAAAAATTTATGAGAATAATGGTATTGTAAGTGCTGTTTGTCACGGGCCGGCAGGATTGGTAAATATAAAACTGGCCAACGGCAAATATCTGGTAGATGGAAAAAAGATCAACGCCTTTACCAATGAAGAAGAAACAGCCGTAAAATTAGAAAAGGTAGTCCCTTTTTTGCTGGAAAGTAAATTGATTGAACGTGGTGCGATATTTGAAAAATCCGGACTTTGGCAGCCGCACGTTACCGTAGACCAACGTGTAGTAACGGGGCAAAATCCACAATCGGCACATATCGTTGGCGAAGGAATTTTGAAATTGTTGCAAGAATAAAATCAAATGAACATTTTTAAAAACGCAGTATTACTATTGAGTTTGTTTCTTTCAGCAAACCCAATTTTTGGACAATCGCAACATCAATTAGAAATTGTAGCATCGTTTGAATCCGAAAGACCGGGAAATATTGCCGTGTCTGAAAAAGGAAGAATTTTTATCACGATGAGTGATCCCTCCGTTTCAAAATATGCAGTGAAAGAGATTCTACCCAACGGAACTATTCAGGATTTTCCAGACACAGTGTGGACGGCAAAACCAAAACAAAATTCGGTAAAAGGAATTAGCCGAACAATCGGAATTCAGGTTTCAAAGGATATTTTGTGGGTATTGGACATTGGAGACAACAGTACTGTTCCGAAACAATCACCTAAGCTGATCGGGTGGAATATTAACACGAAAAATCTTCATCAAGTTTTCACTATACCGGATGCCGTCTTACACCCATCGTCCTTCCTGCAGGATTTTGTAATTGATGAGAAACATCAAGCAGCCGTTATTGCAGATATGTCTTTGGGCGGAATGATTTATCCCGCAGTTCCTGCTTTTATTATTATTGATCTGAAAACGGGATATAGCCACAGAATTTTTGAAAACCACCCATCTTTTCAAGCAAAAGATGAAGATCTGGTGATCAATGGGCGACCATTAAGTCATATGTACCCTGATGGAAAAATTGTAAAACCGCGTTACCCACTGAATCCAATTGCAATTGATGCTAAAATGGAGTGGGTTTATTTCGGGGCTTTGGGTGGTGAGAAAATCTATCGTATTTCTACGAAAAGTTTAGCGGATGAAAATTTAAATGATGATATTTTAACAAAAAAAATAGAGTATTATTCTGAAAAGCCAAAATCTGATGGATTCAAGATAGACAGCAAAGGACAAATTTTCGTAACCGATGTAGAAAATAGTGCCATCGGGATTTCTACTCCAAAAGGATATTCGATTTTAGTTCAGGATAAATCACTCATTTCTTGGCCAGACGGGATATCAATTGGTTCTGATGATTATTTATACTTTACATCAAACCAGTTACAGAACAAACCTTGGTGGAACAATGGTAAGGATGAAAGCAAACCGCCGTATTATGTCTTAAGGTTTAAAATGAAATAGTTGTAACTTTACACTATTCATAAGAAAAATGGCAGAAAACGAAAAGCATTATAAAAACTTTAAAATAGCTGCTCCTGGAGGCTATGAGGAGATTTTTTCTCATTTTTACTTTGCCGAAAATACAACTGGTGAAACCATTACCAAGACATTACTCCCATCATATCAAACTATTCTCATCTTCAATTTCGGGACGCCGGCTTCTCTTTATTCTATTCAAAAGACCGAACTGAAAGTGGATAAATGCCTTGTCTTAGGACCGATAAAGCAGGCTTTTACTTATTCGCTACCGGCAAATTCAGGGATTTTGGTTGCCAATTTTAAAGATGATGCATTTTACAATTTCTTTGGCAATGCTGCCGTTGCAGAACATCTGCCTGTCAATCCGGATGATTTATTAGATGAGAATTGTTTCACTTCTTTATGGGCGCAACTTAACAAAATAGAGGATATTAATGATAGAGTGGCGTATATTTTAGAATTCTCAAAACCATATCTTAAACAGAGAAATGTAATTGCAGAACAGTTAGCCAATTTTAAAGACACAAATTTGAATCCTATCAAATCTGTAGCTGACTTACAAAACCAGACCGAAAGAAATATCCAGCTCAACCATAAGAAACATTTGGGATACACCGCCAAAGAAATCAGCCGTTATCAAAGGTTTTTAAAGGCTGTTAAACTCATACAGAGTATTGCTTCCTCTTCCAATAAAATGGATTGGTTTGACATCATCAACGAATGTGGTTTCTACGATCAGAGTCAACTGATCCACGATTTTAAGCATTACATCAATCTTAGTCCTACGAAATACCTGAAGTTTCAACAGAATATTTGCAATCCAAAGGCTGAATAAACCATTTTCGTTTTCTTACAATTTTAGCAGACTTCGCTGATCTACTTTTGTTCTATCAAATTTAAACAATAGAACAATGAAACATTTAATTATTTATGCCCACCCAAATCCGGAGAGTTTAAACAGCTTTTTAAAACAAACTTTAGCTGAGCACTTATGGGACAACGGACACGAAGTTGTTATCAGGGATTTATACCAACTCAAATTTAATCCGGTTCTTTCTTTAGAAGATATGCAGGGACAGCGAATGGGAAAAGTATCGGACGATGTTCAAAAAGAACAGGAATATATTTCCTGGGCACACCACATTACCTTTATTTATCCGATCTGGTGGACGGGAATGCCTGCAATTATGAAGGGATTTATAGACCGTGTGTTTAGTTACGGTTTTGCCTACCGGTACGACCAGGGCATACAAAAAGGCTTACTTACAGGCAAACAGACAACCATCATCAATACGCACGGGAAATCAAAAGCAGACTATGAAGACATTGGAATGGATAAAGCGATGTCGCTGACATCAGACAAGGGTATTTTCACGTATTGCGGACTTGAAATCAATCAGCATTTCTTCTTTGACAAGGCGGACAGGCCAGCACCGGAGACCATAGAAAACTGGGCAAGCGGAATTGTATCCACCTATAAACCTGAATGATGATGAAATATAGAAGACTTAGAAATATAGGATATGGTGTGGTCTCTTTTCTTTTGGTAATATCCTCAGTTATTTTTTTACTTGAATACTTCAGTAATTACAAAACATCAAAGACTATTCATCCGGATGCGCCTGTGATCACAAGAAAGAGCATTATAATTAAAGCCCCAGCCGAAAAGGTCTGGAAAGTTTTCAGCGACGTTGATCACTGGGATGCCTGGCAAAAGGAAATTGTAACACCAAAAATTAATGGTGCATTCAAACCCGGAACATCCTTCACCTGGAAAAGTAATGGCTTGACAATAACTTCCACACTACAGACCGTAGAAATCAATAAAATGGCTGGCTGGTCGGGTCCTGCGTTTGGAGCATTTGGCATACACACGTGGTATTTCACTGAACATAATGGGCAAACAACCATCCGTGTGGAAGAAAGTATGGAAGGCTGGCTGGTCAACTTGTTGAAACATCAATTTCAATCCAGTCTTGATACGTCCATAGATTATTGGCTCAACTCACTAAAAATTGAAGCAGAAAAATAATTATTTAACAACAATTAAAATCAAAAAAAATGGAACAGACAACAAAAGTACCTTTCGACAAATCGGCTTACAATCCGGTATTATTTAAAAGCTATAAACTGGCAAAAAAGATTCTAAAATATAGCTTGTATGCAGTTTTAATATACTTTGCCTATGAAGGATTTATGGATTGGGAATAATTCGACGAATAGGAAACCTCTTTAAAAGCTATTAAAAAAAGAAAGGCTGAAGTCAACACTTCAGCCTTTTTAAATTAGAAATAGTCAGGGTATTAACATAAAGGGTTCTTTATAACAGTAGCATAAGACTGAGATAATCAGCATGCACATTTAATGAGGCAAAGATATATTTCAAGCGGGGTCTTCCAAACCACTGTTCGTTCCAAAAGCGGAGAGTCGAAATATTGCGATATGATGAGCTTTTCTTATGCTTTAAGATGATCAAATCTCAATATTCATATTTTATTTATTTAAAAATCTTTTCGGTACTACGAAAAGGTAGTGATTTTATGTGATGTTCAATTTTCAACTTTACCGCAATAAAAAGTTGATCAACTGTTCAAATACATTATTAACATCAAAAATCACCGTATGAATACCGAAAGAACAGAATTTATCGCGTGGATGGAAAGAATTATGGAACGATTTGACATCCTTAAAGAACAAGTGTCATCCAGCCAATCCAGGTTTATCGAGATCGACGGCGAGGTGCTTCTTGACAATCAGGATGTGTTGCAACTCCTAAAGATCAGCTCAAGGTCACTGCAACGCTACCGCACCGCTAAGAAACTGCCATACTACACCATCAGTGGCAAGTTGTATTACAAGCTCTCCGATGTCCATCAGCTCATCAGAGAATGTTTAAGTTCATAAGAGGACAGAGACAGTAACAGCTAAAGAAACATCTCAGATACCATTAGTTAAAGATTGGCAGTTGCTGCATCTATTTTCGTCTCATTAAAAATTGATCGTGATGGAAGAAGCCGTACAAAATGAAACGAATCAAATCAAGCCGGTGTCAGATACACTGCTTGTTCTGAATATCAGCACCAATGCTGTCGAGATGGTGAAAGGCGTAGACAAAGATGGGAACCTGCAAAAGATCTCTCCAAATGAGAAAAAAGACAACGACCAGCTGATCAGGGTTGACAAGCACGGCGATATCTTCTCCAACTTCTTCTCCAATTTTTACAGACAGCTTAAAAACCCTTCGCATTTCAATTTCTTCAAGGTCTCGGAGTATGATGCTGTCACAACGGCTAAAGACCTTCAGCAATATGTCGATCAGGCATCCCCTGAAGAAAAAGAAAAGCTGAAGGAATATGAGGTCCTACCAAACAATACAAACCCAATAAAAAATCAGAATACAATGGAAAACAACACAGAAACTCAGGAATACCGTTTTCAGCCGGAACAGATCGACTGGAAAACGATGGAGAAATTCGGGCTCAATCGTGAAAAGCTTGAAAAGATGAATGCTTTAGATCCGCTGCTCAGAGGATTTAAAACCAACAATTTGGTGCCTATCACCATCAATCTGGGAACAGCCGTCAGCAAGATGGATGTCCGTCTATCCCTGCAGACAGCCGACAACGGCGAAGTAGCTATTAACCTTCACGGCATCCGAAAGGAGCCAAGCTATAATTTGAAGTTTCTTGGTCACGAGTTCACTGAAGAAGACAAGAAAAACCTCAAAGAAAGCGGAAACATGGGCAGGGTCGTGGATCTGGTCAACCCTAAGACCGATGAGATCATCCCATCCGTCATCAGCCGTGACCGACTGACCAACGAACTCGTTGCCTACAGGGCAGAGTATATGAAGATCCCGGATGAGATCAAGGGCATCAAGCTGGATGATCGCCAAAAACAAACTTTGCTGGAAGGGAAGCCGCTTTACCTGGAAGGAATGACCTCCAAAAAAGGAGAACTGTTCGAGGCAACGGTGCAGTTCAATGCCGACAAACGCTATGTCGAATTTATTTTCAACAAAAACCAAAAACAGCAGCAAACGCAACAGCAAAACCCATCCAGTCAGCAAAATCAAAACAAAGATGGGGAAGCTCCGAAAGTTTTCCGAGGAAGAGAATTGGACGATGCGCAATACGAAAAATTCAAGGCAGGGCAGACGGTGTATGTCGACGGTCTTGTAGATGGCAAAGGAAAAGCCTATCAAGGCTACATCACCTTCGATAAGGAAACGTCCAAAACGGACTTTTCATTTACCAATCCCAATAAACTGAAAGAAAAAACCCAGCCGTCGGAAGACCACAAAACCCAAAAGGCGGTCAATTCAGACGGCAAGACTAATGAGGCCACCAAGAACATCAAAGAACCGTTGGGACCCAAACAGCAGCAGCCTGCCAATAAAAAGCAGGAAGCAGAGCAGAAGAAACCGACCCAATCCAAAGGACGCAAGATGTGATCAAACACTGACGATTCCAAACAATTCCAATCCAATAATATAAATTAAATCAAAATAAATCCAATCCTATGAAAGCCATCATCGCAGAAAAGCCCAGTGTCGCAAGAGAGATCGCCCAACTGTTAAATGCCAACGAAAGAAAAGACGGTTACCTGGAAGGCAACGGGTATTGCGTAACCTGGGCATTAGGTCATCTGGTATCATTGGGGATGCCCGAAGATTATGGTATAAGAGGCTTTGACAAAGCTTCTTTGCCTATCTTTCCAGATCCATTCCTGTTGATCCCAAGGTCCGCCAAAAAGCAAAATAAAAAAGGCTATCAGCCTGATCCGTCAGCCCTCAAACAATTAAAGATCATCAGCAATGTCATTGACCAATGCGACAGCATCATTGTAGCTACCGATGCAGGAAGGGAAGGAGAGCTCATCTTCCGATACATCTACCAATATCTCAGATGCAATAAACCATTTGAAAGATTATGGATCAGTTCCCTTACAGAAAAAGCCATACAGGAAGGTTTCAAAAAACTCCAGAAAGGTTCAGCGTTCGACGGTTTGTATCAGGCTGCAAAAGCCAGAAGCGAAGCCGACTGGCTGGTCGGGATCAATGCCACCCAGGCATTGAGCATTGCTGCTAACCAAGATGTGTATTCTTTAGGCAGGGTACAGACCCCGACACTGGCTTTGATCTGCAAACGATATGAAGACCATAACAATTTCACGCAGAAAAAATATTGGCACGTACAGCTGAAGCACCGTAAAGAATACCTGAATTTCACCAGCCAGTCCACCGAACAATGGGACGACAAAAAACAGGCAGAGCAGATCCTAAGATCCATAGAAAGAGAGGGCATGGCTACTGTTGACAATGTCTCAATCCAAACTGTAAAAGAAACAGCACCCCTACTTTTTGATCTGACCGAACTTCAAAAGGAGGCCAACAGAAAACTAGGATTATCAGCCGATGAGGTTTTGCAAACGGCACAATCACTTTATGAAAAGAGATTCATCACATATCCAAGGACCGGCAGCAAATATATTCCAGAAGACCTCTGGTCAGAGATCCCGGAACTGGTCAGGATCCTCAATACGGTCGATCAATTCAAACCTGCCATTTCAACGCTCAAATTCGGCAACTTCAACAAGCGTATGGTCAATGACCTCAAGGTGACCGATCACCACGGACTGTTGATCACCACAAAAATACCATCTGCACTCACTGCAACCGAGAAAGCGATCTATAATATGATCGCCTACCGTTTACTGGAATCCTTGTCAGAACATTGCAGCAAACAGGTCAGCCACATTACACTCAAAGTACACCACTATGAATTCAACATCAAAGGATCAAAAATACTAACCAAAGGCTGGCGAGCCATCAAAGGGATACTCTCAGAACATAACGATAATAACAAAAATAACGACAGCACTTCCAATAACCATAATGTTGAAGAAACACTTATTGACCTGCCAGAAATGAAAATCGGGGATGAGCTGAAAATTTCACAAGCAGACCTACAAGAAAAAACAACCCAACAGCCCAAACTGTACAGTGAGGCAGATCTGTTGTCGGCGATGGAAAATGCAGGAAGATCGATCGAAGATAAAGAACAACAGAAAGCCATTTCAAATATCGGGATCGGAACACCCGCAACCAGAGCTTCCATCATTGAAACCCTGCTCAGCAGAAACTACATCATCCGAAAAAGCAAGACTTTAGTACCAACCGAAAAAGGAATCAAAGTTTATCACCTTGTCAAAAACCAAAAGATCGCCAATGTGCAAATGACCGCAGAGTGGGAGATGGCATTGGATAAGATCGAGAACGGCGAACTCGATGCAAAACAATTCATCACTGATATCAAAGACTATACATCAGAAATTACCAAAGAACTATTATCATTGTCAATCCCTCATGAAAGCATTCCTGATCTACAATGCCCAAAATGCAAACAACACAACCTCATCGTCAAGGAAAAGATCATCAAATGTCCTGATGAGCAGTGCAACTGGATGCAGTTCAGAAATGTATGCGGCGTACAGCTCAGCATACAGCAGATCTCTTCACTGATCAACAATGGAAAAACCCCGCTCATCAAAGATATGAAGGCCAAGAACGGCAAAAAGTTCAGTGCCTACATCGTTTTGAAAGAAGATCACAAAACCATATTTGAATTCCCGGATCACTAAATTTATTCTAAAAATTAGTATCTTAGAAATAAAAATCATGAAAGTTTTTTTATGTTACCAGCAAGGATCAGTAGTGATCAAATGGAACCTCCCATTCTTTCCCCGTATAGGGGAATATATTTCAATTGAAGAACTTTTATCGGAGAAAGAATTCAAGCAGCTGGGCACAAAAAAAGATTACCTCAAGATCATCAACATCTCCTGGTTTCTGTATAAAGATGGCAAAGAATCTTCTGTAGAAATTCTACTTGAATAATTTTGTTATATACCTTATGGTGCCAATAAACTTTTAATTTTTTCTCAGTAGTTATCAAAAGTACATAAAATCAATAATGCTGTATGTTTGAAATTTCTGTTAAAAATTTTCGAGCTTTAATTTTTTCACTATCGTCCTTGTACGATTTTTTCAAAGATGCAACTGATTTGATTATTGAGAATGATTTAGCTAGATTTTTTAAAATTTCGATTTTTTCTTCACTAAAAATAGAAGTAACAGAATCAATGGTTATAACAGAAGCAGCAGCAAAAAATAGGATTATTTCTTTTGAAAATGATTTTTCATACTCTTCTAGTGACTTTATGAACTCATTTGGATTTTTATCATCCTCTAATGACTTATAGAAATCATTTAAGCTTCTATTGAAACTAACTCTTAGTTCTTTAACTTGTTCGTTTTTTCTAAATTCTATGAATTTCTCTATTGGAATTTCTTCTAGATTTTTAGGCAATTTGGCTTTTATAATGGTTTTTGCCAAATCCTGAATTTTATCACTGCTGTTATTATTTTTTTTAAAAATAGACATTGACAGCATATCAAATTTTTTACTATCTGTAATTGGATTTGCAGACCCACTTTGAGCAATCCTACTTGCTAAAAAGGTCATAAATAGTTGGGCAAGTTGAGGGGAAGTAATAATCCCATTTGGAGATTCGCAAGCATATTCTCTGGTGATAAGCTCCTCATGAAAACTTGCATTGTATTTTTCATTGAATATTTCATAATTCCAATTATCACGATCTTTAAATTTTCTAATAATATTTGGTACGTCGAAAATATCTCTATAAAAGTCAGGATAATTCTCTACTGTTTCGAGTTCTTTAATTGTGTCCAGCGATGCTAATGATGCCTGCTCATATTGAGGGTCAATAATTTTGACGACATCTGTTTCTTCTTTAATTTTGATGAAGGTCTCTGATAATTTTTTCTCTCCATTTTTTGGAATTATTGGTGAGAAATTATCTACATAAATTAAGGCATATTTTAGCCAATTGTCATTTTTGGGCTCAAAAGTTGGATAATATATTAAGTTTTTCATGGCAAAGAAATATTTATAAATTTGACAGCTATTTTTAAGAGATTATAGTGTGTTAATTTGGTTATAGTTCAGTTTCATTGTGTTATGATCTGGAGATTTATTATTGAAGTATATTGCAAAAAAATACTTCAAAGCAAACGCTATGAAGTAATGTTATTTGATAAATCATTGTATAAAAACTTCGAAAAGGTCGATGCTTGTGCAAACTGGAGTCTATGCTTACAAAGCTTGAGCAATCAGATTATGATAAGCACTTTTATTGCGATTTATTTGCTTTACACAAAGTTCAAAATTACTTTTATTACGAGGTTCAACTTCAATTTCAATCTGAATTCTAAAGGCTAGGTTTTCATCTATATCTGCATTAGCCATTTTAACAACATTCTCCATAACAAACCATCTGTTATGGCTTCTACCAAGTTGAGCAGCCGAAGTTACACAATTTGCCTTTAAATCATTATTTTCAACTTTATCATAGATATTTTGAATTAATTTTATAACGACATCACAATAATCAAAACTAAATGAACTCTTTTTTATCCAATCTACATAATAAAGGCTAAACTCTATAAATAAATCATTATCAACTGAAAACAATTTATCTAAAATTTCATTATTTAATTCTTTAAATATGCTATTTAAATCTACGTCATCCTCTTTTATATAAAAAATTAAATCTGTAAAATTTTCTATATTAAAATTTTCTAAATCTTCAAATTTCTCAATCTGTTCTTGCGAAGTCGATGAAACAGTGGCAGGACCTTTTGATAAAATGTATAGTAACTTATCTCTTAAAATACCAATATTGCTGAATCTGTCTTTAGGCTCCTTTTTCGAGCATTTCTCCAAAATAACACCCATTTCTCCAGAACAACTGAAACTTGAAAAAGGTAAGCGTGTAGAATTACCAAAAATATCATGAAGTATTGCTCCAAATGAATATATATCTGCTCTC
Source organism: Chryseobacterium sp. Leaf404 (assembly GCF_001424145.1). Classification (GTDB taxonomy): domain Bacteria; phylum Bacteroidota; class Bacteroidia; order Flavobacteriales; family Weeksellaceae; genus Chryseobacterium. The sequence goes on along the minus strand of NZ_LMQM01000003.1, from coordinate 19,551 downwards.
CTGTCAACATGCTTAAAATTAGTATGTTGTTCTGGAGCCATATAAATAACTGTGCCAGACCACTCATTTGACGAGGTGATGGATAAATCTGTTATATCCTTATCGGGTGTTACTAAACCTAAATCCGATAATTTCCAAAATCCATCATGATAAAGTATATTTCCTGGTTTTAAATCTCTATGAACATAACCAAGTGTATGTAAATATTCTAGTGCATTTAATATATCACCTAAGCCATCAGGTTGTTTAGAAGTAGTTCTAATAAGTTCGATTTCATGACCATAGTCATAATCTGCAATAGGCATTAAGTACCAAGGGAAAGGCCCTGATAAGTCATAATGCACTATTGGAATAATATATTCCTTTTGTAGTTGCTTCTGAATTCTGATTTCTCTAATAAATCTACTTCTACATTTATCAACAACATGAGCTGAGATACTATGATTAGGGACTAATGAAAATGTTTTTCTTGCATAAGTTTGCCCATCATCACAACTTACTTTTTCAATTATTCCATGTCCACCTCTTGTATTTATAGGACCGAGGACGTCAATTATTTTCATTTTATATAAATAATATTTTGTTGTTAGTTAAATCGGCTACTGTTAATTTTCCAAATTCAGCGCCATTTAAATATATTCCATTATCGAAATTAATAATTTTAGAATTTTGAAAGTCTTCTAAAATTTTAAACCTCTCAGAGGGAGTATGGCCATGAATAATTATTTTTGAAGAAAATTTAGATTTCTGATATTTTTCGATAGAAATGTTACGAATCCACATTAATGAATGCGAATCATCTAAGGGATTATCCAATTCAAAATTTAAACCTGCATGAACAAATATATAATTTTGTAGTTCATAATACATTATTGAACTTTTTAACAAGTTTATATAAATTTCAGGGATTTGACTTGCAAAATTAACTCTAAAGCTCTTAAGAGTTTTGTCCCCGCCATTTTTTATCCAGATATATTCTTTTTCATCATTTTCAACAGAATCCAATAACATCTGCTCATGATTTCCTCTAATGTAAATTATGTTTTCGAATCCATTTTGTTTTAATAATAAAAGTGTATCTAATACACTTTTTGAATTCTTACCTCGATCGATTAGATCACCGAGTAAAACTAATTTATCTGCTTTTTTTAAAGAAACAGATTTTAACGCTTTTCTAAATTTTTCATCATCACCATGTATGTCGGCTACTACAATTATTCTCATCCGAAATTTTAAAATACTTTCTTTTGCAATTTACATAATTTTGTTTTATTGAGGATGGTCGTTTTATAATGTTATCTAATAAAAAATATTTGTATATTTCACAGAAGAAATGAGCTTTCATGGTTATTAGTTCTTATCCATTTATTGGGGATTTTTAACTTTAATATTTACAATTATTCATAGTATAAAAAAAATCCTGACAACAAGTCAGGATTTAGTATTTCAAGTATATAGAATATAGCCTTATAAGTTTTTTCTTCGAATTTATTGCTTCGTCAATTTCATCGTCGCTGACCTCCTTGACTACTGTGAAATATTTACTGATATCAATTTTGAAATAATCACAGATAAGATGGATGTTTTGCAGAGTTGTATTTGGAAGTGATTCTTCGCGAGCGCAGTTCCAATCAATATTGTATTTTTCCTTTATATCATTATTTAAATATATCTGAGTCATAGGTTTATTATTAATGAAAATTCCTTCCCTTAATCTTTTATTTGTAACGCCTACAGCAACCTTATATCTAAATACTTTCTTTTGATATTGCACTACTGTAAAATAATTTATAAAAATTTGCAAATTCAACGACGTATATGTCGTTATTTTGTTATATTTGCTTTGGTTACATTATAAATGTAACTTTGCGATACTTCAAAGAAAAATAGAAGCTATTGCTTAGAATCTCAATTCGAAAACTGGTACTTTTATGACACGAGATGATAAGCAGAAAGCTCACGACCTAGGCGTGGGCTCTCTTATCTGTGTCAAAGGTATACCAGTACCCCGAATTGGATAATGTAGAGTTCCATGCCGTCTTTTTCAATGCTGTTCGCTCATTTCTACATTACAATCTAAGCCCTGCTTACAAAATAGTATCATGCACGATACAATAGGAGGGTACAACCTATTGAGGCAATAAAATGCCAACTTGGGACAAAGATTTCATTCATATTAAATTCTTTCCGGTGCCTTGCGGTCACTGCTTGCAGAACCTCACCAGTCCTTTTTCATACTAAAGGGCATCAGGAAAGTTTTTATCAATCGATGAATCTATCACATTAATTACAAAAAAATAAAAAAACAAAAAAGCCCCTTCCCATACAGTTTGAAGACACAGGGAAAGAGCAGATCAGTAATTAATTTAACGATTAAAAACCTTTTACAAATCTATGAAAAATTCCTATTACAAGATAGGAGGTATTTTCTTTGGCCTTATGCTGACCGCTGTCAGCACCAACACAAAAGCCCAAACACGCACCATTTCCGGTACCGTTACTGTAGCCAATAAAACCCTTTCAGGAGTTACAATCTCCCAAGAAGGCAGCGACCAAGTAACGACTACCAACGAAAACGGGACCTATACATTACAGGTTTCAGCAGAAAACCCCATCCTAATCTTCAGTCACCCTGACTATACAGAACAAAGAATCTCCGCCAATAATGAGTCCGTCATCAATGTCAGTCTTAACTCTGATACACATGTCAACGAAGTAAAAGAAGTTGTCCTCAACGCAGGCTACTACAAAGTCAAAGACAAAGAAAGAACAGGCAGCATTGCCAAAATCTCCGCAAAGGATATAGAAAACCAACCGATCACCAATGTACTTTCAGCAGCACAGGGCAGAATGTCCGGTGTCAGCATTACCCAAAATGGCGGTACCCCCGGAGGCGGATATCAGATCAGAATCAGAGGTCAGAATTCCTTAAGAACATTATCCAACAGCGGATCAGACGGAAATCAACCCTTGTATGTAGTCGATGGAGTTCCCATAGGCAGTGAAGTAACCTCACAGTATTCAGGAAGTGCCATTCCTTTAGGAAACATCAACCCTTTAAACAGCATCTCCCCTCAGGATATTGAAAGTCTTGAGATATTAAAGGATGCAGATGCAACAGCCATCTACGGTTCAAGAGGAGCGAACGGTGTTGTACTGATCACAACAAAGAAAGGAAAATCAGGCAGGCTGGGACTTTCGTTCAATACCATGTATTCCATGAGTACAGTCAGTTCCAACCTTGAAATGATGAATTCAGAGCAGTACATCAACATGAGAAAACAGGCATTCAGTAATTCAGGAGTATCCGTGTATCCTGCAACTGCCTATGATGTCAACGGAGCCTGGGATCAGAGCCGTGATACCAACTGGCGCAAAGAGCTCATTGGAAATACCGCCACCGCCACCAATACCCAGATTTCACTTAACGGAGGCAGTGATACCACTACCTTTCTTGTCAGTGCAGGGCATCAGGAACAGACAACGGTCTATTCAAAGGACTATCAGTACAAGACCAATAATATTTCATCCAACCTGAATCACCGCTCTGCTGACAGCAGATTCCGCATCACCATATCCAATATGTTTTCCACACAGAAAAACAATGTCATTGCGGAGGATATCACGCGGAGAGCCTATCTTCTTTCACCCAATGCACCGGCACTGTACAACGCAGACGGCAGTTTAAACTGGCAGAATAATACATTCAGCAATCCTGTGGCAGCATACAACGGAAGCTACAGCAATGAAAACCTGCAGTTTCTCAACAATTTCAATACGGAGTATGAGATTTTTAAAAATCTTAAACTCAGACTGAACGGAGGAATCAACTATCAGGCGTTTGAAGAATGGGCACTTCGTCCCAATACCATCTATAATCCCTCATTTGTTACGGGTCAGTCCAGTTTTTATTCCAATTCAAGCACCTATCATCAGAATAAATTCTCCTACATTATTGAACCTCAGGTCAACTGGAACTTTCAGAAAGGAAATCACAGGTTTGATATCCTTGCAGGAGCCACCTACCAGTCAGATGATACTACCCAGGGATCACTTTCAGGTAACGGCTTTGAGAGCAATGCCTTTATCATGAACATTGCGGCGGCGCAGACCAAAACCATAGGAGACCATCTGACCACAGAATACCGGTACGGAGCTGTTTTCGGAAGAGTCAACTACCAGCTGAACAAAAAATATATTGTCAATATTACGGGAAGAAGAGACGGAAGCAGCCGCTTTGGTCCCAATAACAAATTTGCCAACTTCGGAGCCGTCGGTGCAGCATGGCTTTTTTCAGAGGAGAACTTTTTTAAAGAATCAAAGTGGCTGAGCTCAGGAAAACTCAGAGGAAGTTACGGAACATCAGGAAGTGACAATATAGGTGATTTTCAATATCTCAATACCTACACAGTAACTTCCGCCGCAGTGTACAACGGTGTTACAGGACTGCTGCCTTCAAGACTGTACAATCCCGATTTCAGCTGGGAGAAGACCACAAAACTGGAGATGGCACTTGAACTGGGTTTATTTAAAAACAGGCTGAACCTCACTTCATCCCATTACCGAAACCGATCAGGAAATCAGCTGGTCGGCTATCAGCTGTCTGCTGTAACAGGTTTCTCCACGGTCAATGCCAATCTGGATGCTGTGGTTGAAAATACAGGCTGGGAATTTGACCTCAATGCACGTCCCCTTACAGGAACGGGTCTTCAATGGGAAACCGGATTCAATATCAGTTTTCCGAAAAACAAGCTGATCAGCTTCCCCGGTCTTGCAGGTTCAACTTATGCCAATACCTATATTATTGGACAGCCGGTTCAGATTGTAAGAGTGTACCAGCTTGAAGGTAACAATCCCCAGACAGGGCAGTATGTATTCACTGATTTCAACGGAGACGGAAAGATTACGTCCCCTGATGACAGACAGGTTATTGAGAACATCGGAATACGGTATTTCGGAGGATGGAACAACCAGCTGAAATATAAAAACTGGAATATGTCATTTCTGTTTCAGTTTGTCAAACAAAAAGCCAGAAACTACAATGCGGTTATGCCCATCCCTGGATCACTCAACAACCTTCCCGTTGAAGCGCTCAATGTCTGGTCACCTTCCAACCCAGGAGGATTCTACATGCCCTATGTGTCCGTATCGAACCCATCACACACACTTCTTCAGAATAGTGATGCCGCATATTCCGATGCCTCCTTTATACGTTTGAAAAACATTCAGCTTTCCTATAAAATTCCTGTGGGAGACAAGACAGTGTTCAAGGATGCCAGAATCTTTATACAAGGGCAGAACCTTCTGACTGTGACCAATTATTTCGGAATCGATCCTGAAACAGGCTCAGGTTCATTTCTTCCACCTTTAAAAACCTATTCCTTTGGTGTTCAGCTGGGCTTCTAGCTGTCACCAGAAATCTAAATCAATCAAAATGAAAACAATGCAATACATAATCTATACAATCCTCTTATTTCTGATGTCTACTGCTGTCTCCTGCGAAGATATGCTGGAAGCGGATACACCCAACAATCAGATCACCTCAGATCAGGTTTTTGAAACTGTTCAGACCGCCAATGCTGCACTGGCAGGTTTATATTCAGGATTATGGGAGAATTCACCAGTTTCAGGAAATCAGACCGGAGTACTGTTTGGACTGTATACAGATGAACTAGGCTCGTACAGTACAGGTTCAAGCAGTGGAATCACTGAAATCTTCGAGAACAGTCTGGTGAATTCCAATCCGACGGTTCTCAGTTACTGGACCAATGCGTATCAGAAAATCTACATGGCCAATGCCATCATGGAAGGTGCAGAAAATTCACAGTCACTTTCTCGTGCTGACAAGGACAGGATCCGTGGTGAGGCTCTTATAGTCCGGTCCCTTCTTTTCCTTTACCTCCAGCAGATCTACGGAGATGTTCCGTATCCTGTAACCACAAGCTACATGATCAACCAAAGCATTTCAAAAACACCTTCCGCTGAGGTTCTCAGCCGAATTGAAAGTGATCTGCAGGAGGCAGTTACACTGAGCAGTGATCAGTACCGCAGTACGGAGAGGATATTTCCCAACCGTAAAACAGCACAGCTCATGCTGGCAAAAGTCAACATGCTTCAGAAAAAATGGAATGAGGCAGAGTTGCTTTTGAAAAACATCAGGCAAAGTCCGCTGTATCAGTTTCAGAATGATCTCACTAAAGTATTCGATAAATCAGGAACACATATCCTCTGGCAGCTTAAACCCAGAAATACCAATGAGCCTACTAAAGAAGCAATGTCGTATTACTTCAATAACTCGGCTCCGACTACGGTGGCTTTGAGTTCCGGTATGATCAGTTCCTTTACTGCAGGTGACCTCAGAAGACAGCACTGGACTGCATCTGTAACAGTAGGTTCGAATACGTGGTACAGAGCCAATAAATACAAAAATACCACTGCCAATCCCAATGAGTATTCCATAGTTTTCAGACTGGAGGAAGTCAATCTGTCACTGGCTGAAGTTCTTACCCGTCAGGGGAAAACTGCTGAGGCACTGCCTCTGATCAACAGCATAAAGCAGCGTGCTCAGATTCCTTTGATTTCGGGAACTGTTACTGCAGATTTTATGCTGGACGAAATTCTTTCTGAAAGACGGAAGGAATTTTTTACGGAATCCGGGCATCGCTTTTTTGACCTGAAACGCTTCGGGAAACTCGATCAGCTTACCGTGGTCAAGCCCAACTGGAAATCTTTCCATCAGCTGTGGCCAATACCCCAAAAGGAAATTTTACTCAATGCCAATCTCAATCCCCAAAACAATGGATACTAAGTTAAAAGTTATTTCTGCTGTCTTTTTCCTTTTCCTGATGGTATCTGTCAGGGCAGGGGAGAAGTCAGTCAGCGATTCGGCTGATCAGCAAAAAAACCAGGCTCAATATATCCTCGGAAATCTTCTGGTATCAGAAGATGGTAGATGGTCAGCAGTCAGAAAAATATATGTTTCTTCAAAGGACACCATGCTCGTTTTTGACAGGCAAAAGCCTGATCTTCCTGTGGCCACTTTCGTTAAGATGAACGGAAATACCGCTTTTTCAGGAAAGAATGCTTTTCTGGCATCCGGAAGCGGAAGGGCAGAGTGGATCAATCTGCTGAACAAGGAAAAAAAGCCATTTGAGAACGTGAAAGAGACAGCGGTTCTAAGTTCACAGAAAAGATTTTTCATCCTCTACAAAAACAATATTCTGTCCGTATATAATGAAAATGCCACAATGCAGAAAAGTATGGATAACGCAGTAAGTATCCATACAGATTATGAGAATATACTGTATGTCATCTCCAAAAAAGATGGTCAGACTTACGTAACCGATTTTTCAGGAAATAATCCTATTGAGGTTTACAAAACCGGCAGACTAATAAAACGAAGTCACCTGACAGAATCGGGAGGGTATATTGCAGTTACGGAAACTGATGAAAAAAGTATGGAGGTTTTCTATACCATAGTAGATCTCAAAAATAAATCTGTCAGGTCATTTAAAGTCGGTGAGGCAAATACATTTATAAGAGCCGAGATCAGTGAAATCTCCGGTGAAAGAGCCCTTTGGATCGATATACAATCAAAAGTTATACCTCCAGTGGTAACACCTGATATCTGGTATGGCAGTGACGGGGATCTTCAGGCTAAAATTTCAGGACAGCAGGAAAAGCATTATTTTATATGGAGGGATGAAGATCTCCTCCCGGCTCCTGTACAGGATAAGAAATTCACTGTTTTTGCTCCGGTTAACAGCAGGGAACATGTCTTGGCATTTAACCCCCGCAAAAATTTCAGGTATGATACCCGTGTTCCCATGATCAACGTTTATCTCTATCATCTGAAGCAAAACAAAGCAGTCGAAGTTCTCAGGAGTTCAAGGGAAATTGTCGTTTCCTCTTCAGGAAATGACCTGTTAAGCTATCATTCAGAATACAAGAAATGGATATTGTACAAGATAAAATCAGGACAGCAATTTACAATTGATCAGGAAGGACTTGAAAAACCTGTTTACGATGAAGAAAGGCAGCAGGTATTTTTTGAAAGTAAGACGGGACTGTATCTCTTTGATATGAAAAAAAGAATTTGCAGTCCTGTTAACGGAACCCAAGGCAGTAAAACAACAGTAAGCAATACGGATACCGTCTTGTTGAACAGTATGTATCATATTTCGACCAGTACTGTTTCTGAAAACAAACCCTTACTCGTCAGACTCCAGACATCAGATAATAAAACTTCATATCTCTCATACCATCATGGAAAGTGGACAACAGTACTTGCTCCTGTTATCAATAATATCAGGGAATTCCGGGCAGATCAGATGGGTAAAACTGCTTACACTCTTGAGGAGAATTACAATATGCCTCCGAAATTGTTTTTATATAATCATATTACCGGAAAAAAATCAGTTGTTTTTAACGGAAATACAAACGACAGAACAGCTTTTGCAATTAAGCAGGACATAGTAGGGTATAAAAACAGAGAGGGAAGAGAACTAAAGGGTCTGCTGTACTATCCGGCTGAGTTTGATCCTTCCAAAAAATACCCGATGATCGTCAGCATTTATCAGATGAGAAGCAACAGGTCAAACGAATATCTTTTCAATAACAGCAGTATAGGTTTCGACGTGGGGAAATATCTTGAAAATGGGTATTTCATTTTCCTGCCCGACATCGTATTTGAAAAGAAGGGAGCAGGTCTTTCCGCACTAGACTGTGTTAACGCAGCATTGGATGCCTTGATAAATCATCCCAACATCAACCAAAATAAAATTGGTTTAACCGGTCATTCCATGGGAGGATTTGAAACCAATTTTATTGCCACGCATTCCAAACGTTTCGCAGCTTTTCTTACAGGTTCCGGGCATAGTGATATTATCAGAGCCTATTTTTCATTCAATTACAATAACAACCTTCCCCTGACATGGCAGTTTGAAAACGGGCAGTACGCATTCAACAGATCTTTTGCTGATGATAAGGAAATGTATTTTAAAAACAATCCTGTCCATTATGTTGATCAGGTATCTGCGCCAATTCTCTTATGGACAGGATTAAAGGATGAAAACGTAAAGTGGGATCACACCATGGAATTCTACATTGGACTTAAACGGTATGGAAAACCTGTCATCGCACTCTTTTATCCAGAGGGAGGTCATAATTTATTACATTCCCCAAAAAACAATGTTGATCTAACTGTCAGAACCATGGAATGGTGGGATTATTTTCTAAAAGATCAGAAAGAAGTGGAGTGGATCAGGAAAGAATTTGATGATGCTGATACGTATTGATCGGGGATCTTAATAACGATATTATCTGATGAAATATCACCATAATGGGTATGGAGGAATAATTAGATTAGGTTAAAATACTAGCCCTTGTTGTTACAAATTATGATATATGTTATAGCTATTTTTCAGAGATCAGAACAGCTAAAATCACAGCAAGAGGGTGCTTTTCAGCATCCTCTCCTTTCATTTTTTGGATCTGCATTGAGTGGATTTATACAAAAGGTACAATTAAGCTCAAGAAGTTTCATATCTGCTTTTGTACATGTACACATAACTTCATTAAAGGTTGGTTAATCGAAAAGGGAACTTCAACTAAAAACAGAAATTTCTACCGTTGCGAAAAACGTGAATTGCAGGCTTTCAACACACCGCTATTACCAAATCCCCCGTTAGCTTTCGTTTTTATTTTTCCAGTGAATTTACATATTTCTGAATGTCTTCATCTGTAAAATTTCCACTTATTTGAATTCTTCCATCAGGTATTTCAGTCAGAACTCTCGGTGCTGATATGAGCATTTTGCCAAGGACAATTGCAATTGGTCTTCCGATATTATTTTCAGTAAGTATTTTGAATTTTTTTGCTCCTTTTTTAGTTAAAGTCAGATTTATAATATTCCGATTTAATTCATCCTTTGATGCTCTGATTTCTAATATTTCGCTTTTCTTAACTTCGGGTTTTAATGCTAAAATTAAATTTTCTAATTTATAATTTGAATTTGGGAGATTGGTAACAGAATAAAATCCATCCTCCTTTTCAGATGGAATTGGAATTTCTCTATTGTCCTCAGATTCTTTTTGATTTTTAGCAATTGCTTCGTCAAGAATTGATTTTATGTCATTATGCACATCTAGAAAACTGTTCCTAAATTTTTCTTCTAAAATATCAGAAGACATTAAGAGCTTTATACCCGTTGCTGAATTGTAAAATTTATAAATTTCATCAATCTCAGATTCATTGTAAACTTCCGAATAAGCCTTTGAAAGTCTTTTTTCAATTTCTTTATCAGTTAATTTTTTTTCAATTTCTACAAGTTTCAGACTATCGCTCTTGTTAGAATTATATTTCAGTGGATTAATCGTCATATCAATGATGAAAGATTTATATCCTTCAATACTTCCATTTGCTTTTAAAATAGAAATTATTTTTTCATTATGAGTTTGTGAGAAAACTGTTGATGAAACTAAAATCATCAATGCTTGTAGTGCTATTTTCATAAAATTAAGGCTAGCTTGCATTAAGCTAATTATCCTGCTAATATAAAATTTTATTTGTATTATCATATTAATAGATGGATACATACCTATTTCGTGAGAACATTTCTTTTGATTAACCACACGACTTTAGACACGTTCAGCTAATGGATGATCAAAAGTTATTTTATAAATGTTTATTATTTTTTATTTTCCATAGTTTTCTGTAAATCCAAATTGAAATTTGAAAGTCGATTTTATTCTCAGTCTGCTGGCTTATCACAATGCACGATTTAAGGTTTTATTGTTTCATATGAAACAATATTAAGGACCTTCCTTGACCTCCTAGTCAAATGATATTCACTTATTGATATTTAGAATGGGAGAGTGTAGAATTTTGGCAGACCCACAAAACAATAATATCTGCTACATTTTTATTAATATAAAACTGATTATTATAATTTTCTATCAGTCCTGAGGGAGTGCTGTTATCATCAGAGACTTCTGCTGTATTAAATTTTCAAAAGAAAAAAAGAAAAAAGATAGCCATTTCAAAATTGTTACAGATTTTAATAAGCAAGTTTATAAAGGAAAATACGACCTGGAAGTTGAAGATTTTTCTTTATACCGACAGGCCTGAACTTGTGTTTAATAATCTGCAACTATTCCTTTGTTTTGTTTTTATTATTTTTTACAACAGCCTATTATAACCTTTTTTTTCTTACTTCGCTGCATCTATATCAATTTGAAAGCATTTGAATCTTCTTTAATCTCAATAACAGCTTCTCTGATTGACATAGTGTCCTCTTCAGTTTCCTTTCGGATGTTTCTTTATTAATTGCGTTAAATACTAACGATCAGTCACTATTTTTAGATGGAGAAAACAAATCAACGATTCCTCCACCTGTTTCTTCAGCTGTTAAATTAGGATTGTAATTCGGGAATGAAAAATCTTGTAGCGATCTACCTTCTAACCATTCCTGATCCATAGCCCTATTCAGGCATACAGGCATTCTCTTTTTTGTGTTGTGGATCTCTGACATCAGATCGTTTGCTTCAGTAGTTAAAATGCTGTAAGTTCGGTACGATTTACCAGTTTCTGGATTCGTCCATAAATTATAAATTCCGGCAAGGGAAAATACTTCATGATCCTTTAACCCGATACTGAACTTCTTCTTTTCTTTGCCTTTTGAATCCTGCCATTGCCATTCGTAAAACTTATGTGCCGGTATAAGACACCTATTGCTTACTGAATTTTTGTAAGAAGCTAACGTCTCTGCTGTCTCTATTTTTGCATTAAGCGTATTTGCCTTTTTCTGAAAATCAGCTTTAGCCCAAGATGGAAATAAACCCCATTTTCCAGTGACTATTTCGGTGGGTGCTTTGTCCATTATTATGGCTGTTTCAGGATAATTAAAGCCATTCAGTTCATCGAGAAGGTGGTATTCATTCTCGATTTCATAAGCAGTATAATACTCTTCGAGTTGTTTTGCTGTGAATTGGGTGGAGAATCTGTAGCACATATATTTTGTTTTTCGGATTGATTTTTGTCTAACTTTACACCAAATTTCATTCCCGATTTTTTATGTTTGCCTTAATTGACTGCAATAATTTTTATGCTTCTTCCGAACGGGCATTCCAGCCTGATCTCAATGGAAAGCCTGTCGTTGTTTTATCAAACAATGACGGCTGCGTGATTGCCAGAAGTAATGAAGCTAAGGACATAGGGATCAAAATGGGGCTGCCCGCATACCAGCTTAAAGAATTTGAATCAAACAAAGATCTCCACATCTTTTCAAGCAACTACGAACTGTATGACGATATGAGCAAAAGAGTAATGAGTACACTGGCTGAGTTTTCTCCTGAAATGGAAGTATATTCTATAGATGAGATTTTTCTGAAGTTCACAGGCTATGAAAAGTACAATCTTACCAAATATGGTCAGAAGATGCGAAAGGTGGTAAAAAAAAACTGCTGGATTCCTGTTTCAGTTGGATTTGCCCCTACCAAAGCATTGGCAAAAGTCGCCAATAAAATAGCAAAAAAGTATTCGGAGAAAGTTGGTGGAGTTTATGTTATTGATACCGATGCGAAAAGAATTAAGGCATTGAAATGGCTCTCAATAGAAGATATCTGGGGTATTGGTCGTCAGTTATCAAAAAAACTGATGGGATGGGGCGTTAAGACTGCTTACGATTTTACACAACTGGATGATTACACCGTTCAAAAAGAACTTAGCATTGTAGGTTTAAGACTTAAAAAAGAACTTTCAGGGCTTAACTATCTCGATCTGGAAGAAACCGAGCGTAAGAAGGCAATAGCAACAACCAGAAGTTTTGCTCATGATGAGTATAGCTACGAAAATATTTCTGAAAGGGTTTCAACCTTTGCTACCAAATGTGCGGAAAAGCTTCGCAGGGAACAATCCTATTGCAGCAAAATTGAAGTATTTGTGATTACGAATAAATTCAAACAAAACGAACCGCAGTACGCCAACAAAGTAATATTGAACCTTCCTTTCGCATCTAACTCTAATATCACGATTTCAAAATATGCTGTTAAAGCCTTGAATATAATTTACAAACAGGGCTATGGATATAAAAAGACGGGTGTTGTAGTGCATGGAATCAGTCCTGAACCTTATAAGCAAGGCAATTTATTTTTTAATGAAAATCCGAAGCACGAGAAACTAATGAAAGTTATGGATTATTTAAACGTTTCAAAATCAGACCCCGTTGTCACATTGGCTTCTCAGGATATTAAGAAGAGGGAAAAAATGCTTAGGGAGACACTGTCAAAGTGTTATACCACCAAATGGGATGACTTAATTTTAATATCATGATTTTAAAAAAAGCAGAAAATATCTATAGTGAGATAGAATTTTTTCCGGTAAAGAAAGAGGGTGAGCGGTATTACGTTGAATTGCATGATGATATTGCAAACGGATTTCCATCTCCTGCTGAAGATTTCTCAGGTAAAAGGATTAGCTTAGACGAAAAATTTCTTTCAAAGCCCGATGCGACATTTATAGGCAAGGCAAAGGGGCTATCAAATTTTCCCTTTATCATGCCGGGCGATTATATGATTATAAGATCTGATCTCGAAGCAACACACGGCGATTTGGCGGTCGTTTATATATCAGGTGAAGGTTTCTCGGCAAAGAGAATTGATCTGGATAAAAACTGTCTTATACCGCTGAACAAAGATTTTCCTGAAATTTCAATCGGAGCAGATGAAATTGTGGAAATACGGGGAATTGTTAAAACTGTTTTCAGGGATATAACAACACTAGATTTTTAAAATTCAGCATTTCTAATGACACATTAGTAGTACTACGTCAAATCGCAGATGGCTGTGATGATGCATGTCAAAATTTATGACGATATAATTGGTTTCATACAATATCAGGTGAATGCGAAAGGTATTGAATTTGATGGATATTTCACAGCAAAATGGGAATTTGAAGCAGAGTATCCTTTGACATTTGATGCTAATTATTTCGACAATCAAGCACGGTGTTAGTTATATGTATATCTCGCAGCTTTATCTGATGATGAGGTCTACAGTTGGTTAGAGATGCTTACAACTTAACCCATCAAGAAACATTAACTGAAAATATTCTTCACGGAGCAATATATAACATACAGGAAACAGGAATAAAATTATAAAGATCGATTTTTAATATAATCAATAGTGACGAAATAGCGGTGACGAAGATCAAACACAAATAAATTTAAAATTCTACTATATGATGAAAAGACTTTTTCTACTATCTCTCACTTTTGTCTCCTTTATTATTTCGGCTCAGATTAAAGCTAAAGTAATTAAAATCAGTGATGGAGATACCATTACCGTTCTGCTTGAAGGGAATATTCAAAAGAAGTTACGCCTTGCAGAAGTCGATTGTCCGGAAAGCGGGCAGGCATTCAGTAAAAATGCAAAGGACTTTACCAGTGCTGCTGTATTTGGTAAGGAGATCATCTTTATTGAAACAGATACAGACAGGTACGGCAGGACAATCGCAAAAGTTTACTATGACGATCACAAATACCTTTCCGAAGAACTTATAAAGACTGGACTAGGCTGGTGGTATCATTACTTCTCAAAAAATTCTAATCTAGGTAAATTGGAGCAGGAAGCACAAGAAAAGAAACTAGGTCTTTGGAGTGATGTTCATGCTATTTCTCCTTGGGAGTTTAGGAAGCAAAATAGACATTAAAGCTAGCGACATTAATGAGAGGCTACCGTACGTCATCATCAAAATTATTTCTGATAACAGCTAAATAGTAGATTAACAGCAGACTTATAACGCTACGTAAATCACTGAAAAGCCTGCAATTCTCCAATATGACATTCCAAATTCTATCAAAATTTTAAAGTGATTGAACGCATCAATTGATACATACGTTGCTGCCGTTATCATCAAAAACCACACGAAAAAAATAAAGTCTTTTGTTTTCATGTAGTAAAGATATTATAAAGCTGACAAAATACTTTTTTGCTTAAAATTGAATACTTAAAGAGATCAGGTAAAACTAAAAGTTGATGGATTTCCGCAGCTTTTAAATAATCTTCTAGGTAATTATTTAGAAAAATAAAACATTTTTTGGGTAGGAAAAAGATGATGCAATTAGAAACTTAACTATTGAGTGATTTATCTTCTGTATATTAGAAATCTAAAATTATTACATGAGAGAAAGACTAAAAGAGCTACTATTTGAAAGAGCAAAAGGTAAAGCAAGAGAGTTAGGTTTAGATTTAACCGAAGACACCGAAAGAAATATTCGTAATTTAATTGATATTGCAGTTGATAGAATGACGTTTAATGAGGCTTCATCGGTAGTAGAAAACACTAGAGCTTTGATGAATACGGACGTTCTTATAGAGAGATTAGCTAAATCCCAATACGGAAACACTCTCGACTATAAAAGTTTTAATGGTATAAGAGATGCAATTTGCCCTTTATGGCCATTCTGTTAGTTGTGAATGAACAAGAAAAAAAAGCTTTTGATTTTGCTGCTGATACGGTGAAACAACTTATAACTTTAGCAACTGGTATTATTGCTTTGACCATAACTTTTTCAAAGGATATTCTAGGTCCCATATTTACTGTAATATTTGCAGCTATTTCAATGCGAAATACTGACAGCGAGGACAACAACACAGAAATTGAAGTTTTAAAAAAGACAGAATATAAATTGATTCAGCCTGAAAAAACTGAAAAAGTAAAATTATCAAAGTAAAATAGAATACACCGAATACGAACGTCTCACAAAAAACATGGAAGCAGACTTCTTAATTCTCACGCCTACTTTTATGGGATATGTTGAAGATGTGATTTTCGGAGAGGAAGAAAAAGATTTAAGATTTTACTGTTTCCACTTCTACAATGATTCTTATCTCTCGCACATATTTCAGAGGCTTTCTTACCGTATTGAAAAACTATTGAAGCGCGAACGGATGCCCAGAGATTTCCAAACCTCGTAAACGGCTTTATTAATTTTTTAATTTATTTGAAAGAACCAATATTCTTGGAAAACGATTTGGATTATAAGGCTGAGAATTATTTATGGTGGCGAAACGAAATCATTCGTGATCCTATTCTTGCTCATAATTCAAGTTTTAGAAAGTATATAAAGGTTATTTAATTCGATTTAACTACCTTTAATCTAACTGCTCAAATGTGGGATTTACAATATGCCAAAAAATGACAATGGTAAGTTTGTATGTATTAATCATATTGAAAAAGAATTAGGAGAAAATAATAATGTTGTTATGCCTCAAATGGTTTTAAATGGAAGATCTTCAGAACACTCTACGGATGATAATGAATTATTGTTACAAGAGATGATAAATTTTGTGAATGGTAAAAAAACTGATTCTGTAAAATTTTCAAATCATTTTAAGGAAAAATTAGAGAATATAAAATCTAACGCCTGATAAATGACAAAATCTCCATCTCTTAAGATAGGTGAGACGGATATTTGGAAATTTTTGAATGTTATTGACTAAGACATGATAGAAAACCCAATTTTGAGTCTTATCTGCTAAAAGCTTCTATGCTATATATTTTCTCAGGTTCAGGTAGAATATTCCGGTACCACGCAGCAAAATAAAGAATGTTGCCGATTTCTATCAAAGATCAGGTGTCAATATTTTGACACCCGTTAACAACAAGAACTATATTCTGCCATTCAACCCTCCATACAAAAATTTCAGTTTGATAAAATACTGAACTGCATTTATAAATTGTTGTAATAAAAAGACCTAACAATTTGTTAGGTCTGATACTTATTTTTCCGAAAATATCTCAACTAGTATAGAGTTATCCGGAGCCGATGAAATTGAATAGTGATCTTCAGCATTTCCTGAACTAAAAAGTATAATGCTTTCAATATTATTTCCACTTTCAGTAAGTCTATTTGCTATTTGATTCGCATAATTAGTTGATTCAATGTCTCCCTGATAGCCTATGGTAATATGGGGCTGTTTAATTGCTTGTGAATTCTTCGCTTTAAATTCTTCAATCTTCTCAGCTAGTTCATAAAGATCTTTTTCTGTAAATTCTCTCATAGTCAAAGTTTTGTTAAAATTAATAAAATATTTCTCCACAGGAAAGTGGAGAAACATTTATTTAGTCATGGTTGATAGTCATGAGAGTTTCCTCCAGTACATTATATTCACCTTTTTTATAAACATCCTTACTTGATAATTGGATTTCATACTGATATACAGCTTTAGGTAGATTATATGTACATTCTTTGCCATCTTTTTGTATCACTAAATCTTTAGTAATTGTCTCATCTTCAACTTTAGCAGCGAGTTTTATTAAAATTTTTTCCTCCATCTTATTCTTAAAACAGAAGCTTTCTACTGTTTTAGAGTTCGGATCAGGAGTTTTTTTAGTCGAGCTTCCTTTAATAGCCTGATATCCTTGAATTAACAAGCTTCCAATCACTAAGCCCTTATCTAAGCTTGATAAAACTTGTGCAGAAGTCATTGATGAACCTGCGAGTAGAAATGCAACAGCGATATTTTTAGTTTTCATACTTATCTAGTTTTTATAGTTAAGCATTATGCTAATTAAGGTTCCAGAGAATCCGACGAGGCCGCTTAGGCTTAAAACAGATTTGAGGTTCCACATTTCCTGATAGTTATCAGTAAAGACAACAGCAGATATTTGTGCTGCTAATAGAATAAATAATAATTTCATGATAATTAGTTTTATATGGTTAATGAAAAAATTCGTTTATATACAGTTGTAAAAATATTATAGAATGCATTCTTTTAGATTATTTACAGTTTTTAATTCCAGAAATAGTTCCTCCGATTAGACCTCCGGCAACAGCACCTGCAGCAGTACCGATTCCAGGTATAACAGTTCCAACACCAGCTCCGACACCAGCTCCAACAGCAGCACCTCCCAGGATGGAACTTATGCATCCCCACCCAAATCGTGCAGATTGATAGTTTAGACCTGAATTTTCTACAACTTGAAGTTGATATTCCCAACCAACATAAAATTCAATCATATTTACATTTTTCTCAGTTTTTAATGCTGTCCTGATTTTAGAGCGTAAGTCTCTAATCGAAGATGATTTATCAATTAAAGACTGAGGTAATTGATAATAAGCAGTCTGAGTTGAATTCTCAACGGTATCGATCAGGTTTTGTGGAACAGTTCCCCCAGATGAATATTTAAATAAGTTTTGTTGAAAACTTAATAATGTCTGTGACAGCTCTTCACTTCTGATTTTAGCATTTGGATCTCCGAACATGTCATTCGTTATAGGTTCTTTAATCAACTTGTCAAGTGGCGGCGGTGTCGGAATGCATCCTCCCGGGTTGTATTGTGCAAAAGTGAAGCTGCTGATAAGCAACATAAATAAGCCGGCAAATTTTAATAGTTTTTTCATGGTTTTAATTTTTTTGTTTTAAATATCTGGAGGTTAGTGTTTAATATTTTTAACCTCCAGATGAGTTTATTTAGTTAGTTTTTTTGTTAGATAATTTTTGTGTCAATCTCTTTATAAGAAGGATCATGCACATAATGCTGGCTCCAAAAAATATTCCCCAAGAAATTGATTTCTTAACATATTCCTGTATAGTATCCGCTTGATCGGTAGATAGTGCTTCGTATATAGACGAATTGCTGAATCTAATGAGCCCAATCACTAAAACTGCTATGAATGCAATTATTGAAATTTGTTCTTTTTTCATATTAGCATCCTCCAAAGGCCCCAATTGCAGCTCCTACCAAAGCTCCTAAAGCAGTTCCCAATCCCGGCTCTGCCAATGATCCAAGAGCAGCTCCAGTAGCAAGTAACTCTAACTTCTCTTTTGGTGTACACGGTCTTTTTGCAATAGTAGAAGATTTATCTACCATCCCTTTCGACTGAAGCATTTGAATTTCATATAAAAACAAAACACAAAATGCCTTATCCTCAATGCTTCTTGATTGAGCTAATTTTCTGTTTACTTGGTTAACCACATCATTGACATTTGCATTAGTCGATGCAATTACACCTTTTGCCCAGATATAATTTGCATTATTAATGTAGTCCTTTTCATACTGTGTTAAATCTCCCGAAGTCTGACCATTATCAATCGTTCTGTTCATAGAAACTAAGAAATTAGATAAGTTAGTGGCTTTATCAACCGGAAAACCCTGATCTCCGATAGGATTCAAAATCAGCCTGTCCAAAGGTGGAGGAGTTGGAATGCATCCACCAGGACTGTATTGAGCGTAGGTAAAGCTGCTGATTAATAACATAAGTACTCCAAAGACCTGTAGTAATTTTCTCATGGTAATTTTTAATTTTAAGTTGTAATTTATTGATTGTTGTTTTTGAATTTTCTGGTTGCATCCTTACAGATTATTTTGATTTAAGGATATTTAATAATTGTTTTTTTTGTAGAAATGCGGTCAAAATTTCATTTTTTATTATTTTTTGAGTTAATACTTTTTTAATTGCTGATCTTACGGGATCAGTCTTTCGTCTTATGTTTTAAATCTTACGGGATTAGAAAACATTCTCTCACAAATTTCCAGTCGCTGAATGAG
>NZ_LMQM01000002.1 GCF_001424145.1 Chryseobacterium sp. Leaf404 | reverse complement strand
TAAGTATTGGAAAATGGACGCCTAAAATCCTGGTTCTAAGTTGTGGATTCGTGATTGGATTTGTAAAGACGTTCTATAAATAAAACTCCTGAAATTACGTTATTACTTATTACTTATTGCTTATTGCTTATTACTTATCAAAATAAAACAGTTCTTAAAAAGCTACCCCAGTTACTAGCCCCGATGCGAACGGCATCCTTTTGTGATGAGAAACGAAGAGCAAAAGATATAGTGGACAGCGGGTTCCCGGCTCCTGAAAATATGGGCAATGGGTAATAAGTGATGGGTAATGTATGATTTCGCATCAGCAAGACCGATTTTGACGCGATCTAAACTTCGGATTCTAAATCTTCTATGGCGAATTGAATTTTGTCGTATTCGAAGCCGCGGCTGATGAGATATTTGATGGTTTTGGATTTTTTTTGGTATTCTTTTAAACCATGCTGCCTGGATGAATAGTCCTGATAAATTTTTGTGATTGTTTTCTGGTAGTCTTCATCTTGTATTTCGTCAAAGCATTTGCTGATGAGTTTTTCTGTGATGCCTTTGTGTTTCAGATGGATTTTGATTTTGGTTTTTCCCCAATGTTTGATGTAAAATTTCCCGCGGATGTAACTTCGGGTAAAACGTTCTTCGTTGAGATAGTTTTCTTTTAATAGATAAAGAAAGATTTCTTCTTTTGCCTCATCAATCAACAGAAAATCTCTCATCTTCTGCTCCACTTCAGCATGACAGCGGTCTTGATAAACGCAGTAGTTGACCAGTTTTTGTTTGATTTCCTGAAAGGTGTAGGATTTGCTCAAGGATTGGTGATGGGTGTTGGGTGTTTGATGATGGAAGTTGGAAGTTGGAAGCAAAATTACTGTCTATATAAAAAGGTGCAAAATAAATCTGCACCTTTTATATTATACATAAGCCAAAAGCAAGATGCCATCAGCCGGAAGCCTTCTAATAATTGAAAAGTGCTTTGCCTTCCATTAATTCGTTTACTTTTTTCTTTACGGAAGCAATTACTTCTTCATTTTTGATGTTATCAACTACGTCAGAAACCAGTCCAGCAATTGTGTCCATATCGTCTTCTTTTAAACCCCTTGTAGTGATAGCAGCAGTTCCGAATCTGATTCCTGAAGTTGTGAAAGGTGATTTGTCGTCAAACGGCACCATGTTTTTATTACAAGTAATATCTGCCAAAACCAAAGCTTTTTCAGTTTCTTTTCCGTTTACGCCTTTATTTCTAAGGTCTACCAACATCAAATGGTTGTCTGTTCCGCCACTTACGATTTCGAAACCTCTGTCGATCATCGATTTTGATAATGCTCTTGCGTTGGACTGAACCTGTTTTGCATAAGTCTCAAACTGAGTGTCGATCGCTTCTGCGAATGCAACAGCTTTTCCTGCGATTACGTGTTCAAGCGGACCTCCCTGAATTCCCGGGAAAACTGCTCCGTCAAGAACCTGGCTCATCATTTTGATTTCACCTTTTGGTGTTTTGTGACCGTATGTATTTTCGAAATCCTTGCCCATCATGATCATTCCTCCTCTTGGACCTCTCAATGTTTTGTGCGTAGTTGTAGTTACCACATGGCAATGTTCGAACGGATTATTTAAAAGTCCTTTTGCCACCAAACCTGCCGGGTGAGCGATATCTGCCCAAAGTGTAGCTCCGATTTCGTTTGCCACTTCTCTGAATTTTGCATAATCCAAATCTCTTGAATAAGCCGAGAAACCTGCGATCAGCATTTTTGGTTTTTCTCTCAAAGCCACTTCTCTCATTTGATCATAATCAATCAAACCTGTCTCTTTCTGAACGCCGTAAGACACAACATCGTACTGGATTCCTGAGAAATTTACCGCAGAACCGTGGGTAAGGTGACCTCCCATTGAAAGATCCATTCCCATGATTTTGTCGCCCGGTTTCAGAACAGCTAAATAAATTGCTGCATTCGCCTGAGAACCTGAGTGTGGCTGAACATTGACGTAATCTACTCCGAAAAGTTCTTTAGCTCTGTTGATTGCCAAAGTTTCAACCTC
Organism: Chryseobacterium sp. Leaf404; assembly: GCF_001424145.1. GTDB lineage: Bacteria > Bacteroidota > Bacteroidia > Flavobacteriales > Weeksellaceae > Chryseobacterium. The sequence continues at coordinate 101,187 of NZ_LMQM01000002.1, read as the reverse complement.
ATCTACGACTTCGCAACCTCCGTAATATCTTTTTCCGGGATAGCCTTCTGCATATTTGTTTGTCAAAACACTTCCCATTGCCTTCATCACGTTTTCAGAAACGAAGTTTTCTGATGCGATCAGCTCAATACCGTGGGTCTGTCTCTGTCTTTCTTTTTCGATAAGGTCAAAAATAATGTCCATTTACTTTTTAAGTTTTAGATTTCTATGGCAAAAATAAGGAATTTTAATTGAGATTTAAAATTGTTTAGGTATTCTTTAACTTTTGCCTTGATGCAAAAGTTACAAAAAATCAAGACTGGTACTGCGGCTAAAAATCTTTTAAAATTTCTAAAAAATCTAAACTCGGGCGGTTAGGGGAAACAGGCATTTAACCCCAATATTGCCCGCCCTCAAACAGTAGATTTTTCTTAACGAAATTTTCAAATATTTTCTTAACGCTTCCGCATCCTAGGTCGGTTTAAAAAAAAAGTTGAGGAAAACGAATTACAGAACTTTTAAAAATAATCGATTGAAGAATTTTTTATTGTAAAACTTTGTCAAAGTTGATCTGCGCTCTGATAAAAACTTTGACAAAGTTGTGTTTTAAAACAAAAAAGTTCTGCGAAACGAATCACAGAACTTTTAAAAATAATCAATTGAAAAAATTTTATTTTAAAGTAAATTTTACTTTTGTGAGAATATTGTCTGAAGAGTTTCCGATTTGGGCTTCGAAATCTCCCGGCTCGGCGACCCATGCGTGTTTTTGAGCATCAAAGAAACTTAAAGCTTCTTTATTTATTGTTAAAGTCACTTCTTTTTCTTCGCCAGGATTTAAAAATACTTTTTCAAAACCTTTCAGTTCTTTTTCAGGTCTTAAAACGGATGATTTTTTGTCTGAGATATAAAGCTGAACCACTTCTGCTCCTGCTTTATTACCGGTATTTTTAACTTTTACAGTAAAACTGATTTTGTCATTCTGCGAAATAGTCGTTTTATCTGAAACTGCTTTACCAAATTGGAATGTGGTATAACTTAAACCATGGCCAAAACTGAATAACGGTTTAATCTTTTTGGTATCATGCCATCTGTAGCCCACCAAAATTCCTTCGTTGTAGGTGATGTTGATTGGATTTTTCTGATCTTTTCCTTTTCCTGCAGCCAGTTCTTCCTTGTTTCCAGGATATTCTCCCAGTTTGTGGGCTGAATTATCTTCCAGTTTTACAGGGAAAGTGAACGGTAATTTCCCGGATGGATTAGCATCTCCTGCCAGAATTGAAGATATTGAATTTCCTGCTTCGGAACCCAGATACCAAGCCTGAACGATAGTGGGAACTTCTTTTACCCATGGCATTGCAACGGCATTTCCGGAAACCAAAACTACAGCCAGATTTTTATTGGCTTTTGCCAAGGCTGAAATCACATTGTCCTGGTTATACGGCAATCCGTAGCTTTTTCTGTCGTTTCCTTCGCTGTCCTGAAAATCGGCTTTGTTTAAACCTCCAACAAAAATGACGTAATCTGAATTTTTTGCAAGATCCACTGCTTCTTTTAATATTTCATCTGCAGAACGGTTATCTTTCAGATCCTGTCCGGATTTCACACCATTGTATTCTCCGCCAACATCGCCGACGTAGCCTCTTGCAAACTGTACATCAGCATATTTACCGAATCTGTTTTTGATTCCATCCAAAGGTGAAGTTTCGTATTTTACCTTTAATGAAGACGATCCACCGCCAACGGTCATTACCTTGATGGCGTTTTCACCAATTACTGCAATTTTTTTAGCAATATTCATATTAATTGGAAGAACATTTTTGTCATTTTTAAGCAAAACAATTCCCTCCTCCCCGATTTCCTTAGCTGTTGCTCTGTGCTCTGCGGATGCTACATTTCCGAAAGGTTTATTTTTATTTAAAGTCGTTTTATATGCTAAATTTAAAATTCTGGTGACTTTATCATCCAGTTCGGTGGTTCCGATTTTTCCTTCCTTAATCATTTTTAAATAAGGATGCGCCAGATAATAATTGTCGTAAGCGTTGGAAGTTCCGGCAGAAAGACCATTTGTCCAGCTTCCAAATTCCAGATCAAGTCCGTTTTTGATGGCCTGTTCGGTACTGTTGACCGCTCCCCAGTCTGAAACTACTACCCCTTTGTAATTCCATTCCTTTTTCAGAATGTCATTTAAAAGATATTGATTCTGGCTGGCGTACTGATTTTTGTACATATCGTAAGCTCCCATGATCGTCCATGAATCGCCTTCCGTAACCGCCGCTTTAAACGCAGGAAGATAAATTTCGTATAACGCTCTGTCATCCACAATTACGTTGCTGGTATGGCGGAACATTTCCTGATTGTTGAGCACAAAATGTTTCACAGAAGTAGCAACGCCGTTGGATTGTACACCTTTTATATAAGGAACCACCATTTTAGAAGTGAGATACGGATCTTCACCCATGTATTCAAAATTTCTTCCATTGAGTGGTGTTCTGTAAATGTTGACACCAGGTCCCAAAAGAATGTCTTTTTTTCTGTATCGGGCTTCTTCTCCCAAAGCTTTACCGTAATTCCATGACATATTTCTGTTCCATGTTGCGGAAAGTGCTGTGAGAGCCGGATAAGCGATAATTGAATCGTTCGTCCAGCCAGCCTGATCCCATTCGTCCCAAAGAACTTCGGGTCTTACACCATGCGGTCCGTCGGTTGTCCAAAATTCCGGAATTCCCAAACGGGGAACGCCTGGAGAACTGAACTTTGACTGCGCGTGAAGCATAGCCACTTTCTCTTCAAGTGTCATTCTTGAAAGTACGTCTTTTACTCTTTGCTCAACAGGTTTTGATTCATCCAGATAAACCGGTATCGTTTTGTTCTGCGAAAATGCAGAAGCGGAAAGTAATATTGAAAAACTAAAGAGAGCAGCTTTTTTAATCATAAATCTTTTAGTTTGAATTGGTAACAAATTTAAGAAAATTAAAATATATTACCTCAAAATGAGACATTAAATTTAAAGAAATAGCATTTTTACTTTTTATTGTAAAAAATAAATCTCAATAAATCTTTGTTGTATTCTGAAAAATCTGAAAATTCAAAAAAAAAATCTCTCCAGAAAACCGAAGAGACTGTAGTGATATGAAACACATAATTTTAATCGACTGGTTCCCAGAGCTGGATTTTATTGTTTTCAAGATCTAAAATATGGACGAATTTTCCATAATCATAAGTCTGAATTTCATCTAAAATTTTCACATTTTCTTTTTTGAGTTCTCCCACCAATAATTCAAGATTTTCTACTCGGTAATTGATCATAAATTCCTTTTGGGATGGCTCGAAATATTCTGTATCGTCTGCAAATGGTGTCCATTGCGTAGTTCCTGTGTTGCCGGTTCCCTTGTCTTTCCACTCAAAGCTAACGCCGTATGGAGTGGTGTCTAATCCGAGGTTTTTCTTGTACCATTCGTTGACCGCGTTGGTGTCTTTTGCTTTAAAAAATATTCCGCCGATGCCTGTTACTTTTTTCATTTTTGTTGGTGATGGATGTTGGATGTTGGATGTGGGTTGTTGGATGATGGATGCTGGATGCTGGGTGTTTGTTTAATATTCAAATAAAATACTTCCCCAGGTAAATCCGCTACCGAAGGCTGAAAGAAGAACCAAATCTCCTCTTTTAATTTTCCCCATTTCTATCGCTTCACTTAACGCAATGGGAATAGATGCAGCTGTGGTATTTCCGTATTTCTGGATGTTGTTGTGGATTTTTTCGTCCGGTAAACCAAATTTCTGCTGAACAAACTGGGCAATCCTTAAATTCGCCTGATGCGGAATAAACATATCTAAGTCTTCAATCGTCTTCCCTGCTTTATCCAAAGCTTCCTGCATGGTTTCAGGGAATCTGGTCACGGCGTGTTTAAAAACGAAATTTCCGTTCATAATTGGATATACTTCCTTGTTCGTAACATTTTCAGGCTCTTTTCTCATTCTGTCGCTCCACCCATATTTTGATCCCGGGAACTGCGTGCACAGCTCGTCGGCATATTTCCCTTCAGAATGCATATTCATTGCTAAAATATCACCGGCATTTTCATCTTCCGTTGCTGAAAGCACGATTGCTCCTGCCCCATCTCCGAAAATAACAGAAACTCCCCTGCCTTCATCAGAAAAATCAAGTCCGAAAGAATGAACTTCCGCTCCGACCACCAATATATTTTTATAAGTTCCAGATTTAATAAAAGCATTTGCAACACTCATCGCATACACAAAACCCGAACACTGATTTCTCACATCCAATGCTCCGATCGTGTCGCAACCCAGCATATCCTGAAGCAAAACGCCGCATCCCGGAAAATAATAATCCGGAGAAAGTGTTGCGAAAACAATGTAGTCGATATCTTTTGCCGTTAATCCTGCTTTTTCCAATGCTTTTTCAGAAGCTTTAAAACCTAAATACGCTGTAGTTTCCTGTGCATCATTGCGGTTTTCGCGGTGTCTTCTTTCTTTAATTCCGGTACGTTCGGTAATCCACTCGTCATTGGTGGTCATCAGTTTTGAGAGGTCATCATTCGTGACAACATTGTCCGGAACATGAAAACCAATGCCTTTTATGGTACTTTTAATCATATTGTTTTTATTTTGGTAAAGATAAAATTTATTTGATATATATTAGGTTGAGGTTAAGGTTTAGGTAAGGGACAGATTTAACATTGAAGTTTGGTAGATGAATATTTTATATGTTTGATTTTTAAACTCAATTAAATTGATGAAGCTTAGATTACTCCGGAATGACAAACAGATATTAAATATAACGTATTTGCTGAATGAATATCTACAGATAATTCCCTAACCGAACTTAACAAATTAATATATCTTATTGGTTCAGTTTTTTTCGATTTAAAATTATCCTTATTATATCAGTAAATATTCATTTCCATATATCTTTGTTTTTCAAATATGATTACTTTTATAGTATGCCAATAGAAACCCTTTACCGAGATCAACATCATGAGTGGATAGACGTGGAAGCGCCTACAGAAGATGATTTAAAGTTTCTCCACGAGAGATACGAAATCAATAATCTTCTTCTGGAAGACACGATGGATCCTAATCACCTCCCAAAATACGAGCAGGACGGCAGTATAAAATTTTATCTTCTCCGCGAAAGCACCGAGCAGGAACGTAAAAACCTGAATACCATCAGCGATATCAGCACAAAAATTGGGATATTTATTTTCAATAATACCATTATTACCGTTCACCGGATGAAAAATAAGAGTATTACCCAAACCAAAAAAGAACTTACACTGCATAACGAACCGTGCACTCCGGGAAAGATTGCACTTACGCTTGCTCTGCTGATCATGAAAACCTTCGATGATGAATCTATCAGTCTGCTGGAAACAATGGATCAGATTGAGAATGAAATTTTTCTGAAAAACACCAATCACACCAATCAAATCCGGAGACTGTACCGCCTGAAAAGAAAATCCGGCCTGAACTCACGGGTATTAACGGTTTCTACAGATGCGATTGATAAATTTAAACTCCTGGAACTTCAGGATTCTGAAATTGCTGACTTAAAAGACAAGCACAAGGATGTAGTTGCTGATTTTGACCATCTGAATGCACAGATTACCAACTTAATTTCGATGTTTCTCGCACTCTCAGACCAGAAAGCGAATCAGGTAATGAAAGTTTTGGCAATTTACTCGGTTTATTTTTTACCGATTACCTTCATTGCAGGTCTCTATGGAATGAACTTCGACAATATGCCGGAACTTCATACTAAATATGGATATTTTTATACTTTAGGATTAATGGGATTAATTGTGATATGCACTTTTATTTATGCGAGGAGGAAGCAGTGGTAATCAACTATTGTTGTTAGATTAAACTACATTATAGAAATCTTCAAACATTATAATATGAGGAATCCAAAAAATTTAAGAATCAAATTTGTCCTGATTATATTATTTTTCTCATTGATTTCCTGTGGTAAAAAAATAACTATCAATGATAAATTAGAAATTAGCAGATGGAATGATGAGGGTTATTCATTAAATTTTAATGACCATGATAACTGGCTAGGTGTTGTTGGTCCAGATATTACAAGTTATGATTTACAGAATAATATTTTAATTTTAGAGAGGGCATCTGAAAATGATGGTAGCCAATATTATTTGATTAATCTTGATTCTCTAAATCACCCAAAAGATTTGACAGACAGCACTTTAACCAGAAAAGAGTTTAAGAATAAAATAGGCCGATTGAAAATTAATTATTACCCAAAAAAATTATAATTAATACCATAATTTCTTAAAAGTACTATTAAATACCACACCAAATCATGAAACCCGAAATTTTAAACACAATCCTTGATGATGCCACGCTTTCAACGGAATCCCGAGAAAAACTCAAAGCACTGCACGATATTATCTCTGAAAAAGAATTTTCAGATCTTTTGGATGCCAACGGTCGTGATTAGCACGTTTATTTAAGCGAGGTGTAGCAATGGTAAAAAATAAAAAAACACGTATTTGATGAAAAAAGTAAATCCTATTTCCGCAGAAAAATTTAATAAGGTAATCAATTCAAAAAAAAATAAAGTTTTTTCAGAACAAGATTTTTTTTCTTATTTTTTTCCAAATATTGAAAAGGTTGCAGATCTTGCAATTGGTCATTACTTCTGGTTTATCGGAAGCCGGAAAGACAGCAAAATAATTGCAGTAAGTGAAAACATTCATCAATTAACTCCATTTTCTGAGAAAGAATGGACGAATGGTGACGCCTACTTCTTTGCCAACCTTTTTCATCCCGATGACAAAAACCATGTACTTTCTGCCTTTATTTTTGCATTAGAATTAGCCGAGAAACTTCCTCATGAAAAACAAAAAAACTGCAGAGTAAACATCTACGGAAGAATGCTTGATGCCAACAAAGAATATCAGTGGCGGCTCATTCAGTTTCCGGGATACTATTTTGATGGAAATGGTATTGTAGAAAGCAGCTGGATTATGTTGACAGACATTTCTCATCTTCATCTAGAAAACCAGGCTATGATTACTTTTTTTGATGGTAATAACATCGAGAACCAGTACTTCAAAGTAATGACAGACCAAACTCTGACTCCCCTTAAAATTCCGAAAATCTCTAAAAGAGAACATGAAATTTTGCTTCTCACTTCTAAAGGTCTCAACTCGCCGGAAATTGCTGAAAAACTCTCAATTTCTTATCATACTGTAGAAAATCACAAGAGAAATTTAAGAATTAAAACAAACACCAAAACTTCTGCAGAACTCATCTCGTTTGCATTCAGAAATAATATTTTTTAGAAATCTTTCTTCCATGTGATTCTGTTCTGAAAAAATGACAGATATCTACTATTTTTTATCTCTTTTTTTGTGGTGAACTTTACCTATAAAACAAAACCACCATGAAAAAACTAATCATTATGATTTTTGGTTTACTGATAAGCCAGACATCGCCTGCACAAATTCTGAATCCTAGTGTTGGAAAAAAAGTCTTTAAACAACCCACGATCAATTATTTAAAAAAAATAGATAACAGACTCTGGACAACACTTATCAACGCTACACTGCGACAATCGTATCTCAAAATCAACAACTTTGATCCCGCAGGAACAGACGCATCCGGAAATTTTCAGTTCTACAAAAGAAATGATGTAAAGTTGCGGATCGGCAGAACGGGAGCGGAAACCATATTTGAACTCGAGCCTCTTCGTTACGAGCCACTAACTGTTTACTTTAAAAATATCAATACAAATAAAGCAGAAGTAACCGCCAAAGACGGCAAAATACATTTTTTTGTAAGTTTTGAAAAAGAAGATGTAGAAATAAGCATCAACTGTGTCAGAAATCTGGCTTGCGGAGGAATTGGAAATCCACAATTTCACGTAGACGATTTGCGCATGAACATAGAGCTGGAACCTTACACCGTGGACGGAAAAATAAAATACCGAAACGCTTCCGCCAAAATATATGCAAGTGCAGGACACGATGGTATCAATTTTTTACTTACACCTTTGGAGCCTTTAACGAGAGCTTTAAACGGTCCGCTTCTCGAATTATTTTCTGGCAAAATCACAGAATACCTCAATACTCCCGAAACAATTGATAAAATTTCGGATCAACTCATGACAGGAATTATAGCCAATCGTTCACTTCTGGGAATTACCAGCGAAAACGTCTATTTCACTCAATTTTATGTAGACAATAGTGGAAATATCATGTATAATTTTCGCTAAAAAAAGGCTGTTTTAAAGGTTATTGTAATGTGCAGAACTAAAAACACTTACAAAAAATAAACACAGAATTGTTTTTTTCAGTAATAATAAATCACTTAGGCTTTTTGCCCAACAAAATACAGCTGTACCGACAAGTTTTAATTCTTACAAATATCTAAAAAATGAAAACACTGATTACTTTTTTTATCCTTGCCTCAATTTCATTATTAAGTGCTCAATCGATAAGACCGGGAACCTACACCATCAAGCTTTTCTCAGAAAACAAAAATATAAACAATCAACCTTCTGATAACGCAGATTTAAAATCACCTTGTCAAAACCCCTGCTTAGAACAGATCTGGATTCTGAAAATTGTGCGTGGAAAAACAGGCTACCTCATGCTGTTTGCGCCAAAAAGCAATCGCTATCTCACCTACATACAAATTGGTGAGGAAAAAACATTGAATACTTACATCGACATGGAACATTTGTTATCAAGCGATAAGCAGCATTTGCAAAGCTTTAAAATAGTCTCTGCGGGTAATGGATCTTACTACATAAAACCAGGCGACTACGATTCTTACTTAACAAAAAAATCTAACGACCGCCTTTATTTTGAAGGAGCAGAAGAAAACATGGATGCTAAAAAATGGGTTTTTACAACAGCCTCGAACGACATAGTTCCTCAAAAAGTGATCGTAAACAAAGATTCACCGCTACCTGCAAGAAACAGCGTGATTGTAACGCCACCCTCTGATGACAAAAAAAAATAAAAAGTAAAAAATATTATTAAAATTCACAAAAATGAAAACCATACTTACCACTGTTTCAATTCTTATTTTTTCATTCTCGAACGCTCAATTCATCGAGAAACTTGGCAAAAAAGCACAGAAATCTGCAGAAAGAGCCATCGAAAGAAAAGTAGAACAAAAAGCCAACAAAACCACCAATGACGGAATGGATGTGATTTTGAACAACAAAAAAGCAAACGCCAAAAACGGTTCGTCTTCACAAAATTCTTCAGGTTCGAAAAGCGCTGACAAAAATTCTGATTTCGTACCTGGAAGCAAAGTTATTTTCGAAGAAAAATTCAGCCAAGATGCAGAAAGCGATTTTCCAGTAAATTGGTACACCAACAGCAGCGGAGAAATTCAGAACATCAACGGACAAAAATGGCTGCAACTGTCTGATAAAGGAAGTTTTACCCCAAATAAAATCACCAAATTACCCGAAAATTTCACCTTCGAATTTGATGTAACTACAACCAATAATTTCAACTTTTATTCAACTCCGCTCAATGTTGTTTTTACCGAAAAAGTGACTAAAATTGATAACATTTGGAACACGACTTTAAGACGAAAAGAAGCAGTAATCTACAATGTACATCCTTCAAACTCACTCTCTGCACAGGGAAGAAGCGAGGTTTTTGTGATTTACGAGAAAAAAGAAATCCTGAAAAATAAAGTCGATATTTCAGATTTTAATAGAAACAACAACACTGTTCGAGTACAAGTTTGGCGACAAAAAAACCGTTTCAGAATGTACATTGACGGCAAAAAAGCTTGGGATTTGCCTTCCGCTTTTGGAGATGCCAATTACAACCAAATTATTTTCTTCATCGGAACGTACAAAAACTCGACCGACAAACTGTTGATCTCCAATCTAAGATTAGCCGAAGCCGGCGAAGACAAACGACACCAACTCCTGGAAACCGGAAATTTCACCACCAACGAAATTTTGTTTGATGTAAATAAAGCCACGATAAAACCTGTAAGTTTCAAAATTTTAGATGAATTAGGGAAAGTGCTCGCAGAAAACCCTTCCGTAAATGTGAGCATTACGGGACACACCGACAACGACGGAAATGAAGATGCGAACCAAAAACTCTCCGAAAACCGGGCAAAAGCCGTTGCGCAATATTTTCAAACTAAATACAAAATCTCCAGTTCCCGATTAGAAATTTTCGGAAAAGGCGAATCTGAACCATTAAACGATAATGCTTCGGCAGAAGACAAAAAACAAAACCGCAGAGTGGAATTTGTGGTGGTTAACTAAATTTAATAACCTTGTCAAGGTTTTGAATTTTAACAAGGTTGAACGAACTAATCAAAAAATCATGAAAAAAATATTTACACTCATTGCGTTATTCTCCTTACAAATGATTTGTTTTTCACAAATTATTACAAAAAAAGTGAAGGACATCGACATCAAAAAAATAACAAAATCTGATGCAGTTGCAGATAAAATGGTCTCGTATGAAATTACTTTAAATTCCATCGCAATAGCAGAAGCCTTGAGAAATACAATTGATAACAACGATTGCAGACAGACATGGGGAGAGGTGAAGGTAGAATTTCGAGAAGTAGATAGCAGCGGGCAATTAGATTGGAGTTTAAAACCCATAAAAGCAGATTTTGATCAAACGTATTTATTTTACAGTAATCCTTTAAATGGTGTTGCACATCGTTCCAATAGTTATTATCAAGACAGAATGGGTGTAAATGAAGATAATTTTATCAAAAAAGTAAATGTAAGAGTTCCTGAACAGAAGGTGAAAAACAGAAGGATTGTTGCTGTTGTGACAATTGAAATTCAAACGGCACATAAAGATAATGATTTTGCCACTTATGACCGATTGCGAGTAAAAATGGGGAGAAATTCTTTTTTTTATCTTGAAGATATACCTGTAAAAAATGAAAGTACGATGATTACTACCGATGGAAGATATATTATAGATGAGAGAACAGGAAGCATGATTATTAATGGCGGCAATTCCGATGACAGCCACAGAGTTTGGTTGTACTTTACCATCAAGAAAAAATCGTAAAAAACTAAAATAATGAAAACCATCATTTCCATTTTCGTCACTTTTATTTTTTTCCAAATCTCCTTTGCACAGGGAACTTACACTGAGGAACAAAGACGAAAAGATAAGGCAAAACTAGATTCGCTCTGCAAAAAAGCACCAAGTTCTTGTTTATATTACGATGATCTTATTGGTCCGAAATCGGTTTTCAGAAATCATGCACCTCGAAAAATTGTGCATACCAACAAGATTTGTTTCAACAAAAAAGTAGAATATTTTGCAATTCAAAATGGAAAATCCTCCATCGGATGTTATTATATCAACACGAGAGACGGTTATGTGGCGTTTTTTTCAGATGACGTAGCCCGAAGTTGTGCCGGAATGAATAATCCGCAACCTGGTTTTTCTATGATTATTACAAGTAAAATTGGAGAATCTTTTACATTTCGGGTAGATAATCGGGGAAGAAAAACTTTTTTAGCACAAATGCCGATGGAAAATATTCCGTATGGTGGATATACCAATTTTGTATTAAAAAACCCCGCAACGCTACAAGAACCTGAAAGAGAACCATTTACTAACGAAAACCTGCCTACTTTAGGATACGTTATCGAAGGAATAAGAGATTCTAGCGTGAAATATTTATTCAGCTCGTATCATGCCCAGAGAATTCCGCTAAAAGATTATGTAGGTGCTTTCGGAACTGGATATTATGCTGATGAACACGGTAACACATTGATCTGTTTATCAATACAAAGCCCCGAAACATCGGTTTCTATTACTAAAATAACTGATGTAACCGAGTGTTTTGATGGAAGTCGTTTTGATGATGAAAAAAGTACAGAAACGCAAACAACCGAAGAATTATTAGATAAAAAAGAAGAAGCTTTAGATTATTATGCCAATTCTGCAACTACCGAAATTTGCGCTTCAGCGAATGCTCTTTTAGCACACAAAAGACAAATGCTGAATAAAGAACGAGCTTACAACGATTACATAAAAAACGGTGGAAATGTGCATAACCGAGAAGGTTTACGATTGGGAAGCCTTGCTCAGGATTCAAAAAATCATGTCATTACACATCATTTAGAAACCGAAAAAAAGATTTGCGAACTCGAAAATTCTGAATCAAGTTCAAGCAGTAAACAGGTAAAAATCGCGTGTTTACAAGCAGCATCAAACCAATTAAAGGAACTAAAAAACGCAATGGAAAACATCGATTCTCGTAACGGAACCAATTATGCCTTTGCAGCGAATGAGAAGAATAAACTGTATCTAAAAAAAATGAAAGAAATTGATACCAGTTGCAATATCAAGAAAGGGCAAATTCAAAAAAACCCGTTGGAAGATGGCGCAAAACAAATGGGAGAACAGCTGAAAGAAATGATCAAAAGGAAATAAAAACTAAAACTATAATAACCAAAAAAACAGCCATGAAAACAAAAACTATTCTATTACTGCTTGCTTTTCTAAGCTTTAGCAATTTATTTTCTCAAAAAAAACCAAGATTGCCCCAAGCTGACACACAAATATCCTGCATTTGCAATGATCTGGAAATTTATCCCTACTTCTATTACAAAGATCCTGAAAGGGCATCTACTTCTCACCTGTATCTTCGTTTCGACTTTCATCATAAGGGAAGAAACAAATGCAAACCAGAATTTAAAGGAAGCATTACCATTTACAGAAGTGATGACATTCAAGTCACGATTCCTCTTAACCGTCTAACTTCTCCTGTAGATAATATGGGACAAAGAATTTTTGTGATTACCCAATTGCACTTACCCGATTCTTTCAGACCAATGACCTTAGGTGGAAATAACAGAATAACATATTCATTAAACTACGGAATCAAATCCCAATGTCCGACTTCATTTACTAAGTTTGTCCGTTTTACGACTTCTGAACCTATTTTGTAAACATCAATCCAGCAAATTAATTAAGACAAAAACTATATCATGAAAAATTTAATCACAGCAATCATCATGCTGTTGCTATCTGCAACGATGATTAATGCTCAGAACTGCAAATGCAATCCTCATGGATTCAACCCTTTTCAATATACCTATAATGGTGAAACCCAAACGGTAAGAAGTATGCACCAGTTTGATGTGAAATGCAACACACCGATTCTCTTAAACGGTGGCTACAAATGCAGCTATAAAACAGTTTGCGATGTAAAACTAAAAGCCACCATCAAAAAAAACGACGCTAGCGGAAGCATCATCAAATCTTACGATGATTTTACTTTTCCGTGGAAATATGAATTTGAAAACGCAGGAAGTTATGTGCTGGAAATCACTCCGTGGTGTGGCGGAAAAGTCTGCGCTGCTGCCAAGTTTTATTTTACCGTAAAATGCGACAAACCAACCGTTTGTAAATGCAGAGGAAAAGACGGATGGAACAAATTTACAGCGTACATCGACGGTGCTGCAAAACCAACCAACTGTGGAGAAAGTTTTCAGATCGGATTGAAGCAACAATTTGGTTTAGAAGGCGGTTACAAATGCGAAGGCAACTGCAATGTCGCATTGAAAGGGCAAATCGTAAATACCACAACAGGAGAATCACAAAGTTTTCCCAATGTAAATTTATCAGGAATAATTAATTTTCCTTCGGCGGGAGACTACAAACTCATCCTTACACCCACCTGTGCAAAAGAAGAATGTGATGTCTGTATTTTTTATGTAACGGTAAAAAAATAGCTCGAAACTCTGGTGTTTTTTAGAAATGAATGCCAGAGATTTTATATTTCCTTAAAAACTCAGATCATGAAATCTTACCTCAAAACTATTACAACTCTGTTTTGTTTTTTCATCTTTCAGCAATGTACCGTCATCAATTCCGGCGTATCGTACAGCGGTGTAGAAAATTATTTTGAAACTTCGTTGTATGGGAAAGGCCACCTTTTAAAATATGCCGAAACCGGACCTTGGGAACTGGGAATTACTTTCGTTGCGCACAAAAACGGAACCATCAAAGCCATCAACATCAAAAATCCGGAACTGGGCAAAAAGAGAATTTCAATTTGGGACACGACGAACAGAACGCTTCTGGCAACCTATGAATTCAATCATAATGATGACAAAACATATCTCAAAAATCTCATCAGTTTCAAGGTCGATCAGGGAAGAACTTACACGATTTCTATGAATTCTACTCAATATTTTTACCATGAACTTAATTTCAGAAAACTTCCGATAAGTGACGATAATATTACCTTACTTTCAACCAATTTCAACCAAGGAAGGTGGCAACAATTCCCTGATAAACAAACCGATAACATCATTCACGGATTGCTTGATATTGATTTTCAGTGGGTGATTAATTAAAATTAAAAAAACACTTTATTACTAACCAAATTCACTTCCCGAGAGTTTTACTTTTGGGATTTTTTATATTAAAGGTGATTTCGGTCTGAAATTTTGCTTAAACCGTTTTTGATAGTGAATATTTGAACGACTCAGTTTTCAATTTCAATCGCAAAATTCAGGATTATCTTTACAAAATCTCTATCTTAGTTCCAACGATTTAAACAATACTTTCATCGCACATTTGATCTGGTCAAGTACAACTTTTGATAAAGATTGAATAAGAAAAACCAACATCATGAATCCCGAAATCCTTCAAAAAATTCTTGACGATGAAACCCTTTCTCAAGAATCAAAAGAAAAACTCAGTGCTTTGCATGAGCTTATTTCCAAAAAAGAGTTTTCAGATCTTCTGGATGCCAACGGAAATCAATATGTAGAATTTGTGCAGGAAGGTGGCGGCGTCTGGGGAAGCGCTCTGGTAGGTTATCTTTACGGACTTGAAATCTTCGGAATCCGTTTTCTGAAAGTGGCAGGAACGAGTGCGGGAGCCATCAATACCATGTTGATTGCTGCCTGCAAAACCAAGGAAGATGCAAAAAGTGACGTCATTAAAGACATTCTCTTTAACTGGAATTTTGCTGATTTTATGGATGGTAAGGATTATGTGAAAACAACCATTCACTTGATTCTGAACAACAAACATTTTCTGCAGACCAATTTTATTTTAGCTGGAATTCTGATGCTGGCACTTGTCATTGCCCCCTTTGCCGTTCCTACCGGAAGTATTCTCTACACTAAACTTCTTTTTTTAATTCCGATTATTCCTTTAATCATCGCTTTTCTGTATCTCCGAAAACTCTATCGTGATTTTAAGAGAAACAACAGCGGACTCAATCCCGGAAATGCTTTTCTTGAAAAAATGACCGATGTGCTGAATGCTTTCGGAATCAAAACCGTTGCTGACCTCAACAGGAAATTTTCGCAGAAAGAGGGAAGTTTAAACCTGAACTACCGTCACGGAAACAGTTCAGAATATTATGATTTAGCCCTTCAGAGCATTGAAAAAATAAAAGCCGACCACACAAAAACCGAAAATCACATCGACGAAACCCGCTACAGACTGTTTTTTGAAAGTGCCAAAAATAATGACTACTACAAAACCAATCCGTTTTATCTTTTGAAATCTGAATATGTTGTCATCACCACAGACATCAGCGCAAAAATCAAGGTTGAACTGCCGGCGATGGCCAATCTGTATTGGTCTGAGGAGGAGCTGAAAAGGAACAGTCCGGCAGAGTTTGTGCGTGCATCGATGTCGGTTCCGTTTTTCTTTGAACCTATGCAGAAAATCATCAACAGCAAAGACGATTCTGTAAAATACGCATGGAAATACTGGCTCAATATTTCCCATGAAGACATCTACCCTACCGGAATTTTCATCGATGGAGGAAGTCTTTCCAATTTTCCCGTCGATCTTTTTCATAATAACGATGTTTTCTACCCGAGGCTTCCGATTTTTGGAGTGAAACTCACCAGCGATTCTGATATGCTCACCGACAAGCAACACACCTCAGACGAAATTCTAAAAACTCCCTTATCCTTTGCCGGAAATATCATCAGCACGATGAAAGGTTTTAACGACAAAGCCTTCCTCAGCAAATACAGTTTCTACGACATCTACAGCATCCAAAACGTGAATTGCGGCAAAAGCAACTGGCTGAATTTCTTTATGGAAAAAGAAGAAAAAGAAAACCTCTTCAACCGCGGATTTCAGGCAGCTCTCGATTTCCTCAACCGCTTCGACTGGGAAAAATACAAATACGAAAGAATGATTGTTTCGATGAAGGAAAAAAAGATTATTAAAGAGGAGGATACGCCGACGGTCGGGTGAGTTGGGTTTGAGGGTTTTTAGAAATATTTTTTTTTAAGTTTAACTCATAGACTTTAAACTAACCTTATTTTTCTAAATTGCGGATTTTAACTATAACAAAAATGAAATTGTACTTAGATATCGATGGCGTATTATTAACTTCTAGACAAACAAAGGCAGCAGAAAATGTTGAGGAGCTGATAATATTTGCAGTGCAAAACTTCGATTGTTATTGGTTGACTACACATTGCAAAGGCAATGCACGTCAAGCTTTAAACTATTTGAAAAATTATTTTCCGATCAATATTGTTGATGTTTTAAGAAAAGTAAAAGCAACAAATTGGGACACATTAAAAACAGAAGGAATTGATTTTAGTTCAAACTTCATTTGGTTAGAGGATTATCCTTTGAACGCTGAAAAGTTAGTTCTGAAAAAAAATAAAAGTCTTAACAACTTAATTGAAATTAATTTAAATCAAGAACATGAACTCTTGAATATCGTAAAAAAATTAAAAATTCTTATTAACGAACAACACCTGAAGCTTATTTAGAGATGAACTATATTTCTAAGTTTTAGAATTTTAGAAAAATATAACTTCAATGCCTGAAAAATCTACAAAAAAAATATTACTTCACAAATATTATGGACAAAGAGAAAATACATTATGTGATTACCTACTTCAGTAACTTAATGACTGACAATGAAAAATTGGCATTAAAACATAAAATGTACATGTCTAAAAGCTCAGACAATATAACGTTGAGGAATATGATGACAGAAAAAGGGTGGATTAATAATGATCCTGAAACTCTCGATCTTCTGAGAGAAGGCTACGATGAATTTGAAAGAAATGTGGTTAAAAGAATTTTAACAGAAACGCCCGAGCTTGTATTTTTTAATAAATGTTCACAATGTGGCAAACTTGCACGTACACCCAATGCAAAACAATGCAGATATTGTTCTTACAGTTGGCACTCTAAATAATTATCATGAGCATGAATACCAAAACAGATCCCAGAGAATCTCTCAATCTACCCAATTCAGAAGCAACAACACCCATTGAAATTTTTCAAAACCAAACCCTGCGTCCCATTTTGAAACTGCAGAATGATTTGTTTTTATCCCTGTTTAAAAATTATGCAATCCGTCAGAATTCAGGTTTTGAAACTTTGTCTATGCCAAAAAAGAACATCATGATCGAGCAAAGCCTACAGAAAGACAGTGTTTTGAAAAATACTTTCATCGGAATGACCATCGGAATGTTTACTGCAGAAGAACTGGAAATCTATATTTCCGACAGCAAAGTTTTTAATAAAAGAATTATTACGATGTTGATTGAAAGGCTGAAAAGTCAGATGAAATAATGGTTAATTTCTCAACGAATTACTTAGGTTTTGGCTAAAGCCAATTTTACCTCAATACGCATAAATGGGCTGAAGCCCATTCCTATTGAATAATTTCAACGGCGCAACCTTAACCTCATCCTCAGCCTAAAACCCACATCGGCTTCTCTTTCAAAATTTTCCCGTTAATCTCACACCATTCCGCATGAGCTCCTTTCAGAAAGCCAATGCTCATTAGAAATTCATTTACGATTTCGCCACCGGTGAATTTGAAGGTTTTTTTGAAGAGTTTCATCCATTCCTGTAAGGTTTTGTGATGATGGTGTTCCAGCCATTTTTCAAATGATCCGAATTCTTTCTGAAGTTCGATGATGGTTTTTGCATTTTCGATGGCGGCGTTGACTTTCAGTTTATTTCTGATAATCCCTGGATCGGCCAGTAATCTTTCACGGTCTTCTTCAGTGTAAGCCGCAACTTTTTCGATATTAAAATTGTCATAAGCTTTTCTGAAACCTTCCTCTTTTTTCAAAATCGTTTCCCAGCTCAGACCTGCCTGATTGATTTCCATGATTAATCTTCCAAACAATTCGTTGTCATTATGAATCGGGAAGCCGTAGTGGTTGTCGTGGTAATTTTTGTGCAGTTCCTTTCTGCTTTCGGGCTGCATATTTTCGATGGCTGAACAGTAACTCATAGTAATAATTTTTGCAGGTAAAAGTAATAAAGTTTTATGACAACGGTTTGTCAGGAGAAAAGTATTAAAGTTTCTAATGAAGAAAGCTTTACTGATTTAGCAGACTAAAATCTTTTTACTAAGTTTAAAATTTAAATATTTAAAATTTAACTATTCCTTGTTCTTTTGTCTTGAAACAAAAGAACCAAAAATTCAAGACTTGGAAACTCGGCTAAAATTTTGAAAAACTTCCTAAAATCTCCAAAACTCGGGCGGAAAGAAAGATTCTTCATTTAATAAGATTTTTGCCGCCACTCAAACAATGGAGATTTTTTAACGGAATTTTCTCAAAATTTCTTAACGCCTCAGTTCCCGAAGTCACAAAAACAAGTTTTCACACAAAATTTTGAAGAGTAAAAAAATTTATCCTGCCTCTATACTTTTTTCCTTTAACCTGAAAATTTCTTTTCCATTAAAAACAATAACCGCTAAAAAGATGATGGAATAAGATACAATCTGCAAACCTCCCAATGCTTCATTATAAACTGCACCTGCCAGAATAAAGGCGATAATGGGATTGATGTTGAGAATCATTCCCACTTTTGAGGAAGCAATTCCTGATAAAGCATATAAATTTAACAGTAATGGAACGATGGTATACATCACTGCGATGATTTCGATATAAAAATAAAACGTGAAATCAGCAGGCACCGGTCCTGAGTAGGTTGGGAAAAACGGGAGCAAGATTAACGCCGACAAAATCATGTGGAAATTGAGCACAAGAAATTTATCAAACTTTGAATTGGTGCTTTGAATAATGAGATAACAGGCATACGTAGAACCGATAAGGCTGCTGTACACCATATCCAAAAGATTGGCGTATGACAGCAAAATACATCCCACCGCACTCAGAAAAACGGAAATCCACTGGAGTTTGCTGAGCTTTTCACGGAGAATGAAAAAGGCCAGAATCGTTGTAATGATCGGGCATACGAGATAGGCAACAGAAGTCGCACGCACGCTGATGTGATTCATCACGTAGATAAACGAAAACCAGTTTCCTGTGAGTAAAATGCTGCTCAAAATATTTAATCCGATGATTTTACGTTGATCTTTGGGAATAAGATTTTTAAAATAATTCAGATTATCTCTCAACTTTACCTTTCTGAAAAGTACCGTCACCACCGTCATAATAACCGCACAGCTGAACACTCTGTAAAACAGAATATCCAGTGAAGGATAAGAATGCAGCGGCTTTAAAACCAAACTGAAAGTTCCCCATAGTGAGAAGGCAGTAATGGCAGCGAGGTAGTATTTCAGATTGTTCAAGGGGAGATGGAATTTATTGCTTTAATGTGAGGCAAAGATAGGGAATAAGGCATAACAGATTGAGAAGCTTTCGCCAGTTAATTAAAATTTTATGATTCTAAGGCAAACCTGTTTGGTGGGAAAATTTCCCAAATTGGGATGGGGCAAACCAGTTTCGGGGGAAGAAATCCCAAACCGGGAAAGTTCAAACCACTATTGATTGGGCAAAAACATAGATGGGACAGGGCAATTTTTTAGAATTCAAAAAAAAATCTCCGATAAACTTCAGAGATTTAATTATTTACAAATTATCAATAAAATCCAAATACAGTGGAACACTTCTTTCAATCCATTCTTTAGAAACATTATGTTCTAAACCGTAGTAGACAAATGGTTTCTGGTAATCTGCTTTTACGTAATCAAAACTAAGTTCGAAAGGTCTGGTGAATTCAATCACGGTATGTCTGTATTTTCCGTCAGCCTTGAAATCTTCATCATCAACACCTGCCGATATGGCTAGAGCAACTTTTTTTCCCCCGACTTTATATCCGCTTTTGCTTCCGTAAGCCCAGCCGTGCAACAAAACTTCATCAAACCATTTTTTCAGCAGAGACGGACTGCTGAACCAGTAAAAAGGAAACTGAAAAACAATTTTATCATAAGCTTCAACGAGTTCCTGTTCTTTTTTAATATCTAATATTTCGTCCGGATAAGCTTTGTACAGTTCGTGAACGGTATACTTTTCAGGAAATTTATTCAACTCTTCCACCCATCTTCTGTTGATTAAAGATTCTTCCATTTTGGGATGGGTTACTACTATTAATGTTTTCATATTCTAAAAATTTCTTTTACAAAAATAATAGGTGTAACTTACATTTCCGATATTAGCCGCCAATTGTATGGTACTATAAAAAATGTAAGTAATGACTAAAATTAAAGAAACCTCAACCAATTTTGCGAATAAAAAAGCCCTAGTAGAAGAGTGTCCGGAGCTTTATGCTTCTAAACTGATTGGCGGACAGTGGTCGCTCGCCATCTGTAGTTATCTGATTAACGGCAAACTGAGATTCGGGGAACTCAGAAAAAGTCTCGGAAATATCACAGAACGTATGCTCACGCTTCAGTTGCGAAGACTGGAGGAAGACAAAATCGTCACAAGAACCGTTTTTGCCGAAGTGCCGCCAAGAGTTGAATATGAGCTGACTGAGATTGGCTACAAATTAAAACCTGTCATCAAGGAACTGGATAAATGGGGAACGATGCATAAGACAAGTATTGAGGATTAGAACCAACAAAAAACCTCTGAAAAATTCCAGAGGTTTATATTTTTTAGTGCATCGCCTCACTGAGGTCGATTTTCTCTTTGCTTTTTCTTTCTCTTACAAATAAAATAAAAGGAATACAGACCAAAAAGATTACACCCAGATATAGAAATACATCCATGTAAGATAATACAGCGGCCTGTTTCGTTACTGAAAGATCCAGAATTTTGTAGGCCGATTTTTCTGCAACATCAGAAGCCATTCCTTTTGCCATAAAACTTGCTTTCAATCCGTTGATTCTTTCCTGAACATTCAGACTGTTTTCATCTAAATGTGACAGAAGATTCACCCTATGTTTCTGGCTTTCATTGGCAATAAATGTGGTGATTCCCGCAATCCCGAAAGAACCTCCGAGCTGTCTCATCATCCCTGTAAATGCCGCTCCCTGACCAATTTCTTGTCCTTTCAAAGTACTTAAAGATAAAGAGGTAATCGGGATAAAAAGCAAACCTAAACCTGCCCCCCTCACAATCAGCATCCAGAAAAAAGCGTCTTCTCCCGTGTCCGGAGTTAGAATTTTGTAGCCCCAGAAGCTGTAGATGAAGAATATAAACAATCCCAAAGCCACCAAAATCTGCTGCTTGGCACCTTTCGTCAGGAGTTTTCCGATAATCGGCATCATAAACGCTGTGGTCAGTGCTGCCGGAATCATCAAAGCTCCAGACTGCAAAGCCGTCCACCCCAAAATACTCTGCGTATATAAAGGAACAATAAACGTGGAACCATACAGTCCGAATCCTAAAACGAAAGACATAATGGTTCCGATCCTCAGGTTTCCGTTTTTCAAAACCCGAAGTTCCACGATGGGATATTTGTAGGTGAGTTCGCGCCAGAGAAATAATATAAATCCTAAAACAGCTGTGGAAGTGAAGGTGACAATCATTCCGCTTTCAAACCAGTCTTCTTCATGACCTCTTTCCAGAATAAACTGCAGCGAACCAACCGTTAATGCCAAAAGCATAATCCCGAGCCAGTCTACATCCGATGCTTTCCTTTTTTCCGCATATTTCGGACTTCTTACAAACTGAAGGGTCATCATCACCGCCGCAATTCCAATTGGAATATTAATATAAAAAATATAAGGCCAGCTGTAATTATCAACAATATAACCTCCCAAAGGCGGACCTAAGGTCGGACCAATAATCACTCCCAAACCGTAGATGGCCTGTGCCATGCTCCTTTTTTCGATGGGATAAGATTCTGTAATAATCGTCTGTGAAGTCACCAGAAGCGCTCCACCGCCAATTCCCTGACAGAGCCTGAAAAATACAAGTTCCCAGATATTATCGGCATTTCCGCATAAGAATGAGAAAACGGTAAATATAATAATTGAAGCTGCGAAATAATTTCTTCTTCCAAACTGTTGCGAAAGCCAGCTGGTCATCGGCACTACAATAACGTTACCGATGGCGTAAGCTGTAATCACCCAGCCCACTTCAGAAAGTGTAGCTCCCATGTTTCCCTTCATTTCGTTGAGGGCAACATTCACAATTGTAGAGTCTACAATTTCAAGCAAAGCACAAAGAATTGCTGTAATCGTGATGATTACTCTTCGGGCTCCATATTCTACTAATGAATCTTGCATAGTTTTTTTTCGATGTAAAAAAGTGAATTGTCAATGGTCAATCAACTTCGTTGTCAATTTTTCTCCTCCATTTCCATATAACATTAATCTTACAGCATTTTCAATTCATAATTGACTTGCCTCTGCAAAATTGACAATTCACTGATATACTTTTATAGAAATGAATGGCAAATTAGTTTCGTAAATTGATGGTGAATAGTAAAGCAGTCAGTTTTAAATTGACAGCGAAGCAAATTCACTATTGACAACGAAGTTTATTGACCTTTCACTTATTTCAATATTATTTCAGAGAAACTTCTGCCTTCACATTCATCCCTGTTCTCAGTCTTTTGGCAACTTCTTTATCAAGTTTAACAAAATCTATTTTCACGGGAAGTCTCTGTACCACTTTTACGAAGTTTCCGCTTGCGTTGTCTGGAGGAAGAATTGAAAATGACGCTCCTGTAGCCGGAGAAAACGAACTTACAACTCCATCAAATTCCCTGTCTGGGAAAGCATCGATCTCGATTTTCACTTTCTGGCCTTCCACCATTTTATCTACCTGAGTTTCTTTAAAATTGGCAACCACCCATTTCTGATCATCTCTTACCAAGGCAAAAAGCTGTGTTCCGGCCTGCAGAAACTGTCCGGCCTGCGTAGAAACTTTTCCTACATAACCATCCTCCGGAGCGGTGATTATGGTGTATGAAAGATTTAATCTCGCATTTTCCACATCTACCTTTCTCTGCTTCGCTACGGAACCTGCAACGCTGATCTGTTGCGAGCTGGCAGCGGTTTGTGATGAGGCAATACCTGTCTGCTGAGCGATCTGATTACGCTGTTCCACCAAAACCTGAAGCTGTTTGTCCGCAGACTGTTTTGCGGCCAGAGCCTGCTCGTACTGCTGTTCTGTAATCGAATGGTCTTTTACAAGGACTGAATACCTTTTTAGATCCTGAGAAGTTTTCCAGACATTGACTTTTGCTGCTTCAATCTGAGCATTTGCCGTAGAAACTGCCGCTTCAGATGAGCCTATATTTTTAGACGTCGCCGTTGTGGTGGCCTGTGCATTTGAAATATTACTTTTTGCTGTTGCCAAAGCTGCTTCTGCCTGAGCCAAAGCCATTTTCTGATCTCTGTTGTCCAGCACTACCAGAGTATCTCCTTTTTTCACAAACTGATTGTCCTTCACCTTCACTTCCGCCACATAACCTGAAATTTTTGAAATGACCGGAGCCATGTTGGATGAAATCTGTGCATCGTCAGTTTCTTCGTGCACCTGACCGTAAGAGTAGGTTTTATAACCGTAAATTCCTCCACCGATGAGCACTACGGCCAATATAATCGGGAAAACCAGACTTTTTTTCTTTTGAGGTTCAGTACTCTGTGTTGTATTATTTTCCATTTTAATTAATGAGTTCTTAAAATTAATTGTTGGTTAAAGTTCCTGTAGTCTGCACAAGTTTTCTGTAGGCCAGCGCAGCATCAGCTTTGGCATTGATTACGCCAACGGTTGCGGCAATTTTCGCAGCATCGGCATCCAGAAGTTCCGTCATCGTTGCCAGACCGTTGTCGTATTTATTTTTTGTAATTCTGTAGTTTTCATCGGCCTGAACAGAAGATTTTTCGAAAACGGCAATTCTCTGTTTAAAATACTCTGCGTTCTGATATTCTCTGTTCACTTCCAGTTTAATATTGTCATTCAGCATTTCGTCTGTAGCAGAAAGTTGTTTTTCTCTCGCTTCAGACTGTTTCAAGGCCGAATTTTTCTTCCAGAGATTTGAAATATTGTATTGAATTCCCAAACCTACATTCACCGCATTATACATTGTGAAAAACCTTGGAACATCTGCTGCAACATATCCGCCCGTCAAGGCAATTGTGGGTAAATTTTCAGCTTTGGCTGCTTTTGTACCTACAGATGCTGCTTTTCTCTGCTGTTGAAGTGCCTGAAGATCTTTTCTGTTTTCCTGAGCGTTGTTCAGATAAAAATCCAGCGGTTTTGCCTCCTGCATTTCGTTGATGTAGTCTTCATCCACCTCAATTTCCGTGTTGTCGGGAAGTCCGAGAAGAAGATCCATATTGATATTGGCAATATTGTAATTGTTTTTGGCTTCCAGAAGCTGAAGTTCGATATTTGAAGTCTGAAGATTGGCTTTCAACCGATCATTTCTTGCAATGACGCCGTTATTTTCAAGTTTCAGAAAAGTTTCATCTCTTTTTGACGAAGCTGAAAGATTTTCTTCTAAAACTTTAATGGACTGATTGGCTTTAAAAAGATTGTTGTAGGCCTGTGCAACATTATAGGCAATCGCAACTTTATCGTTTTCTGTGTTCAGTTTTGAAGCTTCGACTAAATATTTTGCAGATTCTATTCCGTATTTTATTCTTCCGCCACTGTACAAAGGAACCGAGAGGTTGGCAGAACCAAACAAAACCTGATTGACTCTTGGGCCACCCGCCGCAGAAACTCCGGGAAGCTTAATGTTGATATTGGGTTCCAGAGGAAGATACATATAGCTTACCGACGCTTTAAAATCAGGGAGCTGCCGGTTTTTTGCTTCCAAAAGATCAGCGGTTGCCTCTTCTATTTTGGCAGCATCTATTTTGAGACTTTTGCTGTTCTGGATTCCCAGCTGCACAGCCTCGTCAAGGGTAAGCATTTTCTTTTCCTGAGCATGGAAAAACGATATTCCCACAAGGAAAACGGCTGCAATTACCGAATTATTTTTTGTCTTCATAACCTAAAAGGTCTTTTAAAATATGTTTGATATGTTGTGTAAGTTCAGAGTAATATTTCTCTTCAAAGACTTCACTCTCTTCCTTATTATCCAAAAATTCTTTGTACATGCCGGTTGCGTTCGAGGCATAAAAAAGAGTACCGCTCACGGTAGAATGAAGTAAATAAATCGGAGGATTTTTAGTGAAAATTCCTTTTTCCAGGCCACTTTCCAAAATTTTTGAATACATGCTCAGGAAACTTAATTTGGTCTGCCTCAGGAATTCTACAATTTGAGGATTTTCGCTGTAAAGCTGCTCTCTCTGCATAATTCTGTAAAAACACTTCTGATGTCTTATTTTCCCTGCAAACTGATCTACAATTTTCACTATTTTTTCCCATTCATTTATGTCTGTTCTTTCTAAAATATCTTTAGAAAAAAACTGTCCTGCGCTCATTCTGTACTCCACCAATTTTTCGTAGAGTTTTTCTTTGGAACCGAAATAATAAGATATCATCGATATATTAACGTTTGCTGCTTTGGAAATCTCCCTTGTGGAAGTCCCCTGAAAACCGTTTTCGGCAAAAAGTTTTTCGGCGGCGAATAATATATTTTCTTCTTTTGAAATCATATATGATCATTTACGAGTGCAAAGATACATCAGGAAATTCATAAAATCAAACGTTTGATTGATTTTTTAATTTTATTTTAATTCTTCCTGTTTTTCCAATTAATTTTATATTTACTGAAAATCAATTTTATGGGCTTTTTCAGTTTTCTTTTCGGCAAAAAAAAACAATCAGAGAAAATCACTCCTCCAAAGGAAGAGCGATCGGTTGTATCTTCGGAACTGGGAGAAAAATTTGACAGGGAAATTGTAGAGGCTTATAAAAGATATCATTCTGATCCGGCTGCTGACATCAGTTTAAATATAGAAGATCAAAACGGAAATTCGGTACCACCGCACGTGGCCTATCATCAGGTATTTTCCGAATGGGCAAAAATTCAGTCTAAATGGGACAGGGTGTCTGTTTTGTATGAATTCTGGGATCAGTCTCAACTGAAAAAACTGGAAGGATGGAAAGTGATGGAACGGTTTACTAAAGACCGTTATGCTACAAAATCACTGAAATATTTCAGAGAAAATATTGAAGGCAAAGATCATTTGTCTGTGGAAGAACTTGTGGCGGCATCAAAACTTCACAGAATGTTGCTGGATAATGATTCGGCGATGATGTATGCAGAAAAAGCTTACGAAAAATCTCCAAAAAATGATTTGGTAAAAGTAGAATATGGAAGTGTGCTTCATTTATCTAAAGACACCGTTAAAAAAGAAAAAAGTCATCAGATTATTGCTGATGTGATAGACAGGAAAATTAAACAAAACGATTCAGAAAATATATTTGACTGTTTTATTTTCTCAGAAAACTATCTGGACTCATCGGTTTTTGCCATGGCTTATCTGATCACGACCGATGCAGACCTTGAAAAGTGGGATTACGTGGCGGAAGAATATTATTACTGTCCTATCTTTCGGTACGAGCATGCCGTAAAATTATCCGAATCTCAAAACGGAGCTTTGCGGGCTCTTGCAAAACTTACATCTTTAAGTCAGGAATTTCCGTGGTTTACGACCGCATTGCAGTCTACTGTGAAAAATATTGAATCGATGCGGGTTCAGCTGGGGAAGGCTGATTTTATGGAGGAGGAATATGCGGAGTTTAAACGGAATCTACAAAATTGAGTTTTTTATTTATATAAAGTAAGTTCAAATAAATATATCTTGCCTGCAATTTAACCAAAATCAATCTTCAGACATTTTAGAAATTGATTTTGGTTATTTTCATTTTAATACGTAGTCTCGAAAATTTAACGAAAAAAAAACTTACCAATTAGTATACAATTATATACCTTTGAATTAATTAAACACAAATAGTTCTATGAAATCAAGCGAATTGCACAGAGGCTTATTCTAAAGAACGGATGGAAATTGCTAAGTGTATCCGGAAGTCATTATATTTATGAAAAATCAGTAATTACTTATCCTGTTCCTTATCATGGTGCAAAAGAAGTAGGAAAAGGAATAGAAAATAAAATTAAAAAAGACATGAAACTGAAATAGTTTTCATTCTATAAAGGATTACACAATGGAAAATATAAAAATAATCATAGAAAGAAGCGACGATTTTTTTTGGGCGTATGCAGAAAATGTAAAAGGCATCACTGCAGGTGGAGATACTGTAAAAGATGTTAAAAAAAGTATTTTGGAAAGCATTGCAATTAATAAAGAACTCGGAAATTTCCCCAAAGAAGAGTGTGAATTGACTTACAGATACGACATTCAAAGCTTTTTAAACTATTACAAAGGTATACTTTCAAATCCCGCAATGGAAAAAATTACAGGCATTAACCAAAAGCAGATTCACCACTATGCCACCGGGCTTAAAAAACCGCGGGCTGCACAAAGAAAAAAAATAGAGGAAGGTCTGCACCGTTTGGGTAAAGAACTTTTATCTATTGAACTTTAAAAAATTCGATGGTTTAAACTTTATGAATATACCGTGACAGTTTAATCCCCAAATCCGTCCAGACAATTTTCGGGTTTCCGTTTCGGGTTAAATGATGATCGGCTTCGTTTATTTCTTCCAATATTGAAACAATATTGGCTCCGCTGATGTACTTTGAAAAACCGGCCCAGTTGAATCCGTTCGCATCGATTTTTTTATAAACCAGATCCTGCGAACCGTAATTCTGAAGGATCGCCAGCCTGAAAATCTCGGAACAGTAGTTAAGGAAATTTTTCTGTTTTTCACGGTTCCATGACGCGACCTCTCTTGCCCAGCTGATGATTGATTTCAAATATTCAGGTTTCTTTTTTACCATAAAAGCGTCGCGAACCCACTGTACAAAAAGTGCTTCAAAGTCACTGTTTTTATTTTGAGAATTTAACAGTTTTAAAGCTTCATTCAAATTTCCCTGAGCCTGATGAATAATTTCTGTAATTTTCCCTTCATCAGCCTGAGTTTTTTCTTTCATATACATTTGAAGATCCTCATCCTCAATTCTCGGCACATCAATAATCTGGGTACGGGAAAGAATAGTAGGCAAAATATCATCAATGCTTTCTGTTGTCAGAAGAATCAATGTTTTGGCTGGTGGTTCTTCCAGAAATTTAAGGAATTTATTAGCTGCGGAGGTATTCATTTTATCGGCTCTCCAGACAATGAGAATTTTTGTTCCTCCTTCAAAACTTTTTAAAGCAAATTTCTGGTTTTGCTCATCCATCTCATCTGCCGAGATAAAAAGCTGTTTGTTTTCAGATTCCAAAGCGGCAGACCAGTCGTCAAAGCTGGCATAAGGCGATTCTAAAATCATCGATCTGAACTCTTCAAAATTCTTTTTGCTTAATGAATTATTTTTCTCGGTAAAAACCGGAAAACAAAAGTGGAGATCCAGATGATTGAGATGATCTACTTTTGAAGCGGAATGCTCATTTTCATTATTCAGAATCTGTTTGGCATAAGCCAAAACCAAAGGAAAAGTACCGTACCCCTCCTTTCCTACAAATAGTTGTGCGTGGCTCACCCTGTTATCTGAAATACTTTCCTGAAGCAGTTTCATTAGATTTTTCTGCCCTGCGATGTTCTCCCAATTCATGGCTCAAAGATAAAAATTTTTGTTGGATGATTTAAATGAGCAATTGTGAATTTTGCTTCGCAGGTGAGTTGTGAATTTTATAATATTTGAGCGAATAAAATTTGACAGCGAGGCAAATTCACCTTTGACAATTCACCATATATTCCCCTTAACAAACTTTAACCTCGGTAAATTTTTACAATTCATTAATATTTAAGATATTTGCGCATTATTTTAAAAATCAAGAATGAAAAAAATCTTTGTACTATCATTCATTTCGGTGGGATATTTCCTTAACGCGCAGAGTATAAGCAATTCGCCATACGCAACTTACGGAATTGGAGATGTAAAGTTTGATAATACGATTGAGACATCCTCTATGGGAGGCATTTCAACAGCATACATCAGTGATTTCACGAGTAACTTCAACTTCGGGAACCCTGCCAACAATACCAATTTTGAGCTTACAAGCATCAAACTGGAGGCAACTAACGAAAACAATTACTTCAAAACAAATTACAACAATACAAAGTCTACCAAACATTCTACGTATTTATCCAATATTTCTATTGCGTTTCCTCTTTCACCAAAAGTGAAGATGGGATTGCTTTACCAGCCATACAGCTCAAAAAGCTATGATGTTCTGACTTCAGAAACGGTTATTAACCCCGTAACTCAGGAGGAATCAATTTATGCAAACAGATTTACCGGAAAAGGAACGCTGAATACAGCTCAGGCTGCAATTTCATACAATGTAGGAAAAGGTCTTTCGGTAGGTGCTAAGGCAAATTTCTACTTTGGAAACCTGTATGACATTAACGAATTTACGGTATCTGGCGCTGAATTTATTAATGGTTACGAAACTAAAAATAACATTAAGAATTTCAATTTTACTTTAGGTACAAGTTATCAGAATATCAACACATCAACAGATAATAAACTTACCCTTGGTGCGACTGTTACTTTCGGGAACACAGGAAACATGATGACTGATTACAAAAACAGCACCTATTATTACGGTACCGCCGAAACAAAGCTTAACGAAACAATCATTGAGCAGAAAAGCATAAACTCTAAAAACCTTATTCCTCTGCAGGCTTCATTAGGAGCTGGATACGGCAGTAATAATGAGTGGTTTGTTTCTGCACAGCTGGATTACAAAAAAGGAGAAGACATTTCTTACTTTGGTAAAAGTTTCGATTTTCAGGATACTTACAGAATTTCTGCCGGAGGTTGGTATCTGCCAAATTACAACAACTTCAGAAACTATTTCTCCCGAGTGGTTTACAGATACGGAGCTTTCTATGAAAGAGGCGGTTTAAAAATTGCGAATAACAGCATCAACAAATTCGGTATTTCTGCCGGTGTACTTCTACCGTTCAAAACAAGCAACATCCAGAGGATGAGTGGTCTCGAGATTGGTGTAGAAGCAGGAAAAAGAGGAACTCTTAATGATAATCTGATCAATCAGAACTACATCAATCTGAAACTTGGTTTCAACTTTGCCGATAAATGGTTCAGAAAGAATCTTTACAACTAATATGTTTTTGACTTCAAAAAATATCACATTTAAAAATATAGCATACCTTTTCAGTTGTGCTATATTTTTTATATTCACATCCTGCGAAGACGATCTCACGAAGCAAAAAGGTACCAACAGCAAGAATTTTCCGTCGCAGATCATCAATAATGCCTATATCATTCAGCGGGACTCAGGGTTGATTACGCTTAAAGCTTATGCTCCGATTATCGAAAAATATGAGTTGATTGACAGCCCTTACGTTGTCGCAAAAAAAGGGATTAAAATTGATTTCTTTGACAAAAAAAATCCAAAACCGGGAACGATCACCGCAAAATATGCCAGAATTTTTGACTATAAAAAATTCTATGAGGCCAAAGGAGATGTAAGAATTACCACCAATGAAGGCCGAAGATTTGCTACACAGAGCGTTTACTGGGATCAGCGGAAGCAGAGAATTTATACCAGAGATACCGTGTACCAAACCATGCCGGACGGATCTGTGCTGATCAATGCCCACGGAATGACAGCCAAAGATGATTTCTCAGAATACAGATTCTTTAAAAACTCAGGAGATCTTGATGTGAGCCAAACCAAACTCGCCCAATAATTTTTCATCATGAAAACCAGAGCTATCGGATTAATGTCCGGAACAAGCCTTGACGGACTTGATATTTGCTTCGCTGAGTTTGAAAAATCAGAAAACAGCTGGCATTTTAAAATCATTGAAGCTGAAACCATTCCCTACCCTGAAAAATGGGAAAATGATCTTAGAAATTCTATTCATTTATCTGCTGAAGATCTTTTGGCTCTGAACTCAGATTACGGATTTTATTTGGGTAAAAAGGTAAAAGATTTTATCAAAAAGAAAAATATTACAGATGTCAACCTTATTGCTTCCCACGGGCACACGGTTTTTCATCAGCCTCACAGAAAATTCACATTGCAGATTGGCGACGGAAGGGCTATAAAACTGGTCACTTCGATTCCAGTAGTATATGATTTCAGAAGTCAGGATGTTTTGATGGGCGGAAATGGTGCACCACTCGTACCAATCGGTGATGAACTTCTATTTTCAGAATATGATGCCTGTCTGAATCTGGGTGGATTCTCCAATATTTCATTTAAAAAAACGGTTAAAAGAATCGCTTTTGATATCTGTCCGGTGAATATTGTTTTAAATAAAATCGCGAAGGATTTAGGCAAAAAATTTGATGAAAACGGAGATTTTGCAAGAACAGGAAAAGTTGATTCAAACTTATTGGAAAAACTGAACAATCTGGAATTTTACCGTCAGCAAAATCCAAAATCTTTAGGGATAGAATTCTGCAAAAAATATATTTTTCCTCTTCTGGAGAATGTAGATTCACTTACTGCTTTGGCAACATTTACTGAACATTCAGCGTTTCAGATTTCAAAAATATTCAATGAAAATCAACTGAAAAAAATTCTTTTTACGGGTGGCGGAACTTATAATTCCTATTTGATTGAGAAAATTAAATCTAAAACTTCAGCAGAAATCATTATCCCTGAAAAAACCATTATCGATTTTAAAGAAGCTTTAATTTTTGCTTTTATGGGCGTTTTAAAAATGAATAATGAAGTCAATGTGCTTTCTTCTGCAACGGGAAGTTCCAATGATCACAGCTCTGGAATTATCGCATAAAAAAACCTTCATTGCTGAAGGTTTTGTACTATTTATAAGTTTCGATTTTATCTGTAAGTGTATTGATAAAATTCTGGAGCGGTTTTTCAACCATCATTTTGATGAAAGGATTAAATTTTCCTTCAAACAGCATCTGAACTTCAGTTTGAGTATCATTTACAGGATTCAATGCTGCTGTAAGAGCGAAATCGAGGCTTGAACTTGCAGACTTTAAAACAGCTTTAGATTCCGTTACTTCGTCAATCTTTAACGCAATTTCCGGCATCCCCTGCAGTCCGAATTTAAAGCCGTCTTCACGTGTTTCAAATTTCTGCAGACCGTCCGGCATAAACTGTTTGTAGTTTTCCGGAGTTTTAAGCACCTCCGAAAGTTCTTTTGCAGATTTATTCACGATTATTTTTCGTCCTTCTAAATTCATTTTTTTATTTTTGTATTTAAATTATTACAAATGTATAAAGTTTTTGTCAACGAAAAAAAATTATTACTCTCTAAGACTCCCGAAAACTTAGAAAAAACAGTCGGTTACGAAAACTCTACAACATTAGAAATTGCTTTGGATCTTCTTCAAAACACATCCACTTCAGAAATGAATGTTTATGGCGAAAATCTGGAAACGATCTGGGAAGAATTTAACCTGCTTTTCAGAAAAATAGAAGCTGCAGGAGGAATTGTAAATAATCCTTCAGGTGAAATTCTCTTCATCAAAAGACTCGGAAAATGGGATCTCCCGAAAGGTAAAATGGAAAAAGGCGAATCCCGTGAAGAATCTGCCATACGCGAAATTGAAGAAGAAACAGGACTGAGAAATGTTGTTTTAAAAGATTTCATCAACACCACTTACCACATTTATATTGAAAGAAATGGTGACAAAGTTTTGAAATATACGCATTGGTTTGAAATGTTTTTTGATGGCGAAGACACCTCAAAGCCCCAAACAGAGGAAGGAATAACAGAAGTTGCGTGGAAAAACGACAGTGTGATTACCGCTGAAGTTTTCCCAAACACTTTCAAAAATATCAAACTGATTTTATCTGATTTTAAAGAATCTAAACTTAAATAAAATCCAGTGCTTTTTCTAAAGCAATTCCTCTGGAAGCCTTTAACAGAACGTTTTCTGAACTGATTTTATTTTTCTCTAAATACTCAATGAGTTCCGATGTATTTAAAAAAGCTTCAGCTGAATTATTTACATGTTTAAACTGATTTCCGACGGTAATCATTTGGTTGAAATTTAAACTTTTAGCCAGATTTAAAATATGCTGATGTTCAGTTTCACTTTCATCTCCTAATTCAAGCATATCACCGATAATAATGGTTTTTGTACCTTCAAAAGTCACGAAATTGTTGAGTGACGCCGTCATAGAGCTCGGATTGGCGTTGTAGGTATCTAAAACAAGGGTTTTGCCGTCCTTTTTCATGATCTGCGAACGCATGTTGGTAGGCGTATAGTTTTCTACGGCATGTTTAATCTTTTCAGAATCAATTCCAAAATGAAGTCCAAGACTGGCTGCTGCACAGAGATTGGTAAAATTGTATTCACCCGTTAATTTTGAAACTGCGGTGGTATCTTTAAAATTTAAGCCTACAAAATGTTCAGAAGAAATCAATTCAAACTGATAATCAGAATTTTCTTTTCCAAAACTGATTTTAGGTGAATAATTCAGCGTCTTTTCAAACTGAACGGTGTCATTATCATTCACCAAAATGGTCTGCTGATGATTGATTAAGTAATCATACAATTCAGATTTCCCTTTTATCACGCCTTCAAAACCACCAAAACCTTCAAGATGTGCTTTTCCGAAATTGGTGATGTAACCGATGTTTGGTTTGGCAATAGTACAGAGAAGCTCTATTTCCTTTTGATGATTGGCTCCCATTTCAATTACAGCGATTTCATGTTCAGGTTTAATGGAAAGGACGGTCAATGGGACGCCGATATGATTATTCAGATTCCCAAAAGTGTACTGTACATTGAATTTTTCCGACAGAACTGCATGGATGATCTCTTTTGTGGTGGTCTTACCGTTGCTTCCCGTAAGACCAATTACAGGGATTGTAAGCTGATCTCTGTGATGAATCGCCAGCTTCTGAAGGAAACCTAAAGTAGATTCCACATAAAAAATATTTTTTTCTGTGTTTTCAAAATTTTTATGCTCAACAATTACTGCCAGAGCACCTTTAGAAATGGCATCTTCAGCAAATGTTGCCGCATTAAAATTATCTCCTGAAAATGCGAAGAAAATATCATTCTCACCAATCTTTCTGCTGTCGATGATTACGTTGTTTGCCTTTAAAAATATCTGATAAAAATCCTGTACATTCATAGCTCAAAAATAAAAAACCTTCTGAATATTCAGAAGGTTTTTGTATAATATTTTGATAATAAATTATCTTCTCGTTCTACCTTTGTTTTTTGAAGTTGCATCCTGCGCTACACGGAATCCGATCCATCCGTAACCAGCGTTTTCAGCTTTATATCTTCTTTGTCCCGGATCTAACCAGTACGCTGAATCCTGCCAAGAACCTCCTTTTACAACTCTGATGTCATTTGAGATCACAGTTGTTCTCGTACCGGTATCTTTCTGCATTTTCACTTTACCGTTTGCATCAACGAAGAAGTTTTGCTTAGGTGAATTATACATATTGTAAGAAGACGAAGAGTCGCTTGCGTTTCTGTAATTGAGAGATGACTGCTGATCACCGTCTCTGAAATTTGCATAATTAGCAATAGTCTCTCTTGAATACTGACCAGGTAAATTTCTTGCGACTAATCTACCGTCTTTCAGAGTGTCATATTTCATATTGGTTTCATCTACCATCTGGTAAGTTCCGTCTCCGTTTCTTACGATAGTTTGAGGCGCATTACCTCTGTAGTAGTTGAAATCACTGTATTCGTCGTCTACGATTGGTCTGTAAACATCTGCGGTCCATTCAGCAACGTTTCCGTACATACCATAAATACCGATGGCATTTGAAGGATATTGTCTTACATCTGAAGTTTTAGCTGAACCGTCATTTTTCCAACCTGCAGGACCGGAGTAATCTCCCTGACCTTGCTTAAAGTTTTCAAGAAGCATCCCTCTTTCTTTACCTTTAGTACCTCTCAGAGACTGGATTTCAGGACCTTTACCCATATACATGTTGTACTCTCTGTTTTTCTCCATTCCCAAAGCTGCGTACTCCCATTCTACTTCACTTGGAAGTCTGAATTTGGTAACCATATCTGCACCAGGAGCTCTGTTTGCAGCGATAAGCCTTTGGTTAGTGGTTTTTATACCAGTTTTTTGCTGTCTTCTCTGTTCGTTGATGTAGCCTTGCATTTCTGGATCATTCGATTTGAATTTATCCATATTGAAAGCAGTTCCACCTTGGTTGTTTGATTCATTAATATATAAATCTTTAGCAATGATACCTGCATTCATTAATGCTTTCTCGTTTGCTCTGTCTGTCAACCATTCACAATATCTGTTCGCCTGAGCCCAAGCCACACCTACTACAGGATAGTAGTCGTAGTTAGCATCTCTGAAATAAGTTTCGTTGAAATCATTTCTTGAAAGCTTGTTGTCCCACAATAAAGTATCCGGCAAAGCACCGTTGTAGATTTCTTTAAAGCTGGGATCGCTTGGTGGGAATACATACTTCAACCATGTAAGATATTCACGGTATTCGTAGTTAGTAATTTCTGTTTCACCGATGTAGAAAGAGCTCACCTGCATTCTGCGGGGCGAGTTATTCCAATCGTGCATTACATCATCTTTCACTAATCCCATTGTGAAAGTTCCACCTTCTACATACACCATTCCTGGCCATCCCTTCTGCTCCTGCTGCTTTCCAGCAAAAAACCAACCCTGTTTTTCGTTTGGTTTCCAGCCTGTCTTAGAGACAAAACTTTTCGTACCGCCTCCTTTGCCGGTCCCGGAACCACCACAACTGGTTAATGCAAGTGTAGAACTCAATGCTATTAATGAAAACAACTTTAGTTTTTTCATAGTCGATATAAATATTATTCAAAGTACAAAGAAAAGTAAATTATTCAATAAATCAAATAAAGATTTGTTTTTTTTGATAAATCACCTGAAATTAATTTTATTGTACACTATGTAATTATAAAATTTTCATTTATTTTGTAATTCGGAAATTCCTCTACAGACATGAGACTGAAAATAATATTTATATCCCTTTTTTCTATCGTTACTACTTTACAGGCACAGCGTGTGTCTATAGAATGGAACGGCTCCAAAACAGAAGATTTTGGAGTGATAAAGAAAGTGCTGCCGGCATTTAAAAATGAAGGATTCTCTTTCAGCCAAAACAATATTTTTATTCATAATAAATTACAGACAGGAGCCAACCGTCTTAAGATTACTGATCTTCAATGGGAGAACGTGTCTTCTAAAGATCTTTTTGATCTTAATGTATGGCAGCTTCCGGAACGCGAAATTAAAGACATTGTTTATATAGATATTGAAGGAGAAAGATTTGCAAGCTACAATGTTTCTTTATTTAAAAGAGTTAACGGCAATGTTCAGCGGCTTTCTTCCTTTCAGATTTCAGACGACGGAAACTCCCCTCTTCCCAGCACCGCAAAAGTGGGAACTACCGTAAACCCTCTCTCTTCCGGTGGATTCTATAAAATTAAAGTTGATAAATCCGGAATTTTTAAAATTACAACTCAGTTTTTAAAAGATATAGGAATTAATCCTTCCAGTGTAAATCCCAAAAATTTCAGAATCTATGGAAACGGTGGAATTATGCTTCCGGAATTTAATCAGGACACCAAATATAGTGCTCTTCAGGAAAACTCCATTCAGGTGGTAGGAGAAGAGGATAATGTGTGGAATGATAATGACTATGCTTTATTTTATGCTCAGGGCCCAAACGGATATAATCTTTATGACAAAACAAACGGTGCCGGTTTTAAAAGATCTGAAACCAGAAATGACGACAGTAACGGACTTAAAAATATTTATGAAGATTTTTCTTACTATTTTATTAATTTTGATAAAGGAGCGGGAAAACGTGTGCAGAATGTAGATCTAAACCTGCCTGTAACTCCTTTAATCACAAGATTTGATGAATATCAAATGATTAATAATGACCAGAAAAACCTGCTTAAAGTAGGACGTGTATGGGTAGATGAAGCTCCTTTTTCGGCAAACAAAAGCCTTGTAATTAACACCGCAACACCAATACAGCCGGGCGATGCCATAAAATACCGTACGCAGGTTGCCGGCTTCAGTGCCCAGCAAAACAGTGTAACATTTAATATCAACAATCAGAATCCTTTTACGGTAGCTGTACCTCCCAATTCACCCAACTACGCCTATGATTATTTCTTATTGAGATATAAAGGAAGCATTTCTAATCAGACAGGAAATCAGATTACCTTTAATTATCTCCCTAATATTGCTACAAACCCTAACGGTAATTTTCATTTTGATTATCTTGAAGTACAGTATAAGCAGGATTTAACTTTCAACGGATCTCAATTAAGTTTCAGGGATTTTGCACTTCAGAGCGGCAGCAACACCACCTATGGTTTCAGCATATCCAATACAGGAACTCTTGAGCAGGTTTGGGATGTCACCGATATTACCAATGCAAACAGAAGAGTGAATAAAGGCGGTGCCGGAACTTTTAATTTTGCATACAACACGTCAAATCTTTTTTTCAATAATGAATTTGTAGCGTTTAGGGCAGACGGTGCATTTGTGCCGCAGTTTGTGGAGAAGATAGGAAATCAGGATCTCTCAGGATTACAAAATGTTGATTATCTCATCATCACAACCCCGGAACTGATGGGCCAGGCACAGAGACTTGCAAATTACCATCAAACGGCTAACAGTTTCAATGTTCAGATTGTTGATCCTTCAAAGATCTATAATGAATTTGGAAGCGGAAGCCGTGATCTTACCGCAGTGAGAGATTTTATCACAAAACTCAATACTCCTGCAGGCAGATTAAAATATGTGATGATTTTAGGAGATGCCTCTTACGACTATAAAAACAGAATTCAAAACAACAACAATATTGTTTCCAGCTACGAGAGCGAAGAATCCGGAGATTTTGTAAGCTCATTCATTACAGACGATTATGTGGTAATGACTACCCCACAAACCAATCTGACGCTCACAAGCAATTTGCCTAACATACCTGTTGGACGACTTCCTGCAGCAAATGCCACTGAAGCTGCCAATATGATTGATAAAACTTTAGCCTATTACAACGCGCTGCCCGGACAGTCTAACTCTTTTGGAGAATGGAAAATGAAACTGGATTTTATAGTAGATGACGATAATGACGGTGGCGCACCCTTCCATACAGTAATGAATAATTCTTTGCAGAGTGTTTTTGAAATTCCTGCAAGCACAAACCTTAAAGAATACAACGTAAGAAAACTGTATTTAGATTCTTTCCAGGGACAGAGTACTGCGGGAGGGCGTAGATATCCACAGGTAAACCAGGCCATTTCCAATGATATGGGCAACAGCCTTTATCTTTTCTACTTCGGACATGGAGGAATCAATGGGTGGGCTCAGGAAAGAGTATTTACTACAGATGAAATTCAGGCTGCTAATAATTTTTCTAATATCTACAGCAGATTCCCTTTTGTATCAACCATTACCTGTGAGTTTACCCTCTGGGATGAACCGGGAACATTCTCTGCCGGAGAACAGCTGATCAAACTGAAACAGGGAGGCCCGGCATCAATGATTACCTCCAGCCGTGCTGTAGGTGTAGGGTACGGTATTGATTTTACAAATCTGTACACAAGAGAAATGTTTAAATTAACGAATGATGACTTTATCAGCATAGGAAATGCTCATTTGAATGCTAAAAAACTGAAACCGGGAGACTCCAATCACTTTAAAGTAAACTTTTTGGGAGATCCGGCTATGAAACTTTCAAGACCGAAAAGACTTCTCGTTATTGACAATATAGAATCTCCGGTTCCGGGATTAATCAGAGGTCTGGATTTTGTGAAAGTAACCGGCCATATAAACAATGTCAACGGTATAGTAAATACTACTTTTAACGGGCGTGTTGTTATCAATATTTTTGATAAAAAATTAAATAAAAACACATTAAACAATCCTGGAAATCTTACGCCAATTCTGAACTACACTGAAGAAGGAAGTGCCATTGTAAAAGCTTCTGGTATTGCTACAAACGGACAGTTCACCGTAGAGTTTTACGTTCCTAAAGATATTAACTACACGGTAGGATCAGGAAGAATCTTGGGATATGCTGACAATAAAGTGTCGGATGTTTTTAACAATCAGGCAGTTCAGGTAGGAGATATTAATCCCAACGGAATTAATGACAATGAGCCACCAAAAGTAAAACTGTATATGAACAATACCAATTTTGCCAATGGAGGAATTACCAATCAAAATCCTACGCTCCTTGCCTGCTTAACAGATGATACAGGGATTAACTCTACCGGTTCAGGAGTGGGCCATGACATTACAACATATCTTGACGGGCAGATTATCAATACTGTTGTTTTAAACGATTTTTATGCATCAGGCGAAGGAAACGGATGTATAAATCCTGCATTGGCAGAATATCAGAAAGGCAATGTAACCTATCCTTTCAGAAACCTGGCGATCGGGCAGCATCAGCTTACTTTTAAAGTTTGGGACATCAACAATAATTCTACGGTATCTACGTTAAACTTTGAGGTAAAAGACCAGTCTGACCAGCATTTGATTATCAACAGACCTATGAACTGGCCGAATCCTTTTACCAATAAAACTTACATCCATTTTGAACATAACTGTGATGATATTTTAGATGTAAATGTTCAAATCTATACGATTACAGGGAAATTAGTAAAAACAATTACGTCAGCTGTAATCGCAGAACCGTTCCTACAGGGCTACAGAACGCCGAAACAGGCAATAGAATGGGATGGAAAAGACGATTTTGGTGATACTGTAGCAAAAGGTACGTATATTTTTAAGATATTTGCAAAAAGTCAGAATCAAGAAAAATGCAAAGGAAGTGCTACAGCTGTAGAAAAAATGGTACTTTTGAAGTAAAATTGTAATTTAATCGAAATATATCTATAAAACTGATAATATATAAAAGACAACATATGAATTTAACTACCAAACTGCTTTTAGGAATAGGTCTGAGTGCCGGCTTCTTAAGCTACGCTCAGGATTTAGGCCAGGTGAGACCGGTATTAACGGGAGCTCCTTTTCTTAGAATCGCGCCGGATGCAAGATCTGGAGGTATGGGAGATCAGGGTGTGGTAACTTCACCGGATGCATTCTCTCAATTCTGGAATGCAGCAAAATATCCTTTCAGCAGAACAAGTTCTTCTATTGGTTTGAACTATACACCATACATGAGTAAACTTACAAATGATGTATTTTTATTATATGGTGCTTTTCATAAATTTCTGGGATCTGAAGAAAGATCTACCATTTCTGCCAGTCTCTACTATTTCAACATGGGAGAAGTAGACCTTACACAGTTGGTAGGAAACGAAGTAACTTCTATGGGTACTTCAAAACCAAACGAATTCTCGATTGATGTAGCGTACGGTCTTAAACTTTCTGATTCCTACTCAATGGCGGTTACAGGGAGATTTATCCGTTCAGACTTAGCCGGAGGATTCAACACAGATACGACGCTGAAGCCGGCAAACTCTTTCGCTGTAGATATTTCAGGGTATTACACTTCACCAAGATTTCAGAGTTTTGGAAATTACGAGGGAAAAGTGAACGGAGGTTTCGCCATCACCAATTTAGGTCCTAAATTAGACTATACCGGAAACGAAGAATCCAGATCTTATCTTCCTACAATGGCTAGGTTAGGTTTGGGATATGATATGTATCTGGATGATATGAACAGAGTTGGACTTTCTGTTGAAGGTTCTAAAATTCTGGTTCCCGGATCTGAATTTATCGGAAATGACCCTAACACAAGACAGCCAATGTATGCAGTACCAAACGTTGGTGTGATGGAAGGTATCGGAAAATCATTCAACAATACCAATTCTATCATGTACAGCGGTGCTTTGGAATATTCTTATGACAACGCATTTGCGTTAAGAGGAGGTTACTTCCACGAAAGTGAGGAGCAGGGAGCAAGACAGTTTGCTACTGCAGGTATTGGATTAAAGTACCGTTCATTCGGTTTAGATATTTCTTACCTTATAAATATGTCTAAAATCAATACAGCTTTAGATAACACACTGCGTTTCGGTCTTACCTGGAACATTGGTGCAGAAACATCTAATGTAGATTATTAAAAATATTAAATTTAATATACTCAAAAGCTCCATTCCCGGAGCTTTTGCTGTTTTCACCATCAAACTCCCCACTCCACTCCTCCCTCTTCCCTCTACCTCTCCCAAAATTTCAGGAAAATTAACAATTCCGTGATTAGATAACTCCATCAATCCACAGATAACCCTTATTTTTGCATAATGAACTATTCTTCGGAGCTTAAAAAAATAATTACCAGCCAATATGTTTATTCTGCGATAAGAATTACATTCGCAACGGTGATTCCGTGTTTGGTTTTAGCACATTTCGGATTGCTTAAAGAGTACTTTCTTTTTCCTTTAGGAACAAGTTTCGTGGCTTTGACAGATCAGCCGGGACCTTTTATCAGACGGAGAAACTCGCTGGCATTTTCTATTTTCTGTTTCACCATTGTTGCGTTGATAGCAAGTTTGGTAAAAGGAATTCTTCCCCTCGTTATCTTAGAAATTTTTGCTTTCGGAATGTTCTTTTCTTTAATCGGAGTTTACGGTCAGAGACTTGCAGCCGTGGGTTCTTTAGCATTGGTTGTTCTGGCAATTTTTATCGACGGGCATTTAACAGGAGCAAACATTTTTAAGAGCTTAGCTATTTTTGCAGCAGGATGCATCTGGTTTCTGTTGATTTTCCTTATTGTAACTACCATTCAGCCTTATAAACTGGCGAGTCAGATGATTGGTGAAAATTACCTTCAGCTGGCAGAATTTCTAAGGATTAAAGCCAATTATTATCAGAAAAATCCAGATTTCGATAAATTGAGCCTCCAGATCATCGGGAAGCAGGTAGGCATTAAAAATCTTCAGGAAGAAACCCGCGAAACCGTTTTTAAAACAAGAACAATCGTCAATGAATCCACCACTATCAGCCGATTGCTGATGCTGATGTTTTTAAATTCGATGGATCTTCATGAAAAACTGATGACCTCAGAAAGTGATTACAAAAAACTTCAGGAAAGTTTTGAAGACACCGAAATTTTAGTAAAAATTCATGATTATCTGAATATTCTTTCTGACGAGATTGCCAACATTGGGATCTCTCTGCAAAGCAGCACACGTGCAAGACCTATTTTGGATCTCCATTTTCACGAGCACGAGCTCAATGTACATTATTTCGAATTACGAAATAAAATGATGACACCGGAAACGCTTGAAAACTTCATGATTCTTCGTCAGATAATGATGAGAATTAATGATATCACCAAAGAGATTAATGAGATTTATAAGGTTTTTTCTC
Organism: Chryseobacterium sp. Leaf404; assembly: GCF_001424145.1. Classification (GTDB taxonomy): domain Bacteria; phylum Bacteroidota; class Bacteroidia; order Flavobacteriales; family Weeksellaceae; genus Chryseobacterium. Next base: position 58,722 of record NZ_LMQM01000002.1, on the reverse strand, counting down.
AAAACGTAAAACTGGCCAAAAGTCTTTCCACAGGATTGGATTTAAAAAAATTTTTACCGAATGAAGAGAAGATCAATTTTAAAGTTTTAAAAAGTAATATTTCGCTTACCTCTTCCCATTTCCGTCATGCAATCAGAATTACGATTGCACTTTTGATGGGGTATTTGGTTTCTTTACTTCCTTTTGTGGAGATTGGCCATACCTACTGGATTTTGATTACGGTTATTGCCATTTTAAAACCGGCCTACTCTATCACCAAACAGAGAAACTTTCTGCGTTTCTACGGCACCGTTGCCGGAGCACTGATAGCTTATGCTTTGCTGCATTTCGTTCATATTAATGCCGTTCTGTTCAGCATTCTGTTATTAAGCATGATTCTTTGTTTTACTTTTCTGAAAGGAAGATATTTCTGGGCAGTTTTGTTTATGACCATTTATATTTTTTTAAGTTTTAATTTTTTAAATCCGGGAAATGTAAATGTTATTTTTAAAGACAGAATTGTAGATACTTTTATCGCGGGAATTATCGCATTTCTTGTATCCTACATCGTACTGCCGGTTTGGGAACACACGCAGAATTTAGATTTAATGAAAAAATCTGCTGAATCCAATCTAAAATATTTTCACAGTGTAATGTCTAAATTCCTCAATGAGAACTTCAATGTGGAAGATTATAAAGTAAAGCGTAAAAACGCAATTATCTCTTTAGCCAATCTTTCGGATAATTTTCAGAGAATGATTTCTGACCCGAAAAACCAGCAGAAAAAACTTGAAGTGGTGCATCAGTTTGTTGCTACGTCCCATTTAATTACTGCTTACACGGCATCTTTATCTCAATATGCAAAAAGCACTCACACGTATCCCGAAATTGATTCTGAAAGCTGGAGCAGAAAAATAGAGTCTGAAATGAATCAGGTTTCTGCAATTCTGCATGGTGAAAGAATTACAGAGACTCTGAAAATGGACAGCCGTCTGGAACCTGAAGATTCTTCAATTGAAGATATGCTTCATAAAAGGAAAACCGAACTTTTGGAAAGAGAGCATTACGACACCCGGGACCCTAATAAAATATCACATTTAACCGAACTGAAAAACATTCAGGATGTGCTGGAACTAATTTACGATGTTGCAAAAGAGCAGCGTAAAGTGATAGAAAAATACCGTGACGAAGAGATTACTCCTCCACAATCGTAAAACAGTAATCATCAAAAAATTTCACACGTGCTTTCAGTTCATCCGAAATTTTGTCGTCATGCACTCTGCAACGGATATCATAAAGATGTTTCAGCCCAAAAGGTTTCACCTCGTAATGTTTTTTCAGAGACCAGTGTTTGGAATGGTGAATTTTATACATACTTTCTTTCACACTCCAGATGATGGTATAGAATATGACTTCCGCATCAGATGGGATGAACCCGCGCTCATTTTCGTAAGTGAATTTATCTATAACCCTTAAAATTTTAGGATTGAATTTCTCTATATCAATTCCTATTTTATTTTTTGAAACTGCTATCGCAGCAAAAGGATAAGAGTGTGTGATTGAGATTTCGGCATCGTTGGGAGAAAGAAAGGGCTCGCGTTCTCTGTACAGGATTTTAGAATCAGGTTTTAAACTTTTCAGAAGTCTCCTCACCATTAAAACTTCCAGGAGCTTTTTCGGATGATAATCTTTTACTTTTTCCGCATTTTCAGGCTCTAAAAGTTCATCTATATTCAAATCATCATTCCCGTCATATTTCCAGACAAGAATGGTGGCTTTATCATCAGAAAAATCCCGGTAAAGAGGCATCGTTTTGAATTATTGTGCAAAAATAACGAATTTTTTCTGGGATAATAGATGTTGTGAGAAGCAAGTTTGCCTACTCAGATTCTGAAATAAAAGCTGGCCTGAAAAATAATTGATTTATTTTTTTAAACTTATAATACAGCTTAATCCTCTTAAGTTTAAAGAAAACTGTGAAAACTCATATTTTTGAAGTAAAGGATGCGTTTTTTTTTCTAAACTATATGTTGTAATTTTGCACTTTAAATATTTGAATTTAAAATCATTCAGAAGATATGAGTACAACAACACAATACATTCCTTATAAAGTTAAGGATATCTCCCTTGCAGAATGGGGAAGAAAAGAAATTACCTTGGCAGAGGCAGAAATGCCAGGTTTGATGGCTATCCGTGAAGAATATGGGCCATCTCAGCCGCTGAAAGGAGCAAGAATCGCAGGATGTCTTCACATGACGATCCAGACTGCAGTTTTGATTGAAACTTTGGTTGCATTAGGTGCCGAAGTTACCTGGTCTTCTTGTAATATTTTCTCTACTCAGGATCACGCTGCTGCTGCAATTGCCGCTGCAGGAATCCCTGTTTATGCCTGGAAAGGTCTTAACGAAGAAGAATTTGACTGGTGTATTGAGCAGACTTTATTCTTTGGTGAAGACAGAAAGCCATTAAATATGATTTTGGATGACGGTGGAGATTTAACCAACATGGTTTTCGACAGATATCCTGAATTCACAAAAGACATCAAAGGTCTTTCTGAAGAAACAACTACAGGAGTTCACAGATTGTACGAAAGAATGAAAAACGGAACTTTGGTAATGCCTGCAATCAACGTGAATGATTCTGTTACCAAGTCTAAATTTGACAACAAATACGGATGTAAAGAATCTGCAGTTGATGCTGTAAGAAGAGCAACTGACATCATGTTGGCCGGTAAAAGAGTGGTAGTTTGCGGATACGGAGACGTAGGTAAAGGTACTGCTGCATCTTTCAGGGGTGCCGGTTCTATCGTTACGGTTACAGAAATCGATCCAATCTGTGCGCTACAGGCTGCAATGGACGGTTTTGAAGTAAAAAGATTAGATTCTGTAGTAGATAACGCAGATATCGTAATCACTACAACAGGTAACTTCAACATCGTAAGAAAAGAACATTTCTTAAAATTAAAAGATAAAGCTATCGTTTGTAACATCGGTCACTTCGATAACGAAATCGATATGGCTTGGTTAAACGAGAACTACGGACACACAAAATCTGAGGTTAAACCACAGGTTGACATCTATACTTTGGAAGAAGGTAAAGAGGTGATCATTCTTGCTGAAGGCAGATTGGTAAACCTTGGTTGTGCAACTGGTCACCCATCGTTTGTAATGTCTAACTCATTCTCTAACCAGACTTTGGCTCAAATCGAACTTTGGACTAATTCTCAGGCTTACGGAAACGAAGTGTATATGTTACCAAAACATTTAGATGAGAAAGTAGCAGCTCTTCACCTTAAAAAATTAAGCGTAGAGTTGGAAGTTCTTTCTACTGAGCAGGCTGAGTACATCGGTGTAGAAGTACATGGACCTTACAAGCCGGAATACTACAGATATTAATTATCGGTAATGAGCAATTGATAATGAGCAATTGATAATGAGCAATTGATAATGAGCAATCATTGGCAATCATCAATATACAACGCTTCGGAAATTTTTCCGGAGCGTTTTTTTATACAAATTTTCTCAAACTCTCCCACTTTCCACTCTCAAACCCTAAAACCCTAAAACTAAAATCTAATCAACTAAATTACTAAACCACTAGAATACTTCTCCTCAAACTCTCTCACTCTCCGACTCTCCTACTCTCAAACACACTAAAGAGCTTTTTCCCGCTATCCGCTGTTTCTTTTGCTCTTCGTTGTTCCTCATCACAAAAGGATGCCGCTGCTATCGGGGCTAGTCCAAGATTGCGCATACACCACCCCGTCAAAAAATCGAAGATTTTTCGCCACCCTCCAGAGGAGGGGAATTGACACATATATTAATTAACATGATTTCGGATTAAGCTTTAAGTATAAATTTTCACAGAGTTAAATCAATAGCGTCGGGCTTTAGCCAGATCTTTCTTATAATGAACATTATAAAGCTTTAGCCGAAACTTTAAGGTAGATTTCGGCTAAGGCCAAATGTATATCTTTTTTCCATGAATGGGTTAAAGCACATTCCTGTTGAATTATAGAATCTTTCTTATCTCGTATTCAAGTTATTGAAATCTATTCTTCACTAACTAACAGATATATTATCAAGTTTCAATTAATGTAGCCAACTCATTTTAAATTTAAAAACTTACACAGATATACTTCGTTTTTCCAATAAAAGTGATAAAATCCTATATTTCATCAGACAGATTCACAAAAAAATAATATATTTGATATCATTAATAAACAAAAAAACAAATAATGAAAAAACAGGGAGTTTCAACCGCATTCGTCGCAGCATCTTGGATAGCATTGGGAGCGGGAATGATAGGATTTATTGTAGGGTTGGCGAGAGCCGAAATGCAGCTTAACGAAAAAGGATATTATTTCACCATTCTGCTGTACGGTTTGTTTGCGGTAGTTTCACTTCAGAAAGCCGTGCGTGACCGTTTGGAAAACATCAAAGTAACTGATATTTATTACGGAATCTGTTGGTTTGCGACGCTTTCATCGATTGTTTTGCTGGCCATTGGTCTTTGGAATGCCACCATTTTACCAAGTGAAAAAGGATTCTACGGATTTGCATTTCTGCTGGCTTTATTTGGTGCCATCGCCGTCCAGAAAAATACGAGAGACAATATGACTCAGGAATAAAAGAGCTGAAACCCACCAGATCCGGTGGTTTTTTTTTTGGGTAAAATCACTATTTCACGAAATAATGAAAATTAAAATAACTATCTTTGATTTTCTTTTAAGATACCAAATTAAATTCAGAATAATGATTGTAGAAAATTACTTTTTTAAAATAAAATTACTAAACAAGTCTAATGCATCAAATTTAAGGATGATGGGCAAAACATTTGCGATGGTGCAGAGTTTTTACCAGCCTGTTAGCGATTTGGATGTTGCTTATGTGGCAGATTTCCATAACATTTTTAAGCGTGCTGCTGTTTTTCATTCTGACATAGCGGGATCGATCAGCTTTATCACTCTGAAAAATAAACCAGATGATATTTTACACAACTGCGTTTAATCCCAAGAGCTCAAAACGAAATATTTTTCACGCAGTGCAATGCTAAAGGCTTCCAACCAAAATATGATGTTTTGCAGAGAAAAATTAATGATGACAAAATTCATTTCAGAACCCCATCTTTAGTACTCTGCCCTGTTTAAATACATCCCCAAACACTTGAGAAATATCAGAATCATCAAAAGTTTACACCAATCCAATTAATATGAATAAAACAGTATTCACCTTAATCATCTCGCTTTTATGTTTTTTTCCAAAAGCACAGGATGAATTTATCACAACGTGGAAACCCAGCAACACCGCCAATATCCTTCCAAACAATCCTCCATTTCCATCTTCTGCTACACAGGCATGGGCTCCTTTTGCAGGAACAGATTATAAAATTTCCTGGGAAGAAGTAGGCTATCCTGCTCATAATTCTACGATCAGTAATGTTACTTCTCAGTATCAGGTCTTACTGGATTTTGGCACCGCTCATAATCCAATTCCGGCTAACGCCACCTATACAGTAAAAGTGAGCAATGGAAACGGTAATTTCCACCGTATTTATTTCAGCGATGATGATCCCACAAATACCATTGGCCATCTTGGAGACAACGCTAAAATTGTACAGATCAACCAATGGGGATCTACAGTATGGTCTTCTATGCGTAATGCTTTTTCAGGATGTATGAATTTAAATATGACTGCTAGTGATATTCCCAATCTGAGTGCTGTAACAGATATGTCTTCTATGTTTGCCGGCTGCTCATCTCTTATCGGTAACAGTTCTATCAACAGCTGGGATATTTCCGGTGTAACCAGTTTACAGGGTATTTTCATGTCCTGCACTGTTTTCAACCAACCTATAGGAAACTGGAATACCGGTAATGTACAAAACATGGGTACAGTGTTTCTGATGAATCAAAACTTTAATCAACCCATAGGAAACTGGAATACTTCTCAGGTAACCGCCATGGACGCGATGTTCAATAACGCGAAAAGCTTCAATCAGCCCATCGGCGACTGGGATGTCTCTAATGTAGATGAAATGGAATTTATGTTTGCCAACGCATGGGTTTTTAATCAACCTCTGGCCAACTGGGATGTGTCTGGAGTGTGGCAGATGAACCACATGTTTTTGAGTGCCAAGGCCTTTAATCAGCCTATCGGAAACTGGAATACCTCTGCTGCAACTGTCATGCACGGGATGTTTTATAATGCTTCAGTCTTCAATCAACCCATTGGAAACTGGAACACTTCGAATGTTACCAGTATGAATACGATGTTTCAAAATGCCTCTGCCTTCAATCAGAATATTGGCAGCTGGAACACTTCACAAGTTAATAATATGAGCAATATGTTTACCGGTGCTGCAAATTTCAATCAAAATCTGGGCAGCTGGAATCTCAGCTCACTTGTCAATGCATACAGCATATTTCAAAATTCCGGACTGAATTGCCAAAATTATGACAGTACGCTGTACGGCTGGAGCTCAAACCCTTCTACAGCAAGCAATATCAACATCAGCAGCGCCTCACCAATGATTTACACGCATCCCGCAGCAGTAAATGCCAGAAATTACCTCATCAACACCAAAGGATGGACGATAACAGGAGATACGTATGACGACAAATGTGTTTCAGCTCTATCTACACAGGAAGCTGCATTTTCTGACGATTTCAGTATTTATCCGAACCCGGCGTCAGATTTTATTTATTTTAAAAATTTAAAGGCTGCTGTGAGCTACAGGATTTTTGACAACAGTGGAAGGTTAGTTTCGAAAGGCGAATCAGAAAAAGACCGAATTGATATTAGAAATTTAACAAAAGGAAACTACATACTTCAAATCACAATGAATAAAACAATAAAAATCCTTAAAATTGTAAAGAATTAACATTAAATAAAAACGATATGGAAAGGTCATTCTTTACCTTGATCATTTTATTGTTTTGTTTCTTTTCAAAAGCACAAAACGAGTTTATTACGACTTGGAAACCGCAAAGTTTTTCCAATTCAACTTTAGCTGATGCTCCCTTCCCGTCATCCTATACCCAGGCGTGGGCTCCTTTTCGGGGAAACAATTATACGATCTTTTGGGAAGAAGTAGGTTATCCCTCGCACAACATGACTATGAATAATGTTACCTCTGCCTCACAGGTGCTTCTGGATTTTGGCACGCCACTTAATCCAAATCCTCAAAATGCGTCTTACAGAGTAAAGGTAAGCAATGGCAATGGTAATTTTCATAGGGTTGCATTCAGAGATGATTTTCAAAACATGGCTCAGACCTATTCATTCGGAGATACAAATAAGATTACAGAAATCAATCAGTGGGGTTCTACGGTATGGTCTTCTATGAGAGGAGCTTTTTACGGATGCAAACTCTTAAATATGACGGCAACCGACAGCCCGAATCTCAACAATGTTTCAGACCTGTCTTACATGTTTGGAAATTGTGAAGCACTTACAGGAAATGCATCTTTCAACAATTGGAATACCGGCGCAGCCAATACTTTACTGGGCATCTTCAGCGGCTGTACATTATTTAACCAACCTATAGGAAACTGGAATACGTCTAATGTACAGAATATGAAATATGTTTTTACATCGGCTCAGAATTTTAATCAGCCCATCGACAATTGGAATACTTCTCAGGTTCTTACGATGGAAGAGATGTTCAACAGTGCCAAAAGCTTCAATCAGCATATCGGCAGCTGGAACACAGCCAATGTCGTCAATATGAAAAATATGTTTATCAACGCGTGGGCTTTTAACCAGCCGGTCGGCAGCTGGAACACTTCTCAGGTAACAACTATGGAAGGTATGTTCACTTTTGCAAAAGCCTTCAACCAACCCATAGGAAACTGGAATACTTCAAACGTAACAGCCACGCATTCTATGTTTTTTGGTGCAACGGTATTTAATCAACCGATAGGAAACTGGAATACATCAAATGTCACTGTGGCGCATGGAATGTTTTTTATGGCAGTTGCCTTCAATCAAAATATCGGAAGTTGGGATACTTCCCAGATGATCAACATTCAAAATATGTTTAATGGAGCTACAGTTTTTAATCAGAACTTGGGAAACTGGAATCTCTCGTCACTCGTTTTGGGACAGGGAATGTTTTTTAATTCCGGTTTAACCTGCCAGAATTATGACAGGACGCTCTACGGCTGGAGCCTGAATCCTGCAACTCCCAATAACATCAGCCTTCAAAGTGCATCGCCGATGAAATACGCTCATCCGGCTGCAGTGACAGCGAGAAACTATCTCATCACCTCAAAAGGCTGGTCTTTCACCGGAGACAGTTACCAGCCGACATGTGAGTCAGATTTATCAATCTCTGAAGCCACTCTTTCAAATGGGATATCAGTCTATCCTAATCCGGTTTCAGATTTTATTTATTTTAAAAATTTAAAAAATACAGGGAACTACAAAATTTTCGACAGCAGCGGAAGAATTGTTTTACAGGGAAAATTGAATGTAGACAAAACTGATGTAAGAAATTTAACCAAAGGAAATTATCTGTTTCAGATCAAAACTAAAGAAGCCTTGATCAATCTTAAATTTATCAAAAAATAACCTACCTGTCTTTAACTCAAAAATATTTAAAAAACCTTTTTAGACTTTATTATTTTAAGACTTTACAAACCATAAAAACCAAAGAAAGGTAAAGAAAACCGCGTACTTTCTGTTTAAATTTTTACAGGGTGAAGAAAAATTGCCATAATAAAAACAACATCACACCAAAATATTATGAAAAAATCACTTTTATTATTAATTTTAATTCTGTTTTCGCTTTCGGTCACGGCTCAGAATGAATTTATCACTGTCTGGAAACCCTCTAATGCTTCCACAACAAATATATTTGGAGGTATCCCTTCCACGGCTACACAAATATGGTTTCCAGGTACTGGCAATAATTTTAATGTTGCCTGGGAAGAAGCAGGATTTCCTACACATAACGGTGTTCTGTCTAATATCAGTTCATCCAAAAACTTTCTGATTGAATTTGGCAATCCGCAAAATCCCGTGCCAGCCAACGCAACTTATATTGTGAAAGTAAGCAACGGAAACGGAAATTTTGAGGCAGTAAAATTTCCTGACACATTTTTCCCAACCCCGATTGATGTTCCTCCGCTTGTAAACATATACAGCGGAGATGCCAAGAAAATCCTGAATGTTTCACAATGGGGAAACATCCATTGGAACAGTATGGAATTTGCATTTATGAACTGTCAGTTTCTCAATGTTTCAGCGACAGATTTGCCGGATTTATCAGACGTAACAACCGCACAGGCTATGTTTTTTTCAAGCGGCTTGGTTGGTAATTCGAGCATTTCTCTCTGGGACACCTCCAGTATTACCAATATGGCGTATATGTTTGGGCAAACCGCGTTCAATCAGCCATTGGGGAATTGGGATGTTTCGAATGTCACAGATATACGGTGGATGTTTCATGCATGCTCAAACTTCAATCAACCACTCAACAGCTGGAATACATCGAGTGTAGTACGTATGGATCATGTATTTCATTATTGCAATGCTTTCAATCAGGATCTTTCAAACTGGGATACTTCAAATGTCACCCACATGGATCTGCTTTTTGGCGCGGCAGATATATTTAATCAGGATCTCGGTACCTGGGATTTATCTTCAGTAGTTGATGGATTACAAATGCTCAGCGGAACCGATTTAAGCTGCAGCAATTGGGATAAAACACTTTTCGGATGGTCTAATAATCCCAATTCTCCCAATAATTTTAATCTGGGAAATGTATCTTCAGCAGTCTACACACATCCGCTTGCCGTCTCCGCAAGAAACAACCTCATCAATGTAAAAGGATGGACATTTTCCGGCGACGTTTACGACCCCACCTGCGAATCTGATCTGTCCACTTCAGAAACCATTTTTGAAAAGGAAAGTTCTATTTACCCAAATCCTGTATCTGATTTTATTTACTTCAAAAACATAAAAAATACTGACAGCTACAAAATCTTCGATCACAGCGGGAGAGTTGTTTTGCAGAACCATTTTAATTCAGATAAAAATCAAATTGACGTCAGAGTATTATCGAAGGGAAATTATATTCTCCTGTTAAAAACAAAGCACTCAATGAGGACGTTTAAATTCATTAAAAAATAAGTACTTTCTTTAAAAACATCAACTTCATCTTAAAATCACTCATTACCACATTAATTTTGATTTTTTATATCATAAATTGAATAACTTTCAGGAAAGATTCATGCACATCTGCAACATACTTTCCCACTTCGGAAACAACCCATAGCACTGCTGCAGGGAGTTTTCTGTATGTCAAATACAGTTTATAAAAAACAAAATCCGCTTCGTGGCGGATTTTGTTTTGTTTTTAAATATCGAAATGATTGGGATGTTTAGATTTAACATCATCCACCGTTCCCAAAACTTTATCTTTCAAAGCATCCTGGTATTTCTGAAGATTTTCAGAAACTGTGTCGTCTGCACTGGCAATGATTTTTGCTGCCAGAATTCCTGCATTCAAAGCTCCGTTCAAAGCAACTGTCGCTACGGGAATTCCGCCCGGCATCTGAAGAATAGAGAGAACAGAATCCCATCCGTCTATAGAATTGCTTGATAAAATCGGAACTCCAATTACAGGTAAGGTAGTGCAACTCGCGACCATTCCCGGTAAATGTGCGGCTCCTCCGGCTCCTGCAATGATTACTTTCAATCCTCTTTCTTTCGCTGTTTTGGCGTAATCAAACATTCTTTCAGGCGTTCTGTGCGCGGAAACCACCGTCAGTTCGTAAGGGATATCAAGTGATTTTAAAAATGTTGCTGCCTGTTCCATGATTGGCAAGTCGCTCTGACTTCCCATTATTATTCCTACCATTTTCGTCAGTTTATTAGATGGTTCAAAGATAGAGATTTAAAATTCAAGGTTCAAGATTTAAGATTTAAGATTCGGGATATGGGTTGCAAGATTTGAGATTTGAGATTCAAAACTACTTTAAATTGAAATACTGGAACAATATACTATTAAACCAATAACCAACTAAACCACTAAATCATTAATCAACAAAGTCACTAAAATATAAAACCACTAAATTACTCAACCACTAAACTGCAAAACCATCCCAAATTCTCTATCTTTGCCGCTACAATTCTCTGTCTTGAAAGATCTCAAACTCACTTTAGCCATTCTCACCGTTGCCATCGTTTGGGGAACCACTTTTTTATCGATACGTGTTGCCGTGGAAACCATTCCGGGATGGTTTGTGGCAGGGATCCGTCAGTTTCTGGCAGCCATTATCATGATGCTGATTCTTCTCTACCGAAAGGAATTCAAATGGATTGGCTGGAACAACCTTAAATATCAACTCATTTTCTCAACACTCATGCTCATTATTGCCAATGGAATGACAACCGTTGCAGAAGAAAGGGTGACGAGCAGTCTGGCATCTCTGGTGAGTGCCTGTTCGCCAATTATCGTTTTTCTGGGAAGCATTGCAATCGGTCTGCAAAAGTTTAGCTTCAGGGCAATGACGGGGATTATTCTCTGTTTCAGCGGAATTCTTTTTATCTTTTGGGACGGTTTGAATGACCTTTCCAATCCTGAATATCTCTTGGGTGTGATTTTCCTGTTTATCGCCATTTTCGGTTGGGCATCAGGAACAATTTTCACAAAGAAACTCAATCTTCAGAGCGGAAATATAACCCTGAATCTCTTCTACCAATTTATCTTTGCCGGAATTGTGCAGCTTTGTTTTGCACTGGCATTTTCAGATGATTACAATTTTGAAAACTGGAGCTTTAATAGTATTTCAGCGATGCTTTATCTTTCGGTTTTCGGTTCTGTGGCAGCATTTTTTGCCTTTCATTATGCTTTAACCAAAATTTCGCCGGTTCAGGTTTCTATTTTAACTTATTTTAATACTATTATCTCCATTTTCCTCAGCTGGTTGATTTTGAATGAAAGTATTTCAGCTAAATTTTTATTAGCTGCAGTTCTGATTATTGGCGGTGTTTTTATCATAAACTATTCGCCGGAAATGTTTAAGAGAAAACAGATTGAAAGATAATTTAATCCTTAAAAACATCATTTCACATCCCTGAAATTAAGCCCAACAGCTACGGAGATTTGCTTCTGTCACGATTTTTGCCTATATTTTTAGACCAAAACTTCTGTTATGACAAAAAAATCTTACTCTCTGCTCTGCATTTTACCTATATTTTTTCTCAGCTGTAACGATAAAGAAAAAAATCAGGAACTTACCGATCGCGAAAATAAGCTTTTGGAAAAAGAAAAACTTTTTGCCACGAAAGAATCTGAATATCAATCTCTTTTAAAAATGAGAGACAGTATTTTCAGCAAAAAAGATTCTGTGGAAATCATTAAAAAATGGCCGGCAGAAGTTTTTGGCGCATGGACGGGCAAGGTGATCTGTACAGAATCATCGTGCAGCGACTATGTGATCGGCGACCAGAGAATTGATACATGGGAATTTGACAGTGATTCCATGCAGCTGTTTTCAAAAATTATCAACAATAACAAACTTGTGAGATTATACGCAGGGAAATTTGAAAATAACGAAGTAAAACTCAATTATAAAACAGATTCCACGGCAGAAAAAGCTGTGGAAATGAATGTTCTTCTGAATGAGTTTTCAGCCAATAAAATTCGCGGTCAGCGTACGGTAAATATCGATAACAAATGCATGGCGAAGTTTTCTGTAGAACTGACAAGAATCTCTAAATAAACACTTATGATTTTAAGCTTACACAATCTCAGCCTGCCTCTTGAGGATCCGGTTTTGAAATTCCTGATTGTTCTTATCATTATTCTGGCGGCTCCGCTTTTACTGAACAAAATTAAAGTTCCGCATCTTTTGGGATTAATTATCGCAGGTGCCGTGATTGGCCCCAATGGCTTTAACATTCTTGCCAGAGACAGCAGCATTGTAGTAACGGGAACTACCGGACTTCTTTACATTATGTTTCTCGCCGGTCTGGAAATCGACATGGGCGATTTCAAAAAAAACAAATGGAAAAGTCTCGGATATGGTGCATATGCATTTATTTTTCCGTTTATTCTTGGTTATATAGGATCATATTATATCCTGGGGTTTTCTGTAATGACATCGGTACTTTTTGCGAGTCTGTTCTCTTCCCAAACGCTCATTACCTATCCCCTAATCAGCAAGCTTGGTATAGCGAAAAACAGAGCTGTAAATATTACGGTTGGCGGAACTATGATTACTGACGTGGCCACCTTACTGGTTTTGGCCGTTGTCGTAGGAATGGTGCAGGGAGATGTGGGAACTTCTTTTTGGTTCAAACTCACAGGATCGTTTGTTATTTTTGGGATCATTGTGCTGATGGTTTTCCCTCTTATTGGAAGATGGTTTTTTAAAAAAGTAGACGACAAAATCTCTCAGTATATTTTTGTTTTGGTGATGATATATCTTGCCGCACTTTTGGCAGAGCTGGCTGGAGTAGAAGCTATTATCGGAGCTTTTTTTGCAGGTTTGGCATTAAACAGATTGATACCACATACATCCTCTTTGATGAACCGTGTGGAATTTGTCGGAAACGCCATATTCATTCCATTTTTCCTGATAAGTGTCGGTATGCTGATAGATTTTAAAGTTTTCTTCAACAGTTTTGAGACCCTCAAGGTTGCGGGTATAATGCTAACGGCATCAATAGGAGGAAAATATATATCGGCAGTTTTTGCACAAAAAACATTTCGTTTTACAAAAGATGAAGCCGTTCTTGTCTTCGGACTAAGTTCGGCTTCCGCTGCAGCAACTTTAGCTACGGTAATGGTTGGCTACAACATCATTATTTCGGAAAGCGAAACCGGTGAACCGATCAGGCTTCTGAACGAACATGTCTTAAATGGCAGCATTCTCCTTATTTTAATTTCCTGCACCATATCATCATTCGTTTCGATGGCAAGCGGTGAAAAAATAGCAGCAAGAGAAAACGAAGAAACTATCACAGGAAATAACCACGAAGAGGAAAATATTCTTTTAGCTTTAAATTACGAGAAAACCGTTGAAAGAATGGTGAACATGGGAATTTTGATAAAAGCTCATTCCAACACCAAAGATTTTTTTGCTCTGAATGTTATCAACGAAGATAAAAATGAATCTTCTGTAAAAAATGCTGAGAAACTTTTACATCAGGCAACCGACACAGCGGCAGCAGCGGATGTGAATCTTCAGGCATTAAAAAGATATGACAACGACGTGATTAATGGTGTAAACAACGTGATTAAAGAACAGAAAATCACCGATTTACTCATCGGTCTTGAAGATGATAAAGGATTTTCTGCTTCATTTTCACATAATCTTTACAACGGTTATCTGAAGAATGACGACGTTAATATTCTGGTTTACCATGCAGCACAGCCACTTTCGACCATTAAAAAATACGCTGTTATCATTCCTGAAAACGCTCACAAAGAAGCCGGATTTTTCCACGCGCTCGTTCGAGTGTGGAATATTGCGAGAAATTCCGGTGCGACCGTGGTGTTTTATGCAAAAGAAAATATTCTCGATATATTGCAGAAAATAGTAAAGAAAGCCAACATCGAAGCAGAATTTGTCATCATGAACAGCTGGGAAAATGCTGAAGAAGCGGCTTCCAAAATTAAGGAAAATGAAGGTCTTATTATTTTTATGGCAAAACACGGAATGCAGTCTTATCATCCAAGAATGCGTATGATCCCAGAACTTCTGAACAAAAGCATGCTGGATCATAATTATTTACTGATTTTCCCTTACTCAGAACACAAAGAAAACAATGTAGAAAGGCGCTCAGTAGGTAATCACGATGATTTTATGGAAATTGGGAATGTGATTATGAAGATATTTAAATAATTTCTTGAAAAATATAATTTTAATTGTTTAAGGAGATTTTTCCGGAATGAGTTCTGACAGTTTCTCCTTTAAATTTTCGGCCCTAAAACGCCCTTCGTGATAGTAACTCAAATTCTGATTTTCATCTAAAATAATCCATAACGGATAAACAGGCTGGTTTTTATTTTTAGATAAAGCCAAAACCAGCTCATGAATTCCGGAGTTTCCATTAGGCAAATAATTAAATTCTTTTCCCTGAAAAATAATTTTTTCCTTCATTTTTTCAGCTTCTAAATTGATGAAATGAAAATTTGCGTTGATGGTTTTTACTAAAACTTTGTCTTTATTTAAACTGAAAGCTTCGATTTTACAGATGGAGCACCATTGGGTGTAGATGTGAATAATAATCGGTTTCGGATTTACTTTTTGTTGCGCTTCCAACTCTGCAAACGAAATCGATTTTATTTGTGAGAAATAAAATTGTGGAATTAATATTATTAAAAACAGAATATTTTTCATTGTAAAATATTGAACCGTTTAGTGCTATAAGTTGCCAAGTTTTTTAGGAAATATCCCATATATTCAAGATCATAATGCTATAAATTTACCATCGATTATTTCAAATTATATTTCACACCCAAAAACCCTCTGATTCTCTGCATTGGCGCATAACCGTAGGTTGTATCGAAAGTATAACGGTTCGGATTATTGATCGGATCATTCACATTATTATCAAACGGATCAAATGGTCGCAATAACGGATCTTTCGGCGTAAAATTGAATAAATTTTTCACACCGCAGTACACTTCAAACCCAGATTCAAAACTCTTTGACACCTGAATGTTCGCCAGAGAATACAGCGGAGAATATTCCGGTCGGTAATCGTTAGGCAAAACAGGCAACCGCATCGGGCCGTAAAACTGTCCGGTAAAATCGATGGCAAGATTGTTCTTAAATTTGTAAGTCAAATTGTATGTTCCACTCCATTTCGGGGCATGCAGCTGGCGGGATTTTTCTCTCTCATTATCAAATTTCTGATAAACATCGAGATAAGTGACCCCAAGATTGACAGTCAGAGGAAAATTAAAACTGAAATCCACATTCACCGATGCACCCCGGGAAATTCCGTAACCATTCAGATTATCGTAAATAATTTTATCAGGTTCAGAATCAAAATCACCGACGATTTTATTGCTGAAATAAGTGTAAAATGCAGATGCATCCACATTTATTAAACGATCACCTGCTGGAATTTTCCAGACATAATTTAAATTTGCATTAATGGATTTTTCCGGTTTTAAATCAGCCTGAATCACCACTTTACGCGAGCCAGTCAAAGCCGCATGATCTTCGGTAAACAAATTCACCACTCGGAAACCAGTTCCAAAATTAAATCTGAAAGTATGATATGGATTTGGAGAAAATTTCCACGCAAAACGCGGTGAATGCACAGCATGGTGGATTTTATCGTAATCAAAACGGTAACCCAGCAAGACCGTATTTTTTTCATTAATCTCCCATTGATCCTGAACAAACGCTCCAAAAATCGGTGACTTCATCGGCTGATTGGTCACTTCATCCGAACCTAATGTTCCGGGAGTATTATCATCATAAAATGTTTTTTTGAAAGTAAGACCTAAAATCAAATCATGATTTCCTAGCTTTTTGTCCCAATACGTTTGGGCAAATGCAACTTTTTGCAACGCTTCATAAGGCGTATTTCCGTAAAATGAATTCTGGTCGTGGTAATTATAAGAAAACTGTGCGAAAATCTGTTCTTTCAAAGGCAACTGATACATCCCGAAAGCCTCTACCCTGTTCGTATAAATACTTTCTCCGTAGACTTCGTCGCCTCCACGGTGCGATTTATTCCACTGCATTTCTCCGCCGAAACGGTCTTCATACAGGTATCTCAAGGCAAAACTTGCCATTCGGTTTTCTTTCCTTTTAAAATTCCATTTATTAAAAAGAGAAATTCTGTTCTGAAGCGCAGCATCCGTGAAATTATCTTTATTCTGATCTATTTTTTCATTAAAACTGAAATAATTAAGACTTAACAAAGAAGCCGCATTTTTGCCAACAATAAATTTTGTAGAAAGATCCACATTATTTTCCACCCATGTCGTTGTCATCAGATTGACACTCAATTTTGGAGCAGTTAAGGCATTTTTTGTGATAATATTAATGACGCCACCCATCGCTTCAGAACCGTACAGCGATGAAGCAGGGCCTTTTACAACCTCAATTCTTTCAATCAGACTGTTGGGAATTCCACTTAAACCGTAAACTGTGGAGAGCGAACTGACAATCGGCATTCCGTCAATCAAAATCATTGTGTATGGCCCTTCCAGACCGTTGATGTGAATATCTCCCGTGTTACAAACTGAACAGTTGAGCTGTGGCTGAACTCCGTTGACCATTGCAATCGCTTCAAAAACACTCGGCGTAGGATTTTTCTGAAAAAATTTCTGACTGTAAATTTCCACATTCACCGGGCTTTTAGATTTGCTTACCGGTTTTATCGTTCCCGTAATTACCACATCGTCAATATCACTTATCCTTTCCTTTTTTACAGGAATTTTTACGGAATCAGATTTTTTATTAAAATCTAAACTATCCGTTTCCTGAGAGAAACAGAAACCCGGAAAAAGTATAGCAGAAAAGAATATTCGCTTCATGAAATTAAAATTGTTAGACAAAACTAACAATTATTTTTAGAACAGCAAAACTATTTTTTAATTAACCACAAAAGTCACAAAAGCCTTCGTTTATTTAAAGTTCTCCAACTTTGAAAACAGAAGTTTAAAAAAGCTGGGTGTAATTATTCTAAATGTTTTGAACTTATCAACAGCACTCGTCAAAACTTAATTTCTGGCATTAACTTTTGTGGTTAAAATAACACAGCTTAACTGGATGTAATTATTTTCAAACCTTTTTTGAACTTATCAACAACATTCATTAAACTTAATCTTAAGCATTCAACTATTGTGACTTTTGTGGTTTAAAAATCTTTGCACACAATTCATTAAAAAATATTAAATTTGAGAGTCAACATATAAAAGTAAAATGAGATATCATCATTCGGGAAATATCCCACAAAAAAGGCATACAGTTTTCAAATCTCCGGAAGATAAATTCTACTACGAGCAGCTTTTCGGGACGGAAGGTTTTCATGGGATTTCGTCTCTGCTCTATCATATTCACCGTCCGACGCAAATCAAATCAATCGGCGAAGCAAAAGACGTGACTCCAAAGATCGCGGTTGACAAAAACGTGACGCCAAGAATGTTTAAAGGAATGAATGTGACTTCTGAAGACGATTTTATGGACAGCCGAAAGTTTCTGATGGTGAACAATGACCTGAAAATGGGATTGTCGAAGCCAAGGAAATCGATGGATTACTTCTACAAAAACGCTGAATGTGACGAACTTTTATACGTTCATAACGGAAGCGGAACCTTGAAAACTTTTGTCGGAAATCTTGAATTTTCATTTGGTGATTATTTAATTATTCCCAGAGGTACGATTTATCAGGTGGAGCTAAATTCTGATGACACTGTATTTTTTGTGGTGGAAAGTCACTCTCCAATTTATACTCCGAAGCGTTACAGAAACGAATTCGGGCAGCTTTTGGAACATTCTCCGTTTTGCGAAAGAGACATCATCGCACCGACTTTTGTAGAACCGAAGGACGAAAAGGGAGAATTTTTGATTAAAGTAAAAAAAGAAAATCAGATCACCGATTTCATCTACGCAACGCATCCGTTCGATGTTGTGGGTTGGGACGGTTATTTTTATCCTTATAAATTCAATATCAAAAACTTCGAGCCGATTACGGGAAGAATTCACCAACCACCGCCAGTACACCAGACTTTTGAGGCACACAATTTTGTGGTTTGTTCGTTCTGTGCAAGAATGTACGATTACCATCCGTTGGCAATTCCGGCTCCTTACAATCACTCGAACATTGACTCTGATGAAGTTTTATTCTACACCGAAGGCGATTTCATGAGCAGAAACCACATCGATTTAATGGACTTCACTTTGCACCCAGGCGGAGTCGTGCACGGACCTCATCCAGGAGCGATGGAACGAAGTATCGGGAAAAAATTCACTGAAGAATATGCTGTTATGGTTGACCCGTTTAGACCTTTAAAAATTACGGAAGAAGCGATGAAAGTTGAAGATCCTTCTTATAAAACTTCGTGGCTGGAAAGTGAGGATCATAGTTTGGAGGACAGATCGCAGGAATAGTCTTGCTTTTGGCGAATGGCTTATGGCTTTTTGCTGTAAATGTGATACATGATAAAAGGATTGAATGTGAAAGTTCAGTCCTTTTTGTTTTTTAAATTCAATAAAACATGACAAATATCTTCACTTTTAAAAGACAACATTTAGACTTATTCTAAACAATAAGACTTATCTTTAGAATATTAAAGTAAGCGATAAAAAATTTCAATATGTATAATTATATCAGTGCAGAAGAAGCTGTTTATACCATTAAAAGCGGCAACCGTGTGTTTTTTCATGGAAGTGCGTGTACTCCAAATCATTTGATTGATGAGCTGGCAAGGCAATCTCACCGTTTGGACAATGTGGAAATGGTTTCCATTACCCAACAGGGAAATGTGGAAATCGCAAAACCTGAATACAAGGATAAATTTTTTGTGAATTCACTTTTTGTTTCAACGCCGGTGCGTGATGCAGTCAATTCTGACCGCGGAGATTTTGTTCCGGTTTTTTTAAGTGAAATTCCAATCTTATTCAGAAAAAATATTTTACCGTTGGATGTTGCTTTAATTACCGTTTCACCTCCTGATAAACATGGTTTTTGTACATTGGGAACCTCTGTAGATGTTGCCAGAGCAGCCGTCGATACTGCAAAAATCATTGTTGCCATTGTAAATCCTCTGATGCCAAGAACGCATGGCGACGGAATGCTTCACATCAGCAAAATCCATAAATTGGTCTGGCATGAAGAAGAACTTCCAACTGTAGATTACGGCGCAAAAGTAGGACCTGATGAAATGCTGGTCGGAAAAAATGTTGCAGAACTTATCGATGACAGATCGACTTTACAAATGGGAATCGGAACTATCCCTGATGCGGTCTTAAAGTGTCTGGGAAACCACAAAGACTTAGGTGTTCACACTGAAATGTTGAGTGACGGAGTGATTGATTTAATTCAAAATGACGTCATCAATAATAAGTACAAAGGCTACAACGACAATAAA
The DNA here is from genome assembly GCF_001424145.1 of Chryseobacterium sp. Leaf404. Lineage (GTDB taxonomy): Bacteria > Bacteroidota > Bacteroidia > Flavobacteriales > Weeksellaceae > Chryseobacterium. Next base: position 38,670 of record NZ_LMQM01000002.1, on the reverse strand, counting down.
ACCATTACAAGTTTCTGTTTCGGGACGAGAAAATTATACGATTACGTAGACGACAACACGGTTTTCTCTTTCGATGATCTAAGCACGGTCAATTTCCCTATTAATATTATGAGAAATCATAAAATGGTCGCCATTAATTCTGCCATTGAAATCGATTTGACCGGACAAGTCTGTGCAGATTCTATAGGAACAATGCAGTACAGCGGCATCGGCGGACAGATGGATTTTATGCGTGGAGCCGCGCTAAGTGACGATGGAAAACCAATTATTGCCATCACTTCAAGAACGAAAAGAGGAGTCTCCAGAATAGTACCTTTCCTGAAACAGGGAGCCGGAGTTGTGACGACCAGAGGTCACATTCACTGGGTGGTTACAGAATATGGAAGCGTTTATCTGTACGGAAAAAACCTCAGACAGCGAGCTCAGGAATTAATCAGTATTGCCCATCCCGATGACAGAGAAATGTTGGAGAGAGCGGCTTTTGAGAGATTTAAACATTAATTATAACATTTTATAATTTAATGAAAAAAATAATTTTTATCTGCTTAGTTTTAATAACTAGCTTTTTGAATGCTCAAAACTTAAAATTTAAGAATTTTAAAATTGCAGACTACGAAATTACAAGCGATGGAATTGTTGAAATTTCAACTCATTCTACAGTTGATAAGAAGGGAAATATAATTGTTTATTCAGACAGCTGGGATGGGAAAAATTTCTTTGAATATAAATTGAGCAATAGTGAAATTGAAAAGTTGAATTCTCTTACAGAACGAGACTTAGAAAAATTTGTAAAACAAAAAAAATTAAATGAAAATCAATTTTTTGCAGGGAAGAGAAAGTTTATCACTTTTGATTATAAAGGAAAAAACAGAAGCCTTTGTTTTATAGAACCATTTATGAATGAAGAATTTGCAGAAATTTTAAAATTACTTGGAAAGAATATTTACGGTCATGACGAGAATGCAAAAATTCCAATGATGTCAACTGATTTTGAAAAGACAAAGAAAGATATAATTAACAGAGAAAAAGTGGATAATTACTTACCTCAAAAAGCAATTATTAGACAAATTAAATAGTTAAATATACCTTTGCTAAATTAATTTGCGAAACCATATAAGAAGCTGTACATTATTATATGACTTTTCTGCTTAAAAAGAATCATAAATATTTTATTAAAACTTTAACTTACAGCTGTTTGTTTCAATTTTAACATTATCGCAGAATTTTGTAATTTGCAACATCAATAAAAGTAAAATACAGAAAATATGTCAACATTAACATTTGCCGAAAAAATTGCTCAGGCAGAGAACTTTTTGCCAATTAACGGTACAGATTATATCGAGTTTTATGTGGGGAATGCAAAGCAGGCAGCTCATTATTATAAGACAGCGTTCGGTTTTCAGTCGGTTGCGTATGCAGGTCCTGAAACAGGTGTGAGAGATCGTGCTTCTTATGTTCTTCAGCAGGGAAAAATCAGATTAATCCTTACGACAGGTTTAAAGTCTGACTCTCCAATCAGCGAGCATGTAAAAAAACACGGTGATGGTGTTAAAATTTTGGCACTTTGGGTTGATGATGCCTATTCAGCTTTTGAAGAAACGACTAAAAGAGGTGGAAAACCATATTTGGAACCTACAACTTTAACTGACGAATTTGGTGAAGTGAGAATGTCCGGAATTTACACTTACGGAGAAACCGTTCACATGTTCATCGAAAGAAAAAATTACACAGGTCCTTTCATGCCTGGCTACCAAAAATTGGAAAGCGATTACAAGCCTGAAGAAGCAGGATTACTGTACGTTGACCACTGTGTAGGAAATGTAGACTGGGACAGAATGATCCCAACTGTTGAATGGTACGAGAAAGTAATGGGGTTTGTAAACATTCTTTCTTTTGACGACAAACAGATCAACACAGAATATTCTGCTTTGATGTCTAAAGTAATGTCAAACGGAAACGGTTTTGCAAAATTCCCGATCAATGAGCCTGCGGAAGGTAAAAAGAAATCTCAGGTTGAAGAATATCTTGATTTCTACGAAGGAGAAGGTGTTCAGCATATTGCAGTAGCAACAAAAGACATTATTCACACTGTTACAGAATTGAAAAAAAGAGGTGTGGAATTTCTTTCAGCTCCACCGGAAGCTTATTACGATATGGTTCCTGAAAGAGTGGGTCACATCGACGAAGACATCAAAAAACTTCAGAGCTTAGGCATCCTGATTGACCATGATGAGGAAGGTTATTTACTTCAGATTTTTACTAAACCGGTAGAAGACCGTCCTACCCTATTCTTCGAAATCATTGAGAGACACGGGGCTCAGAGCTTTGGTGCCGGTAATTTCAAAGCGTTATTTGAAGCGTTGGAAAGAGAGCAGGAAAAAAGAGGGAATCTTTAATTTTTTTTAAACAATATACAGTTTTTTGTCAGGACAAACAATCCTGACAAAACTTTTTATAAACACAGGATTATGAACAAAATTTTCAGCGGATTAATGCTTATTGGGGCCAGTTTTTTTGCCAATGCTCAATACGGAAGCATCAATGCTATTCTTACAAAATTGGAGGAAAGAAAAGGCATTAAACAGAATTTAAGCGATGTCAATATCGATGATAAAAAATTTGTCTTGATTAAAGATTTTAAAGATCACACAGAAAGAAATTTCATTATTATCAAAGGCAAAAATGCCACATACGTGGAAATGTTTGATGATAAAGCAACCAACGAAAGTACCTCGAACGTATTTTCCGGTGACATTGTGAGAAGCAGAAAAAATATTGTTTCTTTAAGAGCCGATATGCTTGAAAACAAAAAAGTTCCGATTCCTGTTACTAAAACACTTTTGCTGACAAAGCTGGATGAAATTCTCTACCTAATCGACGTCAACAGCAAAGACCGTTGGATTGATGAAGCATCTTTTTCAAAAGCAAAATCTTCTAAAAAGTAGTTAAGCTGTTGGCAAATGGCTTTTATCTTTTGGCTTGCAGAACTATCCTGCTAATTTTTATTCAACACTAAAAACTTTCTAACAAAACATTTAACAAACTGCATAGAAATTTCAAAAAACGATCACACTTAAATTAGTGGAATTCGAAAAAATTTGTGCAATAAAAATTAAAAATCTTATGAAATCATTTGTAGAATATAATTCAGATTCAGACTTTTCGATACACAATATTCCTTTCGGAGTAGCGGTGTTTAACAAAGAATTCATCGCTTGCTGTACAAGAATCGGTGATCAGGTGATTGATCTGGCGACCTTGTATGACCTTGATTATTTTGAAAATATTAAAGGTCTTGAAGACAACGTTTTTGAAGCATACTCATTAAACGAATTTATCGAGCTTGAAAAACCTGTAACCAACGCCGTTCGTCTGAAACTTCAGGAATTACTTTTGGAAGGTTCAATCCTGTCAAAAGACGAAAAAACCATAGAAGCTGCTTTTTATGAGCTGGATCAGGTGAAAATGATGATGCCGGTTCACGTTCCGAACTATACAGATTTCTACAGCAGCATTGAGCACGCTACCAACGTTGGAAAAATGTTCAGAGATCCCGCCAACGCATTACTTCCAAACTGGAAACATCTTCCGGTAGGTTATCATGGTAGAGCTTCTTCAATTGTGGTTTCAGGAACTGAAATCAACCGTCCAAATGGTCAGACCAAACCTGCTGATGCAGAAAAGCCTGTTTTCGGACCATCAAAACAATTGGATTTTGAGCTTGAAATGGCGTTTATCCTGAACAAAAATACAGAAATGGGTGAAACTATTTCTACAAAAGATGCTGAAGATGCTATTTTCGGAATGGTGATTTTCAACGACTGGTCAGCTCGGGATATTCAGTCTTGGGAATATGTTCCGCTGGGACCGTTTTTGGCTAAAAATTTCGGTTCGTCAGTTTCTCCGTGGGTGGTTACTCTGGAAGCTTTAGAACAATTCAAAACCACTTCTCCTACTCAGGATCCCGAAGTTTTGGATTATTTAAAATTTGAAGGAGACAAAAATTACGACATCAATCTTGAAGTGTATTTACAGCCGGAAAACGGTGAAAAAAACCTCATTTCTGAAAGCAATTACAAACACATGTACTGGAATATGACCCAACAATTGGCTCATCAGACTGTTAACGGTTGCAACGTAGAAGTTGGCGATTTATATGCAAGCGGAACCATCTCAGGAAGCGACCCAAAATCTTTCGGTTCTATGCTTGAATTAACGTGGAGAGGGCAAAACCCGATCACATTAAGTAACGGCGAAGAAAGAAAATTCATCAACGACAACGATACGGTAACGATGAAAGCGTGGGCTGAAAAAAATGGCGTGAGAGTAGGTTTCGGGGAAGTTTCCGGTAAAATTGTGCCTGCTAAATAAATTTTCAACCACAAAAGTCACAAAAGTTTTTTCACATCTAAAGCTTGATGTTTTGTGAATAAAGTTCAAAAAAGCTGTACGTTAAATCATTGTATATAAAACCAGATGATAACACAATCTTATTTAACAGATCTGACCTATAAAATTAATGGAGCATGCATTGAAGTTCATAGAATTATGGGTCCAGGTTTACTTGAGAGTGTTTATCACCAATGTTTGATAGAGGAATTCAGCATAAGAAATATAATTTTTAAATCTGAATTAAGAATCCCAGTAATCTATAAAGGAAAAGAAATCAATTGTGGCTTTTCGTGCGATTTTCTTGTTGAAGACCAAATTGTTCTTGAAATAAAATCGGTTTCTTCATTAAATGAAATTCACAGAGCTCAGGTTTTAAACTACATTAATTTATTGCAAAAGCCCAAAGGTATTTTAGTCAATTTTAATGTAAAAAATTTATATCATTTAGGTCAAGAAACATTTGTAAACAAATATTATGACATGCTTTTTTGAACTTTAAAAATCACTAATTATAACACTCAAAACTTTTGTGACTTTTGTGGTAAAAACAGAAACTAAAGAATCTGCATTCACCTTTTTTGAACTTTAATAATCAATAATTATAACTCTAAAGATTTTTGTGACTTTTGTGGTTAAATAAAAAATTATGAAAACACTCACTCCATCCGAAATAACTCCCGTACAACTGCAAACAATAATGCAGACTGCAGTTTCGCCACGACCTATAGCATTGGCTTCTACGATTGATAAAGACGGAAACAGCAATTTATCACCTTTCAGCTTTTTCAATATGTTCAGTACGGTGCCGCCGATCTTGATTTTCTCTCCTTCGAGAAGAGTGAGGGACAATACGACGAAACATACCCTGGAAAATGTTCTGGAAGTTCCAGAAGTCGTGATTGGGACAGTCAATTTCCCAATTGTACAGCAGATTTCTCTGGCATCAACCGAATATGGAGACGGTGTAAATGAGTTTACAAAGTCGGGATTGACGATGAAGGATGCTGATTTGGTTCAGCCAAAATTGATTGAAGAATGTCCGGTCAATTTTGAATGTAAGGTTTTGGAAGTAAAATCTTTGGGCGACCAAGGCGGTGCGGGAAATCTTGTGATTTGTGAGGTTCAGAAAATCCACATCAGAGAAGAATATCTGAATGAGGAAGGAAATCTCGATCAGGCAAAACTGGATATGGTAGCCCGTTTGGGTGGAAATTTTTATTCAAGAAATAATGAAAACAGCCTTTTTGAAGTTCCGAAACCTTTGGTAACGAAAGGAATTGGTTTTGACCTTCTCCCCGATTCCATCAAACTCAGCAAAGTCTTTACAGGAAACGATTTGGGAATGCTGGCGAATGTAGAAGTTTTACCTTCAGAAAATTGTCATGATGATGAAAATATTCATCTGGAAGCTCAGAAATTTTTGCTTTATAGTAAGATTGATGAGGCCTGGAAGGTTTTAATAAGATAAAAATTTTTACTTATAAAAAACTCCTGAAGAAAAATCTTCGGGAGTTTTTATATTATTTCTTCATATATATTTCAAAAAAGTTGTAATCAACCTCGTAAATAATTTTAGGTTTTAATCCTAATTCTACTTTTTCAAATAGTTCTACCAGCTTTTTTCCATCAATTAATTCAATTGGAGGTGCCCCATCTCTTGAAGCTTCCCTTTTTGCCTCTTCAGAAAAAGTTCCAGTTGTTAAAATAATACCCTTATCAGCTCTTCCAATCATAGCATTTCTAAAATCGCCAATTTGAGCTCTTGATACGGTGCCTTTGTACCTTTTACATTGGAAGAGAACTTTCATACTTACAAAAGGATTTAGCTCTAAAGTTCCATAGCCATCTATTCCTCCATCGTGAGATGCTTGTGTTACACATACATTTTCAAATCCATGCTCCCTCAATAGTCTCTTACAAATATGTTCAAAACCAGTTGGAGTTACCGATTGTAGAACTTCAAGCAGACTTGGTGTAATTTCATGTTCTAATTCCTCAGGCTCTTCCTCTTCTTGAATATTAACTATTTTTGTTGGAGAAGATTTTTCTTTTTTTGCTTTTTGATGAATTTCAACCCATTTTAAGAAGAGTTTTCTTGAATCATCTAATGTTAAAGATGTAATTTGTCCTTTTGAAGTTAATGTCCATACACCCTTTTTCGAGTTATCCAATAATCCTTCCCATACCAAATATTGTCTTGCCCAAGCAACTTGATTATCGAATCTTAAAATTCCTGATTTCATAATCTCCTCTCGAATAGAATCGGAAACTTTTTCTTTTTTAGCGATTTCTTCAACAACCTCTTTTGGTCTTGCTGAACCACCTAATTCACGAAGAGCGTCTAATAGAGGACCAAACCATTTGGTGAACGTTGCTTGTTTTGATTTCTTTTTTATTTCTGTCATTACATCTTCTTTTAAAAAACTCCAAAATCAAAAGAATTTGGAGTTTTAAATGTATAAAATAAACTCCTATTTCAAAGGAATATTCGCTAAAATATCCTTCGTAAAACTCCAGAATTTCTGGGTTGAAGAAATATTGGCTTTTTCGTCCGGCGAGTGGGCTCCTCTGATGGTAGGGCCGTAGCTAACCATTTCCATTTCGGGATAATTGGCGCCGATAATTCCGCATTCCAAACCGGCGTGACATGCGACAACGTGTGGTTTTTCGGTGAATTTTTCGGTGTAGATTTTTTCCATCATCTGAACGATCTCAGAACCTGGTTTTGGTTTCCAGCCAGGATATGATCCGCTGAATTCTACATTCATTCCTGCCAGTTCGGCAACAGATTTCAACTGTTCGGCAACTGAATCTTTAGATGAATCTACGGATGATCTTGAAAGGTTTAAAATCTTCAGACCACCTTCCTTCAACTCAACTCTTGCGACGTTGTTTGATGATTCCACCAAATCCTGAACGTCAGGGCTCATTCTGTAAACGCCATTGTGCAGCGATTTCAAGACCAAAATAATCTTCTTTGAATCTTCCTGAGAAAGTGCTTTGTCTGAACTTGTAGAATTTTCGATATTGATCTGAAGTCCGGCTTCGATGGAAGCGAATTCTTCTAAAATTTCTTTTTTAATTCCTTCGGTTACATTATCGATAAACTCAGCTGAATTTCTAACAGAAACCAAAGCAACAGCCTCTCTCGGAATCGCATTTCTCAGACTTCCACCATCGATAGAAATCAACTGTATATTTTCGTTGGTTAAACCTTTGTAAAGAATTCTTCCCAAAATAACATTGGCATTCCCAAAACCTTTGTGAATATCCATCCCTGAATGTCCACCCTGCAGACCTTTCACTTCTATTCTTACGATCTGTCCGCTTGCGGCTTCTGTCGGGTAGTTTTGATAAATGGTAACGTCAATTCCACCGGCGCAGCCAATGTCGATTTCATCGTCTTCTTCAGTATCTAAATTTAAGAGGATCTGTCCGGTCAATTGTCCCGGCTTTAAACCTAAAGCTCCGGTCATTCCCGTTTCTTCATCGATGGTAAATAAAGCTTCCAAATCAGGATGTGGAATGTCTGAACTTTCCAAAACCGACATAATCGTTGCCACACCCAATCCATTGTCAGCGCCTAAAGTTGTACCTTTTGCTTTTACCCAGTCGCCATCAACTTCCATTTGAATTCCCTGAGTTTCAAAATCGAAGTTCACATCGTTGTTTTTCTGACAAACCATATCCAAATGCGACTGCATTACGATAGATTTACGGTTTTCCATTCCAGGAGTGGCCGGTTTTTTAATAATGACATTTCCAACTTCATCAACAGTAGTTTCCAAGCCTAAATTTTCGCCGAATTCTTTGATGAAGGCGATTACTTTTTCTTCTTTTTTAGACGGTCTCGGAACAGCATTAAATTTGGAAAAATTCTTCCAGATAATCTGCGGTTCTATGTTTGATAGTTCCATAAAATTTATTTTTATCAAAATTACGGATAAAAAAAATGCTCCCGAAATTCAGGAGCAGTAATTTTTTCAATGATGGATGCGGGGTGTTAGGTGCTGGATGTTAAAAGCTAGAAGCTAATCGCCAGTTGCCAACAGCCATTTAACAACCACACTCCCCATAAATAGGAATAACTGTTTTCGTTCCGTCAGGCTTTTCAATGGTTAAAGTTCCGTCAAAAAGCATGGCTTCTTCAGATTTCAGTTTTTTACCTTTTACAGAAATCTTGTAATTTTCATTTTCAATTTCTTTGGTTAAAACATCATCAACTTCCATATCACTTGACGAAATCAGGGGCAAAGCAAGACGCTTTCCGTCAATTTTCATGTAGGCTAAAGTTCCGGCATTGTCTGCGTAAATATAATTTTCGTTTTCAAAATCTTTCTTGCTGCGTGCAAAATAGCAGGAACACTCCTTGATTTCCGTTGGAAAAGGAAAAGCTTCCACCGAAATTGCTGCATTGGGTTTTTCAATGATAGAATCTTTCTTTAAAACCTGCGTACTGTCTGAACTTTTGTCTGTGGGAGTTTGAGTTTCTTTTTTGCAGGCTGTCAGTAAAAGTGCAGTTGCGAAAACAAAAATATATTTCATTTGAAGTAGTTATTAAAAAAAAATGTAGGCCAGAAGCCAGTTGCCAGAAGCTAAAACCTTGTTATCCTCTTGCTCTTTCCAGCAAAATCATCATCAGTAAAGAAAGAATCACCAAACTTTCGTCATCATCATCAATATCGATCACTCTGTCGAGCTGAAATCTTCTTCCAAACATTGACGGCATTTTTTTCAGCTTGAAATATTCTTTGCCGTCAATACCTCTCACAGTGTAGGTAGGATTCAGGAAATATCCTGTAAATAGGCCTACTACAGGAATTTCGCCCACCATTCCGTCTAAAAACTTCACCCAGGCATTGTCTTCAGTGATGGTAAATTTCTGTTTGTCGCCAAAATCAAGTACATCGTAGCTCGATTTCCAGATTGAACGCATGCCCTTTCTTGCCAGTCTTCCGAAACTTTTGCCTGTGGCAATTTCAGTCATAGAATAAGATGCATTAAAATCAATCCATTGGTTGGCCTTAATTCTGAAAAGCTCTTTTGTCTTACTTTCATCATTAAAAACAATCACATCTTCTTTCAGTTTAAACATTTTCTGACGAACGTATGCCACCGCATTTCCGTTTTTGTCTGTAATGTTGAAATCGCTCGCCAGCGTGGATAATTTGAATTTAAAATCCAGCGGATAATTGAGGTTGTTAAGTGCCATAATTTTTTTTCTGTTTATTGTTTGAAGTTCAAAGATAAAGTTTTTTAATGAAGAGAAATAAAAAACGGAACTAGTTTTAGACCCATCAAATTAATATTTCTTAACAGAAAACCTTATTTTTGTATTATGGATTATCCTAGTAAAGTTTTGGCGAAAGCAGTTGATGAAATTTCCGGATTGCCGGGGATTGGGAAAAAAACAGCTTTGCGTTTAGCCCTCCATCTTTTGAAACAGCCGAATTCCAGGGCAACAGGTTTGGGCACCTCAATCATCAATCTGGTGAATGAAATTAAATACTGTAAAGAATGTCATAACTTCTCTGATTATGATGTTTGTGAGATCTGCAGCAGCCAAAAGCGTAATGGTGAGATTATCTGCATCGTAGAAGATGTACGTGACGTTATTGCGATAGAAAATACCGGAAAATACACCGGAAAATATCTGATTTTAGGAGGAAAAATTTCCCCCATTGAAGGCATGGGACCTCATCATCTGAATATTCCTAGTATTGAAAAAAAGATTAGTGACGGTGGCGTTTCTGAATTTATTTTTGCACTGAGTGCAACGATGGAAGGCGATACAACAGCGTATTACATTTATAAAAAGTTTAAAAATTCTGAGGTGAAATTCTCAAGCATTGCAAGAGGAATTTCTGTGGGAGATGAACTGGAGTATGCCGATGAAATTTCTCTCGGAAGATCGATTATCAACAGACTTCCGTATAACGAAAAAGATTAATTTGCTGTGAAATTATCCTTTATCATTGTTAATTACAACGTCACTCAACTTCTCAGAAACTGTCTGGTTTCTATTGAAAAATACACAGAAAATATTGATTATGAAGTAATTGTAATCGACAACAAATCAACTGACAGCTCGTGGGGAGATTTGATTCCGGAGTTTCCGGAAGTGCATTTTATCGCTTCGGAAAATAATGAAGGTTTTGCAAAAGCCAATAATAAAGCGGTGAAAACTGCCCGAGGAGAATATATTTTACTTTTAAATCCCGATACCGAACTGGAAGGTTTTTATTTAAATGAAATTTTAAATTTTGCTGATTCTAAAAATGATTTCGGATGCCTCGGCGTAAGAATGCACGATGCCCACGGAAACTTTCTGCCTGAAAGCAAAAGAGCCGTTCCGGATATGTTTAATTCTTTTGAAAAACTATTTACAGGTTTTAAAAAGAACAATTCAAAATCATATTACCGGAATGATATTAATGAGTTTGATGTTGCTGAAGTAGAAGTCATTACCGGCGCATTTTTCCTGTGCAAAAAAGAAGTTTACGAAAATTCCGGAGGTCTTGATGAAAGGTATTTTATGTACGGAGAAGATGTGGATTTGTGCTATACTTTTCTCCAAAAAAGATTTAAAAATTATTATTACGGAAAAGCATCCATCCTTCATCACAAAGGCGAAAGCACGATAAAAGATGAAGTTTATCTAGAACGATTTTACGGGGCAATGCAGATTTTTATTGATAAATATTATAAAATTCAAAAGCCGTTACAGTACTCATTTTTAAAAGCCGGATTGAAATTGAGGCATAAAATTGAGCAGATTAAACTTAAATAAGCCAAGCAAAAATATTTTCAATATTTTTTAATACTTATATCAAAACGATTTCTGATTAACTTGAAAATATTTTTCATTCTCACTCACATTTAATATAAGTTTCGGCTGAAGCCATAAAGAATATATTTCTTAAAAAATAGGCTTCCTTCGGCAAGCTCAGGATAACATGCCCATTCCTATTGATATTTCAATTATTTTTATCGGATCACACCAATATTAGCTAAAACAAAAAAGCAACTCCGAAATGAAGTTGCTTTAATTTTATATAAATTTTTAAGATTATTTTGCTGGAGTTACCGGAGCTGTTTGTGCCGGAGCACCTTGAGATGCCGGAGCTGATCCTTGAGATGCCGGAGCTTCTTTCGATGTAGGAAGAGCCGGAGCTTTTGCAGTTGGCTTTCCTGTAATTACAACGCTTACCAAAATCAAAATGATGATTACCGCACCCAAAGTCCAGGTTGCTTTTTCCATAAAATCATTGGTTCTCTGTACGCCAAACTGTGCAGATGAAGCACCTCCGAAAGTACTTGAAAGGCCTCCTCCTTTAGGGTTCTGTGCCATGATAACGATTACCAATAAAACGCTGGCAATCATAATAAGAACCATCAATAGTATAAATATAGTCTCCATTAATTTTGATATCTTTTTGAATGGGCAAATTTAATCTTTTTTTGGCGAACGGCAAAATAAAGATTTCCTTTAAAATAAAAAACGGCAACAAAAGTTGCCGTTCAGATTAATTATGTTGATTATTATTTGAAATCAGCATCTTTGGCCTGGTTTACTTCGATAGATTTTACTTCCATCGTCATATCCATTCCCATTTGGTTTACCGTTATGGTGTAAGGCATTTTCACACCTGCTACATCTTTGTAATTTGAAAACAAGGTTGGAATTGTCATTTCCTGACCCTGTGCTTTTACAGTTTTAGTCTCACCTGTTTTAAGACCAGACTTCACACTGTAATAATAAGTGGTGTCGCCACCTTTAATGACGTAAGAATCTTCACCATTAATTTTCTCGATACCTGCAACTTTCATATCTGCAGATTTTGTGAAACCTAATTCCTCAAAAAGTTCCGTATTTTTTGTTCTTTCAGCAATTTCTTCTTTAGTCATAGGAACTTTTTGTCCCTGCTGTTCAGAGAAACCTGTTTTACCGTCGAAAACCTGCTTTTGCAGCACCATTTCACCCATTTTCACAAGGGTAAGTTCTTTGCCACCCTGAGCTTTAACAGTTTTAATATCAATAGTCTGCCCTTGCATAGACATTGAAGCGTTCATTCCGTAAGAGTTTACTTTTGCAAGATTTGCCTTACCTCCGATTGCGGTGATGTATTTGTCTGCTACAGAAGCTACCGTTACGCTGGCATCTGCTTTCTGAGCAACCGGTTTTCCTACAGGATTAGCATTTGCATCATAATATTTTACAGGGTAACCCAGTTTTTCTAAACCTTCAGAGATATCAGAAGCTTTACCGGCGATAAAAATTCTGCTCTGGTTAGGATAAACTGTTGTCTTAACCGCGTTTGATACATCCGCTGCAGTTACTTTATCGATAGATTTTAAATAATTGGTATAGAAATCTGCCGGAAGATCATTCACTTTTTGATTTACAGCAAATCTGGCGATGGTTGCAGGCTGCTCAAGAGACATGATGAAACTTCCTTTCAGTTTTGCTTTGGCGTTTGCCAATTCATCAGCTTTAACGGTAGAAATCCCGTTGATTTCGTTCATGAATTCTTTAACCGCTTTATCTGTAACTTCATTTCTTACGCTCGCATCCGCCGAAAATTCAGGAGAATATTTGCTTGCGCTCATATTTGAGTAGGCTCCGTAGGTGAAACCGTTTTTCTCACGCAGATTCATGAAAAGTCTTGCTTCACCGCCGCCACCAAGAATATAATTGGCGATTGTTGCCGGGAAATAATTGGCATCTTTCATTTTCAGGCTGTTGATATTTCCTACAGAAACTACAGACTGCACTGCTGTAGGAACGTCAACCACATTGATTTCAGTTTTAGTAACGTTTGCTGCAGGCTCAAGAGGCGCAAAGGTAGTGTTGGCTTTCTTCCAGTTTGAAAAAGCTTTTTCAACCATTGGTTTCACTTTATCAAACTTCACATCTCCTACAATTACCAGATAAGCATTGTCTGGAGCGTAATATTTTTTGTACGTATTCTGTACATCAGCCAGCTGAATTTTGTTGATTGATTCTACCGTTTCAAACTCACCTCTTGCTGTGTTTTTTCCGTAAACCAAAGCGTTGGAAACTCTTGAAGCAATAGATGAAGCATTTTTTTCTTCACTTTTAAGAGCTTCTACTGATCTTTCCTTAGATTTCTGAATTTCGTCTGCAGAAAATTTCGGATTAATAACGGCATCTGCCATTAAAGTTAAAACTTCCGGAAAATATTTTGAAAGAGAATTGGAAGAAGCGCCTCCTGAATTGAAGCCTAAATTAGCCCCAAGGAAATCTATTCTTTTATTGAATTCGTCTTTGCTTAAGGTCGTTGTCCCATTGCCCAGCTGGTCTGCCATGATTTCGCTTACTCCGGTTACAGGCCCTTCATAGTAAGGCTGTCTGTCCATAGAAAGGCTCATGTTTACTCTTGGTAGCTTGTTGTTTTCCACCACCATCACAGTTAAACCGTTTTTCAGCTGGAAAGTTTTGGGCTGAGCAATGTTGATGGTAGGCGTAGGCCCCGCTTTCGGCATTGCATTAAGGTCAATTTTTTGTGCAGAAAGCATTCCTGAGAATAAAAATGCTGCTGCTATATATGTTAATTGCTTTTTCATTTGTAAAAATTTAAAGGATATAATAATTTAAAAACTGGATATTTCTAAATAATTATTTTTTTTCAGGTACGTAATTAATGATTACTCTTTGGTTAGAATTCAGATACTTTTTGGCAGCATTCTGCAAATCCTGTTTTGTGATCGATCTGTAGATATCAATTTCTTTATTGATTAAATTGGTATCTCCCATCAACACATGGTTTGTAGCCAATGAAGCTGCAATCCCCTGAATACTTGAATTTGAATTTACAAACTGATTTTCAAACTTATTCTGAAGTTTTTGGTAATCTTCCTGAGAAATTAAAGTCGTCTGAAGTTTTTTGATTTCAGCATCGATGTCTGTCTGCAAAGTTTTTCTTTCTGTAGTTCCCATTGGGATAGCAAAAAACCCGAACACTCCGTAATCTTCCATTCCAAGGTTAAAAGCCTGTACTTCTAAAGCTTTTTTCTCCTGGTCCACTAATTTTTTGTACAGAATAGAAGATTTTCCGCTGCTCAGATAAGACGAAAGCATATTTAAGATATACGAATCTTTTTCTTTATTGGAAGGGCTTCTGTAAGCGAAGATATACGCAGGTAGCTGAATATTAGGATCTGTAACCGTTTTTTCTGTTTCCTGAGTGATAGGAGATTCTTTCGGGAAGTTTTTAGGAGTCACTGTCCCTTTAGGTAAACCGCCATAATATTCCTGAATCCACTTTTTAGTCTGCTCTGGCTTGATATCTCCTGCCACTACCAGGGTAGCATTGTTCGGAACATAGAATTTCTTGTAAAAATCTCTGAACTCCTGTAATTTAGCTGCATTCAGATCGTCGATAGAACCAATTACTGAGCCGCTGTAAGGGTGGTTGGTAAAAAGATTCTGCTGAATAGCATTCATCAGATTTCCGTAAGGCTGATTGTCCATTCTCAGTCTTTTCTCTTCTTTCACCACCTCTCTCTGAGTGTCTACACCAATCTGGTTGATCTCAGCGTGACGAAGTCTTTCGGCTTCCATCCAAAGACCCAGCTGCTCGTTGTTTGACGGGAAAGTTTCGTAGTAATACGTTCTGTCCATCGTTGTGTTGGCATTATTCTGTCCTCCGTTTGAAGATACAATCTTAAACCAGTCTCCTCTTTTAATATTTGGCGTTCCTTCAAACAAAAGGTGTTCGAAAAAGTGTGCAAAACCAGTTCTGCCTTTTGTCTCATCTTTACCACCAACATGGTACATAACCCCCGTGGTAACTACCGGTGCAGAATTATCCTGATGAAGAATTACGTGCAAACCGTTTGGTAAATCATACTCTTCGAATTTGATTTGTTGTGCATTCAGCATTACTCCAAAAAAAGCAGCCGCTGCAGCACTAAGAAGTCGTTTTTTCATAAATAGAAATTGTTTTGTCAATTGGTGGTAAATTTACTTTAAATGTTACAGAAAGAGAATATTTTTTAATGAAATAAAAGTATATTTATCTTCATTATATTAAAAAAAAATCATGAAACCACTACGCGCCTCTGCTCTGCTGTTTTTTTGGTCAACTTTGTTTTTGAGTCAACGACTTAGTGATTCGACCAGATGCGAAAATCTTCAGAAGAAGGATTCTGCAGATTATTTTCAGATGAAAAAGGAATCACGGGGAGTAAATTATGACAGACTTTCAGAAAAAATCATATCAGATATTGACAGCACAGAGTTAACACAGCCTAGCCTAGTGGTTGAAATAAGGGATTATTATATGTTGAAAAAACCTATTTTTAATATGGAACCCTGCAAATGCTGTTTTGAGCAACTGGCAGCAAATCCTGTTTACAATGATACTAATTTTTGGACTCCGAAAAACATTAAAAAGATTGTCAAAAAATTTAAAATAAATGTGATTCCGCAAAATGCCACTTTCGGATATTTCTTTTACGAAAAAGCTTCAGATGGAGAAAAATCGAAACTGAAAAAGATATACAGAAAATCAAAAAGACAAAAATCGGGAATTTATAAAGACAGATCGCCGGATCAACAGCAGTTTTATTATTACCCTTTTAACAGTAAAGAAAACATTACACTCATAGATCAGTATCCCAATATCAATTTTACCACACTCCGTTTATACATCAGAAATGAAGTTGGAAATAAAGTTTCTGTAGAATATCGCTATGACGTAGACAATATGTCCAGGAAATCTGTAGTCAAACTTTATCAGTACAAAAACGGCGACTGGAAAGATATTACCCGACAGGAATATGGCCACGATTAAATTGCTTTAAGCCTTTTGCATTCCCACCCCAAAATCCTACCTTTGTAGTCCTAATTTTTTTGCTGTATGGAGGATTATCTGAAAGGACTGAATGAATCACAATTTGAAGCCGTTACCACACTCGACGGACCGCTGATGGTGCTTGCCGGAGCAGGTTCGGGAAAGACGCGTGTACTTACCATGCGTATCGCCCATCTGATCACAAACGGCGTCGATCCTTTCAATATTCTTGCGTTGACCTTTACGAACAAAGCAGCAAAGGAAATGAAGGAGCGTATTGCAAAAGTGGTCGGACAAAGCAATGCGAGAAGCCTTTGGATGGGAACTTTTCACTCAGTTTTTGCCAGAATTCTGAGAAGTGAAGCGCATTATCTGGGCTATCCTTCCAACTTCACGATTTATGATCAGCAGGATGCCCTGAATGTCATCAGAAAAGTGTTGAAAGACATGAATATCGATGCAGATTTATACAAACCCAAAAAAGTTCAGTCCAGAATATCCAATTATAAAAATAATCTCATCACTGTAAAAGCCTATTTCAACAATCCCGAATTGATGGAAGCCGATGAAAAGGCGAATATGAAACACATCGGTCAGATTTATCAGCGTTACGTCGATCAATGCTACAAAAACGGGTCGATGGATTTTGATGATTTATTGCTGAAAACCAACGAATTGCTGACAAGATTTCCGGAAGTTTTGGCAAAATATCAGGACAGATTTAGGTATATTCTGGTAGATGAGTATCAGGATACGAACCACTCTCAGTATTTGATTGTGAAAGCTTTAGCCTCAAAATTTGAAAACATTTGTGTGGTGGGAGACGATGCACAGTCGATTTACTCTTTCCGTGGTGCGAATATTTACAATATTTTAAATTTCAAAAAAGATTATCCCGAAGCCGTAACGGTTTCTCTGGAACAAAATTACCGTTCCACCCAAAACATCGTGAATGCCGCAAATGTCGTGATTTCTAAAAACCTTCAGCAGTTCAAGAAAAATGTTTTCAGTGAAAACGAAGAAGGCGAAAAAATAAAAATCTACCGTTCCCTTTCAGATGCTGACGAAGCCAATTTCGTTGCCGGAAACATCTGGGAACTTAGAAATACTGAACAGAAAATGTTCCGTGATTTTGCGATATTATACAGAACGAATTCACAGACGAGAGCGTTTGAAGATGCTTTAAGAAGAAAAAACATTCCTTACAAGGTGTATGGCGGACTTTCATTTTATCAAAGAAAAGAAGTAAAAGATTTAATTGGATACCTGCGTCTTTTGGTGAATGAAAATGATTCTGAAGCGTTGATGAGAGTCATTAATTATCCTACCAGAGGAATTGGTGAAACGACTCAGAACAGATTAATTGTCTTCGCAGATGCTCAAAACATTCCAGTTTCAGCAGTTTTAGACAATCTCGGAATGTATGCACCGCAGTTGAAATTTAACAACGGTGTTTTAACAAAACTGAGCGACTTTTGGGCGATGATTAAAGCATTTCAGGTTTTACTTAAAACAGAAACAGCGTACAGCGTCGCCATGGAAGTGGCTAAGCGAAGTGGTTTGATTAAATTTTTAAAAGATGATCAGACTCCTGAAGGCATTTCCCGCGTAGAAAACGTTCAGGAATTGATGAACTCGATGCAGGGTTTCATTGAAGAGCAACAGCAGATTGAAGACGGTGACCCAAGTTTGCCCAATTTCCTCGAAAATATAGCACTTTCCGCAGATACTCAGAAAAAAGACAATGATGAAGACGATATGGTTTCTTTAATGACCATTCACCTTTCAAAAGGTCTTGAATTTCCCGTCGTGCATTTGGTTGGTCTGGAAGAAAATCTATTCCCGAGTTTTATGAGTTCGGCAACCAGAGAAGATCTGGAAGAAGAAAGACGTTTGTTTTACGTTGCCCTTACCAGAGCCGAAAAACAGGCATTTTTCTCTTACGCCATCTCAAGATTTCAATGGGGGAAAATTACCGATGCCGAACCTTCAAGATTCTTAAGTGAGATCGACAGTGAATATCTGGAATTCCTAAATCCTGCTATTGAGAAGCGATTTATTAACAATTCCGGTGTGACCTCCAATATTTTTGATGAGCATCCTTCTGAGATCAGAAGTTTCAAAAAAGTAGAAAAGAAAACAATTTCTAAAACGGAAAACGACAAACCGATTGCCGAACCAAGAAAGCTAAAACCTGTTGCTACTGCAAAAATCATCAATCCAAGCGGCGCCTCTTCGCAGGATATTGAAGTGGGCGACAAGGTGAGACACGACCGTTTCGGGATTGGAGAAGTTGCATTTTTAGACGGAACTGATCCTCAGAATATCAAAGCAAAAGTAGTTTTCCTGCACGAAGGCGAAAAGAATTTGATTTTGAAATATGCTAAGCTGACGAAGATTTAGATTAAATTTTAAGAGTAGATAATGAAAAATAAAATTCTTATTTCAACAGTTTTGTTTTTACTTATAAACTGTAAAAAACAACAATTCAATGAATTTGATTTTTCATATGGGAATACTTTTGAAACAGATTTTTCGATAAAATTCAGTCCTTCAAACGATTCCGTTTTCATTCGCGAACATTGGTCAGCAAATGATTTAAAAAAACCTGTCAGTCAAACAAATTATGTATCTCAACTTAATAAATTACAGAAAAAAGAATTAGATAGTTTTATTCAAAATATTAATTTTAAAAGTTTTGATACTATCTATTTTGAAAATTATCAGGATGGAAATCATTCAAGTTTCTTTATCAATAAAGATGGTTTGCTTAAAAAGATAATTGTTCATAGTGATAATGCACCAAAATCACTTACTGATTTTGCTGCCTGGATTTACAATACTAAGAAATCTCTAAAACTTATAGAAACTCAAAGAAAATTTGACTTTAGAAGTAAGACTAATGAGCTAGAACCCCCAAAGGCTCCCTGACAAAAAATGATTTTAGATTTCCCAAGCCACAAAGTGGCGACATTCATCAGCACAGGGTGAAGCCCTGTGAAATTAGGCATACATAAGTCATGAGCGCTGAAAGGACAAATCAATTTGATTATACACAGATTTCGCGGATTTTCACAGATTTAAATTTTGATAATCAAAACCTTTAATTCATAATTCTAAAATCACAGAGAAATTGAATCTCATCATGAAAATCTTCGATTTTCAATCTAATGTGTTCTCTTCAACGCAAAGTTTTGATCTAAATCTTATGTGACTTATGTGTCAAAATCTATTGCAGATCTTTAACAACAATCTCATCTTTAGCTACGATCAAAAAATGGTAAAAATCACAATTCGTATATTTAAAGTTCAAAATTTGTAAAATGAAAAAATTCCTCACGCTTATCTTCGTAATTTTTAATTCTATATTACTATTTTCTCAGGAGTATCAGACCATTTCAAACGTTCAGTATTACGATGAAAAAACAAATAAATCTGATTCTTACATTAATGAAAGATGTGTTCTCGATGTTTATGTTCCGAAAGATGTAAAGAATTTTTCAACCATCATCTGGTTTCACGGTGGCGGAATTACGGGTGGCGAAAAACACATTCCGGATGAACTTAAAAATAAAGGAGTTGCTGTTATAGCCGTCAATTACAGACTTTCCCCAAAAGTAAAGGCTCCGAAATATATTGAAGACGCAGCAGCTGCGACGGCTTGGGTTTTTAACAATATTAAAAAATACGGCGGAAGTGAAGATTTGATTTTTATAACCGGACATTCGGCGGGCGGATATCTCGCTTCGATGGTAGGTTTAGATAAATCATATCTGAATAAATATAAAATTGATGCCAATAAATTAGCAGGAATCATTCCCTTCAGCGGACAGATGATTTCCCATTTTACGACAAGAAAAGAAAAAGGAATTGAGGAACTGGATGCAAGAATCGATGAAATGGCACCTCTGCATTTTATCAGATCTGATGCTCCGCCCTTGCTTTTAATTACCGGTGACCGTGAGAAAGAACTTCTCGGCAGATATGAAGAAAACGCTTATATGTGGCGAATGATGAAACTGAAAGGTCACAAAGAAACGATCTTATACGAACTTGACGGTTTCGATCACGGCGGAATGGCAGTTCCAGCTTTTCCTCTACTTTTAAATGAAATTAAAAGGATAGAGAAAATTAAAAATATCAAAAGATGAAAAAAGGGTTTATTGGATTTTTAATTCTGCTTTTTTCTTGTCAGAGTAATGACAACACGACAATTGTCGGCAGTTGGCAACTCAGCGGATCCAGATATGGAACCGGAGCAGAGATAATTTCACATGAATTTGATTCTGAAATTGTAATTAATTTTGAGAACAACGGAAATTACAGAGAGTACACAAACGGGAAGCAGATTTCTGACCGATTTTTTATCAACGAAAAAGATTTTGTGGTTTTGCTCAATTCTAAACTGCAAGACAGTACCTTTTACTCTTATCAAATTAAAGGAAATAAATTAATTCTGGATGAGGTCGACAAAAATGGCAGTTTTATCTGTGACGAAGGCTGCACATCTATCTATAAAAGACTTAAGGAATAAAAAATGAAAATAAAAGAGATACAAAATTGCCTCGTATCTCTTTTATTGTTTTTAAAATAAATTGAAAATGAAGGATTTAAAAAATCTATACTGTTTGAGTGGCAGCAATAATTAAAAATTTACGATATCTTTTTTCCGCGAAACCTTTACGTTCGACGACTAAGAGGATTCAATTTGGAAATTTTAGCCGGAGTTTTCAAGTCATGTCCTGAAGTTTCGGGATTGGCTCTTTTGTTTGACTACGTCGAATCTTTGATTTCAAGAAAAAAGAACGTCCACATTATCTCTCCACCAGCTCTTTCACATTTTCCCCGTAAAAATCAGTGTGCGATGTTTTCACCTGCAACAGCTGATACCATTTTCTGAAAGCTCCAACAAAAACTACCAGCATTAAAACCATGGCAACAATCGCTAAAGTCGCGAGTAAATACTGTTGCTTTGGAATATAAATATCCATCACCTGAATATAGCCAGCCCAAAATGTAATAATCGCCATAAAAACTCCCGGAATTGCTGAGCAGAGGGCGTATTTTCCGCGGTTCAGACGGATGAGCATCGTGGTGCAGACAATCAAACCACATGCGGCAAGGAGCTGATTACTGATTCCAAAGAGTGGCCAGATGCTGCTCACGTTTCCGGTGAAAACCAAATATCCCCAGGCAAAAGTAAAGAGTAAACTGCTGATGATAATTCCCGGAGTCCAGTTTTTATCATTGAATTTTGGAATCACTGAACCCAGCATTTCCTGTAAAAAGAATCTTCCGACTCTCGTTCCGGCATCGATGGCTGTAAGAATAAATACTGCTTCAAACATGATCGCAAAGTTGTACCAATAAGCCATCAGCTGATCCATGTATGGGATTTTGTTGAAAATATGAGCCATCCCTACAGCGAGTGAAACCGCACCCCCCGTTCTTCCGTGCAGATCAATACCGATTCTTTCTGAAAAATAATCTATATCTACACCATGCAAACCTGGATGTGTTGCCAGGAAGGCATCATACGTATCTTTTGGCGTATTGATAGCAAAATAATCTCCCGGCATCAACGTACATGCGGCGATAAGTGCCATTAATGCAACAAAACCTTCAACCAACATCGCTCCGTACCCTACGAAAAGAATTTCTTTTTCTCTATTCAGCATTTTTGGAGTCGTTCCTGTTGCAATTACCGCGTGAAATCCTGAGATTGCTCCACAGGCGATTACAATAAATATAAAAGGTAGAACAGGGCCACCGATTACAGGACCGCCACCATTTACAAATTCAGACAAAGCGGGCATCTGAATGGTTGGATGAATCACAATCACCCCTATCGCCAACATAATAATTGTTCCGATTTTTAAATAAGTTGAAAGATAATCTCTCGGAACCAAAAGCAACCAAACCGGAAGCACGGAAGCCAAAAATCCGTAAAGAGGAATTGCTATAGAGATTGTGGTGATGTCCCAGGTAAACATATTGTTCATGGTTTCGTTCTGCATCAGATTATGACCGCCAATGATTCCGGCAATCAACAGAATACCCCCCAAAATACTGGCAAACGTTACCGAATTTTTTCTGTATCGCATAATCAAACCCATGATAATCGCAATCGGCATGGTAATAACTACAGTAAACAGCGACCATGAAGCTTCATGCATCGCATTTATACAGGCTAAAGACAACCCTGCAAGCGTTAAAATAAGAATAAACAGAATGGCAAAACCGGCAACTGTTCCTGTAGTTTTACCAATTTCTTTTGAAGCGATGGTTGCCAAACTTTGACCTTTGTGTCTCACGGATGCAAAGAGCACCACCATATCGTGGACTCCACCTCCCAGAACGCAGCCGATCAGAATCCAGATGGCACCAGGAAGATAACCGAACTGTGCGGCAAGAACGGGACCTACCAGCGGACCTGCAGCGGCAATCGCAGCAAAATGATGACCGAAAAGCACATTTTTATTGGTCGCAACATAATCTTTTCCGTCGGCAAATTCTACGGCGGGAGTCGTATTTTTGTCGTTCAGGCGCAATACTTTATTGGCAAGAAAAATTCCGTAAAAACGGTAAGCGATTGCAAAAATGAGCAGTGAAGTAAACACCAGTGTTAATGCATTAATTCCATTTAGAAATTCCATATCGATTTTGTTTTATGTAAATAAATAATTAAGGCAAATGTTTATTTTATTACTGATAATTTAAACATTTTACCAAGATACTTATTTTCGTTAAAAAAATTAAGATATGTATATCAATTTAGCAAATTAATATTTTAACCCGTTTTAATCATTGATTCCAAGAGAATCTTTGGATAGAAAACTATAACATTTTTCAGTTGATCACAGCGTTTATTTTCTGCCAAAGCACGTTGTCGAAGTCCGATAATGCAAGGTTAGCACTGTCTGCGGCATCTCCCATTCTGATTATTACGATTTTTCTGGACGGTACCACGTAGATTTTCTGATCATTTTTACCTAAAGCACAAAACAGATCATCCGGAGCATTGGGAATTAATTTTCCGTTAAACTGAAACTGCGTCTGTGGCATGTGATAGCTGGATTTTCCGTTGAGCCACCATAGATATCCGTAAGCGGGATTGATATTTTGAGAAGTGATGGTTGCCGCCTGAAAATATGTTGGATTAATAATTTGGTTCCCATTCCAGTTTCCGTTGTTCAATGCCAGGAGCCCAAATCTTGCCATGCTTTTAGCTGTGCTCCAGTACACACTGTTGTCGCCGTTCTGAATCCAGCTTCCAGACATTCCTACTTTATCCCGGAGTTTGATATTAAAGTATTGTGACCAGCTCTGTCCCGTTGTTGCAGCCACCACATCCTGAAGTTTTACATAAACATTATGATATGCCCATCGGGTTCCTGCATCTGCTTTATACTGTAGATTTGATGGGGAAACATCATCACCTAAACTGTCATCCAGACCTGAAGTCATCGTCAGAAGATTTTTGCATGTGATTAAATTTTCTTTGGCTAAAGGAGCGGCTGTCCAGCCAGCTCCGATGTATTGTGAAACTTTACTGTTGATGCTGAGAAAACCTTCCTGCTCTGCGATTCCTGTAACTGCCGAGGTTAAAGTTTTTCCGGCACTTGCCCAGTACCAGGGCGTTGTAGAAGTATGACCGTTGAAATAATATTCCATTACTATCTTTCCATTCTGCAGAATTATGAAGCTTTTGGAATGTTTCGATTCGAGATAGTTTAAAAGATCAGGAACTTTATTCTGATGCCAGTTCAGACCCATGAGTGATTTTGTTTCCCAGACATCTGAACCATTAGCTGGAAAATACATTGCTTCAGACACTGTTGGGATTTCCTGCGCAGGATTTTCTGCATCATCACCGGAACTGCAATTTATTAGTGATAAACTTAACAGCGCAGCAAAGAATACTTTTGTTTTCATATCTAAAATTAGTTTTTATTGACAAATTTTTAGATAAATAAAAAGTTTCTAAGTTAAATACTGCCCACGAATTACTTTTTATGCGAAATAATAAAATTGACCATTTCATTATTAAGCTCTTCCTGATAGGTTTTATCTGTGGTGTAAAAACCGTGGTTTCCTTTTTTTACAATAATGAACTTGTGTTCTGTATTCTCTTTATTCAGCATTTTGTTCAGGCGTTTTGAATGTCTGACTGGTGCAATCTTGTCTTTATTTCCGTGTAGAATGAGAGTAGGAACTGTATTTTGTGTGTAGGTCAAAGGAGAAATAGTTTTACAGATTTCCACAACTTCTTTTTTATTTTCTTTGATGTCCAAGCCTGTTATTCCCTTGATCAGCTTTCCTCTTAAATCAATAATCTTTTTTGAAATTAAACCTACCGTAAGCAGAAGCGGCTTTGTCGCTCTGGTATGAAGCAATCTGTTCATATCAACAGGCCCAAAATTATCCACCACGTAATTTACTTTTGCTGAGTATTGAGAAAGTCTTGAATCCCCAACAAAATCTTTATCCTCCGTATACGCACTCAATAAAGAAAGGTGCGCGCCGGCAGAGACACCCCACATTCCGATATTGTTTTCGTCTAAATTATATTCATCTGCATTTTTCCTAACCCATCTCACCGCATCTTTTGTATCCTGAACAGGTGTCGGAAAATGAACATCTTCACTCACCAAACGGTAGTTGACACTGATGACTGCATGGTTTTTTTTTAAAAGCTTTAAAATCGTATTTTCAACATAATTATCAGCATAGATCACTTTGTCACCTTCCACCCAGGCACCGCCGTGAACGTAGATCACAACTGGAAGTTTTGTATTTTCAGAATTTTTCGGACGGTAAATGTCAAGCTTGATTTCTTTCCCACTCTCGTCTGTTTTGTAAACAATATTCTCTGAAACACTGGCACTGTCAAACAGAACTGTGCTTTTCTGCTTCTGTGAAAATCCTGCTGTGGATATTGTAATTAACAATAAAAAAAATAGGTTCTTTAAAAACCTATTACTGAAAGTATCTGAGGCCAATGATCTCATAAAATATGGTTTGCAAAATTATTTTACCAGTTCCTCAAAAAGTTTACCAAAAGTGATATCCAAATCTTTCGACTTTCCCGGATGAGGTCTTGATGTTTGCACAACAGCACTTCTCACCGCCGTCAGCCAGCGGAATCTGTCGGGAATTTCAAGCTGGGCAATTGGTCCGCCTTCTTTTTTTCCTTCGGCTATGTTTTTAAAACTTTCAAGATTCTTAATTACATCTTCATAATCCAGTTTGCTGTGCATCAGTTTAAATTTATCCGGACAGAGATAAAAATCTACTTTTATAAATTTTTCTCTTTTCGAGAACATCACCAGCCCGATATTGAAAAATTCTTCTCTTTCAACCTTTGGCACCAGACGTATAACGGCATATTCGTATATTTTATCCTCTTGCATTTTTGGCTTCGTTTACAAAGATTTGAGAATTTTCTAACCTGGTTTTCAGGAAATTAAAATATACATCACGAATTTCATCGGGATTTTCTTCCGCATCATTCCAGTGCAGCCATTCCTGAGGAATCAGATCAACAATTTCTCTGAAAAGATTTTCATTTAAAATCTGATGAGCAAAAACATCTGCTTCATCTATTTTAGTGGCTTGAGGCAACAAAACATGGTCTTTCACATATTTAAAAGGCGTTTTTGCAGCGGTGTCAAAATTCTGCCATGAGTGATGGAAATAGAAAGAAGCTCCGTTATCAATCACCCACAGTTCTTTGTGCCACATCAGAAGGTTGGTATTCTTAAAAGTACGGTCGATATTGGTGATAAATGCATCGAGCCAGACGATTTTCGAAGCTAAAAGCGGATCAACTTTCACACTCGAATCAAATGCAATTGATTCTGATAAATAATGCAAACCCAAATTCAGACCTTCAGAATTTTTCAGCAGGTCCTGAATTTCTTCATCCGCTTCAGTTCTCCCGAAATCTACATCTAAATTTGCAAATACAAGCTCAGGAATGGGTAATCCCAAAGCCTGCGTAATCTTTCCGCCCAGCAGTTCGGAGATCAGCATTTTTACACCGTGACCTGCACCGCGAAATTTCAAGACATATTTAAAATCGTCATCCGCTTCTGCCAAAGCCGGAAGAGAACCTCCTTCGCGAAGTGGCAGGATGTATCGCATGACCGTCACCGTTCTTAAATCCAACATATCGCAAAAATAAGGTTTTCCTTTGTGTTTAAATCTATTTGTGCTATTTTTAGGTTTAAAATTTGTTTAATCATCCTTATTCCGAAAGAAGATTATATTGATTTCTCTTGATCTTTTTAAATTTAAAATGAATCTGCAACATCTTCTTTAAAAAAATAAGACTATGAAAGTTATTAAAAAAGAAAATATTCACCTTTCTAACTCCGATACCAAAGATTTTTTAGCTGATGCATACTTTCCGGAAACTCAGCAGAAACTTCCTCTCGTCGTTTTTGTGCATGGCTACAAAGGCTACAAAGATTGGGGCGCATGGAATATGATGGCTGAAAGATTTGCGGAAGCCGGATTTTATTTTGTTAAATTTAATTTTTCACATAACGGAACAACTGTTGAAAACCCTCATGGGTTCGACGATTTGGAGGCTTTTGGATATAATAATTATTCAAAAGAGCTTTCAGATTTGAGTTTCGTAATCAATCATTTTTCAAAAGAAGATGAAGTAGATGAAAATAAAATCGTACTCATGGGGCACAGTCGTGGTGGCGGAATTTCAATTATTAAAACTGCTGAAGACATCCGAATTCACGGTTTAATCACACTGGCGAGCGTAGATTCTCTGGAGAGATTTCCTAAAGACGGCGCGTTTGATCAATGGAAAAAAGATGGTGTTTATTTTGTGGAAAATGGCAGAACAAAACAGCAGATGCCGCATTACTATCAGTTTTTTGAAGACTTTGAAAGCAATTTCCACCGTTTTGATGTTGAAAGATGCATGGAAATGGCGAAAGCTCATGTTTTGGTTGTACACGGATTGGCAGATGAATCTGTTTCCTCCAAAAATTCAGATCATCTTCATCTTTTAAATCCAAATTCCGAACTTTTTCTGGTAGAAAATTCCAATCATGTATTTGGTGCAAAAGAACCTTGGGAAGAGAACTTCCTGCCTTACGAACTTGCTGTGGTCACAGAAAAATGCATTGATTTTTTAAATGAAAAAATTGTGAATGAGGAGTTTTAGTGAATAATTTAAACAATATGGTCGCTCACGTTAAATTTTAAAATTTGGAAGTATTTTTCGTTCGCAGAGGCGTTCTACTCAGCAAAGTCTAATATTTATTTCAAGGGATTATTAACGCTAGTAAAAATTCAGATAGCAAAACTCCCAAAGAAAAATCTTCGGGAGTTTTTATATTATTTAAATTAAATTTCTAAGGATAAGGCGCAATTGCCACTTCGAGACCTTCCATTTCCATTGACATGTGCAACTGGCAACCCAATCTGCTGTTGCTTTCAACGTGATAAGCTTCACCCAACATCGCATCTTCTTCATCACCCATTGGTTCCAATCCAGGATCATTGATCACGTAAACCTGACAGGATGCACACATAGCCATTCCGCCACAAACCCCGATGGATCCTTCTTCTGCCAATTCGTAGGACCGGATGATTTCCATTAAATTCATAGACATATCCGTGGGTGCAACTACGTCGTGTGTAAGGCCTTCTCTGTCAGTAATTTTAATATTAATATCAGACATAATCCTTCAAAATTAGTCAATTTTTTTCACAACTGCTTTTTCAGCTTCTTTACGGGTTCCGTCGAAACCATCAATTCCGCTTACGGTTGTATATTTTAATACGAATTTTTTACCGGGATTCAGTCTGTTATAAACGCTCTGACACATCAAAGTTGCTTCGTGGAAACCGCATAGAATTAATTTTAATTTCCCCGGATAAGTGTTGATATCCCCAATTGCGTAGATACCATCAATATTTGTCTGATAATCTAAAGCGTTGTTTACGACAATAGCATTTTTTTCAATATTCAGTCCCCAGTTTCCGATCTCGCCTAATTTTGGCGTCAATCCGAATAATGGAATGAAATAATCGGTTTCGATATCAAAAGGTTCCTGCCCATCAACCGCTACAGTGATGGCTTCTACTTTTCCGTCACCTTTGATGGCAGTAACTTCTGCTGGTGTGATTAATTTAATTTTACCCTGATTTTTAAGATCCTGAACTTTTTCTACAGAATCCAAAGCTCCACGAAATTCGTTTCTTCTGTGAATTAAAGTTACTTCACTGGCAACATTAGAAAGGAAAACACTCCAGTCTAAGGCAGAATCTCCACCTCCTGCAATCACTACTTTTTTATTTCTGAAATGTTCAGGTTCTTTTACAAAATATTCAAGACCTTTTTCTTCGTAATCCGCAATATTAGCCATCGTAGGTTTTCTTGGTTCAAAAGTTCCCAAGCCACCTGCAATTGCAATTGCTTTACATCTGTGAAGAGTACCTTTATTGGTAATCACTTCAAACCATTCGTCATCAACTTTAGTGTAAGAAACAGCTGTTTCTCCCAAAGTAAAACCCGGCTGAAACTGTTTAATCTGCTCCATTAAATTATCAACCAGCTCACCTGCATTCACAGATGGATAACCGGGAATATCGAAAATCGGTTTCTTAGGATACAACTCAGCCAACTGACCTCCCGGCTGCGGAAGTGCGTCGATAATGTGGCATTTCATTTTCAGCAAACCTGCTTCAAATACGGCAAAAAGCCCTGTTGGTCCTGCTCCGATGATCAATATATCTGTAGTTATCATACGTAATAATTTTAATGAAAATAATTAAATGCAAAAATACAAATTAAAATGTGAAGCCTATTTAATTAAGTCTTAATAAAAAACTGAGATTTATCAAATCCTTAAAGACAAACACCTTATATTTGGCAATGTTTTTGAACCACAAAAGTTTATGAAAAAATTATTCAGCATTATTTCAATTTTTATACTGAGTTTTACACAGGCTCAGATCACTAATATTGCAGATGGAGAATCTATTACACTTAGAATTCATTACGGATTTCTTACTGCAGGCAACGCCACTTTGGCAACCAAAAAGGTAAATTTCCGGGGATCTCCTCATCTTTACGTAAGGGGTACAGGCTACACGAGCGGTGCTGTAAAAGCATTTTTTAAGGTGGAAGATCTGTATGAAAGTTACATCAATATGCAGACAGAACTGCCAAGTTTCTATGTGAGGAATGTGAAAGAAGGAAGCTACAGACAACATTTTGAAACTTCGTTTAATCACGCCAACAATACTCTTATTTTAACAGACAAAAAGACGCCGGCAAACGGCTCTAAGACAATAAAATCTGTAAAGGGTGTACAGGATATGCTGTCATGTTTTTATTATTTAAGAAGTAAAACGTCTGCAGAGCTGAAAACCGGAACTGTAATCAACATGAATGTCTGGATTGATGACGAAATGTTCCCGTTCCAGCTGAAAGTGATGGGATCTGAAAATCTGAGTACTAAATTTGGAAAGATCAACTGTCTTAAAATTATTCCGTCTGTAAAAAGCGGGAGAGTTTTTAAAGAAAAAGAAGGTGTAACGATGTGGGTGACGAATGACGCCAATCACATCCCTGTTCTTTTAAAAGCAGAGCTTGCGGTAGGATCTTTAAAAGCGAGCTTAGACAGCTATAAGAATATAAAATATCCTTTGAAGTTTAATTAGAAACATATTTAAAAAGTACAAAAGCCTTCAGAATATTTCCGGAGGCTTTTGTTTTATAAAAACTAAACTAAACTGTTGCGGCTTAAAAACTGATATATAATTTTACTTATTACTGACATCCTTTAAAAGCATCTATTTACAGAGATTAACTCTGCAAATAGATAACTTTAGTAAGGTCAATCAATTGTGTTTTTAGATTATATATAAGTTTGTGTTTTTCTAAAAAATAGTATCAAACGCAGAGCCTTATCGGCTCTGCTGGTATGATACTAGGTGTTTCATCATTTGTGCTTATTCACACCAAATCAAAAATTAATATATGAAATAATTTTCTTTACTCCCTGTACTCACAGATAAGATGTGTTTATGAAAGCAAAGTTTTACAATCACTTAATCTTATCAGGAAACCTTATGTTTACCTTGTTTGTATGAGCAATTTTCTTATGACAAAGATAGGGTGAGAAGAGAGTACTAATTAAAAAAAACTTGTAGATATTTATCGCAATGTTTGTAGATATTTGTCTACAAAATGCTCCATATTTCTACGGTCTTTTTATGATAAGGTGTTTGAAAAACGGAAATTGAAACAAAGATACTGTATTTCAGTTTGCCTACAGCCAAAGTATTATCAGTAAAGAATCTAAGCAGAAAAGATTATCATAAAAACTATTATAATTATTCAGCAGAAAATAATGATAAGAAAATCACATTTTATAATAAGACAAAAAAGAAAAATCAAAACCATGTGAATAAATATCAGTATTTTTTCAGAAGCGAAGCGAGCTCTACCAAACTGTATATACCCAGCTTTTCAAAAACTCTTTTCTTCATTGTACTTACACTGTTTTGCTTTAAGCCTAGTGCGTTAGCGATTTCAAGATTTCCCATTCCGTCTGCGTACATTTCCACCACTTCAAGCTCTCTTTTTGTGAGTTTTTCAAGCGGACTTTGAGTATTGTTTTTCTGGAGAGAACTCAAAAGCAAACCCTGGGTAACAGATGAGATATACCTCCCCTCTGTCACCATTTTAATGACCGCATTCTTAATTTCCTCTTCCTCGCTTACCTTGGTAAGAAAACCATTGGCTCCGGCATTCAGAAACCGTAAAGCATAATCGCTCTCTTCGAGACCTGAAAAAATCAGGATTTTCAGGTCTGGGTTTGCAGATCTTATTTCCGGGATAATATCCAGACTGTTGCCATCAGGAAAAGCTGCATCTATGATAAGCATTTCAATTTTATTTTCGTCCAGGCGAGCCAAAACCTTCTGTAATGTTGATGCGTGAAAAACATCGCCTTCAAATCCCAAATCATCAATAAGAATTTCAACTCCCTGCCTTATCAGACTGTGATCGTCTGCCAAAAGAAAAGTTATATTTTTACGTTCTGTCATTTTTCAGTTCTAAATTTAAAGTGAATTCCACTCTGGTTCCCACGTTCTTTTCACTTTCCACTTTAATATCGCCAGAATACAGCTGTGCAAGCTCTCTGCAGAGGCTTAAGCCAAGACCGGCGCCCAGATTTTCAACTTTATCTGATATTACCCCCTGGTAATAAGGCTCAAAGATCTTTTCGAGATCACCTGATGAAATTCCTACGCCGGTATCTGTGATTATTGTTTTTAACGTAACCGTATTTTCATCCTTCGTTACCGCCCTGGTTACCACTTTAATCTCGCCATTTTCTGTGAACTTATTGGCATTCCCCAAAATATTCATGAAAATCTGATTGATTTTATTACAGTCCGAGAAAACGTTTATCTGCCTGTCAATATCCTGCTCTACAACAAAACGGTTGTCGCGGGTTTCAATATATGGCTGCACAGAGTTTAAGATAGAATCAATCTCATTTTTTAAATTAAACTCTACGGAAATCAATTTATTTTCTGCCTGTTGGTTTTTTGTATAATCTAAAATCTGATTGGCCTGTATCAACAGAGTATTATTGGTAAAACTGATCGATTTCAGATATTCCTGAATGCTTTCATCGGTAGTTTTCTTCTTAATTCTTTTGATGAAAATATCCATTATTTTTAATGGTGAACGGAGCTCATGGCTCAACATTCCTAAAATTCTGTTTCTGAAGTTGAGATTTTCAGTAATCTGAAGATTAGCTTTGTTGAGTTTTCTTTCATAAACAAATGCAATTCTCGTGAGAATCATAATTAAAACTGATACAATAAACATTAGAATCATGGAGCCAAAAATCAGGTATTTTCTGATTTCATTGTTTTTGGATTTCTGAGCTTCGTATTCTTTTTCAAGATCAGATTTTGAAGATTTTACAGCAGCTTCATACACGTTCATCAATCCGTTGCTGTACAGAAAAAGATTATTAAAAACCCCATAAAAACTTTCGGTTCCTGCCTGATTGTCTTTTACTCTGATTTTAATTTTGTTATTCTCTACGGTGTAATGATTATTTACCTGTTTGATAATGCGGTCAAAATCAGCTTTTATACTTTGGGCACTTGGCATCACTCCTTCTTTTACAGTGATTACCACACTGTCTTTCTCTCGTTGTCCTTTGTTTGAAATAGCTTCACCGAGCCTTCCAAACAGCCCTTTTTTCTTAATCGTATCTCTGTAAACTTTGGTATCCAGAACTACATTAAATTTATCAAAATCATAATTCAGATTATATTTTTGAAGCGCCGGCAGCTCGTCAAGCGCTTTTCTTGCTACCGCAGATGTGTACTTTTGGGTAGAATCGATCATCTTTTTTAAATCTTTTTCTGTGGAAATGCTGGCTTTCGGAGCAGAAATCAACTCTTTTATTTTCGGAAATTTACTTTCATACCGGTTAATATTGGCAAGATTATCGTCCAGAGATTTCAATGATGCAAAATAAGAATGCAGAAAACTTTCATCTCTTGTCACCATAAATTTCTGCAGAAATCCTTGTGCATTAAAGATTTCTTTTCTGGACTGATCTGTAAGATTTTCTAAAGCATGAATCTCATCAAGCTGCTTTTGAAAAAAAGAAAGTTTCTTATCCTTTACAAATTCATTATAAAAGAATGCAGCAATAATCAACTGGATAATAAGAATACAAAAAATAAGAGAATAATGTACAAGCTTTCGGTATCGAAAACCATAAGGTTCTGAAATAACAGAATCATTTTTCATACTCAGTCTGTTAGAGTTTAGTTTAGTGTTTTTTTTGGTGTAAACAGAATAAAAGACCGCAAATTTACACTTATTTATAAAACCTCACTATGGTTTGACCTAAATAAGCGAATTTTATTCTATTTCTTTAATAGAACAGTATTTCTTCGGTTTACATTTTCACAGAAGTAATTTACAAAAAAAATCCCGTGATAAATCACAGGATTGAAAAATATTTATGTTAAAATTATAAAGTCTTAAACTGCTCCAGAGTTCTGATATCATTTTCGAAGAACATTCTGATATCGCTCATTTGATAAAGAAGCATTACGATTCTTTCAATTCCCATCCCGAATGCATAACCGGAATATTTCTCAGAGTCGATGTTTACGTTCTTCAGAACCGCCGGATCCACCATTCCACAGCCCATGATTTCGAGCCATCCGGTACCTTTCGTAATTCTGTAATCTGTTTCAGAATTTAAACCCCAGTACACATCAATTTCAGCACTTGGTTCAGTGAAAGGAAAGTAAGAAGGTCTCAATCTGATTTTAGATTTCCCGAAAAGTTCTGTTGTAAAGAATTGAATTGTCTGTTTTAAATCTGCGAAACTTACATTTTCGTCAATGTACAAACCTTCAATCTGATGGAAAATACAGTGTGAGCGAGAAGAAACCGCTTCATTTCTGAAAACTCTTCCCGGAGAAAGAATTCTTATCGGCGGCTGGTTTTCTTCCATATATCTGATCTGAACAGATGAAGTGTGCGTTCTTAGTAAAATATCAGGATTCTGCTCAATGAAGAAAGTATCCTGCATATCTCTTGCCGGATGGTATTCCGGAAGATTAAGTGCTGTAAAATTATGCCAGTCGTCTTCAATTTCAGGACCGTCTGCCACGGCAAAACCAATTGATTTGAAGATTTCAATAATCCTGTGTTTCACAATATTGATAGGATGTCTGGATCCCAGGTCCTGCGGAAAGGCAGGCTTGGTTAAATCATCTTTCTCAAGAATAAGAGATGAAGCAGAAGCATTTTTAAGGTGTTCCAGCTTTACAGCAACTGCATTTTTAAGAGTATTAATCTTCTGTCCGAATTCTTTTTTCTGATCATTGGGAACTTCTTTGAATTTTTCAAAAAAATCATTTAAAATCCCTTTTTTCCCACTGTATCTGATACGGAAGTTTTCGATCTCCTCCTTAGATGTCGATTTGAAACCGTTTACTTCCGCCAAAAGCTCTTCTATCTTTTCTATCATTATATTACCCTTTCAAAAAATGTTTCTGCAAAAATACGGTTTTCAGTTTAAAAAGTTTTGTAATTAACATAAAAATAATCTGCTTCTTAAGAAACAGATTATTGTATATTTTGTAACGGTAAAACATTATTTCTGTTCCATGCCTTTCACCATTATCTGCAGCGTAACTTCATTTTTAATAACACCATTGGCTGCCGGCGACTGAAATTTCACCCCAAATTCTTCTCTCATAATATCTTTAGGCTCTGTAGCGATGCTTACTTCAGTTCCGTTCACAGAAACGTTTGCTTTAAACTGCACGGGCTTAGAAATCCCTTTAATTACAAGATTTCCGTCTAATAAAGTGTTGTAATCACCCTCTGCTGCAGGCGTCACCTTTGTAATTTCATAAGATGCCGTGGGAAATTTTTCAACTTCAAAAAAATCTGCACTCTTCAGATGACCGTTCAGTTTCTGCTGATCTTCTTTTTTATCCTTGAGATCTTCAGAACTTAGAGAAGACATATTGGCAACAAATTTTCCGCTTTCTAATTTTCCGTCTTTGATGGTTACGTCACCACTTTCAAATTTGATATTCCCGAAATGACTTGTATTTTCAGATTTAAAAATCTTATAACCCTTCCACTCTATTCTGCTGTTCAGCGTATCCAGAACGAATTTTGAACCATCTTTTGTGGTCACCACTTCATTAGACTCACTGTTAAGTGGTTTTTCTTTACCGCAGGAAACCGCCACTGCTGCAAGCATTAAAGACGCTGTATAATGTAAAAGTAGTTTTCTCATCAATTTATATATTTAAAAATGTTACGGTTGAAGATAAACGCCGATATTAAATTATAAAATTAAATATCAAAAAATTCCCAGGATGTAAAAATTACTATGCAAAACTACTAAAAAAACACAGTTTTTTGGCAAAAACCTTACATTTGTGTTATGCTTTTGGAAATAAACAACCTCTATTTTTCATATTCTGAAGACCGGCCGCTTTTTCAGAATCTCAATCTGAAATTCGATGCCGGAAAAATTATTGCGCTTGCAGGCGAGAGCGGCTGCGGAAAATCTACACTTCTGAGCCTGATTTATGGCCTTCTGAACTGGGAAAGTGGCGAAATTATTTTTGACGGTAAAAAAACTTTCGGGCCGAAAGCCAACCTCGTTCCCGGCGAACCGGAAATGAAATATGTGGCTCAAAATTTCGATCTGATGCCTTATGCAACGGTGGCTGAAAATGTGGGAAAGTTTCTTTCAAATATCAATCTTGCAAAAAAGAAAGAAACGGTAAATGAACTTTTAGAAGTAGTCGGACTGACAGAATTTGCAAATATCTTACCTAAAAATTTGAGTGGCGGACAGCAGCAAAGAGTGGCCATCGCAAGAGCACTTTCGGTTTTGCCAAAACTTCTGGTTCTGGATGAACCCTTTTCCAATCTTGATTTTTCGAGGAAAATTGAGTTGAGAGAAAGGCTTTTTAAATATGTAAAACAAAACAATATTTCTCTGATTATTTCCACCCACGAAATTCAGGATGTCTTGCCATGGCTCGATCAGATGGTGGTTTTGCAGAAAGGCAGACTGATTCAGAATGACAGTCCGGAGGAAATTTTCGACAATCCTTATAATGAATATGTTGCAAAACTTTTCGGCGAAGTAAATATTTTTAATGAAACTGAAAGAAGAGATTTTCAGCTTCAAAGATTTTCCGTTTATCCGGGATCTGTAAAAATTTCAGAAAATGGATTTGAGGCTGAAGTAATTGAAAGCCGCTTTGCGGGAAGTTTTTACTGGAATAAAGTGGTTGCAAAAAATAAGGAAATTGTTGTTTATTCAGACAATAAGCTGGCAGGAACTGTTTATTTTAATTTTAAATAAAGAAAATTCCTACCTGCGTTTCTTTCAGATTTCCGGAGTAAAATCAGCAATTGAGTTTTTGAAAAATTACACTGGGGTATTTTTTCCTGTTTTTTAATTTAATTTTTTCTTTTTTGACAGATAAATCCCGTAGTTTGGAATAAGACAAAAACCAGTAAAACAATAGTTGTCTCTAAAGCCCCCCTGCGCCGAAATAAATCTGAGCAAAAAGCACAATTGCAATAAGCGAAAAATGAGTGACTACAAATGGCACAATACGTTTCTTTTTCAGCAAAATATATAGAACGTTTTCTACAGTTGAAGAATAAAAAAACAAACCTGCAAAAATCATAAAAATCAGAAAACCCGATATAATAATATTTTCTTCCGTAAAGTAATCTTCAGAAAACATATACAGTATCCATACAGTTAAGAAGCCAATTCCAGAAGCCAGCATATTTCTGAGAATATTGCTGATATAAACTTTATCTGAAAAAAGTTTTCCTGTAATCATTCATCCAATATGTTTATGCTTTCTTCACAAACTCTGATTTCAGAGCCATTGAGCCAAATCCATCAATTTTACAGTCGATATTGTGATCACTGTCTGGTCTCAAACGGATATTTTTAACTTTTGTTCCCGCTTTTACAGGCTTCGGGGCACCTTTTACAGGTAAATCTTTTACCACGACTACAGAATCGCCATCTTTCAGTTCATTTCCGTTGGCATCAAGAATTTTATCTGAATCATCCGTTTCCGAAGGATTCCACTCGTTGAAACATTGCGAACAAACCATCAGATCATCCTGTGCATAAGTAAATTCAGACTGGCATTTCGGGCAAATCACTGCGTCGCTCATTTTTTTAAATTTTTGCAAAGGTAGGGTTTTGGGTTGGAAGATGGAAGGGGGAAGATGGAAGTTGGGAGACGGGAGTTGGGAGTTATAGAGGTGTCGCTCCTACGGAGCTTTTTGAGAATTCTGCAATTCTACTACAAAGGTTTTGCTCCGATGGAGCATTATTCAGAATGCGATAAATTTAATCTTATGATAAGGATATCTGAATTAAACAGTCGTAAAAAAGAATTAAATAAAAACATTGAATTTCAAACATTGAATCCTGAATTTTGAACCTTAAATATTAAATTTTCAATCTCAAATCCCAAACTTCAAATCTCAAATTTAAAAATCGTATTTTTGCAGATTCAAACAGCTGACAGCAATTTATGGAATTAATTCACAGAAACCTCGCCATCGGTATTCACGATGCTTTGCAGGAAACTTTTTTCGAGAAAAACAAATACGCAGACAAAGTAATAGAAAGACTTCTGAAATCTCACAGACAATGGGGAAGTCAGGACAGAGCGGTTGTTTCTGAGATTTTCTATAATATCATCCGCTGGAAAAAACGACTTGAATATTACATGGGCGAAGGGGTAAAGCCCAACAACATTTACAAATTAATCATTGCATATCTGCTTTGGAGCAAAACCAATTACAAAAGATTTGAAGAATTTGAAGGCATCAAAATCGCTGACATCACTACAAAACTTAAAAAAGGAACTGTTCCTACCAAAGCCATCGAACATTCTATTCCGGAATGGCTTGTAGAAACTTTGGAAAGAGAATTAGGACCAAAATGGGAAAAGGAAATGTTGGCTTTAAACGAAAAAGCACCAACTGTTTTAAGAGCAAATTCACTGAGAACGACACCTAGAGAATTGATTTCTGATCTTTCTGACGAAAATGTGGTGGCTCATCCTATCAGAAATTACCCCGATGCGGTGCAGCTTGAGGAGAAGAAAAATGTATTTTTAACTACGGCTTTCAAAGAAGGTTTGTTTGAAGTTCAGGATGCTTCTTCGCAGAAAATCGGTTATTTCCTTGATGTAAAAGAAGGCCAGAGAGTAGTTGATGCCTGTGCAGGAGCTGGCGGAAAAACGCTTCATATCGCTGCTTTGATGAAAAACAAAGGTCAGATTATCGCTTTGGATATTTTCGAATGGAAACTGGCCGAGCTGAAACGCCGTGCAAAAAGAGCCGGAGCCCACAACATCGAAACGAGAGTGATCACCGATACCAAAGTCATCAAAAGACTTCACGATAAAGTAGACAGACTTTTGATTGATGCACCATGCTCAGGTTTAGGCGTTTTGAAAAGAAACCCCGACAGCAAATGGAAAATCGATCAGGATTTTATCGACAGAATAAAAAAAGAGCAGCAGCAGATTATTCAGGATTATTCTAAAATGCTTAAAGTGGGCGGTAAAATGGTGTATGCAACCTGTTCGATCTTACCCTCAGAAAACAATCTGCAGGTGGAAGAATTTGTAAAAAATAACCCTAACTACAAAATGATTAAAGACGAAAAAGTAATGCCAAGCGAAGGCTATGACGGTTTTTACATGGCTTTGATCGAGAGAGTTTCTTAGAAAGATTTAGATTTAAAAATAAAAAGAATCCGTCTCACAACAAAATTTGAGGCGGATTTTTTATTTCAGTAAAATGTATATTATTTTGAAAAATAGAAAAAGTTGTCCTCTTTAGGCA
>NZ_LMQM01000001.1 GCF_001424145.1 Chryseobacterium sp. Leaf404 | reverse complement strand
AAAAAAATCCCCAATCAAATAAATGATTGAGGATTTGAATAAAAACTGGCGGCGACCTACTCTCCCGCTTTCGCAGTACCATCGGCGCTGGTGGGCTTAACTTCTGTGTTCGGAATGGGAACAGGTGAGCCCCACCGCTAAAACCACCCTAAATATGGTTTAATGTAACAATGTAGGTAATGTAACAGTATAACAATTGATATTGGTACATTGGTAAACTTTTACATTGCTAAATTATATTTATCGATAAAAACATTCACAAAGAGAGAACCGTTGCTGGCGCGGTTAAGCGTTTACCTAATCAGGCTATAAATCTACGGGTAATTAGTACTACTCGGCTATGCTGTTACCAGCTTTACACCTATAGCCTATCAACGTTGTCATCTCCAACGACCCTTAAAAGATGTCTCATCTTGAGGCGAGTTTCGCACTTATATGCTTTCAGTGCTTATCTCTTCCAAACGTAGCTACTCAGCGGTGCTCCTGGCGGAACAACTGATACACCAGAGGTTTGTTCAAATCGGTCCTCTCGTACTAGATTCAAGCCCTCTCAAACATCTAACGCCCGCAATAGATAGAGACCGAACTGTCTCACGACGTTCTGAACCCAGCTCGCGTGCCACTTTAATGGGCGAACAGCCCAACCCTTGGGACCTTCTCCAGCCCCAGGATGTGACGAGCCGACATCGAGGTGCCGAACCTCCCCGTCGATATGAGCTCTTGGGGGAGACTAGCCTGTTATCCCCGGAGTACCTTTTATCCTATGAGCGATGGCCCTTCCATACGGAACCACCGGATCACTATGTCCTGCTTTCGCACCTGATCGACTTGTAGGTCTCACAGTCAAGCACCCTTATGCCATTACACTCTACGCACGGTTACCAAGCGTGCTGAGGGTACCTTTGAAAGCCTCCGTTACTCTTTTGGAGGCGACCACCCCAGTCAAACTACCCACCACGCAGTGTCCTTCCTTTCAGAAGTTAGGCTCCAAGTAAGTAAAGGGTGGTATTTCAACGTTGACTCCACAAACACTGGCGTGCCTGCTTCAWAGTCTCCCACCTATCCTACACATTACTTACTCAAAGTCAATACGAAGTTATAGTAAAGGTTCACAGGGTCTTTTCGTCCCATTGCGGGTACTCGGCATCTTCACCGAGACTACAATTTCACAGAGCTCATGGTTGAGACAGTGCCCAGATCGTTACACCATTCGTGCAGGTCGGAACTTACCCGACAAGGAATTTCGCTACCTTAGGACCGTTATAGTTACGGCCGCCGTTTACTGGGGCTTCAGTCAAACGCTTCGCATTGCTGCTAACGCCCTTCCTTAACCTTCCAGCACCGGGCAGGTGTCAGACCCTATACTGCATCTTTCGATTTTGCAGAGTCCTGTGTTTTTGATAAACAGTCGCCTGGGCCTTTTTACTGCGGCCACCATTGCTGATGGCGTCTCTTCTCCCGAAGTTACGAGACTATTTTGCCTAGTTCCTTAACCATGATTCACTCTAGCACCTTAGGATTCTCTCCTCGACTACCTGTGTCGGTTTATGGTACGGGTTGCTTCACTTCGGCTTTTCTTGGAAGCACTTTCCCTACAGCAACTTCGCCCGGAGGCTAGGTCTTGACTATTCCGTCAGTCTTCAGTAAGTACGGCACTCCGTCCCCTTTTTAATGTGAGCAAGTATGGGAATATTAACCCATTGTCCATCCACTACCCCTTTCGGGTTCGCGTTAGGTCCCGACTAACCCTCAGCTGATTAGCATGGCTGAGGAAACCTTAGTCTTTCGGTGAGCGGGTTTCTCGCCCGCTTTATCGTTACTTATGCCTACATTTTCTTTTCTGTCCGCTCCACAATACCTCACAGTACTGCTTCGGCGCAAACAGAATGCTCTCCTACCAGATACAGTCCCTTGACTGTAAATCCATAGCTTCGGTAATATGTTTATGCCCGATTATTATCCATGCCGGACCGCTCGACTAGTGAGCTGTTACGCACTCTTTAAATGAATGGCTGCTTCCAAGCCAACATCCTAGCTGTCAATGCAGTCCAACCGCGTTGCTTCAACTTAACATATATTTGGGGACCTTAGCTGTTGGTCTGGGTTCTTTCCCTCTCGGACATGGACCTTAGCACCCATGCCCTCACTGCCGACCATCATTTATTAGCATTCGGAGTTTGTCAGGAATTGGTAGGATTTGACTCCCCCGCATCCAATCAGTAGCTCTACCTCTAATAAACTAAATATCGACGCTGCACCTAAATGCATTTCGGAGAGTACGAGCTATCTCCCAGTTTGATTGGCCTTTCACCCCTACCCACAGGTCATCCGAAGACTTTTCAACGTCAACCGGTTCGGTCCTCCACTTTGTGTTACCAAAGCTTCAACCTGCCCATGGGTAGATCACAAGGTTTCGCGTCTAATCCTACTAACTATGCGCCCTATTCAGACTCGCTTTCGCTCCGGCTCCGGACCTTAAGTCCTTAACCTCGCTAGTAAAATTAACTCGTAGGCTCATTATGCAAAAGGCACGCCGTCACCCAACTTGTGGGCTCCGACCGCTTGTAGGCGTACGGTTTCAGGTTCTATTTCACCCTTCTATTCGAAGTGCTTTTCACCTTTCCTTCACAGTACTTGTTCACTATCGGTCTTTCAGGAGTATTTAGCCTTGGAGGATGGTCCCCCCATATTCAGACAGGATTTCACGTGTCCCGCCCTACTCATTTATCACTTAAATATGCCTTTCATATACGGGGCTATCACCCTCTACGGCTGTTCTTTCCAGAACATTCTATTAAACATATAAAAGCTTTTGGGCTAATCCGCGTTCGCTCGCCACTACTTACGGAATCTCTTCGATTTCTTTTCCTCCGGGTACTTAGATGTTTCAGTTCTCCGGGTTTGCTCTCCAAATA
Organism: Chryseobacterium sp. Leaf404; assembly: GCF_001424145.1. GTDB lineage: Bacteria > Bacteroidota > Bacteroidia > Flavobacteriales > Weeksellaceae > Chryseobacterium. The sequence goes on along the minus strand of NZ_LMQM01000001.1, from coordinate 789,437 downwards.
AATTTGRAGTGACTGGTCTTCAACCAGACGGGTTGCCCCATTCGGACATCTCGGGATCAATTCGTGTGTGCCAATCCCCCGAGCTTTTCGCAGCTTACCACGTCCTTCTTCGCCTCTGAAAGCCTAGGCATCCGCCATACGCCCTTAACGATTTCTTTCCTAATTATTAATTAGTTCAGTATTTTTTCTTAGCATTATTGCTAAAATATTTTTGTAAACTCAAACGCTGTTCCGCGCCTGGTTTTCTCTTTGTGATATCTTTACCGTTAATGTCAATGATCTTTATGCTACTTCTGATCTAATTCGCAAAATATTGTTTTTGGCTCTATTTGCTTTTTAAAATTAAACCATCAATTTACTGCCTCTTTCGAAACAATGGTGGAGAATAAGGGAGTCGAACCCTTGACCTCCTGCGTGCAAGGCAGGCGCTCTAGCCAGCTGAGCTAATTCCCCTCTAGTCGCTTCCAGCTTATGGCTTCTTGCTATTGGCTAAATGCCAGCAGCTAAAAGCTATTTGCCATCCGCCTTAATTAGTAGTCTCGGGCAGGCTCGAACTGCCGACCTCTACATTATCAGTGTAGCGCTCTAACCAGCTGAGCTACGAGACTTTGTTATGAGTAATGGGTGATGAGTAATAAGTAATAATATTGCATACTTCTTATCCTCTCCTTCATCTCTCAATCTCTTATCCCTTATACTAATTTCTAGTGGGTTTATGTTTTTATAATATGACAACCAAATAAAAAAACTAAAGCTAAAAAACTTTAAATAAGTACATTGTACTTGCGTACTGTTTTTGTTTAACGTCAAAAGACGCTCTAAAATGAGATGTTCCAGCCGCACCTTCCGGTACGGCTACCTTGTTACGACTTAGCCCTAGTTACCTGTTTTACCCTAGGCAGCTCCTGTTACGGTCACCGACTTCAGGTACCCCAGACTTCCATGGCTTGACGGGCGGTGTGTACAAGGCCCGGGAACGTATTCACCGCGCCATGGCTGATGCGCGATTACTAGCGATTCCAGCTTCATAGAGTCGAGTTGCAGACTCCAATCCGAACTGAGACCGGCTTTCGAGATTCGCATCTTATCGCTAAGTAGCTGCCCTCTGTACCGGCCATTGTATTACGTGTGTGGCCCAAGGCGTAAGGGCCGTGATGATTTGACGTCATCCCCACCTTCCTCTCTACTTGCGTAGGCAGTCTCACTAGAGTCCCCAACTGAATGATGGCAACTAGTGACAGGGGTTGCGCTCGTTGCAGGACTTAACCTAACACCTCACGGCACGAGCTGACGACAACCATGCAGCACCTTGAAAATTGTCCGAAGAAAAGTCTATTTCTAAACCTGTCAATTCCCATTTAAGCCTTGGTAAGGTTCCTCGCGTATCATCGAATTAAACCACATAATCCACCGCTTGTGCGGGCCCCCGTCAATTCCTTTGAGTTTCATTCTTGCGAACGTACTCCCCAGGTGGCTAACTTATCACTTTCGCTTAGTCTCTGAACCCGAAAGCCCAAAAACGAGTTAGCATCGTTTACGGCGTGGACTACCAGGGTATCTAATCCTGTTCGCTCCCCACGCTTTCGTCCATCAGCGTCAGTTAAAACATAGTGACCTGCCTTCGCAATTGGTGTTCTAAGTAATATCTATGCATTTCACCGCTACACTACTTATTCCAGCCACTTCTACTTTACTCAAGACCTGCAGTATCAATGGCAGTTTCACAGTTAAGCTGTGAGATTTCACCACTGACTTACAGATCCGCCTACGGACCCTTTAAACCCAATAAATCCGGATAACGCTTGCACCCTCCGTATTACCGCGGCTGCTGGCACGGAGTTAGCCGGTGCTTATTCATACTGTACCTTCAGCTACTTACACGTAAGTAGGTTTATCCCAGTATAAAAGAAGTTTACAATCCATAGAACCGTCGTCCTTCACGCGGGATGGCTGGATCAGGCTCTCACCCATTGTCCAATATTCCTCACTGCTGCCTCCCGTAGGAGTCTGGTCCGTGTCTCAGTACCAGTGTGGGGGATCACCCTCTCAGGCCCCCTAAAGATCACTGACTTGGTAGGCCGTTACCCTACCAACTATCTAATCTTGCGCGTGCCCATCTCTATCCACCGGAGTTTTCAATAATCAATGATGCCATCAATTATATTATGGGGTATTAATCTTCCTTTCGAAAGGCTATCCCCCTGATAAAGGTAGGTTGCACACGTGTTCCGCACCCGTACGCCGCTCTCAAGATCCCGAAAGATCTCTACCGCTCGGCTTGCATGTGTTAGGCCTCCCGCTAGCGTTCATCCTGAGCCAGGATCAAACTCTCCATTGTATGTTTGTCTGACTCACTCAAAGTTCCTTATATACGCTTTAGTTTTTCCTTAATTTTGGTTGTTATATTGTATCTTCAATGATCTCTTCTCTTCCGCTTTTTAACCGGGCTACTTTTCTGTCAGTTTCACCCCGTATTTGCGTGTGCAAAAGTAATAAGTTATTTTAATATGACCAAATGTTTTGAAAGAAATTTTAAAGTTTTTTGATGACCTTAATTTTCTTATCTCCTCACTCAATCTCTAACTCCTGCGCTCCCTTAATTGGGATTGCAAATATACAACTGTTTTTTATTTCTGCAAATTTTTCAGCTAATATTTTTCCTGAAGTTCTGTTCTTATCTTTATYCTCCTGCGCTACYTACTTCCTTTCGTTTTCAGTGGTGCAAAAGTAGAAACTTTTAACACACCCACCAAACTTTTGTTCATATTTATTTAACATAATTATAACATAATTGTTTAACGCGCTGGCTAGGTGTGGTAAAAGTTGTGGATTCGTGATTGGATTTCTAAAGACGTTCTATAAATAAAACTCCTGAAATTACATATTAATAATTACCCATTACTTATTGCTTATTGCTTATTGCTTATTGCTTATCAAAATAAAACAGTTCTTAAAAAGCTACCCCAGTTACTAGCCCCGATGGGAACGGCATCCTTTTGTGATGAGGAACGAAGAGCAAAAGATATAGTGGACAGCGGGTTCCCGGCTCCTGATGAAAAATGTGGGAGAATAAGAGAGCTGGAGGGTTTGAGAGCGAGAGTGAGAGCGTTTAAGAGAAATGCAGTGATGAAACAAGATTTTTACAACTGTGCAAAAAAAGGAACTGAAAATTCAGTTCCTTTTAGATATCAATTATTTACTTTTAAAAATTTTGTAGAGATGCCTGGGATTCAAGTTTTGCTGTTGCGTTGTAGTGCTCTCCGTTTTCATCAATTACTCTTTTGGCAAATCTGAATTTTGGGCCCCAGTATGAATCGTTTAAGGATGATACCATAACTCCCTTAGAGGTTGCTGCATGAATAAATTTGATTTCTCCTTCTACTGTAACGCTTTCTACAATTCCTACGTGAGAAATTCTTCTGCCGTGTGAAAAGAATACCAAATCTCCTTTCTGCAACTGTGTTTTATCGATTGATTCTCCTTCCTGTGCCTGTGAAGCTGCAACTCTTGGTAATGTAAGGCTTGCTGCTGCACCGAAAACTGAAAGTACAAATGCTGAACAGTCTATCCCGTTTCTTGTGGTACCACCGTATCTGTAAGGAGTTCCTAAATAAGTTTCTGCTTCTGTAAGGATGTTGTCTATAACCTTATTGTATTTAATTGCTTTTGCAATTTCAGAACTTTTTAATTTATTTTTTGCATTGGCTAATGCTACTGATTTTTCGGATACAAAAGAGCTGATTAGCTGCTTTTTATCAAATTCCAACCTTTTGTTTTCTACTGCCGCAAAGTTGGCATCTGATTTGTTGTCTTTAATATAAGTAGTTGGCTTTGAAACTACGTAATTAGTAACGCAAGACTGTAAACTTACAGTAGAGATTAACATCACTAAATACAACAGAACTTTTTTCTTCATAGATAAATTATTACCGTGTTAAACGTTGTCTTTTATTTTTAAAGCATTACAAAAGTATAGATTCACATTAAAAACCTGTTGAAACTCATACTTCATAAGATCGCATTTAACACACTTTAACATTTTTATTACATTTGTTAAAGCATTTAAAACCGCTGGAGCCCATAAATGGATACCCCGCGGTTTTTTTTATTAAGGTTTTTTAACAAATTAAAACATGTGTTTAAACGATTTCAACGAAACTGACCTTTAATCGCCTATTTATCAATAAATTACATTAAACAAATTCTGAAAGAACATTTATCCTTATATAAACGGTATAATTTTACAGTCAATAAATTACTCTAAAACAGATCTTTGACAAAAAGGGAGACTTAAATTGCCTGCCTCTTCTCTTTAGATTTTTTATTTATTTTAGATTTAACAAATTTTTTCCGGTTCTTCACAATATCTAAACTGTGCGAATTGAAGCAGTACTTTTCAGCGTGCTTTAAAAATTTCAAAGCATTCATATAGCTTCCCCTTTTTTCAGAAAGCAATGATCTGTAGAACCATATATTCGATTTATCAATTCCTTTCATTTTCAGCGTGTACTTAATCAGTTTTTCTGCTTCCGTAAAATCTTCATTTGCTATTAAGCAGCCAATGTAAAATTGCGGAATGTTGATGTTTGTAATATCACACAGCATTGCTTCGTCAAAATACTGTTTTGCCAACTCATAATTTTTCAGTTGCTCAAAATAAATTCTCCCCATCAGACAAAGGCTGTCTGCGTTTCGGGTTCGTAAGACAAAGCGTAATTCAAAGCCTCCATACACTCTGCTAAATTGTACGGATAAAAATCCAACGCTTCGAAATAATATTTACTTTTAGTTAAGGTCATTTCTGTAATTTTTTAATTCGTTTTTCAATTTGTTTCTTTCTTTTTTGAAAGATTTCTCCTGATGATTCTTTTTAAAATCGGTTCCCGAAAATGTTCTGACAGGATTCCCTCTCTGAACATTCAGATGATTATTCCACGTCTCCTGCATTTGTTTTTCCAATTGTTGAATATTAAATTCCATTACTTTTTCTTTTAATCGGATGATGGAAATCTTCTTATTCTCCAGTTGCGAACGGGAATCCTGTACGAAAACACTTTGTCCGGTTTTCGGATAGGTTGCGCGAACTGCGGTTTCCACTTTATTCACGTTTTGTCCGCCACTTCCCTGACTTCTAGCCGTCTGAAACTGAATGTCTTTCTCATTAAATTCAATTTTCTCCAAACCTTCCAGTTCAAAAATCCCGATAAACCAGTTGCTTCTTTTATGGAATTTTCTGAACGTGCTTTTCCCAATCCAAAGAATGCTTCCGAGCCAGCTTTTTAAAAATTCACTAACCACTCTTCCTTTTAAAAGTAAAGTTGCAGATTTCAAAGTCAGATTTTCATCGCCATTTTCTCTGTGGATGATTTCGTAATCGATTTTATTTTGTTTTGCTTCCTCAAGAAAGACCTTCAGAACTTTGGCAACTACCCACTGACATTCCAAAGGCCCTCTTCCCGAGGTGATTTGTATTATTTTGTCCATTGTTTTTTTAGGAGCTTAATCCCGCTTTCCGCTGTATCTTTTTTTGCCTTCGCTTTTTTCAAGCCCACGCAAAAAAAAGGATGCCGCTGCAATCGGGGCTATGGTTTTTCTCCTTTTTATTACTATTTGAAATTATTTAATGATTTTCGAAAGAACTACAATGCAAGTATTTGACCTCAAACACCCAACATCCCGCATCCAACATCAATCATTATTTGTCCATCCTCACAATTCGAGGTTGAAAAGTCCCGAGAATATCGACCAATTCACTTTGAGCGTTCATCACTTCATTGATGTCTTTGTACGCCATTGGTGCTTCTTCGGCATTTCCGCCCATTAAGGTGACATTTTTGAGTTTTAATTCTTTATTAATGTCATTTTGAGTGAACCTGTTTCTACATTCTCCTCTCGAAAAAGCTCTTCCAGCTCCGTGTGAAGCAGAGTTCAATGAATCCGGATTTCCTTTTCCACGAACGATGAAACCTTTTGCCGTCATCGAACCGGGAATCATTCCCAACTCATTTTCATTGGCTGGCGTTGCGCCTTTTCTATGAACTATCACTTCTTTTCCGTTGTGGATTTCTTTCCACGCGAAGTTGTGATGGTTTTCGATTCTTGCTTTCACTCTTCCGCCGACTGCTTTCACCAATCTTCTGTGAATATCGTCGTGACAGGCCGAAGCGTAATCTCCTGCGAGATTCATCGCTGTCCAGTATTCTAATCCGAGATGCGTGTTCAAATCCAGCCAGGCGAAGTTTTGTGCTTCTTTTGGCAACGGACATTGTTCTGTCGCCACTCTTGAATAATGCTGAGCGATTTCTGCTCCCAATCCACGTGAACCGCTGTGTGAAAGAATTCCGAGGTATTTTCCTTTTGGAAGATTGATTTGTTTATCTTCTTCCGTAATTTCAACTTCCCCGAATTCTACAAAGTGATTTCCGCCTCCGGAACTTCCCATTTGCTTGATGGCTTTTCCTTTTAATCTTCTCAAAATCGGAATTAAACCGAACGTATCTCTCTCGAAAATCTCGTGGTCGACGTGAGATTTGTGCGTTTCATACATTCCGAATTTGGTGTGCTCTGCCAGAGCTTTTTCATATTTGTCTCTTGCTCCGTCGAGATATGAAATTGTCGTATCCAAAATACTGAGCGACATTCTGCAGCCAATATCCATCCCAACTCCGTACGGAATCACGGCATTTTCAACTGCCAAAACGCCACCAATTGGAAGTCCGTAACCGCTGTGTGCATCGGGCATCAAAGCGCCTTGTGTTGCAATTGGCAATTTCAATGCGGTGTACAATTGGTTTTTTGCTTCATCTGAAATATTGTTCCCGAAAATCTGAAATGATGCCCGATTGGTGTTGAGCATTCTTTTCTCCGTTTTCTTAGATGAAAGCAAAGCTTCCGCGATTTGTCCGAAGGTAAAATCTTTCACGAAGTTTTCCGGATTTTGCTGGATTTCCTTGAGAAGAGATTTTACATAATGAATATTTTTGGTTGCAAAATTTCTTTTCATCACTTCCAGAGCGATGTTGACGCTTTGGTTGTTTGGATAGCCTAATTTTAATATATCTTTTCCTTTTAGTTTTAAATTTCCCATTGTTTTATATAATTGATGATTGATGAGAGATGTTTGATAAGCTCACATCTATTTTCCAACTAGGTTTTTAGTTGATTTTATTCAAACCTTCAAGGTTTTGGAAACCTTGAAGGTTTATTTTGTTTGACAAACCTAACGGGTTTTTGAAACCCGTTAGGTTTTATGGCAGGAGTTTGTCCTAGCCCCGATTGCAGCGGCATCCTTTTTTTGCGTTGGCTTGAAAAAAGCGGAGGCAAAAAAAGATATAGCGGAAAGCGGGATTAAGCTCCTAATAAAATTGATTTCGGGGAAACGTTTTGAGTTTGAAATATTGCGCAAAAAAACCCGAAATCTTACGACTTCGGGTTTTGATATTTCATTATACTGTTGTTCTAAGAAGGTACCAAACCACGAAGCCTCGCCTTTGCAAAAGGCAATCCTACTGTTGAATGTAAGTTGTATCTGAACATTGCTTCGTTGTTTTTTAAATGGTTGAACTTGATTTTCAGATGCAAAGATATAAATTTTCTTGAAACTCAAAATAAAATTTCATTTTTTTTTCACGTCAGCATGATTTCCATGTAATACAAAATGTTATATTTGTTTCCTTAACTCAAACATTTATGAAAAGCACTTTAATGAAAACTTTACTGTGTGCATTTGCGCTGGTAATCTTATTTTCATGTAATTCTAACAAGAATGATGAAATCTTAAACTACACAACAGACACTACTTTGGGAATATCCAGAGTGAATCTGAAGGAAATTTCGAAAAAAATTCCTGTAGACAAAATTCTGAAAGAAAAGAAAAACATTCAGGCAGAAGAAAAGCTGTTTTTACAATTAGTAAACAAGCCTGAAGAATCCGGAATTGACGTTGACAAACCACTTTACCTTCTCGTTGATCAGGGAAAAACAAATTCTGAATTTGATGTAAAATCTTTTCTCTGGATTAATGACAAGGCGAAGTTCCAGAAAAGTATGACTGATCTTACCAGAACGAAAGTTACCATCGACAACAAAGACCATATCTACATCGGCGGGAAACTTGCCGGAAGTATGAAAGGCGACATGGCTATAATGGTCAGCGAAAAAGCTTACAATCCTTACGGTGGATACAATTCTGCGATGCCTGAAGGTTCGGAAAGAATCAACGACAAATATTTCACAGATTTCTGGGCAAGAAAAGGAAGTAAAAACGCTGCGATCAAAGAGCAGGTAAACAATTCTCTTGTAGGAAATAAAGATGTGAGCGGATGGATAAATCTTGCTGCTGTAGCGAGCTTTGCATCTAAAGGTTATATTGAAACGCTTGCAGTGAATAAGCTGATCAAGGATTCAGGAATTGGTTTTGATTTTAATTTCGACAAAGGAAAAGCTGATATGGAAACGAAAACTTTCTTTAACAGCGACATGAAGAAAATCGTAGAAAAATATTACGATAAAAATAAAGTAAACTACGACCTTGTAAAAAATGTGGAACTGGATAATGCAAAGTCTTACTCAATCGGGTTTTTCAGCTTAGATTTTATGAGATATCTTGTGAAAGAATCTGGTTTTGAGGCTACGGTAAATCATTATTTAGCTTCCAGCAACAAATCTTTGGAAGATATTACTTCTACTTTCACGGGAGATTACGCTTTTGTTGATTTTAAAGTAAAACAGGATACTGCTGATTATTATAATTACAGATCAGACAATGCAATCGTTTTAGGATTTAACCCGAAAAACAAAGCTATACTCATAAGTCTGATGGACCAGTATCTTACTTCTGCAGGAAAAAGATATGTAGTAACAGACAATCAGGTGATTGTTTCTGAAAACCCTGAGGTTCTTTCTCAGTTTCAAGGTAAAAAAGCGGGGAAAAATTCAACTTTGGATAAAAAATCAGGTGTGATGTCTTACTCATGGTCTGACGGCAAGGATTACAACCAAAGAGAAAATCCGCCAGTGAAAGTCATCAGCATGGTGAACGAATCTAAGGAAGACGGAGGAAATCTGCTTTCAAAATCTACTTTTACTTTAGATAAAAAAGACGAAAACGCACTGTATTACCTTCTGATGAATGACTGATATTGTTCTAAATAACATTTCGCCAAAATATTTTACCCCGAAAAATATTGAAGATTCTGAAATATGGAATCGGAATATCATCTTCGGAAAGGGTAAAAAAAATCTGATCATTGCACCGTCCGGAAGTGGTAAATCTACTCTCGCGACGGCAATGCTCGGTACTCATTTTCAGTATGAAGGAGAGATAAAATATGGAACAGAAGTTGTGAGAAATCTGCATCTGGAGAAAATCGTTGAACACAGAAGGCAAGGCATCAGTCTGCTTTTTCAGGATGTGAGAATGATTAAAAACCTGACCATTTCTGAAAATATTCTGCTGCGTATTTTTAATAAAGATAAAAAACAGTTTATTCCAAAAATGGAAGAATATTCCCGACGACTCGGAATTGAAAGTCTCCTGAATAAAAAGGCTGAAAACTGTTCGTATGGAGAAAGACAGAGAAGCGCCATCGTGAGAAGCCTCATCAATCCAACAGATTTTTTGATTTACGATGAATGTTTCAGTCATTTGGATATCAATAATAAGAAGATTGCGTTTTCGCTGATTAACGAAGTTTCTGAAGAAAGCGGAAGTTCGGTTATCTTTTTTGAGCTGAACGAGTTTCCATTTGAGCACAACTATCAAATTCTTCATCTATAAACGCTATGAAGAAAATTTTTAATTCACTTATTTTATACGCCGGACTGTTCATTGCCTTTATTTTGGTTTTGTCGTGTCTGCAGCTGTATGAAAACGCCAACCGTCTTTTCGGAAGTAAAAGCAGTGACAGCAACTATTGGCTGACATTCAGCAAAAAACTGACTCCGGATAATATCGGGCGAAAAGAGCTTCTTGGTTTTAACGAAAATGATGTTTTAAAGATCAAAAACTGGTCTGAGGTACAAAATATCTACCCTTTTTCTGCCAATGAGTTTAAAGCTTCGGCAAACGGCGGTGATTTTATTCCATTTTACACTGATCTTTATTTTGAAAGTGTAGATTTGAAGGCGATTGACGTGCCTCTGACGGAAGAAGAATTTCAGGTAAAAGGAGACGAAATTCCAATCATCATTTCAAGAGAATATCTGAATCTCTACAATTACGGATTTGCAATCAACCAAGGTTTACCACAGATTTCTGAGGATTTTGCCAAAAAAATTGAAATCAACATCAACATTACCATCAATAAGGAAAACAAAACCTACAGAGGAAAAATGGTTGGACTTTCAGACAGAATTCATTCTGTTCTGATTCCGAAAAAGTTTCTTGACTCTTTGAATCTTGCTTCGAAACCAGAGCTTGCCAGTCAACCTAAAATTTACAACAGGGTTTTGGTTCAGGTAAAAGATTCTGGAGATGAAGGTTTGGTTTCTAAAATGAAAGAAAACGGTTATGAATCAAATCAGGAAAGCCTCCGTTCAGCAAAAATAAAGTCGAAACTGTTTTTGGTTTTGAAAGTGATTGCAGTTTTGGGGATTTTCATTTTCGCTTTATGCCTTTATATTATTGTAAGTTTCATTAAAATTCAGTTCCTTGAAAAGCAGGAAGAAGTTTCCATTAAAAACAGTCTTGGATATTCGCCAAAGAAGATGGTGAGTGATATCAGCAGGAAATTCAGTTTAAACTTAATGTCTGTTTTGATTTTAAGTTTAGGATTGATTGCTTTGGGACAATATCTGATTGCGAAATCTGATGTTTCCAACGGTTTGCTGTCGATGTATGTGAATCCTTTTCTGTGGACGGTAATTATTATCATTCCACTATTGGTTTATTTCTTCGTAAATATTCTGATTTACCGCTGGCTGCTGAAAAGCTGGAAAATATAGCATAAAAACGACCATCGTGATGATGGTCGTTTTCATTTTTTAGAATAAACATTTTTCTCTCTAATTCTTAAACATTCCAAAATTCCCGATCCAGACTTCTGTACTGTATCGCTTCTGAAACATGATGGGACAGGATTTTTTCAGACTCCTCCAAATCAGCAATTGTTCTTGCCACTTTTAAAATTCTGTCGTAGGCTCTGGCGGAAAGATTCAGTTTTTCCATTGCCATCTTGATGAGATTAAATGAGGTATCATCCAATTCACAGAATTTCTCTAATTCACGGGATCCGATTTGAGCATTATAGCTGATTGACAAATCTTTATACCGTTCATTCTGAATTTCACGAGCAATCAAAACACGTTTTCTGATGTCTTCACTTTTCTCACCTTTTCTTTTTTCTGCCAACTGCTCAAACTCTACTTTTTGAACCTCAACATGAATATCAATTCGGTCTAAAAGGGGTCCGGACAGCTTATTCATATACCTTTGCATCTCAAAAACAGAGGAAGTATTGTTCGGATCATCCGGAAAATACCCACTTGGGCTGGGATTCATCGAAGCTACCAACATAAAACTTGAAGGATAATTTACGGTAAATCTTGCCCTCGAAATCGTCACTTCACGGTCTTCCAGAGGTTGACGCATCACTTCCAAAACTGTTCTTTTAAATTCGGGCATTTCATCGAGAAACAAAACTCCGTTGTGAGCTAAAGAAATTTCGCCAGGCTGAGGATAACTGCCGCCGCCGACAAGGGCTACATCCGAAATCGTATGGTGTGGGCTGCGGAACGGTCGCACGGTCATTAACGATGTTTCCGTACCCATTTTTCCCGCAACAGAATGAATTTTTGTGGTTTCTAAAGCTTCTTTTAAAGTTAAGGGAGGCAAAATACTGGGAACTCTTTTTGCCAACATCGTTTTTCCACTACCGGGAGGACCAATGAGAATGATATTGTGACCGCCTGCCGCTGCAACTTCCATGGCTCTTTTTGCTGTTTCCTGACCTTTCACTTCAGAAAAATCAAAGGGAAATGAATTGATTTTATCCTGAAACTCTTTTCTGGTGTCTAAAACTGTTTTTTCTAAAGGCGTTCCTTCATTAAAAAAGTCAATGACTTCTCTAATATTTTCAACACCATAAACATCGAGATTATTGACAATCGCCGCTTCTCTCGTGTTTTGTTTTGGTAAAATAATTCCTTTAAAACCTTCTTCCCGAGCATTAATGGCAATGGGAAGAACTCCTTTGATTGGCTGTAAACTTCCATCAAGGGAAAGTTCGCCCATAATGATCTAATCTTTAATATCTTCAGCAACAATCTGGTCTGAAGCCACCAAAATTCCCATGGCAATACTCAAATCGTAAGCCGCTCCTTCTTTTCGCAAATCTGCAGGAGCCATGTTTATCGTAATTTTCTTTCCGGGGATTTTGAAACCGACATTTTTCAGTGCGGCAGAAATTCTGTAGCTGCTTTCTTTGATGGCATTGTCTGGAAGACCAACAAGATGGTATCCAACGCCGCCGGTATCGATATTAACTTCTATGGTAATGGTTTGAGCAGATACTCCAAAAATGGCACTTCCGTAAATTTTGATCAGCATTATTCTGTGTTTTATGTAAAATTAAAAAAAATCTGTGTGGTATTAAATAGTTTTTAGATAAAATTTGAATCAAAATTTTAATACTTTTGTTTAGCATCAGAAAATAAAAATATAAATGAATTTAAAACCCGAAATATCATTGCCAGATTTTGAGAAATTAGACATCCGCTGCGGAACAATAATCTCTGTAAATGATTTTGAAAAAGCCAGAAATCCTTCCTATCAGCTTGAAATTGATTTTGGAGATCTGGGAATCAGAAAATCTGCGGCGCAAATCACATCACTTTACAGTAGGGAAGAATTAGTAGGAAAACAGATTTTAGCGGTTGTGAACTTCCCTAAAAAACAGATTGCCAATTTTTTCAGTGAATGTCTTGTCTTGGGTGTCTATGGTGAAGATTCAAAAGATGTAACATTACTTTCGCCTTCACTGCCTGTAAAAAATGGCCTGCACGTTGGGTAGATTCCACAATTTGTTAAAGCACATAGCTTTTAAAAAACCCGTGAGATCAGAATTGAAAAATATTATTCACTGTAAAAAACAAACACAATATGATTCAAAATATTCCTTTAGAAAAAGTATTATTTCTCGATATAGAAACCGTTCCGCAATATGGAAACTGGAACGAAATTCCTGAAATCGAGCAGACACTTTGGGACAAGAAAACAAAATACCAGCGCAAAAACGAAATTGAAGCCGAAGATTTCTACGACAGAGCCGGAATCATGGCAGAGTTTGGTAAAATCATCTGCATCACCATCGGAATGCTGGAAAAAAACGACACTTTGAAAATTAAAAGCTTCGCAAATGACGACGAGAAAGTTCTGCTGGAAGAATTTGGAGAAATTTTTAACAGCATGCGACTTCGGGATGTTATTCTCTGTGCTCACAACGGAAAAGAATTCGATTTTCCCTGGGTTGCACGCAGATTTCTCATCAACGGAATGCAGCCACCGTCGCCATTTCAGCTTTTCGGAAAAAAACCCTGGGAAATTCCGCATATCGACACGATGGAACTGTGGAAATTCGGGGATTACAAAAGCTTTGTTTCACTGGAACTTCTGGCTCATGTCTTCGGGATCCCTACGCCTAAAGATGATATTGACGGCTCAATGGTTTCATCAATCTATTACATTGAAAAAGACTTGCAGAGAATTGTAGACTATTGTGAAAAAGATGTCTTAACTTTGGCAAACATTTTCCGGCGCATGCGTCAGGAAGATTTGTTGAAAAGGTATTCTAATATAGATTAATCATTAAAATGAAATTTACAGACGATCAGATCGCAGATATTGGCGAAGAAATAATTGGTGTTTTAAAAACAGTTTATGACCCGGAAATTCCGGTAGATATTTACGAATTGGGGCTTATTTATGATGTTCAGATTTCTGAAGATGCCGATGTAAAAATTATTATGACGCTTACTACACCCAACTGCCCCGTAGCAGAAACACTTCCGCAGGAGGTAAAAGATAAGGTGAAAGAAGTGGAAAATGTAAATGAAGTTGATCTCGAACTTACATTCGAGCCGAGCTGGAACAAAGATATGATGAGTGAAGAGGCAAAATTTGAACTCGGAATGCTGTAAAGATTAAAATTTTAAGCTAAAATATACGAAGCTGTCACAAATTGTGGCAGCTTTTTTAATTTTACCGTTTTTTTACGGTGCAGAAATAGTAAAAATACTGAGATTCTGAAGGTTGCAATGTTCTAATTTTGAAAAATCAAATTAGAGTTATGGAAGGCAGAAAAGTAATTGCGACATTTAATAACGGAAGCGTTCCCCCGGAATATGCCTACCGTTATGAGCTTAGTTTTTCAGACAGTGGTCATGCTGAGCTGAAAGTTTTCAAAGGGTACGACCTTGATGAAAAGAATGTTTTCTCGGAAACTAAAAAAATCAATGCTTTAATTCTTGAACAGCTGATAGTAGGAGTGCACAACCTAAACCTCACTCAAAGCCGTTCACCGGAAGTGGGCGGAAGCCCGCGCAGCATTGAAATAATCAACGGGAAATCTCAGAAAACTTTTATCCAAAATGACAATCTGGAGGGAATTAACCTCTTCAATCGCTTTCTCTACCTCTATAACCCTGATTTTTTAAACATCATTAATAAAATTATCAACCATTAAAAACAATTATCATTATGGATCAAGCACCAAAAGAAATGTTTGTAGGAGTTATTAACCCTTATGCATTAACAGAAGCAATTACAGGCAGAAAGTTTGACTGGACAGACTCAAAATCGTTTCAGATTCTGGAGCAGGCATTGGAAACCAGCTATTCTGAACTTTTTGACATTAAGTTTAATTCTCCGCTGTACGCAGGTCTGCAACTAGCTAAAGACAACACTGTGAAAACGATGAGAGCGGAAGATATCAAAGTAAGATCATCCGACAAGCTGCAAACGATTAATTTTTCAACGATTAAAAATCTCAGAGACCTGTCTAAAGCGGGAATTAAAGACATTGACAACGTGGAGGTGAAAACCGCAAGACTGGATAAAGGCGATGTAAAGGTCGTTCTGAATGTACCAAAACTGAACAACACCATCACCAATACTACGATTTCGCCAGTTATTAAAGACTTCGTTTTCGGAACACTCAATGCAAATGCAGGCTGGACGCCCGCAAACTGCCTTTGGAGTGACAGAGGAAATTTCTTCAATGATGTCACAGAATTTAATGATCCTGTCCAGGGAGCTGTAGGAAACTGTTACTTTATTTCTGCGATTGCTGCTTTAGCATGGGCAACTCCTTATGCCATCGAACACAAAGTAAGAGCTACAGGAACAGGAGAAACGCAGCGCGTCAATGCGATTCAGTTTTACACAAAAGGTGGCGGAAAAGATGCACCGAGCAAATTAATTGAAGTAACAGACAGCACCATTATCACTACTTCAAACAATCCTGTGTATTGCAGAAGTAATGACACTGGCGAAATCTGGCCTGCCGTTTACGAAAAAGCATTCGCAAAATGGATCAACCAAACTGCAGATGATAAACCGGATATCACAAAAACAGCTTACGGAGATCCCGTAAAAGCCATCGCTCAGCTCAACAACAAAACTCCGCTGTACTATTATACCAATAGCAGAACAGCAGATCAGCTGTATGGTATTGTGAGAGAAAATTCGATGAGCATGAAAACCATCAACCCAATGGTGGCATGGACTTACGGATCTGGAGACTATTCAGGTTCAAATATTGTTGCCAATCATGCTTACACCATTTTAGGCTGGGCATTTGTAAACAATAAAAGCTATATTATCCTTAGAAATCCATGGGGAGTGACAGAACCGAACGGTCTGAATTCTTATCAGGGGCTTATCAGTTTCTTTGACAGCAGCTTCTGGAGACCTATCAACATGATTGGAAATGACGGAGTTTTTGCACTGGAAATCAACGCCTTCAAATACTATTTTGCAGGGATGGGTGTTGCAAAGTAATGACTTAAACCCAACTTAACTTTTATATTAAAACTTCCATAAATTTATTTTTATGGGAGTTTTTTAAAAAATTTAACTTATTGAAGAACTTTTAGTTGCAAGAATTTTATTTAAACGCAAAGAGAAACAAAAATTTTTAAATCCTGATTGTTTTTCACCTATAAAAAGCCGTAAACTTAGCAATGAAATACAAAATTATTCACTTAAAATAGAGTATGATAAATCAGATTTAAATTTTAATCAGTCTCAAAATACATCAATTCTTCAGTTTCATTAGGAAGTATAACGAAGTTTTTGAATTTTAGATCCAGCTTTTCAATTAATTTTTGGGAAGAAAAATTGTGTTTTGTAGTAATCGCAGAGATCTTTTTTAAACCAAAACGGCGCATCACCTCATCCTTTATTTTTTGCGCAGCTTCGAACATATAACCTTTACCTTCAAATTCTTCCAGTACAGAAAAGCCAATATCTGAAACATCCAGACCTTCCCTTTCAAAGATTCCCACGGCACCGATTTTTAGATTTCCATCCTTTAAAATAACTGTATAATTTCCGTAGCCCAAACGGTCGATTTGCGGAAAAAATCTGTTTTCGATATAATTTTCAGCCGCCTCAAGATTAGTGATGTGCCTGTTTCCAATGAACTTTATAAAATTTGGCGTATTATAAAGATCAAAAATAAGCTCAGCATCGTCCAGAGAAATCAGCCGAATGATGAGTCTTTCGGTTTCAAAAAAATTATCTTCGGGTTTTGACTGGTTGCTTCTTGGGATCATCTTTTGGTTCAGGCTTTTTTTCTATTTTTAAAAGTCGGGGATTGTTTTTGCATTTTTTGAGATAAAGCTCAATGTATGAACCGTTTTCTTTCTCATTTTCGATTTTCCCGGTTGATTTTGAAACCGTGACTGTAAAATGTTTTTTCTGATAAGGACATTCCTGCGAAACTACTTTCCCCAGATCCAGATAATAATTTTTCGAATCCTGATAGTAATTGGCCGCAACATCTACAAATTCTTCATCAACGATATAACCTTCCAAAACAGCCAAGAGTGCAGCTTCTTCAGCATTATCAATATTTCCGATGAATGGTTTTAAATCCTTAAGCTCCGTGATGTAAGTGATTTTTCCGCCTTTGGAATAAACGATATAAAAGAACGTGTCTTCACTCGGTGTCAGATCAAATCCTGAAAACTGAGGCAGATACTCTTTTTTATTTCCGGAAACTCTCACTTCCTGATTTTTGCCGTAGCTGTTGTGCACCAATACCCAAAAATCATATTTATCATTCGGAATTATCTGAGCCAAAACATTCTGCACACTGGTAAACTTCTTCTTCTCCTGCGAAAAAACTACAGCTGAGATAAGCATCACCATCAAAAATCCGGTATTCTTTAAAATTTTCATAAATCAAAATGCGGCAGAAATAGTGCCGACTTTTTACATGAATTTATCCCCTTTTTTAAGGTTTTTGAGATCCAAAACATAATCTTTAATGAGATGATCGTGGTCTCTGGGGCAGATCAGAAGAACCTTATCTGTATCTACAACGATAAAATCATCCAAACCGTCTATGATCACTGCTTTATTTACGTTTTTTAAATGTATAATGTTTCCGGAAGAGTTGTAGGAAAGAGAATGTTTATGAGGATTGGCATTGTTTTCTTCATCTTTTTCACTGTTTTCAAAAACAGATTTCCATGTTCCGAGATCGCTCCAGCCCAAATCTGCGGGAATAACGTACACATTTTCAGCTTTCTCCAAAATCCCGTTATCAATAGAAATTTTCTGGATTTTAGGATAAATGGTTTCAATACAGCTCATTTCACTTTCAGAATTGTACTCACAGGAAGTAAACTGCTGCGTCATATCCGGCAGAAACTCTTCAAATGCTTTTTGGATGGTCTTTACATTCCAGATAAAAATTCCTGCGTTCCAGAGAAAATCTCCGCTTTCCAGGAAAGTACTGGCCAGCTCCGGAATTGGTTTTTCTGTGAAGGTCTTTACTTTATATAAATCTGACGGTTTATTATCTACGAACTGAATGTAACGGTAACCGGTTTCCGGGCACGCGGGAATGATACCCAAGGTGATCAGATAATCATTTTTTGAAGCTAAATCCAAAGCCAGTTTCGCCTTTTCTATGAAAATCTCTTCCTTTAAAATTAAATGGTCTGCCGGTAAAACAATAAGTGTAGCATCTGGGTTTAACTCTCCTATTTTATTGGCCATGTAGAGGTTACACGCCGAGGTGTTTTTTACGAGAGGCTCGCTTACAACGTTTTCCTCCGGAATTTCAGGGAGCTGCTGATGTGAAATAGCAAGGTACTCTTTATTGGTAATTACAAAAATATTTTCTCTGGGAATCAGTTTGCTGATGCGGTCATACGTCTGCTGAATCATGGTACGGCCAGTTCCTAAAATATCCTGAAACTGTTTGGGAAATTTTTGCGTGCTCAGCGGCCAGAAGCGGCTGCCGATGCCTCCTGCCATAATAACGCAGTATTGATTTGATGTTGACATGTTTTTCTAAATACAGTTTTGAACCCTCGCCAAAGGCCTGAAAGCATATTTTCTGCCTGTTTCGAGGTTCACACAAAGATAGTTTTTTTTGATCAGACCTTCTAAAACATACCTTTGGTTTTGGTAAACAAAAACCTCACCTTTTTTTAAGGTTTCCACAAAAACACCGCCATCTTGACTTTTTTCGAAACGGAAATACTTCACCAGTTCCGGACTTGCCATAAAATTAGCCTTAGGAGATCTTGAAAAGCGGATGATGATAGGCTGTAAATCTTCACTGTAAACATCAAGGCTTTCCAGCAGCATTGCTCTGAAAGTATGCTTCCATTCATTTCCGTGGGGTGCGATTCTTCTACCGTATTTTTCAAATGCCAGCAAGTGGGCAAGCTCGTGAGTAAATACAAAGAAAAATAACTCGGGCTGAAGTGTAGAGTTGATGGTGATTTCGTGTGAGCCGTCACGCATTTTGCGGTAATCTCCAAGCTTGGATTTTCGGTCTCTGGTAATTTTAATATGAATGGAATGACCTGTAAACCATTTCTTTAAATGGCCAACACAGTTATCCGGCAAAAATTTTTCGAGAGGCTGAATAGACATCCTACAAATTTAACGGAATTCCTGCATAGAAATTCAATAATTTTAAACTGAAAAGATAGTTGTACTTAGCCTGAGCTACAGAACCCTGTGCGTTGGCGTAATTATTTCTTGCAATATTCACATCAAAAATGGTAGACCGTCCCGCAGAATAACTTTTTTCTGCGAAGTCTAAAGAAAGTTTTGTGTTTTTCTCTGCTTCTGTAGCCGCAAGATAAATTTCGTAATTGGAGTCTGCGTCAAACTGAGCCTGCTGCACACTCTGTCTTATGGCAAATTTCTGTTGTTCGTAGTTGTTTTTGGCAATGCTTTCGTTGATCTTGGCCTGCTCGACCTGAAGTTTTGTAATTCCTTTGTTGAAAATCGGAACATTTAGAGACAATCCCGCCTGTTGCCCGAAGTTGTCACTGTACTGATTAAAAAAGGTGGGATTAACATTTGAAATACCCAACTGGTCGTTTTTCGATAAAAGATTAGTATAAAAACTTCCTACACCCACATTTGCCGTAAGAGTAGGGTAGAAAGCTGTTCGGGTAACTACAGTTTGTGCTGCTGCAGCTTTAATTCTGCTTTCAGCGGCCTTCACCTGTGGTTGATTTTCGTAAGCTGTAGACAAAACCTCATCAACATTTACCATTTGAGGCGTCAGTTGTTCAGAAACTTCTACATCTTCCACATCAAAATCTTTGTATTCTTTAAGCTGAAGAAGTTGAGCTAACGCAAAAAGGCTTCTTCCCACATTAACTTCTGCTGTTTTCAGATTTTGCTTCTCTCTCGCCAATGCAGCTGCGGCCTCAGCCAAAACAGTCTGGGCAGTGGTTCCTACATCAGTAGTCGCTTTTGAACGGTCGTATTGTTTTAGGGCATTAGAAACGGCGCTTTGAGAAATTTTTACAATTTCTTTATTCAGAAGTGTATTCAGATATTGCTGGGCAATCTGAAGCGAAATATCATTTTTAATCGTTTGAATATCGTACTTACTCGCCTCTACATCAAACTCAGTTTTTCTGATTGTTTTTTCTAATCTTCCATTATTGTAAACCAAAATATCGGCACCGATATTGGCATTGTTACGAAAAACATCATTTCTGATACTTCCTGTACCCAAGGGAGTACGGCCAAAACTCACCGTATTTCCCATGTTTCCAGATACTGAAGGGAGATAATTATTTTTGGCAATTTTCAGGTTGGCATCCTGAATCTGTTTATTATATTCATTCTGAATTACCTGCAGATTATTTTTCACGGCATAATCTACACATTCCCGCAGCGACCATTTTTTCTGAGCGTTAAGGCTCAAGACAGAAAGTCCCGCAAAAAGAATCAGAAATTTTTTCATAGTGAGTTGTTTATAATTTTAAAAGTCATCCTGAATTATCAGAATCAGCTTTTTTCACATTAGACGAAGTGATGACAAAAAAGTTACAGCAGATTCAAAATTTATATTTTATTTTACCAAAACTTTCAGGAATTTTGTGGCATGACAAATCAGCAATATCAGGAAGCGGTAGAATGGCTTTTCGTACAGGCTCCAAATTATCAGATCGATGGCGAGAAGGCCTACAAACCGGGATTGGATAACATTACCAGATTGTGTGCTTTTTTTGGAAATCCGCAGGAGAAAATTCAGTGCATCCACATTGGCGGCACCAATGGTAAAGGGTCTTCAAGTAATATGCTTGCGTCGGTTTTGCAGGAAGCAGGTTTTAAAACCGGGCTTTATAATTCTCCACATTTAATAGATTTTACCGAAAGGATTAAAATTAACGGTATAAACTGCGATAAAGAATTTGTCTACAATTTTATTTTAAAACTACAAACTCTTCCTGAGGATATTTTACCTTCTTTTTTTGAATTCACCACCATCATGGCATTCGAATATTTTGCTCAGAAAAATGTGGATTTTGCTATTATCGAAGTTGGCTTGGGTGGGAGATTGGATTCCACAAATATTATTAAACCTTTAGTTTCGGCAATTACCAACGTCCAGCTTGATCACCAGAATATTTTGGGAAATACAATTGAAGAGATTGCATTCGAGAAAGCAGGAATTATTAAATCCGAGATACCCATTATTTTCGGAGATGAAAACGAGGCGGTAAAAAATATTATTAAATCTAAAGCTGAAAAGGAAAATGCACCTTTCATTGATGCAACATTGTTCGAAACAGATTTAAGATCCGATTTAAAAGGAAACTATCAGGAAAAGAATATAAAAGTTGTTTTGGCCTTAACTGATGAGCTCAAAAAACAGAATTTCAATATTACAGATGAAAATATTAAAAACGGACTTTTAAATGTACATCAGAACACCCGTTTTATCGGCCGTTGGTTTGAATTTTCTCAAAATCCGCTTACAATTTGTGATACAGGACACAATCAGGCAGGATTGGAATATGTTTTTTCACAGTTAAATTCAATTTCAAAACGGAAACATATTGTTTTAGGTTTTGTGAATGACAAGAAAATTGATGACGTGATGTCTATTCTTCCCGAAAATTCTGAGTTTTATTTTGCAAAACCGAGTATCGAAAGGGGAAGACATCCTTTAGATTATGAAGGTTTATTAAAAAATTCAAAAATATTTTATAAAATTTTCGATTCGGTGCAGGAAGCGTATCTTTCTGCAAAACAGAAATGTACAAATGAAGAAATGATATTTATTGGTGGAAGTAACTTTGTAGTGGGAGAATTTTTAGAAAAAAACTTGACTGATATAAAATAAGTGTGTATATTTGCACCACTCAAAACGAGAAATCGTCTAGGGCTCTTAGCTCAGTTGGTTCAGAGCATCTGGTTTACACCCAGAGGGTCGGGGGTTCGAATCCCTCAGGGCCCACAAAGGTTTACTGAAACCTTTCAAAAAAATTCAGGGCTCTTAGCTCAGTTGGTTCAGAGCATCTGGTTTACACCCAGAGGGTCGGGGGTTCGAATCCCTCAGGGCCCACAAAAGTCTTCTAATTTATTAGGAGACTTTTTTTATTCCTACACTTTCCTTATTTTTGAGAAAATCCTTCATCATGAATTTTAAACCGATTTTGCTAACCGCTGGAGTATTATTTTCAGCTACTATTTATTCTCAGAAAATGAATTATCCCAAAGCTATTAAAGGAAATCAAACCGACACATACTTTGGAACTGCAGTTGCAGATCCGTACAGAGACTTAGAAAATGATTCTGAACCTACCAAAAAATGGGTGGATGAGGAAGTTGCCTACAGCCAGAATTATTTATCTAAAATTCCTTTCAGACAAGATATTGTTAAGCAACTGACAGACATCTGGAACTACGAAAAAATCGGTGCACCTTTCAAAGAAGGAGATTTCACCTACTACTATAAAAATAACGGACTTCAGGCACAATCTGTTTTGTACAGAACAGACAAAAAAACAAAAGAAACGGAAGTGTTCTTAGATCCAAATAAATTTTCGGAAAAAGGAACAACTTCGCTAGCCAACCTGTCTTTTAACAAAAAAGGAAATCTGGCGGCCTACTCTATCTCGGAAGGCGGAAGTGACTGGAATAAAATAATCATCATTGACGCAATAACCAAAAAACAAATCGATGAAACGATTGTTGATGTCAAGTTCAGCGGTGTTGCATGGAAGGGCGATGAAGGTTTTTACTACTCAAGCTATGACAAGCCAAAAGAAGGAACAGTACTTTCCGGAATGACCGACAAACACAAGGTGTATTATCACAAATTAGGCACAAAACAATCTGCTGATCAGTTAATTTTCGGGGGAGAAAAAACACCTAGGAGATATTTGGGTGCTTACCTGTCTGAAGACGAAAGGTATTTGATTATCTCCGCAGCAAATGCGACCAACGGAAATGAAGTCTATATTAAAGATTTAAAGAAAGGCGGTGATTTTGTCCAGATCAACAGCGGTTTTGACATTAACGCAAGTATTGTAGATACAGACGGCGATAATCTCTACATTTTTACCGATAAAGATGCGCCAAACATGCGTCTTGTAAAAACAACCATTCAAAATCCTGCTCCTGCAACATGGAAAGATGTGATTCCTCAGACAGAAAATGTTCTGGGAATTTCAACCGGCGGCGGATATTTCTTTGCAACCTATATGGTGGATGCGATTGATAAAGTAAAACAATTCGACAAAACAGGAAAACTAATCAGAGAAATTGCTTTGCCTGGAAAAGGTAATGTCGGCGGTTTTGGCGGAAAAAAAGAAGAGAAAGAAATGTATTATTCTTTCAGCAATTACATCACACCTGGTACCACATATAAATTCAATGCAGACAGCGGAAAATCTGAAGTCTATCAGAAGCCAAAAGTGAAATTTGATCCTGAAAATTATGTTTCCGAGCAGGTATTTTATACATCAAAAGACGGCACCCAAATTCCGATGATGATCAACTATAAAAAAGGAACAAAGCTGGATGGCAAAAACCCCACAATTCTGTATTCTTACGGAGGTTTCAACATCAGTTTACAGCCTTCTTTTTCTGTGGTCAACGCAATCTGGATGGAAAACGGCGGAATTTACGCTGTTCCAAACATCCGCGGTGGTGGCGAGTATGGCAAAAAATGGCACGATGCAGGAACAAAGATGGATAAGAAAAATGTATTCGAAGATTTCATCGCTGCCGGAGAATATCTTCAAAGCAAAGGCTATACTTCAAAAGAATACATGGCACTTTCCGGAAGATCAAACGGAGGATTGTTGGTAGGGGCAACCATGACGATGCATCCTGATCTGGCTAAAGTAGCCTTCCCGGGAGTAGGCGTTTTGGATATGCTGAGATACAACAAATTCACCGCCGGTGCAGGATGGTCTTACGATTACGGAACCGCCGAAGACAACAAAGAGATGTTTAATTATTTGAAATCTTATTCTCCGGTTCATAACGTAAAAGCAGGAACATGTTACCCTTCAACGATGATTATTACAAGTGATCATGATGACAGAGTGGTTCCGGCGCACTCATTTAAATTCGGTGCAGAATTGCAGGATAAACAGAAGTGCAATAACCCTATTCTAATAAGAATCGAAAAAAATGCAGGTCATGGCGCGGGAAGAGCAACCGATCAGGTGATTAGTGAAAATGCAGATTTGATTTCTTTTGCTTTGTATGAGATGGGGATTAAACAATTGAAAACGCAATAACAAGCACAGAAAACAAAAACATTATGATAAAGAAAACTTTTTACTTGACATTCACGTTAGCCTTCATATCTATCTTTGCTCAGAAAAAAATTTCGAAAGATGAAAATGGTAAACATATAACAGAAGCTGAGTTTCAATCAAGATGGAGAGATGATAATTTGAATTTTTTCCGTTGGGATTATATGGAAAAGGGAAAAAGAATCTGTACATTAAAAGATGGGCAGGTTTCGAACCCTGAACTAAATTATGAGTCAACCTTAAAAGTTTTAGAAAGCAAACTCGATATTGTTTTTACCAGGAATGCTATTGTGGTTTTGAATTTTTGGTATTACAATGATATTTGTAGTTCGATACGAGATGATAATTGGCCTTCTTCGGAACTGCGGGAGGTTAAAGAACATAATGAAGAATATTTGATGAACATCCGCAAAGCACTTAGGAAAAACAAGCAAGATCTGTACGTATTTTATATTTTCGAAAAAGGCAGTAAAGTCAAAAAGAAAAAATCTGATTATTTTAAATCTTTCATAGAAGATTCTGATGATTTTTTTAGAGAAAAATATTTTAAGGAACAGGCAATGTGTGGCTCTAATCTAATCATCACACCTTCTGGAAATTTACTTTATAACGGTGAAGCTATTCTTGGAGGTCTTTTAGAAAGAGTTATTAATTAAAGATTTAATTAGTTTATTTCTTACTTATCTTAATTTTCAGATAAACAAAGAGCGATTTTGTAGTGATATGAAATCGCCTTTTTATAAAATCTAAAACAACATCATACCTGCGCGAAAATCAAAGATTTTAAAAAACTAATGTGTTCTATTCTGCTTTATTATTTTAAAAATTTTCTGTGACTGATGTGTTTAAAATTATTCTTTCGAACTGAAAATCAGCACCAAAACATTAATCCAAAAATGCTTACTTTTAAAATCTTAAATCAGAACTCATGAGAAGGGAAATTCAAAATAAAAATCCCCAATTTACCATATCAGAAAAACTTCTGGAAGTTTATCAATTCGAGAAAGACGGACTTGAATTGAAGTCAAAATACACTTCAGAAGATATTAAAGACAAAACCATCAGCGACTCTTCTCCCGGTATTGCGCCCTTTTTGCGAGGTCCTTACTCCACAATGTACGTTCAGAAACCATGGACTGTCCGTCAGTACGCCGGATTTTCAACAGCCGAAGAATCCAATGCATTTTACAGAAGAAATTTAGCAGCCGGACAGAAAGGACTTTCAGTAGCTTTTGATTTGGCGACACACAGAGGTTACGATTCAGACCACGCAAGAGTCGTTGGCGATGTTGGGAAAGCCGGGGTTGCGATTGATTCTGTTGAGGATATGAAGATTTTATTTAATGAAATTCCTTTGGATGAAATCTCAGTTTCGATGACGATGAATGGTGCAGTTTTGCCGATTTTGTCTTTTTATATTGTTGCTGCTGAAGAACAGGGAGTTTCGCAGGATAAGCTTTCAGGAACCATTCAGAATGATATTTTGAAGGAATTCATGGTAAGAAATACGTATATTTATCCGCCTACGCCTTCCATGAAAATCATTGCTGATATTTTTGAATATACCTCTAAAAATATTCCGAAATTTAATTCAATTTCCATCTCAGGTTATCACATGCAGGAAGCTGGTGCCACCCCGGTTTTGGAAATGGCTTACACTTTAGCCGACGGTTTGGAATACGTGAGAACCGGAATAAAAGCCGGAATGAATGTCGACGATTTTGCCCCAAGATTATCCTTTTTCTGGGCAATCGGAATGAATCACTTCATGGAAATTGCTAAAATGCGTGCCGCAAGATACATTTGGGCAACTTTATTGAAGCAATTCAATCCTCAAAATCCAAAATCTTTAGCATTAAGAACCCATTCTCAGACTTCAGGCTGGTCTTTGACAGAGCAGGAACCCTTTAACAATATCACAAGAACTGCCATCGAAGCTTTGTCTTCAGCTTTAGGCGGAACGCAGTCGTTACACACAAACGCTTTGGATGAAGCCATTGCACTTCCGACAGATTATTCAGCGAAAATTGCGAGAAATACTCAGATTATTCTTCAGCAGGAAAGCGGAATCTGCGATGTTGTAGACCCACTGGGCGGAAGTAATCTGGTGGAAGCCATGACTCAACAAATGATTGAAGAAGCTATGAAATTCATCGATGAGGTAGAAAAAGAAGGTGGAATGACGAAAGCCATCGAAGCGGGAATTCCAAAAATGAGAATTGAGGAAGCTTCAGCGATAAAGCAGTCTAAAATCGATAGTGGTGAAGAATTTATCATCGGTGTCAACTCTTTTAAATCAAATTTAAAACAGATGCAACTGGAGATTTTAGATATCGATAATTCTGAAGTTCGCCGGAAGCAAATTGAAAGACTGGAATCTATAAAATTAAATAGAAACGCAGAAGCTGTTGAGCAAATTTTAAATGAAATCCGTGAATCCGCAAAGACCGGAAACGGAAATCTTTTGGCATTATGCATTGAAGCTGCCCGCAGAAGAGTGACTTTGGGCGAAATGAGCGACGCGATGGAAGAAAGTTTCGGACGTTACAAAGCCAACATCAGAACCATACAGGGAGTTTACGCTATGAATGCAGGTAAAAACGAATACTTTGGAAAAGCCCTTGAGCTGACCCAGAAATTTGAAGAAGAGGAAGGCCGCCGCCCGAGAATTATGGTGGCAAAAATGGGTCAGGATGGTCATGACCGTGGTGCAAAAGTAGTTGCAACTGCCTTTGCCGACATGGGATTTGACGTGGACGTTGCTCCGTTATTCCAGACTCCGGAAGAAGTGGCGAAGCAGGCTGTGGAAAATGACATTCACATTTTGGGCGTTTCTTCGCTGGCTGCTGGTCACAAAACTTTGGTTCCGCAGGTTGTGGAAGAGCTGAAAAAACTGGGAGCAGAAGATATAACGATTGTTGTTGGTGGTGTAATTCCGCAACAGGATTATGAATATCTGTATGCCAATGGCGCTGATTTTATTTTTGGCCCGGGAACGAATTTACCGAAATGTGCGGTGGATATTCTGAAAAGGTTTTTAGATTGATTTTTGACCGTTATGGAATATATGCCTGAAAGTTTTCTTGGAAAATCTTTTGAAGAACTACAAGATGTTTTAGTATTGAAAGATTATGATTATTCTTTTGTTAAAAATAATATTTCAGATCCATATTTTTGTTTTGACGCCTATCTGCCTGAAGGAAGACTGAGTGTTTTAGGCGTTAAAATAGAACATTCAATTGCATCTTTTATGGCAAATAAATGTTCTAATATCATTGCATTAATCTCAACTGAGCAGGCAATAAAGATTTCATCGCTGTTAAACGATTTTTCTCCAGATAACTTCAGATTTGTATCAAAAGAGGATTTAATTGAATTGGATAATAGTATTTCTTCAAAATCTATCAAAGGAAAATTTGTAGAATTTGAAATCAGGCATAGAACATTTGATAGCACTAAGAAATTTGATATCAATCATTTTGAAAATTATAATTTGATTTCTGCTTTTTTAAATGATTACAGAGTGATAATTGAGTCCAAAGCAAACCAATATTTACTTACAATATTTCCATTGAGAAGCCTTTCCGAATAAATTTTTAATGTTACCTTACTTTTAGTAATTCATTTGCACACCATTTGCATTTAAAGTCATAACCAAAAACAAAATATTATGGCTTATACAGTAATTTCAGTATTTCCGCCGGCTACAGATACCGAGGAAGTAAAATCACAATTGAGAGGCGAAGGATTTTCAGAAGACAACATTATTGTTTCAAAATCTAAAATTGATGATGATTCTGGAAATGATTTTGAAGATGATGAAAACACGAAACATTTTTGGGATCACATGTTTGCCAGCGACACTGAGATGCTGGATGCCTACAGCAGAAAAAGCAGAGGAAACACCACGATTGTTCTGTACACCAACAGTTATGATGAAGCACAAAGAGCGAAATCTATTCTCGACGGAAAAGGTGCCATCGAAATCATTAAGCAGAGAGAAGGTGAAACAGTGAGGAAAAATGTGGCCAGTGATATTCCCGAAGATGTGGAAAGAGGAATTATTGCCAAAGCGAAACACAATCTTTATTTTTTAGGCTCAGACAGAGTGTATCACTCCAACGTCATTAAGGGAATGGATGACCCCATGGACGACGCAGGCGCTAAAGATTAGGAATAAAAAAACCGGTAAGATGTTATTCATACCGGTTTTTTTGTGCTCTGAAGTCAGATTATTTTTTCTTCTTCACAGGAGCCTTAGTCGGAACTTTAGACTTTCCTGTATCTGCAGGAGTATTTTCGTCTTTTACTAATTTAAGCTCGTCAACGATTCTTCTTGCACCGGCATATTTGTCGATTGTCCAAAGAACAAAACGAACATCTACACTGATAGTCTTTTGTGATTCTTTTTCAAATACGATGTCACCGCTTAACGCTTCGCTGTTTCCGTCGAATGCGATTCCGATAAGGTTTCCGTCACCGTCGATTACCGGAGAACCGGAGTTTCCACCTGTAATATCATTGTTTGAAAGGAAGTTTACAGGAAGGTAACCTGCTTTATCAGCATACATTCCGTAATCTTTCGCTCCCTGAAGAGCCAAAACTCTTTGTGGAAGATCAAATTCTTCGTCTTTCGGCTTGTACTTGCCTACTAAACCTTCCATTGTAGTGTAATAGTTATCAGTAACACCGAAGTAGTTTCTGTCGTCTCTCACAGGCAGTGTATCGATTTGTCCGTAAGTAAGTCTCATTGTAGAGTTGGCATCCGGATAGAACTTTTTCTCAGGCATAGCTTTCATTAATCCAGCTAAAAAAAGTCTGTTATTCTTTGCGAAATTATCATCAATTTTCACAAATCTTTCAGCTGAAGCTTTTTGATCTGCCATAATTCCTTTAGCAATTTTCAGTAAAGGATCTGCATCCAATTTCACACGATCCGGATTCAAAAGGAAGTTGGTAGCTGAAGTTTTATTGGCAAAAATCGAAGAAAATGCAATGTTTGAAAGATTTTTAGCATCAAGAGCCATTAAAGTAGGTGATGCAACATCTGCTTTCACTTTCGTCTGGTAAAGATTCACCATAGAATTCATCATTTCACCTTCAAGCTGAATGTTCATATTTTCATAAGTCTGCTTAATGGCATCTTCCACCTTAGGTTTCATCGCTAATCTTCCAGCCATATCCTGTGCAGCATAACTGTTTAACAAGCTTGAAAGCTGAAGCGCTACAGAGAAATATTTTGAATTTCTGGTAAGAAGTGAAGCATAATTTCTCTCAACATTTCTGTCTGAAGTCTGCTTGTAATAGGTTTTAATTTCGTCTAAAACACTTTCGTTGGCAATATTTGCAGGTTGTACAGCCCATGTTGTGAATGTACTTTCTACCGCCTGCTTATCTGTAATGGTTCCGTTTTTAATTACGGCATCAATTGTTCCCTGTCTGTTTTTCCAGTAATTGGCTACTGAAGCGTATTGTGAAGCATAAGCCAGCTGTGTGGTTTTATCTTTATCCATATACTTCTTCATCACATCCATTGCCAGTTTCGAAGCTTCTACCCAAGCCGGATAGTCTTTGTTCACCATCTGATCGATACCGTAAGAAGTAAGGTAACGGTTTGTTCTTCCCGGATATCCTAAGATCATTGAGAAATCACCAGGCTTAATTCCTTTTAAAGAAACAGGAAGCGAGTGCTTAGGCTTCAAGGGAACGTTACTTGGAGAATATTCAGCAGGATTTCCCGCAGCATCAGCATACACTCTGAAAACGGTAAAATCTGCAGTGTGTCTTGGCCATTCCCAGTTGTCTGTATCTCCCCCGAATTTACCTAATGATGAAGGCGGAGCACCCACCAGTCTGATATCTTTATAATCCTGATAAACAAAATAATAAAACTCATTTCCGTTGAAGAAATCTCTTACTACAACTGTGTATTTTCCGTTTTCTGAATTTTCTGTCTGAATGGCTTTTGATTCTGCATCAATTACTGCTTTTCTCTCAGCAGCAGACATATTGTTGTTTAATTTTGAATTGATTCTCTGTGTAGCATCATCCATTCTCACCAAAAATCTTACGTAAAGATCTTTTGCATTAAACTCATCTTTGTCTTTCATTGCCCAGAAACCGTCTTTCAAATAATCTTTGGCAGGCGTTGAAGCAGCAGCTACAGCACCATAACCGCAATGGTGATTGGTAAAAATAAGACCTCTGTCTGAAACGATTTCTCCTGTACAGAATCCTCCGAAGCTTACGATAGCATCTTTAAGGCTTGAATTGTTTACAGAATAAATCTCTTCCGGCGTAAGATGCAAACCTTCTTTCTGCATGTCTACACCATTAAGTCTCTTCACAAGCATCAGAAGCCACATCCCCTCATCAGCTCTCATCTGAGCGAAACTCAGTAAAAAAGTGAATAGTAAAAATATTCTTTTCATTTTTTAAATAATTTAATCTGGCTAATTTACTAATTTTTACGGTATTCTGATGGCAAATGGTATAAAAATGGGTTATCTTTCCGATGATAAAAATAAAATCTCTCTGGCTGACTGCACTCTCTTTGCTGTTTCCTGTTTCCTGCACATCAAGAGTTAACCAAAATCAAAATTTGGAGCGTGAATGGATGATGGTTTCTTTTGAAAATTTTTCCAAAACAGAAATGATGAATTCTTCTGCTAAAATCATTTTTAAAAAGGAAAGTGATACAAAATTGAGAGCCAGCGCTAAAATGGGCTGCAATTCTCTTTTCTTCGCTACAGAAATCAGAAATTCCGGCAAAATGAAAGTTTCAGATATTGGAAGCACAGAAATGATGTGTAAAAACATGAAAATGGAAGAGGCTTTTTTGAAAGCTTTGCCCAAAATTAGATCCTTCAAAGTAGAAGGTCATTATTTATCTTTATCAGACAGTGATGGCAAAACCATGAAGTTTATCGCTGCCGACTGGGATTAAACTTTCAGAAACCGGGGTACTTAGAAAGACTTTCTGAATAAACTCAATTCAACTGTTTAATTATCAATATGTTCATCAATATTTAGATATAATAAACTGATGTCTCTAAAATCAGCAACAGACTTTTCAGCTGTAATTGAAAAGTCTTTTTTGCAATTACGGATAAAAAATATTATCTTGTAAACTTATAGAATATACCGAAATCAATGCTAGAAAAGAAACAACATAATTACGAAAAGGCCGTTTTGGTGGGCGTGGTCACCCAAAACCAGGATGCAGATAAGTTGCAGGAATATATGGACGAGCTGGAGTTTCTGGCTCATACTGCCGGAGCTACTATAGACCGGCGCTTTACTCAGAATTTAACGCAGCCAGATTCCAAAACCTTTGTAGGAAGCGGAAAAGCTCATGAAATAAAAGAATACGTAAAAGAAAACGGAATCGGAACCATCATTTTTGATGATGAGCTGTCCCCTTCCCAACTGAAAAATCTTGAAAAAGAAATTGAAGTAAAAATCCTCGACAGAACCAATTTGATTCTTGATATTTTTGCACAAAGAGCGCAGACTTCGTATGCAAGAACTCAGGTAGAGCTGGCTCAATATCAATATCTGCTACCCCGATTGAGCAAAATGTGGTCTCACCTTGACAAACAGAAAGGGGGAATCGGGATGCGTGGTCCCGGTGAGACGGAAATTGAAACCGACAGAAGGATTATCCGCGACAGAATCAGTTTGCTGAAAGATAAACTTAAAATTATCGACAAACAGATGGCAACGCAGCGTAACAACCGCGGAAAGGTAGTTCGCGCCGCTTTGGTGGGATACACCAACGTAGGAAAATCTACTTTGATGAATGCTATTTCCAAATCTGAAGTTTTCGCTGAAAATAAGCTCTTCGCAACGCTGGATACCACGGTAAGAAAAGTGGTGATCGGGAATTTACCTTTCCTTTTGACCGATACTGTAGGATTCATCAGAAAACTGCCTACTCAGCTGGTAGAATCTTTTAAATCTACTCTTGATGAAGTGCGTGAGGCAGATCTGTTAATTCATGTAGTAGATATCTCACATGAAAGTTTTGAAGATCACATCGAATCTGTAAACCAGATTTTAATGGAAATTAATGCCCATCAGAAACCGATGATTATGGTTTTCAATAAAATTGATGATTTCAGTTACGAAAAGAAAGATGATGACGATCTTACTCCTTCCTCAAATAAAAATATTTCACTTGAAGAATGGAAGAAAACCTGGATGGCAAGATCTAAGTATCCAACAGTTTTTATTTCGGCTTTAACCAAAGAGAATTTTCCGGACATGAAGAGACTGATCTACGATGAAGTAATGAAAATTCACATTTCAAGATTTCCGTACAATGATTTTCTTTTTGAATATTTTGATAACGAGGAAGAAAACAATTAAACATTTACTCTGATGAAAAAACATCTCATCCTTTTTCTGATGCTTGTTTTTGGGATGTTTTCTGCCCAGAAGTCTATAATTGATCTTAAAAAGATTGAGAAAAATCTTGAAAATAAAAAATCAGAATTCAATTATGATAAATTGATTTTCAAGTACAAAGGTCTTCCTAAATCGTTAGACAGTCTTGAGGCACAGCATCTTTATTATGGCAGAAATTTTATGCAGACGGTTTCCACCACAAGTGAAGAATTTAAAAAACTGGCGGAGGCCTTCCAGCAAAAAGATCTGGAAAAATGCCTTACACTGGGAAAAGAACTGTACGGTAAAGACCCTACAAATCTTGATGTGCTTCTCATTCTCCTCCGTGGATACGAAATTAAGCGGGATATTTCCACTTTTTCTCATCACATGAATCAGCTCAGAAGTTTGACCGACGCTATGAAAAGCTCAGGCGACGGCAAATCTGAAAAAACAGCCTATGTTGTAAATTCTGTGGGAGACGAGTATATTCTTCTGAACATGCTCAATATCGGGCAGGATTACAGCAGAGGTTCTCAGGCTGCAAACGGTGCCATGTATGATATCTGGCAAAAGGGCGACCAAAAACTCTATATAAAAGTTCTCTACACAGGCTTTTAAACCTAAAAATTTTTAATGGAATTATACTACTCATTTTCAGCACTTATTGTCTTAGCATCTATTTTCGCCTACATCAACTACCGTTTTCTGAAACTGCCAAGCACCATCGGAATTATGGTAATTGCCATAACGGTTTCTATCATTCTGGTTTTATTTGGTGAGAGTTTTCTTCCAAAAACCTTCGGTCATCTTAATAATCTGATGATCAGTATTGATTTTACAGAGGTTCTGATGGGAGCAATGTTAAATTTCCTTCTCTTCGCGGGAGGAATTCATATTAACATCAATGATTTAAAAGAACAGTTCCGGCCGGTTCTGATATTTTCTACTGCGGGCGTTATTATTTCTACATTCATCGTTGGTTTTGGGATGTTTTACATCCTGCCTCTGGTGGGTTTACAGATTCCGTTTATCTACTGTCTCGTTTTCGGAGCGTTAATTTCTCCTACAGATCCGGTAGCGGTTTTAAGTATTCTGAAACAGGCTAACGTGCGTAAATCTCTGGAAACAAAAATTGCAGGAGAATCTCTTTTTAATGACGGTATGGCGGTTGTGGTTTTTACTGTTGTTTTGCAGCTGGCTGTGGGCAAAGAAGTTGATTTGAGCATAGAAAGCATTGGTGTTTTACTTCTTCATGAAGCAGGTGGAGGCCTGCTTTTAGGCGTTGTTCTGGGATGGATTACCTCAAGATTAATGCGCGAGGTGGATGATTATATTATTTCGGTTCTGGTAACGCTGGCCGTAGTAATGGGTGGTTACCTTGTTGCAAGGCAGATGCACGTTTCAGGACCTCTGACGATGGTTGCAGCAGGACTTTTTATGGGAAATTTTAATGTTAAATTTAAAATGAAATCTATCACTCAGGATTATCTTATTAAATTCTGGGAACTGATTGATGAAATTCTGAATGCCGTTTTATTTCTCTTTATAGGTTTTGAACTTTTGATGATCAAAGATCTGAATCACTATGTGATCCCGGGTCTTATTGCCGTTGCAGTAGTGCTGTTTGCAAGATTTATATCAATTTGGGGACCTACTAAACTGATGCCGTTCAATACAAGGTTCAGTCCGCAGACGATTAAAGTTCTGTTCTGGGGCGGAATACGCGGTGGGGTTTCAATCGCTTTGGCAATGTCTATTCCCAAAGGAGAATACCATAATATTATTTTGAGCATTACCTACTGTGTAGTGGTGTTTTCAATTATCGTTCAGGGACTTACGATTGCAAAAGTTGCCAATCCGAAACAGATCGAACAGGAAGAAATGGCGCAGGAAAACCTGGTTACAGATGAAAAATAATATGATGGTGATGACTGCAGATCTTAAAAATGCTCTTTCTGAACTAGCATTTCCCGAAAAAGCAGCTTTTCTGCCTAAATTTTTCAAAACCGGAAAGGGTGAATATGGTGAAGGCGATCTCTTTTTGGGTGTAAAAGTTCCGGACCAGAGAGCAGTAGCTAAAGAGTTCTATGCCAAAATTTCCTTAGAAGAAATTGCAGAACTTTTGAATTCAAACTATCATGAGCATCGCCTGACAGCACTTCTGATGCTTGTTTTACAGTTTGAAAAGACTAAAGATTCAGACATGAAGGCTGAAATTATCCGTTTTTACCTTAATAATTTGGAGGGAATTAACAGCTGGGATTTGGTAGACACCAGCTGTTACAAAATTTTAGGAAGATATGCTTTTGAAAATCAGACAGATGACCTCTTAATTAACCTTTCGGAATCTGAAAATATGTGGCACAAAAGAATTGCTGTGGTGGGCACGATGCATTACGTAAAAAAAGGTAATTTTGAATTGACAAAAAAACTGGTTCTGAAGAATCTGCATCACAGTCATGATTTAATGCACAAGGCAAACGGCTGGCTTTTGAGAGAAATGGGAAATAAAAATGAGAACGAACTTCTCGGTTTTCTTAATCTTCACTACAAAAATATGCCACGCACAAGCCTTCGGTACGCCATCGAAAAGCTGGATGAAAATTTAAGACAGGATTATCTGAAAGGAAAAATTTAAAAACGTGAAAAAATCTGTAAATGATATGAAATTAAAATACATTTTGCTTCTCATCCCTCTTCTGATGCTAACGAGCTGTTTTGACATTCTGGATAAAATAAACATCAAAGCCGATGGCAGCGGAGATTACACCCTTATTCTGAACGCCAGCAAAAGCAAAACCCGTATTGCATCCATGTCTAAAATGGAAACCGTTAACGGCAAAAAAGTTCCGAAAAGATCTGAAATTGAAGCAAAAATCAATCAGGCGGCACAGATTTTCAAGACCACACCGGGAATTTCTAATGTAAAAACTTCGCTGGATTTTGACAGTTATATCATCAAACTCAGCTGCAGTTTTAAAAAAATTGAAAACATCAATGCAGGTCTGGAGCAGCTTAAAACCAAAAACATTATCGGCAAAATGGTTCCTACCAATATGTACAGCCAAAATCTTCAGAAAAAAACCTTTACCAGAAATAAAGTAAATACCTTTAAAGAAGACTACAACAAACTGGGGACGGCAGACAAAGAAGTTTTTGCAACTGCAAAATATGTCTCTGTAATGCAGTTTGAAAACACAGTAAAGTCTCAGACCAACAGTGCCTACCAGCTTTCGCCCAACAAAAAAGCAATGAAACTGGAAGGGAACGTTTTAGATTTTATCCTCCAGAAAAAACAATTACAAAACAATATTATTTTCCAATAAAAAATTACAACTGATTACATGAAAAAACACTTACTGAAGATGCAGAATATCTTTGTTCTCCTGTTCTGTTTTGGCTTCCTGAATGCTCAGCAGAGTCTTAAAATGCCGAAAGACGCTCTTTTTTACATGGAAATAAATGGCAAGCAGCTCAACAATAAGGTCAACTGGGAAAAGCTGAATCCGTTTTTTAAAGAACTTTCTAAAAATGACGATAAAAAAACTGCATTGTGGAATGACTATTCAAAAACAGGAATTAAATATGACGCCACCCAATATCATTATGCTTCTGCAAATGATTCTGTGTACGCTTACACCACATATTTCACTTTAGACAACAATGTGAAGTTTAATGAATTTATCGGTTCTGTAAAAAGAAAAGGGCAGGAAGTTATCAAAAAAAGCAATTACGAATATGTAGACATTGACGATAATGTTTTTGTAGCCTGGAATGACAAAAAAGCCGTTCTGAAAGTGATGAATTATGATAAACCTTACAGCTACGACATCTATGCAGACAGCGCAGTATCTGTAGTAGACAGTGCAATGGCGGCAGTTGACAGCGTTTATGTGGGCGAGCCGGAAGAAGCGGCAGAAGAAATACCATTTGATTATAAAGAGGAAATCAAATATCTGAAGGAAGAAATTACCTACATTAAGCAGAATATTAAAGACAGCAACGCTGAGATTTTAAAACTCCAGAAAGACATCAAGTATCTGGAAAAGCACAAAAAATATCCTGAAGAAAAGCCGGTAAAAGAAGCCATCAGAGATACTACCTACACAGAAACTGCGGAAGAAGAAGTACCGCCTCCACCACCGGTAGGCCCCAGAAAACATGAAGATGGCGAGGAGGAAGAAGAAGAACAAGATATGGAGTATGACTACGAGGCCGAAGCAAAAATTGATTCTGCCTACCACAAAGAAATGGACTCTCTGAACATTGAGAAGTTTAAAATTATAAAAAAACTTGCAGAGGAAGATTTCACCAGATTTTTCAATTCAAATCTTGAACTTGAGGTGTCTAAGGACGTGTTGAGTTTCAGAGACGCGAAGTCTGATATTTTTATTCATACCGATTATGCAAAAATCTTTGGTTTACAGACATACAAAAGCATTTACCGAGAGTTCGGGCTTGATCAGATGCTCGGTAAAATATACAATTCAAACTCATCATACAATCTTTATTTTGATGATGATAAGGTGAGACTTGTAAATAATTATCAACATAAAAACACAGACATCAACAACAGTTTTGCGGCGCTATACAAAGGCAAAAAGAATAAAAAACTCAATGCGCTGATCAATGACAAAAGCATTGGATACTATGCAATGAACCTCAATGGATACAAATATTTTGATTTGATTTACACTCTTTTTGATAATTCCGGTGACGGAGAATATCAGAAAGAAATTAAACTGATGATGGAAACTGTGAAAATTGTACTTGACGAAGAAGCCATCTCTAAAATAGCTCCCGGAAACGGAATTTTTGTTCTGAATGAGCTGAAATCTAAAAAAGTAGATTACACAGAATTCGAGTATGATGATGATTACAACGAAAAAGAAATCAAAAAAACCAAAGATGTAATGGTTCCGGATTTTACATTTGCTTTCGCTACAGAAAACGAAAAATACTGGAACAGAATTTTCGATATGCTTCTTACCAATAAAGAGACCTCCAAAAACTTTATTAAAGAAGGAAATTTTTACAGATTCAAAGAAGGAAACAGCCAGGGAGCGGTAGATCAGTTTTATTTTACAGTGAAAGACGGAATTGTTTATTTAACAACTTCAAAAGAGAATATCAACCCTAAAACACAGTCAGACATCAGCAAAAACTGGATGAAAGATTCTGCCAAATATGCGGTTTCAGGAAGATTAAACATTCAGAAATTACTCATTGGGCTAGACCAGGAGTTTAAAGATTCTTCGGATATTAAACTTCTGAATCTGATGAAAAAAAATGCAGGCGAACTGAATTACAGAAGCGAAGTGAAAGGCAACAGCATCCAAACTGAGATTCATTACAACATCAAAACATCAGCAGAAAACAGCCTGATGTATTTCTTCGATTTAGCCGATGAAATCTACAAAATTACAGAAGCTGACAAAAAAGATCAGACTTTGTAAATGAAAAAGAAAACACTTCTTTATCTGATTCCGGCCATTGTGCTGATGGCGGTGTATTTTGGGCTCTATCATAAAAATAAAGACCTGAAATACATTCCCGACAGCGCAGACGCCGCCATCATTATTGATGTGAAAAATATCACCAGACAATATCTCGTTGAAGCGCTTACCCATCCATCGGTCTGGTTTAAAGACGGAAAAAAGAAAGACAAAATTTCCTGGAGCGATGCCGGAGTTAGAATTCCTGATTTTATTCAGATCTTTCATTTGAAGAACGACGAGATTTCAAACTGGAACGCTGTTTTTGAGATCACAGATCAGGAAGAACTGCTGTTATTTTTAAAAAACAGACAATTTCAACCGAAAGGCAATGGTTTGTTCAGCAATGGAATATTTTCCATAAAAATTTCCGGGGAACATTGCATGATCGGGACCAGTGGGAAATCATTTTCTGCCATAGAAAAAGCTTTAGACAGGAAAAAAAACATACGGAATGCGGATGATTTTATGAATGACGGCAGTGGCGGTTTAGGAATTTTTGATAAGGATAAAACAGAAAAATATTCAATTCACCTGGAGGATTACGCTATTGAAATTTCAGATTTTAAAAATTTCAAGCCTGAAGAATTATCTTTGATTAAAGATCAGTCACAAGATTTCTTAAAGGCAAAACTTGATCAGAAAAACCTTCAGCAGATTGCTGGGATTTTAAAAACAGATATTTTTTCAGACCCGAATATTGAGTCTCTGCAATTGGTATCAGATTTAAAACAGGAAACAGATACTTTGATCAGCTATGATTATGACGAAAATTTTAACGAGGTAGAAAAGGTAAGCTATCAGAAGATTACGCAGCCGCAGTACCAGATTCAGATAAAATCTGAAAATCCCGGTTTGGTTTTAGACAATTTCAGACGAAAGAAGAAAGTTGACGAAAAACAGCAGTTTACGGGAATTCCGTTTCTTCCGAATGAGATTGTAAAATACAGCAATGCTGTTTTCATCCGTTCAAAAAAACATCCTGAGCTGAAAGATTATCCGCAGAAGAATTTTGTTTTGATTAAAAATAATCCGCTGTTGTTTGCCTCGCTCAAAACGCTGTCACCAAACATCCGCAAGAGACTGGATGAAGCAGAATCTGTTTTTTATCTGAATGAGGGAAATCAATACCTGCTGAGAGTTCAGTTTAAACAGGGAAATTTACCCTTAATTCTGAGATAATAATTAAAGATATATCCGATGAATGCTGATGATCTTGCCATACTGAGAACTTTTACCCATTATTTTTTACACCTTATTTTTCCGGCTGCTATTGCCTACATTTTTTTTCAGCCACAGTGGAAAAAGGCTTATTTCATAATGGTGGCAACGATGCTTGTAGATCTGGATCACCTTTTGGCAACCCCCGTTTTTGATCCTGACAGAATGAGTGTAGGTTTTCATCTACTTCATTCTTACCCTATGATTGCGGTTTATTTTTTGATGCTTTTTTTTAAGGGAAATATCAGAATCATTGCCGTGAGTCTGCTTTTCCATATGTTTACAGATTTTCAGGATTTTATATTTTGGCAGCATTAAAATGTGATTAATATTTTCTTTTAAGACTGCCCTTTCCCTATATTTATTGTATTTTTAGAGACAGTTATGAGGCTAAAAGATTTTTTACATTACACCTACATTTTCCCTGTTTTGGCGGTAATTTATTACTTCCTGAATTTAATGGGAACAGGTGTTATATTTGATGTAATTGCAGGGATTTTACTTACGGGCAGCGTTTTATCTGCCGTTCACCACGCAGAAGTGGTAGCTCATAAAGTAGGCGAACCGTACGGTACTATTATTTTAGCTTTATGTATTACCATTATTGAGGTTGCGTTAATCGTTTCTCTGATGGTTGCCGGTGGCGAGCAGGCAATTACACTCGCGCGGGATACTGTTTTTGCAGCCGTTATGATTATCCTCAACGGGATTATAGGGATCTGCATTCTGGTAGGTGGTGTAAAATATTTTGAACAGTATTTTGCAAGAACATCAGCCACAACGTATCTGGTAAGTATAGTTTCTATTCTGGTGATCACTCTGGTGCTTCCTAATTTTACCTCCAGCGTTAATGGCCCTTACTATAACAGTGCACAGTTAATATTTGTTTCGATTGCCTGTCTGGTGATTTACGGCGTATTTCTGATGGTGCAGACCGTACGGCACCGAAGCTATTTTGTACCGGCAGACGGGGGCAAAGAAGAGTATTATATTCCCAGTACCATGCAGTCTGTTTTGAGCTTTCTCTTTTTGGTAGTATGCTTAATCATTGTAGTTTTAATGGCGAAAGGCTTATCTAAAACCATTGAAGATATGGTACAGAGCATGGGTGCCCCAAAATCTCTGGTAGGTGTAATCATTGCAGCTGTGGTCTTGCTTCCTGAGGGAGTTGCAGCCATTCGTGCAGCGAGAAACAATAAGATACAGTCGAGTTTAAATTTAGCTTTAGGATCTGCTTTGGCGAGTATTGGGCTGAGTATCCCTGCGATTTCGGCGGTGAGTATTATGTATGATATTCCGCTGGTTTTAGGTTTGGATAAGAAAGATATTATTTTACTTACGCTATCCGTATTTATCGTGATGCTGTCTTTAAGCAGAGGAAAAACAAATGTTTTGTATGGAACAGTTTTACTTGTGAATCTGGCTGCCTATATTTTTACGGTCATTGTACCATAGCGGATATGTAGGTTAAGGTTAAGACAAATTAAGTTAAAGTCTTCTTGCCATTTCCATTTTGTAAGACATTAATTGGGCAATGTTTTCCGATTTTGTAATCGCCATATCGGCGTTTTCACCACTGAAATTCTCTTCTATGGTTTGCTTCCAAAGTTTTAACCACTGTTCAAAATGATGTTTTTCCATGGCTTCCAGTTGATTGATGGGAAAATGTACAGCCATCGGATTTCCTTTGTAAGTCATTTGTCCAAACAAAATCGTTTCCCAGAAAGAATACATTTTAGGCAAATGCTTTTTAAAATCAACATTCACAATGTCCTTAAAGAAAAAACCTATTGTTTCATCTTCTACAACTTTGTCATAAAAAGAATTGACAAGCAGTTCTATATCTTCTCTTGATTCTAATATTTTCATTGGATTTAATTTGAATTGAAACTTAAAAAGGTCTGTCAAATTTAGTTTAATTCTAAAATCTTTATGATGAATATCGTATTGATAAGTCTCATAAATTTTGCTTTTAAAAATATTTCAATTAATCAGACAATATTTAGATTATTTAAGAATGATAATTTCAAATAACAATATTTTATCTTTGCAAAGTTTATCACTTTATAAATCCTTTTTAAAAACACAAATGATCACCGTATGGCTAAAAGTTTAAGAAAAAAAATTGCGCAGGAAAACACTGAAAACAGTGGTTTCGGCAATCGGGCCACTGGCAGATTTATCAACAGAGACGGACTTCCCAATGTACGGAGGAGCGGCATCAATGTTTTAAACAGGCTCAGCTGGTATCATACAATGCTCAATCTGTCATCATTCCGTTTCATTACGTATCTCGTGGTGATGTACATTGTGATCAATCTTGTTTTTGCTTTTATTTACTATCTTATTGGCGTAGAACACCTTACCGGAATTGATAAAAGTGATCCCTTTAATGAATTTATTGACGTTTTCTTCTTCAGCTCGCAGACCTTTACAACCGTAGGCTATGGGAGAATTGCGCCGGTAGGATTTATGGCCAGTCTGGTTGCAACTTTCGAAGCATTTTTGGGATTGCTGACTTTTGCGATTGCTACAGGTCTGTTTTATGGAAGATTTTCAAGGCCTAGGGCATATCTCAGATTTTCAGACATCGCTGTTATTGCGCCGTTTCAGGACGCCACGGCATTGATGTTTAGGCTGGCACCTTACAAGAATAATGCTTTAACAGATGCTGAAGTGACGCTTTCAACAGCCATCGAAATAAGTGACAATGGCCACACAAAAAGCAATTTTTACAGGCTGGAAACCCAATTGAGTAAAATCAATACATTAGCATTAAACTGGACGGTAGTACATAAAATTAACAGAGACTCACCATTCTACGGATTTTCAGAAGCGGATTTTAAGAATACCAGTATTGAAATTATCGTACATATAAGAGCTTTTGATGAAGTATTTTCTAATACTGTAGTTCAAAGATCATCATACATATCGCAGGAAATTATTTACGGAGCAAAGTTTCTCCCAATGTACTATCCCGATGCAGAAAGAGACTCCACAGTTCTGGATCTGGACAAAATTAATGAATTTCAAAAAACAGAACTCCCTGCTTTTGATGGAGAAAAATCAGAATGAATTTAGAATCTAATAAAAAAAGGGCTTTAGAAAAACAGAAAGAACACAGAAAGTTTCTGGACAGTCTGAAAAAGAAACCACCCAAAAACCTGGATTATACCGTTCAGGAAACGCATGAGGAGGTTTTTGAAAAAGTAGACTGTCTTCAATGTGCCAATTGCTGTAAAACCACGGGCCCGCTTTACACCGAAAAGGATATTGAAAGAATTTCAAAGCACCTTCGCATGAAACAGGCTGATTTTGAATCCAAATTTCTGCGAATTGATGAAGAAGACGATAAAGTACTGCAGAATCTACCCTGCCATTTTCTGAATGAGGATAACACCTGTTCAATCTACGATGTTCGTCCAAAAGCCTGCAGAGAATATCCTCATACAGACCGGAAAAAGATTTATCAGATTAATGATTTGATGATTAAAAATACGGTGATTTGTCCGGCTGCGTTTGAGTTTGTAGAAAAGATGATGATGAAGTTAGGGAAGTAAGTCTGGTGATGGATGATGGATAATTGGATCTAAAACATTATGGTCATCAGATAGCAGTCCTACGGACTGCCCCTTCCTTCTGAGATTCTCTTTTTACAAAGATACGGCTCCTACGGAGCCGCCCTTGCTTATTTCAAAAGATCAATTTCAGATATTTTAAACTTAACCATTCTCTCCACCAAATCCAAAGGCAGAGCCTCATTCAGGGGAAACTGTACCGCACCTTTCGAGAATTTATATTTTCTTTCAATAAAATCCTTCTCAAAAAATTTGATACCGTCTGAAGCAGGGTAAAAACCGATGTGATTTTTATAGGCTGCAAAGTAAACCAACTGCTTCTTTTTATATCTGAATGCCGGCATCTGATAACCGATGTACTCTTCCAAATCAGCAATCTGTTCGTGGATGGTTTTTCTGAGCAACTCCAGTTTAACCTGAACTTCCTTGGGAAAAAGTAGAAAATACTCCTCAAAATTGGTGAAGATGTTTTTCATTGAAAAGTTTTCAGCAAAAATATAAAGAATGAAATTCCAAATAACTAAAACGTAAAAAAAATATTAATGTGATCACTCATCACAGAGTTGTACGCTATTTGTATAGTATTGATTATCACCAAAATATTATATTATGAAAAAATTAATTTTAGCAGCTTTTGCAATGGGAGGTATATTTGCTGTTTCTGCACAGACTGCACCTCAAAAGACAAAGACAGTTCCAAAAACTGTTACGACTCCATCCACAACTCAGAAAGGTTTGACTATTCCCAGAGGAAACCTTAACTCAGATGTAAGAGCGTTGAATAATAATCAATTAAGCGCCGGAAACACTCTGC
Organism: Chryseobacterium sp. Leaf404; assembly: GCF_001424145.1. Lineage (GTDB taxonomy): Bacteria > Bacteroidota > Bacteroidia > Flavobacteriales > Weeksellaceae > Chryseobacterium. The sequence continues at coordinate 745,674 of NZ_LMQM01000001.1, read as the reverse complement.
AGGGAACTATGAATAGCAATCTGGGCAACATGAATAATGGAACCATCAATTCTGCCAACCCAAACGGAACTCTTCCAATGAGTACAGGTATTGTGGATAATAAAGTTTCATCGCCTGGTACGGTCAACATTGGAACCACAGGCAGTCTCAACACAAGCGGAACCGTAAATACAGGGGTTAACAGACCTATGCCGGGATCCGGGACGGTAAATACCACCACTCCGACAACACCTGTAAAAAAGACAAAATAAGACAATTTGTGTCAAAAAAAAAGCATTGAACTGGACATTCAATGCTTTCACTTTCACTATTACTTTTTCCCATTTATAATCCCGGGACAGGCTTTATGAAAAAAGGCCGGGAAAATTTCCCAGCCTTTATTTTTTATACTACACCTTGAGCCAACATTGCTTCAGCTACTTTTACGAAGCCGGCGATGTTTGCACCTTTTACATAGTTTACATATCCGTCTTCCTCTTTACCGTAGTCTCTACAAGCTTTGTGGATTCCGATCATGATTTCTTTCAGTCTTGCGTCAACTTCTTCAGAAGTCCAGTTTAATCTGATGGAGTTTTGCGTCATTTCTAAACCTGAAGTAGCTACACCACCGGCATTTGAAGCTTTCCCCGGAGAGAATAAAACTTTATTGTCGAGGAAATAGTTAATTGCTTCCAGTGTTGAAGGCATGTTTGCCGCTTCAGTTACACAAAGACAACCGTTTTCAACCAGCATTTTAGCATCTTCGAAGTCAAGTTCATTCTGAGTTGCAGAAGGAATGGCCACATCACATTTTACTTCCCAAGGACGTTTCCCGGCATAGAAAACTGCTGATGGATATTTTTTCACATAATCTTCAGCTCTGTTGTTCCCTGAAGCTCTCAACTCAAGAAGGAAATCGATTTTTTCTCCGTCGATACCGTCTTTATCATATACATAACCGTCAGGACCCGAAAGTGTAACCACTTTTCCGCCAAGCTCGTGTACTTTTTTGATTACCCCCCAAGCAACGTTACCGAAACCTGAAACTGAAACAATTTTATCTTTAAAAGTCTGTCCGATAGTCTTCAGCATCTGCTCTGCGAAATAGACCACACCGTAACCAGTAGCTTCAGGACGGATTAATGATCCACCGTAAGCAAGACCTTTCCCTGTAAGAACTCCCGTAAATTCGTTTCTGATCTTCTTGTACATTCCGAAAAGGTATCCGATTTCTCTAGCACCTACACCGATATCACCGGCAGGAACGTCTGTTTCAGGACCTACATGCTTACAAAGCTCAGCCATGAAAGCCTGACAGAATCTCATCACTTCCATATCAGTTTTACCTTGCGGATCGAAGTCTGACCCTCCTTTACCACCTCCCATCGGAAGCGTAGTTAAAGAGTTTTTGAAAACCTGCTCGAAGGCTAAGAATTTAAGAACTGAAAGGTTTACGGTTGGATGGAAACGGATTCCTCCTTTGTAAGGCCCAATTGCAGAGTTCATCTGAATTCTGAAACCTCTGTTTACCTGAATTTCTCCTTTGTCGTCAACCCAAGGAACTCTGAAAATGATAATTCTTTCTGCTTCTGCCATTCTTTCCAGAAGCTTCATTCCAGTGTATTCCTTTCTTGTAAGGATAAACGGAATTACAGTTACAGCCACTTCTTTCACGGCCTGTAAGAATTCCGGTTCATTAGGGTTTTTTGCTTCTATCTTTGCAATAAACTCCTGAATTTTCTGATCAACATTATATTGTTCCATATATTAGGGTTGAAAATTATATCAACAAATTTAATTTTTTTTTCAAGATTTGCAATAGGTTAAATCATATTTATTGAAAATTCAATAATAATACATCATAATATTATTAAATCAATAATTTTTCATTAATTTTTGCCAAATATGAAATGTTATATCTAAAATAATGAAATATTAAGAAATCATTAAATATTAAATAGCCAAAAATTGTCTCCCGGAAAATGATTTTACTTTTCCTAAAAGCTCCAGCTCCAGGATTACCGGTAATAATTTATGAGAAGGCATCTCTGTTTTTTCCGCCAGATCATCTAACGTGACATGAGGATTTTGTTTGATACGGAGATAAATTAATTCCTGACTTTCAGATAATTGAATCGTAATTTTACTCTGCGGGAAAAGCTCTTCAATGATATCTTTAGAATCATTAAATCCCAGCAAGTCAAGCAAATCTTTTAATGTAGAAATTGCAGTTGCTTTATTCTGATAAATCAAATGATTACAACCCTGGCTATATCTGTCTGAAATTCTTCCCGGCAAAGCAAAAACATCCCTGTTGTAAGTATTGGCAAAGGTTGCGGTACTGATCGATCCACCACCAAAAGCTGTTTCTACTACAATTGTTGCCGGAGACATTCCCGCTACCACTCTATTTCTCTGGATGAAATTTTCGCGGTCGGGTTTTCTTGAGGAATTAAATTCCGTTAACAATCCTCCACCTTCTTCAATTATCTTTTCTGATAGCTTCCTGTTTTTCGCCGGATAAAACGTGTGAAAACCATGTGCCAAAACTCCAATCGTCTGAATTTGATGCTTTAAAGACTGCTCGTGAACCTCTTTATCAACACCCAGCGCCAAACCACTCACTGAAATGTATGAATGTGATTTTGTCTCTTCAAAAAAATCTTCTATAAATTTTTTGCCGTAAGAAGTAATATTTCTCGTTCCGACCATGCTCACTGTTTTTAAATTTACGTCAAAATTTCCTTTCTGATAAAGAATTGCCGGTGCATCATCACATTCACTGAGCAAAAACGGAAGCTCTTTTTGATGGCGGAGATTTATTTTAACTGAATTTTTTTCGCAGAAAGCGATTTCCTTTTCGGCAAATTTCAAATGAGCCGAATTTCCTATATCTGAAACCGTTTTTAAGCCCATTCCGCCGGTTTTGCTGAGTTCTTTTTTAGAAAACTTCCAGACATTTTCTGCCGTTCCGAAGCGGCGCACCAATTTCAGAAAGTTGATATCTCCTATAAAATTACACTCCCGCAGCGCAATAGAATACAGTTGCTCTTCTGTGTACATTCATGTTTTATTTATATCAAATATAACCATTTAAGATTTATTTCTTCTCAAATCTTCCAGATGATCCCAAATATCCTCTCTTTTCTGGTACGGAAGTTCTAGGAAGTCATCTGGGTGGTTTTCTTTGTATTCCTGCCAGAGCTTATCATCTTTCTCACTATAATAATCGGGAAACTCCCAAATGTATTTTTTCTTTTTCTCACCAGATTTCTTGAAAGTAAGGGCCAAAACACTTCCTACAATTGCACCTGCTGAGTGTGCCTGCCAGGAAATTTTACTTGGCTCCATCATGGTGCTGAAGAGTTCTTCGGGAAACATTCCCCAAATTAAACTTCCATAATACAGTACAACAAGCAGAGAAATGGTAAGCAGTTTCATATTCCATCTGAATACACCACTGAAAAAAAGGAAAAACGCAAGAACATACACCACTCCACTCGCGCCGATGGTACAGGTGTAAGCATATTCGCCTGTGAAAATATCAACCGGCGGAAGAACCCAGACCAGAAATCCTGTAGCAATCCATCCTATTACAAAAACTTTGCTGGCCACCTCAGGGTAAAACTGATATAAAAGAAACATCAAAATCGCAATCGGGATAGAATTACTTACAATATGATCTGTACTCCCATGAAGAAGCGGGGAGGTAATGATACCCAAAAGACCTTCAGGCAACAACGGAATAACTGCACCGAAGCAACTGTCAAAAAAGCCATTGGCCTGCAGCAGAAAACCGAACCACATCGCAGCCAGCATTATCAAAGGATAAAACAGTGCTTTTTTTGAAACTATATCTTTAATCATACTTCTGTCTCTCAAAAGGAAAGCCATGGATAAATTTCGGAAATTTTGGCTTTTAATTTTACATTTTTAAATATTATCAGGACAGAAAGTTATTAATCTCTGTGCCGTATTATTTTATTTCTCAGACATTAGAAAAAGATTGAAGCAAATGATGAAAATTTTCAAAACAACTCATTCTACCGTCTGTTTATATATTCTTATTTTTGCCGTGAAAAAATACTTTTAATGAACACAAAGAAACTTTTATTCATTTTTCTGATCTTTACCTGTTTTCAAATGAATGCTCAGGTAATCATCAGTGACTCTGCAGCGGTAGATACAATTAAAAAACAAAGATATTGGTCTGTAGACGGCCAGATTGCCGTGATGCTTAATCAGGCAGCTTTTTCTAACTGGGTAGGCGGTGGAGCCAATAACCTGGGCTGGCTGGGAAGTTTAAACGAAAACCTCACCTACGAAAAAGGCAGAAATCTTTGGGAAAACATTTTTATTTTAAACTACGGTCAAAACACCACTCAGGGAATCGGCACCCGCAAAACCCAAGACGTTATCAATCTTTCTACCAACTACGGAAGGCAGTTTTCTAAAAGCTGGTATGTTTCTGCAGGAGCGAGCTTACAAAGCCAGTTTTCTCACGGATACGAAGACGGAAATAATCCTGAAGCTAAAAAAATCTCTTCTTTTATGGCACCCGGATATGTGAATGCCGGTTTAGGAATTACCTACAGACCCGATGACAACCTCACGATAACGTTACGCCCAGCGAATGCCAGATTTACATTTGTTCTGGATAATGAATTGCAGACTGCCGGAACTTATGGCCTTAAAAATAACGGCGAAAGCTTCCTGATGCAGTTTGGTTTCTACGGAAACGCCCTCTACAAAGTGAAGCTTATGGAAAATATTGAGATGATTAATACAGGAACTGTTTTCTCTAATTATCTGGAAGATCCAGACCACATGGTGCTATCCTACAATATGCTTCTGAAAATGAAAATCAATAAACATATTTCTTCCAACATCACTTTAGATTTGCTGTATGACCATAATCAAATTCAGAAAACGCAGCTGAAGCAGACTTTGGGAGTGGGTTTTGCCTACAATATTAATAACGGAGTGAAAAGATCTGACAGAAAAGACAGTCAGTTCTGGCTGAAGAAATAGAATTTTTTTTAAACAAAACGGGCAGTCTCAGTAAAGTGACTGCCCGTTTTTATATAAGATTATTTGAATTAAAATTCCATATTCACTTCAAGTTTTTCGGCAAGAAGTTTAGAGATTTTATCTTTTAAAGGCTCGATGTCAATATTCTCCATCGCATCATTGGCAAAAGCGAATAAAAGCAGTGCCTGAGCTTCTTTCTTAGAAATTCCCCGAGCTCTCAGATAAAATAAGGCGTCTTTATTCAACTGACCTACTGTACAACCGTGAGAACATTTTACATCATCTGCAAAAATTTCAAGCTGTGGTTTTGTATCAATTTTAGCGCCTTCGGTAAGTAGAACGTTGTTGTTTTGCTGATAAGCATTGGTTTTCTGAGCCAGTTTATCCACGAAAACTTTTCCGTTGAAAACTCCATGAGATTTTCCACTGAAAATACCTTTGTAATTCTGATAACTTTCGCAGTTCGGCTGATTGTGATGAACAGCAGTATGATGATCCACCAACTGATCTTTTCCAATAATCGTGATTCCGTTCATAAAAGAATTGATATTTGATCCGTTTTGAATAAAATCTAAATTATTTCTCACCAGTTTACCACCGAAAGAGAATGTATTTACTGTAGTTAAGCTGTCTTTCTCCTGTTTGGCAAAAGTACTGTCTACCAGATATGAAGTATCACTGTCGTTCTGAAGTTTGTGCCAGTCTGCTTTACCGTTCGGATGCGTAAAAATCTCCGTTACCGAATTTGTAAATACAAAACTGCTGTCAAAATTATGATGACTTTCAATGATTTCTACTTTTGCACCTTCTTCTACAATCAATAAATTTCTCGTGTTGTAAAAAGTGTTTTCTTCCTGATTCTGAGAAATGTAAAAAACATGAATCGGCTTTTCGATCACCACATTTTTAGGAACCTTTAAAAAGAAACCATGTTTGCAGTATGCCTGATTTAAATTGGTAAAGGCTAAATCTTTTGCCGCTATTGTATTAAAATACTTATCGAAAACTTCTTTGTGATTCTCATCATTTAACGCATAATTGAATGACAGAAATTCTGCATTTTCGATAGAAATATTTGATAATTCTTTGCGGAGTTTGCCGTTGACGAATGTGATCCAGTCGAAATTTTCTTCACCCAAATGCAGTTCATCGAGCTGTTCTTTGGTAATATTATGACCTTCTTTCGGGAAAAAGTTATAGTCTTTTTCTGTAATCTCTTTGAGACTTGTGTATTTATATTCTTCGTCTTTCTTAGTAGGAAAGCCAATCTGAGAAAATTTTGCTAAAGCCTCCACTCTGGATTCATCTAAAAAACGATGACGGAGTGTACCAAGAAATTCGCTGTGATTGTTTAAAATTTGTTCTGATAACATATTTGAGATTTGAAGTTTGAGATTTGAAATGGTGAATGTTCAATCAACTGACCATCATTTCTTTTAAATTTATCGGCTTTACCATCTGCGATTTGGCAAAAAATAAATCCGTAATTTATTTTAAAATCTCAAAACCTTCATTTTTAAGTTTTATAACTGCTTTACTGTTTAATTTCAAAATTATTTATTGCTCTCACAATATCAAATTTCAAATACCAAATTTCAAATTAATTTAGTAGCCAATCGTATCCTTTTGCTTCTAATTCTAATGCTAAAGATTTGTCACCAGTTTTGATGATTTTTCCGTTGGCTAAAACGTGTACAAAATCAGGCTGAATATAATTGAGCAGTCTTTGGTAGTGGGTAATTAAAAGAACTGCATTTCCTTCACTTTTAAAAGCATTAACTCCGTCTGCAACAATTCTGAGTGCATCGATATCCAATCCAGAATCGGTTTCATCAAGAATAGCCAGCTTAGGATTAAGCATCATCATCTGGAAAATCTCATTTCTCTTTTTCTCACCACCAGAAAAACCTTCGTTCAATGATCTTGAAAGAAAGTCTTTTTTAATTCCCAGTTTTTCAGATTTCTCACGAATCATTGCCAACATTTCTTTTGCAGGCATATCTTCCAATCCGTTTGCTTTTCTGTTTTCGTTCACAGCAGCTTTAATGAAGTTGGTTACAGAAACTCCAGGGATCTCTACCGGGTACTGAAAAGAAAGGAAAACGCCTTTATGAGCTCTTTCTTCAGGAGCATCTTCAATAATATTTTCACCTTGAAAAAAGATTTCTCCTTCCGTTACTTCGTAATCTTCTTTCCCTGCAATGACAGATGAAAGCGTTGATTTACCGGCACCGTTCGGCCCCATAATAGCGTGAACTTCGCCTGGTTTGATTTCAAGATTGATACCTTTTAATATCTGTGCGCCATCTTCAATTCTGGCGTGTAGGTTTTTAATGTTTAACATAGTTTTTTGATATGATAATTTGGTAATGAATTTTTATGAATCCAAAACCTCTTTATTTTTATAATATTTATCCAACAGAACCTTCCAAAGAAATCTCCAGTAATTTCTGAGCTTCAATGGCAAATTCCATTGGTAATTTATTTAAAACTTCCTTGCTGAAACCATTTACAATCAATGCAATTGCTCTTTCGGTATCGATACCTCTCTGGTTGCAGTAAAATATTTGATCTTCACCAATTTTTGACGTTGTAGCCTCGTGCTCTAACTGAGCTGTCGGATCTTTTATTTCAATATATGGGAAAGTATGCGCTCCACATTCGTTACCCATCAATAATGAATCACATTGTGAGAAGTTTCTTGCTCCTTTTGCAGAAGGCATTACTTTTACCAATCCTCTATATGAATTTTGCGATTTTCCTGCCGAAATTCCTTTAGAAATAATTGTTGATTTTGTATTCTTACCAATGTGAATCATCTTTGTACCTGTATCGGCATACTGATGATTGTTTGTCACTGCGATAGAATAGAATTCACCAATTGATCCGTCACCTTTCAGGATACAGGAAGGATATTTCCAGGTTACTGCGGAACCCGTTTCCACCTGAGTCCATGAGATTTTTGCTTTGTATTCGCAAAGACCTCTTTTTGTTACGAAATTGAAAACTCCACCTTTTCCTTCTTCATTTCCCGGATACCAGTTTTGAACGGTAGAATATTTAATTTCAGCATTATCCATCGCAATCAATTCTACAACGGCTGCGTGAAGCTGATTTTCGTCTCTTGACGGTGCTGTACAACCCTCCAGATAAGATACGTAACTTCCTTCATCTGCAATCACAAGTGTTCTTTCAAACTGACCTGTACCTGCCTGATTGATACGGAAATAAGTTGAAAGTTCCATCGGGCATCTTACCCCTTTCGGAATGTAGCAGAAACTTCCGTCAGAAAACACTGCGGAATTCAATGCTGCATAGAAATTGTCTCCTCTCGGAACAACTTTACCTAAATATTTCTTAACTAAATCCGGATGATTTTTAATCGCTTCAGAAATTGAGCAGAAAATAATTCCTTTCTCAGCCAGAGTATCCTGAAAAGTTGTTTTTACAGAGATAGAGTCAATCACGATATCTACAGCAACATTTGAAAGTCTTTTCTGTTCTTCGATGTTGATTCCCAGTTTGGCAAAAGTTGCCAGTAATTCAGGATCTACTTCATCCAGACTTTCCAGCTGTGGATTAGATTTTGGAGCTGCATAATATTTAATCGCCTGAAAATCAGGTTTTTCATACTTAATATTTGCCCATTCAGGCTCGGTCATTTTCAACCAGATTCTGAAAGACTCTAAACGCCATTCTGTCATCCATTCCGGCTCTTCCTTTTTGGCAGAAATAGCACGCACAATGTCTTCGTTCAGACCAGTAGGGAAATCTTCATAATCGAGTATCGTTTCCCAGCCGAATTCGTACTTTTTATTTTCTAAATCAACTCTTAAGTCGTCTTCAGTATATTTACTCATAATTAGTATTCAAAATCCAAAACTTTGAATTTCTGAATTAATTTTAACTGTATTAAATGTAGAAACTTTAAACATTATAAAGTCTCCTGCCTTTTTTTTAAGCTGTTGCTTTTTTTAAAACCAAATCTTTCGGTCTGATTTGTTTACAATTGAGTGTCATCTCAATTTTGAATTTTAAACCTCAATTTTAATTAAAGAGAAAAACTCTCTCCACAACCACAGGTCCTGGATGCATTAGGATTATTAAAAATAAATCCCTTCCCGTTCAAGCCTCCGGAGTATTCCAAAACAGTTCCTGCCAGATAAAGTATTGCTTTTTTCTCCACAACGATTTTAATACCGTTATCTTCAAAAATCTGGTCACTTTCTTCTTTTTTATTGTCGAAACCCAGCACATACTCTAAACCTGAACAACCACCGCTCTTCACTCCAACTCTTATATAATCTTCAGTAGGATCAAAGCCGTCTTCCGTCATGAGTTGAACCGCTTTTACCTTTGCCTGATCGCTTACTTTTATCATTGTTTTTATTTAGAATGATTTTAGGAAGCAAATTTACGACTAATAATCAGTAAATAAAAATCAGTGTTTTTATTTTTAACTATTTTTATCATTGATAGGTTTAACTTTGTCAAATGATTGCTATCAAACCCTCAAATTAAAACGTATGAAAAAAATTCTGTTGGTAACAGCTTGTTTCTTAGTCCAGAATATCAGCGCACAGGTAAACAGATTTGTTTATCAGGTGACAATGAAATCTGATGCGGAAAATAAAAATGATGTAAAAACTGAAAATGCCTACCTCGATATTTCCAGAGAAAAATCCCAGTTCTATTCTGAAAACCGAGTAAAAAGAGACTCTGTGATGCAGGCGATGTTCCAGAGCGGTGGCGCGAGAAATTTTAACCGTGAGCAGATGGAAGGTTTAAGAACCAACATTGACTATTCTATTGAAAAAGACAAAACTTCACAGAAAGTTGTTTTTAAAAATAGAATTGGAAGAGACACATACTCCTATGAAGAAGACCGCCCTATAAGTTGGAAAATGCTTACAGAAACCACAAAAATTGGTGATTACAAAGTTCAGAAAGCTGAAACAGATTTTGCAGGAAGAAAATGGACGGCATGGTTTACCACAGACCTTCCCTATCAGGACGGACCGTATAAATTTGCAGGTCTTCCCGGTCTTATTGTAAAAATTGAAGATGACAAAGGAGAATATTCTTTTGATTTAATGAAGAACTATAAAATTGCAGACTTTCCGGAAAGCAACCGTTTCGGAAATACGATGAAGGTGAAAAGAACAGATTACACCAAGCAGCTTGAGAGATTCAGAAAAGATCCTGAAGCATTTGTGAGCAGCCAGTCTGGCGGCGGTGGCGGCGGAAACATAAGAATAGGCGCGCCGATGTCCCGGGGTGGCGGTGGCAGTCAAAACCCAGCCGATATGAGAAAACGCATGCAGGAAAGAATGAAAGAAGAACTTAAAAGAAACAGCAACCCAATTGAGCTGAACTGATTATACCAAAACCGAGGTTTTTAAAGCTTCGGTTTTTATTTTGACCGAAGATGAAGACTTTCTAAAAAAGCCCTGAAATTTTTAACTATATTTACTTAAAATAACCACTTTGCGATATTTTGTTTTCATATTTACATTACTTTCGGGATTTTGTATTTCTCAGCAGACGGAAGATTTCCGCTCTGTGAAAAATTACTATAACCAACACAGAACAATGCTGAATGGCGAGTTTAAAAAGAAATTCGACAAAGAAACCAACAATCTGATAAAAGCATCCATCAAAAATGATTTTAAGCTTTTTATGCGAAAGATGGACAGTATTGAAAACGTTGCTCTGGTGGGAGCTCTTCTGAAAACCAAAAATCTAGAAGATCTCCGAAAGTTTAAATCTGCAACATCCAGCACATCAGGTGACAAGATTATGGATCAAACACTTGGCAAAGACGCCAACTATCCCGGAGGAATTAACGCTTTAAGACAGGAGGTCGCCAATCTTTTTTACAGCGACGGCGTATATTCTGAAATGAAAGATCTCAGAACGCAGGTAGCTTTTATTGTTGAAAAAGACGGCAGCATTACCAATGTAAAAGCGGAAGGTGATAATTTTACCTTCAACAGACAGGCTGAGATTGCTCTGTACTCAGTTGCAGAAAAGTTTTCTCCCGCCTACATCAACGGAATTCCCGTCCGGTCGCGCTTCAGACTGCCGTTAAATTTAAAATTTGATTAATTTTTCATTAAAAATTTCACCATGTCGTGGGAATGTTTATTTTTGGTGAAAAAAATTAATGAAAAAATTCTTTACATTTTTAACGGTTTTAATATCAGCAATGAACCTGTTTGCACAGGATCTTAATTCTGCTCAGGAATCAGGTTCAGAGAGAAAAAACGATATCGTTTTAGATCCCATTCTTTTGATTGCCGTTCCAATGATAAATGTTTCCTACGAAAGAATTCTTAACAAAGACATGGGCGTTGGTGTGAATGCCATGATTGTTCTGGATAAAGATGTAGACGATTTTAAACAGGTTTCTCCCTATTTCAGATATTATATGGGAAGAAAATATGCCTCGGGCTTTTTCTTTGAAGGTTTTGTTCCGGTGACATTCCAGAAGGATGATTTCTACGGATCTGATTATGATGACATCACCAATACTTACTACTACAGTTACAGAGGAAATAAAACGGTAACAACAGTGGGAATAGGTTTTGGAGTAGGTGGAAAATGGGTAATCAAAGACAGACTGGTGATTGAAGCCAGCGGCGGCATCGCAAGAAGATTCGGAAACGGAGAACGGTATGATGTAGGCGAAGTTACCGGAAAAATCATGGGTGGCATTGGGTACAGATTTTAATTATCTCTCAATAAAATATTTGAAAAGCTTAGTTTTGTACTAAGCTTTTATCTTTATGTTTACCGACGAATATTTTATGAAAATGGCTCTCCAGGAGGCCGAAAGCGCATTAGAAAGAGATGAGGTTCCTATAGGATGCGTCATTGTATCCAACAACAGAGTGATTGCCAGAGCACACAACCTTACTGAAGCTCTGAACGATGTCACTGCTCACGCAGAAATGCAGGCCATCACCTCAGCAGCTCATTTTTTAGGAGGAAAATACCTCACCGACTGCACTTTATACGTCACCGTTGAACCTTGCGTGATGTGTTCAGGAGCTTTGAGCTGGTCTCAGATTTCCAAAGTGGTGATTGGTGCTAGAGATGAGAAACGGGGATTTATCAATAAAAATCTTTCGCTTCATCCGAAGACTGAAATCGTGACAGGTGTTTTAGAAAACGAATGTTCGATCATTGTAAAAGAATTTTTTAAATCTAAGAGGTAGGCTTAGGCAAAGGCGGAAAATCGCACAACCTTAACCTTAACCTAAATATCTTTCCCTAAAAAGTAAAGTCCTTTTAATGTGTGAAGTCTGTCTGCCAAATGGATTTTATCGGTTAATGGTTTGTAAACGTGAGAAACACCGCCGGTTGCAATAACGAAACAATCGTCTTTGACCTCATCATTGATGCGGTCTATAAAACCTTCCACCATACCGAGGAACCCGTAGACCATACCACTCTGCATACAGCTGATGGTATCTAATCCTAAAACAGATTTTGGTTTTTTAAGTTCAATTTCAGGAAGCTGCGCGGTCTGGCTGATAAGTGAATTGAGCGCAGTAACAATTCCCGGGGCTATAATTACACCCAGCGTTTCACCGTTTTCTGCAACACAGCTTGCAGTAAGTGCAGTCCCGAAATCCACAACAATCTTCTTCCTGTCTGGATACATATTATGTGCTGCCACGAGGTTTGCATAAATATCTGTTCCCATCTGTTTAGATTTGGCAATCACTTCCGAAGGCGTTGTGCGGTCTACCATTACCGGCATAATCCCGTGGATCTTACGGATTGCAGAAGATATTTCCCTTGTGAGTTGCGGAACCACAGAACCGATGATAATCTTTTCGATTTTCTCTGGATCAATTTTGTAGGTTTGATACAAAATCAGCATCTGACCGTGCAGTTCGTCAGCTGTGCGGTACGGTTTTGTATTGATTACCCACGAGATATCGCAGTTATCATCATTAAAAAGTCCGAATCTGATGTTGCTGTTTCCAACGTTGATTACGATTGAATTCATTAAATTGATTTTCGGTGGTAAATGTAACAATTTTCATAAAAAGAGGCTTTTAATATTTAAGAAAATGGTTTAATATTGTACAAAACTTTTAAGCACATCCTAATAGATTTAACAATGAAAAAACTTTTATTTCTCATCCTCATCAGCCATTTTACAATACTTTTTTCTCAAAAGAACATCAAAATGTATAACGAAAGAAAAGGCGATTCTCTCACTTTTTACGTTGACAATAATGAAATTTATCCTGTTTCACTGGTTTTTAACGGTCAGCCTGAAGCAGATAATCTGAGAAAACCCGATTTATTTAAAACCACTCATGTGATACCGGGAAAAACAAGCAGATACCGCGTTACTTATTTTGTAGTGAATGACAAAAAGAAAGGCTGGAATCTGAAGAAAATGCCCGGTTATCAGTCTTACACCGGAGACATTACTATCAAGCAATACGACAAAAACTACCAGTACGATCTGCCTTTCGGGAAAGGAAAAGCATTTTTGATTCATCAGGGATATAATGGTACATTTTCTCATCAGAATGAAAATTCATTAGACTTTATTATGCCCGAAGGCACAGAGATTTTAGCAGCCAGAGAAGGTTTGGTGATTGAGATTGTACAGCATAACGACAAAAGCTGTCCTACGAAAAGCTGTGCGGCATTTGGAAATTATATTTCTGTTTTACACTCTGACGGCACCATTGCGCAGTATTTCCATTTGATAAAAAACGGAGCCAAGGTAAAAGTGGGCGACAAGGTCATCAAAAGCCAACCCATCGCCCTAAGCGGAAATACAGGCTGGAGCAGCGGGCCACATCTTCATTTCGTCACATATCTGCCAAGTTCTACAGGCGAGAAACAGAGAATTACAGTGAAAACCCTTTTTAAAACCGAAAGTGGTGACAAGGTGGAATATCTGGAGGAGAAGAAGTCTTATGCGAGGGGGTATTAGTGATAAAGGTTAACTACTATGTCGATTTACACTTATAAAATAACAACATTTAAACAATCACGGATATTACGTTGCCTGTTTTTATTGCCTTTATCTGTTATAATAGCCCTTGTAATTTCAGCCGAAATAAATTCATTACTTATTATAATTCCAATTTTTGCGATTACTTTATTTCTAATGTACTATTATTCTGTTGGAAAACTTCAAATAGTTATAGAGAATGAAAAAATATTAGTTTTTATTTGGAGTAGAAAAAACTTCTTTAATTATAAAAAGCTTCCTTCGGTTCAGATCAAAGATATACGAACGATCGTTTTAGATAACGGAGAGTTTCTGAAAAAAATTAGAACAGAAAATCAAACAATATATATAAACAATTCTAAGATTGATCGAAAAAACATTAAAAAATTAATTCTAAAATTACAAGAAATAACAAAAAATGAAAATCTGAAAATCATTGACAGTTGGGATGAAGTTGCAGAAAAAGGATTAATAAAAATCGCATACAAAATTAATCTTCTTATATTATTATTTTCTACGGTAGTTATTATAATTTTTTCAATCTTAAAAGAATTAAATCCCGCTTCATTTGCTGTTTTTTTATTGATAATACCGCAGATCATATTATATCATAAACAAATGAAAAATAAACTAGACAAATAATTTTTTTTAATGTATTCAGATTATATTCATAAAAGAACTCCGTTTGCTAAGCAAGAATATTTTTTCGTTTTAAAACAAAATCCCCGAAGTAGTTTTCTTCGGGGATTTTTGATGTTGCCCTTTCAGGGCTTCGTAATGCAGCGATATTTCAGAATTATTTCACCTCAACAAAATTATCCGAAGGATTTACATCTGCCATTCTCTGGCTGAAATCTATTCCTAAAACGCTTAGTTGAGACTTGCTGTAAGGCACGGTGATGCTATATTCTTTCTGCGTCCATGGCCAATACGGCATGGTTCTGAAATCTCCGAAGATATCTTTAGCTTTCCACGTACGGGTCATGTTCATCGGGATTTGGTAGGTGATCACCTTTTTATCGGTTGTCATCACAGAAAAATCGATCGGCATAGGAACCTGGCTGTTGTTAACTAAAGTTATCGTTGTAGATTTTGCGTCGTATTTTACGTCTTTAATTCCGTAGTCGATGGTCTTGGTTGTGTTGATCCAGTAATGATGAAACCACTTCAGATCCATCCCCGAAATATTCTGTGCGATGTGGAGGAAATCTCTATCTGTAGGATGTTTCATTGCCCACTGAGCAAAATATTCTTTCATGATTTTAGCCAAATTTTCTTCGCCAACAATGTAACCCAACTGAACCAGATACAATTCACCTTTCACATAACTTGCAAAACTGTACGCCGTACCGTTGTCATGGTGGTCACCCAGCCAAACTGCTGGTTCTTCGATTCCTCTTTTGACAATATTTCTGTAGGCATCAATCTTTGAAGTAAAAGCATTGGGTATATTTTCTTTTGGAGGAAACAGCTCGTGCATTACGATGCTTTCTGCATAGCTGGTGAAACCTTCATCCATCCACGGTCTCAGTGGTTCGTTGGTGGCGAGCATCTGCTGATACCACGAGTGCGAACCTTCGTGAACCATCAGCCCCATTAAATCTTCAACGCTTCCTGCTTCACCTAAAATCATAGTACACATCCCGTATTCCATTCCGCCATCACCACCCTGGATGAATGCGTATGAAGGCCAAGCGTAATTTCCGAACCGGGAATTCATAATCTGGAAATACTTTGTGATGTATGGTTTTGCCTCGCCCCAAACTTTGGTTTTATCGTTTTTCTGATATACGAAAAACACTTTCGGTCCCTGCGGAATTTCGAAACTTTCTACCGAATAATCTTTGTCTGCCGCCCACGCAAAGTCGAGCATATTTTTAGCCGACCATTTCCATGTAGCTTTGTTTTTGTCGGCTTTAATTTTTGCTGACGCGTCGTAACCTTTCACTTCTGTAGGATTCAGAAGAGTTCCGCCTGCTCCAACGACGTAATCTTTGTTGATTTTAATAGTCACATCAAAATCTGAAAACGGAGCATGAAATTCTCTTCCCACGTAATCGAAAGCTGCCCAGCCATCGTAATCGTATTCCGCGATTTTTGGATACCATTGAGACATCGTCATATCAACGCCTTCACGGTTATTTCGCCCAGCTCTTCTAATCTGTTGTGGAATTACAGCGTCCCACTCCATGGTAAAAGTGGTTTTGGAATTGGGTTTTAAAGGTTCATTTAAATACACCTTCATCACGGTTTCCTGAATTTCGAACTTTACATTTTTCCCGTTCTGTTTGATCCAGTGAATATTCTGTGCACCTTCCTGATCTTTAGGAATGGAAGCCAGTCTTGAAACTCCGTCTTTCTGTAATCGTGAATCACCGTTTTTTCCCTGTCCGGCTACCCTTTGATCCATCATTGAATTGGGTTTGAAAGCATTCCAGTACAAATGGAAGTACACGACATTGAGCTCGTCTGGTGAGTTGTTGGAGTAATTTAAAGTCTGATTTCCTTCGTAGGTAAATTTTTCTGCATTGACATCAATATCCATTTTGTACTGGGCAGCCTGCTGGTAATAAGCTTTCTGCTGCGCCTGAAACTGTGAAATGATCAAAGCAAAGAGTATTGCAAACGATTTTTTCATTGAAAATTTTATTTTTTTTAAAGGTAAGTAAATTTTGAAAATTAATATATTTGACTGTAAACAATTCAATATTTTGAAAAAAACAATTTACCTCATTCTCCTTTTGATTATATGTTTGAATTGCTCTTCAACAAAAACATTTACTAAAAAGTCTGATATCAAAGCTATTGTTGAGAATAGACAACTTAACATCTTATACAGAGGCGTACAAAATCATCTTAATATTGATATTCCGCAATCTGACAGCATACAGGTAAGCGGAGCAGGCGTTAAAAAAGACGGAAAAAACCGATATTCCATAGTTCCTACAACTGGTACCACTCTCGAAATACCATTTCAGGGTTTATTAGAGACAGAGTGGTTACCGACAAAAGAAAATTCCGAATCCTTAATATTGAAAGACCGTATGCAAGTATAAATAACCAAACAATACAAATGAAACTAACCAGTGAAGAGCTTGCTGTTTCTAAAATAAAATATTTTATTCCTCAACTGGTTTACGAATTACCAAAAGCAGGAAAGTTCCAGTATCAGATAAATCAAGAAGAACCATTGATTAATTATGGTGAAGAATTTAACCAATCTGCAAAAGATAGAATTTTAAAAACGAAGTCTGGCGATTCTATAGTTATTGATGAGCTTTCATTAAAAAATGAACAACCCAACATAGATTATAAAGAGGTAAATGCTTTAAAAATAATTATTTAATAAGACTAATTGCTATTCAAAGTTTCAAAAACTTTGAATAGGTTCAACTTTTAAACCTCAAAATGCAACTGTACCAATCAGTGAAAAGCATCAGTGTTGTTTGCGTTGAAATGAATTATTTTTTTAATCAGAGTAATCTGTCCTAAATGATAATAGCAATGCTCGATCATCCCGTCCATATTTCTGAGATAAGTTCCGTATTTTTCATCAACAAACTTTTCATGCATTTCAGAATCCGGCATTTGTTCCAGTAACGAGGCAAACTTTTCTGCGTCAGTCCAGAGCTTATTTAAAAGAGATTCCCATTGCTCCTGAGATTCGATTGGCTGAAGATCAAAACTGAATCTGTCTTTGATTTCCAGTTCTCCACCTTCGAAAACGTTGAGAATTCCGGCGATGTAATAATCAATATGAAAAGTGAGCATGGCGATGGTGTTGAGATTGGCAATTTTCGTGTTTGCCTGCTGCCATGTTACATCTGAAAGCTGATCTTTAAAATTGGTATTGGCAATCCATTTTCCATCCAATACAACTTCACGGAATCTTTTGGCTAATTGTGAGGGTGTGCTCATTGTTTTGTTTTTTTAAAGATAACTATTTTTTGAATTTCTTACAGATTGCACGGATTTTCACAGATGATTGCGCATAATAATCTGCGAGATCTGGTGGAAATAAAAATCCTTCAAGGTTTTGGAAACCTTGAAGGATTGATATTCTGTGTTATCAGACTTATTTTTTAGAAGAAACTTCTTTCGCTCCGCTTGTCAGAATCTTTTCCAGAATTCTTAACGTGATGAGATAGGTTGGTTTCACGCCCGTAAGCCCTAAACCACCTGAAGACAGTGTAGAACCCGTTTCTAAAGGATTATCTGATGCGTAATAAGCATAGCAGACAAATAAATCAGGATAGATGTGATGTCTGATTTTTGACGCTACCTGAATTGCCTTTTGATAGTGTGCACCTTCCATTTCCAGTCCGATGGCTTTCCATGAGGTGTTCATAAAATACTGAAGAATATCTCTGTTCTGAAGTGAGGTTCCTAAAACGGTAATCATCGGTCCTTCAAAGGCTTTCAGTTCATCATCTTTAAAATCATCCAGTTTCAAAGCATTTTCAAATGGGTAATTGTCTGCCGTTCCTTCAAAAATATGGGAAGTCGGAATCATGATGTCGCCTTTACCACCGGCGAGAATTCCTGCTTTCCCCATGATTGATACAGATTTTACTTTCATCATATAGACTTCGCCTTTCTGCTCAAATGGTCTCAGCAATTCATCCATTACCTCAAAGGCCTGCTCGCCGAAAGCGTAATCGAAAACCAGAACAACATCGTCGCCGGTAAATTTTGTATCACTGAAAGGCGTGTTTTTCAAATCAATTTTGCTTAAATCGATGATCTGAACGTCGATATTACTGCCACTTCTGTCGTCAATATAAATTAAGCCCTGCTCCTGAGAGTATTTTAACACTTTATCACGAAGATCTTTTTTGTTTGAAATTTCCTGATAAAGTTTGTAGTCAACTTCTTTAGTCTGTTTTTTCTTCAATGCATCGTTTCCGAAGAGCATGTTTTTCACGGAATGCATATTCGCAGAAATAATGTGTAACGGACGCATGTGAAGATCGTTTTCAAATAAAACTTCTTTCACTTTGTGAGCCCATTTTTCACCAAAATAATGATGCCCCACACGTTCTTTTAAGATTGCACTGAAATAAATTTCGCGCTCACGGCTCTGTTTGGCATCTTCCAGACTCACTTTCCCTAAATGGTAAATGATTTTGAATAATCTGTCTGGGTTTTCATCTTCGCCAAACGTATTGTAGGCATTTAAAGTTTCATCAAAAGTTCTTCCTATTAAAGAAGAAAGATGAATCAATGCGACTTCTTTTTCTCTTCTGCTGAATTTTTTCTCGCCTTTTACCACTTCTTCGATAATTTTGAAAGCTCTTGTTGGCTTCCAGTTTTCATCCTGAATAAATGCGAGGTTGCGGATTTTATCGGCTTCTATAAATAAGAACGTTAAATGCGTAAGGATATCATAGATTTCTGAACGTCCCAAAAGAACTTCGATATTCATCTGATGCTCATCGATACGGTAACAGTTTCTTCTTCTTTTTTTAGGAACGATCGGCTCAAAGCTCCCTTTATCAAAGCCTTCGTCTGATGTAAGATGAATGAAAGCGCATTCTTCTATTCCTTCCGGAAGTCTGTCTAAAACATACATCAAACCATCAAGCTCCAACTTGCTTGGAACGCTCATGGTACCGTAAATTTCGGGATTGATCGTCTTCAACAAACTTCTAATGCTTTCTCCGGAAACTCCGCTTGGCTTGAAAAAACCTCTATAAAACAGGTGTCTCATAGAAATGTACAGTCTTTCGATTGCCTCGGTGGTTTCTCTTGCTCTAGAATTTGTCATATATTTAAAATTTTTATAAAAAGTCTCGCAAGTTACGAAAAATAAATTAGTATTTTAAATAGCCTTGTTTCAACTACTTACCAGCTTATTCTAAAAAATTTAGTTTATTTATTAGATGATTTTTAAAATTAAAGCTATTTGAAAAATGCAGAAAGAAAATCGTGATAACTTTTATTCATATTATAATAGCAGTGGAAAATAAAGCCTACATTCGTTATTAGGTATTCTTTTTAGGAATTACATTTCTATCCTTAAGACATCTCTTATGACACAAATTCTTTCTTAAAAATTATTCAAAAATAAAAATAACCCCTAAAAATTTAGGGTGAAAATATTTTTAATTCATTTTTTTCGTAAATTTGCCCCATAAAATTCAACACTATATGTCAACTTTAAGATTCAAAGCGTTAGAAACTTTACCATTCAAGGACTTTAGAAAAGATAACACGGTAGAAATTCCTGCTAAATTATCAGAATTGTTTTGTGAAAATGTATTCTCTGAAAACACTATGAGAGAATATTTAACAAAAGAGGCATTCCAGTCTATCATGGATGCTATTAAAAAAGGAAGCAAAATCCAGAGACTCATCGCAGATCAGGTAGCGGTTGCTATGAAAGACTGGGCAATGAGCAAAGGAGTTACTCACTACACACACTGGTTTCAGCCATTGACAGGCAGCACTGCAGAAAAACACGATTCATTTTTTACTCCAATTGAAGGCGGTAGAGCGATCGAAAGATTCAGCGGAAACTTATTGATCCAGCAGGAGCCGGATGCATCTTCTTTCCCGAACGGTGGTATCAGAAATACTTTTGAAGCAAGAGGTTATACTGCCTGGGACCCAACTTCTCCGGCATTTATCATGGGAACCACTTTATGTATTCCTTCCATCTTTATCTCTTATACAGGAGAAACTTTAGATTACAAAGCACCTTTATTGAGAGCTCTGCACGCGGTAGACGAAGCTGCAACTGACGTAATGCAGTACTTTGATAAAAACGTAACGAAAGTAACGCCCACTTTAGGTTGGGAGCAAGAATATTTTTTGGTTGATTCTGCATTGTATCAATCCCGTCCGGATCTGGTTTTGACAGGTAAAACTTTGTTGGGACACTCTCCTGCAAAAGGACAGCAGCTGGATGACCACTATTTTGGCTCAATCCCTACGAGAGTCATGAATTTCATGAAAGAACTGGAGGTTGAATGTATGAAACTTGGAATTCCGGTTACTACAAGACACAACGAGGTGGCTCCAAACCAGTTTGAGCTTGCTCCGATGTTTGAAGAAGTAAACGTTGCCGTTGATCACAACTCTCTTTTGATGGATGTGATGGCAAGAACAGCTCACAGACACCATTTCCATATTTTATTCCACGAAAAACCTTTTGCAGGTGTAAACGGAAGCGGAAAACATAACAATTGGTCTCTTGCAACAGACACAGGTGAAAACCTTTTGAGCCCGGGAAAAAATCCTAAGAAAAATTTACAGTTCTTAACATTCTTTGTTAATACTATTAAAGCGGTACACGAATATGCAGATCTTTTGAGAGCAAGTATTGCTTCTGCAAGTAATGACCACAGATTGGGTGCGAATGAAGCTCCACCGGCAATTATTTCTGTATTTATCGGAAGCCAGCTGTTCAGAGTTTTGGAAGAACTTGAAAAAGTAACGGAAGGAAAACTTTCACCGGACGAAAAAACAGATTTAAAACTAAATGTAGTTGGAAAAATCCCTGAAATCCTGTTGGATAATACGGATAGAAACAGAACTTCTCCTTTTGCATTTACAGGAAATAAATTCGAGATCAGAGCGGTAGGTTCTTCTGCAAACTGCGCAGAATCTATGACGGTAATGAACACGATTGCTGCAAAACAGCTGAGCGATTTTAAAAAAGAAGTGGACGCCTTAATTGAAACCGGACTTAAAAAAGACGAAGCTATTTTCAACGTTTTAAGAGAATACATCAAGCAGTGTAAAAACATTATGTTTGAGGGCGACGGATATTCTGACGACTGGGCTCTTGAAGCTGAAAAAAGAGGCCTGAACAACTGGAAAACAACTCCGGAAGCACTGAAGCAGGAAATGAACCAGAAATTCCTGGACCTTTATGAAGAAATCGGAATCTTCAACCACAGAGAAGTGGAAGCGAGAAACGAGATCAAATTAGAAAAATACTCAACCGTTATTGATATTGAAGCGAGAGTTTTGAGCGATATCGCAAGAAACCACATCATTCCTTCAGCTTTGAATTACCAGAACAGACTGATTGAAAACGTAAAGGGTCTGAAAGATATTTTTGGTGAAAAAGAATTCAAAACGCTAGCGAAAGAACAGATCAGTTTAATTACGCAGATTTCTGAAAACATTTCTAAAATCAAACTGGGTGTAGAAGATCTAATGAAAGCAAGAGAAGCTGCAAAAGCAACGTCTGAAAGCCAAAAACAGGCAGAATTGTACTGCACAAGCGTAATCCCATTGTTTGACCCCATCAGAGAAGCATCTGATGACCTTGAAATGATGGTGGATGATGAGCTTTGGCCAATGACAAAATATAGAGAAATGTTATTTACAAGATAACATCTGTAAAGTTCCATATTAGTGAAAATTCCCCGTCTCCTGAGGCGGGGAATTTATTTTTACAGAACTTGTACTTTCCAGATTTAAAAAACCCTGCCAGCGTTTGAAACGCTGACAGGGTTGATTTTAGATACCTAAATTATCTTCTGAAAATTAAGCCAACATTCTCTGCGCTTTTTTCACACCTTCCACTAACAGGTCAATTTCTTCAAAAGTATTGTAAACCGCAAAACTGGCGCGTACCGTTCCGGCAATATTAAAGAAATCCATAATCGGTTGGGTACAGTGATGACCCGTTCTTACCGCAATTCCCATTTTATCGAGGATCATTCCCACATCAGAAGAAATTCCGATTCCTTTTAAATTAAAGGAGACAACACCCGTTCTGTGTGCATTTTCTCCGTAAACCTTTAAACCGTCAATTTCGAGAAGTTGCTTTTGAGCGTAGTCCAACAAAGCATTCTCATGATTCTGAATATTTTGGCGACCCACTTTATTCATAAAATCCACCGCAGCTCCCAGCGCAATATTTCCACCGACATTAGGTGTTCCTGCCTCATATTTAAAAGGCAAACCTGCATACGTTGTTTTGTCAAACGAACAGATGGCGATCATCTCACCACCTCCGTGGAAAGGCGGCAAATTTTCAAGGACTTCCTGTTTTCCGTATAAAATTCCGGTTCCCATTGGGGCATACATTTTATGACCTGAAAAGACGAAGAAATCGCAATCCATTTTCTGAACATCAATAGTAAAATGGGGAGCTGACTGCGCCCCATCAATTACGATATATGCATCTGAATTAGCTCTTGTTTTGGCAATAATTTCCTCAATAGGATTTACAATTCCTAAAGCATTGGAAACCTGATTAACAGAAACGACCTTTGTTTTTTCACTTAAAAACTGATCAAGATAATGCAACTGCAGAATTCCGTTTTCGTCCATAGGAATTACTCTCAATTTCGCCCCTGTTCTTTCGCACAGCAACTGCCAGGGAACAATATTCGAGTGATGTTCCAGATAAGAAATGATGATCTCGTCGTCCTGTTTTAATTTTGATGTTAAAATATAGGAGATAAGATTTAAGCCTTCCGTAGTTCCTTTGGTGAAGATAACTTCAAAATCATGTTCAGCATTGATGAATTTCTGGATTTTTCTTCTGGAAAGTTCCATTTCTTCGGTTG
This sequence comes from Chryseobacterium sp. Leaf404, assembly GCF_001424145.1. Lineage (GTDB taxonomy): Bacteria > Bacteroidota > Bacteroidia > Flavobacteriales > Weeksellaceae > Chryseobacterium. The sequence goes on along the minus strand of NZ_LMQM01000001.1, from coordinate 722,145 downwards.
CCAGCTGGCTTAACGTATGAATTCCTCTATGAACGTTAGCATTTATTTCTTTGTAATATTTTTCCCAGACTTCTAAAACAGAATTCGGCTTCTGAGATGTAGCTGCATTGTCTAAGTAAACCAACGGCTTACCGTTCACCTGCTGATTTAATATAGAAAACTGACTTCGGATTTCCTGAATATCAAACATTTATTAAAATTTTAATTAAAAGATTCTTTATTTAGAACCCCTCAAATTTACGGCTTTTTTATGAAAAGATCTGATGCTTACAGCCATAATAGATGTAATCTAAAAACAAAAAAACCTGCCAAAAATGACAGGTTAATTTATTTAGGATAAGAAAATTCTTATTCTGCTGCTTCAGTTGCAGGAGCTTCTCCTTCATTTGCAACTTCTTCATCCTCATCATCATCCTGAGCTGCTGCACCACCTTTCGCTGCATTTCTAGACATTTTAACAGCTACTACAACTGCATTGTCTGGGTGCATGAAAGTGTAACCTTCAGCTTTGATAGATCCTACATAAAGTTTGTTACCAATTTTAAGCGAAGTAATATCTACAACTACCTCATCCGGCAAGTTTGCAGGAAGAGCTTTTACTTTCAGTTTTCTGAAAGTCTGACGTAGAACACCACCAGCTACAACACCTTTAGAACGACCAGTGATTCTTACAGGAACCTCCATGATAACTGGCTTATCGTCAGCTAATCTGTAGAAGTCTGCGTGAATAATCTTGTCTGTAATTGGGTGGAACTGAATATCCTGAAGAACCGCCGGAACAGTTTGTCCGTCAACCTCAATAGATACCGTGTGTGCTTCAGGAGTATACACTAAACCTTTGAATGCTCTCTCTTCTGCAGAGAAGTTCAATGGCTCGCCACCTCCGTAAACAACACAAGGAACTAATTCAGCATCACGTAAAGCTTTTGTCGACTTTTTGCCCACGCTTTCTCTTTTTGTACCTTGAATTGTAATAGATTTCATTATAAATAATTTAAAAAAATTGTTTCGTTTTAATCTGCAAACGCTTAATTATCAGTTAAATAACAAATTTACTGCTGATAGATTGATGCTCATGCACCATCTTCATAACATCTGCGAATAATGGGGCGCAAGATAGCACTTTTATTTTAGATGACAAATTAGTTTTTACAGGAATTGAGTCAGTTACAATTACCTCCTGCAATTTTGAGTTCTCAATATTATCATAAGCCTTTCCTGAAAGCACACCATGAGTAGCCATTGCTCTCACAGATTTTGCACCTTTTTCCATTAAAATATCAGCAGCTTTGCAAAGTGTACCTGCTGTATCAATCATATCATCGATAAGAATAACGTTTTTACCTTCCACATCTCCAATCAGGAACATCTCTTCTACAACGTTTGCTTTTTTTCTTTCTTTATAAGCAATTACTACGTCTGCACCGAGGTGACCTGCATAGTTTTTTGCTCTTTTTGCACCACCCATATCCGGAGAAGCAATCGTAAGATTATCAAGATTAAGATTTTTGATATAGTCTACAAATATTGTAGAAGCGTACAGATGATCAACAGGAATCTCAAAAAACCCCTGAATCTGGTCAGCATGCAAGTCCATCGTCATAATTCTTGTTGCGCCGGCTGCTGTTAAAAGATTTGCAACGAGTTTAGCTCCGATTGGTGCTCTCGGCTTGTCTTTTCTGTCCTGTCTTGCCAAACCAAAGTATGGAAGTACAACAGTAATGCTTTTTGCAGAAGCTCTTTTTGCAGCATCAATCATCAGTAATAATTCTAAAAGATTATCTGCCGGCGGAAATGTAGATCCAATTAAGAATACTCTTCCTCCTCTTACAGATTCGTCTAAAATGGGCTCAAATTCCCCGTCACTAAACTCCTGAATGATGATTTTCCCTAATTCTTTCCCATAATGCTGGGCAATGTTTTCTGCCAGTGTTTTACTGGTTCTTGTAGAAAATAGATAACTTAACTGATCGGCCATTTTTACTTTTTAGATTTTGCAAATTTAAAAAAAAACCACAAGAATCAATCTTGCGGTTTCTAAGTTTTTATACTTTCTGAATATTAAGGGAATGTGACACCTGAATATTTATTCACATCTACCTGTGGTAAAGTAGATCTGTATTTTTTGTTAATAGACTTGATAAATTCGTTTGCAACGATAGCATATCCTCTACCTGTAAGGTGAACTCCATCCAGAGAGAATGCACCACCAGTTACAAACGTTGCTGTATATTTTACACCATTCCATGATATTCCTGATTTAGCATTAAGCTCAATCATCTTTTCATTCATGTCTACAAATGCTAAGCCTTTAGAATCTGCCACACTTCTGATGGTGGTGTTGTATGCAGCAGTTGCTGTTAACACTTTCGCAGCTTCAGCTTCTGTTAACACCAGTTTATCCTCTAAAGGCACAGAAGTACCGCCACCAGCCTGTGGAGTAAGTACCGCACTTGCTGTAAGAAGGATAAAATCTTTTGAGGTAGTCTGTCTGTATTTTGGTAATCCCGGCACAGTTGCCAAATCTTTATCTGTAATCACAGCTCCATTTGAAACAGCACCTGCCACAAATTTGATGAGCCTTTTCTGATATTCTGCATCATTGATTGCCCCTAACGCTTTTGCCTGAGCAAGACCTGCATTGTATGTTGCATATCCGCTGTTCAACTGAGACACCTGAGCGTCTGTGAGATTGGTAAGCGGCATTGCAGGCACTCTTGTAAAGAATGGCACATTGGTAACATTAGGAATATTAGCCACTACCCCTTTTCTTGTGGTTCCTGCAGGAAAAACAATTCCTGCCAAAGCACTATAAGTGCTGTTGAAACCTACACCTACACCTCCGTCTACCGGTGTAATTGGGTTTGAACCGTCACCGCCTGTCGTTGCGTAACCTAATACGTCGTTATTTCCTATCCACAAAGAAACGAAAGTCGGATTTTGTGCTAATGCATCACCCACTACAGATGATGAAGCAGGGTTAGCTGCAAATCTCACAAAGTAAGGATTGGCAGTACCTAATGCTAAGTTTGCAGGATTTCCATAACCAGGAAAGAGCAAGTGAGAAACTTTTGCCCCTGGAACACCCATATTTTGGTAAGGTCCACCCGATGCGATATTATCCAGCGCTGCAGCAGGTGAGTTTGCCACCGGACTTAACGATCCGTTTACTAATTTCAGCTCCAGTTTTCCCGGAAAGCCTGGTAAATTATTAAACCCTCCGATATTATTGGGCATCAAAGGTTGCTTGAACTCTCCTCCACCCGCAAGTTTCATCTGCATAGCAATCATGCTGGGGAAAGATTCATTTTGTCCGCCAGAATATAAAGTTCCGTCACGGTAACCCGAAGTAAGCGAGTTTCCAAGAGAAATAAATTTGGTGAAATCTGCTTCCCCTTTCGTTACCACTACATCTTTTACATCGGTATCAAAATCTGTATTACAGCTTACTGTGAAAAGCAGTGCAGAAACAGCAAGTGTAGATATTATTATTTTTTTCATAAATTAATTTTAAAAAGCATTATAAGATAAACCTAAACCGAAATAAAATGCCTTAGCTTTTGCCTGACCGTAGAAACCTAATGTTTTATTTTTCACGTCTCTGCTTTGTGGCATTACATAACCACCCGCTAAATCAACCCCGAATTTATTCATTTTAAATCCTAAACCTCCTGTGAATACATAAGAATTAAACGAAGGCGTTTCAGGTATAAAATGCTCATCAGAATAAGGGGATTCATCGTAATACGCTCCCAAACGCCCAAAAATCATGTTTGTGAAAGCATATTCTGTCCCTAATCTTACAGTTTTAGAATTTCTGAAGTTCTTCGGTGCCACCAAAACTGTAGGATCTGCCTGATTTCCAATTGGCGCGTTGGCAAAATCCAGAGTCAGCTGGCTGTATCGCTCCCACCCATGATAGTTAAAGTCTGCAGAAATCAACCATTTTGGTGTTACTTTATAGGTTAAACCCATAGTATATTCCGCTACGAGAGGTAATGTTGCTGTGAAGCCGTCCTGTCCGGCAGAATTTAGGCCTAAAAGTGTATTCACTGTTGATTGTGCAGGAACTGTGAATGTAGCCGTTCCTTTTTTGGCTTTCATATCAACAGGAGAACGGTAAGCGATACTCACATCTAATTTTGGGTCTGGTCTGAAATAAAAACCAAAACCAAAGCCGTGACCGCTTGCCTTATCATCATTAATATTAACTGTTCCACCAAACTGAGTAACTGCTTTGTCCCAGTTTACCTGTCCTTTGGCATAAATATAACTTGCTCCGAAAGCTAACCAGTCTGCCATTTTATATGAAACCATTGGCTGAAAGTAGAATGCTTTCAACTCTAGCTTCTGCACCATTTCTCTACCTTCCCAATCGTAAGGATACTGAATTGTACTTCCAAAAGGCGTAGAAAAACTGAAACCTATAGATAATTTCTCAATGGGTTTGAATGCAATTGCAGCATAGATAGGCGTTCCCAAAGGATTATCTGTCTCCGTACTTGTTAATGTATTAAGATTCTGGAAAGTAACCGTATTGCTTGCACCAAACCCTCCTGCTACTATACTGAGTTTAGAAGGTATGAAAGACATCCCAGCCGGGTTAAAGAAAGTAACACTTGCATCTTCTGCATGTGCACTGGTATGCGCCATTGCCAATTGTCTTACTCCCTGCAAAGAAACCCTGAAGCCTCCTGCATAAGATAAAACCCCAGCCAGTAAGGCAGTTGATATCAATATTTTTTTCATAGGGTATTGTTATATTATAAAGTCAAATATAAAATTATTTTGTCAACGTCTGTTAATAAAAGTATAATTTTTAAACATTCTGTTAAAAGAAAACTATGTTTAAAATAACATCTGCGAATTTTTAAAACCTAAGTGTTTACTATAAAGAACTTTAGAAACAAAAATTAAACTGAATTAAAAACCCGTTTAAGGTTAAACATTTAACATCCATAATAATTCTTATTTTTGGAATTATGTAAAAATAAAAATCGATAAATTTGCAAATTAAATTAATATACAATATATGAGTTGTGGATGTAAAACGTCCGGCGATTCTACTCACTCGTGCGGGCCTAAAAAGACCGCCAGTGGCTGCGAAAGTGTAAATACCTGTGGTAATAGTTATAAATTAAGTGTTTTTGACTGGTTGTCTAACGTACAAAATCCCACATCAGAAAGATGTGATTACGTGGAAGTTAGATTTAAGAATGAAAGGAAAGCATTTTTTAAAAATGTAAACAATCTTCCTTTACACATTGGTAGCGTAGTAACAGTAGAATCCAGCCCGGGGCATGATGTAGGCGTAGTAAGCCTATCTGGCGAATTGGTAAAGATTCAGATGAAAAAAAAGAGAGCTCACGAGGATGTTGCTCTTAAAATATACAGACTGGCCAACCAGAAAGACCTTGAAGTATGGCAGGAAGCCAGAAAAAAAGAAGAACCCATAAAGGTTGAAGCCAGAAAAATCTCTCACAGACTGGGTCTTGAGATGAAAATTACTGATGTGGAATATCAGGGTGACGCTTCTAAAGTTACTTTTTATTACACGGCAGAAAGCAGAGTAGATTTCAGACTTTTAATTAAAGAGTATGCCTCTACCTTCCGTACAAAGATTGATATGAAGCAGATTGGCTTCCGTCAGGAAGCTGCAAAAGTGGGAGGAATCGGGTCTTGTGGCAGAGAACTGTGCTGTTCAACATGGCTCACTGATTTCAGATCTGTAAACACCAATGTTGCGAGATACCAGCAGTTGAGTATCAACCCTCAAAAACTCGCCGGACAATGTGGAAAATTAAAATGCTGTCTTAATTACGAACTCGACAGCTACCTGGACGCCTTAAGCCATTTTCCATCTTCTTCAACGACGTTGGATACTGAAAAAGGAAGGGCCTTCTGTATCAAAATTGATGTTTTCAAAAAGAAAATGTGGTTTGCATACGTTGATAATTCGATGGCATGGTATGATTTCGATATCGATCTAGTAAAAAAACTGATCGCGCAAAACAAAAAAGGTGAAAAAGCACCTCCTTTGGAAGATCTCAAGGTGCCAGATCTTGTTGCCACTTCTGTAGATCTTATTCAGGAAAACAGTGTAGACCGTTTTGAGAAGAAAAACAGAAACAACAGAAACCGCAATCAAAATCAGGGACAAAACAGGAATAATGGACAGAGAAACAAACCTGCCGGCGAAAGAACTGATCGTCCTGAAAGAGCTGCCAGACCTGAAAAAACGGAACGCCCAGCTGGTGAGAAAAACACCGACAGAAACGCCGGAAGAAATCAGCAGAACAGGAATCAGAACAGCCAAAATCCTAATCAAAACAATTCAAGGCCTCAAAAAAATCAGCAGCCAAAAGTTCAGGGTGAAAAAACGGAGCGCCCGGAAAGAGTGGAAAATGGAGAAAATACGGTAAATTCTGATAAGCCAAAGCCTCAGAATCCCAACCAGAACCAGAACAAAAAGAATTTTAAAAAGAAATTTCCTCCTAAAAAAGACAATTATAACAACAACAATAATGCATAAATTTTTAGGTTTATTAGTTTTTGCCCTGTTCATCAGCTGTGGTTCTTCATCAGAAGACATCACGATGAATCCCGTTAACGGAAAATGGAACAGAAAAACAGTGCAGAAATATAATCTCAGCATTTCTGATTCTCAAAATCCTAAAAATATTATATTTGTTGTAAGAAACAACGACAGTTATCCGTACAGCAACATCAGGTTTATTGTTGATTTTAAGGATCTTCAGACCAAAAAAAGTGAAGTTGACACTTTAAATTACATCCTCGCAAAGCCAAACGGCGAATGGCTGGGAACCGGTTTTGGAGATACAAAAGAGACGTTGTTTCTGTATAAAGTAAAATACAGATTTCCAAAAAACGGAAAGTATGAGATCAATGTAAAGCAGGCCATGAGAAATGATAATCTGCAGGGCATTGAAGATTTAGGAATAAAAGTAGAAACGGCAAAACCGTAATCATACATGGAAGAAAATAAAAACAATTCCGGAAGCAGAGGGAAAACTTTCCCGCTTCCGCCTAAAAAAAAGAAAGATACCGGCTGGAAAAGATGGGTAAAATTCGTCTGGGTTGGTTTCTTAGCTGTAGTTTTGGGAATTTCAGGTTTATTCTTTGCAGTTTCCCAAGGATTTTTGGGAGAAATGCCAGACGTAAAAGAGCTTGAAGATCCGGATATTTTTGTTGCCTCAGAAATCATCTCCTCAGACGGCCAGGTTTTAGGTAAATTTGAAAAAGAAAAAACACAGCCCATTACTTATCAGGAGCTTCCTCCCTATCTTATCTATGCCCTTCAGGCAAAAGAAGACGAGCGTTTTTCTGAACATTCAGGAATTGATCTGCAGTCTGTTGCAAGAGCTGTGGTTTATGGTGGAAAAAGAGGTGGTGGATCTACCATTACCCAGCAGCTGGCAAAATTACTTTTTACCGGAACTGCTGCCAAAAACAAAGTGGAGAGAGGGATTCAGAAACTTAAAGAATGGGTGGTTGCCGTAAGTTTAGAAAAAAGATATACCAAGCAGGAAATTATTGAGCTTTACTTCAATAAATTTGATTTCCTTTTCAACGCAAACGGTGTTGAGATGGCTTCTAAAATTTATTTCAATAAAAAGACCTCACAGCTTACCCTTCCTGAAGCTGCTACTTTTGTAGCTATGCTGGAAAATCCAAGAAAAAACAATCCTTATAGATATCCTGAAAAAGCGAAAGAAAGACGAAATGTTGTACTTGAGCAGATGCTAAAAACGGGATATATTGACAACGCAACGTACCAGAAAGCCAGCGAAGCTCCTGTAGTTGTAGATTACCACCCTATAAAAGACGTTACAGAGGGTTATTCTGCTTATTTTAAACATTATCTGAAAAAAGAAACGGACAGATATCTTGATGAGTACGAAAAAGAGACCGGGAAAAAATTAAACCTTTACAAAGACGGTTTAAAGATTTATGTTACTCTGGATTCTAAAATGCAGAAGTACGCAGAAGAGTCAATAAAAGAACATTTGACGGATCTTCAGAAAAGATTTGATGCCGAACAGAACAGAAGAAAAAACAGACCTTTTTACTATCTCAATGATAAGCAGGTAAACGATGTGATGATGCAGGCGGTAAGAAGAACCGGAAGATATAAATTGATGAAAGCCGACAACATGCCGGAAGATTCTATCATGATGGAATTCCACAAGCCTATTAAAATGTCTAGATTTACATGGACTGGCGAGGAAGAGGTTGAAATGTCACCCTGGGATTCTATCAGATGGCATAAGCAGATTGCACAGGCGGGCTTAATGTCTATGGTTCCGGGAACGGGTGAAATCAAAGCTTGGGTTGGGGGCATCGACTGGCAGCACTTCCAGTACGATCACATTAAACAGGGTAAAAGACAGGTAGGATCTACCTTTAAGCCATTCGTGTATGCTACAGCTATTATGAAATTAGGGATGACACCTTGTTCCACAGTTTCAAACGCAACATTTACAAAAGGAAGCTACAGCGTACCGGGAAGAGGTGGAATGCTTACTTTAAAAGATGCACTGGCACATTCTCAAAACCCTGTTGCACTTCGTCTGGCCGAAATGGCGGGTACTCAAAGCGTTATTCAGACAGCAAGGGATCTGGGAGTAACTCAGGATATTTCTACGAGTTTACCGATGGCGTTGGGTTCATCTGATATTACGATTTATGAAATGGTAGGTGCTTACAGTACGTTTGCCAACTACGGAAACTACAACAAACCGGAGATGATCTGGAGAATTGAAGATTCTAATAACAGAGTAATTAAAGAAATCAATGCAGAACCTAAAGAAGTAATGAATCCTAATTACGCTTACACCATGATTGAATTGATGAAAGGTGTGGCACAGTACGGAACAGCTTCCGGAGAATTGGGAAGAAAAGGAATTTCTAAAGCCGTAGAAATTGCAGGTAAAACGGGAACAACACAGAATAACTCAGACGGTTGGTTTATGGGAATTACCCCGAAATTAGCCACCGGAGCCTGGGTAGGCTGGGAAGACAGAGCAACTCACTTCTTCGGCACAGGTGAAGGTCAGGGTGCTAAAATGGCATTGCCAATCTGGGCGATTTTTATGAAGAAAGTATGGGCAGATAAATCCCTTAAGATTTCACCGGATGATAAATTCGTAAAACCTTCAGAATGGAAAGACGGATGTAGCAACCTCAAAGGGTTAAGCTCCGGCTACGGTGATGAAGGCGGTTTACAGACCATTGACGAAATTAAAAATCCGAAACCGGCTGAGCCAAGCACAAAACAGCCCGGCAGAAAAGAAGAAAATGTAAATGACAATCTGAATAAGTCTGAAGAAATTGACTTTAATAAATAAAAATACTCAATTCAATATAGAGACCTTCCTTATCGGGAGGTCTTTTTTTATGTTGCTTAAAGCAGAGGCAGCACGGAAAATCTGCCGGGATCTGCGCAAGTGTTTTTTTTGATAGCGGTTTTTTTATACCCAAATATTTCCTGCATTTCAAAGAATTGTTATATTTGTTGTAATGGCAACGAAAGCACTTTTCAACACGGTGGTCAACTGGTTTATCAAACAGAGGATAGACCAGATCCAGCATTTCATCGATCATCCGATAGATACTCAGAAAGGGATTCTCTTTTCGCAGCTTTTTCATGCGGAAGACACCGAGTACGGGAAAAAGTATGGCTTCAACTCCATTTCCAGCTATCAGGATTTTAAAAATAAAGTTCCTGTGGTTTGTTATGAAGATTTTGAACCTTACATTGAAAAGGCAAGACAGGGACAGAAAGACGTCAGCTGGCCAGGATACATCAAGCATTTTGCGAAATCTTCCGGAACGACGAATGCGAAAAGCAAATTCATCCCGATTTCTGCAGAAAGTCTGGAATACTGCCACATGAAAGCCGGTAAAGACATGGTCTCGATTTACGCCAACAATCATCCGGAAAACCAGCTTTTCACCAATAAAAATCTGCGTCTTGGCGGAAGTTCTGAACTGTACGCAGATTTCAATACCAAATTTGGTGATCTTTCAGCCATAATTATCGATAATTTGCCTTTTTGGGTAGAAATTACAACCATTCCCAACAAAAAAGTTTCGCTGATGTCTGAATGGGAATCAAAACTTCAGGCAATAGTTTCTCAGGTTAAAAATGAGGATGTTGGAAGTATTCTTGGGGTTCCAAGTTGGATGATGGTGCTTCTGCAAAGGGTTTTAAAGGAAACTGATGCAGAAAGTATTTCTCAGCTTTGGCCCAATCTCGAAGTATTTTTCCATGGCGGAATCAGTTTTAAACCTTACCGTGATCAGTATCAGGGAATCATCGGCAAAAAAATAAATTACTACGAAATATACAATGCTTCTGAAGGCTTTTTCGGAATTCAGGACAGATCAGACAGCGACGAAATGCTGCTGATGCTCGATTACGGAATTTTCTATGAATTCATCCCAATGGATCAGTTTCATCTTTCCAACCCGAAAGTTGTGTGTCTGGAAGAAGTTGAAAAAGGGAAAAATTATGCAATGGTCATCACCACAAATGGTGGTCTTTGGCGTTATCTGATTGGTGATACGGTGGTTTTTACTTCCACAGATCCTTTCAGAATAAAAATTACGGGACGTACGAAACATTATATTAATGCTTTCGGTGAAGAACTGATGATCAACAATGTGGATGCCGCTTTGGCAAAAGCTTGTGAATACACGCAGGCAAGTATCGCAGAGTTTACCGGAGCACCGGTTTTTATGAAAGAAAACGAAAGCGGTGCCCACGAATGGATTTTTGAATTTACCAAACCTCCTGAAAATTTAGACGCCTTTGTAGATTCTTTCGATCAGCATCTGAAATCTGTAAACTCCGATTATGAGGCCAAAAGATACAATAACATTACCCTTAAAAGACCGGTTGTTCATATCGCAAAACCTAATCTTTTTTATCTCTGGCTGGAGTCTAAAGGGAAACTTGGCGGACAGAACAAGGTTCCGCGTCTCAGCAACGACCGTGAATACATCGATATCCTTTTGGAACTGAACAAATAAAGAAAACCGCAAAATATGCGGTTTTTTCTGTTGATATCGTTTTACTATCTGTTCAGATCCTCTTTCAGTTTCTTTGCACCTTCCTCGATTTTTCCGGCACCTTTTGCAGCGGCGTCTTTGATATCTTTACCCGCTTCATTCAATTCCTGCTTAGTCTTTTTAGCAGTTTCGTCAATTTTTTGCTTAGCAGCGTCAGCTTTGCTGTCAATTTCACCTGTAGCTTTATCAATCTTGCTGTTGATATCGTTTTTCGTTTTGTTCACATCCGAACTGTCCACAATTCCTGAAGTGGTTTCTGTAACTGTAGTGGTGGTTGTAGAGCCATCAGCATTTTCAACGGTTTCTGTCTTCGATGTGGATTTTGTGCAGGCTGTCATCAATCCTAAAACAGCAATTGCGAGAATGATTTTTTTCATAATTAAATAATTAAAGGTTTTTTTTTTCAGTTTTGGGTTTATTATCTGTAATTTCAGAAGATTTTTTCTTTTCATCTTCTGCTTTCTTTTTGTTTTCTTTCTCCAGCTCGTCAGCAATTTTTTTCTCCTGCTCCTGAAGTTTTCTCGCTTCTTTCAGAGAATCCTGATACCGCTCTGATGACATTCGTATCTGTCTCACAACGTCTACCGAAGTTGCTCCGGGTGAAAAAGAATCTATTGCCGTAGTGTCATAGCTTGCTTTGCTTTCATCAGCACCTGTGGCAGAAGACGCCTGCCCACTTTTGCTGCAGGAGAGTCCAGTGATGAGCATAAACACCATGCCAAAGATAAAATTTTTCATAAATAATATTTTTTGAAAAGCAATTTATTTGCCATAATTTCAGATTAGTTTGAAATTTTAAAGGTAGCTGAAACAGGATAGTGGTCCGAGATTTTAACCGAGTGATCCACATTATAAGATACAGGGACGATAGATTCTGATGTGAAAACATAATCCAGACGTAAAGGATATTTGTAATCATGAAAACTCGTGGCGCTACCCTTCCCCACTTTTACAAAGGCATCCTGCAGGTCTCTGCCTAAATGATAATATTCATACGAATTGGGAACCGCATTAAAATCGCCAGTCATAATTACAGGATAGGGTGAGTTATCAATATATTTCCGAATCATCGTGATCTGATCCTGGTGCATTTTAAATGTAGGAATAAGTTTTCTGATAATATTTTTAATCTTGTTTTCGTCCTCCGCGCTGTTACCGTTCAGTTTTACCATGCTTTTTTCAAACTTAAAAGGCTGAAGATAAATATTGAAAAGTCTCACGGTTTTATTATTGATTTTAAGATCTGTATAATCTGCGAAAGCATTAAAATCTTCGCTGTACATTCCTTCAAAAATTTCTTTGTAACCTACAATTTCGTATTTTGAATACAGAGAGCTTAGAGGTCTTTCTTTTGCCTTTTTTAATCCCGTAAACTGATAGGGAAGATTGCCGTCTTCCTGAAGAAGAATAATATCTGCCCCTTTATCATTCATATAGTCTTCAATTTCTTCTCTGCCGAACGTTCCGCTTTTAGTATTGAGAGTAATAATTTTTAAGCTTTCCTTTTCTTTTGAAGTACTGTAATTAACCCACCTCTGAGCTGCAGAAAAGAAGAACAGCCCGAAAAGCATAAAAACAAAAGCCCTTTTTTTCCACATAAAAATCCAGAGAACAGTAAGTAAACCGTAAATAGAAATAAGAACGGGAAAAGCCAAAGACAGTATATTAAACCACGGAAAAATTCTTGGAGGAACATACGCATTGAGTAAAACACCAAACAGCAGCAGTAAAATACCGAGATGACCGATCAGCAGAGCAAGTCTTACAATTTTCATAGTTTTTAATTGAAACGGTAAAGGTGTTTTTTCCAGATTTTAGCTAAAATAAAACCTACGATGGCACCTCCAACGTGTGCCAGATGGGCGATGCCGCCTACATTCCCTGTTACACCAAGAGCAATCGAACCAATAATTACTACCGGTAAAACGTATTTAACCTTCATTGGAATGGGAATAAACATAATGCCGATTTTTGCATCGGGATATAACGTTGCAAATGCGGCAATTACCCCAAAAATCGCTCCAGAAGCACCCACCATACGACCGAATATGATAGGACCTAATTTGTCTTCTACCAAAGCTTTTACAGCAGGAGAAACCTGAATGTTTGCAAAACTTTCCGGATCTGATATATAACCACTGACATTAAAACCAAGGCCATTTAATTGCGAATAGGCTTGTTGATATCCAACAAAATTCCATAAATTAAAAAGGAAAAACGCTCCTAAACCACTTAAGAAATAAAGAATTAAATATTTTTTATCTCCTAAACTCTGCTCCAAAATTGGCCCGAAACTGAACAGTGTAAACATATTGAAAAGTATATGCATGGGGCTCCCGTGCATAAACATGTGAGTAATAATCTGCCATGATTTAAAATCTGGCGACAACGGGAAATAAGCTGCCAAATAATAATCAAGCTGAGGAATTATAAGCGCTGCAACATAGAACACAATATTCAGAATAATCAGATTTCGGGTAATTGGCGGTATACTGTTAAACATTTACTTAAAATTTATTTTTAAAATCATTAAACGGGACTTCGTAAAAACAGCGCTTTCCACTCGGTAAATATTCCGGGAAACCCAATGCTGTAAAGTCTTTGATTAGCTGTTCTGCATCTTTTTTATAGATAAAATCAAAACGGGACTTAGACTGCATTTTAGACCATTGATTCTGGTAAAACTGCATAAATTCTTCCTCGGTCTTGTACTCCAGCACTTCAAAGAGATTCTCCAGAAATTTCATCACATGAGTTTCTTTCAAACCTTCCGGCACGCTGTCTATTCTAAGTACGCTCTCGTGTGCAATTTTCATGTCAAAACCAAGTTCCGGAAGATATTTTTTTATCGATCTGTATTTATTTTTTTCGATTTCGTTCATGTGATATTCCAGCGAGAACAGAAGAGCATGGCTTGCAGAATTTATTTTTCTTTCAGATTTCGTATTTTCTGAAACCACCAACCGGTGCATTCTGCCCAAATCGAGCATCAGGGTTCTGTCCCCTTTATTAAAAAGCCAGTATCCATTAGGAAGTCTCATGAGGTCTTCATCAAAATCTTCATCTTCAAAAAGGTTGATTTTAGAAGGTTCTGCAGAAATATTCTGATGGTACATTTCCGCAAGATTCTGCATTTCCGCTTTAGTCACCTGTTTTTCTTCAGCAAAAGGGTTGTAATCGCGGTCTACCGTAATTTCGGGCATTTTTACAGAAACATTTCCCTTACTCGGAAAACTTTTCTGCATCATCTGGTCAAAGTGCGGATCTCTTTCAAAATCCAGACTCGGGGCGATGTTGTAAATTCCTAAAGATCTTTTAATAGTGGAACGGATTAAAGCAAAAATAAGATGCTCATCTTCAAATTTCACCTCTGTTTTTTGAGGATGGATATTCACATCAATTTTCTCGGGATCAATTTCCAGAAACAAGAAAAATGTTGGGATAAATCCTGGCAAAAGTAGTCCGTCAAAAGCTTCCTGAACGGCCTTATTAAAATACGCACTTTTAAAAAACCTTCCGTTGACGAAGAGAAACTGTTCGCCTCTGGTCTTTTTTGCGCCCTCAGGTTTTGCTACAAAACCGTGAAGTTTACACCAGATAATATCTTCTTTGATGGGTATAAGCTGCGGCTGAAGTTTTCGCCCGAAAATATCAACAATTCTCTGCATCTGGCTGCTTTTTCTTAACCTGAAAATCGCCTCATCATCCTGAAAAAATGAGAATTCAATGTTTTCATGAGCTAATGCAACCCTTTGGAATTCATCAATCACATGACGGAATTCTACATTGTTGTTTTTAAGAAATTTCCTTCGGGCAGGAACGTTGTAAAACAGATTTTTAACAGAGAAATTAGAACCTTCAGAAGTCTGAGCCGGCTCCTGAAACTGAAATGTTCCGCCTTCGATGTAAATGTTGGTTCCCAAAGCAGCGTCTTTCAACTTAGTTTTCAGTTCCACCTGTGCAACTGCAGCAATAGAAGCCAAAGCTTCGCCACGAAATCCTTTTGTAGCAATTTTAAAAATATCTTCGGTGCCACGGATTTTTGATGTGGCGTGTCTTTCAAAAGCCATTCGGGCATCAGTTTCAGACATTCCTTTGCCGTCATCCACCACCTGAATAAGATTTTTCCCGGCTTCACGTATGATAAGCTCTATCTTTGAAGCCCCGGCGTCGATAGAATTTTCCAGCAGTTCTTTTACAATGGAGGCAGGCCGCTGTACGACTTCCCCTGCTGCAATCTGATTGGCTACATGATCCGGTAAAAGCTGAATGATATCTGACATAATAATGAATGAACTTACAAAAATAAGCATTCAAAGTAAGAATGTAATTATTAAAACTTCGAATTAAAATTTAATTATTAACATATCAACAACATCGCCATTTGTGGTAGCACGGAAGATTATGCGAGTTAAATCTTTGTTAAAAATGATTTCTGCCGGGAGAGGCTTTTTTAATTTAAACTGAAAATTTCCTAAAAAAACTCCCGCCTTCAAAAATGAGAGCAGGAGTTCCAAACTAAGTATATACAATTAATGTGTTTTCGAAACTTTTAGTATCAATTTTTTTCCAGAATAAGCTGAGACTTCTCTTTTCTTCTGATGGGTTTTTCTACGGCTGCGCTTCCGTGTAATGTATCGTAAAGCTCAGACATCACATTGGGACTTTTATAGATTTTTGAATATCTGTAATTGGTGTAAAAATGTCTTAAATTGATTTTATAAAAATCATAACCAATTACAATTGAGAGACATGCGCTGATCACGTAAAACACTCTGAATTCTAAAATATAATACGTTAATCCCGAAAAAACAGCTCCACACACATAGGCTAGCATAATGCTTGAAAGCAGTTTTGCTTTTGCCACCATTTCAGGGTTTTTTCTGAACCTTTTCTGGGTAAACATTGAAACCAGAATTCCCAAATCTGTGGTTGTACCTGTGAGATGGGTGGTTTTTACAGAAAAATTTGAAATACTTGCAGTTAAGCCGTTCTGCAAACCTGTTGCAAACAGCATAATTCCCACTAAAACTTCTGCTTCCTCAAGTGTTTTCTGATAATACAGCTGTCCGTAGATCCCTACTGCCATGAGGCATATAATTTCCAGAATCAACGGGATAGAATGTGCGAGATACTGGCTTTTTTTATGCAGATTGATCACCGAAAGATTCGAAACAAAACTTCCGAAGAAGAACATGAATATCCAAACACCCACGATCAGTACCTGAGACCAGTTCCCTTTACTTATTTCCGCAGCAAAAACGGCATAGTGACCCGTAACATTGGACGTAAATGAGAGAAAGATAAGCAGAGAGGCAATGTTTATAGTCCCTGCAACGAAGGCAGTCAGCGTCCCCAACTGTATATTCTCCTTTAGTGTGCGGCTGTTACTATAATTCCTTAACATTTTAATTCTTTTTTTAAAATTAATCTTCTTCTTACACTTCTGCAAAGACTTCTGCAATCTTGCCTTTCTCCGGCATAAAGTCTGGCGAAATTATTTTCACCTCCTTGGCGTCCAGTATTTTTGTTCTCTTCAGGTAAGGAACGATATCAAACTTTCCGTTGTGATTATTTTCTTTTAAAGAACCAGAATAGTACGCTTCATCCACTCCAGTTGTTTTCAGGAACTGATCGAATGTTCTCTGGAAACTTCCGGTGAAAATATCGCAGGTAATTTTGCTTACCAAATCGGGATATTTATTTTTTATGATGCTTAACGCGTCTGAAAATTCTGCAGATTTGATTTTACTCAAAATTTTACCTTTGGTGTTGAATAAAAGATCTCTGATAGAATCTCCCGCGTCATACCCGGAAACCAAAAGAATTTTATACTGTTCGTTGCTGTGCGAAGAATTTTTTTCTCTTAAAACCTTCTTCATTATATTGAGAGATTCAAGCGAAAAATCTGTTGCTATCAAAATGGTCTTGCTCATAATCTGTAGTTTTAAAAAGTAAAATACTTATTTACTCTACAAAAGTATGTTCACCAAATTAGAAGCCTTTTGGAAAGGAATTAAAAAGCAGTTAAAAAGGATTAGAATGTGATTAGAATTTAAAAAAAGCTTTTAAACAGGGTTTTCTTCGTTCTTTAAAGTACTGTAAAGTGTAGGAAACCTCATCTGAACAGTTGTTCCCTGATTTTCAAATGAACTCACAATCAATTCGCCATTGTGCATCCTTACAATGTTTCTTGCTAACGGTAATCCGATGCCGTAGCCTTCATAGTTTTTGGTGTTTGAAGCACGGAAGAAAGGATCGTATATTTTATGCATTTCAGACTCGGGAATCCCGATGCCGATGTCTTTAATGATAAGGTATACATCTGTATCTGTAGCTCCCAGCGACACTTTTACCTGTTGGAAATTAGAGTACTTGCAGCCGTTGTTGATAATATTGGTCACCGCAAGATGAAGCAGCTGCTCGTTGCCCATAATTTTCAGTTTTTTTGGGTTATCAGGAAGCATACTGATATCCAGATAGATATTGTTCCGGGAATCCATCCTTCTGAGGGTCTCTATGGCGTCCCAAATCAGTTGATCGATTCTCACTCTGTCGATTTTCTGGATTTTACCATCAAATCCCGTCTGTGCAATGAGGAGAAGAGCTTTTATTTTTTTATCTAATTTTTCTGCTTCGTCAAGAATAATTTCTAAAGTTTCTTTGTATTCCTGGGCACTTCTGTTAATCGATAAAGCCACATCGGCCTCACCCATAATCGAAGTGAGCGGTGTTCTGAGCTCGTGAGAAACGTTTCCGATAAGGTGATTTTGGGTCTCAAAAGAGGTTTCGAGCCTGGTGAGCATCGTGTTGAAAGTATCCACCAATTCATTCAGTTCTTTATTATCCGCCTGAGGCTCAAGTCTTAAATGGAGATTTTCAGAACTAATTTCTTTTACTTTTCCGGTGATTTTTAAGATTGGCTTAAATAAAGTTTTAGAAAGATAGAACGAAAAAATCATGCTGAAGAACAGCGAGAGAACCATACAGGTAATTAATGTTTTCTTTAAAAATCCGAGATAATAAACTACGTAATGGTTTTTTGCAGAGGCGATTGCAATGTAACTTCTATTGTTGTATTTAAAACTCTGCCCGATGTAATAAAACTCATTGTCGTTGTAGTTGGCCTCCCCTTTCCGGATAATATTTTTAAAAAAAGTGTCTGGAATATGTACTTCTGAAGAGATTTTTTTAAAATTTGAATCTTCGGGAACAGAGAATACGTAATCTCTTTCCATCGGAAGTTCTTCGTCATTAAGGCTGTTCAGAATGTGATTTTCCGGAATATCGAGCTGTTTTTTGCTCTTCTCAATCTGTACAATCGTGGTTGTTCTGATTTTTAAAAGTTCGTAAAATCTCTGATGCGAAAAATTAACGATTGAATAATACACCAAACCGCCAAACAGCAAAATGATGGTGGCAAAAACAACCATCAGCAGAATCATTGTTTTAGTTTGATTATTAATTACTCTGTTCAGCATTTCTCAGGCTTTTTTTAAAACATATCCCATCCCGATTACCGTGTGAATCAATTTGTTGTCTTCGAGAGTGTCTACCTTTTTGCGCAGATAATTTACATAGACATCCACTACATTAGTTCCCATTTCATAATTGACGCCCCATACGGCATCCAGAATTTCTGCGCGGGAAATTACTTTTTCGGGATTGCTCAGAAAATAGAGCAGTAGCTTAAATTCTGTAGAAGTGAGTGTAACTTCCTGCCCCGCACGCACCACTTTTTTGGTATAATCATTTAAGCTGAGGTCTGAAAACTGGTAAATATGTCCACTCTGAACGTCTTCATCTTCAAAATCGGACGAAGAAACGCCATTACTGCGTCTCAACAGAGATTTTACTCTCGCCACCAGCTCGATGAACTTAAAAGGTTTCACCAGATAATCGTCTCCACCGCTTTCCAGGCCCAGAACGATATTTTCAGATGTTCCCAAGGCCGTTAAAAAAAGTATAGGAACATTTTTATTGGTTTTTCTGATTTCTTTACAGACTTCCAACCCGTTCATTTCCGGAAGCATAATATCTAAAATCACAAGATCGAAATCATTTTCTTTCACAAGCTTGGTGCCGGTGAGGCCGTCAAATGCCACCGAAATTTCGTATCCGTTTTCCTGAAGTCCTTTTTTAATGAAAGAAACTACGCTGGTTTCGTCTTCAATCAGAATTATCTTTTTCATACTGGTTTCTGTTTCACAAAAGTAGGAAAATCATTTCAGTGTATTGCTGTAAAAGAAAAAAGCACCGGGTTTTCCGGTGCTTTGCTTATTATTTTTAAAAATGTTAAGACTGAGAAGATTTTTCTGCAGACTTTTTGGATTTTGGAGTTTTTCCCGCCAGGCCATCTTTCGCATCGTTGACTTCCAAAACTACTGTTTCCCCTTCAGATAACTGTTTGTTTACGAGCATTTCTGCCAATAAATCTTCAATATATTTCTGTATGGCTCTCTTCAGTGGTCTTGCACCAAAGTCTTTATCCCAACCTTTTTCAGAGATGAAATCTTTAGCTTCAGCAGTTAATTCTACTTTGTACCCAAGTTTTTCTAATCTTCCGTAAAGTTTGTTTAGTTCAAGATCAATAATTCTCTTGATGTCTTCTTTTTCAAGCGAGTTGAAGATCACAATATCATCAATTCTATTCAGGAATTCCGGTGAAAATGCCTTTTTCAGGGCGCTTTCAATAGTACTTCTTGCTCTGGAATCTGTATTGGTCTTTTTAGCATTAGTTCCAAAACCTACACCGTCTCCAAAATCTTTAAGATCTCTCGTTCCGATGTTTGAAGTAAGGATAATAATTGTGTTTCTAAAGTCAATTTTCCTTCCTAAACTGTCTGTAACGTGACCTTCATCCAAAATCTGAAGCAAAATATTGAATACATCCGGATGTGCTTTTTCAATCTCATCCAGAAGTACTACTGCATAAGGTTTTCTTCTTACCGCTTCAGTTAACTGCCCACCTTCTTCGTAACCCACGTATCCCGGAGGAGCACCTACCAGTCTTGAAACTGCAAATTTCTCCATATACTCACTCATATCGATTCTGATTAAAGATTCATCAGACTCAAAGAGTTCTCTTGCCATTACTTTTGCCAGTTCGGTTTTACCAACACCTGTGGTCCCGAGGAAGATAAATGTTCCAATAGGCCTGTTCGGATCTTTAAGACCAGCCCTGTTTCTCTGGATGGCTTTCACCACTTTTTTCACGGCGTCTTCCTGGCCAATTACCTTTCCGTTCAGGTGGCTGTCCATTCCTGCAAGCTTATCCAGCTCATTTTTACCAACTTTGGTTACAGGCACGCCGCTCATCATAGAAACTACTTCGGCAACGTTCTCTTCAGAAACAGTCTCTTTCCGTTCTTTTACATCTTTATCCCATTGATCCTGAGCAGAATTAAGTTCCATCTGAAGTCTTTCTTCCTCATCTTTCAGTTTACGCGCTTCAAGATAATCCTGAGCTTTCACTGCCTTCTGCTTTAAATCTTTGATGTCTTCAATTTTCTTTTCAAAATCGATGATTTCGGTAGGAACTTTCATGTTTTTAATGTACACTCTGGATCCCGCTTCGTCCATAGCATCAATTGCTTTATCCGGCAAAAACCGGTCTGTGATGTATCTTGATGTAAGATTTACACAGGCAAGAATAGCTTCATCTGTATAGACCACATTGTGATGGTCTTCATATTTATCTTTAATCTGATTCAGAATCTGAACGGTCTCTTCAATAGAAGTAGGCTCCACCATTACTTTCTGGAATCTTCTTTCTAAAGCACCATCTTTCTCGATGTACTGACGGTATTCGTCAAGCGTTGTTGCCCCGATGCATTGAATTTCCCCCCTTGCCAAAGCAGGTTTAAACATATTTGAAGCATCAAGACTTCCTGTAGAACTCCCTGCGCCAACAATCGTGTGCAGCTCATCGATGAATAAAATCACATCTCTGTTTTTCTCAAGTTCAGTCATGATTGCTTTCATTCTCTCCTCAAACTGACCACGGTATTTTGTTCCCGCTACCAAACTCGCCAAATCCAGAGTAATTACACGTTTTCCGTACAATACTCTTGAAACCTTTTTCTGCTGAATTCTCAGAGCGAGGCCTTCTGCAATTGCAGATTTACCTACACCCGGCTCACCAATCAAAAGCGGATTGTTCTTTTTTCTTCTTGATAAAATCTGAGAAACCCTTTCAATCTCTTTTTCACGACCAATTACCGGATCTAATTTCCCGTCTCTCGCCAGAGAAGTTAAATCTCTTCCGAAATTATCCAAAGTAGGAGTTTTGCTTTTAGCAGAACCGAGATTTCCTGTAGGTTTTCTCATCTGCTCGAAGTCTTCTCTTTCTTCGTCGTCATCGTAAGCACTCATCTGTGGCGCTTCACCAGAGTTTTTAAGCATGGTCTGATATTCTTTAGACACTCCCTCATAATCTACATCATAAGCGCCCAAAATATTGGAAGTGGGATCTTCGTATTTATAAAGAATACCTAAAAGCAGGTGTACTGTATTGATTTCATTGCTTTTATATTGTCTGCATTCCAGCTCGGCACGCTTTACCGCATGATCAGCCATTTTTGTAAACGAAATATTGAGAACCTCCTCAGAAATAGGATTGATGCCTGCAGCATTTAATGTTTCAATTTTTCTTCTTATCTGTGTTAAATCCACATTAAGGTTTGTAAGGATTTCTTTTGCAGAGTTCTCTGTTTTTAATATCCCCAAAAGGAGATGTTCTGTATTAAGAAATTCACTTTTCAGCCTTCTTGCTTCGCTCTTGCTTTGTTTGAACACCTGGCTCAAACCTTGTGAAAACTTGTAATCCATAATATAACTCGTTAGAATAAATGCACCATTGCCATTTATTCAATATCTAAGGTACAAATATTTTACCAAAAAACAATGTCTGACTTTATGGCAGAAATTTGTTTTTTATCTTCCTGAAAATGACTAAGTTTGTGTCTCTTTAAAATTTCTCATGAGCCCGGAATCTGCATCATACATAGGCTATGCCGCATCTTTTTTTATTGTTTTAAGTTTTATTCTGAAAGATCTTACAAAAATCAGAATTGTAAATCTGGTGGGCTGCATCTGCTTTGTAGTTTATGGAATCTTCAGCGGGATGCTGTGGCCGGTAATAATACCGAATGCCATTATCTGCTTTGTTCAGATTTATTATTTGATTAGCGGAAAGAAGAAATAGGATGAAAAAGAAAATCATCATTTCGGCTTTCAGCAACTTATATACTGATCAGAGGATTGAAAAAATATGCAATACACTGTACGAAAATGGCTACAAGGTTGAATTGATTGGAAATGACTGGAATGGTGCCGAAAAAATGAAAAGGCCCTACCCTTTTTTCAGGATTTCTCTAATTTCCAGAAGCCTGAAGACGGCTTATTTTGAATTTAACTGGAAACTGTATCATCATCTGAAGAAAAATGCAGATACAAATTCGGTTTTATATGCCAATGACCTTGACGCTTTACTTCCGAATTATCTGATTTCAAAAAAACTGAACATTCCACTTATTTTT
The DNA here is from genome assembly GCF_001424145.1 of Chryseobacterium sp. Leaf404. Classification (GTDB taxonomy): domain Bacteria; phylum Bacteroidota; class Bacteroidia; order Flavobacteriales; family Weeksellaceae; genus Chryseobacterium. The sequence continues at coordinate 699,511 of NZ_LMQM01000001.1, read as the reverse complement.
GACAGCCATGAGATTTTCTCAGAAATGCCCGCGATCCAAGGCAAATTGTCTCAAAAATTGTGGCGTTATCTGGAAAAAAAACTGGTTCCGAAAATAAAACTGATGATTACAGCAAGCGCAAGCTACGCCGAATGGTTCAGAAGGAAATATGGGGTAAACCCTGTTGTTTTGCAAAATGCACCGGAGAAAATCAGTTTTAAGATCACAATTCCTCAAAACAAACCTCAGATTCTTTTGTATCAGGGCGCAATCAATCCGTTCCGCGGAATTGATAAAGCTATTATGGCAATGCACCATTTAGAAAATGTCATCTTTAAAATTGCGGGTGACGGCCCGAGGAAGAAGGAATACCAGGAACTTGTTATTAAAGAAAATCTGCAGAATAAAGTTCAGTTTTTAGGCAAACTTCATCCGGAAGATCTTAGAAAAATTACTTTAACGGCAGATTGTGGGATGAGCATCGAAGAAAACGGTGGCGAAAGCTATTTTTATTCTCTGCCCAATAAAGTTTTAGACTGCATTCAGGCTCAAGTACCTCTGATAATGTCTGGCTTGCCGGAAATGAAAAATATTAAAAATCAGTTTGATGTAGGTGAATTGATTGCAGATCATCAACCGGAAAGCATCGCCGGCGCAGTAAGGATGGTTTTAGATAAGGGAAGAAATAATTATCAGCCTGAACTTAAAAAAGCAGCAGAAATTCTCTGCTGGGAAAACGAAGAAATTAAACTGATAAATGTAGTGGAAAACGCGCTTCGTTCCTAAATTTAGTATCTTTGCACAAAGAAAGTATAGAAATGACCATTAAAGAAAAACAGCAGGAAATCATTGATGAATTTGCTTTTCTGGATGATTGGGAGCAAAAATATGAATACATCATCGACCTCGGAAAAGAACTGAAAGGTCTTCCTGACGATAAAAAAACCGATGACAACATCATTAAAGGCTGCCAGAGTAAAGTATGGATTGATGCAGAGTTTAAAGACAGAAAACTTTTCTTTAATGCCGATTCAGACGGGATTTTGCCGAAAGGAATTGTTTCTCTTCTGGTGAGTATTTACAGCGGTCATTCTACTCAGGAAATTTTAGATTCAGATTTTGAATTTATCTCAGAGATCGGTCTTCAGGAATTTCTGTCGCCATCGCGTGCCAATGGTTTGATGGCCATGACCAAACAGATTAAATTTTATGCAGTTGCTTATCAGTTGAAATCTTAGTTGTGACCAGAATTTTAGCATACCGTTTTTCTGCTTTTGGTGATGTTGCCATGACGGTTCCTGTTTTCAGAGAATTTCTTGAGCAGAATCCTGAGGTGGAAATTGTAATGGTTTCCAGAAGTAATTTTGAGAGTTTATTTTCTGATATTCAGAATGTTATGTTCAAAGGTGTAGACCTTGATGATTATAAAGGTTTTTTCGGATTAAGACGGTTGGCCAATGAACTTCAGCAGGAGTATAAGCCCGATTTTGTAGCCAATCTGCACGATGTAATCCGCACAAAAGTACTCGATAAAATCTACAAGCGAAGAGGCTTGAAAGTATTTAAAATCAATAAAGGAAAAGAAGAAAAAGAACGCCTCACCGACGTCTGGAATCTCAATAAAAAACAACTGAAACAAACCGTTGAAAGATATGCAGATGTCTTCAGGGAAATGGGTTTCAAAATAGAACTTTCTCACAGGTTAAGACCATTAACCCAGGAAAAATCAGGGATAGGGTTTGCCCCTTTTGCCCAGCATCAGGGAAAAATGATGCCCCTTGAAAAATCTTTTGAGCTGGTGAAAATTCTGTCTCAGAAACATAAAATATATTTTTTCGGAGGTGGCCCCGGGGAAACCGAAACCTTAAAATCCTGGGAAGAGCAAATCCCAAATACTGAAAGTCTCGCAGGAAAACTCAGTCTTTCTGAAGAACTGAAAAAAATTTCCGCGCTTGAATTAATGATTTCTATGGATTCTGCAAATATGCATTTGGCGAGCGTTGTGGGAACCCGCTGTATATCAATCTGGGGATCCACAGATCCACTGGCTGGGTTTTTAGGATTCGGACAGAGTAAAGATGATGTGGTGCAGGTTTCAGAGCTCACCTGCAGGCCGTGTTCTGTTTTTGGTGACAAAGAATGTTTCAGAGGTGACTGGGCTTGTCTGGAGGAGCTCAGAGTAACGAAGATTATCGAAAAGATTGAGAAATGATAAAACTTTCGGTCTGTATACCAGTTTATAATTTTGACGTTCGTGACCTGGTTTACGGATTGAAAAAGGAAATCGAAAGCCAAAATCTTTCTGCCGAAATCATTTTAATTGACGATTTTTCCGACAGCCTTTTTTTTAGTTTAAATTCAGAAATTCAGAATATTGCAAGCGATTATATTCTGCTTGATGAAAATAATGGAAGATCAAAAATCAGAAATCTTTTTTTGAATTATGCTCAGGGGGAATATCTTCTTTTTTTAGACTGTGACGGGAAACTGATTGATAAAAATTTCCTCAAAAATTATCTGGATTTTCTTTCTGAAAACCCCGTCAGCGACGTTTTATATGGTGGAAGAAAAGTTCCCGCAGAAACTCCTGATCAGAAACATCTTTTACGCTGGAAATTTGCTGTGGAAAGAGAAAATCTTTCAGTTGAGAAAAGAAAATCTCATCCCTATTTAAGTTTTCAGACCAATAATTTTGTGATCAGAAAGAATGTTTTAGATAAAATCCCTTTTAATATTTCTTACAGCAATTATGGGTATGAAGACCTGCTTTTTGCGATGGATTTGAAATCTGAAAATATCCTTATTCATCATATTGAAAATCCGGTTCTGAATAACGACGTTGAAACTAACGAAAGATATTTGGAAAAAGTAAAAGAGTCTGTTTCCAGCGTGGCATCAATGTTAAAAAAAACAGCCGTAAGAAACAGAATATCAGACATTAAACTCGTAAAAGCATTTGAAAAATTAAATTTTTTTCCCTTACACTATCTCATCGTTTTCCTTTTTATAATTTCTGAAAAGTTTTTAGAAAAGAGTTTGCTGAAAGGCTGCAAAAATCTCAGGTATTTGGATTTATTTAAGCTCGGACTGCTTTTTAAACTGATGAAATCTTAAAGTTTTATTTAAACTTATTTCTCGGTAAACCAATCTCATGCTCCTGCGGATAAGGTTTTCTTGAAGTCATACTCACATCTTCCTTTACCTGCTGATGAATGTCATAACGCTTTTTGCTGTCGTAGGCATATCTGGGATCAGGAATCATCGGCATTTTTGCCATTTTGTGAATGGTTATCGTAGGAAAATGATAATCTACTTCCACCGTTCCGAGCAAAAGGTAACAGCCACCACCCTGAAAATTGTATTCTCTGAGACTGTCGGGGAAATGTGCGGTATCAAAATAATCTCCATTCACATCAATCCAGGTTCCAAAAAACATCGTTCCTTTTTTGGTGGGAACGTGTTTTCTTGAGATCAGGTAAGCAAGCATTTTGACCTGTTTTTTGTGATGTTTTAAAAGATCTTTCACGAAAACCGAGCCTCTGTATTTGGTTTCAAGCAAATCAAAAGGCGTGGAAGAGACAGGAAATCCTATAATTTCAAGCTCATCAAATGCATCTTCAAAAGGATCTCTTTTCAGTTCGGGAAGTCTGTATTCCTGTGGAGGTTCTTCAATCAACATCAGGCCTCTGTTTTCAGGTTTAAAATTAATGAGCAGTAATCTGGCTTCCACCAAAAGTTCGTTTTTCCCTTTTCCCGTAAACCGAAATGCACCAATGAAAATAAGGGTCTGCACAGATTCTATCCCAATCGCAATTCTGCGGATGAAGTCTTCTAAAGATTTATAATTCCCATTCTGTCGGCGTTCCGAAACGATTTCGTGAGCGACTTTGGTTTCCAGATTCTGGAGTAACATTAAACCTAAATAAATGTTTTTTTCATGTAAACTGGTTTCAAAATCACTTGAATTTACGCAGGGTGGTTGAATATTTCCACCGGACATTTTGGCTTCGTGGATGTAGACTTCAGTACGGTAAAATCCACCCTGATTATTGATCACAGAAACCATAAATTCTAATGGATAATACACTTTTAGGTATAAACTCTGATAACTTTCTACTGCATAAGAAGCGGAATGTGCCTTGCAGAAAGAATATCCGGCAAACGATTCAATTTGTCGATAGGCTTCAGTCGTAAGTTCAATGGAATGACCTTTAGCTATACAGGATTTGAAGAAATGCGTTTTTACTTTCTGGAGTGCAGACAGCGATCTTCCCTTCCCACTCATCGCTCTTCGCAGAATATCGCCATCACCTAAGCTCAATCCGCCAAAATATTGGGCAATTTTTAGAACATCCTCCTGATATACCATAATTCCGTATGTGTCGCTGAGATGTTTTTCAAAAATAGGATGGAAATATTCAAACTGATCGGGATGATTGTGCCGGAAGATATACTCCCGCATCATTCCGCTTTGTGCAACGCCGGGACGGATAATAGATGATGCTGCAACCAGTGTGATATAATCTTCACATTTTAATCTTCGCAAAAGTCCACGCATGGCGGGAGATTCTATATAAAAACAGCCAATCGTTTTCCCGACAGCTAAATATTCATTGCATACCGGTTCATTTTTTGAAAGTGTCGTATCCCGAATATCAACATCAATCCCCTGTGTTTCTTTAATGAGTTTTACCGTGTCATTAATCGTTCCCAGACCTCTTTGGGAAAGGATATCAAATTTTTCCAAACCAATATCTTCCGCTACGTACATGTCAAACTGAACGATTGGGAATCCTTTTGGCGGCATTTCCAAAGCAGAATAAGTGGTGATTGGCTCATCAGAAATCAGAATCCCACAGGCGTGCATACTTCGTTGATTGGGGAATTTCTCCAACAGTTTTCCATATTGATGAACTAGTTTCACAACGGAATTCATCTCGTGCGTTTCCATTGATTTACCTGCTAAATTGTCCAATTCTTCTTTTGGTAAACCGAAAGCTTTTCCAACCTCACGAAAAATTGATTTGTATTTGAATTCCACGTTGGTTCCACAGAAAGCCACGTATTCTTTACCATACTTTTTAAAAATATATTCGAGCATTGCATCACGATCCTGCCAACTCCAGTCGAGGTCGAAATCGGGAGGTGCTGTACGGTTAAGATTTAAAAACCTTTCAAAATATAAATCCAGTTCCAAAGGGCAAATGTCTGTAATTCCAAGGCAATAACTTACAATTGAATTGGCTCCACTTCCTCTTCCCACATGCATAAAACCCATTTCATTGCTGTGTTGAACAATGTCCCAGGTGATAAGAAAATAGGCTGAGAAATTAAGATCTCCAATGACTTTAAGTTCTTTTTCAACTCTTTTTTTTGCGGTTTCATCATCACCATATCGCTTTTTCAGACCCTCAAAAGCGAGCTTATTTAAAAGTACTGTATCTTCTTCGCGGGATTTTAAATAATATTTTTTATTCTTATTTTCGGTACTTCCGCGTTCTTTATAGGTAAAATCAAAACGGCATTCTGCTAAAATTTCTGTTGTGTTATTAATGATTTCAGGATAGTGTACGAATGATTTTATTAAATTTAATTCGGTAGTAAAATATTCAGATTTCCTGCAGACATCATCTTCATTGAGTTTCGAAAGAATTGTATTGCTGTCAATCGCCCGCAAAATTCTGTGCAGATTATACTCTTTTTTGGTGCTGAAAGTTACAGGATGCAGAACCACCATTTTATGGGTTTTATCTTTAAATTCCGGACGGATCAAAAGGTTTAACTCTTCTTCTCTGATGCCTATAAATTCATTTTCTTTTAAGCTTTCCGGAATGTTATTTAATGGATAAATGACAAAAACGTGATTAAATTCCGGAGCTGTTTCAGAAAGTTCAACGCCGTAACAATTATGAGCGGTCAGCATTTTATTTACTTCTCCAATCCCGCTGAATTCTTTGGCGATGGCGATGTACAAAAGTCTGTTCTCTTTTCTTACTTCAATTCCGGCAATGGGTTTTATCCCTACTTTCTCGCATTCTTTTTTGAAATCATAAATGGCTGTAACGGTATTAATATCCGTGATCACCAGCTCTTTAATTCCCAAATCATCCGCTTGCCTTACCAATTCTGAAATTGACAAAGTTCCGTAGCGCAGGCTGTGATAAGAATGACAGTTGAGAAACATTTTTTTAAATTTAATTATTTTCCAAAGTCGAAACCGGATGCTCTGCCCACGGCATCAGCCCCGAAACGGTTTTTGATATAATCCATTGATTGATAAAGATTCATCTGCTCTTCGGTGTCTTCAAAAAGATTCATCTGATGATTTCCGTGAACGAGATCTGTAAACCGTAATCCGATAAGGCGAATTCTCATTCTCCGCATGTAGAGTTTGTTGAAAAGTTCCAGCGCAACCCGCGATAAAGTATGATCTGCAGAGGTGTAGGCCACGCGCATCTGCTTGGTTTCTGTATCAAAATTGGCATAACGGATTTTTACCATCACCGTTGAGGTGATCCATTTTTCCTGTCTGAGCTGAAATGCGAGTTTTTCTGCCATTCCGCTGAGGATTCTCTTAAGTTCTGCTACATCAATTGTATCTGTTGCAAAAGTTCTTTCTGTGGAAACAGATTTCCTTTCAGAGTAAGGAACCACGGGATTTTCATCAATACCATTGGCTTTTTTCCAAAGTTCTTTTCCGTTTTTCCCAATCATTTGCTGGAGGACTAAAACGGGCATTTCTGACAAGGTATGAATGGTCCGGATGCCAATTCGTGACAAAAGCTGAAATGTTTTATCGCCGACCATTGGGATTTTCTTTACCGAAAGAGGATTTAAAAAAGATTTCACTTCCATTTCTTTAATCTCCAGTCTTCCGACGGGTTTAGATTCTCCGGTTCCTATTTTAGACACAGTTTTATTGGTTGAAAGGGCAAAACTGATGGGAAGCCCGGCTTCTTTGTTGACTGCTTCTGCAATTTCTTTAGTCCATTGGTAGCAGCCGTAGAATTTATCCATCCCAGAGAGATCAAGATAAAATTCATCAATACTTGCTTTTTCCATGACGGGAACTCTTTCCTGAATAATTTCCGTAACCTTATGCGATAGATTTGAGTACAGTTCATAATCTCCTTTAATAATCTTCGCATTGGGGCAAAGTCTCAGAGCCATGCGGATCGGCATTGCAGAGCGTACACCAAATTTTCTGGCTTCATAAGAGCAGGAGGCAACAACGCCACGGTCGCCACCTCCGATAATCAAAGGAATTCCGTCGAGCTTGGAGTTGCCCAATCTTTCGCATGACACGAAAAACGTATCCATATCCATATGTACAATTGCACGATTCATGGCGTAAAATTAGTTACGTTTTTAAACAAAAAGCGTATATTTGTTGTTACAAATTATAACAATGTCAATTTTTTCAGATAACATCAGGGTTTTGAGAGGTAAAAAAATGATAACCCAACAGGAGTTGGCAGAAACATTAATTATTACCAGATCGCGGTATGTTTCTTACGAAGACGGTCGTTCTGAGCCGCCGTATGAGGTTTTAATTAAAATTTCAAAATACTTTCACATCAGTATTGATCTGTTGCTTACTGTAGATATCCGAAAATATCCTTTGGAAGAAATGCTGAAACTTCCCGACAACCGTATCGTGCTTCCGGTGGTGGTGGATAAAATAGGAAACGGCAGCATTGAAATTATTCCTCAAAAGGCTTCAATGGGCTATCTGAACGGATACAGCGATCCTGAATATATTGAAAGTCTGCAAAGGATTTCCTTACCGTTTCTTACTAACGGAAAGTACAGGGCTTTTCCTGCAGACGGGGATTCTATGCCTCCTTTCAGAGATGGTTCTTACATTATCGGAAAGTATGTGGAAAATTTAGAAGATTTAAAATCTGACCGAAGCTATGTTTTTGTGACGCTTAACAATGGAATTACTTACAAAAGGTTTAAGACTAAAAATGAAACATCATTATCAGTGTGTGCAGACAATGCTTTCTATGAAGCTTATGATATTCCGTTTGATGAAATTGTGGAGATTTGGCAATATGCGTCGGGGATATTTCCTGAGGAGTTTGAGCCTTTTTCCGGCGACTCAAAAAATATTCAGATGATGTTTTCGGAACTAAGAAAAGATATTAAAAAACTGGATGATAAATTTTCTGAGCTGAAATAAGATTTAAAAATTAAACATAAAAAACCTGCAGAACATAAAATTCCACAGGTTATTATTTAATCAAAGTTCTAAAAGTTATCTTACTTGCTGGAAAGTGTTTCCCTGTCTGATGTCTCCGGAATTGTAACCTTTCATAAACCATTCTTTACGCTGTGCAGATGAACCATGTGTAAAGCTCTCCTGATTCACATATCCCTGAGATCTTTTCTGGATATTATCATCACCCACCGCTTCTGCGGCTTCCACGGCTGATTCCAGATCGCCCGGTTCTAAGAAACTTTCTCTCTCATTAGAATATCTTGCCCAGAGACCGGCATAGAAATCTGCCTGAAGTTCTGTGGCTACAGACATTCTGTTGAGGTCAGATTCAGAATATTTACCGCTTTGTCTGGCATTATGGGTTTCATTTAAAACTCCCAAAAGATTTTGTACGTGGTGTCCCATTTCGTGAGCCATAACGTAGGCAATGGTAAATTCTGTAACCCTGGCTCCGAATTTTGACTGAAGTTCTTTAAAGAAACTCATATCCATATAAACCGACTGGTCTGCTGGGCAGTAAAAAGGTCCCATGGCAGCCTGTGCCGTTCCACAGCCGGATGAAGTTGCACTCTCAAACAGCACTACTTTTGCAGGTTTATACTGCATATTGTTTTCGGCGAAAATTTCCGTCCAGGTTTGCTCGTTCTCTTTGGTAATCATCTGAATGAAGCTCCTTACGTTAAGTTCTTCTTTTGTAAGTTCTCTTTGCTCAGTTTGCTGAGGAGATCCGCCTCCCGAAGAAAGAATCGCAGAAGGATCGCCTCCCAGAAAGAAAACAATTGCCGCAATAATGATGGTTCCCAAACCTCCACCCACGGCCATTCCGCCGCCGCCCAGGCCTCTTCTGTCATCTACATTATCACTTCTGTCGTTCGTCCATTTCATATCTGTTATTTTTTAGGTAAATTTAAAATTTTAAATAATATTTTTGTAGAAAAATTATGCCTAAAGTGAGAAAATTTAAATTCTGCCTTCTGTTTTTTGGTTTAATGGGAGTAATTTCCTGTAATGAAACATCAGAAAAGGAGGATGAGGTACAAAGTGTAGACAAAAAAGCAGCTGTAGAAACAGAACTTTCTGTACAGCACATTGATTCTGCAGATGTTTTGATTACCAAACATAAAATCTGGAAAGACAATAAACTTTTCAAAGAAATTATCAAAAGAGATACAATTCCTGCTTTGGGCGATTCTCTGCAAATGGTGGAGGATGCCAACGGAAATGAGCACAATACCAAAGTGAAGAAAGATTACGAATTTTATATCACGGTACAGTAATGAAAAAATCGAAATCTATAAAGTTGCTTTTCGTGACAGGAATTCTGGCTGCCTGTTCTCAGGAGCCGTCAAAGGTGCACGGACAAAACGAGAAGAAGGTGTATATGCGTTCAGATTCCACGGCTTCTTATTCACGGTCGCATGGTTTTATGACGGGACTTTTGCTGTATCATGCTTTCAGACCGTATGGCGCTTACAGTAATGGCGCTTTTCAAAGAACAGGATACTACAGCGATGCCATCAGTTCAAAATCGAATATCGGGAGAAGCACTTACAAAGGAAATGTTGTAAGAGGCGGAATGGGCAGAAGCGGTTTCAGGGCATCATCTTAGAATTTAAAAATGAAAAGAATTGCATCACCCTTCAGGAAAAACTGGGAACACAAGCTTGAAAATTTAGGTTTTGGCTATCATTCTATGGAAGATTTGTACTGGGACGAAAGTCATTACTACGAACTTTCCATGGATGAAGTGAACACCATCGAAAGGGCAACTGCAGAATTGTGGCAGATGTGTCTGGAAGCTGTAGATTATGTGATTGATAAAAATCTTTGGGACAGGTTTAATATTCCTGAATATTTCAGAAAATATATCGTGACGAGCTGGGAAGAAGATCATCCTTCTATTTACGGAAGGTTCGATTTTGGTTTTGACGGGAAAAATTTAAAACTTCTTGAGTTCAATGCCGATACGCCGACTTCTCTCTACGAAGGCTCTGTTATTCAGTGGTACTGGTTGCAGGAAATGTTTCCGGGAAAAGATCAGTTTAATTCCATTCATGAAAAACTGGTGGATTACTGGAAGTATCTTAAAAAGTATATGGATCCGCATTATATTTATTTTGCTTCCCTTACGAATATTGAAGACGTTACCAATGTGGAATACCTACGCGACTGCGCAACACAGGCTGGTTTCGAAACAGAATTTATCCCCGTTCAGGATATTGGCTGGGCAGAGGATGCGGGCGAATTTATTGCGGCTGACAGAAGTGTAATGGAATATATTTTCAAGCTTTATCCTTACGAATGGATTCTGGATGACGGTTTTGGCGAAAAACTGGTTAAAAACAATTTCAGATCTCAATGGATAGAGCCGTCTTGGAAAATACTTCTTTCTTCAAAAGCGATTTTACCGGTTTTATGGGAAATGTACCCAAATCATTCCTATCTTTTGGAGTCTTATTTTGAACAGAGAATGCTGACGAGTTTCGTAAAAAAACCAATCTATTCAAGGGAAGGAGCCAATGTAAGTATTCACAAAAATAGTGTTCTGCTGGAGAAAAACGAGGGCGATTATGCCAAAAACGGTTTCATCTATCAACAGTTGTTTGACCTTCCTAATTTCGACGGAAATCATCCTGTCATCGGAAGCTGGGTCATTGGTCAGGAAGCAGCCGGAATCGGCATAAGAGAAAGTGTCAATTTAATTACGAATAATCAAAGCAGGTTTGTGCCTCATTTGATTGATCAGAATAAACTGTATATAAAAGAAAAGGAGCTGTAAAAAAAGCTCCTTTGTTATTTTTAAAGATTTAGGAATTAATTTCCAAAACCGATATTTCCTTTTTTATCTGAAAGATTTTTCTTAAAATCAATCATTCTTAAAGCCGTTACCGCCGCTTCAACGCCTTTATTTCCAAGGTCGCCACCACTTCTTGCGATTGACTGTTCTTTGGTGTCGTCTGTAAGAACGCAGAAAATAGTTGGTGTATCGGTTAAAATATTACAGTCTTTAATTCCCTGAGCTACGGCGTCACACACAAAATCAAAATGTGGCGTTTCCCCACGGATAACGCATCCTATAGAAATTACCGCATCAAACTTGCGTTCTTTGCAAAGTTGCATGCTCGCATAATTTAATTCAAAAGCTCCCGGAACCGAAAAAAGTCTGATGTTTTCTTTTTTTACACCCTCTTTCTCAAGAATTTCAAGTGCTGCATCACGGAGATTGTAGGTTACAAAGTCATTCCACTCAGAAAAAACAATGCCGATAGAAAAATCTTCGGCATTGGATATATGAAGTGGCTTGTAATCTGAAAGATTAACTGTTGCCATGTTTTTAGTTTAAATATTTAGACATTTCAATGTAAGAATCAGACATTCCGTTGTCGTAATCCTGATATTTTTCGTCAATTGTAGTAAAATATTTTTTAGCTTCTGCATTTTTCTTTAAACCTAAAGCCAAAATACCTGCTTTTCTTGTAAAATAATATGTTGTGTAAGGATCATCCGATGCAGAAACCGCTTTGTCTAAAAGACTCAAAGCTTCAGTGTTTTTGTTAAGACCAGACTGAGCATCTGCCATTACACCATATTTCATTGCCTCTAAAGTTTTGTTGTCTGAAGAAAATTTATCCATCAGATCGTAAGCTTCCTGAAATTTTCCTTCTTTGAATTTTAAAAGAGCCGCATTGTAACCAGCGAGTTTACCCACTTTGGTAGAAGAATACTCATTAAAAGTTCCTAAAAACCCTGGATTAGCTGCAGATTTTCCGCCTAATGCTTCTTTTTCTTTGCCTTCTACAAGGTTTTTCTGTGCTGTAAGATAGGTTTTTACTGCTTCAGCATTTTTTGGAGCCACCACAAACTGCTGGTATCCGAAAAACCCTAAAACTCCCAAAACGATTACACCAAAGGCAATACCTAAAGGTTTTGCATATTTTTCAAGGAATCTTTCTGTGTTTAAAGCTTCTCTGTCGAGGTCTTTAAAAAATTCCACTGTTTCTTTACCTTCCTGCTCGTTTGGAGCATTCTTTCCCAATTTTGCCATAAATTCTTAAAAAATTGAACTGCAAATTTAATTGTTTCTGAATGATTTACAAAATACTTTACGAGTATTATTGATTTTTAATTTTAATAACCTGTTAATGTTCTTTTTTTAAACCAAAAGCCTTCTGCCGGAACCCGCTAAGGATTGATTTTATAGCTTGAAATTTTCCAGTCTCCATTTACGTTTTTAAGTCCGAATGTTACTTTTAATGCTGTTGTTTTTCCGCTTTTATCGGTAACATCGTAGGTTGCGTTTACGCTTGCTGAATTCGGTGTTGATGCATTGGTGCTGATATTTTTCACTGAAACATTTTTCACTGCTCCGAAACCGGAAGTTGCATCAGAAAATGAATCGTAGCTTCCCCAGCTTGGGTTGCTTGAAGCGTCAAAAGCTGCCTTTAAGTTTTGAGAACTTACGTTATTCAGAAATTTGCTTACTGTAGCTTTCGGATCTGCAGATGGCGATTTTGGAGCTGTTGGCACAGTTGCAGCCGGATCTGTTGGTGTTCCTGCAGGTGTTGTTGCATCCGGGAAAGTAGGTTCTGTAATTTGCGTAGAATCTACTATTGGCGGTGCAGGCATTCTTAATGCAGATGGATTGACGTCTAAACCAATCTTTGTCATTTTCAAAGTTTTTGCTGACGTTTTTACAGAAACTGTGATATCAATTTTACCATCTGTTACTCTCTCCGCCGAAAGCGATGAAAATTTCAGATAAAACCCTTTAAAATTATTATCCAGCATTATATTTTTTGCTGTGGATAATTTTACACCATTGTTGAAAACCTCTAAAGTAGCCTCCAAAGTTGCACCACTGAAAGAAACAGGATTTCCCGAAGCGTCTGTTAATCTTGGGATAATCTGTACTGCAGTAGGCCCGCTGCCTGTATCTCCCGAATATTTTGTGATAAGATTGACAGATGCTGCACGCACATCGTTAGAATCTACCTCTTTTGCATTCAAATCTCCGAAAATTTCCAGATTACCAAGTGATGGCGGAGCGGTGCTTGACCAATCCATGCTGTTTTTCTGGGCTACCTGATCGGCAAGTGCCAGAATTTCCGGAACTTTTTTCCCGTCAATCAGTTTGCCTAAAGCTTTGAGTTCGTTGATATCGCCATCGGCTTCTACACCGAAAGTTTTCAGTACATATAAAGCCTCATTGAATTTGACTTGCTGAAGCGTATTCAGACTCGAGGTCATATCATTAATGCTCGACTGCAAAGACTGTGTGGAACTTGCGTCTACGTGGTCTTTCTTACAGGCTGTAAACAGTGCAAGACCGGCAATAAGTAAAAAGAATCTAACCTTTTTCATACGTAGGTATTTATTTTTTTTGGCTATCCCTAATAATCGGGACAAGTTATGCAATCGCTGTATTTTATTGGTGTCTGTATTTCCAAGTCACAGCAGTTTTATAAAACAGTGGTTTGTTGCAAATTTAATAAAACCTTTTATATGTATTGTTTTTTTATTTTACGTTTTGTTTTTCTTTCAGATCATCTTTAAAAAAAGAACTGAACACGGTCTGCATATTTGGGAAAGATGGGTCTTCCCAGTATTTTGTGGCGTAATTGCTTTTGGTTTTGTCATATTTCACTTTAGGGACATCCTTTGAATTACTGAAATCAATTTCTGCTGCATTAAAGTTTCTATAAACAACAACTTGATTATAATTTTCTTCTGTTTTATGTTTTAGCTTCATAAAACCTATTTCATTACTCTCAATAAAGTCCCTTAATGTCTTTTTAGAATCTTTCTCGTAAGAAACATTCAGAATTGTCTTAATATCAAACAGACGAATACCCAAAATGCTAAATTCTTTGTTCTGAAGTGCTTCACCTGTTATTTCCATTTGATCTTTTGCAGCGCTTTTCAGTTCCTTTATTTTAGCCTTTTTAGATTTATAATCATAAATATTACCAACATCTTTTAATTTTGGAAGTTCTAAAGAAGAGCTATAATCCCACGAACCCATTTTTCTAAATTCGTTCTCGGCACTTTCTAACCAAAAAATACGATACTGCTCAATATTAGTACTCTTAACTTTTTTAGTCTTGTTATCAAAAATATAAGTAGCAACACCATCTACGTAACAATTTAATTTATTATTAACCACAACATAGCTATTAAAATTTCCTCTAATGAAAAGATATTTCGCTGGTTTTGATTTCTTAATTACAACAGCTTCTATTTCTCTTACTTTATCATTCAGTTTTACAATATCTTTATTGATTTCTGCATAAGAGAGCTCTGCAAGTACCAAATTTTCATGAATAATTTTAAATTTTTCCTGCTCCGGCTTTAAGGCAGATCGATCGATTTTACCATCAATATCCGAGAATCCTAAAATATTTCCGTCTTTGCCGAAAACAGAAACTTTGGTAAGTGGTTGCCCGCTTCTCTCAGAAACGAAAGTGATAGTTTGTGCAAAGAAAAAATTCAGTACAAAAAGCAGCAGAAAGGAAGTTTTAATTTTGAAATTCATAGTTTATTGGGTTTAAATATTTACAATAAAGACGAAGAAAATCCGGAATAGTTGTCTTGAGTTTAGAATTATTTGATAAGTGCTCTCCATTTACCTTTTGTTACGGAAAATTTATTTTCTGCCAGGAAAACACAAATAATTTTTAAATCTGAGTGACAGATAACCTGCAATCTTCATCCAAAAAAGCAAAAAAAGACTGATCCGAAGACCAGTCTTTTTAAATATATTCTGTAACGAAACCTTAGAAAGGATATTCGTAAATTTCAGATTCGTGTAGATAAGGGTTACCTGTAGGAATCAGTTTCAGTTTAGATAATGCTGAAAGCACTGTAAACATAAATAATCCAACTACAAATAATACCGCTCCGGCTACTAATAAAAGCAGTTCAGGTGTCTTCCAGAAAGGACCCACTGTTCCCGGCATTACCATGTTGAAGTAATCTAAAAGGTGACCGAAGATTACGATACAAGCCATAATAGTTACCACTTTGTAATTTCTCTTGATGCTGCTGCTTACCAATACCAATAAAGGTAAAAGGAAGTTGAATACCAACATCGGTAAGAAAGTAGGTGAATAGTGCTGGAATCTTCCGAAGAAATAATTTACCTCTTCCGGAATGTTTGCGTACCAGTACAACATAAACTGTGCAAACCAAGTATACGTCCAAAGTAAACTTGTAGCGAATAGGAAAACTCCTAAATCGTGTAAGTGATTGTCATTAAACTGTGGAAGGAAACCATTTTTCTTAAGATAAACACTTAATAAAATAATAACCGCTACACCACTTGAAAGACAGCTTACCATTGAATACCAGATGTACATTGTAGAATACCAGTGAGGGTCAATAGACATCAACCAGTCCCAAGCCCATGCTGCAGAAGCAAATCCGAAGAATGCAATGTAACCAACAGCCCATCTGTAAAGGAACTGATACTCCACTAAAGATTTTGTATCATCTACTTTTTTAGACTGAGATTTCAGTTTCCAGGCAAAGAATGATGCTCCACAAACGTAGATAAATGTTCTGATTGCGTAGAAAGGAATATTAAGGAAAATTTTCTTTTCAAACAGGATCACATCAAAGTGTGCTGATGTAGGATCTGTTAATTCCGGATCCATCCAGTGGAACAAATGTCCCTGATGTGTAATATTAAGAATCATGATGATAATTAATATTGCTCCACCGTAAGGAATGTATGAAGCGATAGCTTCCATTACTCTTGTGATGATAATTGGCCATCCTGCATGAGCTGCGTGCTGAATACAATAGAAAAACAATACTGCAGCACTGATTCCGAAGAAAAATACAGCTACAAAATGGATAGATGCCAATGGTGAATTGTGAATCTGCATTGTTGCATGCTTTAGATGAGAATCTTCATCTTGAGAGCCTATCATCTCACTTGAGTGTGTAGGCGCATCATGACCTGAAGAGTGTACTTCATGCATCATGTGCTGAATTTTTTCAGTAGATAAACCGCTATTCAAAAAATAACCGGCTATGAAAAGAACCAAACCTACAACAAGAAGTATGAGAGAAGTTGATTTTAATTTTGGTGAAAAACTATACATTTCTTTTCTTATTTTTTAGTTTCAGTAGATTGAGTAGTCGCTGCTGCTGCCGGTGCAGCTGGAGTAGCCGCGGGAGCTGCTGCAGGTGCCGGTGCTCCTTTTTTGAAAGCATTCATCACATACATTGCCACTCTCCATCTGTCGCCAGCGCTAAGCTGTCCGGCATAAGAACCCATGGCATTTCTACCGTTTGTTAATACATAATGCACAGATCCTACAGTGATTTCTCTGTCTGCATAATTTGGCACACCCGAATAAGCGCCGCTCTGAACAATTGGCCCCTGCCCGTCTCCACCAATACCGTGACATGCAGAACACGTACGTTCAAACAAGAATTTACCTCTTTCAATATCTTTATCAGCATTCGCAGGATTTAAAGGAGATGTGGTCACTGTTTTAGCAGCATCATAACCAGCGTTGTACTGTTCAGGATTTTTTGGAAGTTTATCTTCGGCAAAAACGCCGTCTTTATTCTGAGCCACTGAACCTTCTACCGGGCCAAGACCTGTAGCGCCGTTGTTTCTTACAAAAGCAGGAATTTCATTTTCATGATCTGAATATGCATCCTGAGCTTTCATCAAGGGGTCATAAGCTACAGGAAAATACATATCCGGGAAATATACCAAAGGTGTATTTTC
Source organism: Chryseobacterium sp. Leaf404 (assembly GCF_001424145.1). Taxonomy (GTDB): domain Bacteria; phylum Bacteroidota; class Bacteroidia; order Flavobacteriales; family Weeksellaceae; genus Chryseobacterium. Next base: position 682,565 of record NZ_LMQM01000001.1, on the reverse strand, counting down.
TTTTGGTCCGCAAGAAGTAAACAATACTGCTGAAAGACCTAAAAAGGCTGTAATTTTTAAAATATTATTCTTCATCTTACGCATCTTTTACAGTTATCTCTTCTACACCGGTTTCAATAAGAAGCTGCTTTACAGATTCTACATCATCAGTTACAAATTCCATTAAGAATTTATCATCAGTAGTTCTCGGATCCGGATTCTGTGCCGGAGCTCCAAGATACATTTTGTTTCTAACAAAGAAAGTTAATGACATCAAGTGAGCGGTACAGAAAACCATCAGTTCAAACATTGGGTCAATGAAAGCAGGGAAGTTATTTACCCAGCTGAAAGCCGGCTTACCTCCAATATTCTGTGGCCAGTCGTGGTTCATAATGTACCATGATAAAGTAATACCAATGGTCACACCATAAAGAGCGAAGATAAATGCGGCATCAGAAATTCTTGTTTTCTTCAATCCTAAAGCTTTATCAAGGCCGTGAACCGGGAAAGGAGTATAAACTTCGTTTATAGAGATCCCTTTATCGTTGAATGCTTTAACGCCGTTCATTAAATCGTCGTCATCAGCATAAAGTCCGTATACAATTTTAGTGGTGCTCATCTCCTTCTTTTACTTTATAGGTTTCACCTGAAATTTTTAAGATACTCTTCAATTCAGCCTGTGCAATTACAGGGAATGTTCTAGCATATAGTAAGAATAATACAGAGAAGAATCCGATTGTTCCCAAATATACTCCAACGTCAATGATGGTTGGTTTAAACATCGTCCAAGATCCTGGAAGGTAATCTCTCGAAAGGTTGATTACAATGATGTCAAAACGCTCAAACCACATACCGATGTTGATAATTAAAGCAATAATAAATGTAGCAATAATGTTTGTTCTCACTCTCTTGAACCAGAATAATGCAGGAACAACAAGGTTACAGATAATCAATGCCCAGAATGCCCACCAGTAAGGTCCTACTGCAGCACCCGGAGAAAGATAAGTAAAGTCTTCATATCTTGAACCAGAATACCATCCGATGAAATATTCAGTTGCATAAGCTACAGTTACCATACCACCTGTCAATACGATTACGATGTTCATAATTTCGATATGATACATTGTGATGTAGTCTTCAAGGTGACATACTTTTCTTGCGATTAACAAAAGCGTCTGTACCATTGCAAATCCTGAGAAGATAGCACCCGCAACAAAGTAAGGAGGATAGATCGTAGAGTGCCATCCTTTAATAACTGAAGTTGCGAAGTCAAAAGATACCGTCGTGTGTACTGAGAATACAAGTGGAGTTGCCAAACCTGCAAGAACCAAAGATACCTCTTCAAATCTCTGCCAGTGTTTTGCTTTTCCACCCCATCCGAAAGACAGTAATGTATAGATTTTTTTAGTCCAAGGCGTTTTTGCTCTGTCTCTGATCATTGCAAAGTCAGGAATCAAACCTATAAACCAGAATACCGTAGATACTGAGAAATAAGTAGAGATTGCAAATACGTCCCAGAACAGAGGTGAGTTGAAATTGGTCCAAAGTGTACCAAACTGGTTAGGAAGAGGGAAAACCCAGTATCCTACCCAAACTCTACCCATGTGAATTACCGGGAACAAAGCTGCCTGTACAACCGCAAAGATCGTCATCGCCTCTGCAGATCTGTTTACAGACATTCTCCATCTCTGTCTAAATAATAATAATACTGCTGAGATCAGCGTACCGGCGTGACCAATACCTACCCACCATACGAAGTTGGTAATATCCCAACCCCAGTTAATAGTTCTGTTAAGCCCCCATGATCCAATACCTGTTCCGATAGTGTATGCGATACAGCCAAATCCGTAGATGAATAGAACTAAGGCTGCATACAGTGATACCCACCATAATTTTCCTGCTCTTTCTTCTATAGGTCTTGCAATATCTTCAGTGATATCGTGATAAGTTTTGTGACCAATAATTAGAGGTTCTCTTATCGGAGCTTCGTAATGTCCTGACATTTTTTACCTATTTATTATTTAAACTTTATTTTATACTCTGTTTCTTACTTTAGCGTGATAGAACACATTTGGTTTTGTTCCGATCTCTTCAAGTAAATGATATCTTCTGTTGCTAGAATACAGTTTTCTAACTTTAGACTCTTTATCGTTCATATCTCCGAATAACAGTGATCCTGTAGCACAAGCGCCAGCACAAGCTACTGAATCCTGGAATTCATTATCTGTAACTTTTCTGTTTTCTTTCTTAGCATTGAGGATAGTTGCCTGAGTTTTCTGGATACATAATGAACATTTCTCCATAACCCCTCTCGTTCTTACCACAACATCAGGGTTCAACACCATTCTTCCTAAATCGTTATTCTGATTAAAATCAAAACGGTCATTTAAGTTATAAGTAAACCAGTTGAAACGTCTTACTTTGTAAGGACAGTTGTTTGCACAGTATCTTGTACCAATACATCTGTTGTAAGCCATGTGGTTCTGCCCCTGCTTACTGTGTGAAGTCGCCGCTACCGGACAAACAGTTTCACAAGGAGCGTGGTTACAGTGCTGACACATTACCGGCTGGAAGATTACGTCAGGATTTTCTGCAGGATTTTCTAAAGATCCTTCGATACCTAAAATTTTGCTTCCGTAAAGCTCAGGAACTGCTTTGTCCTGTGCCAAACCGTCATATACAGTTAGAGTGTCTTTTGAAGAATAGTAACGGTCAATTCTCAACCAGTACATATCTCTTGACATTCTAATCTCTTCTTTACCAACAACAGGTACGTTGTTTTCTGCCTGACATGCGATGATACACGCGCCACAACCTGTACATGAGTTCAAGTCAACGGATAAGTTGAAGTGAGGTCCGTCTGTATCGTCGAAAGCATCCCAAAGGTCAATTTTACCTGCAGGAAGTGCTCCGCTGATGGTATGATATTCCAAAGGCTTATTCCATCCTTTGTGCTCGTCGTCGAAAGGTACATTAATGAATTCTGCCAAAGGAACTTCCTTCGCGATTTCGTAACGACCCATTAAAGTATTTTGAAGCTGAACACCTGCAAACTCGTGATCTTCTCCTGTCTTTTCAATTTTTACGCCTGAAAGCACAAGGTTCGAACCGTCAAATAAAGGGTAAGCGTTTACTCCTGTATCAGCAGTTGCTCCGGAGTTTTTCTTTCCGTATCCAAGCGCAAGACCTACTGATCCTTCTGCCTGACCCGGCTGTACAAATACAGGAACATTTTCTAATTTTACTCCGTTTACGGTAAGATTGACTAAAGATCCATCTAACTGCATTCTTGCATTAAGATCGTTTTTGATCTCAAACTTGTCAGCATCCTTAGGAGAAATAGTAAGATAGTTATCCCAAGACATTCTTGTGATAGGATCCGGTAATTCCTGCAACCATGGGTTGTTTGCCTGAGTTCCATCTCCCATTGCAGTTTTGGTGTACAATACCAATTCTAAATCAGCAGGTTTGAAGTTTCCTAGTTCTGCAAGGGCCTGAGCCGCGTTTCCGCCAGCGTAAGTAAGCATTGTTGCATTATTTGAAGCTACGAAACCGTTATAAAGAGCTTTGTTAAATGAAGTTGCTCCTAAAAGAGAACCTGCATTTGCCTTTAAATAATCGTAATAGTTATTGGCAGCATTGTTTTTTCCATTCTTCCAAACCAATAAAGATTCTTCGATCTGTCTTGATTTATAAATTTTCTGGATTGTTGGCTGCATTAATGTATAAACACCTGTCTGAGGTTCTATATCACCCCAAGATTCCAGCCAGTTGGCCACAGGAATTACAGCTTTTGCTGCTTTATACATTTCGTTTTTCTTATCAGCAACAGCAACTATACAAGGTACTTTTGCCAAAGACTTTTTGAAATCCTCACCTTTGTGGTAAGAATAAACCGGGTCTACATTGTTGGTGATTAAGACACCTACCTGTCCACCGTTTACCCATCCTAAAAATTCTTCAAATCTTGCTTTGTCAAATTCTTTCAGGAAGTTTGCTTTACCAGTGAAAGCAACAGAACCTAATTTCTGGTTAATTAAGTGTGCTAAAACCTGAGCCGCTTTAGAACCGTCTGCAAATACTACAGCTTTGCTTCCTTTAGCCTGAAGTTCTTTTACGATTTCTGCTGCAGTTTTATCAGCCGGAGCAGTTCCACCCACGATGGCGTTGTATACTTCCACCAAAGTTTTGTTTACTGCACTTGGTTTAAGTCTATATCTTGAATCTGCGTTTGCACCCGTTAGAGACATATTAGATTCAACCTGGATGTGTCTCATCATGTTTGCTCCCGGAGTTCTTGCCGCAGCATAAGAGGTTTCAAGCCCTGAAGCATTGAAGTCTCCTAAGAAATCTGCCTGGAAAGCAACTATCAGTTCTGAACCTGTAAGATCATATACTGGTAAAGCTCTTGTTCCGAATACTTCTTGAGCAGCGTCCAAAGATGCACTGTAAGGGAAGGCATCGTAAGTTACCAGCTCTGCAGTAGGATATTTTGCTTTAAATTCAGCAAATAATTTTTTGAATGTAGGAGATGCAAAAGACTGAGATAAAAGAACAATTTTTTTACCTGCCGCCTGAGCATCATTTAATCCTTTGATAACGAAATCATCTACTTTGTCGAAAGTTTCGTCTTTACCGTCAAGTTTTGGCTGCTTTACTTTATCATTATCATAAAGTGAAAGTACAGCTGCCTGAGCTCTGGCATTAGTTTTACCTAAATTACCGGCTGCCGGGTTTGGATCAATTTTGATCGGTCTTCCCTCTCTGGTTTTCACTAAAACACTTGCGAAATCGAAACCGTCAAAATAAGTTGAAGCGTAGTAATTAGGGACCCCAGGAATAATATCGTGTGGCTTTACTACATAAGGGATTGTTTTGATCACCGGAGCTTCACAGGCTGCCAAAGTTACTGCTGCAGTAGAGAAACCTAATAATTTTAAGAAATCTCTTCTTGTAGTACTTGCATCGCTGGTTTCAGCTTTGTCTAGAAAATCTTCTACCGGAATTTCTTCCTGGAACTCTTTAAGAGCCAGCTTACCGTTTAAGGCAGGGTCTTTAAGTTCGTGAATACTTCTGAATTGTATTTTATTTGAAGCCATTTATACTTCTAATTTTTTAGTTATTAATAATGACATTTACCACACTCAAGACCTCCAATTGCATCTACCGTAATCTTACCGCCATCCTGAGGATATTGTTTTTTCAACTTGTCGTGTAGATTTTTGAAGTATTCTTTATTATAACCGTTGGTCATATCTATCTCTGTAGTTCTATGACACTCGATACACCATCCCATTGTAAAGTCGTTAGCCATCTGTACTACGTTCATGGTATCAATTTTACCGTGACATGCTTTACATACAACGTCGATTTTATTATCTGGGTTTTTCTTGTTGAAAGAATTGATGATTGCTTTTTCACCAGCTACAACGTGCTGTGCGTGGTTGAAGTAAACGAAATCCGGCATGTTGTGAATTCTCGTCCATTCTACAGGAGTTGTTTTTCCTGTGTATTGCTGTGTGGCAGGATCCCATCCGGTTGCAGCATAAATTTTCTGGATTTCTCCGTCGTAGAATGCTTTGTCTTTTCCTGGCTCCATGTAATGATCTTTGTTGTACTCAGAAATAGTTCTGTGACAGTTCATACAAACGTTCATTGAAGGGATTTCAGAAACCTTACCGTATTTTGCACTTGAGTGACAAAGCTGACAGTCTATTTTCTGTTCACCAGCGTGAATTTTGTGAGAGAAATAAATCGGTTGCTCTGGCTTATATCCTTTGTAAACCCCGATCCACATAATCCAGTTCCAGACACCGTAAGCAGCAAGGATTGCAAGAACTGCAAGAAGTCCTTTACCCACCATGTGGTATTTTTCGTAGATTTCGCTGAAAGATTTTACTTTAGACTGATTGTAATCAGATAATTCGTCAGACTGACCTAGTTTTACCAACTGTCTCAACTTCAACAAAATCCAGACAAGAAGTCCAGCAATTGCCAAAAGAGAAATAATCATGATTGTGGTAATGCTTTTGTCTGCAGGAGCAGATGCAGAAGTACCGTCAGCAGCAGCTGTACCGGCAGCGGCCGTCGGCTTAGGCTCTTCAACAGGAGGATTGGTGGTATAAGCTAAAATGTCATCAATATCCTTATCTGTAAGATTAGGAAAGACCTGCATTTCAGTCTTATTGAATTTTTCAAAAACCTCATTCGCATACTTATCGCCCGAAGCTCTGAGTGCTTTGTTGTCTTTGATCCACTTGTGAAGCCAATCTGTATCAAGTCCCTGCTCAGTTTTAAGTCTGTCTACCACACCTTTCAGCGCAGGTCCCACAACTTGCTTGTCTAATGCATGACATGCCGTACAGTTTGCCTTAAAAAGTTTTTCACCGTTTTTAGGATCGCCTTGCCCGTAAATTGAAGCACTTGTTGATAGCAATAAACCTATCGCAATCAGCCCTTTTTTATAATGCTTTCTCCAACTAATCATTTAAATTATCTTATGTTAGTAAATATTGAATATGTAATCAATTCCGCAAAAATATGATTTTTAAGAAGATTTTAACGACTGCTGTAAAAGGTAAAATGTCATTTCAGTTTAATTTGTAACTATTCTAAATAACCTTGCTTGCTATGTTTTTTATTATTTATAACTTTGCGGAAACAAGATTTTAAATGAAAAAAATTATTGCTACATTTTCTATTCTTACCATTTGCGGCATCAACACTCTTGATGCACAGCAAGTTGTAAAGAAAGATACAATCTCCGGAACAGAGCTTGTTTTAACCATGGATTCCCGCGTGAATGAGGCTTTAAGCAATCTGGAAGAGCGTTGCGGGAAATCTTCGTACGGTAAGTCTTATGAAGATCCGGAAACTGAAGTGAAAAGACCGGCCAAAATTTACGTTCCTAACCGTGAACTTACAAAAGCTGAAATCTGTGCAAAAAACCCAAGAATTTTAGGTTTTAAAATTCTGATAACAACGGTGAAATCTAACGAAGAGGCCAATGAAGTTAAGGCTTATTTCAGAAAAAGATTTCCTAATCTGAAGGTGGAAACCGACGCCTCTTTAAGACCAAATTATAAGATTTTGGCGGGAAGTTATTTCTCTAAACAAAGTGCATCAGCAGACCTTTCAAGAGTGAAAGAATATTTTAAATCTGCATCTTCTGTGCAGTACAGAATATTCTGTTCTGAAGCCAAATAGGAAAAATTTTACTCAAAAATACAAACGCCTCCAGTGTAAAATTGCAGACGTTTTTTTTTAATAATATCGGTTTACAAAATCGAAAAATTCTGTCATCCGGTAGAAATTATTGAAGCCTAAATAAATGATCATTATGATAAGGGAACTTGCTAAAAATGAAAGCATTTTCGGTTGATTTTTATATGCGAAAAACAACCATCCCAAAAGCATTGGATAGATAAAAACAAAGTGCCCACCGTAAATGTAAGAAGTGTGCAATCCGAATCTGCAAATGCAGTGAATCAGGATATCTACCGCAAAAGAAATCATCAGAATCTGTACTAGTTTGTTTTTGAAATTTCTGAAATAGCTCCAAAATATTAAAAGAAGTAATAATCCAATGAAAATATACGGAACAACAGAAGTGTAAACATCCATAAACAGGGCTTTGTAATAAAAACCCTTCATATTGTGTTTTTCTCTGATAAAAAAGCTTGGGAAAAGAATGTTTCCGCCAAAAAAGTAAGAATAGATCATATCCCAAACCGGAGTGGAATTTACATTCGAGAACTTTTCATACTGCTCACCAGATTTTGAAAGAATATTTTCATACTTAAAATTGATTCTGTTTAAATACAGCAAAATAAAAATCACACATGAAATCCCAACTCTCAACGCGGCAAATCCGAATTTTTTCCAGTTGTTAAAAAGGTCTTTTTCAAATAAAACAGGGATGAAAATTTTAACAATGTTTGTCACCGTTAAACCTCCCACTACTGCAGATCCCAAGACCAAAGAAAGTCCTGAGATTTTTCCGTCTCTTTTGAGTTTTACGGCTGAATAATAATTGAATGCAGTGAGCAAAAGCAATGTGTAAGTATATGTTTCAGGAGTGAATGATAAAAGAATGCAGGTCGAAAAAAGGCTGAAAAATAAAACAAGAAGCAAATTGACCACAAGCGGTGTCTGAACAATGTTTTTTAAATATTTATAAACCTGAACGATGCTTAAACTCACGATGAAATTACTGATCCAAACCAGGAAAAGCCTGAATTCCATTCCCATTTTTCCTTTGGTGAAAAGGAAAATAAATTCTCTGATCCAGTTGAAGAAATACCATGAAAGCGGATGTCGTTCAAAGCTTCCACCCGTCATCACAATCGCTTTGTTATCAAAACTGAAATACGCATCCCACGGAATTCTGCTGTCGAAGACGATTTTGTAATGCTGCGCTAAAAAAGTTCCAAATATCCCGTAAGCGGCGAGAAAAAAAATGAAAATTCCCAATTCCATAAAAGTGGAAGGAAAAATCATTTTAAAAAAGTGAATGAGTTTTGATTTAATAGACATTCAGTATAATTTTCTGCAAAAATAGGATTTACAAAAGTCTTTAACGAAGTCTTGGATGTTTAAATTTGAATTATGAACTGCACGAAAGCATCGAACAGCCTGCGACACCTTCAAAACCATCCGGACGTTTAACAGAAAATTCAGGAAACTTTTCTTCGTAGGGATTTTCCAGTGCGGTAACCAGTTTTTCAAGCAAATCTCTTTTCCCTTCCTCAAGCTCCTCAATGCACTGATATAAAAGGTAATTTCGCAGGATGAATTTTGGATTGCTTTCCTTCATCAGTTTTTTTGATTCTTCGGCAGAAAATGAGTTTTTTGACAACCTTTCTTTGTATTCAGATAAAAAAACGTTAAATTCTTCAATGTTTTCTTCATTATTTGATCCGTAAGAGATTTTTTGAAACTGGTCAGTATTTATTTTCTGGCTGGAATAACTTTCAATATGGTTAAAAAACAGCGTGTAATCTAACGAAAGTTCCTGCATCAAGCTTTGCCAAGCCGAAAAGAAGTCATCATCACCGGAAATCAGTTTTTCAAAACCGAATTTTCTGCACAACATTTCATCGTGTTTTGTCCAGAAGTAAGTTCCAAATTCGTTTAATGTTTTCTCTAAAAATTTTTCATCTTGAATCACCTGAAAGAGTGAATTGGCGAGTTGCCAGAGATTCCACTGTGCAATCTGTCCCTGCTTTCCAAACACATATCTTCTTCCTGGCAAATCTGTGGTATTTGGTGTGAAATTCAAATCGTATTCATCAAGCATTGAATATGGGCCAAAGTCGATGCTTAAACCTAAAACCGACATATTATCTGTATTCATCACACCGTGTACAAATCCTACACGGTACCATTCAACCATCAAATCTGCTGTTTTAGTACAAACCGTTGTGAAAAAATCCTGATATTTCTGTACGCCTTCAGATTTTATTTCAGTAAAATAATTTTCAATGGTGAAATCAAGCAGTTTTCTTAAAGTATCCGTTTCTTTTTGAGCCGCAAGAAGTTCAAAATGCCCGAATCTCAAAAAGCTTTCAGCCGTTCTGATGACCACTGCGCCTTTTTCATATTGAGGATTTCCGCTGTACATAATGTCGCGGACTACATTTTCTCCCGATAACGCCAAACTTAAAGCTCTCGTTGTGGGAACTTTCAAATGGAACATAGCTTCACTCATCAGATATTCCCGGACGGACGATCTCAAAACAGCTCTTCCGTCAGCGTGTCTTGAATAGGGCGTCGCTCCCGCACCTTTCCATTGGATTTCATTTTTTTGACCTTGTTCATTTGTAATCTCACCTGCCAAAATGGCGCGCCCGTCCCCGAGTTGCCCTGCCCAGTTTCCGAATTGATGTCCGGCGTAAGCGGTGGCGTATGTTTTTATATTTTGAGGCAAATCTGTTCCGACCAGAAAATTTAGATCAGATTTTTCATTAAATTCTCCGAGACCGATTTCATAAGATAGTTTTTGGTTAAACAGAATCAGCTTTGGATTTTCAAAACCTGACGGTTCAACGGTAGCGAAAAGCATTTTTGGTGTCTGTCGCTGCATTGTATTTCCTGAGAAGTCTCCCGGAAACTGTTCTGTGAATGGCTGTTTTACCTGATCAAGATTCATAGTTCAAAAATAGCCAAAAACTTCGTAACAAACCACAGGAACTCTATTTTTAAAATTCTGACAGCTCAAAAATCATTTTGAAGCTTCACTTTTTATTGATCCGTTTCTTCTGTATAAAAAGCTGCGAAATGAGAATCTGTTTCTGGATATCTAATGGATGATTGATGAAAATCTGTATCTGGCTCCGATTGACAACCGTATTGAAAAGTGCTTTCGTTGCCATTACAACAAATATTGAATGGCGGGAAATTTTTAGTTATAAAAAAACCGCAGCACAAAAAGTACGGCGGTCTTGAGATTATTAAAAAAAAATATTACTAACAATACTCGTCGTAAGCAGCCTGAAGATTGGCAGCGATGGCTCCCGCAGGATTTCCTTCGATGTGGTGTCTTTCAAGCATGTGTACCAATTCTCCGTCTTTGAAAAGTGCCACGCAAGGTGAGCTTGGAGGGAATGGTGCCAGATGTTTTCTAGCCTCAGCTACAGCATCAACGTCGTAGCCTGCGAAAACTGTTGTTAAATGATCAGGTTTTTTATCTCCAGTGATAGAGTAAACAACTCCCGGTCTCGCTGCACCCGCTGCACACCCACAAACAGAATTGATCACCAAAAGTGTAGTTCCTGATTGCTTCAAAGCAGTTTCCACCGCCTCCGGTGTGTCTAAATTTTCAAAGCCTTTATCTGTAAGTTCTGCCTTCATCGGCATTACTAAATCTGTTGGATACATATTTTAATTCATTTTTAAATTCGACACAAATTTACAATAATTATCTTTTTTAATTGATTTATAAAAACTATTTACAGATTTTAGAAAAGCGATATTGAGAAATATTCACAATAATTTGTTTATTCATAAATTTTTGTTAAATTTGAGCAGATTCTAAAACCGATTTTACATGAAAGAAAATTGATTCTTGAGGATTATTTATTCACGTAAACTATATTTCAAATAATAAACTTCCCTCTAACTATTACATTTGAATTTTAGTTTCAAAAAAAAATGAAGCCCGAAAATAAATTTCCGGGCTTCTTTAATCAAATCGATATGCAAAGGTTAAATATCCGTGTGTAGGTTCGAGATGCTCGTTACGGGATAAAGTTTGCGTGATTTAACCCGAAACTCCAAACCCGAAACCCGAAACTCTTACGAAAGCAGCTTCTTCGCCATTTCGGAAATACTTTTTCCGTCGGATTTTCCGGCGAGTTTTTTTGAGGCTGTTCCCATTACTTTTCCTAAATCTTTCACAGATTCGGCACCTGTTTCGGCGATGATGGCTTTTATTTCAGCTTCCAGTTCATCGGCAGATAGCTGTTTTGGCAAATACTGCTCAATTACTTTCATCTGAGCATCTTCCACTTCTGCAAGATCGTTTCTTCCCTGAGCCATGAACTGGTCATAAGAATCCTTACGCTGCTTCACCATTCTCTGAAGAATAGCAATTTCCTGCTCAGGAGAAACTTCGGCACCCAAAGCTTCGGTTTTTAATAATAATATCTGTGATTTTACAGCTCTCAGAGAATCCAAAGCTACTCGGTCTTTCGCTCTCATAGCATCTTTTATCGCTTCGCTGATGGTAAGTTCTAAACTCATAGTTTATGTTTTTAGCTATTAGCAGTTAGCTATTGGCTTATAGATTTGACGTTTTGTGCCATTCGCCAGAAGCCAAATGCTAACCGCAATTTAATCTACGTCTTTATTTAAAAATCTGTTTTCTCTGATCTGTACAGAACCTTCGTTGCTTTCAGACATAAAACTGTGGATGTTTTGGTCTGAAGCATTGCTCCCGTCGATTGAGATATTTTTTCTTTTAAAAGCCGGAACTGTTTCAAAATCATCCTGCTTTTCATAACTCTGATAACGTGAATTGAATTCTTTCAGCTTGTTTCTTCTTTCCAGTACTTTTTCCTGATCTGCAGGTTTGTTTATGAAAGAAAACTCAGATTCTGCGTGAATGGTAGTTTCTACTTCGGTTCTCTGCTCAAACACAGCCTGGCTTTCAGTTTTTGGCTCAGCAGCTGTCTGATAGAAAGTTTCCAATTTATGGGTGGTTTCCTCCACTCTTTTCTCGATGACCGCAGAAGTCTCCACTTCATTTTTTGGCTGTCCGAAATCATATTTAGGCTCAGAAACGGGCTCATTTACAGTAAAATTAAATTCTACAGGTTTTTCCTGAGAAAAACTATTTGTGAAACTATCCTGTTTAGGCTCTTCTTTTTTGTTTTCAAAATCAAAAGAGAAAGACTGGGTTTCCAAATCATTTGAATCTTCTTCGAAAGTGAAAAGATTTACGCTTTCATCACGTGCAGGTTCTTCATTTTTCCAGGTGTGTGTGAAGTTATCTTCCGTATCTTCCTGTCTGTCAGAGAATTTGATTGCAGTTTCAATTTCTTCCTCCTCAATAATCATTTTTTTTTCAGAAGACAGCAATTTGAATTGCGGTAAATCCTGCTCTTCATCATCTAATCTGAAAAGATTTTTACCTCCGAAATCGTAAGAATTTTCAGCGGGTGTTTCTCTTTCTTCTTTAGTTTTAAAAGGCGAAGCTTTAGGATTTTCCAAAGCATCATTTAAACCAATTCTGATTTTTTCTGTAGGCCCGGAAAACTTTTTGTTGTCATTAGAAAAACCGGTAGCGATTACCAAGACGCTCACTGCATCGCCCAATTCTTCGTCTGCTCCCACTCCGAAAATAATATCTGCCGTGTGACCGGCTTCTTTCTGGATGTAATCCATGATGATCCCGATTTCGTCCATCGTAGCTTCTTCCACACCGCTTCTGATCAGCAACAGTACATTTCTTGCGCCTGTAATTTTGTTGTCATTCAATAATGGAGAATCTAATGCCTTTCTAACGGCTTCTTCAGCTTTGTTTTCGCCGGAAGCCATACCAGTAGACATCAATGCTGTACCGGAATTCTGAAGTACAGATTTAGCATCTCTAAAGTCAATGTTTACATCAAAATATCCGGTAATAACCTCTGCCATACCTTTCGCAGCGTTGGTCAACACTTCATCGGCTTTTGAGAAACCTTGTTTGAAACCTAAATTTCCGAACTGCTGTCTTAATTTATCATTGTTGATGACGATTAATGAATCAACATTATTTCTTAATTTTTCAAGACCCAATTCAGCCTGATCCAATCTTCTTTTACCTTCAAAGCTGAAAGGCACGGTAACGATTCCTACAGTAAGAATTCCCATGTCTTTTGCCACTTTTGCAATGACAGGCGCAGCACCGGTTCCGGTACCACCACCCATTCCGGCAGTGATGAAGACCATTTTTGTATTCTGCCCCATTGCTGCTTTGATGTCTTCAATGCTTTCGATAGCAGATTTTTCTCCCACTTCAGGATCTGCTCCGGCGCCAAGACCTTCTGTAATCGTGGTTCCCAACTGAACTTTGTTGGCAACAGGATTATTATCCAAAGTCTGGGCATCTGTATTGCAAATCACGAAATCTACCCCGTGAATTCCTTTTTCGTACATGTGCTTCAGGGCATTGTTACCGCCGCCACCTACACCGATTACTTTTATAATTGAAGAATTTCCTTTTGGCAAATCAAATGAAAACCCCTGCGTTCCTATATTTTCCATAAGTATATTTTTTTATAATTGATAATTGATTAATGATTATTGATAGCTGACAATCACTGACCGATTATCATTCATCATTTATATTTTTTTATTCTACTTCTTCGAAGAATTTTTTTACCTTTTCCATTAAAGACTGTCCGAAAGTTGGCTTAGCCAGTCTCTTTGCAGATGGCTGTTCTATTTCGGAGGGCGGCAGATATGTTGGCTGCTCTGGCTGTACATGAGCAATATTCGCTTCGTTATCAGCAGCTGAGACAGTATCGTTCTGCACTTTTGCTTTAGGTTCTTCGGTTGAAATTTCCTCTTCGGGAAGATTGGATTTTTTATCTCTGATCTTTAAACTTTCCATCAGTAACCCGATTGAGGTTGCAAATTCCGGTCCCTTAAGATACTGATTTTTATCGTTTGCTACATATTCATTTGCAAAACCAATTCTGCTGTCAAAACCTGTGGTATAATTGGCCAGCTGACGAAGATGTTTCAGGTTTGACCCACCACCCGTAAGCACGATTCCAGCGATTAATTTCTTCTTTTGGTCGAAAGCGCCGTAAGCTTTTAACTCAGTGTTAACTAAATCCAGAATCTCTTCAACTCTTGCATTGATGATCTGTGCTAAAGTTTTAAGAGAAATTTCTTTATCCGGTCTACCGTGAAGTCCTGGAATTGTTACATACGTGCTGTCTTTTTCAAGCTCAGGCACTGCAGAACCGAATTTTACCTTCAGTTGCTCTGCATGTTTTTCAATAATTGAACATCCTTCTTTGATGTCTTCGGTGATAATTCCGCCACCGTAAGGAATCACGCAGGTATGACGGATAATGCTGTCTTTGAAGATCGCAATATCTGTAGTTCCGCCACCGATATCAACAATGGCTACACCCGCTTCTTTTTCTTCTTTCGTTAAAACTGCCTCCGAAGATGCCAAAGGCTCCAAAGTAAGCGCTTCCATTTCAAGGCCTGCCTCACGAACGCATCTTGCGATGTTTCTGATGCTTCCCATTTGCCCAACAACAACGTGGAATTTGGCTTCAAGACGGCTTCCGTGCATCCCGATTGGCTCCTGAATTTCTCCTTCAGAATCTACTTTGTACTCCTGAGGAAGTACGTGGATAATTTCTTCTCCCGGAAGCATGACCAGTTTTTTTACCTGATCTTTTAATGCTTCAATATCATCATCTGTGATGAATTTGTCTGGATGTTCACGCATAATATAATCTGAATGCTGAAGCGAACGGATATGTTTACCCGCAATCCCCACCGTTACTTTACGGATAGGCACTCCCGCGCTTGACTGTGCTTCTGCCACAGCTGCTTTGATTGAATTAATGGTTTGTGAAATATTATTCACAATCCCTTTGTGTACACCAAGACTTTTGGCCTTCCCAACGCCGAGAATTTCTATTTTCCCGTGGGCATTCCTGCGTCCTACAATGGCGACAATTTTTGTTGTCCCAATGTCAAGACCTACTGAATACTCTTGATTTTCCATTGTGTTATATCGATTTGATTTTATTACTTAATTAAATTCAGAAGGAAAAACCTTCTCTTTATTCTATTTTTACCTTTGTTTTAGTTTTTGGTTTTGTAACCGTTTTCTTTTCCGGGGTCTTCTTTTTCTCTTTCGGTTTTGAAAGTGATTTAGGCTTTGCCGTTTCCTTTGGCTTTGCTGAAACTGTTTTTTTCTCTGCCGGTTTTGTTTTTGTAACCTCTTTTTTAGCAGTTATGGCTGCGATTGGTGTTTTAGCTAATTCTTTATGACCTGCTTTCAGAATACTGTCGTTTTCTTCAAAGTAAGGATTTAAAGTGGTTACAATCTGATTGTCATACTTCACCGAAACCATACTGTACTTCTGCGAATCCTGATATATGAGATATTTTTCTACAAAAGTTTTAAAACCTTTCACTTTAAAGTCGATGTGGTCTAAATCGCCAATCTCCACTTTGTAATTCCCTTCACTCGTGAGCAGGTAGTAACTGTCTTTATGTTTCGAAATTCCGATGAAATATTTTTTGCTGAAATCGTCTTTATCAATTTTATTTACAAGCTCAGCTACCTTTTCGTATTCATCTTTTTTAATATTTCCTGTCACAAGCATGCACGGATGCGAATAGGTTTTTGAAATCGGAAACTCGTTGCCTTTTTCGTCTACATAAAAATCTTTTCCTTCATTATTCAATCTGAAAACCGGAACTCTCTGTTTGATATCCAGATGCAGTTTTCCGTTTAAATTCAAATACACATTGGCGCTGTCTACCGCCGGAAGTGCATTGATCTTCTTTTCCAGCTCCGGAATATTTAAATCTCCCACTTTGCCGGAAGGATTTTCCCTGATGACAATCTGCTTGATATCTTTTTCGTCAATAAAATACACCGGAGTTTTCTCATTCATTTTTACAGAAATTTTCTCATCAGTAATCTTCTGACCACTGAATTTCTTCAAAGAGAAACTCAGCAGGAAGCCAAGAATGATCACTGTGACGGCAATTTTTAAAATTCTGTATTTGTTTTTCATAATCCCCTAAATCCCCAAAGGGGACTTTCATACTGTTTTTATTTTAATTTCTACTCAACCATTCACAAATCGGGTCGTACAACGTATCTATATTTCCCGCACCGACAGTGAGTAAGATGTCAAACTTCTTTTCTTTTATCTTATTAAATGCTTCAGATAAACCTGAAATTTCTTTTTTATCCAAAATCACTTTTTCTAAAAGCCAATCTGAAGTAACTCCTTCAAAGTTCTCCTGAAGTTCTCTTGCGGGATAAATATCCAGTAAAATAAGTTCTTCAGAATTGCTTAAACTCTCAGCAAATCCATCTGCAAAATCTCTCGTTCTGCTGAACAAGTGTGGCTGGAAAACAACCAAAAGCTTTTTATCTGGATAAAAAGTTTTAATCGAACCCACCACCGCATTGATCTCTGTAGGATGGTGCGCATAATCATCAATATAAATTTTACCACTCTGAAAAATATGCTTGGTATATCTTCTTTTAATTCCTTTAAAATTGGCAATTGCTTTCTTTAAAGTTTCAAAATCAACTCCTAAATTGTGCAGAATGGCAATCGCAACCGTTGCATTTTCTACATTGTGAATTCCCGGAACGTCCCAAACGAACTCTTCGACGAGCTCAGAGTGACGATCATTTGCTGGTGCATGAAAATCGAAATAGATTTTATCATAATCCATTCTGAGGTTATCTGAGTAATAATCAGCTACTTCGTTGACGGCGTAGGTTTTATGCGCTCTTCCGATTTCAATTCCTTTTCTTACAAAAAGCTGCTTGTCTTCAGGAACCAAAGCTGCAAACTGTCTGAAGCCTTCTTCAATCGTATTTTTATCTCCGTAAATATCCAGATGATCAGCATCTGTAGAGGTAATTACTGCCCAATCCGGAGATAGGTTGAGGAAACTTCTGTCGTATTCGTCGGCTTCTACCACAGAAAATTCTGTTCCATTGAACAGGAAATTTGATTTAAAATTCTCTGAAATTCCACCTAAGAAACAGGAGAAAGACAAATCTGCTTCTTTGCACAAATGCGAAACCAAAGTTGATGTTGTAGTCTTTCCGTGTGTTCCCGCAACAGCGATGCAGTCTGTGTTTTCGGTAATTAGGCCTAAAACTTTTGCTCTCTTTTTTACGTTAAAATCATTTTCATTAAAATAATCTAAAATCCCCAGTTTTTTGATTGCGGGAGTGTAGATGACCAAAGTATTTTTTTTCTGAAGTGACGTGATTTTATCATCAATAACATCTTCAAAAACAATATCAATTCCTTCGCTCATCAGTTGCTGAGTGAGTTTTGTGTTGGTTTTATCATAGCCCAAAACATTCTTACCCGAAGCATGGAAGTAGCGCGCCAATGCACTCATCCCAATACCTCCGATTCCAACGAAGTAAAAATTCTGATATGTTTCTAAATTGTTCATTTTATTTTAAATTTGAGATTTGAAGTTTGAGATTTGAAATTGAAATCTCTTCTCATGACATCCTTATCTCTTTACTTAATTATTTTAAAAATTTCATCCACAATCTCTTTTGCCGCATTGGGTTTGGCAAAATATTTCAGATTGTCTGACATTTCTTTTCTTACATTTTCGTTTTCGCAGATTTCTGAAAGAGTTTTCCAGAATTTTTCTTTCATTTCTGAATCTTTTACAATTCTTGCTGCGTTTTTTTCAACCAGATTCATCGCATTTTTGGTCTGATGATCTTCTGCGGCAGTTGGTAAGGGAACCAAAATCACCGGTTTTTTTGCCATCGCCAGTTCTGAAATCGCAATTGCTCCTGCTCTGGAAACGATTACGTCTGCGGCAGAATAGGCTGTTGCCATATCGGAAATAAACTCCTTAATTTGGATGGAAGCTGGAGGCTGGATGCTGGAAGTTATCTCCGCAAAGTCCAATTTCCCAGTTTGCCAAATCAACTGATAGCCTTTTTCTTTAAGGTTTTCTAAATTATCTTTCCAGCCGTTGTTTAAAGTTCGTGAACCCTGAGAACCACCTACTGAAAGAATCGTTAATTTATTTTTGTCTAAACCTAATTTTTCCTTTGCAGTTTCAGAGTCCGTTAAGTCTGAAATTACATTTTGGCGAACCGGATTTCCAAGAAACAAAGTTTTCGTTCCGTGAAAAAATTTCTCCATACCCGGATAAGCTGTAAATATTGCTTTCGCTTTCTTACTGTTTGCCGTATTGGTTTTCCCCGGAAAAGAATTCTGCTCCTGTATGAAAGTTGGAATTCCCATTTTCGCAGCCATAAACAAAGCTGGCCCGCTTGCAAAACCACCTGTTCCTACCGCAAAATCAGGTTTGAATTCTTTAATAATTTTTTTAGCTTTAATCAAACTTGAAATAAGCTTGAAAGGCAATCCTATATTTTTGAGCAGATTTCCTCTGTCGAAACCGGCAATGTTTAAACCCAGTATTTTGTAGCCAGCCTGCGGAACTTTTTCCATTTCCATCTTCCCGTTGGCACCGATGAACAAAAATTCTGCATTAGGAAATCTTTTCTTGATTTCGTCTGCAATAGCAATTGCCGGGAAGATATGTCCTCCTGTACCGCCGCCACTCATGAGAACGCGAAAATCCCCCTTTCCCCCGAAGGGATGAGCGATGTTTGATTCTATGTTCATTTTTGCTTCCACAATATTTTTTTATCTTTTTAAAAGTCCCCTATGGGGATTTAGGGGATTAAGCTATATCATTAATTTCTGCAACACTCTGTTTTTTGCCAATACCTTCCTCATCATAAATCTGAATTCTGGAACTTACACTTAAAACCAGTCCTAACTGAATATAAGTTACCAACATTGAAGTTCCTCCGTAGCTGATCAGCGGCAATGGCTGACCGGTGACAGGTATTAAATTGACTGCAACTGCAATATTCACAGCCAACTGCACAAAAATCATCACTCCGATGCTCAGCACCAGCAACGATCCGAAAAATGCGGGCATTTTGCTGGCAATCATTACAATTCTTACAATCATAATGATATAAAGTGAAATTAAAAATCCTGCACCCAGCAGTCCGTATTCTTCAACAATAATGGCAAAAATAAAATCTGACGCAGACTGGGGAAGCATCTGTTTCAAAGCAGATTTTCCCGGCCCCATACCTGTAAAACCACCGTGCACAATTGCGGCTTTTGCCTGCATTACCTGATAGTTTTTAGCTTTTACGCTTTCGTCATCTACATCTGCGGTTTTTGCTTTGCTTGACGTAAATGTTTCAATACGGCTCATCCAGGTATGCACACGGTTTCCGCCAATCATATTTGTGTTTAAGGCAATTATCAGAAATAAAACAATTGCTACCACAGATGTGGAGATAAACCCTGCGATGTATTTCCAGTGGAGCTGTCCGATAATCAAGACAATGACCGAAACCATGAGAATCATCAGTGCTGTGGATCCGTTATCTTTGGCAACCAGCAAAAAAACGAGCAGAATAGGCCCAAAAATAAACCCTACATTTTCACCTACCGTTCTTTCTCTTGCAATTTTCTTGGTTAGATATCTGCACAGATAAATAATCAACATTAAAAATGCGAAAGACGACGGCTGAAATGAGAAAGGCGTCCCGGGAATCTTGAGCCATCGCGAAGCGCTTGCTCCGTCAATCGTTTGCCCTGTAAACATGGTTAAAACCAATAATCCGCACATTAAAATCAATAATGCCATGCTTATTTTTCCGATGTGCTCGTATTTTACCATCCCTACCATCCTCATCATGCCCAAACCCAGCAAAACGAAAAACATGTGTTTCACAAGGTGACTTGTGGTGGTACCGTTATTTACAATATATTCCAGGTTTGAACTCGCAGAATAAACAGGGAAAATAGAGATAATAGAGATCACAATAATGACCATCCAAAGCACTTTGTCGCCCTTTAGAAATTCAAATTTCGGATCTGTAATCTGTTCGTTCATATTTTATCCTCACCCTAACCCTCTCCAAAGGAGAGGGAGCTGTGGCGCTTTTAATCTTTTAATACTTGCTCTTTAAACTGATGACCTCTGTCTTCATAATTATTAAAGAGGTCAAAACTTGCACAACACGGTGAAAGTAAGACCACATCTCCGTTTTTGGCTAATGATTTTGAAGTTTTTACCGCTTCTTCCATACTTGAAGTGCTGTAAATAAATTCTTTTTTGTCTTTAAAAAAGTCTACAATTTTTTGATTATCAATTCCTAAGCAAACAATAGCCTTGACTTTTCTTTTTACTAAATCTTCAACTTCTGTATAATCATTTCCTTTATCAACACCTCCGACAATCCAGATTGTAGGATTTTTCATGCTTTCCAAAGCATAATAAGCGGCGTTAACATTGGTTGCCTTGCTGTCGTTAATGAATTTTACGCCATCGATTTCTGCTACAAATTCCAGTCTGTGCTCTACCGCCTGAAAAGTCATCAGTGAATTTCTGATGCTTTCGTTATTGATTTCCAATATTTTACCGGCAATTGAGGCCGCTAAACTGTTGGCAACATTGTGATTTCCCAGTAAAGACAATTCATCAATTTTCATGGTGAACTGGTTTTTCAGATTAATCTCAATATTTTCACCGTTAATAAAACCTCCTTCAGCCAGTTTTTCTTTGGTAGAAAACGGAATCATTTTAGCTTTAATCTCAAATTTTTCGAGAATATTTTTGCTCATTTCGTCATCTTTATTGTAGATGAAAAAATTGTCGTTCTCCTGATTTTCAGCAATTCTGAATTTCGCCAAAGCATATTCTTCGTAGTTGTAATTGTACTGATCGAGGTGATCTTTAGACAAATTCAACAGCAAAGAGATGTAAGGTCTGAAATTCTGAATATCATCGAGCTGGAAAGAGCTTACTTCCAGAACATAATATTCATGGTTTTCGTCGGCCACCTGTTTTGCAAAACTATAGCCTATATTTCCGCCTAATCCCACGTTTAATCCGTCGTTTTTAAGGATATGATAAATGAGAGACGTTGTTGTTGTCTTTCCGTTGCTTCCGGTGATGGCAATGATCTTCGCGTCTGTAAATTCTGCTGCAAATTCTATTTCCGAAGACAGTCTGATGCCTTTGTCATGAATTTTCGTAATCATATCAGCCTTCTTGGGAATCCCAGGGCTTTTTACAATCCAGTCTGCATTTAAAATCCTTTCCTCATCGTGATTTTCCTCTTCAAATTCAATTTCATTTTCAGTCAGAAACTGTTTGTAGTTATCCTTAATGGCACCTTTGTCTGAAAGAAACACTTCCAAACCTTTCTTTTTAGCCAAATAAGCAGCACCACAACCGCTTTCTCCACCTCCTAAAACAACTATTTTCATAAACTTGCTTTTTGCTTTTTGCTGATAGCTTTTTGCGTACAACTGTCTGCTAATTTTTATCTCATTTTTAATGTAATGAGACATACAATTGCTAACATAACACCGATGATAATCATTCTGTTGACAATTTTACTTTCGTGGAAACCGTCTTTCTGATAATGATGATGCAGAGGAGACATTTTAAACAATCTGTTATTCTGGGCATATTCCAACCCGAATTTTCTTTTTCTGTATTTGAAAACCACAACCTGAAGCATTACAGATATGTTTTCGATTAAAAAGATTCCGCACAAAACAGGAATCATTAATTCTTTTCTTAAAATAATCGCCAAAACTGCAA
The DNA here is from genome assembly GCF_001424145.1 of Chryseobacterium sp. Leaf404. GTDB lineage: Bacteria > Bacteroidota > Bacteroidia > Flavobacteriales > Weeksellaceae > Chryseobacterium. The sequence continues at coordinate 660,689 of NZ_LMQM01000001.1, read as the reverse complement.
TCACTCCGCCGAGCATTAAACTTCCGGTGTCTCCCATAAAAACCTGAGCTGGATAGGTGTTGTACCAGAAAAACCCAATCACCGCACCTACCATGGCGACGGCAAAAATGGTGGTTTCACCCATATTCGGGAGGAACATAATGTTGAGATAATCCGCAAAAATAATATTCCCTGAAACGTAAGCGAAAAATGCCAGCGCAAGTAAGATAATCGTACTCGTTCCGGCTGCGAGGCCATCAATTCCATCGGTGATATTGGCTCCGTTGGAAACTGCTGTTACAATGAAAATTACAATCGGGATGAAAACAATCCATGCCCATTCGTGAGCTTCGGCATCATCCATCCAAAACAATATTCCGCTGTAATCGAATTCGTTGTTTTTGGTAAACGGAACTGTGGAAACCGTGATTTTTTCAGTTGGTGAAAAATTCTGTTCCACATTATTTCTGTTCACTACTTTAGCATCCGCATATTTTCTTTTAACCGTAATATCGGGATGAAAGTACATTGTAACTCCAACGATTAGCCCTAAACCAACCTGTCCAACGATTTTAAATTTTCCGCTGAGACCGTCTTTATTTTTCTTTACTTTCTTTAAATAATCATCAATAAAGCCAATCGCACCCATCCAGACTACCGAAACAATCAGCAAAACGATGTACACATTGGTAATTCTTGTGAACAGTAAAACAGGAATCAGAGTTGCAATGATGATAATCAAACCGCCCATGGTTGGCGTTCCCTCTTTCTGTTTCTGCCCGTCTAATCCCAAATCACGAACCAATTCGCCCATCTGTTTTCCTCTCAGGTAATTGATGATGTTTTTACCGTAAATAAGAGCAATCAACAAAGACAGCAACACCGCCATTCCTGCACGGAAAGAGATGTACTTCATCATTCCCATTCCCGGAATGTGGATGCCTTGGCTGGTTAAGTATTCGTATAAATAGTATAGCATTTTATTATAATTGATGATTGATAAATGATGATTGATATTTAAAACTAATCTTCAAGTTTATTCCTTAATTGTTTTTTGTAAGCTGATGTTACTTTTAAAATTTCTAAAGATTCTATCGAAATCAGCTACATATTTTACTTACTCATCAGCTTCCACAGCTCATTAATTACTTCCTTATCGTCAAAATGATGTTTTACACCATTGATTTCCTGATAATTTTCGTGGCCTTTTCCGGCTACGACGATGATGTCTTTTGGCTCGGCAAATTTTATGGCCATTTTTATCGCTTCTCTTCTGTCGGGAATTGAAGTGTATTTGCTGAAATTCTGAGGTTCTACGCCAGCTTCAATTTCTTTGATGATGGTAGCCGGATCTTCTGTTCTCGGGTTGTCTGATGTGATGATTGCCAAAGTTGACTTTTTAGTCGCAATATTTCCCATTTCTGGTCTTTTGGCGTGATCTCTGTCGCCTCCGCAACCGAAAACCGTGATGAGTCTTTCGTTTTTGGTTCTGATTTCGTTAATGCTGTCGAGTACGTTTTCCAATGCGTCCGGAGTATGAGCATAGTCTACGACGAAGAAAATTCCGCCATCGGATTTGAAAGTTTCAAATCTACCGTTAACTCTTTTCAAAATGCTGATGGCCTGAAGAATTTCTTCCTGTTGAAAACCTAATTCAGAGGCAATTCCGAAAACAAGAAGCAAATTGTAGACATTGAATTTCCCTGTTAAGGTCGTCCAGAATTCTTTTCCGTTGAAATTGAGAAGCATTCCGTTGAAATCCACTTCCAGAGTTCTTCCGTGGTAATCTGCCATCGTTTTCAAAGCATAGGATTTCTTCTCTGCTCTGGTGTTTTGAAGCATCACATTTCCGTTTTTATCATCTACATTCGTGATAACAACTGCTTCATCATTTAATTCATCAAAAAATCTTTTTTTCGTTTTTAAATATTCATCAAACGTTTTATGATAATCTAAATGATCGTGGGTAAGATTGGTAAAACCTGCAATTTTAAAGGTTAAACCTTCAATTCTGTTTTGAGAAATACCGTGTGAACTTACTTCCATAAAAGCGAATTCACAACCTTCTTCAACAGCCTGCGCCAAAATTTTATTAATGGTAATTACATCCGGAGTTGTATGTGTAGCCGGAATAACTTTTTCACCAATTCTGATTTCTACTGTAGAAAGTAAAGCCGAATTGTAACCTAAATTTTTGAAAACATCAAAAAGCAAAGTAGAAACAGACGTTTTCCCATTGGTTCCCGTAACTCCGATTAGCTTTAATTTTTCTGAAGGTTTTCCATAAAAATTGGAAGCTAAATGACCTAATGTTTTTGATGAATCTTTTACTTTGATGTATGTAATATTTTCATCTAAATTATCCGGAAATTCTTCGCAAACAATTACAGTTGCTCCTTTTTCAACAGAAGATGCAATGTAGGAATGACCATCCGCAACCGTTCCTCTCACTGCAATGTACAATGAGTTTTCGGTAACTTTTCTGCTGTCGAATACCAAAGCTGAAATCTCTTTTTCAAGAGTTCCTTTTGTTTCCAGAATTTGGATTCTTTCCAATAATTTGCTTAATTCCATAAACCTACATTCCTGTGCTTCGCACCTCTAATTCATTTACTTTATCTTACTCTACCAACATTACGCAACTTCGCTGCCTTCTGGCTGTCATTTTTAATTTTGCAACGTCAGATAAATCCTTTGATTCTTACTGATAATGGTGCCTTCGAGCGGAAACTGTTCTTTAATTCTTCCAACTCCTTTAAATTCCACCCGATAACCTAAATTTTCCAGTTGAGGAATTACATTTTTGCCGATTAAACCGACAACGGTGGGCATCTGTTTATTATTAACTGCTACTTTTACATTCGGTTCAACCAGTTTGTTCAGGTTCACTTTTTTGTCGACAAGCATTTCTTTTTCAATATTCTGCGGTGTTTTAAGGAACGTTTTACCTGCGATTTCCTTAAAAACCGGCGCAGAAACTGTTCCTCCGTAAAATCCTTTAGAAACATTCGGCTCGCTAATCATGACGTAACACGTATATTTCGGATTGTCTGCCGGATAAAAACCTGCAAACGACGCTCTGTACTTCATTGGACCAGGTAACCAATATTCAAATCTTGCGGTTCCGGTTTTTCCTGCCATTCTTAAATTGGGTGTGAAGATGCTTTTTGCAGTTCCTTTTTCAACGGCTTTGGTTAAAGCACTTGTCATCATTTGAATTGCTTTTTCAGAAGCCATTTTTTTTACCATAATCTGAGGTTCGGCTTCGAAAGTCACTTTCCCATTTTGCATAATTTTATCGATAAACAGCGGTTTTACCATTTTACCTTTGTTAGCAACACCGTTGTAGAAAGTTGCCAGCTGCAAAAGGTTAATATTGGTAGAATACCCGTAACCTATTGACGCTAAGGTTGCTGCATTCCATCTTTTATGTTCAGGTGTAAGTATTTTTGGCTTCGTGATCCCAGGAAGTTCGATATCCATTTTATCGAAAAGCTTCCATCTTTTTAAATGATCCAGAAATATCTTTGGATTGTCTGCGTAGTACTGCGTAATCAGTTTTGCCGTTCCCACGTTGCTAGATTTCGCCAGAACATCACTGATATCGTAAGTTCCTCCACCGTGCCCGTCATTGATTCTCTGCTTGGCATAAACCCATGAACCGCTTCCAACATTTACCGTTGTTTTTTCATCAATAAAACCATCATCCATTGCTGCCAAAAGGGAAATCACTTTAAAAGTAGACCCCGGTTCAATATTATCTTTTATCGCATAATTGTAGGAATCAACATATTCACCAGCCTCATCACGCTGAAGATTGACCATTGCACGAACTTTCCCTGTTTCCACTTCCATAACGATTACTGTTCCGTGTTTTGCTTCGAAATTGATGAGCTGTTTTTCTAAAGCCGAGTGCGCAATATCCTGAATTCTGAGATCCAAAGTTGTATAAACATCCTGACCGTCAACAGGTTCTTCCACCTTCCAGTAATCAATTGGTTTCCACTGCGATGAGTTGATTCTCTGCTCAAGACGTTTTCCGTCAGTACCTCTGAGATATTTAGAAAAAGCACCTTCAAGACCGGATGTGTACTGCCCGTTGTCCATACCGATGGTTCCAGAACCGATTTCGGTAGTCGCCAGTTCGCGTTTGTAATTTCTTTCTACAATGAAACCTCCTTTATTTTTTCCTCTTTTAAAAATCGGGAATTTTCTAAGTCTGTCGTACTGGTCAAAGTCTAGACCTTTTACCAAAGAGTAGTATTGGTTTTCTTTTCCTTTAATGCGCTGCTCATCAAATCTTTTACGGTATTCCGCTCTTGGTTTTCCAAACATTTTGCTTAAAGAATCCGTCAGTGCACCGATATTATTGGTGTAAACTGTATCGCGCATTGTTTTAAAATCGAGATAAATATCATATCTCATTACCGTTGTTGCCAAAATAGATCCGTCTGAGGCAAAAAGGTTTCCTCTTGCCGCTTTCAGTTTGGCTTCACGATAGTTTTTGTTGATATAATCTTCTTTAATTTCGGTAACGTTGGTATTCTGTAAAAGGACAATTCTTCCCAGGAACAGTGCAAATACGCATAAAGCCACCACTGCAAAGAGGTAGCCCCAACGTAATGTTTTCTTACGTTTTTTATCGTATTCATTTTGATTCTGCATCAGTACTGTCGAGTTTTATTAAAAGTTTATGTGGGTGGCTTTCCAGTGTCATCAGAGAATCGCGAGCGACTTCTTTGCCGAGTTCAGATTCCATTTTTACTTTGATGAGTTTGCTTTGAGCGTATGCGTTTCTTGATTTGAATTCTTCTGTTTCTTCTTTTAAAGCATTTACAATTTTTATTTTCTGATTGACTAAATGGTTGGTGTAAATCATCGACATCATCAGAACAAAAAGCAGCAGAAAGTACTTGTAATGGGCTTTCACCTCATCACGGTTCAGGAAATTCCCTTTTACAATATCTATAAAAGTGAGTTTTTTCTGAGGTTTATATGTATTTCTTTTTGCCACAACTTATAATTGATTATTGATAAATGATTATTGATTTAGTAAATCATTTATCAATCATGATTTATCATTTACACTTTTATTCCTGTTCTCATTTTTGCGCTTCTCGCTCGTGAGTTTTCTTCAATTTCCCTGTCGTCAGGAATTATTGCTTTGCTCTTTACCAGCTCAAAGGTTTTCTTATAATTTCCGTAGATATCTCGTTCGGGCTCACCTTCAAACATTCCGTTTTTCAGGAATCTTTTTACCAGACGGTCTTCCAGTGAGTGATAAGAAATTACTACGAGTCTTCCATCCTGTTTCAAAACATTGTAAGACTGAATAAGCATTTCTTTTAAAACTTCCAGCTCCTGATTCACTTCAATTCTGATGGCCTGAAACAATTGGGCATAAAATTTATTCACTTTATGCGGCGGCAGATAACTAAACAGCTTTTTAAGATCTTCTGTAGTTTCAATCACTTTATTTTTTCTGTGGTGAACGATGTCGCGGGCTAATTTTCTTGCCTCTCTCAATTCACCGTAGTAATAAAAAATATCTGCTAAAGACTCTTCGTCGTAATCGTTGATTACTTTTTTAGCATCGAGACTCTGCATGATATTCATTCTCATATCCAGCGGAGCGTTGCTTCTGGTAGAAAAACCTCTAACAGCAGCGTCAAACTGGTGAGACGAAACTCCCAGATCTGCCAAAACCCCGTCAACTTTGGAAATCCCGTACATCAGTAAGGAATTTTCAAGAAATCTGAAATTCTGATTGATCAGGGTAAATCTTGAATCATCGATTGTATTTTTAAGCGCATCCAAATCCTGATCAAAACTGAAGAGCTTCCCTTTTTCTGAAAGTCTGCTCAAAATTTCTCTTGAATGACCACCACCACCAAACGTACAGTCTACATACACGCCGTCCGGATTCGTCACCAAATCGTCTACACTCTGCTTTAATAAAACGGGATTATGATACATGTTAAGTTTGTGTTTTTCTATTTTTTTACAATCAGATTTCAGCAATTTATTCTTCATCAAAAGAACCCATCACCTGCTCAGCAAGATTTGCAAAATCTTCTTCGGTTGTTGAGATTACACTTTCGTAAGCTTCTTTGTCCCAGATTTCAAACAATTCTCCGGCACTCGTAATTACGATGTCTTTCTGAAGACCCGAATACTGTGTAAGATCTTTAGAAATCTGAAGTCTACCGGCATTATCAAGCTCCACAGTTTTCACACCTGCCGTAAACATCCTGATAAAATCAGCATTCTGCTTGTTGAATCTATTGAGTTTATTAATTTTGTCCATCATTTTATCCCACGCATTCATAGGATAAACCTCAAGGCACTTTTGGAACACAGAACGCTTTACCACAAAGGTTTTGTCATCAAAATTCTCCATCTGCTTTATTAAAGAAGAGGGTACTTTGAGACGGCCTTTATCGTCTATTTTGCACTCGTATGTTCCAATGAAATTTCTCATTTGGGACAAAATTAGAAATATTTTTCCAAAACCTCCCACTTTTTCCCACTTTTTGACTTAATGTTAATAAGTTTTATCCCAAAGGCTCTTATTCGCCCTTATTGACTGATAATTTGGGAGTTGCGCATTTGTACAGATAAAGCACACGAAAGAGTTTAAGAAAAAAATCACCAAAATGTGCAGTTGTATATTATTTTTATTTTAAATTAGGCTTGGCAAAATATTTGTGAGGTATAATTTGTATTTTTGCAAGGCTTTCTTAAAGCATTTTTATGATATTCAAAACAAAAAAAGAGAAAAAATTCGCCTTTGTAGAAGCGGGAGAAGGACATCCATTAGTACTGTTACACGGTCTTATGGGTGGTCTCAGCAATTTTGAGAAGATGGTAAGCTTTTTTTCTGAAAAAGGTTTTAAAGTTTACGTTCCCCAGCTTCCTATATATGACCTTCCGGTTCTTAACACCAACCTGACTACGATTGCCAAGTATGTGATCACCTTTATTGAAACCAACATAGGAAAACCTGTAACTATTGTGGGTAATTCTATGGGAGGCCATGTAGGATTGATTCTTACCCTTGCCCGTCCGGACCTTGTGCAGAATTTAGTTCTCACAGGAAGTTCAGGTTTGTATGAAAGAGCTTTTGGTGACAGTTTCCCGAGAAAAAATGACCGTTCTTATATAAGAAAAAAAGCAGAAGAGGTTTTTTATGATCCCACTGTGGCGTCTGAAGAATTGGTAGACGAAGTTTTCAGTGTTGTAAATGACAGAATGAAAGGTATCAAGACCGTGATGCTCGCAAGAAGCGCTATCAAACACAATATGCTGAATGACCTTCCGAAAATCTCAAGACCTACATGTTTGATCTGGGGAAAGCAGGACAATGTTACTCCACCGGATGTGGCCATAGATATGAACAAATTTATTCCTGACTCAGATTTATTCTGGATTGATAAATGCGGGCATGCAGCAATGATGGAAAAGCCAGACGAATTTTGCGAAATTCTGTACAGCTGGTTAAAGAATAAAGTTTAATAAAATATTACAACCATTAAGATCGTTCTTAGTGGTTTGTTTTTCTAAAAGAGATAATAATATTATGGTTATCAAAACAGCCAATTTTGTAAAGAGTAGCGGTAAATGGCAGGAATGCCCCGAACCTGTAATGCCCGAGTACGCTTTCATCGGAAGATCCAACGTTGGGAAATCTTCTTTGATTAACGCAATGATGAATCACAAAGATCTGGCAAAAACCTCAGGAACACCAGGAAAAACACAGCTGATCAATCATTTTTTGGTGAATGAGACGTGGTATCTTACAGATTTACCGGGATATGGATATGCTAAAGTTTCAAAAACGCTCAGAAAGGATTTTGAAAAACTGATTACCAACTACATTCTGAACCGCAGAAATCTTGTAAATCTTTTTGTTTTGGTAGATTCCAGACACAAGCCTCAGGCAATCGATCTGGAATTTATCCAGTGGTGCGGCGAAAGCGGAGTTCCGTTTTCGATTGTGTTCACAAAAGCGGATAAACTCAAACCCAGTGTGGTGGTTAAAAACATTGAAGATTACAAAACAGAACTTCATAAAACCTGGGCAGATCTGCCGGAAATTTATGTGACGTCAGCAGAAAAAAAAGAAGGGTGTGGAGAAATCCTGACGTTCATCCAGACGACCAATGAGTTTCTTATTAACAACAGCGTGACTTTCGATGAGTAATATTGTCTGGAAAATAAAAACTTTCGAAGAATTTACCGTTCCCGAACTTTATGCTGTGATAAAAGCAAGAATCAACGTTTTTGTGGTAGAACAGAACTGCCCTTATCCTGATCTTGATGATTACGACCAAAAGGCAATTCACATTTGGGCTGAAGAAGATGGTGAGGTATTAGCCAACTGCAGAATTTTTGAAAAAGGAATAAAATATCCTGAAACATCCATTGGAAGAGTTTTGACCACAGAAAAAGCAAGAGGTAAAAATCTTGGAAGACAATTGATAAAGTACGCTGTTGAAACCATTGAAAACCGTTTTAAAACTTCAACCATCAGAATTTCGGCACAGGATTATCTTTTAAAATTTTATGGTGAATTTGAATTTGAAGACACCGGAAAAAAATACCTTGAAGATGGAATTCCTCACACAGAAATGTTGAGAAAATAATTTAAACGCGCAATTATAACATATTAAAACTGGAACCCGATTTTATCTTCGGGTTTTTTTGGCTTTTTACATTTATCATAAATAAAAACCGGATTCTGTACTGGTCTAAAACTGCATATTTCACAATTTTTATACATCTCTCAGCCGTCCTGATGACTGAAGCTCAATCGTATTCTAAAAAGCAGACCGATTCTCTTTTTAATCTTAAAGTAATCCCGATGTTAAAAAAGGGAAACTGCAGGAGTCTCTGGATCTGTGTAAAAAAGTAATACAGGAATACGAAAGGTTAAACGCCAAAGAAGACGCTGCCAAAGACTATCTGTTCGCTGCAAATACGTCCAGCAATCATTTACAGAACGAGAGAGCATGAACTACATCGATCTCGCGCTTGAAAAATGCAAAGAGCTGGACAATCTGGTTATCAGAGTTTATGGAGGATACGGCAGAAACTATTACGATTTGGGATTTAAAGAAAAGGCGATTGAAAATTACAGCATTGCTATAGATATTGCCAAAGGAAACCCTAAAGCTAATGCCCGCCATCTCCAATATTTTTATGGTCTCAGAAGTATTATTTATGAGGAAAATAAAAATATCAAAGCGTTTTACAAAGACATTCAAAACGCACATCACGCCGTTCCCAATACTCAGACTGCATCAAGAATGGCAAAATACTTCATTTCTTATCACAAAAATCTTGATTCGGCAAAATACTATTTAGACCTGGGAGAAAAGTTTTATAATTCAGGAAAAATTCCTGTCTATCAGAAGTCTGTTCTTCTGAAGAACTATGGCAGATATTATTCTGAGAAAAAAGATTTTAAAAAATCTGCACAATATTATGAAGAAGCGCTTGAAATCTGTAAAAAATTAAAAAACCACAGGACGTAAGAGACATTCATAAAATTTTGTATGAAGCTCATAAAGCGTCTCAAAACGATGGAAAAGCGATTGAGAACCTTGGAAAAATATACTTTAATAAATGACATTCTTACTTCTGCAAACAACAAAATACAGGAGATCCCGGTAAAAAAGCTAATTAAAGAAAATGAGGAAATTTCTAAAAATTCTAAAACAAAACTGTACAGCGTTATAATCCGCTTTCTTTTGGTTTCAGCAGGGATTTTTATGTTCCTGAAGGTGAAACATCATAAAAAAAGCAGGGAAGACAAGAAAAAACTATATTCTAGAGAAGAAGAAAACTCCCCGCTGCAGAAAAAAGTAATTGAAGCATTCGGGGAAATTATACAGCTTGCCAAAAAAAACAGCCCGGAATTTTTTACCCGTTTTCAGGAAGTTTACCCGGAGGTAATAAGCAATTTACTGAAGATTGATTCTAAGCTGCGGGTTTCGGAACTTACCCTGTGTTCTTATATTTTCTTAGGTTTTACCACTAAAGACATTGCAAGTTTAACCTTCAGAACCATCAGTACTGTTCGTAACAGGAAGCACAATTTGGGAACCAAACTCAATATTCCCACAGAAGAAAGCACAGAACTGTGGTTTAAAAATGTGAGCAGAAAAAAGTCTTAACCTTCTGCTTATCAGATAATTAAATAAAAGTAGTTTCACTATAGCCCTTGTTTTTTTTAGTATCCCAAAACAATATCCGTTCTTTGAAGTCAATTTATAAATCACAAATTTTGGACTTTAAAAACATTCACGTGGGTTCTCTCACCGAGCAAAAAATAAGAGAAAACAAAATAGAGATGGCAAGAATCTGTAGTTTCATGGCAAGTACAGAAGATGAAATCAAAATCATGCTTTCTTCCAGAGACCTCAATTCTGACGTTCTGCTGAAATGGTGCAAACTGTTGGAATATGATTTCTTAAGAATCTACAGTCAGCAACTCATACTTTATGCTCCGGTGGCAGCTTCTACCACAGAAAAAAAAACAGGCCTATCAAAAATCGGCACTGCCCGTCTTCCGTAAAAACATTTATACCTCAGATATGATAAGTTTTATTCTGGATCAGATCAAGTGTGGACAGTTAACCAAATTATCCGCAATAGAAAAATACAGAATTCCAAAAACCACTTTATACAAATGCATCAACAAGTACGAAACTTAAGAGGTTAATCTTCACAATTCAAAAAATGAGATTCTGACTGCTTTTGGAAGGCCATCACGAAAATCTGACAGTGAGGTGTGATTTTTCAGAAAGTTTGGTCTGAGTTTTTACAATGACGAAATTGTTTTCATTTTCGAAGAAGAGAAAGTAGTTGATATTTCAATTAGCCAATATTTTCTGTGGAAAGAGATAAAGAATCTATACATTTTGGAGGGGAAAAATCCAGAATTTAAAGTTGTTACTCTCAGCGCCACTAGATTTATGAAAAACCCAGGATCCAATTATAAAGTAATTATCGGTGATGTTCTTGACTTAAAACATCCTGAAAAAAATATTTATTAGACAAAGAAGTTCTTTCTGCACTTGACATTATTAAACTCAACACGATTATTTTCGGAAGCTCAGTAAGGGAAGCAGAGACTTTTAATCAGAAACACCGCACGTACAGTGAGGCAGATATTCAACAGATAATAGACTATCAGAAAAAAACAATTTGAGGTATCTTCAGGTTTCCAGAGAATTTAAAATGAGCAGAAATACAATTTCTAAATGGAAAAAGACTTACACAGAATAGCTGTAAGTAAAATATTACTGAGAAATATGATCCGCAACGAAAATTTTTTCTCTCCAGTTTACAAATTAGCCACCCTAAAACAAAAAAGCCTGACAATCAATGATTATCAGGTTTTTTAAGTACCCCAGACGGGACTTGAACCCGTACATCCGAAGATACAGGATTTTAAGTCCTGCGTGTCTACCAATTCCACCACCAGGGCGTGGATTAGAGCGAAAAACGGGACTCGAACCCGCGACCCCAACCTTGGCAAGGTTGTGCTCTACCAGCTGAGCTATTTTCGCAAACTGTGCGGATGAAGGGACTCGAACCCCCACGCCTCACGGCACCAGATCCTAAGTCTGGCGTGGCTACCAATTACACCACATCCGCAGTTATTATTTGAATATTTTAAAGAACTTCTTTCGTTTTTGTGAGTGCAAATATAGGGCAATTATTTGTATTTGCAAGTCTTTTCAAACTTTTTTTCTATTTTTTTTAAAATTTTATTTCTGCCTTTATTTTTACATTTCATTTTATTACTTTTACATCTTTAACATTTACGATATGGAATTACAAGGTACGGTAAAGAAAATCTCTGAAGTTCAGTCTTTTGCAAGCGGTTTTCAGAAAAGAGAAATGGTGATTTTGACGCAGGAGCAGTATCCGCAGCCGATCAACATAGAATTTTTGCAGGATAAGATCAATTTGCTTGATTCTGTTTCTGAAGGTGAAAATGTAAAAGTGGGAATCAACATCAGAGGCAGAGAATGGGTCTCTCCGCAAGGAGAAACAAAATATTTCAACTCTATTACAGGATGGAGAATTGAAAAGGTAATGGATAACAACAGTGCAGAGCCTACACACGCAGCACCAAGCCAGTCTGCTTCGCCAGCTTCTTCCAACGCAAACCCTTTTGAAGAAGAAGACGATGATCTTCCTTTCTAATTGAATTTTAAAACTCAACATACAATCCTGCTTTCCAAAAAAGTGGGATTTTTTGTCTTATGGTAAAACTTGATCCCAAAGAAATTACTTTCCCTGACCCTGAATTTTACGATGGTCACGAAGGCATCATCGCATACGGAGGAGACTTGTCTGCAGATCGTGTTTGGTTTGCCTATCAAAATGGTATTTTCCCATGGTTTAATCCTGATGAGGAAATCCTTTGGTGGTGCCCGGATCCCAGATTTGTGCTTTTTCCTGATGAAATCAAGATTTCAAAGTCGATGAAGAAAATTTTAGACAGAAACATTTTCACGTTTACCGAAAACCAGTGTTTTGAAGAAGTGATCCGGAACTGTCAGCAGACAGCGAGAAAAGATCAGGATGGGACGTGGCTTTCTGAAGAACTTATTCAGGTTTTTCTGCAATTTCACAAATATGGTTTGGCGAAAAGCATTGAAGTTTGGCAAAATGAGGAACTGGTAGGCGGATTTTACGGTTTGAAAATTGGCGATATTTTCTGCGGCGAAAGCATGTTCAGCAAAGTAAGCAATGCCTCAAAAGCCGGTTTTATAAATTTTGTGGACATAAATAAGAATTCTTTAACCCTGATCGACTGTCAGTCCCACACACTTCATCTTGAAAGTTTGGGCGCACGGATGATTGCCAAAAAAGATTTTTTGCATATTTTAAGGGAAAATAATCAGATTTAAAAAACCGATGAAAAAACTCACCATTTTAAGCGGGGCCGGAATCAGTGCCGAAAGCGGAATAAAAACCTTCAGAGACGGCGACGGACTTTGGGAAAACCACAGCATCACAGATGTTGCAAGCCCTGAAGGCTGGCGGAAAGACAGAGCTTTGGTTCTGGATTTTTATAATCAAAGACGCCGTCAGCTGCATGAAGTAGAACCCAACGAAGCCCACAAATTGCTTGCAGAACTGGAAAAGCATTTTGACGTACAGATTATTACTCAAAACATCGATGATCTCCACGAAAGAGCAGGTTCTACAAACATCACTCATCTTCATGGTGAACTTTTCAAATCGTGCTCGTGCAGTAATAAAAATCTGATTTACGACCAGAAAAATGACATTAACATTGGCGACAAAGCGGAAGACGGAGCTCAGCTCAGACCTTTTATTGTCTGGTTTGGCGAAGAAGTTCCCATGATGGAAAAAGCAACTCAACTTGCACAAGAAGCAGACATTTTTTTAGTCATCGGAACTTCACTGCAGGTCTATCCTGCTGCAGGATTGGTGCATGAGATTAAAGATGACTGTCAACTGATTGTTATCAACCCCAACGAAACCGGTTTTGGATACGGGCAGAGAGCTGTTGTGATGAAAGAAACAGCAACTCAGGGGATGAAAATTTTGTTTGAAAAGTTAGTGGATTTGGCTTAAAAATAAAACCATGACTGACTCCCAAAAGAAAAAAACAAGCAAATTCCTGAGCTATGTTCTCCGCCATCATCCTGAATTGATTGGTTTAAGTTTAGATGAAAACGGCTGGGCAAATGTGGAAGAACTCATTGCAAAATCAACCAATGACACTCAAGGTTTTACTTTCGAAGAACTTAATGAAATTGTTGAAACCAATGATAAAAAACGTTTTGTTTTTAATGACGACAAAACCAGAATCAGAGCCAACCAAGGGCATTCGATTGGGATTGATTTAAATTTAAAACCTCAGCTGCCACCGGAATTTCTGTATCATGGAACAGCTCAGGCAAATTTTGATTCAATTTTGGAAAATGGCATTGAAAAAAGAAGCAGACAGCACGTTCATTTAAGTTTAGACAAAGAAACCGCAAACAAAGTAGGGATGCGCCATGGGAAACCTGTAATTCTAACCGTTAAAACAAAAGAAATGTCTGAAGACGGAATTCTTTTTTATCTTTCAGAAAACGGGGTTTGGCTGACGGATTTTGTGGATGCGAAATATATTTTGAAATGATTAATAATGATTGAATTTGAATTGTATAAATTTAAAAATGAGCAAATGAGTATTCTAATTAATGTACGTCTATCTAACACAATTACAATCTCTGGCAGCGAATATGGACATATTGTTAATACAATAAATGGATGATCAAGCTATGATTACTATCTAACAATAAATAAATTCAATACTATTCAACTTAAATTTATGAAAGGAATAAAATCCAATGAAGAATTAAAACAATTTTTCGTTAAGAACTTTTCAAATGATGATTGTATTGAAAAGATCAAAAAATTCTGCTCAAAAAACTTTATAAAATACGACTTTAGCGTCTGGAGATAATATTCACATTACAATCCGAATTCATGAAACCTAAGTATCTGCTCATTCTTTTCATTTCATCTCTCATTTTTGCTCAAAATCAATTTCCAACGCCCTTTGAAAAAGGCAATGGAAACACAACTGTGACATATCAGGAAATGAATGCCTTTTATGAAAATCTTGCAGAAAATTTCAAGACTATTCAATATCTTAAAAAAGGAGAAGATGACAACGGAAAGCCAATCTATGTCGTGGTTTACAACCCTTTTCCCGAGAAAGACTTTGAAAAATTAAGGAAAGAAAAAGCCATACTTTTCATTAACAATGGAATTCATGCCGGCGAGCCCGACGGAATCGATGCTACCATGATGCTGATGCGGGATTTAGCTTTAAATAAAATTAAAACTCCTGAAAATTTCGTGGTGGCCGCAATTTCTGCCTACAACATCAGCGGAATGCTGAATCGTGGAGCATTTTCAAGAGCAAATCAAAACGGTCCGGAACATTATGGTTTCAGAGGAAATGCCAGAAACTTAGACCTCAACAGAGATTTCATAAAAGCTGATTCTAAAAATGCCAAAAGTTTTCAGGAAATTTTCCAGTGGCTGAAGCCCGATGTTTTTATTGATAACCATGTGAGCAACGGAGCAGATTATCAGTATACTTTTACTTATATTTCTACTTTTAAAGAACGTTTGGGGAAACTTTTAGGCGAATATTTTTACAATGATTTTCAAACTAAAAATTTAAATGATTTAAAAAAAATTGGCTATGAAAGCACGCCTTACGTCAACATTCATGGCGATATACCGGATATTGGTTTTGCTGCTTTTGAAGATTCCCCGAGATATTCTACAGGTTACGCATCACTTTTCAATACAATGGCGACGATGCCGGAAACCCACATGCTGAAACCTTATGACAAAAGGGTGGACGCTACCTACAAATACATGCTTGTCAATCTTCAGAATTTAGATAAAGATTACAAGAAAATCAAACAGCTCCGAATCGACAATTTACAACAGTATCAGGCAGGAAATCAATATGGCATTCGCTGGAAGATAGATTCTACGAAATATTCAATAATGGATTTTAAGGGCTATGAAGGAAAATACAAACCGAGTGATATTTCGGGGAAGCCAAGACTGTTTTATGACAGAAGCAAACCTTTCACAAAAAAGATAAAGCTGTTTACAACGGCGGTTCCTACGGGCTACATTACCATTCCGAAGTATTATGTGATCCCCCAATCGCAATACCGTGTGATTGAAGAACTGAAACGCAATCAGATTCAGATGAAAATAATCACAAAAGACAGCACGATCGCGGTGGAATCGTATAAAATTAATGATTTCAAAACCGTGAAAAATCCCTCTGAAGGACATTATCTTCATTATGAAACCACAGTTGAAAAATCAGATAAAAAAGTAACAGTCGCGGCAGGTGACTATATTGTTTCCACACAGCAATCCGGAGTTAAATATCTCGTTGAAACACTTGAACCGGAAGCCACAGATTCTTTCTTTAACTGGAATTTCTTCGACGGAATTTTATCTCAGAAAGAATATTATTCAGCCTATATTTTTGAAGATACCGCTGCAGAACTGTTGAAAAAAGACAAAGATTTAAAACATAAATTTGAAGCCAAAAAAGATTTAGATAAAGAGTTTGACAACGACGGAAATGCACAATTGGACTGGATTTACAAAAACTCCCAATATTTTGAAGGAAAAACATTCAGAAAATATCCGATTTACAAAATTTTATAAAAAAAAGACGTTCCAGCTGAAACGTCTTTACTTTTTATCTTTTAGGTAAACCTTTTTTTAAGGCTGATTCTGCTATTACCACAGCCTTACGCTCTTTCCAGTCCATGTATTTCTTTTTGAAATTTTTCTTCATTACGTCATCAAACTTTCTCTGCACGGTCAGATTCCATAACGATTTTACTTTTACAGCCCATGATTTATCCCACGCTCTTAGAGAAATAGAGAAACTTCCGTCGAGGTACTTCATCCAGTGCCACCATCCTGTTGGCATAAACAGAGTGTCACCGTGCTCCAGAAAACACTCAATTCCTTCTACTCCATTCAACGCAGGAAATTTGTCAAAATCAGGATTAGAAATATCAAAGTCTTCCAAGGCATAAGTAGCGTAAGGAAGTTTATAAAGCCTTTTTTTCCATTTGTTTTCAAACAGCAAAACATGTTTTCTACCGTTGAAATGGGTATGGAAAATATGCGCTAAATCGATATCGTAATGTAGAAATGTAACTGAGCCTTTTCCTCCGAAAAACATTCCCGGATATTTATCCAGAAAACCTCCCATCAATTCTTTAGGTGGAATATAATCTTCTAAGAGTTTTTTAGCCTGCTTGATAGGATCGAAAAAGAAAATTCTAAGATCCGTAGGTTCTCTTTGAATTAAATCGATATAATCTGCAAACTTCATTTTGGTAGTCGGCGTATTAATCGGTGCTGCAGGATCTGCCTTTTTTGAGTCGTATAATGGAACTTCCACATCGCCCACTGCTTCCTTTACATAATCCATCGTCCACTTTTGGTAAGCCGGCCATTTTCTTGCCATATTCCGGATTACGACAGGCTTTCTGGGTTTTAGATATTTTTCAATAAAATCTTCCTGAGTAATATCGTCTACAACATCAATCGGCTTTAAGATAACTCCCATTTTTTAAAAAAATTAATGTTACAAAATTATTAAATAAATGTATATGCCAGCGAAATAAAGATTTTTTTAATCTATGACGTTCATCACATCTCATCATCAGCTTTACAGCACTGAATTTTAGACTGCTTTTAAGATTATTTACAGCCATTTTACTATAAATCATGCCCTTTTGCAAACTTGCGCACGAGCTACAGAATTATTTTAAATTAAACCTTTGCGCATTTAGAAAGAATAATTTAACTAACTGAAATTTAAAACTTTGTATTTCTTCACTAAACGGAATGCCTCGTTTTTCTTAAATCTAAAGCCGTTTTTTAAGCTTTCATTCAACCTCGAGCTAAATTAAAGGCAAAACAAAGATATTTTACAGAAGTACTCTAGATTTTGGCGTAAACAAAGGCGTCAGCATATATTGAAGTAATAAAATTTCATAAATGCACAACAAGTTTAATTAAAAATTTAACAATCAGTTCAAAATTATATCTCTATCAGGAGTAACAAAAACAGTTTCCTGCAAACTAATAGTTCAAATAATAAATTCCGAAATCATTTCTGTCCCGAATTTTCAGGATTTGAAAAATGATTTTCAGAAACTCTAAAAAATAAATAACTGGATATGAAACAAAATTTTTTCCTCTTTGTTCTGATGTTTTTTTCTGTGACGGTATTTTCGCAGAAGACAATTTCAGGAAAAATTACTGATGAAGACGGAATTGGCATCCCAAGTGCCAGTGTAACGATTGAAGAACCCGGCAAAGACGCCATTCTTGCGTATGGAATTACCAATACAAAGGGGGAATACAAAATCACGTTCACTTCTTCTGAATCCAATGTTGATCTTAAAGTAAAAGCTTTTAACCAAAGACCTTTAACGAAACAGATCAGCAATTCTGACCAGAATTTAAGTTTCAAAATGCAGTCTGAGACCACCGAAATCAAGGAAGTTCAGCTGAAAACCAAATTAATTACCGCAAGAGGCGACACCATCGCTTACGATCTGAAAGCATTCGACAGCAAAAGCGACCGTACCTTGGCCGATGTGATGAAAAAAATCCCGGGAATTGAAGTCAATGCAGACGGAACGGTTCTCTACCAGGGAAATCCTATCAACAAATTTTATGTGGAAGGAAAAGACCTTATGGAAGGCGGCTACGGAACAGTAACCAACTCTTTACCCAAAGATGCCATCGCAAAACTTGAAGTTTTAGAAAACCACCAGCCGGTAAAAATGCTTCAGGGCAAAATACCATCCGATGCAGCAGCCATCAACATCAAACTTAAAAAATCTGTTACCATGACCGGTCGTGGCGAAGTGGGCGTTGGTGCAGATCCTCTTTTGTGGAATGTAAAGATGACCCCAATGTTCTTCAGCAAAACCAGTCAGTGGGTAGCCAACTACAAAACCAATAACGTCGGGGATCAGGTAGAAAACGAGGGAAATATTTTGGGAAGCTTCAATCCGTGGGAAGGAAGGCGTGGAAATGTTTCGCAGAACGACTGGCTTAATGTGGAAACTTCTGGTACACCGAGCACGCCTGTAAAAAGATATTTATTTAATAATGTTCATTATGCCTCAGCAAACTACCTTACAAATATTGACAAAGCAAAGCAGTGGGAACTGAAGGCAATTGCCAATTACACCAATAACGCTGTTGAGAGAGAAGATTATAAAGAAACCACCTATCAGACAGGAAACTTAGCAGGAAACAAAGTAATCAACAGTACAAGAAATGATTTTTTTACGGATAAAGTAAGAGGAGAACTACTTTTCACAAAAAATGCTAAAAAAGGTTTCTTCAAAAACTCTACAAGTTTCAGCCAGTTTTGGAACGCAGACCGTGCGTATGCTGTGAGAGAAGGAAGATCATCAGATCAGGCTGTGGAATCTCCAACATCAAATTTTCAAAACTCTTTAAGCACCATTATCCCCTGGAAAGAAAAAATGGTTAATCTAAGATCATACATCAATTACCAGGATGACAGACAGATGCTTAAAATTACACCAGCCGACTATTTGCTGATCCCTTTTGGTACGGGTTCAACGGGTGGCTCTTTAGGAACTCTTATGTTTCTTCCAAACACTGTGGCACAACAGAATTTCAGACTGAAAACTTTAGATACTTCCCATACCGCAAATATCAGTTTCACAAAAAAAGGATGGACGTTTACACCACAGGTTGGATTTGATTTTTCTCAGGATAAATTAAATACCGATTTTAATGGAATCGCTCTTTCGGGAACTCCTGACTTCAGCAGCCCTGCTTACGAAAACAATCTTAAATTCTCTGAAATTAATCCCAATGCTTCATTAGGTATTAACTATAAAACCGATGTCTGGAACGTATTCGCCAATTTTCCGGTAAATTTTACAAGTATTAAAGCGGAAGATGATATAAGAGGTGTTTCAAAAGATCTGAACAGAACAACTTTTACCCCAAATCTATTTGCACAGTATACTTTTGCCTCATTTTGGAAAGCGAGTGTGAATGCCAATGTGAGCAACAATTTCGGAGATATTCAGACTGCTTATGCCGGTTATATGTTGCTTTCACCAAACGGATTTAATGTGATGGATGCCAATAATCCGATTCCACAGACTACAACTTCTGCTTTAGGCTCAAGACTTGAATACAGAAATCCACTGAATAATCTGTTTTTTAATGTAAATTATTCTTACTCTGACAGCAAAAGAAACCTACTCTCTGCTCCGTTGCTGGATCCTACCACAGGGTTTACTTTAATGAGATATATTAGCACAGAAAATCATACAGAAAGCAACAGATTAAGCGCAGAAGTAGGAAAATATTTCCCTTCATTTAAAACAAATGCCTCACTTAATTATAGAAATACAACCTCAATTTCAGACGCGTTCCTGGATGAAGCGAGATTTAAAAACAAAAACAACAGCCAGTCTTATGGGTTTAAGCTAAACAACACCTATTTCAGCTGGATGAGTGTAGATTTCAATATGAGCCTATCGCGCACCAAACAGGAAGGCCGTAGAGGAACTTTGGGTATTAATAAAGGATACAGTCATAATTTAGCTTTATTTTTCTATCCCTTAGAAGATCATAACATTGGTTTTTCTTGGGATCAGCTGAATACAACTAATAATGACACCACATACAGAAACCCATTTTTTGATCTGTCTTACCAGTATTCATGGTCTAAGAAGAAAATTGATTTTGAATTGAAATGGATGAATATCAGTAACCGAAAAGTCTTCGAAACATACGATCTAAACGGAACGCTGAATGCCTTAACATACACCAGAATTCAGCTCAGACCAAGCCAGTTTATGTTTACAGTGAAATTTAACTTTAAATAATAAAAATATCCCTTTCAGATTTGAGAGGGATATTTTTTTGATTTGATTTTATCCTAAAAATTCTCATTGTCGGCTGTTGGACCATAGCTTCCAGGAAGTTCAATATCATTCAGACGGTAATACACCCCAAGCTGAGCCCTGTGATGGGTAATCTGATCCAAACTGTGGCGGATGGCGCCGTATTTCGTCCATTTTGCCAGTTCGTGGCCTGCATTTTTTAAAGCCCAATATTGAAGGAGGTCATCTTCTTTGGCATTTTCAAGCGCTTTTATGCTTTGCCTATAGTTATTTTCAAAAGTCTCCAAAATTTCCTGTCTCGTAGAAAGCAATTTTGGTTGCATTGAGCTATCAGAAAAATCAAGTTCAGAAGAATTGAGCATAAAGCCCGCCCAACCAAAAATTTCTGCGATGTGCGTCACCAGATGATTCATCGCCATGCTTTTTTCGTGTGGCTTGTAATCTGCTTTTTCTTCAGGGTAAATTTCAAAAAACTGTTTAGTGGTTTTGTACTCCTGTGTGAGCTCGTCTCTCAACTGTTTCAGCGTGTCCATAAAATTTTATTTTGTGTTGTTATTTTTTCTGACATCAAATATTATGCTATCCCAATTATTGATTTTGAACACAATAAACACATCATTATCAATTGTTTTTAAAATTAGATTAAAAAAAACTGTAACATTTACAACAACTCTCAAACTAATAGGAAAACATTTACTTTAAAATGAAAAAACTGCTCTTAATATTTTTAATCGCAACGGCGATGTTTACCAACGCCCAGGATTCTAAGGAAACTGCCAACAGATTCTTTTACGAACTTAATTTTAAGCCTAAAAAAGATTCAGCCAAAATGGAAAAGGTAATCACCATCTTAGATATTACAGATAATAACAGATCCGTGTATCAGGACTACACGGTTATTTCTCAGGATTCTATTATGAAAGCAGAGATTGAAGCCATGCAGAAAGCGGGCGCCTTTAAAGATCTTTCAAAAATGATTAAAATGCCTAAAATTTCTGCAAGAGTATACAAAACTTATCCCTCAATGAAGATACAGTTTGTAGAGAAAATTACAAGTGGCTTTACTCCTGCAAACATTGGTTATGTGGAAGATCCTAAGTTTAACTGGAAAATTCTTTCAGACAAACAGAAAATCGGAGAATACAACACCCAAAAAGCAACCACAGAGTTTGGCGGAAGAAAATGGACTGCCTGGTTCAGTACAGATATTCCATTTCAGGACGGGCCTTACAAATTTTCCGGACTTCCCGGTTTGATTGTAAAAATTGAAGATGATGCCAAAAACTATTCCTGGGTTCTACAGGGGAATAAAAAAATACAGAATTACACAGAATATTCTTACATAGAAGGAATGATGCAGGCAAAAGGAGGAAAAGTAAGCGAAATGCCGAGAGATAAATTTGAAAAGAAATTTACGGAGTTTAAAAAAGATCCTTTTGCTACGCTGAGACCTATGCTTACCCCTGAAATCACCTCGAGAACAATGCCTGGAATGGACGGCACCGTAGGAGATATGATCAAAAAACAGGAAAAACAATATAAAGATTTCTTTAAAGCCACAGACAACGAGATTGAGCCAGACTATGGAGTTCTAAAAGTAGGTCAGATGGAAAGAGTAGGTACAGAAAAGAGCAGGTAATAACATTCATATTTAACTTCACTATATTAGAGCAAACCCAAATACAGCAATGTGTTTGGGTCTGTTTTTTAAAGGGTTCCAATTTAGATTAAATTTAAATAACCTATATTTGCACGACAAATTTTCAGCTTTGAAACAGAAAGATCCACAGAAACTGAGTCACTTCCCAAAAAACAAAATGGGAATTATAAAAGGTTATGACAATGAGCATTTTAATATGCCCAATAAAATTCTGGAAATGGGTCTGCTTCCTGAAACTTCATTCAAAATTCTTTATCAGGCGCCTTTCAGCGGGCCAATTTATGTGGAATTTGGGGAAGAAAAAAGCCGGATTGCTCTCAGAGAAGAGGAAGGAGATTTTATTATTGTTGAAGAATCGATTTAAATGCAGGATATTCAAGAAAAACAGGTGCTTTTGGTAGGAAATCCCAACGTGGGAAAGTCTACCCTTTTCAATGCACTCTGCAATACTACCCAAAAAACGGGAAATTACGCCGGAGTAACCGTTTCAAGCCATTCCGGAAGCTATTCTTATAAAAATGAAGAGGTAAAAATTACTGATTTGCCCGGCTCATACAGCATCTATCCGAGTTCTGAAGACGAAGCCGTTTTTTCCAGAGTTTTGCTCGACAAAAAAGAATATGCCGGAGTAATTTATATTCTTGAAGCCTTAAGCATTAAAAGAGGAATGCTTCTGCTGCAACAGATACTGGATGCAGGCTTGCCTATGATTGTGGTTCTCAATCAGGTAGATCAGTCTAAAAGAAGAGGTGTAGATATTGACGTTACAAAACTTGAAGCAACTTTAGGTTTAAGAATCATCCAAACCAACGCCAAAGAAAAAACCGGAATTGAAGAGCTGAGAGAATCGATTCTCAGAAATGAATTTAAAAAATCTGAACTTCCTTATTTTAAAATCCCTGCTGAGCATAAAAATTCAGTTGAAAAAATTACCTCTCAAAAAATTTCAGAAAACGATTACAGAGCCTGGCTGAGCATTTCGCTCGGTTCAGAAGAAAAAAAATCTGCTGAAGAAAATATAGGTTCAAAATCATTAAACCCGAAAAGAATTCAGGTTCAGGAAACAGTAAGAAGATATCAGCTTGCCGATAAAATGCTTCAGGGAATTATTATAAAAAAACAAAATGCAAAAGAACTTCTGACCGAGAAATTAGACAAAATATTAGTTCATAAATTCTGGGGTTATGTCGTATTTCTTTTCGTTCTGTTAATTATTTTCCAGTGTGTTTTCTTCCTTGCAGAATATCCAATGAACTGGATTGATGAATTGTTTGCATGGATGTCTGGTTTTTCTGGCAAACATTTGCCGGAAGGTCCTTTAAATTCTTTAATATCCAACGGAATTATTCCCGGCGTTGGCGGTATCGTTATTTTTGCCCCACAAATTGGGATCTTACTGTTCTTCCTTTATATTCTCGAAGATTCGGGATATATGGCAAGGGTTGTTTTTTTAATGGACAGATTTCTGCGCCCATTTGGCTTAAACGGAAAAAGTATTGTTCCGCTGGTTTCCGGAACTGCCTGCGCAATTCCGGCAGTGATGTCTACCAGAAATATCGAAAATTTAAGAGAAAGATTGCTGACCATTCTGGTAACGCCTTTTATGACGTGCTCGGCAAGGCTACCGGTGTACAGCATTATGATCGGTTTGATTATTTCAGACGGCAATTTTTTTGGAATTTCCTATAAAGCTCTGGTACTTTTGGCGATGTATCTTTTAGGTTTTTTTGTCGCCCTACTGTCTGCTTTCATTTTGAAATATTTCATCAAAGAAAAAGGAAAATCTTACCTCGTAATGGATCTTCCTACCTATAAAAAACCACTCTTCTGGTATGATTTTAAACTTGTCTTAGGCAAAGTCTGGGAATTCATCACCGGAGCCGGAAAAATTATTTTTATTGTCAGCATAATTATTTGGGTGCTGAGTTACTTCGGCCCGAAACTGAATGAAAACGAAATCGTTGCCACCGATGTTGAACTGGACCATTCTTACCTTGCCAGAATGGGAAAAGCCATCGAACCTGCCATCGCACCACTCGGTTACGACTGGAAAATGGGTGTGGGAATTCTGACGAGTTTCGTTGCAAGAGAAGTTTTTGTGGGAACAATGTCAACTTTGTACAGTCTTGACGATGACGCTCCGGAAGGGAAGGTAATCGACAAAATGAGAAGTGATGTGAAAACAGACGGCAGCAAAGTTTTCAGCTTTGCGACCGGAATTTCAGTGTTGCTTTTCTACGCATTCGCGATGCAGTGCGCCTCAACAGTTGCCGTAGTCTACAAAGAAACCAAAAGCTGGAAATGGACTGGTTTTCAGCTGGCCATGATGACCGGTTTGGCATATTTTGTGTCGCTGATCGCTTATCAGATATTAAAATAATACAGCCTGAAAAAAAGAAAATCAGCTGTACGTACCTCGTGAGTGGGAAGGAGCCAACTTTGTCAAAGTTTTTGCAGAGCGCTTTATAACTTTGACAAAGTTTTAAAATCAAATCATTTCAACAATGGAAATCTCTCTTATCATTCAATACATCATTCTTGCGTTTGTTTTCGCATTTGCGTGCTATGCACTGTTCAGAATAGTAAGGAAGAATTTCACCCCGAAAAAATTTGATTCTAAAAGAACAAACTGTGATAAGGATTGTGGATGTTCTTAGAAATCAATATGTACTATTTTCTTTAACTTTGTTAAAAATCACAGCATGGAAATTACGGATATCAATCAATTAGACCCCGATAAAAATTACACTTACGCAGATTATTTATTGTGGAAGTTCAAAGAGAGAATAGAACTTTTTAAAGGCAAAGTGTTTAAAATGAGTCCTGCTCCTGCAAGAATTCATCAAGATATTCTAAGAAATATTAATAGAAAATTTGATCAAATATTTTACAACAAACCATGTAAGGTTTATTTTGCTCCCTTTGATGTGAGATTGCCTAATAAGAATGGTGATGTTTACTCCGTCGTACAGCCAGACTTGAGTGTAATTTGTGACCTAACAAAATTAGACGACAGAGGATGTTTGGGCGCTCCCGATTTAATTGTTGAAATTCTTTCACCGGGAAATACAAAAAAAGAACAGGATCTCAAATACCGTATTTACGAAGAAGCTGGCGTTTTTGAATACTGGATAGTACACCCTACAGATAAAAATATTCAGGTTTTTGTTTTACAGGACGGAATTTACATAGGTCTGAAACCTTTCACAGAAGGCGAAATCATTACTTCAAAAACATTTCCTGAACTCAGTTTTTCTACGGATGATATCTTTGCAAATCTTTAAAGATCTATTAACAAAACTATCCTTTTTAAAAATCGTATTTTTGCAAAAATTTTGAAACCCGAAACCCGAAACCCGAAACTCGTATCTCGTATCTCGTACCTCGCAACCCGAATTTTAAACATTAAACAAACAAAACTTTAAACTTTTCATGTCATTAATAAAATCAATCTCAGGAATCCGCGGAACTATCGGTGGAAAAGTAAACGATAACCTTACACCACTGGACGTTGTAAAATTTGCATCAGCTTTCGGAACATGGCTTCAGAATAATAAAAATAAAAAAGATTTAACTTTAATCATCGGTCGGGATGCAAGAATTTCGGGATTGATGGTTAATTCACTGGTTACCGCAACTTTACAAGGCTTGGGAATCAATGTAATTGACCTTGGACTCTCAACTACTCCAACAGTTGAAATTATGGTTCCCGAGTTGAAGGCCGACGGTGGAATTATCCTCACCGCTTCTCACAACCCAAAACAGTGGAATGCTTTAAAACTTTTAAATGAAAAAGGAGAATTCATCAGTGGCGAAAATGGTGCTGAAGTGTTGGAATTGGCAGAAAATGAAGATTTCAACTACGCAGAAGTGGATGATTTAGGGAAATATGAAACAAGAGGCGATGCTTTTGACATTCATATTCAGCAGATTTTAAATTTGCCGATGGTGGATGTCGAAGCCATTAAAGCTAAAAAATATAAAGTCGTTTTAGATGCCGTGAATTCTACCGGTGGAATTGCAGTTCCTATGCTTTTAGATAAACTGGGAATTGAAACGGTAAAGCTTTACTGTGACCCGACAGGCCATTTCCCTCACAATCCTGAACCTTTGAAAGAACATTTGGGAGATATTTGCGACTTGGTGATTAAAGAGAAAGCAGATGTAGGAATCGTTGTAGATCCAGATGTTGACCGTCTGGCTTTGATCGACGAAAAAGGTGAAATGTTTGGCGAAGAATATACTTTGGTTGCCGTGGCAGATTATCTTTTAAAGAATAAAAACGGAGTGGCGATTTCAAATCTTTCTTCAAGCCGTGCCCTGAGAGATGTAGCAAAAACGCACAATTCAGAATACTTTGCAAGTGCTGTGGGAGAAGTGAATGTGGTGAATCTGATGAAAGAAAAAAATGCCGTAATCGGAGGTGAAGGAAATGGCGGAATTATTTATCCTGAACTGCATTACGGAAGAGATTCTTTGGTGGGTGTGGCTTTGTTTCTGACACATTTGTCAAAAGAGAACAAAACAGTTTCTGAACTGAAAGCGGGCTACCCTGCATACTTCATGGGCAAAAAGAAAATTGAGCTCACCCCGGAAATTGATGTGGATTCTCTTTTAACTAAAATGGAAAAAGAGTATCAAAATGAAGAGGTTTCTACCGCAGACGGCGTGAAAATAGATTTTGAAAACAACTGGGTTCACCTTAGAAAATCAAATACAGAACCTATTATCAGAATTTATACTGAAGCACATTCTCAGGAGGAAGCAGACAGATTAGGCGATGAAATGATTGAAAAGATAAAAAGTTTGATTTAACTCAGAATTTTTGTACTTTTAATAGAGAAAAAACAGTGCAATGACAATTATCATTAATCCCAAAAACGAGAAGGAACTCACTAAAATAAGAGCGATTCTTAAAGCAGAAGACATTCATTTTGTAGAAGAAATCAACAATGAAGATTGGTGAATGAAATCTCAGATGTTGAAAAAGAATCAATAGAAATAGGGCTAAAGGAGG
The DNA here is from genome assembly GCF_001424145.1 of Chryseobacterium sp. Leaf404. GTDB lineage: Bacteria > Bacteroidota > Bacteroidia > Flavobacteriales > Weeksellaceae > Chryseobacterium. The sequence continues at coordinate 633,517 of NZ_LMQM01000001.1, read as the reverse complement.
CCGAAAATGGTTTGGTTGTTTCTCATTAAGATTTTTTAAAGTCTTATGGAAAATAACTAAAATAGTTTGGACAAAACGTGCAAAAACTGATTTTGATAAAGTATATGATTATTGGTTTAAGCACAATCATTCAAATATTATTCGGAAAAAATTTTAGATGAAACTTTAAGAATGATCAACATTTTACGGAATCAGAAGAAGAGTGGGCTAAAGAGCAACCGTAAAATTTAAGACGGGTTTTGATTTTAGAGAATTTCTCTTTTACCTATTAAATTTTACCATCAGAAATTAAAATAATTTCATTTTTTGACAACAGGCAAAACCCACGGAAAAATATATTTAATTAAAAAAGTTTTTTCGAAGTTTATAAATCAATTTTTGAGCTTTGAAAATAACGGAGAGATACTATATTGGAAGAATATTTTGAAAATGAACTTGTAAAAAAGTTCGAAGAAATGGTTGAGAGCAATGATGAATTCTACTTCGATACTGAAGAACTGGATGATATTATTGTGTATTACCTTGAGCTGGGTGACTTTAATTACGCAGATATTGCAGTAAATTACGGCCTGAAGCTTCATCCAAATTCTTTGGAAATAAAAATAAAAAAACTTGAAGTTTTATTAGAATGGGAAGACTACACCACTGCTAAGGAACTGATTGACGAGCTGAAAGGTTCTTCAATGGAAAATACAGATTTTATGGTTTGCTATGCCAAATTCTACTCTAACCTCGGTAATCCTAAAAGATCTATTGAAATCTGTAAAAAAGCTTTAGAACTGGGCGAGGAAGAAAATTTTCTGAATAACTTTATTGCAGACGAATACATTAATCTGGGCGATCCCTTCAATGCACTGAAACACTATCAGCAGGCACTGAAAGACGATCCTAATGATGAGTATTCTTTAGAAAATATTATGGCCTGTTTCTCAGAACTTAACAAAACTGATGAAGCAATTGCCTTTCTAAACTCTTATCTGGATGATTTTGCCTATTCTGAAATAGCCTGGAGCGAGTACGGACAGTATTATTATAACAGAAAAAATTACGAAGAAGCCATCCGCGGTTTTGATTATCTTCTGGCTATCAACTCCAGCGCTGTGGGGGTTTACGCAAGTAAAGCCGCCTGTTATGAGGCACTGAAACAATTTGATAAAGCTATCGGGGTTTATGAGGAAATGCTGGAGTTAGAATACACCAAAGCTTTTACTTTCTACAAAATCGGGCTGTGTTTTAAGGCGCAGAAACAGCTTTTTGTAGCACTTACGTATTTCCAGAAATCACTCAGAGAAGATCCTCAGTTTTATCTTTCGATGATGGAGCAGTCTTACCTTTACGAAGAAATGGGTGCCATGGCAGAATCACTTCATTTTGCTAAAGAGGCAACGCATTTGAATGACAGCAATCTTGATTATCAGAAAAGACTGGCTTTCCTCTTTATAGAATCAGGAAGATTTGAAGAAAGTTTGGAATGCCTGAAAAAACTTGTTGATACAGAACCCTCCCGTTTTTACAACTGGTACGCGTATGGCGAAGTTCTGATGCTTGTAGGTGAATATGAAGAAGCGGTGACCGTTTTGCAGAACGCTTTAAAATATCATGAACGAGCAGAATTATATTATCAGCTCAGCAACTGCTGGTTTAACCTCAGAAGTCAGGAAAAAGGTGCGGAATCTCTGCAGAAAGCTTTAGAATTAGACCCCAGTTTGGTTTCGGATATGCAGAAAAAATATCCATTCCTCAAAGACGAGGTTAAAAGTGCAAGGTCTAAAGTAAAAAAGAAAAATTAAACAATTTCAATACATTAAAACGGATTTATTTTGCACTAAATAAATCCGTTTTTTTTCAATCCATATACCATAATTCTGTGGCGGTTTAAAGTCTTTTCATATATTTGTTTCACTTATGTTTAATCAGGAACCCTTTACAGATAAAAACTTCAGCCAGGAATTAATCATACAGGCTCTGGCGTCTTCACCCGCTCCTACCGCTATTTATTCTGGTGAGGATATGGTGATTCGGTTTGCCAATTCCGGGATGCTGGAAGTTTGGGGCAAAGATTCTTCTGTAATTGGAAAAACCTTGATGGAAGCCATTCCCGAATTGGAAGGACAGCCTTTTTTGGATCTTTTGAGGGAAGTATGGCGTTCGGGAATATCTTACTCGGTACATGAAGCTCCGGCTAAACTGATTAAAAACGGAGTCGAAAAACTCGATTATTTCGATTACGAATATAAAGCACTTACAGATGACAGAAATAAAACTTGGTGCATCCTGAACACGGCACTGGAAGTTACTTCACGCCGCGAATTTCTTCAGCAGATCAAAGAAAAAGAAGAGAGAGAACATGCCCTGAACGAAGAAATGGCCGCAACGCTTGAAGAGCTTACCTCAACCAATGAAGAACTCAGCCATTCAATCAGTCAGCTGGCTGAAAGCAGAGAGTACATCCGTACGATTATTGAGCAGGCTCCCGTAGGAATTGCAATGCTGAAGGGACCTGACCACGTAATCGAAATCGCAAACCCGGCAATTCTTACTATTTGGGGACGTTCAGAAACGGAAGTGATTGGCCGCGCTCATTCAACGGCACGTCCGGAAATTCGTGACCAACTGGTAAATGAATGGCTCAGCGAAGTTTATTACAGCGGGAAACCCCGTATCAACACTGAGTTTGCCGTTAAATTATATCAAAAAAATGGTGATTTAAGAGACGCTATCGTTAATTCAGTTTATCAGCCCATTTTTTCTAATCGCGGTGAAGTTTCAGGAGTTTTGGTTATTCTTGAAGACATAACACGCCAGTTTCTGGAAAGACGGAAAAACGAAAACAATCAGCAAATGCTGGCTCTTGCGATAGATGCAGGAGAGCTTGCAACATTTTACTATCAGCCATCAACAAATCTTTTTTCAGGAAACAATTTGCTTAAGACCTGGTTTGGCTTAACTTCAGATGAAAATATAGATTTATCTTTAGCAATCGAAGTCATTGTTCCCGAAGACCGTGACAGAGTAACGCAGGCCATTGCAAAATCACTCAGTAAAGATTCAGACGGGTATTACTTCGCAGAATATAAAATTCAAAATAATACAGATAAAAAAATACGTCTTTTACAGGCAAACGGCAGAGTGTTTTTTGACAACTACGGTAATGCGTTAAGCTTAAACGGAACTTTACGGGACATCACTGAGCAGAAAAAGGAGGAACAGCGGAAGGATGATTTTATGGGTATGGTGAGCCACGAACTTAAAACTCCGCTCACATCACTCAAAGCCTATCTACAGATGATGCAGAGAAAAGAAACAGATTCTGAAAACTCCAGACAGCAGAATATGCTTGAGAAATCTCTGAAGCAGGTAGATTACATGAATGGGATGATTAATGGTTTTCTGAACGTTTCAAGGCTGGATTCCGGGCAGATGCATATTGAAAAATCGGTCTTTGATTTTCAATTATTATTTACAGAAATTGAAGATGAAGTACTCTCAACCACACAAAACAGAACTTTTATTTTTAAATCTGCCGGTAAAAAATCAATCTCTGCAGACCGCGGTAAAATATCGCAGGTGCTTCACAACCTTATCGGAAACGCAGTAAAATATTCTCCCACCCACTCTTCTATAACCGTAGAATATACTTTTACCATAGATAACGAGCTAAAAGTGAGCGTAACAGATCAGGGAACAGGAATTCCTCAAGAGGACCAGGAACGCATATTTGACCGTTATTACCGTGTGAAAGATGCCAACAGCAGATCTGTCGCAGGATTTGGTATTGGTCTTTATCTTTCTAAAGAAATTATTGAGCTTCATGATGGGAAGGTTCTAGTTCAAAGCGTTAAAGACAGCGGTACCACTTTCACCATTATTTTACCTGCTGGTGATCATTCCTGATTTGGGAACAGCTTTTTTTCTAATTTGAGGCAGCGATTTTCAACTACTTCATTGATTTAATTTTAAAATTTGACTTCTCTCATCAATCAGTTTTTGAATATATTTTGAAGCCCACTCCTTCCTTTCGTTCCAACTCCCGGAAATTTCTCTAAACTCAATTCCATTTTCTTTTAAAACTTTCCGGTGGCTATCATCCAACTGATTTCTTTCATCGATTTCAAGCCTCGTTCCATCCTGAATGTACTCTGCATCTTTGGTTAAATAAAGATATAAATCTGCTTTGTTTATATCTAAAATTTCGTCAGGAACAACGAGTTTTTTATTAAAAATAAATTCAGAATACGATTTTGTAATGTGGCAATCCGTATCAATCAAGGTTAAACAACTTTTTGAAATATCCACATTTTCAATCCGATTGGCATGTTCAGAAAGCACTTTTTCCAGATTTTCAAATTGAAATTGTTTGGAATTGTGAATTAAATCTCGCCCCGCTTCCGAAACTTTATTTGATTTAAAAATTTCGGATAATGCATTGGTCAAAAAAGTTTTTCCTGTAGATTCTGTTCCCAGAAACACAACTTTTAAAGCAAAATATTTCTGAACGGATAACGGCAGATAATTCCAGTTCGCATATAGATTTTCTCTTATTTTTGATGCTGAAATCTGAACAGTTTCCCGCTCTTCATCAAACATAAAATGATTGATGTCCATAATTTCAGAAAGCATTTCGCCGTATTCTTCAGACGTTACCAGAAAATTTTCATCCTTAAAATACTCATTAAAAACCTCACTCCATTTCTTTGAAATTTCCCAGTCTGAAACAGAAGAATTCGGAAAATCATTTTCATTATAACTGAAAACTTTTACTTTGAGATTTTTATTGTTTTTAAAAGTCTCTTTTATCCAGTTCTGACGGGTTTTTCCATCAATTTTCTCTTTGGTTTCTGCACACACCAACACCGTGACACTTCCTTTGGTCAGGGCAAATTCAATCATTTTCTGATGACCGAGATGAAACGGATAAAACTTTCCAAATACAAAACCTTTCATAGAATCACTTTAAACGTCAAAAGAAACCATAAAATCTATTAAAAATTGCAAGAGACTTAAAAATATAAAAGTCCCTTGTAAATCATTTCATTTTCATCATCGAAGCATACAAAATTTACCTTTTCAATAATTTCATTGTTGAAGTTTTGAACTTCCTGAATGGCAATTTTAGCAGCCAGTTCTTTTGGAAATCTGTAAACGCCCGTGCTGATATTTGGGAATGAAATCGTCTTTACACCTAAACTTTCAGCTAATTTTAAAGAACTTTTATAACAATCTGCCAAAAGCTGTGAACATTTTTCTTCATCTTTATTCCAAATCGGCCCGACAGTATGGATAACGTATTTTGCCGGAAGATTTCCGGCGGTTGTTACTACTGCCTGTCCCGTTCTACATTTTCCCTGCCTGTTTCTGATTTCAATACATTCCTCCAAAATCTGTTTTCCTCCTGCCCTGTGAATAGCTCCATCCACGCCACCGCCGCCCATTAATGATGAATTGGCTGCGTTGACAATTGCATCGGCTTTGATTTTTGTGATGTCAGCTTTGATTAATTCAATTTTTGGCTTCAAAATTTGTTTTTTTTAATTAAGTTTTCAATATCAGCATTTTTAGACTTTTTAAAATTCTCTCCGACAAAAATTATTAAAACTTCAATATTTCCTAAGATAGCATCATTGAAATTTTCTAAGTCTTCTGACGGAACCCACAATTCATTATGGTTTTTTGCGCCGACATTCTGTGTGGGATATTTGCTAACAAGCTCCTGTGATACTTCAAATTTTGTCACAAAACCCAAATAATTTCCAGCCTCATCTCTGGTATTCCATTTCTCTGCAATTTCAGAAGCATAATATTCATCTAAAACAGGATAAAAAATCGGTTGCCATTCTAATCTTGGCGGAAACTTTTTAAAATTGCTTTCGATAATTAAAATCATTTCTTTTTCTCCAACCGGTCGGTATAGTGTTTTTGTTTTCATCTTTCTAAATTCTCATTTTATCTAAGTTTAAACAATATTCTACAGTCTTTAAACTTCCACTTTTTCTATTTTCATTTGAATTGAAATCAATAGTTAAAAAATGAGTGCAATTTTGTATTGCATAAGTATCTCGCTCTAAATCAGACTTAAAATCTCCTATCACTCTCCATTTATCTGCATTAGTTTTAAACTTATTGACAAAATATCTTGGTCTGGCTCCAACATGAAGAATCGTCACGTTTTCAGATTTATCTTTTAAAAATTCCATCATTAATGTATCTGTTCCTGAAAAATCTCCAATAATGAATTCGTATTCTAAAAGATTTAATTTCTTTAATGGTTAAGTATAAAACTGATGAAAATTTTCCCAAAATAAATTTCCATTTCCTAATCTATATCTTTTTCATTTTATTTGTGTTGAGTTATTTCGTTTACCTTTTCAATTCATCCCTCATCAAAGCAATCCCAAAAGATTTTCGCCTTTCCGAAATAGTAGATTAGGAACACCGAAGTCTGATTCCAGCATTTCAACTCTGAAATTTTTCAATGGTATTTTGTAATGAATATTTCATAATTGCGTTATTATTACACAAATTTAAAAGAACAAAACAGATTGACAAAATTATTTTGCGTTAATTTTACACTATGTGTTTAAAACAATTATTTTCAATAACTAAATTTTAATTCAGCTTTATTCTAAAACTGATGACTCATGCTAACGTGGCGAAAAAGATCATTTAATCTCAAAATAAAAACCTTCCTCCTCGAGTTCTTTATACTTTTCCTGATTAAAAATAAACAGCTTCCCAGGTCTTCCACTTCCCTCTTTTTTAAAGTTATTGGTTTCATTAAGAAGACCGTAGCTCATGATTTTTTTCCTGAAATTCCGTCTGTCGATTTCTTTTCCGATGATGGTTGTGTATAGATTTTCAAGTTCAGAAAAAACAAATTCATCATTCAGAAGATTAAAACCAATGGGCTGATATTGAATTTTTGTGCGAAGTCTTTTTAAGGCGATATCAATAATGATCTGATGGTCGAAAGCCAGTTTCGGAAGCTGATTGACACTGAACCATTGTGCATCATCTGCATCAGAATCTGCAAACAACTCGTGATAAGAAGGATTGACCAAACCTAAATAAGCCACTGAGACCACGCGGTTTCTCGGATCGCGACCCACATTCCCAAAAGTGTAGAGTTGCTCCAGAAAATCCGGTTTAATGCCTGCTTCTTCCTGTAGTTCTCTTTTTACAGCATCATCAAGATTTTCATCATCCAACACCAAACCGCCAGGCAAAGCCCAGCCACCTTTGAAAGGTTCAATATTTCTTTTAATTAAGAGAATCTGTAAATCTTTTTTATCAAAATATCCGAAAATAACGGCATCGACGGCAACTTTTATATTTTGCATAACGGGTTTGCGTTTTGAATACACAAAATTATAAAGAATATTTATTAATTTAGAAAAAACATTTGAATGAATAAGTTTCTTTTTGTTTTAGCTCTAATGTTAATGAGTTGCAAAGAAGAAAAATCTTTTGCAGATGATATTGTTTTGAGTTTTCCGACGGATGAGGAATTAACAATTCAAAAATTTAATGAAGATGGAAATGAAGCTGGGACAAATCTGTTTTACAAAGGCTCCGATTCCGGAAAAGTTGAGATAAAGTACTTTAAAAATATTATACCCGAACCTCCGCCTCCGCCAGGTATTGATGAAAACGAAAATAAATTATCTGATAGAATAAATACTTTTAGAGATTCTTTAAAAAATGTTCAAAGCCTATATTTCAGAAATGAAGAAATTGAAATTTTCGAAACTAAAGAAGATTTATATGATTCTATAAACAATGAAACTGCTCAGATTATTGTCAAAGAAAAAGATACGATCCCGCTTTATAAAAGAGATTACGGAACCGACAAAATAAAAAAACATAAAGCCTTTCCTGTTTTCATTAAAAATATTTCGACTAAGACTCTAAGAATTCCGATTGATGGTCCTGCTGTAGCTTTGTATGTTTCTAATAATTCTCAGTTTCAATTTATCAGAAATAGCAATTACACAATAATGAATTGTTTAGAACTACCAGAGAATCCCTATTTTGAATTAAAACCTAATGAAATTTTGATTTATTCTTTTCCACATCTCAAAAAAGGAACTAAAAGAAAGTCCAAAATTGTATTTTTCAAAGCCTCATCTAAAGAATTTGATATTTCTATTGACGAACAAATAATCAAAAATCAAAGATCTATTCACCATCAACGATAAGAAAATCCGCAGAAAAAATCTGCGGATTTTACATTTATCTTTTGCCTTTTTACTTGGCTCTTCTCTTAATCATTCAGCTTCAAAACAGCCATAAACGCCGATTGCGGCACTTCTACCCTTCCGATCTGCTTCATCTTCTTCTTACCTTCCTTCTGCTTTTCAAGTAGCTTTCTCTTTCTCGAAATATCACCGCCATAACATTTTGCGGTAACGTCTTTTCTTAAAGCTTTAATCGTTTCTCTGGCAATAACTTTCGCTCCCAAAGCTGCCTGAACAGCGATATCAAACTGTTGTCTCGGGATTAGTTCGCGCAGTTTCTCACACATCTTTTTACCGATATAGTAAGCATTTGAATCGTGAATCAATGAAGATAGAGCATCTACCATATCTCCGTTGATCAGAATATCCATTTTTACCAGTTTTGAAGAACGCATTCCGATTGGCGAATAATCGAATGAAGCATATCCTTTGGAAATAGATTTCAAACGGTCATAAAAATCGAAAACCACTTCAGCCAAAGGCATATTGAAAGTCAGTTCCACTCGGTCTGCAGTCAGATAACTTTGGTTTACGATTTCACCTCTTTTCTCGATACAAAGCGTCATTACAGGACCTACAAAATCAGATTTTGTAATGATTGAAGCCTTGATATACGGCTCTTCCACTCTGTCCAAAAGATTGGGATCAATCATTTCAGACGGGTTGTTGATTAAAATGGTTGTTTCAGGATCTCTCTTGGAATATCCGTGGTAAGACACGTTGGGAACCGTCGTGATCACGTTCATATCAAACTCTCTCTCAAGTCTTTCCTGAACAATTTCCATGTGAAGCATTCCTAAGAATCCGCAACGAAATCCAAAACCAAGAGCCGCAGAACTTTCAGGTTCGAAAACCAGAGAAGCATCATTCAGTCTTAATTTTTCAAGTGAAAATCTCAATTCCTCAAAATCTTCGGACTCAATCGGGTAAATTCCGGCAAAAACCATTGGCTTTACTTCCTCAAAACCGTCAATCGGAGCATCTGCAGGATTCACAAAAGAAGTAATCGTATCACCCACTTTCACCTCACGGGCATCTTTGATTCCCGAAATAATGTAACCTACATCACCACATTCAATCGTTTTTTTCGGAACCTGTTTCAGTTTCAAAGTTCCAACCTCATCAGCACCATATTCCTTTCCTGTAGCGAAAAATTTGATCTTCTCGTTTTTGGAAATACTTCCGTTCACTACTTTAAAATACGCCTCAATTCCTCTGAACGGATTGTACACAGAGTCAAAAATCAAGGCCTGAAGCGGCGCTTTCGGATCTCCAACAGGAGCAGGAATTCTTGCAACAATCTGCTCCAACAGATCATGAACCCCTTCACCGGTTTTCCCCGAAACACGAAGAACATCTTCGTATTTACAGCCGATCAGACCCATAATCTCATCGGTAACTTCTTCGGGATTGGCTGATGGAAGGTCAATTTTATTCAGAATCGGAATAATTTCCAGATCATTTTCCAAAGCGAGATACAGGTTACTAATCGTCTGTGCCTGAATACTTTGCGCAGCATCCACAATCAGAAGTGCACCTTCGCAAGCAGCAATCGAACGGGAAACTTCGTAGGAAAAATCCACGTGTCCCGGAGTATCAATAAGGTTTAAAATATATTTTTCGCCATTAAGCTCATAATCCATCTGGATGGCGTGAGATTTTATCGTGATCCCACGTTCTTTCTCCAGATCCATATCATCCAGCGTCTGAGACTGCAATTCTCTCTGTGTCACCGTGTTGGTGTACTCCAAAAGACGGTCTGCTAGGGTAGATTTACCGTGGTCAATATGGGCAATTATGCAAAAATTTCGTATGTTTTTCATTTAAGAACTATGTAATTTGCAAAGATAACAAAATGCAGGATAATTCCTCAGTCTTAATGATGTAGAGCAGAAATTAATTTTGAAACAGAACAATTTTCAGGAGCTCGATCCCGCTGTCCACTGTATCTTTTTTGCGGCGGTCTCCACTTCGTTCCGTCCGCCACAAAAAAGGATGCCGTTTCCATCGGGGCTAGGGTATTGTTTTTTGTTTTCACTATTTTTTAAAAAAAGAAAAAAAGATATAGATCCGAAATTCTCCATATAAAATGTCTAATACTACAGTTAGATCCATACGGGATGACAAACAGAGTGCAGAATGCAAAAATCAAAAAATGTTTATAGGAGGAACATTGTTGAACGAAAAAACTAGTTTTAACCAAACAAAGTTTCAAAATATTCTTTGAATCATTTAACATAAAATCTTTACCTTTTCAATCCAAAAACCACACTTCAAGTTTAAACTTATTTTTAAATGAAAAAAGCGATCCTACTTCTTTTAATTATACCTTTTACACAAATCAAATCGCAGTGGATTGAGAAAGCTCCCGAAAATCCTGAAGAATTTGTCAATCCTCTTATAGGAACACTTTCCAAACCTTCCCTTTCAAACGGAAACACTTATCCTGCTGTCGCTGTACCGCACGGAATGAATCTCTGGACAGCCCAAACCGGAAAAAACGGAAACGGTTGGCAATACACTTACGATGCCGACAAAATCAGAGGAATCAAGCAGACTCACCAACCTTCCCCATGGATGAACGATTACGGAATGTTTTCAATCATGCCTGTGACAGGAAAGATGCGCTTCACTGAAGAAGAAAGAGCAAGTTGGTTCTCCCATAAATCTGAAGTTTCAAAACCGTATTATTACAGTGTTTATCTTGCCGATCACAACGTCACTGCCGAACTCACGCCAACAGAAAGAGCCGCCCAGATGCGCCTTACATACCCCGAATCAGGAGAATCATGGTTTGTTGTAGATGCTTTTGACAAAGGTTCAGGCATTACCATTATTCCCTCCGAAAATAAAATTGTTGGATATTCCACAAAATATTCACGTGGAAAACTGGTCGGTTTTAAAAATTATTTTGTCATTTATGCCGATAAACCTTTCACAAAATATTCAACATGGAAAGACAGAGATTTTGTAAAAGATGCGCTTGACATTACCGGAGATCACTGTGGTGCCGTCGTAGGTTTTGCCACAAAAAAGGGCGAGAAAGTGAATCTGAGAATTGCTTCATCTTTCATCAGTTTAGAGCAGGCAGAATTAAATTTGGAAAGAGAACTCAGTAAAGATTCATTTGATCAAACCTTAAACAAAGCCAAAACAGCCTGGAATCAGAAATTAAAAAGAGTGGAAGTTGCGGGCGGAACAGTCGATCAGATGCGGACTTTTTATTCTTGTCTGTACCGAATGCTTTGCTTTCCGCACAAAATGTATGAGGTAAATAAAGCTGGCGAAATTGTGCATTACAGTCCATATTCCGGAAAAACGGAAGCCGGATATCGCTTTGCAGGTACAGGTTTCTGGGACACTTTCAGAGCGCTCTACCCTTTTCTAAACTTGGTTTATCCCGACATCAATGTTGAAATGCAGAAAGGTTTAATCAACGATTACAAAGAAGGTGGCTGGCTTCCGGAATGGTCGAGTCCCTCCTATTCTGATATTATGATCGGGAATAATTCTGCATCCGTGGTGGCTGATGCTTACATCAAAGGTCTAAGGGGTTATGATATCGAAACACTGTATCAGGCTTTGCTTCACGGTGCAAATAATGAAGGACCACAAGCAACAGGAAGGCTTGGAATTGAATATTACAAAAAATTGGGTTATGTTCCCTATGATGTAAAAATCAACGAAAACGCTGCACGAACTTTAGAATACGCATACGATGATTTTGCCATCGCTCAACTCGGAAAAGCCTTGGGAAAACCGGAATCTGAATGGAAAGAATACTACAGACGTTCGCAGAATTTCCGGAAAGTAATCGATCCCGAAACAAAACTGGCGCGCGGTAGAAATCAGGACGGAAGTTTTCAGACACCTTTCAATCCTTTTAAATGGGGAGACGCTTTTACAGAAGGGAATTCCTGGCATTACACGTGGTCGGTATTTCAGGATATTTACGGGCTGGCAAAGCTGATGGGTGGAAGGAAAGAATTTTCGAAAAATTTAGATAAAATATTTGAGCTTCCTCCGGTTTTTGATAATACCTATTATGGCTCCACCATTCACGAGATTCAGGAAATGGTAAATGCCAATATGGGACAATACGCCCACGGAAATCAGCCTGCACAGCACATTATTTACTTGTACAACTATTCTGGTGAGCCATGGAAAACGCAATATTGGGTACGCGAAACGATGAACCGACTTTATCAGCCAACTCCGGACGGATATTGCGGTGATGAAGACAACGGACAGACCTCAGCTTGGTATATTTTCTCAGCACTGGGTTTTTATCCTGTAACTCCTGCGACAGATCAGTATGTTTTGGGAGCGCCACTTTTTAAAAATGCAAAAATTCATTTAGAAAACGGAAAAACCATTGAAATAAAAGCGGATAAGAACAGCGAAGAAAACCGCTATGTCAATTCATTAAAGTATAACGGAAAAAAATATTCAAAAAACTGGCTCAGCCATCAGGAACTTATGGAAGGTGCGACTTTGAAATTTGAAATGACTTCTCAACCGAATAAAGAACGAGGAACCGACGAAAAAGATTTTCCTTACTCCTATTATTCTAAAAAACAAAAACAATAAAACTAAAAATTGCCTCAGAAACGAGGCAATTATTTTATTCTGTGAAGACAAAATCTCCTGTGAGCGGATCGATGTATATTTTTGTTATCGTTCCGTTTTTAAAACCATATCCTTTATTCACTTTTCTGCCGGAGCCGGAATCGATTGCCACACCAATAGCTGCGCCAACCATACCTCCGGCCATTGCTCCTACCAACGCACCTGTCCCCATTTTTTCCGGAAACATCTGAGCTCTCGAAGCCATTATATAGCTTCCGGACTGATCCCTTTTTACTTCTTTAAAGCCCGCGGCCGTACCTATATACTGAATTCCGTTATCTACATAACAGAAAACTTCAGCCATAGAAATACTAAGATCCTGCCTGTTGTTTATCTTTTTTACTTCACCTTTTTTGTTTTTTACCAAACTATAATTCTGATCGGGGGTCTGTTCAAAAAAAGTTTTAAAATTAAAGTAAACTCCGTCCCTTAAAATATTTCCATTCAGTGCTTTATTATTTTTTGAGAGGTAGGCATTGTAATTCTCCAATTCATTTTCCGGAATATAGTAGCTCAAGATGGGACTTGCGTAGCAGTTTTTTATAAATTCTGTGATGATTTCAGAAGTAGTCTGAGCCAGATTTTTTGCCACTTTGGAATCTGAATTTAATTCTACAAAAACATTGTTAAAACGGTTTATGAAGTAATACTTATCATTCCTTTTCAGAAACCCTGAGATTTTTATCTTTGCTTTTGCATAATTCATATTATCATTGGGAGCCTGCTCATTGTAGATTTTTACATCCTCGAGAAGTATTACAATATCATTATTACCTTTGGTTTTATTATCTTCTGAAAATCTTTTCGAGAAAAAATCGGTTACATTCTCATCTGCGGGTTTTACATCAACAGTCCCCCGCTTATTGGTGATAGAGCCTACATTTTTGTCCTGACGGATATCTTTTACAGTGAGTGATTTTGTACGTGAGTTCTTATCTTTTAAACTCTGTTTAAAATCGATTTTAACTGTTTCCTGCGCAGATAAAAGTATCGTAGAAAAGAGGAATAAAAGTATTTTCTTCATCTTAAATGTGATTAAATTTCCAATAAAAATTGATCTATTTTTTCATAAACCCTTCAGGCAAAATATAATTTCCAGTCATAGGATCAAGAATTACTTCTGATCCAGCCAGGGCACTCCTTTTTTTTGCAGCTTTGGCATCAATTGCTGTAATGGCAACATTGGCAACTACACTACCGATGATACCCGCCACACCGCCACCAAGCATAATCATTGGAGAACTTGATTCGGGGTAAAGTTCCTCTTTTTTAGCTTCAATAAATAATCCCTGTTCATCTCTGAAAATCTCAACATAGCCTACGGGAATTACTTTAAACGGAACTCCATTATGAACAAATGCATAAAAATTTCTGATGGGCTCTTTCTTATCTCCGTTAACGGCTTTTGTAACCACGCCTTTTTTGTCGGTTTCGATTGTAAAACCCGGCTCCGGATTATGGGTAAAAAAGCTGTAATAATCTTTGTAAACACCTTCTTTAAGTTCGTCTGTCTTTAAAATTTCCAGTTTATTTTTCAAAACTGTGCTATAATCTGGAAGTTCATTTTCTGAGACTGCAAAATCCCATTGTTTAGCTTCGTATGATTTTTTCATCAGTTCTGTGAAAGTCAGCGTCAGTTTTTTAGAAAGACTTTGCGCCAGATAAGGCGTTGTACGCGATGAAACCGTGGTTACAGTATCTTTACGGTAAAGAAAATGATATCCATCTTCTTTTCTGATGAACGTACTCGCCCGGATTTCAAGTTTTCCGATGGAAAATTTTTCCTGTCTGTCATCAGTAAGTGCAATATTTTCTAGAAGCAGAACCAGCTCATCGTTTCCTCGCACAGGATTGTATTTATAAAACCAGTTCTTAAAATCTGTCTCAGCGTTATTTTCAAAAACCATATAGACCTGGTCTTTATGATACATCACCGAGCCGATCTCCGGATTTGATCTTTTGTCCAGTACCGTGAAGCTTTTATAATTTGCTTTGTTACCTTTAATTGATTTTGACAGATCGATGATTTCGGTTTTCTGTGAAAATGCCAGGAAAGGCAGTAGTAGAAAGATAAATTTTGTCATCTCTAAATTTTATCTCAAAAGTATGAATTTTAATCAAACGACCCTCACAAAATAAATTGCGAGGGTCGTTCAAACATTAAAAAAATAAACTATTATGGAGACTGCCTAGGATTTGAACCTTTGCTGCTGCCGTGAGGCTTTCTTTCATTCATCTTATCCCGCATCATGCCTTCACTCTGAAACAGCTTCAAAACCTTTTGGCAAGGTATTACTTTCTGCATTTTATCTGCATATTCTTTTCTGTTGTCTAATAATCTCTGGCCTACTTCAAAACTTTGCTGAAGCTTCACTTTTGCATCATCTTCAGAGAGAGTTTCCGGATTAAAATCTGAATTAAACTGTGATTTTATCGTTTTCTGTCTGTCCAGATATTCGTTATAAAGCTGAGTAAATTCTTCTTTATCCTCAGCATCAATATTTAGTTGATCTGTAATCATTTTGTTGCGGAATTCTGTAAGCAGAGCTTTTCTTTCTTCCGGCGACATTTTATTGATAATTTCTTTGCGCTGCTTAGGATCCATCTTCTTCCAGTCATATTCCTTCTGGGCAAAAAGTCCCAAACTGCAGAATGCAAATACTATTAAAAAAAGTTTCTTCATCGTTTGTTTAGTTATAAAGATCCAGATAAACATCCTGGTTAGAATTGCTTGCCAGATCAGCTATTTCTGAGCTTGAAAAGGCGTCCAGATATTCGTTCATCTGTTTTTCTGTTTGTTTTGCAGAGGCGGTTACTGTTTTCACTTTTTTCTCTGTCTGCACATTCTGTACCGCATTGCGCACCACTGGTTCTGTATTTTGGTTCTCAGGTATTTGATTGCTGCTTTCTACCGAAGTTAAATCTGCCTGCAAAGTTTCATAAGCAATCTGGCTTTCCTTTTTAGGCGTTTCAGCGGCTAAAGCGTTTGTTGTGGTTTTTGGTGAGTCTTCAGAATAGCTGTTGTATAAAAAAGTTCCGCCAAAAAACAATACTACGGAAGCAGCAGCAGCGTAAGCCCAGTTTAATCTGATAACCGGAGTTTTCTGATCTGCCTGCACCTCTGCCAGTACTCTGATCTGAACCGTTTCGAATACATTTTCAGAAACAGAATAAATATTTTTTCTGTCAAGTTTTTCAATATCAAAACCTTCCACCTTCGCCATCACAGAATTCTGGATATTTTCAAATAAATTTTCCGGTACTGCGTAGATGTTTGTGCGCTCTAATTCTTCAAGATCGAAATCTTTCACTTCGCCCAACACTCTGTTTTGGATATTCTGAAACAGGTTATCCTCCATTTTAAAAATGTTTTTGCGCTCTAATTTGTCTAGATCGAAATCTTTCATTTTGTTTTTCTCAAAAATTATTTTCGTAATTCTCTTTGATGTACTCTTCTATTTTCTGCTTGGCATAATGATAATTTGTTTTTAAAGTACCTACAGACATATCTACAATTTTAGATATTTCTTCATAAGGCAAATCATCATAATACCGCATGGTAAAAACCAGTTTCTGCTTTTCGGGCAGGCTCTGTATTGCTTTCTGCAGAAGAATCTGTATTTCTTCCGCATCTCCTCCCGCGTTATCTGCAACCAAATTCTGCATGTGATACTCAGGGTCTTCGTCTGTCTTCTGCATTCTTTTCAGTTTATTAATCTGCTGCAGGGCTTCATTGGTTGCAATTCTGTAAAGCCAGGTGTATAGCTGACTGTCGTTTTTGAACTGATGAAAATTCTGATAAGCTTTAATAAACGTTTCCTGCAAAGTATCCTGAGCCAAATCTCCGTCTACAATAATCCTTCTGATATGCCAGTATAACCTACTTTGATAAGCATCCATCATAGCACGGACTCCCTTGTTCTGAGTCTGCGGGTTTTGCATCAACGAAATTATTTCCGCGTCTTTATTCTTCATAGGATGCTTCATTGTTTTGGATTACAAAAATAGCTGAAAGTTAAATTCATATTCAATTTTGAGTCCAATAAATTGATTTAAAGATAAAAATGAATCGTGTTTTCTACAGATATTTATCGGTTTAAACGTGATTCCAATTGTTAAAGGTGAATTTATGACTTTTAATTTTAATATCACCTTACTTTTTGTCTGGGTATATTTTTAAAGTGTAAAAGTAGAATAATCCTGACAGATTATATTGTCTGCGGTTTTCAGCGTCTGAAAATGAAATGCATTGAACTGTATTCACAGGCAAAATTTTTATCTTTGTTGTATGCGAACAGTTATTATCGGGTCAGGGAATGTAGCCTGGCATCTTGCGAAAGCTTTTGTTTCAAATCAAATTCCGGTAGCTCAGATATTCGGCAGGAATGAAGAGGAACTTCAGAAGATCTCTTCAGAATTAAATATTCCTTTTTCCACAGAAAACCTTTCTGATGCAGATGTATATCTCATTTGTGTAAGCGATAATTCTGTGGAAGACGTTTCCCGACTGATTACTAATAAAGACTGTCTGGTAGCGCATACTTCAGGCTCGCTTACGAAAGAAATTTTAAGAGGTGAGTACCGAAAATCAAGCTTTTATCCTTTACAGACCTTTTCGAAAACTAAAAATTTAGATTACACTAAAATTCCCTTCTTCATTGAAACCGAAAATCCTGAAGATTATAAAACTCTTACAGATCTGGCGTCAAAAATCTCAGAAAATGTAATGGAAAGTACGCATGAGAAGAGAAAATACATA
Organism: Chryseobacterium sp. Leaf404; assembly: GCF_001424145.1. Lineage (GTDB taxonomy): Bacteria > Bacteroidota > Bacteroidia > Flavobacteriales > Weeksellaceae > Chryseobacterium. Next base: position 615,895 of record NZ_LMQM01000001.1, on the reverse strand, counting down.
CATCTTACCGCAGTTTTTGCATGTAATTTTGTAAATCACCTTTTTGCAAAGGCCAAAGAAATTTCGGATGAGCAGGAAATTCCGTTTGATTATTTTTTACCGTTAATTGATGAGACAGTTCAGAAAATTCATGAAATTGATCCCAGATCAGCACAAACAGGTCCGGCCATAAGAAATGATCAGCGTGTTTTGGAACTTCATGAGCAGTTACTGAAAGATGAAAGTCTTGAAATCTATAAAACGATGAATCTTTCCATCAAAAAAATGTATCATTTGCCATAAAGTTTTAACTTTGATGGAAAACCAAATAATATGAATACCAACATCATCCGTTCTCTCATCATCAGCGCAGCGATTGTTTTAACTGCATTTATCTTAGGTTCAAGTTTTAAAAACCGGAATTTAAAACAAGACACCATTTCGGTTACCGGTTTAGGTTCGAAAGATTTTACCTCAGACGAAATCAACTGGAGCGGAAGTTTTGACGCCACCGCAATGGATGCGAAAGAAGCTTATAACCTCATCACTCAGGACAAAGAAAAAGTGAAAAACTTCTTTTACAGTAAGGGTTTTAAAGCTGGAGAATTTGCGTTTGGAGGAGTTAATTTTTCACGTTCCTACCGCACAGTTACCACAAAAGAAGCAGACGGTTCAGAAAAATCTGAAGATGTTTTCGATGGTTATAAAGCTACACAGACGGTTTTTTTCAGAGCAAAAAAAGATCCTGATCTGATGAAGAAAATCGAAAGTGTAATTGATAAAACTGCAGAACTGATCAACAGTGGAGTACAGTTTGAACCGTCTGCAGCTCAATACACCTATTCTGATCTTGCATCATTAAAGCACAGTTTAATAGAAGCCGGATCTAAAGATGCCAAGCAGAGAGCAGAAAAAATTGTGGAAAGCGCAGACGGAGACTTGGGAAAACTGAAAGATGCATCGATGGGTGTTTTTCAGATCACAGGCAAAGGTTCTACTGACGAAGACAGCTACGGCGGCAATTTTGACACTTCTAGCAAGGAAAAATCAGCAAGAATTACAGTAAGACTGACGTATAATCTTGATTAAAATAATTTAAAAACAAATAAAAAAGATAAGTGAATGCAGTTGATCTGAATCTTTTATCATTCATCAATTATCATTTATCAATCATCAACTGAAATGAGTTATAAAGAAAAACTAAAAGATATAAAAGCCTTTGTTTTTGATGTAGACGGCGTCTTCACAGACGGAAGCGTTTATCTGATGCCCGGCGGAAATATGTCACGGGTTATGAATGTTTTAGACGGTTACGCCGTGGTAAAAGCTTTGAAAAACGAATATTTAATCGGAGTAATCACAGGTGGAAATGACGAGATGGTGAAACACAGAATCAACTATCTTGGTATTGAAGATTATTATCCCAAATCTCACAACAAAATGGTTGAATATGAAGACTTTAAAAAGAAATACAAGCTTAAAGACGAAAATATTTTAACAATGGGAGACGATCTTCCGGATATTCACATGATGAAAAATTCGGCCATCGCTACCTGCCCCGATAATGCAGTTCCTGAGGTGAAGGCTGTAGCAGATTATATTTCAGCGGTAAAAGGGGGGAGTGGAGCTGTACGCGACGTGATTGAGCAGGTAATGAAAGTTCAGGGAAACTGGCATGACGACAACACACAGTCGGTTTAGCTTAAGCTAAAAATCATTTACAAATCAACATAGATCAATGAAAATATTACTTGCATCGCAGTCACCGAGAAGAAAAGAACTTTTATCAAGCTTAGGTTTTGATTTTGAAGTGGTAAAAATTGACTGCGAAGAAATTGTTCCTGAAAATATAAAAGTAGGAGAGTCTGCCGCCTATTTATCTGATTTAAAAGCCAATGCATACCAAAATCTTGCAGGTGACGAAGTATTAATTACAGCAGATACCGTTGTAGCTGCCGAAAACCGGTTTCTTGGAAAGCCTTTGGATGAAAATGATGCCCGAAAAATGCTGAGACTTTTATCGGGACAAGTACATCAGGTCTACACAGCCATTACGGTTAAAACTTTAGATAAAACCATCACCGAGACGGATGTTGCCGATGTAGAATTTGATGAAATCTCCGACGAAGAAATTGATTTTTACATTCAAAATTACAAACCTTTCGATAAGGCAGGCAGTTACGGAATTCAGGAATGGCTGGGAATGGCAAAAATAAAAAACATAAAAGGAAGTTTTTATACCATTATGGGTCTTCCTACACATCTTGTATATCAAATTTTAAAAAATATTTAAAAAATTCCAAATAAAAATTTGTTATTTTTACAAAATCATCATTCTGCGATAATAAAAAGCAGATTAGAGAGTTATATTAAATAATGAAAAAGAATATCATATTCCTTTTAACGGCGATTATAGTTGTTTCCTGCAGCACGAGAGTGAAAAAACCGGAAGCGAGATCGAAGTTTATCAAAGGATTTTCAACATATTACAACACGCTCTTCAACGCAAAAGATGCACTGAATACGGAGTTTGAAAACAGAGATAAAGCCCACAAAGATAATTTTTATGCGCCTTATATTCCTATTTTGACCTACGATGAGCAGCCGTTGGGCAGTGATTTGGGGCAGTCTTCTGCCTTTGCAGAAAATTCTATGAAAATGGCAGAAGTAAATCGTCCGCAACAGCAGGGAAGAGGTGGACCACCGTCTATGCCGGGTGCGCCAGGTAGCGCCAGCCAAATGATGGGAGGGCAGGGGCCACAAAATCCCACCGACCCCGCCAACAAAGGAGCCACCATTCTGGAAATTGCGGAGGCAAAAGCCTTAAAAGCCATCAATAAATATTCTGTAATCAGGAAAAATGAAGAGGTTAACAAAACTATTTTTGATGCGTACATCATTTTGGTTCAGTCCAGAATTTATCAGGGGAAAAATCTTCAGGCCTTAGACGCGCTCAACTACGTTTATACCCACATGAAGGAAGATAAAAGACTTCCCCTTGCCAAAGTTTATGAAGGTCTTGCGTATGCTAAAATGAATAATTTTTTTAAATCTGAACAGATCTGGGGGCAGATTAAAAGTGAGGGTTTAAAAAAAGATTATGACAAACTTTTAAGCATATACCGTTCAGAAGCATTGCTGGACAATGGTAAGAAAGCTGAAGCTCTGGAAGAGCTTAACCGTGCCTATGCTTTAAACGGCAACAGACAGCTCAAAAGCCGGATTTCTTTTCTTAAAGGCCAGGTGGAGCAGGAATTAGGCAGAAATGAAGAGGCGAGAGAAAGCTTTATGGCAGCTTACAAATATGCCAATGATTTTGAATTTGAAGTAAAATCACAGATTCAGATTGCAAAAACTTATAATGGTAAAGGAAATTACGAAGGAGCTAGAGAATATCTTGAGAAAATAAGTAAAAAGGGAACTTATGGCTCAAGAAAAAATGAATTTTACTATGCTTTAGGTTTGATGGCAAACAACGCCGGAAAAAAGGATGAAGGTCAGGAATTTTTCAGAAAATCATTGAAGGAAGAAGTTTCAGACAGCCAGGTGCGGGGGCTTGCTTACTACGAAATCGGGAAAAATTATTTAGATAAAAACGATTATATCGGGGCGGGAGCTTACTATGATTCTGCTTTGGCTGTGATGACGTATGAGCCTTCAAAAATACTGTTGAAAGACCAGAGTGCGTACATCAAAAAAATATCTGTCAATTATTATCTTATCAAGAAAAATGACAGTATACTTTCTCTGGCAAAACTCAGCCCGGAACAGAAAACTGAGTACTTTAACAGACACATCGCAAAACTGAAGTTAAAAGAAGAAAAAGAAGAGCTTGAAAGAAGAAGAGCAGAGCGGAGTAAAGGCTTTGACACGGGAGATTACAGTGCTAATTCTATGTTTGCCAACTCCGGAAACACGTTTGAAGATTTCGGGGTCAGCAATAAGGGATTTTATTTCGGCAACACCGGAACAGTAAGTAAGGGAACTTCTACCTTTAAGCAGGTTTGGGGCGACAGAGCACTCTCAGACAACTGGCGTTTTTCGAAAAAAATGTCTACAATAGAAGATATGAAAAATGAGGCGTTGGGAGTAAGTACAGCTCCTAACCCAAGACGTTTTGAGCCAGCTTATTATATTGAGCAGATTCCCAGTGATGCCGGGCTTTTAGGACAGCTTAAAAAAGACAGAGACACGGCATCATTAGGCTTGGGAGTGATGTATCAGAATTACTTTACAAACACGCCTTTAGCTACAAAAACACTTTATGATCTGGTAGATGTAAAACCTGAAGAAAAAGTGATGCTGCAGGCTCTGTACGAGATCTTCGCTATGAATTATGAAAAAAATCCTCAGATTGCTGAACGTGCCAAACAGATTCTTTTAAAAGACTATCCGTATACATCATACGCAGAATTTACAAGAAATCCTAAAAATAATACATTTGTAAAATCTTCTGCAGATACTGAAAATGAATATAAAATGGCGTTTGCGCTGTATGAATCTGAGAAATTTTCAGAAAGTATGACGATGATAGAAAATGCAATCAAAAAAAATCCTAAGGATGCTTTGGTTCCGAAACTGTCTCTCTTAAACGCCTTTAATTCCGGGAAAGCGAATGGTAAAGAGGTGATGATTCTGCAGCTGGAACAGATTGTTCTGAACTACGGAAAAACGCCGGAAGGCGAAAAGGCCAAGCAGATGCTCAATTATCTTAAAAGTGATCTTGCTTTTCAGACTACAGATAACAAAGGAAATTCCATCCCATCCGGGCAGGCTCAGCCACCGGGAAATTTTCAGAATCAACAGCAGCAGGCGGGTGGTCAGCAACCACCTTTGATGGGTGCACCGGGAATACCCATGGGAAATATTCCTGATTCTGCAACACCTGTTCAGAACACGATTCAGGTGAAACCAACGGATAAAAAACCACAGGGAAACAATCCGAATTTTAATATTACAAACCCGAATGCAGTTCCTGTAAAACCACAATAACTAAAAAAAAAGCGAAGATTAATCTTCGCTTTTTTTCTTTTTTACTCCGTGAAAATCTTTCAGATAAAAAGGTTCGAAATAAGCAATGTCTTCAAAGTCTTCCTTCTTTATTTTCTCTAAAGTTTTCCTCACTAAATATTGTGCAGAAGGATAGATTTCATTATTAAATTGAGCATTTGGAAGCTGTGTAATCTCTCGCGTTTTAGCTGAACCGTCACCCACGAAAAGAACTTTCTTATCTTTAAATTCCTGAAAAGAGTTTTCATCCAGAATTTTTGCCTCGGTAGGCCTGATCTCTGCTCCTATATTTCCGTCATAAACGGCTGTATATACTTCCATTCGCCTTGCGTCGACCAAAGTGATGATGTAATCGTAGTTCTTGTTTAAAAACGGCTCAATCATGCTTTCCATGGAATTTACGGCAATCAGCGGAATTTTGAGACCATAACAGAAACCTTTTGCCGAAGCTGCTCCAATTCTCAGACCTGTGTAAGAGCCGGGACCTTTGCCCAGGCAAACTGCATCAATTTCTTTTATAGTAATTTCAGCACCTTCCAAAGCCCATTCTACAAAAGTGTGTAGCGACTCGCTCTGTTTATAATTTTCTGAAACTTCTTCCGCCACGCAGAGAAGCTTTTCACTGTCTGAAATGGCTACCGAGCAGTTTTTTGAGGAAGTTTCGAGGTATAGGATTTTCATTTATTTAAATTTAAAATAAGACTCAGGAAATGGGTTTTTTCCACCGCAAAAGTACCAAAAGAAATAATGGAATGAAAGACTTTCAAAAGTTTACAAAATGTAAAAATTTAAGCTTAAAGATTTTTACCTAATTTTTTAATTTCCTTATCAAAATCAGAAACTATTTTTTGGGTTTTATTGAAAGTATGATACTCAAATTCTGCTTTTGTATCAGCAGCAGTTTTTAAGATTTTGCCGTTTCCTTCCAGAATTTTGTATTCATTAAAGTTTAAAAACTTATTCACGCTTTCTGCAAGAGCTTCCATGGTGAAGGTATTTTCTCTTTCTATCAAACCTTCAATGTAATTGAAATATCCTGTAACTGTTCGCTCCAGCTGCTGAATTTCTTCTTCTGAGAGATAGTTTTTGGCCACGGTCACATCAGATTTTAAAATTCTTCCATCCGGAGAGTGCTTCCAGGTTGTTAAACCCCCATTTTCCTTTTTGCTGCCGGCATTTTATAAATAATTTCAGCTGCCGTTTTCCCTGTAATGGCAAAATGAAATTTATTCTGCACCGTTGCGTAGAAATTTTTAGTTACAGTTGCATTTCTGTCGTAATCAATACTGCATTCTGCAAAAATATCAGTGACTTGTTGGTAAATGCATCTTGCACTTGCACGAATCGACCGGATTCTCTGCAGTAATTCTTTAAAATAATCTGTTCCGAAAACCGTTTGCCCCTGCTTCAAACGTTCATCATCCATCACAAAACCTTTGATGATAAATTCCTTCAAAGTCTTTGTTGCCCAGATTCTGAATTGCGTCGCTTTTGCAGAATTTACCCGGTAACCAACGGAAATTATGGCATCGAGATTATAATATTCAATGTTTCTGGTAACGTTTCTTTCATCTTGCATTTGAACCTGTACAATTTTTGCACTAGTTGCTTCTCTATCCAATTCTCCTTCCGATAAATATTTTGAAGATGCTTTGTTATCACAGTTCTGTCAACATCAAAAAATGCCGCCATAGAATTCTGAGTATGCCATGCGGTCTCATTATGAAGAAAACATCTACCCGAACTTCATTGTTGGGCGCCTGATAAATTAAAAATTACTGAAAATCTCCGTTCATTATTTGTATGGTTTTACAACAAACTTATCACTTTATTTCCACACTTTGACGGCTCCACAATTTCCATCCAGATTTCATTTTAATCCAGATTTCGAGTACTCCGAGCTTCATTTCAAAATCCTGATTTTTATATAAACCTTTCACTTTGACTTTTCTCCTGAGACTGACAATATTTTTATATTTTTTGATTTCGGAAACTTCTGTCTGAGCAATTTCTTTGTACGTCACTTTCTTCGAGCCGAAATCTTTTTTAAAATCATCCAGATTCTGAATCCACCCGTTTGAATGACCGAAAGAAACATCTTTGAAGAATAAATTTACAATCTCAGAATCGTTGTTTTTCATCAGAGAATCCAATTTCCTGGCCTGAATCAAAACATCTTTTTCAGCTTTTGAATATTGCTGAGAAAATCCTGAAACAGAGAAGAATAAAAAAATTCCACACAAAAATTTCATTTTGAAATTTTCAAATTGACCCATTTTCAAATTGAAATTATCTTTTTCTATAAATCGTTCTCGGTTCGCTCTGAGCGCTCGGATAAATCGTCATATCTGAAACTGTCACGTGTTGTGGGGCATTCACACAATAAGCAATCGCATCGGCAATATCTTCCGCTTTTAAGGCTTCGTAGCCGGCATAAACTGTTGCAGCTCTTTCCTGATCACCTTTAAATCTCACCAAAGAAAAGTCTGTTTCCACAGCTCCCGGCTGGATATTGGTAACCCGGATTCCGAATTCTGTTAATTCAATCCTCATACCTTCGGAAATCACATCAACTGCTTTTTTCGTTGCACAGTACACAACGCCGTTTGCATACGTCTGCCTTGCTGCAACGGAACTGATATTAATAATCTGCCCGGAACTTCTCTCTTTCATCATTGGAATAAGAGTTTTAGAAACGTATAGCAATCCTTTTACATTTCCGTCAATCATAGAATCCCAATCGTTTGTATTTCCAGCTGAGAGGGGCTCTAAACCGTGTGCATTTCCGGCATTGTTGATGAGGACGTCTACATTTTTCCATTCTTCGGGAAGTGAAGCAATTGCTTTATCAACTTCTTCTAAATTCCTGACGTCGAAATTTAAACTAAAAATTTCGGCTAAAACTGATAATTCTGTCTTTATCTTTTCCAAAACTTCAGATCTTCTTCCGCAGATGATGATTCTGTTTCCCTGTTTTGCCAAGAGTTCCGCCGTGGCTTTTCCTATTCCGGAAGTCGCTCCGGTGATGAGTATTGTCTTCATTTTCTTGTAAAAATGTATGATTGTACGTTGTACAAAGTACGATAATACTTTATACCTTAATTTTAATTTGCATCGAATGCCTGAAAAGCATCCGGAATATGTTCTATTTCGAGGTTTCCTTTTTGGTCTGGAAGAACGGAAATAATGTCAAATCTAACTTCCTGATTTTTATTAAATTCTTCCATAAAATGATTCGCCGCCAAAACAATTGATTTAATTTTTCCTTTTGTCACAGCTTCCTGAGGCAGAATAAAGAAATCCGTTGAACGGGCTTTCACTTCAACTACAACAATCAGATTATCTTTTTCGGCAATGATATCTACTTCATTTTTCTTGAAACGGAAATTTCTCACGAGAATTTTATATTCATTTTTAAGTAAATATTCTGCTGCAAGATTTTCTGCTTCTTTTCCTAAGTCGTTGTGATCTGCCATTGGTGGGTAGGAGAATTGTAGGTTTGGAGTGTCTGAGAGTTTTGTTTCTTTATTTTCTGAACTGATACGCCCACCAGATCAAAACAATCTGCAATGGAAGTCTTAAAACAGTCAGCCAAAAATATTTGTGATGGATTTCGTAAAACTTTCTTGCCATTTCAATATTGGCGGGAAAAACTGCTATAAATAAAGCAATGGAAAGGCATGCTCCCCACTTTTGAGTTTCGGGGAAAAGTAGGAGAGTGCCACACAAAATTTCTACGATGCCACTGATATAAACCATCTGCAGATGCAGCGGAATGTAATCAGGCATAATTTTCATGAAAAACTGAGGTTTTATGAAATGAAAAATCCCAGCTGTAATAAGAAGAGAGGCAAGTATAAATTTTGAGTAATACATTTTAGTGACTGAAGGTTAACGAAACATTCTTTCCCACTTTTAATGCAACTTCGGAACCAATAATGAGGGGAATATTGTTATGTATATGCCCATTCGGGAAACCGAAAACTGCAGGAAAATCATATTTTGAAATCCTGTCTGAAATCAATTGGTAGGCAAACCCGTCAAAGCTTTCGCCGTACTGTTTATTTTCTTTTTCGTCTCCCATATTAGTCATTCCTCCTATGATTAAGCCTTTAATTTTGCTAAAAACCCCTGCAAGTTCAAGACTCATTATCATTCGGTCTAAGGCATAGAAGTTTTCGCCAATATCTTCGATGAAGAGAATTTTATCTTTAAAATCAAAAGAATATTTTGTTCCTAAAAGTGCGTAAACGAGGGCTAAATTTCCTCCGACCAGTTCACCATCCACATTCCCATCTCTGTTAAGCTGACTGGCTTTTAAAGTATATTTTAGAGCTTTTCCTTTCAAAATATTGAATGTGAGATCATAACTTTCATCGGTAACGCCAAAGCTTGAAGTTTTGATGGTTTGCCCGTGAATGGAGGCAAAACCTTTTTTCAGCAGATAGCTTTGGATTACGGTGTTATCAGAATACCCGATATACCATTTCGGATCTTTGCCAAAACCTTTTAAGTTTAAATGTTCCAGCAGGTGCTGGCAACCGTAACCGCCTCTGGAGGCCCAGACTGCAGAAATTTCGGGATCATTTAACGCCCAGTTTATATCTTTTATTCTCTGCTCTTCGGTTCCGGCGTAGCTGTACCCGTTTGAGAATTTTGTGTAGAGATTTTCACCTAATACAGGTTCAAAACCTTTGGATTTTATCATTTGAATTCCCTTTTCCAACTGGGAAGGCTCTACAGATCCTGCCGGAGAAATGATGGCTATTTTATCGTGTTTTTTGAGTGGCTTTGGAAATATTTTCATGGATCAGTTGATGTTTTCTTTAACTAAAAATTATCTGTCTTTTTTATATTTTAATTCTTTTTTTTCGGCTTCCTCCAGACGTTTGTCAAACTGATTAAACATTTTAAAACTTTGCAGGAAAATGAAAAAACTGAAGATAATCAAAACAATTCCTACTCCTTTTCTGATGTTGTTTGCCAGTTTCTGGTTGAGTCTGTCGTGAAATTGTTTTGAAAGGAAAATTTTAGCAAAATCTATTACAAGATAGGTTGCAATCACGATTGTAAGATATAGAATCAGCGTTTCTGTGTCTGGATACTGGTTTCTCACACCAATTACCGTAACGAGCCAGAAAAGAATGACGCCCACGTTCAGAATATTGAGTAAAAATCCGTTTAGAAATGTTTTAAAATAATTCTGGCTGATGAGTTTTTCTTCTCCGGGCATGTGCATTTTGGTCTTGGTAACGATCATAATAATTCCGTAGGCAAGAATTAATATTGACGTAATTCTGTAGAAACCGGGATGCTTGTCTATGAGCTGCACAATGTCTGCGCTTGCGTAATATGCTGCAATGATGCAGAGCAGATCTGCCGTAATCACCCCAAAATCTAATGCCAAAGCATGCTTAGGACCTCTTGTAAAGCTGGTTTCTATCAGGAGGAAAAAAATAGGACCAATAAAAACGAGGCTCAGCATAAAGCCTAAACCTATGGCAGAAAATATGAGTTCAAACATTCAGAATTGTTTCAAATTCAAATTTAAAGATTATATTTTTATTTGAGTTTAAAAAGAGGGTTGTTTTATTTTATATTTTAAAACAAAAAAAAGAGACCGTCACTTTCGTACAAGTCTCTTTAGTATTTAAAATTCTTTTTCGGCTACATCTAATTCTCAGGACAATTTTCATTATACACAAATTGAAAATTTTTTCTGGCTTTCAAACCAAAAATACCTCTTTCAAAAGTATATATTATTTGATTATTACCCCACATTCTTTTGTAATCGATAAGAAAACTTCTTGTCATATATGAGTACGGATAGGCATTCTCACTGAGATAAATATAAGTAGTTTTTCCTTTTTGATGACTATTTCGACCACCAACTTCAGAAATCATATTTTTAAAGCAATACGTTTCTTTTTGGGGATTCATCCCTGTGAAATAATTTATTAGAAAAAAACAATTAACTGTAAGAGGAAAAGTAACGGAGAAAAAATATTTTTTATCTCCGTTTTTAATTTTGATGAGCTTTTTATTGATTAACTTATTAATGAAAAAACAGATCAAGCTAATAATGATAATAAACAGATAAAAATTGACAACAGTTTTAAACATTACAGTAATAAGTAAAATAACATTTAAGATACTGAAAAGAATATATTTATCCGTTTTAGTCATTATTCAACAATCTTAAAATCAAGCTGTTTTGCAATTAAATTGGCTTTTATTACTTTAATTTGTAACTCATCTCCCAGCTGATATCTGTTTCCTGTACGGGAACCATAGACTGCATGTGTTGCTTTGTCGTAGGTGTAGGAATCATCCATCAAATCGCGGAGTTTAATTAAACCTTCTGCACCGTTTTCAGGAATCTGTACCCAAAAACCGAATTCTGCAACTCCGGAAATCACACCAGTGAAGGTTTCTCCCAAATGTTTTTCCATGAATTTTACCTGCATGAATTTGATGGAATCTCTCTCTGCATCGGCAGCCAGACGTTCTCTTGCGCTGCAGTGTTTTGCTTTTTCTTCCAGTTCGTTTCTGTCCGGAGATTTACCGCCATCCAGATAATGCTGAAGCAATCTGTGGGCAAGCAAGTCCGGATAACGACGGATAGGAGATGTGAAGTGCGAATAATAATCAAACCCCAGACCGTAGTGACCAATCGGCTCTGTAGAGTAGACCGCTTTGCTCATGCTTCGCATTGCCAAAGTTTCAATCATATTTTCTTCGCCTTTCCCTTTGACGTCTTTAAGCAAAGTATTCAAAGATTCAGCAACTTTTTTGGTATTCGCCAAATCTATCTTGTATCCGAAAGTGGAAACAAAATCTCTCAACGCCTCTAATTTAGCAGGATCCGGATCGTCGTGAACCCTGTAAATAAATGTATTTTGATTAGGTCTTCCTTTTTTAAGTGAAACAAATTCCGATACTTTTTTATTCGCCAAAAGCATAAATTCTTCAATCAAATGATTCGAATCTTTACTGATTTTGAAGTAAACGCCAATCGGCTGGTTGTTTTCATCTAAATTGAAACGCACTTCGCTTCTGTCAAAGGTAATTGCACCGTTTCTGATACGTTCTGCACGCATGATTTTAGCCAAACCATCCAAAGTGTTGATTTCCTCCTGCAAATCGCCTTCTTTGGTCTCAATTCTTTCCTGAGCTTCTTCGTAAGTAAACCTTCTGTCGGAGTGAATAACGGTTCTTCCAAACCATTCTTTCTGGATTTCGGCTTTGTCATTCAATTCAAAAACGGCAGAGAATGTATATTTATCTTCATTCGGACGGAGCGAACAAACATCGTTACTCAAAACCTCCGGAAGCATCGGTACAACGCGGTCTACAAGATAAACTGATGTCGCTCTTTCATAAGCCTCATCATCCAGAATAGTTCCCGGAATCACGTAATGAGAAACGTCTGCAATGTGAACACCTACTTCCCAATTTCCATTGTCCAGTTTTCTCATTGATAAGGCATCATCGAAATCTTTGGCATCTTTCGGGTCAATCGTAAAGGTCAAAACATCGCGCATATCCCAGCGTTTTGCAGCTTCCTCATCTGTAATCCGGCGGTCAATTTTGTCGGCATCACTTTCTACTTCTTCAGGAAATTCGTATGGTAAACCATATTCTGCGAGAATAGAGTGGATTTCGGTTTCATGATCGCCGGGATTACCCAAAACCTGCAGAATTTCGCCTTCAGGATTTTTGTCTCCGGGCTTCCATTCGGTCATTTTTACTACGACTTTATTGCCGTTTTCCGCACCATTTATTTTTCCTTTCGGAATAAAAATGTCTGTGTTGATCGTTTTTTTATCGCAAACAACAAATCCAAATTCCTTGTGAGGAACGAGTTGGAAAGTTCCCACAAATTCAGATCTTTTTCTCTCCAGAACTTCCAAAACGGAACCTTCGAGTTTTTTTCCTTTGAAATTGTAGGTGACAATTAAAACTTTATCGCCCTGCAAAGCATCTTTCACGTTTTTCGCATGCACGAAAATATCGTCTTTCATGTTTTCCACAGTGACGTAGGCATTTCCGCTTTGGTTAAAATCGATGGTTCCCGTTAAAGTACCTTCAATATTAAGATTGATGCTGTACTTACCTTTATCGGTTTCTTTAATTCTCTGGCTCGACAATAATTTGTGCAAAGCCTGAATCACCATCTCCCGCTGTCTCGGGTTTTTGTGATCAATCCCGTCTGAGATCTGTTTGTAATTATAAACTTTTGTTTGGTTCTGATTCATGAAACGGAGAATCAATCTCCCAATTTCCACGAGCTTTGAGTCATTTTTCTGACTTATGTATTTATTTTTTTTTTGCATTTTATTCTTTTAAATTTTTAATATAATTATCAAACTTCTCTGATAATTCTTTTGTATTTGGCAATAATTCCTGATAATTTTTTGGAAGTTTTTCTGAAGTGGAGTAGGTTGCAACTCCTATTGGTAAATTACTTGATTTTAATGAGTATTCGACAATAGTGCGGTCTTTACTTTTACAAATGATGATTCCTATGGCTTCATTTTCGTGTGGCAATTTTATTTTATCATTCAGAAGATTCAAATAGAATTCCATTTTGCCTTTATATTCAGGTAAAAATTCTCCTATTTTCAATTCTACTGCGACAAGGCTTTGCAACTTTCGATGAAATAGCAGCAGATCAATGAAGTATTCCTTTTGAGAAACTTCAACTTTAAACTGATTTCCAATGAATGAAAAATCACTGCCCAGTTCAAGCAGAAATCCTCTTATATTTTGAATCAATTTTAATTCTAAATCTTTCTCAGAATGCTCTTCCTCAATTCCTAAAAAATCAAAAATATACTCATCCTTGACTGCTAAAATAGCTTGATTTCTAATTTTTTCCGGTAATGTTTCATCAAAATTGGTTTGATTGACAAGATACTTTTGGAAGGTTTGATTTTCTATTTGATGAATGAGAACATTCTTTGTCCAACCATATTTTTTGGTTGAAAGAATATAAAATTCTCTCTCTTTTGGATCTTTACATTTGTTTAAAATAACAATATGTTTAGACCAGCTAATTTCTCCAACCAATGGATGGAGATTTTCAACAGATTGATATTCAGTATAAAACTGAGTCATCAACCATAAATTTGTTGTCGAAAATCCACCAACTCCAGGAAACTCGCTTTGAAGTTCCTTTGACAGCGTCGGAACAATCGATTTACCCCAGTTTTCGACTTGATTTTCAGAGATAGATTTTCCAATTTCCCAATACAGATTAATCAAAGCAACATTTACTGCCTTCATCGCTTCATACTGGGCATTTCTTACTTTGCTTTTGATTTCAGAAATAAATACTATTTGAGAATTTTCTAACATTAATGAGTATAGACTTTGAGTGCATGATTTTTAATATTAATCAATTTTACAGCTCAGACTTAGTTTTGTATAAATTTAAAACAAATATGGAGAAGAGTGGGGAAATATTTCTGATAATCTTTTTTAAAATATCTGAAATTTTTGGAGGAATCAACAGTTGAGTAATGACCGTTGGACTCTGCAAATATATAAAATAAAAAATAAATAAGGCTTGCAAACTGAATTACAAGCCTTTATGTTTTTTAGCAAACTGCTATTTTATCTACTCTGTTCTGGTGTCTTCCACCTTCGAAAGGAGTATTTAGAAACTTATTTGCAATTTCTATCGCTACTTCTTTTGCAATAAATCTCGCAGGAATCGAAATCATATTTGCATCATTGTGCTGTCTTGCCAACTCAGCAATTTCAGGCATCCAGCAAAGTGCACAACGGATTTTCTGATGTTTGTTTGCTGTGATCTGCACACCGTTTCCGCTTCCGCAGATCAGGATTCCCAATTCGTTTTCGCCGTTTTCAACTGAGGTCGCTGCAGGATGTACAAAGTCCGGATAATCCACAGAATCGGTAGAAAAAGTTCCGAAATCCTGAACTTCAAACTGTTCTTCAAGATGTTTTTTCAGAATTTCCTTGTACTCAAAACCGGCGTGGTCTCCGGCAATTGCGATTTTTCTTTTCATTTTACTTTTATATTAGATTTTAAATTTATTTCTGATTTACAAACCTCTCAAATCACTGCTTTTTAGTGAATTAACTTTATATGAGAAATTGATTTTCTGCGTTTCATTAGCATTCAGAGAAACATTCCAAGTTAGAATTCCTGTCTTTTCATCGTATTCTGCATTTCCTTTATCAACCATCGAGATGATAATCTGCTTGTCTGTAGTGATCGGAATCTGGTCTTTCAGCTTGATTTTTATTTTCTCACTTTTGTTGTTTCTCACTGTAATTTCAAAAGCAAACTGCTGTTCTTTATTCGTGGAAGAAATGCTTTTTGTAAAGGTTTTATCTTTCACAGGCTGCCTTTTGATGCTGATCCTCCGGTCTTCTCCCAAGGTCAGAATCATCTTGCTGTCGGTAGTTTCAGGATTGATCACAGTTTTGCCAACGTTGGTATCTTCAAACACAATATTTGCTTCGGCAGGAATCAAATTGTATTTGTCTAAATTTTCAATTTCAGCTACCAAAAATGCAGAATTGGAGTACTTTGGAACCGCAGAATAAACAAAGTTTGCAGGAATATCTGTGGAATTCAGATTAATGCTGTTGTCTTTATTATTTGATAAAATCGTGAATTTATCTTCCAGTTCGTAGCTTAAATTTAACTGATTTTGAGAAACCACATTTCTCGGTCCGGTAATAGCTACGTCAGAAACTGCTGATACCGATGCCGTAGAATTTCCTCTTACAGAAACGCCGGAAGCTTTTCCCTGAATAGAAGAAACCGCAGCCTGCATGTCTTCCTGAGGTTGATAATATAGTTGCCAAACACCCAACTGTGGAATTATTCTTTGCTGATTCGGATATCCCGAAATCAAGTTCATCTTCACGTTTTTCCAGTCTAAACCGGAATTCTGCCGAACCATCGCTTTGTAACCCAGATTGATTTTATTTCCCAAACCATTGGCAATTACATCATAATAAGGTCTCCATGAGGCATTGTTGACGTTATATTTAATATCAAGATTTACATTTTCATTGGCTTCAGCAGAAACCTGAAGGATGAGTTTACCTTTCGGATAATTTTCTCTTTCCTGATTATTCAAATTAAATTTCGTCTCCAGACGGCTGAGTTTTTCCTGCCATGTATTGATAATTTCCTGATTTTTTACCAACTCTGTGCCCAGTTCCAGCCTTTTCTTCTGATTGTATTTCAACAATTTTGAAACCTCGGAAGCGTAAGATGTCGAGCCCGCATTAATGGTTTGGTTTCGATCTAAAATTTCAAGACTTTTTGAAAGTGTATTTCTCTCTAAATTTAGAATTTCTAACTTATTATTAGCCAGATCAATACTGTCTAAAACAATTTTATGCTGCGGATTTTTCTTATCTAAAGCTACCGCATACATCTCTACGTCATTTGAAAAACGATATGTGAGAATAGAAATTTTATTCTTACTTCCCAGTTTGATCGAATTCTGATCAATGTTTTCAGCAATATTGGTGATGATGATTTCAGAACTTCCTTTCGGAATTTTAAAAGAGGTCGTAGAAAAAAGCTCTCCCGATTGCTCATACACTGTCGCAGTTTTCAGCTCAGCTTCAGCAAAGACGGGCTTCTGACAGTAGATTGAAATGGAAAATAATGAAAGACCAAACAGATAGAATTTACTCATCATCTCAGTTTTTTTGAATGTTCAAATTTAAGTATTAAATCTCAATTGTTAGTTTCCCGTCGAATAAGTGTTAACATCATTGTGAATAACTGTGGAAAACTTTGTTGAAATTAAACTTTTTTTCTGAGCAAAAAATAACTAATGAAAGTCGCCTCCAAATTTTCGGACACAAATTTTAAAAAACTTTCCTCAGACATTTCTTGACTTTCTCCATAGACCGATTATTCATAAAGGGTATCGTGGAAAAGTTATCCATATTTGTTGGTAAGTGATAGAAAAATCAGGATTTCAGCATTTTACTTTGTGAATTAAATATGAATTAAAGTAAAACTGAGTGTTATGAAGTATTTGCTTTAAAGTTATCCCCGAAACTCACAACACTCAACAACAGTATTCATTCTTTCTTTATTAAAAAAAAGAAAATAGTGTTGATTAATGAGTGGGGCTTTGTTTGGAAAATTTTGAAAACTTTTAAAAGTTTCAATTTTTTGCGAGACTTTAAAATCTTACATTTGTGAAACAGAAATTTAAAGAAAACAGTGAAAACGGCATGAGTTTGATGATTCATTTCAGCTTACCGAAACGGGGTCATTGCGTAAACAGTCTGAGCAGAAAAACTGGGTGAAATGCGCCGGAGCTTTTATAAAACGAATGACTGACGACGACAGAAAAATATTAAATATACATATGAAAACAATCAACGATTTCAATTTTAAAGACAAGAAGGCTCTGGTAAGAGTAGATTTTAACGTTCCCCAAGACGACCAGCTGAAAGTGACAGACAATACAAGAATTGTAGCTGTAAAACCTACTGTTGACAAGATTCTTCAGGATGGCGGCTCTGTAATTTTGATGGCTCACTTAGGCAGACCGAAAGGTGAGGCTAAAGATGAGTTTTCTTTAAAACACATTGTGAACGAAGTCTCTCAGGTTCTTGGAAAGGAAGTGAAATTCGTGGATGAGTGTGTAGGTGAAAAAGCTCAACAGGCAGCTTCTGAACTGAAAGCCGGAGAAATCCTTTTATTGGAAAATTTACGTTTCCACAGTGAAGAAGAAGAAGGGGATGAGGCGTTTGCTGAAAAACTTTCGAAATTAGGTGATGCCTATGTGAATGATGCATTTGGTACCGCTCACAGAGCACACGCATCTACAGCTGTGATAGCTAAATTTTTTGATTCAACTAAATTTTTCGGTTTATTGATGGCTGACGAACTAAAAGCGATTGATAAAGTTTTAAAAAGTGGAGAAAAGCCTGTAACAGCGATACTGGGAGGGTCTAAAGTTTCAACTAAAATTACCATTATAGAAAATATTTTGCCTGCAGTTGACAATTTAATTATTGGTGGAGGTATGGCATTTACCTTCATTAAAGCTTTAGGTGGTAAAATCGGAACTTCATTGGTTGAAGAAGATAAACTCTCTCTCGCACTTGAAATTTTAGGTAAAGCCAAAGAACATAATGTAAAAGTTTACCTTCCTTCCGATACGATTATTGCTGAAAGTTTCAGCAATGATGCAGATACACAGGAAGTCAACATTTATGAAATTCCTGAAGGATGGATGGGATTGGATGCAGGTCCAAAATCAAGAGATCAGTTCAACGATGTTCTGTTAAATTCAAGAACGATTCTTTGGAATGGGCCAATTGGAGTTTTCGAAATGTCAAATTTCTCTGCGGGAACTGTAGCTTTGGGCGACAGTATTGCAGAAGCTACAAAATTGGGAGCTTTCTCATTAGTTGGGGGAGGTGACAGTGTAGCTTTTGTTAAGCAATTTGGTTATGGTGAAAAAGTAAGTTATGTTTCTACAGGTGGCGGTGCCATGCTTGAAAGTTTGGAAGGTTTGGAACTTCCGGGAGTTGCTGCTATCAATAACTAAGAAATTTTAATTTTTACATAATTTGAGTCTGTTGGAATTTCTGACAGACTTTTTTATTTTAATAATTTTTACGATTGAATATTAATTTCAAAAAATTTGTTTCTCAATTTAAGTTTTGCAATTGTTTAAAATTTTATTTAATCCAAATTATTTTTCGCTGAAAGAATTTTCGAAATTTATTTTTGACATAATAGTCAAAATTGGAAATTTTAAGAAAAATGTTGAAAAATTGGCTTTCAGAATAAGGTTTTAAAACAAAAAAAAGAAATTCCTAAAGTGTTTGGACATAATTTTTATTTTAGGCTTAAAATGATATGTTTTTGTAAAAATTCATTTTTTAAATCTCATATTTTCCTTTTTTCTTATTTTTTCATATGATTTGTAATTCACAAAAAAGTCTAAATATTTTTTTGTTATTTCAAATATATTTTGTTCTAATCTATATTTTAAATTTTAAGTTAATCAAAAAATTAAATGATGAGTGAATTCTTACTTTTAGAACATTTCAAATTTAATTTTAATAAATTTTTAAAAAACAAAAACTCAGGAAAAAACCATGATTTTTTTAAATTCATGACAAAAATGCTAAAAATTGACCTGTAGAAATAGCTTAAAAATCGATTTTCTACTTTTTTTCGATAATGTATATCAGACTTGAAAATTCGTTGGAAAATAATGCTTTTACGTTAGAAATCGTTCCGTGAATCAGTGCTTTGATCCAAAATAGGGGTGATTTTTTGTATTTTTCGCTCAACATGGAGATGTAGTAAGAATCTAAGACCAATGGTTTAATTTTTCTCATTTTCCAGTTAGGTTTTCTTGAAATCAGATTTTCCATTCCATTTTTCGAAAAATGGTAAACATGTCTCGGTACATCATAAGCTGCCCAATATTCTTTATAATGTTGTGCATCGTATGAAGTAGGGTTGGGAACAGCAATTATAAGCAATCCTTTTTCTTTTAATTTTTTATTAAAAATTTCGAGCATTTCATCCTGATTTTCGATGTGTTCAAATACATGCCAAAGCGTAATCGCATTCAGACTGTAATCTTCAATCGTATCGATGTTATCTAAAATTGTCGCTTTAGATATCTTGCGATTTGCAGCATTTCTTGCATCAGAATCGGGTTCAAATCCAAATGCTGTAAAGTCATTTTCGATATATTTTACAAATTCTCCTGCGCCACAGCCGTAATCCAAAACTCTTGAACCTTTATTGATTCTGTCTAAAAGAATCGTTTTCTTGTACTGTAAATTGAAAGATTGTAAAAATTTATACAGTTTTTCCTTGAATGTTCCGGAATCCTGATGATGCGAAATATAGTCTTCACTTTCATAATATTTAGAAATATTTGATGGAATAGGGGAGGTTTTAAACACACCCTTTGTTTCGGTTTCTATGATTTCAAATATTTCCTGAGAAAGAAAATGATCTTTAATTTTCATTTTTTTTTAAATTGGATTTTAAAAATAAAGGTATTCAGAAAAGTGTTTTAAGCCTCTAAATACCTTTGTTTATTATAAATGTTTCACGTGAAACATATCTAATTTATCTACCTAAGTACACCATTAAAACGTTGATGTCTGCAGGTGAAACGCCGCTTATTCTTCCCGCTTGAGCCAAAGTTTTAGGTCTTACTTTATTCATTTTTTGCTTAGCTTCTGAAGAAAGGCTTGATATTTTAATATAGTCAAAATCTTCAGGAATCTTTACATTTTCCAATCTGTTTAGCTTTGCAACATTCTCTTTCTCCTTTTCTATATAGCCTTTATACTTAATATTTACCTCGGCTTGCTCTCTTACTTCATCGCTGTATTGAGAAGTAAAATCCTTAATAGATTCGATTTCATCCAGTTTATCTATGGTAATATTGGGTCTTGTAAGAAATTGGGAAGCTCTGTAAGCCTGATCAACAGGATTACTTTCAATGCTTTCCAGAATAGGATTGATAATTCCTGGTTTTAAAGAAGTTTCTCTCAAAAAGGTTTCAAGTTCCTGACTTTTAGCGATTTTTTCTTCTACTTTTCTCAGTCTGTCTTCCTTTGCTAATCCTAATTCAAATGCTTTTTCTGTCAATCTGATATCTGCATTATCCTGTCTTAAAAGCAATCTGTACTCAGCTCTTGAAGTAAACATTCTGTAAGGTTCTTCAGTACCTTTTGTGATGAGATCGTCTATTAAAACACCGATATATGCTTCATCCCTGTTCAGGATAAATTCATCCTTTTCATGAACTTTATTATGGGCATTAATACCTGCCATTAAGCCCTGTCCGCCTGCCTCTTCATATCCGGTTGTACCATTGATTTGACCCGCAAAATATAAGTTGTCAACCAATTTTGTTTCTAATGTATGCTTTAACTGAGTAGGAGGGAAGTAGTCGTATTCAATAGCATAGCCAGGTCTGAAAACTTTTACATTTTCAAATCCTGGGATATGCTTCATAGCTTTAATCTGAACATCTTCAGGTAATGAAGAACTGAAACCATTTACATAAATTTCAACGGTTCTCCATCCTTCCGGTTCCACGAAAAGCTGATGTCTTGTACGCTCCGCAAAACGGTTAATCTTATCTTCAATACTTGGGCAATATCTTGGACCTAAACTTTGAATAGTACCGTTAAACATTGGGCTTCTATCGAAACCTTCACGCAAAATATCGTGTACCGTTTCATTGGTGTAAACAATGTGACAACTTAATTGTTTGGTTAATTTAGGGCTGTCTAAATAGCTGAATTTTTGAGGATTTTCATCTCCTTTCTGTTCTTCCATTTTGGAGTAGTCAAGGCTTCTGCCGTCCACTCTTGGTGGAGTACCGGTTTTCATTCTTCCTGCCTCAAAACCTACAGAAACTAATTGTTCTGTTATTCCGAATGCTCTTGGTTCGCCCATTCTTCCGCCTCCTAACTGTTTATCTCCAACGTGGATTAAACCATTTAGGAAAGTACCGTTAGTAAGTACAACCGATTTGGATCTGATATCAATTCCTAAAGAAGTTACTACACCAACAGCCTTATTATTTTCAATAATTAAACTCTTCACCATATCCTGGAAGAAGTCAAGATTAGGCGTATTTTCCAGTGCTAAACGCCATTCTTCAGCGAAAAGCATCCTGTCGTTCTGTGTTCTTGGAGACCACATTGCCGGTCCTTTGGAAAGGTTAAGCATTTTAAATTGTATTGCAGATTTGTCTGCAATAATCCCTGAGTAACCACCCATCGCGTCGATTTCTCTTACAATCTGTCCCTTTGCAATTCCTCCCATTGCAGGGTTGCAACTCATCTGTCCGATAGTCTGCATATTCATTGTGACGAGCAATGTTTTGGAACCTAAGTTTGCTGCAGCAGCTGCGGCTTCACATCCTGCGTGGCCGGCACCTACTACAATTACATCATATATTTCTGATATCATTTTTTTATTGCTTATTTTAAGCTTTAAATTTTTATCTTTTCTGTAAATGTTTCACGTGAAACATTATTTTGATTTAAAGGCTACAATCGCCTGTATATCGATATTTAGCCCCGATCCAAGCATTTTTTTTAACTCATTTTTTGAAAAAATAGCGAGTGCGGAGAGCGGTATTAAGATGCTAAAAAACATTAAGAGTATTTTGCTAAATAAAAATCTTCTCTGCTTCGCATCAGTTTTTCTTCTTCTTCTGTTTTATCTTTATAACCGGAAAGGTGTAAAATGCCATGAGCTAAAACCCGACGTAATTCTTCCTCAAAGTTTTTGGATAGAGTAGAAGCATTGTCTGAAATGCGTTGCAAAGATACGAAAATCTCTCCGCTTATTGTTTTGCCTTTTACGTAATCAAAAGTGATGATGTCTGTATAGTAATCGTGTTGAAGATAGTCCTGGTTTACTTTTAGTAAATATTCGTCATCACAGAAGATATAATTGATTTCTCCAAGTTTTTTGCCTTCAGAGAAAATGATTTCTTCAAGCCATTTTGTATATTCCGTATCTACAGATTCGGGTATATTTTCGTAAAAGAATTGTATCATAATTTTTAAAACCAGTGTCCTAAAATAACGCTGAATATGCCTTTTTGATTGTTTTTAAGTGAATGACCAAAATTAAATCTAATCTGTCCAAACGGAGATTTATATCCAATACTTGCTCCGACTGAACTGTAATTTACTTTTACCGCATCTTCGAATGTAATATCATCTGAGAGGTTGGCAAAAGAAAAGTTTCCGCTTAGAAAAAAGTTTTTCTTAAAGTTATATTGAACGTCATTTGAAATTAGAGCAACGTTGTTACTGTTGAGTTGAGCAAAATAAAAACCGTTGAAAGTTTTGAAATTGACCATATTCTGCTCAAAAATTCCTCCTAACCTATATTGATAAAATTGTGGAAGATTGTCGCCGATGGTAATTCCACCATAAAGATTCAGATGATAACTGAACTGTTTAGACAACGGAATGTTGATTCTGATATCTGCTTTTACCTGAACGACTCTTTTTTCAACTTCAGATTTGAGCAAATCAATGACTTTACCTTCGGCATTCAGATAAAATCCTTTGGTAGGAAAATCGCGGTCATTTTGCGTATCACTTTTCAAAAATACGTAAGGATTGAGAAAGCGGTTGTATCTTTTGTTTGTGCCGTTCATTTCAGCTTCAAAATAATCATGGCTGATTCCTGCACCAACAGCGAATTTATCCTTCCAGACAGATTGAATATAAGCTTCATTTCTCAGCCATTCCCATTTGTCGATGTTGATATTGTTGTTTCCTTTGATATCGAAACTCATTCCCGAAGAATATATTCCGAATCCTGGAATGTACCCGTTGTCGATAAAATAGTTTAAATAGTAACGTGGCTTATCTCCGACAATAACGTCAAGGGACAGATTTGAATTTTTAAATAAAAGTCTCTTTGCGGAATAATTTACCAGTAATCCGGTTTTAAAAATTTCATCATAATGAAGTCCGAATTTTAGAAAATGTCTTGCATCATCTTCAGTCACGTATAATTTAAGATAATTGAAATTATTTTCTGTAACGATATCATAATTGATAAAACGGTAGTTATTTGTTGCCACAAGTTTGTCTAGACCACGGTTGATGCTTCCATACGTTTGCAAAGACGGCAGACGGAGTCCCATTTTACCGAGAACATAGTTTTTACCGTAGATTCTGCCGCCTTCAATCGAAATGCTGTCAATCTTATAGACATTGGAATAAATTGGATTTACAGCCTGTCTGAGGCGGTCAAATTCTCTCTTTGGAAGTTGATCCAGGATGGCTGCATATTTCTGACCTTCCACATAACCACTGTCAAGAATTTTCTTCTTGTCATCGTAGCTCGTAGCCGTCATTCCCGTAAGGTTCGGTTTGATGTTGATGTCTGTGTATTTGTACTGTCTTCTGGTGTCTTTTTGAATACCGAAGTCGATAACCTGATTTAAAATGGAAATAATATTGTTTAAATCTTCTCTACTTGAAAGATCTTGATTTAAATCAACTCCGATTACAATGTCAATTCCCTTATCCTTTAGAGGCTTTGAGGGATAGTTTACGGTCATAGCGCCGTCAATGTAAATGCTGTCACCAATTTTTACGGGATCCATCAGGGATGGAAATGCTGAGCTTGCCATAATCGACTGTACCAGATCTCCTTTCTCAAAAATTTCCATGTTGCCGCTTTCAAGATTGGTTGCGACGCACATGAAGGGGATTGGGAGTTTTGAGAAATCATTTACATTCGACACATTTTTAAATAATTCTTTAAGAAGATAAACATTTTTCTGTCCGGAACTGATGGAAGAGGGAAGGGTGATTTTTCCGTTTTGAAGTGGAATTGAAAATAAATATTTGTCTACAGCCTTGTTAAAAAATGTACTCTCTTTTCTTGACTTCGGATCACGGATTAATGAGTAGAAATCGGTATCCATCACAATTTTTTCAATTTCCTTTCCGGAATAGCCTGATGCGTACAAACCTCCCACGATCGCACCCATGCTCGTTCCGGATATGTAATCTAATTTCACGCCTAAAGAATCCAGAACTTTAAGAACTCCAACGTGAGAAAACCCTTTTGCGCCGCCACCTGCAAGAGAAAGTCCTATTTTAGGATTCTTAGGAATTTTCAGATTTTCCTTTACCTGAGAATGAATCAAAAGTAATTGAAATGCAAACAAAAGAATCAGGAGTTTTCTCATAGTTAATCTTTTACATAAATCCGCTTTACACGAGGTGAAATGGAGGTTAATACTTCGTAAGTGATGGTTTTGCAGTATTCTGCGAACTCTTTGAGGCTTGGTTTGGCATTGAAAACAGTTACGGTATCGCCTTCTTTGACGTTGGGAATATGATCTACATTAATCATCATCATATCCATACAGATACTGCCAACTATTGGGGCTAAAGTCTTGTTGATGCCTACATTTCCGATCTGATTTCCTATTAATCTGGGAATTCCGTCTGCATATCCAACGGGGATGGTGGCTATTTTTGTGGGTTTATCGGCTTTAAATCTTCTGCTGTAACCTACTGATTCTCCTGTTTCAATTAATGAAATCTGGGAAATTACCGTTTTGAAACTGACTACGGACTGCAGCTGTTTCTGTATTTCACTATTTTGTGACTCTCCCAGCATTCCTATGCCGATTCTTACCATGTCATAGTGATGACTGGTATAATTAGTAATTCCCGATGAATTTAAAATATGCCGCATAGGTGTGTAGCCCAGCTTTTCCATCAAATAACCTGAGTTTTCTTTAAATGTATCTAACTGATTCAACGTAAAATCTTTCTCAGTTGGTATATCTGAAGACGAAAGATGGCTGAAAATACTTTGAACTTTGACATTCATTGTGTGTAAAGTTTCGCTCAGCTGATCCAGTTCAAAACCTTTAAAACCAAGTCTGTGCATACCTGTTTCCAGCTTGATGTGGATGGGATAATGTCTGTCGTATCCCGATTTCTGGACTGCGGCGTAAAAAAGTTCCAAAACACGGAAACTGTAGATTTCAGGCTCCAAATTGTATTGAATTACTGCATCATAACTGTGCTGTTCAGGATTCATCACGACGATCGGCACGGTGATTCCCTTTTTCCGGAGTTCTACACCTTCATCTACAAATGCAACTCCTAAATAATCAATGTGGTGATGCTGAAGATATTCTGAAATCTCATAACTTCCTAAACCATAGGAATTTGCCTTAACCATTGCCATCATTTTCGTAGCAGGTTTCAGCAGAGATTTATGATAATTGATATTATGAAGAAGTGCATTTAAGTTAATTTCTAAAACCGTGTCGTGCTTTCTGAGTTCAAGAATGTCTTTCACCTTTTCAATCTCAAATTTCCTTGCACCTTTTAATAAAATAATTTGATTTTGAAGTTCGGTAAGGTGTTTACTGTCAATTAATTCCTGAGTATTAACAAAAGTATAGGTTTCAGCGTTAAATGAATCACTAAATTTTGATATTTCATCACCGATTAAGAAAACCGACTGAAATTTCTGTTCATTTACAAGATCAGAAACTTCCTCGTATAGTTGTTCAGAATTAGAATTTACGTCGAAAATATCCGTTAAAACCAGAGATTTTCTGGGTTTTTTATATTCATTCAAAAACTGGAGAGCTGTTTTCAGTGAATCTAAATCCAAATTAAATGAATCGTTGATGATTATGTTATTTTTCACCCCTTCAATGGCTTCCAGACGCATCTCCACAGCCTTTAAAGCGTTAATTTTTTCAACAATCTTCTGATTAGATATTCCGAGTTCCTTCAAAACGGTTACGAGTGCCAAAGCATTGGTTAACGTCGCCTCGTCTCTCTGGTGAACAGGAAAAGTAATTTCACCGTCAAAATAGTTTACAACAAGATTTTCGTCTTTAGTATTCAAATTTTTAAAATAAACATGATTACTCTCCTTGATTCCGTAGGTAATTAATTTTTTGCTTGAATAGAGTGTGTTTATTTTGTTTAAAACCAATTCATTATCTCCATTAAAAATAATGACCTCAGAATTTTTAAAAAGTTTTATTTTTTCATCAATTAGTTCTTCTTCCGATTGAAAATTGGCAAGATGCGCAGTTCCGATGTGTGTCAATAAACCAATCTGAGGCTGGAATATCTGCTCCAGTTTTTCCATTTCGTGAGGTTTGGATATTCCGACTTCAAAGATTCCTAATTCGTGAGAATCGTTGATTTGAAGCAAAGAAAGTGGCAAACCGATCTGGGAATTGAAACTTTTCGGACTTTTTACCGTCGGAAATTCATTCCAAAGACATTGATAAAGCCATTCTTTCAAAATTGTTTTGCCATTGCTTCCGGTAATTCCGATAGATTTTAAATGAGAATTTTCAAAGTAATATTTGGTTAATTTTTGAAGAAATTCCACAGAATTTTCAACAATAATCCAGTTTATATTTTCAAACTGAGGAAAATAGTGTTCAGAAATAATGATGTTAATGCCTCTGTCAATCGCAGACTCAATAAATTTCTCGCCAGAATTTTTCTGAGTATTAATTGCAATAAACGCAGAATTTTTGGTGGAATAAATAATTCTACTGTCGAAAGCAATGTTTTTGATCAGCAATTCTCCATTTCCAATAATTTTTGAAAGGGTGATTTCCGCGATTTGATTGAGTGTGTAATTCATTGGTGCCTTTTCTGCATTTAATTTTGGAAATTTGTTGTTCGAGGGAGCTCCGGTATAATTTTTAAAACTCAAATGAGTCTGAATTAACTTTTTTATTTAAAACTTCATCTACAAAAACTCTGCGGCTTACAGCGTCATACGCTTCGGTTTCACCCAGTTCTACCAAATTTTTACCTGCAGAAGTTCTCATTGAATAATTCGCAAGATTTCCGGTTTTTCTGCAAATGGCGTGAACTTTTGTTACGTATTCTGCAGTCGCCATCAAATTAGGCATTGGCCCAAAAGGACGGCCTAAAAAATCCATATCTAAGCCGGCAATTACTACGCGTATTCCATTGTTTGCCAGTTGATTAGCTATCTCTACAATGCTTTCATCAAAAAACTGAGCTTCATCAATTCCCACCACGTCACAATTGGATCCTAAAAGAATGATTTCATTGGGATTTTCCACTGCTGTACTGCGGATTTTATTTTTGTTGTGCGAAACAACGTCTACATCAGAATATCTGGTATCGGTTTTAGGTTTAAAAATTTCCACATTTTGCCCCGCCATTTCTGCTCTCCGTAATCTGCGGATCAACTCTTCGGTCTTTCCGGAAAACATTGAGCCACAAATAACTTCCATCCAACCGCTCTGTTTGGAATGATTAATTGTATTTTCTAAAAACATTTGTTAAATTAGCCGTAATATTTTAACATCAAAAGTAAGCAATTTTAATAAGAATCTACGATGCAGAACATTCAAGATTTAAAGGATAAGATTTTTTTTGAATCCAGAAATATCATTGATATTTTGGGCAAAACAAACAACGTTGACGAACTGATTTCTAAGCACGGTCTACTCGATGATCTCGCCGAAAAAATTGCTTTTTTGAAATTGTTAGACAGAAATCTTCAAAAGTATAGCGAGGGAAATACTGATTATCAGCAAAAAGAAAATCATAATTCAGAAAGTTTGGTAACGGAAGAAGAGGCGATTTTCAATAATGAATTCAACGAAATTGGTTCCGATCCTTTTGAGAATTCAGATAATAATATTTTGGTTGAAGAAGAGGAAGCTATTTTCAATAATCAGGTTAATGAGATTATTGAAAGCGATTTCCACGAAAATATTGTTCATTTAAAAGAAGAAAATCAGCCTGAAGCAAACGAAAATTTTGTTTCAGATGAGATTTCTGATCATTTGGAACTGGAAGAGGAAGCTGTTTTTAATAACCAACTGAATGAAATAGATGAAGAGCCGGAAAATACTAATCCAGTTTTAAATTTTGTAGACGAAGACCGGATTCTGGAAAATTCTCAGCCTGAAAGTGAGGATGATTTCAATGAAGAAAATTTCAATGAAAAGGAAACTGATGAAGAAAAAATTTTCAATGACGAGCTGAATGAATTCAATAGGAATGAAGCTCATCTTAAGACAGAGACTGCTCATCTTTCCGATATTTTTGCCACTGAACAGAATGAAGATGAAATTCTGATTGAAGAAACTGAAAATGAGTATGTTTCACTTTCAGGTCGTCAGGAGGCTGAAATACGTACAGAAAGTTCAGATGTAGAATCGGTTTTCAGTGAAACAGAAATAGATGAGGAGCTTTCCGGAGAATCAGCGGAAATGAAAGCAGAAAATCCATACCGCAGAAAAATTGTAGATATTGATCAACCTTCATCAGAATCTAAACCCGAGAATCTGAAGTCAGACGAAAGTTTTGAAAATCTGGAGGCTTACCGCCAGGAAAAAAAGATTAAACTTGCGAGTATAAGAGGATTAAAAAATATTCAGACTTTGTTTGATGATGATCCTTTAGAAAGAGAAACGCCGCTGGAAAAAGTGGAAATACCCGTGGTAAAAGAGGATAGAGGCAGTTTGATCAAAACCAATATTCCCACAGATTTTATGGAAGCTGAGAAGGCAAAACCGGAGTTTAAACTGGATCTCAATGACAGAATGGCGTTTACAAAAATGCTTTTCGGGGGCAGCCAGTCTGAACTGAATGAGGTGGTGAATAATCTGAATTCCTTTAAAAATGTGGAAGACGCCAAAGAATACTTGAGCGACCTCTACTACTCTCACAAATGGGAAAAAGTAGACGAATATGCGCAGAGGCTCTGGATTTTGGTAGAAAATAAATTCTTGTAATTTTGAGCGGAATATTATATTTTGTTCCCACACCGGTTGGGAATTTGGAAGATATGACTTTCAGAGCAGTTAAAATGCTGAAAGAAGTTGATTATATTTTGTGTGAAGACACGCGAACTTCTGGTGTGCTTCTAAAACACTACGAAATTTCAAAGCCTTTAAAATCATATCATCTGCATAACGAGCATACTGCAACGGAAAAAGTGATTTCAGATTTGAAGAACGGGCAGAATATTGCGATCATTACCGATGCGGGAACACCGGGGATTTCAGATCCCGGATATTTGCTGGCAAAGGCATGTTCTGATCATCATTTAGAAATGATCTGTCTGCCTGGTGCCACAGCTTTAATTCCGGCATTGGTAGTGTCTGGTCTTCCGAATAATGAGTTTTTATTTGCAGGATTTTTGCCTCCCAAAAAAGGCAGACAGACGAAGTTAAAGCAGCTTGCAGAAGAGAAAAAGACGATTGTTTTTTACGAAAGTCCGCACAAAATCAATACTACTTTAGAGCAGATTAAAGAATTTTTTGGTGATGAAACGAGAGCAAGCTTGAGCAGAGAGATTTCAAAAAAATTCGAGGAAACAAAAAGAGGAAGCATTGATGAACTGATTGAGTTTTCTAAAAGCAAAACTTTAAAAGGTGAAATTGTGCTGATTGTAAATAATGCTTTAAAATAGAAGAAATTTTAAAATGTATATTTAACACACCCAACAAATAATAATATCTTTGCAAACCGGATAATTTACACCCAACGAATTATTAAGGTTCAAAAAAATTAATCATATATGAAACTATTAGAAGGAAAAGTAGCGCTAATTACCGGAGCTACAAGAGGAATCGGGAAGGGAATTGCAGAAATTTTTGCTCAGCAGGGAGCAAAAGTGGCATTTACTTACGCCGGTTCTGTAGAAAAAGCAAAAGAATTGGAAACTGCTTTAAGTTCTGTTACTCAAATTAAAGGTTATCAGTCTGATGCCTCGGATTACGATGCTGCACAAAAACTGGTAGATGATGTGATGGCTGAGTTTGGCAAAATAGATATTTTGGTGAACAATGCAGGAATTACAAAAGATAATCTTCTGATGAGAATGTCTAAAGATGATTGGGACACTATAATCAAAGTGAATTTAGATTCTGTTTTTAACCTTACAAAAGCGGTAATTAAGCCGATGATGAAGGCAAAATCCGGTTCTATCATCAATATGACTTCTGTAGTTGGGGTAAAAGGTAACGCGGGACAGGCAAATTACGCAGCTTCAAAGGCGGGAGTGATTGGTTTCACAAAATCTATTGCTTTAGAATTGGGTTCAAGAAATATCCGGTGCAACGCAATCGCACCAGGATTTATAGAAACTGAAATGACGGCAGCTTTAGACGAAAAAACAGTTCAGGGCTGGAGAGACGGAATTCCTTTGAAAAGAGGCGGGCAGCCGGAAGATGTAGCCAATGCGTGCGTTTTCTTCGGTAGTGAAATGTCTTCTTATATTTCCGGTCAGGTTCTGAACGTTGATGGAGGAATGTTGACGTAAAATATTTTTACTCTAAAATACTATTAAAATACTACCCCAAGGTGGTATTTTTTTTTGTGGTATGCTTATTTATTTTTGTTTGATAAAATTAATACCATGAAAAATTTAATTAAAATTATTATTATTTTATTTGGGTTTCACGCTTTTAGTCAAACAACTTCTTCTTTGTTTGACATTAACAAAATTGAATATAAAGGCTCTACTCTAGTCAATCCAAAAGGCTTATAAATATCTTCGGGACGTTTCGTGACATCTTTGTATATAGTGCGCAGAAGTACCAGTTTAGAAATTGTTTCTGCAGTGTAACCTTTTGGTCTGCCACCAATTCTAACTCTTGCTCGGGCTGATTGCAATCCTGCATTGGTTCTTTCTCTTATTAATTCTCTTTCATATTCAGCTAAAGAAGCCATGAGATTCAAAAATAGTCGTCCATTTATAGTTGAAGTATCTACTCCATCTACAAGCGTAATGTCATATCCTATTGATATCAACAGGAAAGAGATAACTTACGATGATATGAAGAAGAAAATAATTGAAATACTTACGGTTAAGAAAAAACCTGTAATGTTTTCTTCTGCAACAATGATACAATTGAACGGTGAACCTGCTGAAGGTATGAGTCACGTTGCAGTAATCTGTGGTTACAAAAAAGTAAAAAGTTTAAAAAACGGTGAATTGTTAGAATTATTTAAAGTTCACAATTCTTATGGAGAAAAATGGCAGAAAGAAAATAATGATGGATGGTGCAGTGCCTACAATCTAGTACACAGCGCCTCATTATTTTGGACAGAAGAAGATGACAAACCTTATTTTGGTAGCACCGCAATTAAATATTTGGACTATTGATCTATGAGTTGGTCAGAAATCACCTGCCGAAAAACGTAACGTACGGAAATACAAGAGGGTGGTGGTAAATTGCATAATGAATAACAATAAAGCGACGGAAAATTTTTCGTCGCTTTAATTTTAATTTCCTTTAATCATCAGAAATAAACCGAACTCTCATTTTGCAAAAATACTGAAGATTTTGAGCATGCAAAAAATCTGCGGCTAAAGGTTCCCGGCACGCAGTCAGTTCGTAAGAAACAGAGGCTGCTTTCAGTTGTCTGGTAATGCTGCCGCCGTTCAGTTTATTTTAATAAGCAATCAAATTCAATCATTAAAAACCTGATTCTCCTGCTCCTGAACTCTGATAAAAGTTGTTCTTTTTGACAGCTCCTTCAGCGTTGAAGCTCCAACGTAAGTACATGTTGAGCGTACGCCACCCAAAATATCTTTCACCGTTTCAGAAACTGCTCCTTTATAAGAAACCTTCACTGTTTTACCTTCAGAAGCTCTGTATTCTGCAACACCTCCGGCGTGTTTATCCATCGCAGTTTTGGAACTCATACCGTAGAAAAGTTTATATTTTTTTCCGTTTTCTTCCACCATTTCGCCGCCACTTTCGTCGTGTCCGGCAAACATTCCGCCGAGCATTACAAAATCCGCTCCGCCGCCGAAAGCTTTGGCAACATCTCCCGGAACTTTGCAGCCGCCGTCTGCGATGATATGGCCTTTTAAACCGTGTGCAGCGTCAGAACATTCGATAATGGCTGAAAGTTGGGGATATCCTACTCCCGTTTTCACTCTTGTCGTACAAACCGAACCGGGGCCAATTCCCACTTTGATGATGTCTGCACCTACCAAAAGCAGTTCTTCAACCATTTCGCCTGTTACGACGTTGCCGGCAATGATGATTTTATCAGGGAAATCCTGTCTTGCCTTTTTGACAAACTGCACAAAGTGTTCTGAATAACCGTTCGCCACATCAATGCACAGAAACTCGATCTGAGGATGCTTATCAAGAATTAATTTAATTTTTTCCTCATCCGCTTTCCCGGTTCCGGTACTTACGGCAATGTACTGATGAATTCTTGTATCTTGATTTTCAAGGAATTCTGACCACTCTTCGACGGTGTAATGTTTGTGTACAGCAGTGATAATTTTATCTTTTGCCAACTCCACAGCCATTTCAAAAGTTCCCACCGTATCCATATTCGCAGCGATAATTGGGGTTCCTTTCCATTTTTTCTGGGTGTGAAGGAAGGTAAATTCTCTTTCAAGATTGACTTCAGAACGGGATTTTAAGGTGGAACGTTTTGGTCTGAACATGACGTCCTTAAAACCTAGTTTTATATCGTTTTCTATTCGCATTTTGGTGAAATTTATTTTATTTAAATATTAAAATTAATAATTTACCTTAAATATACTACTTTTGAAAAGATGGATTTCCCTGTTACTTTTCAGATTTTTGGCAAAACAATTCTTGCACATCCCGTGTTTGAAACGCTGGGAATTTTCCTTGGAATGCGTTTTTATTTTTATCTTAAAAGAAAATCTCCCGAAAAACTGTCTTTCAACACATCAGCTGCGGTTCTGATTGGTGCAACGGCAGGTGCTTTGATTGGCTCAAAACTGATCGGAAATCTTGAAAATCCGGCTGCTTTCTTTAATGATTTTAACTTTAAAAGATTCTGGACCAATAACACCATTGTCGGTGGTTTAGCTTTTGGACTGATTGGAGTTGAACTCGCAAAAAAGATGGTCAGGCATAAAGAAAGTACAGGAGATTTGATAGTTTATCCTTTAATTTTAGCGATGATCATCGGCAGAATCGGCTGTTTTCTGACGGGCGTTCATGAAGAAACGTATGGCTTACCCACAACATCAATCTTCGGAATGCATCTCGGTGATGAATATCTAAGGCAT
Organism: Chryseobacterium sp. Leaf404; assembly: GCF_001424145.1. GTDB lineage: Bacteria > Bacteroidota > Bacteroidia > Flavobacteriales > Weeksellaceae > Chryseobacterium. The sequence goes on along the minus strand of NZ_LMQM01000001.1, from coordinate 582,297 downwards.
CCCGTTGCGTTGTATGAAATTGCTTTTCTACTTTTCATGTGGTTCGAATTAAAAATGATTCAGAGGAAAAATAAATATGTTTCGGGATTTCTGTTTAAACTTTTCATGCTGAGTTACTTTTCATTCAGATTCCTTTTAGATTTTATTAAACCTAAAATTGATATTATCGGAAATCTGGGAACAATTCAACTGGTCTGTCTTTCCATGATTATTTATTATATTTATGTATTAAAAACGGAGAGAAATTTAATAAAACCTAAAAACACAATTACATTATGAAAATGCTGACACTCTTGGAAGTTGGTGGTTTAGAAGGGTTGGTCGCAATGATCATTCTGATAATTCTTGTGGTGGCTTTCGTTGTATCATTGATCGTTGCTCTTTTTGCAAAACTTATTTACGAAAGTAAAGACGGACGAAAATTTTCTAAAAGTAAATTTTGGACAACCGTTCTTATATCAATGTTGATTTGTGGACTGATAAGTGGAGTTGTCTGCGGAGGAATGTAAAAAATTGAAATGGAAATCATTTTTGGAATTTTGATGCTTCTTTTAATGGGAGGAGCCATCGTTTTTTTCATATCTTTTGTGATTGCAAAAATTACAGAAGGTATTTTTCATTGGAGAAAGCAGGAATTTTCTTCAAAACAGTTTTGGCAGACTATTGCAATAGCAGCCCTTCTTATTCTGATTATAAGCGGGATGGTCTGCGGCGGAATACTTTAAAAAAAAAATTATGCCGGTTAGAAATTATACATATTACGATTACACAATAAGCCTTTGTCCCGAATGTCTGAAAAGGGTAGGAGCAAAGATCATCATTGAAGATGAAGCGGTTTTTATGACCAAAAGATGTCCCGATCACGGCTTTTTCAAAACAATGATTGCTTCGGATGTTGAGTATTACAAAAATATCAGAAACTACAATAAAGCCTCGGAAATGCCCGTTCATTTCGGAACCGATGTGGAATACGGCTGCCCGTACGACTGCGGTTTGTGTGTAGATCATGAGCAGCACAGCTGTCTGTCGATTGTTGAGGTTACTGACCGCTGTAATCTGACGTGTCCGACCTGTTATGCGATGTCTTCGCCGCACTATGGAAGTCACCGAAGTCTGGAGCAAATCGAAGCTATGTTTGACACGATTGTGAGGAATGAGGGCGAACCCGATGTCGTGCAAATCAGTGGTGGAGAGCCAACGATTCATCCGGAATTTTTTAAAATAATGGATATCGCCAAGACGAAACCGATCAAACATTTAATGCTGAATACCAACGGAATACGTATCGCGAATGATCCCGGTTTTGCAGAAAAACTGGCGACTTATGCTCCGGAATTTGAGATTTATCTTCAGTTTGACTCTTTTAAACCTGAAGTTCTGGAAGATTTCAGAGGAAAAGATCTTACGGATATACGCATGAAAGCTTTGGCGAAATTAAATGAGTTAAATCTTTCCACAACGCTCGTAATTGTTCTGCAAAAAGACAAAAATATCGATGAAATCGGGAAGCTGATTGATTTTGCTTTAAAACAGAAGTGCGTCCGCGGAATTACCTTTCAGCCCGTTGAGGTTGCAGGAAGAAACAGAGAAGATTCTGCGCACGAAAAAATCACGCTGACGGAAGTTCGTCAGGAAATATTAAATCAATTTCCGCTGTTAAATGGAGATGATATTATTCCTGTTCCGTGTAATCCTGATGCTTTGGCGATGGGGTATATTTTAAAGCTGGAAGGTGAAACCATTCCTTTAACGAGATACATCAATCCTGCTGATCTGCTGAATAATGAAACCAAAAATACGATTGTTTACGAACAGGATGAAGGTTTAAAAATGCAGCTTTTAGACATTTTCAGTACCGGAATTTCTGTAGATCAGGTTCAGCCTAAAGTAAATCAGTTATTATGTTGTCTCCCGGAAGTTTCGGCTCCGAATTTAGATTATGATAATCTTTTCAGAATCATCATTATGAATTTTATGGATGCCCATGATTTTGATGTTCGTGCCATCAAAAAATCCTGCGTTCACATTGTGAATAAAGATTTAAAAATGATTCCTTTTGAGACGATGAATCTGTTTTACCGTGATGATAAAATTAAATATTTGGAGGAACTGAGAAAGGAGGATCGGGTTTTGTTTTAAATTAATTTAGTACAGATCCCAGAGAGTGTTGTTTTCATACAAATCCGACCTAATATCTCTATTTGCTTCATTTAGAGCATCGAAAATTTTTAATTTTAAAATTTCGTCATAATCATCATCATAAATTAAAGATGTAATTATATCATGCAATAATTCTTTACTAATGATATTATCTGCTACAGCAACAGCAATATTTTCCATCTCACGAATAAATTTTGTGACAATGCCGGCTAAACCATTAGTTTGCAAGAAGAATGCTCCTAATGCAACAGATGTTCTTTTATTTCCATCATTAAAAGCATGAAATTTATTAAAACAAAATACCAAATGTGTAAGTTTATCCTCAATGAATGGATAATACAAATCATTTTGAATGTGATATAAAGGACTATCTATATTACCTAAATCTTTAATACCTCCATGTCCACCAGAAATATCTAAGATTTTATCATGAATTTTTATAGCAAATTCTTTTGGAAAGTATAGTAGGGTCATCATCTATCTTTTAACCTTTTAAAAACGTCTTTGTTTTCTTCTAAGCGTTGTTCAATCGTCATACTTTGCTCCCCTAAGAATTTTTCAAAATCCTCTTCAGAAACCTCTTTTATATAGTCTTCTAATTTTTCGTGTAGGGCATCTCTAAATACCAGGTCTCTACTAGCCATTTTACTTCTGGCGTCTTGTAAAGAAGCAGACATCATTCTCTCAGCTCTTTTGGCAAAATCACTGAATAAAGAATGTGCTTCCGTAAGATTTAATTTTTTTTCCTTCTTTTTGAAAGAATCTTCTAACTCCAAAGCAAAAGCATTCTCATAATCTGATATAATTCTTAAAATTTCAGTGTAAAAGGTTGATCGAACACTTTGTTTAGAGTTTAATCTAAGTATTTTTTTATATTCACTTGCGTTTTCTTTAAATATACTTTTGTATACCTTATCCGTAAGTTGAGAGTATTTAAAATTGTTCTTTTCAATATAACGGTCAATTGCATCTGTAAATTTTTTCCTATAATCAAATTCATCCATAGCTACAAAGAGATATTGTTCTTCTCTTTGGTTAATGTATTTAGTATGACCTTGAGCTCTTTCATTTAATACATCTATAACAATGTCTAGAATTAGAGAACGAATTTGTCTAGCTCGTTCCGAATCAGTTAATAACATTCCAAAATTTAGCAATGCCTTAAATGTAAAAACACCTAAAGATGGAGCTTTGCTTAATTCTTCTTTATAAGTTGGATTTATTACTTTAATAAATTCTTCTTTAAAAACTCTAAGGCGGCTACCAGACAAAACTTCATATCCATTTGAAATAATCTCAATTTCATTATTTTCTAAAACCCTTTCAATTGTTCTTACGTCAACTTCAAAGAATTCAGAAAGTTGCTGTTTTGTATAACGATATTTTTTATCAAGAAGAACTCCAGTAAAACTTACTGCCTTATATATTTCAGAGATTGCTAAATTATTATTAAGTACATTTTTCCTCTCAACAGGAGAGTTTGTTAAGTCTCTTTTCATATTATCTATTTTTATGTCTCCGACATCAATGTCGGAGACATAGTAGTTTTTAAGTGTAACTAATTGGTAATCAGTTATTTAATTAGAGTGAATTTTTTAATTTAAAATGATCAAAAATATAATAGCTAATCTATTGATAATTAGTGTTTTAATTCTAAAACTTCATCACTTCATTCAGCGTATTCATATATTCGTATGCCGTCATATCAAATTTAACGGGAACAATCGAGATATATCCGTTTGCCAAGGCAGTTTCGTCAGCATCTTCAGACTCATCCATATTGTTGAAATATCCGGTTAACCAGTAATATTTTTTACCGTGCGGATTGATTCTTTCGTCAAAACTTTCTTCCCATTTTGCGTTGGCCTGTTTGCAGATTTTTACCCCTTTAATTTCTTCTTTCGATAGTTTAGGGATGTTCACATTCAACACAACACCTTTAGGCATAGGGTTTTCCAAAGTTTTTCTTACAATATTCTGAATATATTCTTTAGCCTGCGTAAAATCTGCTTCCCAACTGAAATCTAAAAGTGAAAATCCAATCGATGGTAATCCTTCTACACCACCTTCCACAGCTGCAGACATCGTTCCGGAATAAATTACGTTGATTGAAGAATTGGCACCGTGATTAATCCCTGAAACCACAATATCAGGTCTTCTCGGAAGAATTTTATCTAAAGCCATCTTCACACAGTCAACAGGAGTTCCGCTGCATGAATAATCTTTCTGAGGCCCTTCAAGATGTACTTCCTCATAGCTTAGAGTTGAATTTATAGTAATGGCGTGACCTTTTCCGCTTTGGGGAGAATTGGGAGCTACCACAATTACTTCCCCGATTTCGTTCATAAATTCTACAAGATTTCTGATACCCGGAGCCGTGATCCCGTCGTCATTTGTTACCAGAATAAGTGGTTTTTCCATATATATTTTTTTATTTTAACAAAGATACTAATTAAGGTTTCTTCAGAATAAATTTTGATTTAAGGATTGTTTAATAAATTGAAGTGCTAAATATTCATATTTTTTAAATTAAAAATCGCTTAAAACTGCTTGATATTTCTAAATAAGGTATTACTTTTGATAGTTTGTAACAGCTCAGCGGTTTTTATAGACTAATCGGCAAACAATTTTTAAAAAATAATAATATACCTTAAAGATTTATGTGGAAAAATTTTAAACTGAATAAATTTTTACTCCTCATTCCATTAACAAGCTTGATGTTTTGTTTCAATTCACCGAAAAATGATGACGAAAAGATGCAGACGATAATGGTGAGTGTAAAAAACACACTTTCTTATCTTCATTACAGCCCGAAACCTATCAACGATGCCTACTCAAAAGATGTTTACAAACATTATTTTGAAATGGTTGATCCCGGAAAAAGATATTTCCTGCAATCTGATATGACAGAATTTGCAAAGCATGAAACCAAACTTGATGACTATCTCAATCAGGGAGATTTGCAGTTTTATAAACTTACAATCGACAGACTTTATCAGAGAGTAGACGAAATCGATAAAATTACCCAGGACATCTTCAGCAAACCTATTAATCTTGAAGAAGATGAAACACTGGTTTTAGAATCGAAAAATAAAGTTGTGCCTGCCAACAAGCAGGAGCAGTACAATGAATGGCGAAAGTACATCAAATACAATATTCTTCAGGAAGTAGAATCTATGAACAGCAAGTATGATGCGCAGAAAGAAAAGAAAGACTCTGTACAGAAATACAATCTTAAAGATACCATTAAACTTGAAATTTTAACGCCACAGCAAAAAATTTCTAAGGCAACTGATGAAGTTAAAGATTTGGTGAAAGAAACCTTTACGAGATTCAAAAAGAGAAAGAAGATGGATTGGTTTTCTGTTTACATGAATTCTTACACAGAAGTTTTTGATCCGCACACAAACTATTATTCGCCGAAAGATAAAGAAGATTTTGATACTCAGTTCACCGGAAAAGTAATTGGTATCGGAGCAATTATTCAGGAGAAAAAAGGAAATTTATATTTGGGCGCACTTACAATTGGAGCTCCGGCATGGAAATCAAAACAGCTTTCTGAAGGTGATAAAATTTTAAAAGTAAAATCTAAACCGAAAGAAGATCACGTAAATGTCGTAGGAATGCTTTCTGACGAAGCTGTACGTTTGATAAGAGGTGAAAAAGGTACGCCTGTAACACTAACGGTTCAGAAAAAAGACGGTACGGTAAAAGAGGTAACGATGATTCGCGAAGAAGTAGCTATTGAAGACACTTTTGCGAAAAGCATTATCGTAAATTCTCCAAACGGAAAAAAATACGGATTCATCAATCTGCCAAGCTTTAATGCTGATTTTGAAGATGCCAAAGGAAGAAACGCTTCTGATGACATCAAAAATGAAATTGTAAAACTGAAAGCTCAGAATATCGAAGGAATTGTTCTCGACCTTAGAAATAACGGCGGCGGTTCGCTGACGGAAGTGGGTGACATCATGGGACTCTTTATGAATGCCGGTCCTTATGTTCAGGTGAAAGACAGCAACGGAAAAATTCAGACGCTTAAAAACAAACAGGAATCTCCAATCTGGACTGGTCCTTTGGTGATTATGCAAAATGAACTTTCGGCTTCAGCATCAGAAATTCTCGCAGGAGCTATGCAGGATTATGGCAGAGCAGTAATTGTGGGTTCTCCCCAGTCTTTTGGTAAAGGTACTGTACAGACTTTTGTAGATTTAAACAGATTTTTAAATACCGAAGATGATTTTGGATCTTTAAAACTGACCATTCAGAAGTTCTACAGAATCACGGGAGAATCAAATCAGAGAAAAGGAATCGTTTCTGATATTAAAATGAATGATTTCTTCAGTTATGCAGAAATAGGTGAGCGATATGACGACTTTGCTCTGGCCTGGGACAAAATTCCTTCCACAAAGTATGAAAAACTGAGTTATTTCGATGTTAAAGCCCTGGAAGCTGCAAGCAATGCAAGAATGGCTAAAAATGCCAATTATCAGCTTCTTATGGAGTCTGCACAGTGGAGAGAAAAATTAGACAAAGAAGAAACCATTACTCTGAACATGACAAAATTCAACGATTTGATGAAACAGAGAAAAGCACAGATCGAAAAATTCAAAGTTCTTACTAAATTTGATAACGGTTTGAAATTCAATATGTATCCAGCCGAAATCGAAAGAGAGAAAAAAGATGAAGTCTTCAAAAAGAAGTCTGAAATCTGGGTAAAGAATCTCCGAAAAGACACTTACCTTCAGGAAGCAATGAACATCATTGCAGATATGAGTAAGAAAGTATAAAATGTAGAAAGCCAGCTGATGAGCTGGCTTTTTAGTTTAGTGCGTAGGTTGATTTTCTTTTTTAAATATTGTCTCGGGATTTTTAACCACATCTTTAATAAATTGTTCATCGTGAGCTCCAAATTTAAAAAAATTGTTTCTGCCTTCTTTTAGCGTCATCACATTAGGATTACTTATCACATCTAAATCAGTTTCTCCGTCATCTTACCAAAAACAGACGGGGCAAATTTCAGCGGTTCCTTTTTCTTTCAAAGAAAAATATCCGCAACAACAGCATTGAACATTTAAATCATTATTATTTTCATCCATAAACTTAAAATTAACAAAAAAACCACTACAAAAAATGCAGTGGCTTCACAATATTTAAAATTAAATTCTAATCATTCTGCTGGTTGCCCAAAAAAGCATCCCAACCCTGCGCCGTTAAAGCCACCATCTGGTTTGAACCTCTCGCCACCATAAAGTTTCCTTCCTCTTTTTCAACGGCATGACCGATAATAGTGAAATCAGGATGGTTCTTCATTTTTTCAAAATCATTTGGAGAAATTGTGAACAATAATTCATAATCTTCGCCGCCGCTCAAAGCCGTCATTACAGGATTCAAATTAAATTCATCCGCCGTTGTAATTGTTAAATTATCCATCGGAATTTTCTCTTCATACAATCTGAAACCCACTTTAGACTGATCTGAAAGATGGAGAATTTCAGATGCCAACCCATCAGAAACATCAATCATAGAAGTTGGTTTGATGTCAAGCTGTTTCAAAGTAGCTTTCACATCAGTTCGTGCTTCAGGCTTCAGCTGTCTTTCCAAAATATAATCAAATCCGTCCATTTCAGGCTGCATATTAGGATCAGCAAGGAAAACGGCATGCTCTCTTTCCAGAATCTGAAGTCCCATGTAAGCGCCTCCCAAATCCCCACTTACTACCAAAAGATCATTAGGTTTTGCTCCACTTCTTTTAACAATATTTTCTTCATTTTCAATACCTACAGCCGTAATGCTCATGATTAAACCAGCGTTGGAACTCGTTGTATCTCCGCCAATTAAGTCAACTTTATAATGATTACACGCCGCCTGAATTCCGGAATACAATTCTTCCAGAGCTTCTACCGGAAAACGGTTTGAAACAGCTAATGAAACCAAAATCTGCGCAGGTGTTGCATTCATTGCAGCAATGTCGCTCAGGTTGACAACAACAGCTTTATAACCCAAATGTTTTAACGGAACATATCCAAGATTAAAATGTACTCCTTCCGCCAAAACATCAGTCGTTAAGACCACTTTTTTACCGTGTGGATTGATCACGGCAGCATCATCACCAACGCCGAGTTCCGTAGAATCGTTGACGATCGGGAAAAACTGTGTAAGGTGTTTTATCAACCCAAATTCTCCTAACTTGGAAATGGGCGTTAATTCTGGTTCTTTATCTTCAAACATATCTTTTTATATAATTGATGGTTGATTATTGATAAATGATTTTGAAAACGTTCTACAGTATCAATCATTATTTATCAACGATCATTTATTTATTAAAAATTGCGGGGTCAATATTCTCCGGACGGAAAGGTAGCTTTTTGAAATCTTCTTTCGTCATCAAAATGGTGTCCGAGGTTTTGTATTTATTCATCGCTTCAACTACATCGTCCGGTGGAGTTGTCATTTTTCTGAGCATCGTGTCGATCCAGACTCCGGTGGCTTCTGAGGTTGCACAGTGTGAACCGTCAGGAAGATAAAATTTGTGTACAAAACGGTAAATCGCCGCGTCTTCCGCACATCCGTCGATTTCAAGACTTACAATCACTTTTTGATCGGCAAAAATTTCTTTGAAGAAAGAAAATCTTTCGTGCATGATCACAGGACCAATTCCCCAACGGCTCATTTGGGTAACACCCATTTTTTCTTTTTTCATAAAAGCCATTCTCGTTTGCGCGCAATACTGTACGTAAGATGAGTTAGCAAGGTGTTTATTGGCGTCAAGATCGCTCCAGCGAACTTCAAAAGTATGATAGAAAGTCATTTAAATTTATTTTAAACCACAAAAGTCACAAAGATTAACATCACATAGAGCTAAAATTCAGCTCATAAAAGTTCAAAAAAGGATTGTGCCCGAGCAGTTGATTTATTGTCACAAAATTACTCAAATAAGATGGTTTATAAAAATTGTAGTTTTGCAGAAATAATCCTTTACATAAAGCTTTTAAATTTTTTTGAGAAAACAGAATAAGAAGAACCTTTTTTTGACCTTTTAAAAAAATTAAAAAAACAAATAGCTTTTTTGACTTTTGTGGTCAATTCAAAACTATGAAGCAAATAATCATTATCGGAGGTGGTGCGGCAGGCTTTTTCTGCGCAGCCAATCTTGACGGAAGCAAATATAAAATCACGATTCTAGAGCAGAATTCTGATGTTCTTCAGAAAGTTAAAATCTCGGGCGGTGGTCGCTGCAACGTTACCCATGCCTGTTTTGATCCAAAAGAACTGGTTCAGTTTTATCCACGTGGCAACAAAGAATTGCTGAGTGTTTTCACCAAATTTCAGCCCGGTGATACGATGGATTGGTTTGAAAAACGAAGTATTCCATTAAAGATAGAAAATGACAACCGTGTTTTTCCGGAAAGCAATTCTTCGCAGACAATTATCAACAGTTTTTTAAATGAAATCCAGAAGAAAAATGTAGAGGTAAAAACAAAATGTTCCGTTAAGGAAATTGAAAAGCTGAATGAAAAATATTTGGTTAAAACCAGTTTAGGAGATTTTGAAGCCGATTTTGTGGTGTATTCTACCGGAAGTTCGCCGAAATCTTTAAAGATGATTGAGAATTTAGGGCATAAAATTATTGATCTTGTTCCGTCACTGTTTACTTTTAATATCAAAGATGATTTATTGAAAGACCTTTTGGGAACGAGTTTCGAAATGGCAGAAACTTCAATTCCAAAGCTGAAAACCGAAGAAAGCGGACCACTTTTAATTACACACTGGGGACTCTCGGGGCCAGCGATTTTGAAGATTTCCGCGTGGGAAGCTATCAATCTGGCAAAAGTGAAATATAATTTCGAAATTGAGGTGAATTTTATTTCAAAAGATCTTGATGAGGCAGAGGAATTATTTCTTAATTTTAAACAATCCAATCCGAAGAAAACAATCGGCTCATCAAAAATTTTTGAGGTAACAAACCGTTTCTGGCAGAGAATTCTGGAAGTTTCAAATGTAAATGTTAACAAACAGGTTGCACAAATTTCAGGAAAAGAAATGCAGACTATTATTGACAATTTATGTAAAAAGAAATTCAACGTGACAGGAAAATCCACTTTCAAAGACGAGTTTGTAACCGCCGGAGGTGTTGATTTAAAGGAAATTAACTTTAAAAATATGTCTTCAAAGATTTTGCCTAATTTCTATATCGCCGGAGAAGTTTTAAATATCGACGCCGTGACGGGAGGATTTAATTTTCAGGCGTGCTGGAGTGAAGCATGGCTGATTTCTCATGATTTAAATAATTTAAACTAAAATATTATGATGAACAAAACATGGCAACTTTTATCAATTTTAATGTTTTCATTAGCTTTCTCCCAAGAATCTCAGGTTTCAAAGCCTGAACGGATACTTTCGAAAGACAGCATTTATAAAACAACAGATCAACCTGCCGAATTTCCTGGAGGAATTGGGAAATTTCGTCAGGCATTTGCGCAAAATTTCGATGCAACTGCTTTAAACGGAAAAGGTGAGGTGAATTGCGAACTTACCTTTGTAATTTTAGAGAATGGGAAAGTGGATAATGTAAAGGCTGTTGGAGAAGATGCTGTTTTTAACAGTGAGACGAGAAGGGCTTTTTTGTCGTTAAAAAATACAAAATGGATTCCTGCAAAAATAAATAACGTAGACGTAAAATCTCAATATAAAATGCCTTTAAATATGAGATTTGAGTAGATCTGACCCAAGATGCTTTCCCTTAAAAAAAACATCCCAATCTTTACAAAAACCCTTCTCATCGTCGGTTTTGCATATTTCTTTTGGCTCATGCTGAAAATCACTTTAGAATATGTTCCCCTTAAAACTGATGTAAGTTTCCTGATGATCAAACAGACCGAAGTGGAAGGAAGACCTGAATATCTCTGGTTTTTCTACACTCATGTTTATACCAGCATTTTTGTTTTACTGGCAGGGTTTTTAGCCATTATCAGAATAGATTTCGGCTTAAAAAACTTTCACAGGAACGCCGGAAAAATTTATATTTTTCTGATTCTCTTCCTTGCGGCACCTTCCGGAATTTACATGGGTATTTTTGCCAATGGTGATTTTTTTGCCAAAACATCATTTGTTATTCTGGGCTGTCTGTGGTGGTTTACCACTTGTAAAGCTTATCAGTTAGCCCGACAGAAAAAATTTAAAGAACATAAACAGTGGATGTGGCGGAGTTTTGCCCTTTCAATTTCTGCGCTTACTTTAAGGATCTGGAAAGTAATTATTGTATATTTATTTCACCCAGACCCAATGGATGTTTACGAAGTTGTAGCATGGCTCGGCTGGGTTCCGAATATTATTTTAATCGAATATTTAATCAGAAAAAAACAGATATGAAAATTTTAAAATTATCGCTTCTTGCCTTTTCAGTTGCCATTTTGGTGAGTTGTAAAAAAGAAAAAGAAGCAACAGAAAAACCTAACGACAGTGTTTCAGAAAAGAAAGATTCTGTGGTAATTCCTGAAATTCATAAGGAACTTTATGGCATTTACACAGGCGATTTTTTTGGCAAAGGGAAAATCTTCGACAGCGAAACTCAGGAATCTTATGAAGGGACAGATTATAAAAAGCTGTCGCTGAAAATCAACAGAATTACCAAGGATTCTGTGTACGGGCAAAGCATTGTGAACGGGAACCAAAGGCCTTTCAGAGGTGTTTTCAATGAAGCTGGAAATTCATTTATACTTGATGAGCCGGGCGATGATAAATCCGATGGAAGGTTTGAAATAAAAATCTATAAAGATTCAATGTCGGGAAGCTGGGCGGCATACAAAAAGACGGGCGTAAATATTCCTGTGAAAAATCTAAAGCTGGCAAAGAAAGAATTTGTCTATAATCCCAATTTTATGCTTAATGAAGATTCTGATCTCATCGATTGGGAAAATCCACGGAATTTCAAGGAAAAATATACCGATGATGATGGTAAAACCGAATCCTACACCACTTCAAAAAACAGATTTGCCTCTGATGCCGTTTTCAAAATAAATGCTTCAAAGCAGAAGCTTGCTGAGAAAGATTTGAAAAATCTCAGAAAACTTGATATGGAAATCATTAAAAATGCAGTTTTCGCAAGACACGGTTATGCTTTCAAAAAACCTACCTACAGATACTTTTTTGAGCAGACAGACTGGTATATTCCGGTTTCAAACAATGTGGATAATCAGCTTTCGAAAATGGAAAAAGAAAATGTAACCCTTCTGAACCGCTTCATCAAATATGCCGAAGACAAATATGATCAGTTTGGAAGATAATTGTTTTCAAATCAGATTTTTAAATAAATAAAATCTTTATTCATGGGGAAATTGGGCGATTTTGCAATTTTACTTTTTTTACCGATAGTTATACTTTTTTCAGATATTTTTAGGATTTATCATCACATCAGTTTGGAAAATAAAGGTAATAGAAGACGATTAAGTAAAGAAATATTTAATCTTCTGGCTTTATGGTCTTGTAGGATCCATTGTTGTGGGTGGTGTTTTGATGCTTATGATAACGGTTTTTCAGAATCTCATGGTATTTCTGTTCAGGTAAACCGGAACAAAAAGAAGCAGACATCCGATTGCATAACACAAAATATCAATCCAGGAGAATGAGTTTCCGACGACAATATACATCAGGCTTCCTTTTTGGAAACCTAATTTTTCGGCGATATTAAAATACTGTGCAAACTCTACAATACAGGAAAAAATGAAAATTCCGGATATCAGTCTGATGCTGTTTATTTTTAGAAAAGTTCTTACAAAAGTGTAGAGCAGCATTACCACAATCACATCGCCAAGGTAGGCTCTTATGAAGAAATTGTTTTTAAACACTGTAGCAATTAAAACTTCAATGCCAAAAAGGAGCAGGGTAAGCAAAAGATACTTGAGACTAAATTTAATTTTCATTTCATGTTTATCTACTGCAAACATAAATTATTTGGCAAAATAAAGCCAATTTTGTTGACGGAAATTTCACCAAATATTGGATTAGGCACTTTTTTTGATACTTAAGCGTTATTCTTAAATATTTTAATTTCACACAAAAGTTTTTTGAATGAAAAAATTAATGATGATGGCGATGCTGGCTTCTGTACCCGTGATGATGAGCGCACAGGCTAAGCCAAAAACCGATGCTGAAGTAAAGCCGCAAGGGGCAAAATCTGTAGAAGAACTGCCAGATTATGCAGAGCTTTCAAAAAAGCTGGATTTGAAAGATGTAGTGACAACAGCAGACCAGGAACCGGAATATCCTGGTGGTAAAAAGGCTTATCTCTACAAAGTCTCAGAAAATATGCCGATTATTGACATCAAAAATAAAGAGCAGTTCAGCACTACCATTTACGTGATTGTAGAAAAAGACGGCTACGTACGGAAATACGCTGCCATCAGCAAAAACAAAAAACACGCAGCAGCAGGCGAAGAAGCCGTAAGAAAGGTTTTCGAGCGCTGGAAACCTGCCAAAACAGGGGGTAAACCGGTACGTTATATTTTCTATATTCCCATTGGTTTGAGAAAATGGTAAACTATATATTAAAATCTAATTCGGCTTAAAAATTTTTTAGGCCGATTTTTTTATTGCTGTTTCGAGAATGATTATTTTAGTCTTTTAGAAAAATGAAAAATATTTTACTTTTTTGCACCCTTATCGTTTTCGGATTTACCTGTGGACAGGAAAAAATATTTGGAAACGGAGATCCATTTGAGCAGGCCGATGTGGTGCCTCAATATATAGGAAAATCAAGTTTTAAGAAAGACTTATTTGATAACATAAATTTTTCAAAACTGGCTTCAGACAGAGATTATTTTACTAATGTTGAATTTATCATAGAAAAAGACGGAAGCATGTCTGCCATAAAATCCTCAGGTGATGATAAAGGTTTTAATGCTGAGGTGCTGCGCGCCTTTAAAACCATAAACATCAAATGGAAAGCCGCCGAAAACGAAGGTAAACTGGTAGGATATCATGTAGCAACTTCTGTTTCAAAATCTGTTGTTCCAAGAGGAACTGGTAACCCTGAAAAACTGTTTGGCAGAAAAAAGATGGATACGAAAAAACTGTATCAGACCGTAGAACAGCTGCCTTATTATCCAAAAGGACTGGAAAGTTTTAAGAAACTGATTTTAAATGAGGGAGGGGTTTTTATTGAAGGCTATACTTTTACTGCAGATTTTATCATAGAAACAGACGGCACTTTATCTGATGTGAAAATTTATGGTGATGACCAACGCAAAAATGAAGCGATCAAAGAAGCCGTACAAAAACAGTCGGTAAAATGGTTTCCGGCAAAGGTGGAAGGTCAGAACGTAAGATTCAGATTTCCGGTAAAATTTTAATAATTTTGAAAAACGATTAAAAATGAAAACGATATTTTTTATATTAAGTCTCTCAATCAGCTCTTTTGCTTTCGCGCAGAATACCCCTGATTACAGCCTTGCTGTTCCACCACCATCAACGTCCACGCCACATCTGAAAGCAGACGTAACAAAAATCTACGACAGACCGGATTAAATGCCTGTGTATCCTGGCGGAATAGCGGCTTTCGAAACTCAGATTAAAGAAAATGCTGACATCGAAACTTTTAAAACAGAAGGTGGTGAGAATCTTTTTAAAAGCATTATTTCATTTACCGTTGAAAGAGATGGCAGCATTACGGGTGTAAAAGCTGCGGGTGCAAATGAAGATTTCAACAGAGAGGTGTACAGAGCAACCAGAAGTATCAAAACCAAATGGAAAGCAGGTCAGTATAAAGGTCAAAATGTGAGAAGCAGGGTGCAGATCCCATTGACAATAAGTGTAAAGTAAGTGTGATTTTTGGAAGCTTTATCAATAAAATATTATAATGAGTTGCTATTAATGACTTTCTGACTCTCAAACACTCCAGCTCCAACTACTTTCCAATCATTTTCTTAATAGAATTCAGCTTCATCAAAGCCTCGATGGGTGTCAAAGTATTGATATCAATTTTCGTGAGTTCTTCCCTGATGTTTTCCAGAACCGGATCATCAAGCTGGAAAAAAGAAAGCTGCATGTTTTCTTCGGTCACCCTTTTTACACCTTCTGACGAACTGCCCTGCGAACGGCTTGCTTCAAGGGTTTTCAGGATTTCATTAGCCCGGTTCACTACTTTTGATGGCATTCCTGCGAGTTTCGCCACGTGAATACCAAAGCTGTGCTCACTTCCGCCCTGAACCAGTTTTCTCAAAAAGATAATATTTCCTTTATTTTCCTGAATGGAAACATGGAAATTTTTAACCCGTTCGAAATTCACAGTCATCTCATTCAACTCATGATAATGCGTTGCAAATAAAGTCTTTGCCTGCGTTGGATGTTGATGCAGATATTCCGCAATCGCCCACGCAATGGAAACCCCGTCATAAGTGGAAGTTCCACGACCGATTTCATCCAGTAAAATCAAACTTCGGTCGGAAATATTATTTAAAATATAGGCCGCTTCATTCATTTCCACCATAAAAGTTGATTCTCCGGCAGAAATATTGTCGCTCGCTCCCACTCTTGTGAAGATTTTATCTAAAACTCCGATTTCAGCGTGTTTTGCAGGAACAAAACTTCCGATTTGTGCCATCAGACAGACAATTGCGGTCTGACGGAGAATCGCCGATTTACCCGCCATGTTGGGGCCGGTTACCATGATAATCTGCTGGGAATCTTTATCTAAAAAGATGTCGTTCGGAATGTATTTTTCGCCCAAAGGAAGGGCATTTTCGATAATGGGATGTCTGGCTTCCTTTAAATCAATTTTAAATCCGTCATTCAAAACAGGTTTGGTATAACTTTCAGAAACCGCCAGTTCAGATAGGCCAACAGCAACATCAAGCTGGGCAATGATATTTGAATTTTCCTGAATTCTGTCTATGTAAATCATCGTATCCGAACACACTTTCCGGTACAGCTGATTTTCCAGAACGCTGATTTTTTCTTCAGCACCAAGAATCTGGCTTTCGTATTCTTTCAGTTCTTCAGTAATGTATCGTTCAGCGTTCACAAGCGTTTGCTTTCTGATCCAGTCACTTGGAACTTTATCTTTATGCGTATTTCTTACTTCAATAAAATATCCGAAAACATTATTAAAATCAATTTTAAGGCTTGTAATTCCTGTTCGCTCTACTTCGCGGTGACACATTTCATCCAGAAAACCTCGTCCTTTATTCTGTAAACCTCTTAAATGGTCCAGTTCTTCGGAAATATTTTTTTTGATCACATTTCCTTTGGCGAGATTTACAGGAAGTTCTTCATTCAGATAATTTTCAAGCAATTGAATCAAATCATCCAGAGAATTTAAAGGTTCCAGCCAAGCCAAAACATCTGCGTGAGGATGAAGCAATCTTTTGATTTTCTGAATATTAATCAAACTCTGACGCAGGTAGCCCATTTCTTTTGGGCAGATCTTTTCTGCCGCCAGTTTTCCCATCAATCGGTCTAAATCTGAGATCGCTTTTAATAATTCTGAAATTTCATATTTCAGTTGATCATTTTCGTTTAAAAAATCAATCAACGAAAGTCGACGGCCAATTTCTTCAACAGATTTTAAAGGCAGAATAATTCTTCTTCTCAATAATCTCCCGCCCATTGGTGTGGAAGTTTTATCAATAATATCCAGCAAAGATTTTCCTTTCGGATTGCTTGGATAAACGATTTCCAGATTTCTCAGCGTAAAATGATCCATCATCAGATAATCTTCCTGCGGAATAATCTGAATTTTGGTAATGTGCGCCAGTAATTTATGATGCGTATCTTCAACCAGATAAGCGAAAATCGCTCCTGCAGCGGTAATTGCCAAAGGCAAACCTTCAACTCCAAAACCTTTTAACGAATTGGTTCTGAATTGATTCGTGAGTTTTTCGTAGGCAAAGTTATATTGATACGCCCAATCTTCTAATTTAAAAACATTTCTGTTTTTTAATTGTTCAGGAATCTGTACGCTTCGTTGATAAATGATTTCACTCGGATCAAATGTATTGATGATGTGTAAAATCTTATCTAAATTTCCTTCACTCACCAAAAACTCTCCGGTGGAAACATCGACCAAAGCGATTCCGTATTTTTCTTTTTCTTTGTGAAGAGAAAGCAGGAAATTATTCTTTTTTGAAGTCAGAACCTGATCGTTAAACGTCACTCCGGGCGTTACCAATTCTGTTACGCCACGTTTCACAATTCCTTTTACGGTTTTCGGGTCTTCCAATTGGTCGCAGATTGCCACGCGAATTCCTGCTCTGACCAATTTAGGCAAATAAGAATCCACCGAATGATGCGGAAAACCGGCCAATTCGATATGACCGTCGCCGTTGGCTCTTTTCGTCAAAACAATTCCTAAAATTTGAGAAGTTCTCACGGCATCCTGTCCGAAAGTTTCGTAAAAATCACCCACTCTGAAAAGCAGCAGCGCATCAGGATATTTCGCCTTGATGGTGTTGTACTGCGTCATTAACGGGGTCTCTTTCTTCGTCGCCTTTGCCATTGAGATTTACTTAAATTTGGGATGGTAAAAATAGGAATAAAAAAAGAAGGAGGGAAATGGTGATTTTGGTTTCCCACAGATCATGCAGATCATGATGAGTGATGGAGAATAAAATTAAATATATTCACAGTTTTTCTATGTATTTTCTTTAAAAATAATACATAAATCCGAAACGGAATTATTTATGAATGCTGCAGGCTATTCATTACAGCGAAGGGTGTCGAAATCTACATTTAATTGAGTAGAACCATAATCATCAAATGGAATCCATTTGTAATTTTTAAGTACATAAGCGTTTCCTTTATCCAGTTCTACCCATTCATCAATCCCTTTTGCTGCATTTTTTAAATCTTTTTTTGCAGTAAGACCTAAAGGTGCTGCGTAATTTCTGTTTTTTGTTATGTATCTACACTTTTCAGTTGAAATTAATGCATTGATTTCACTTTGCAAAATAGACTTTGATTTTGTGAGTGTTGGAAGTGTCTTATACATTTTCATAGGTGTGTAAGAACTCTGGCAGCTGAAAAAAGAAATTGAAAATGTGAAAAATAAACTAACGTAAAGTGATTTCATCTTGTTGATTGTTTTTTTTTGACTAAAAATAAAAGCATAACCGAAATTGTAATCTATCCAAAATTATAAAAATTTATCTTTGCACAAGACACACGGCCCATGAGAGTTTACAACACCAAAAATTTCCTGAAAATCCTGATCAGCTTACATAAAAGTGATACGCTGAAAATTTTGTTTCCCACAATGGTTCTGATGGCGGTATACTCTTACGGAATTCAGTATCTGGAAGTGGAATATCTGCATTTGACAGCAAAATCAAAAGTAAGCAACGTAGGTTTGATTCATTCTTTATTAGGATTTGTATTGTCTCTGCTTTTGGTTTTCAGAACAAATACGGCGTATGACAGATGGTGGGAAGGAAGAAAACTTTGGGGAAAACTCGTGAACGATACCAGAAATTTTGCCATCAAAATCAACATTATTCTTACGGAAGACAGAGAATCTGCTGACCAGATTTCAAAATATCTCAAGTTTTTTCCGCATCTTCTGGCAAAACATCTGTCTCAGGAATCTACGAGGCTGGCTTTGGATGAGGATTATTCGGAAATCAAAAGTTCATTAAGAAATCATGGACCCAATGATCTGATAATTCAGCTGACTGAAAAATTATATCAACTTAAAAAAGAAGGGAAAATTTCTGATATTGAAATGTTGTATTTAGACACTCAGATTTCCGGTTTTTTGGATGTCTGTGGCGGTTGTGAAAGAATTAAAAACACACCAATCCCTTATTCTTACTCGTCATTTATTAAGAAATTCATCATTTTGTATGTTTTGGCTCTGCCGATTGCGTACGTGATCAATCTCGGATTATTTATGATTCCGCTGACGGTTTTTGTATATTACGTATTGATGAGTCTGGAATTAATCGCTGAGGAAATCGAAGATCCTTTTAATAATGATGAAAATGATATTCCGATGGAGACGATTGCGCAGAATATTGAGAGAAACGTGCATCAGATCATGGGCTTGCAAAAGTAAATGAATCTGCGGTATACGTGCGAGAATTATTGCTCACAGATCGCACAGGTTTTCAGAATTAAAATTTGAAATAGAATTTAAAATCCATTCAGAAAGAAGAATTCGTAAATACTAATAAGAAATAAACAGATTATTTTGGTCAATAAATTAAAACTGGAAGAACTCAACAGAATTGATGTAGAAACTTTTAAAAAGGTTGATAAAATTCCGTTGGTGGTGGTTTTGGATAATATCAGAAGTATGCATAATGTGGGTGCAACTTTCAGAACGGCAGATGCGTTTTTGGTTCAGAAAATTATTTTATGCGGAATAACTCCTCAGCCGCCGCACCGCGAAATCCACAAAGCGGCTTTGGGTGCAACCGAGAGCGTTGATTGGTCACATGAAGCAGATATTAATGTTACAATTAGTGATTTAAAAAGTCAGGGTTTTGAAGTGGTAGGAATAGAGCAGACCACCAACAGCACGATGATTACTGATTTTACCATTGATAAAACAAAAAAGTACGCCGTTATTTTAGGAAATGAAGTAGAAGGAATCAGCGATGAAGCGCTTCAGAATATTGATTCTTTCATTGAAATTCCGCAACTCGGGACAAAACATTCTTTAAATGTAAGTGTCTGTGGCGGGATCGTGATGTGGGAGTTTGCGAAAGTATTTTAAACCTGTTTTGAGTAAATTAATTTAATCAAGGATAATTTTCATTAAATGAAAAATGCAATAACCATTTTCATTATACTTCTTTTTTTCGTAAGTTTTAGTTCTGCACAAAACAGAACGCCAACTTTATACAAAGGAAGTATTGATGGGAAAATGCCCGTAACGATGTTTATTATCAGTGAGGACAATGAGTGTACAGCAGATTTGCATTATACCGCGATGTATAAATATGATAAATTGAGCAATTGGCTGCAACTTGACGTTACAGAGAATCATACCAATCAATTTGCAATGGTAGAATATCGGTTTACCGGGGTTTTGATTTTGACAAAAGAGGGTAAAAATTTCAACGGATTATGGGTAAGCCCAGATGGAAAAAGGCAGTTTAAAGCCGTTTTCAGAGAGGTTACCATGACAAAAACTGAAAAAGAAAATTATGAAAACAAAATGGATCAGCTCAATTACGAGAATCATGATTGCTGAAAAGCTAATGTAAACTGTTTTGGGACAGACTTTTGAGCCGGGAGTTTAAAAATGATCTAAAAATAAAAAAAACTGCAATTGCCTAAAAGACAGTGCAGTTTGAAATAAATCTAATAAAAAGTAAAAATGAAAGGCGGCAAAGATACGGTTTAAATTTTTACACGCAAATTTTTAATTCACTTTTTTTTATTCCAGCAAAAAAAAACGTGATAAAAGCGAAAGTTTTTATTTTTAATTTTATAAATTAGCACAATGTTTATCAAGGACTACGTCTCAAAAGATTTTCCCTGTTTTTACCTTACCGATTCTGTTGAGTCGGCGAGAGAGATGATAGAAGATTTTGGATACACGCACATTTTCATCAAAAAATCACATCATTTCTACGGAGCTATCGCTAAAGAATTTCTTTACGAAGAAGAAGGTACCTTAAAAAACCTCGAACATCAGATCGAGCGCTTTGCGATTCTGGAAGACAATAATATCATGGACAGCATCAGACTGTTTTACACCTTCAATGCCAACGTGATACCTGTGATCAATAAAAACGAAAAATACCTCGGATACATCTGTTGCGATGATGTTTTTCAGACATTTTCAAAATATCCGCTGTTTTCGGAAACCGGTGCAATTCTTACCGTAGAAACTCCGGCAAGGAAATATTCTATGACGGAAATTGCAAATATTGTTGAAGGCAATAATTCTAAATTCTACGGGGGGTTCATCACTTCTATGTCAGACGAATTTATACAGATTACAATCAAAATCAGCAACGACAATTTATCATCCATTGATGCTACCTTTGAGCGTTACGACTACAGAATCGTAGAAAAATATTATTCTGACGAGAAAACAGATCTTTTCAAAGACCGTCTTGGTTTTTTACAAAAATTTATCGAAATTTAATATGAAGGCAGCCATATATTCTCAGAAAAAAGATCTTGACACTTTTTTATATTTAAGCAAATTTATTTCTGAACTGGAAAGCAGAGGCGTAAAATCTGTTTTGTTTGATGAAATGGCTGAAGCGCTTCAATTTTCAAAAATATTTGAGACTTTTGGCAACAAACAGGATCTTATTGACAGAGAAATTGATCTGTTCTTCACCTTTGGTGGCGACGGAACGATTGTCAATTCACTGACTTTCATAGAAGATCTCGAAATCCCTGTTGTGGGTGTCAACACCGGAAGACTCGGGTTTTTGGCAAGTTTCACCAAAGAAGAAGCCTTCAAAGAATTAGACTCTATTTTGAAAGGTGATGTGAAAACAAGCCGACGATCAGTGATCGAAGTCGTTTCTCCAAAATCTGACGAATTTTTTCCGTATGCTTTAAATGATGTGACGATTTCAAGAAAAGAAACAACATCTATGGTCACGGTAGATTCTTATATCAACAATGAATTTCTTAATGTTTTCTGGGGCGACGGTGTGATTGTTTCTACACCGACAGGTTCTACTGCTTACTCATTAAGCTGTGGAGGACCCATCATTTCTCCAAATAACGAAAACTTTGTCATTACTCCGATTGCGCCACACAATTTAAATGTGCGTCCTTTGGTTGTGAATGATAAAGTGGAAATTAAATTTAAAGTAGAAAGCAGAGTTCCACAATATTCTCTTTCATTGGATTCAAGATTAATTCATATTGAAACCGATAAAGAAATTGTAATTAGAAAGGCAAGTTTCCAACTATTATTGGTGCAGCCAAACAATCTTAGTTTCTACGAAACCATCCGCCAGAAGCTGCTTTGGGGACGCGATAAAAGAAATTAATCATTTCTCAAAAATTATTACCTTTACAAGAATTTTTCAAACATACCCTAATTTTATATAAAAAGTAAACATGAGCAGAATTTTTCCGGCAGGAGTTGCCACAGGTCAGTTAGTTACAGATATTTTTCAGTACGCTAAAGAAAACAAATTTGCATTGCCTGCTGTGAACGTTATCGGTTCCAGCAACGTAAACGCAGTAATGGAAACTGCAGCAAAATTAAACTCACCTGTAATCATTCAGTTTTCTAACGGTGGAGCATCTTTCAACGCTGGAAAAGGACTAAGCAATGACGCTCAGAAATCAGCTATTCTAGGTGGTATCGCTGGAGCAAGACATATTCATACTTTAGCTGAAGCTTACGGAGCGACAGTAATTTTACATACCGATCACGCTGCAAAAAAATTATTGCCCTGGATCGATGGTTTGATGGATGCTAACGAAGAATTCTTCAAACAGACAGGAAAATCGCTTTACTCTTCTCACATGCTTGACCTTTCTGAAGAATCTTTAGAAGAAAACCTTGAGATCTCTGCTGAATATTTCGAAAGAATGGCAAAAATGCAGATGACTTTGGAAGTGGAAATCGGAGTAACAGGAGGTGAAGAAGATGGTGTAGACAATTCTGGCGTTGATAACTCTTTGTTGTACACTCAACCTGAAGATGTAGCTTATACCTATGAAAAATTAAAAGCTGTTTCTGATAACTTCACGATTGCTGCTGCTTTCGGAAATGTTCACGGTGTTTACAAGCCAGGGAACGTAGTTTTAACTCCAAAAATTCTTGATAACTCTCAGAAATTTGTTCAGGAGAAATTCGGAACTGCTGACAAACCGATTAATTTCGTATTTCACGGTGGTTCAGGTTCTACTTTAGAAGAAATCAGAGAAGCGATTGATTATGGTGTAATTAAGATGAACATCGATACCGATCTTCAGTTTGCTTACACAGAAGGAATCAGAGATTATATGGTAAACAACGTAGAATATCTGAAAACTCAAATCGGTAACCCTGAAGGCGAAGAAAAGCCGAACAAAAAATTCTATGACCCAAGAGTTTGGGTAAGAAAAGGAGAAGAAACTTTCTCTAAGAGATTGGTTCAGGCGTTTGAAGATTTAAATAACGTAAATACGCTTAAATAAATTATAATTGATAAAAGATGAGCGATAAGTGATTTTAAGCGCTTTCCTCATCATTTATCATTTATCATACATCAATTATATACTTATGGCATTCGACTGGTTTAAAAGAAAAGCACAAAATATTACCACTTCTACAGACGAGAAAAAAGATGTTCCGAAAGGGCTTTGGCATCAGACTCCGTCAGGAAAAGTAGTGGAACACGACGAGTTAAAGAAAAACAATTATGTTTCTCCTGAAGACGGATTTCATGTAAGAATCGGAAGTGCTGAGTTTTTCAGTATTCTTTTTGACGAAGGAAAATTCACTGAGCTTGATGCGAATGTTGAAAGTATAGACATGCTCAACTTTAAAGACACCAAGTCGTACACCGACCGTCTGAAAGAAGTGAAAGCCAAAACAAAACTTACCGACTCAATCAGAAACGGCACAGGAACCGTAAACGGAACCGAAATGGTGGTTTCGTGTATGGATTTTGCGTTCATTGGAGGATCTTTAGGTTCTGTGATGGGTGAAAAAATCAGAAGAGCGATTGATTACTGTATCGAAAAAAGACTTCCTTACATGATTATTTGTCAGTCTGGAGGAGCAAGAATGCAGGAAGCAACATATTCTCTAATGCAGTTGGCAAAAGTACAGGCGAAACTGGCTCAGCTGTCGGAAGCAGGACTTTTATACATCGCTTATCTTTGCGACCCAACTTTCGGTGGAATTACCGCATCTTTTGCAATGACAGCAGACATCATCATGGCTGAACCAAAAGCATTGATTGGCTTTGCAGGTCCAAGAGTTATCCGTGAAACCATTGGTAGAGATTTACCGGAAGGTTTTCAGACTTCAGAATTTCTGCAGGAAAAAGGTTTCGTAGATTTTATTGTAAAGAGAACCGAAATCAAAGAAGTAGTTTCTAAAACAGTGAATTTATTAGCCGTAAAAGCTTAAAATTTAAACTAAACATCATACAATCTCTCTCAATTCGGGAGAGATTTTTGTTTAAATATCGGTAAGATTTATTGATCTCAATTTTTAATCTGAGCAGCTTAATTTAAAGCCAAAAGCAATTAGCCATTTGCCCAAAGCCAACTTATGAGGACTTTCAAAGTAATTTTCAACACCATAAAAAGCATGAGTTTTAAGAAAATTCTTAAACTCCTATCTGCCGTTTTGCCGCATCCTCTTTTTTCTGTCATGAGTTTTTATGCGACGGTAAAAGCATTTTCAATCGCTCAAAAACTATATCCTAAAACGGCATCTAAAAACGGGGAAGGAAATGCCTTCAGACATTCGTTTTGGTGCTGTTTGATCATGATGTACTGCAGCAAAATTTCCTCGCCCGAAAAAGCATTGAATTTCTGCAAAAAAATTACTGATTTGCACGAAGAACTATTCCCCAACGAACCTTTGGAAACCAAAATGGATCTCCACAACAACAAAATAGGAATGGATTACTTTATGGAACTTTTACCGGGAATTCACCGCCAGTTTTTTGAGAAAAATTTCTTTATTGAAGAACTTCAAAAGAAGACCGCCAACGCCAAGGTTTTGAAAAGTCTGGATGATGATTTTGCAGGCGAGTTGGTTTATCTGGATGAAAAATAATTCAATTTTATCTCGTTAAATTTATTATCTTTTCTAAAAATTAATTTTACATAAATGGTTCTCAGCAGAATTTGGTCGGCTTTTATTATCAGTGCCATCGCAATTGCGAGTATAAAATACATTTCATCAAGCCATTACAAAACCATTTTCAATGATATGGTGGTTGGAAAAGGTGGCGATACAGTACAGGTGGCAACTCAAAATATCAGTGCGCTTTCTCCCGTTGTGAGAGACAGTCTGATGAAAAGAAATAATTTTTCCGAAAACAGAATTCATTACAAAACAGATTCACTAAAGCAAAATGTACAGGTTTACAGAGTTCAGGCAGCAGATGGCGTTATTGGAACTTCTGAAACGGCAGTAAAAATCTGTCTGGGGTTAATTGGAATTATGGCTTTATTCATGGGATTTATGAGTATTGCTGAAAGAGCAGGCGGAATCAATTTGTTAAGCCGTTTAATTCAACCATTTTTTTCACGTCTTTTCCCTGAAATTCCAAAAAACCATCCCGCATTCGGGCACATGCTGATGAATTTCAGCGCCAATCTTTTAGGTTTAGATAATGCAGCAACACCTTTTGGTTTAAAAGCTATGGAAAGTTTGCAAACTTTAAACCCAAATAAAGACACGGCAAGCAATTCACAAATTATGTTCCTTTGTCTTCACGCAGGTGGAATGACGCTGATTCCAGTTTCCATCATAGCTTTGAGAGCTTCTGCAGGTTCGAAAAACCCTACAGATATATTTCTGTACTGCATGATTGCCACTTTTGCGGCCACTTTGGCGGCGATGATTATTGTTTCAATTTATCAGAAAATAAATCTTTTGCAGCCTGTACTTTTGGCGTATGTTGGCGGTATTTCCGTATTGGTTGGACTTCTTGTCTGGTATCTGACGGGTCTGAGCAAAGAAAATTTAGATATTTTCAGTCAGGTTTTAAGTAACGGATTAATCCTTTTCATTTTCCTCGCAATTGTGCTTGGAGCGCTTTATAAAAAAATCAATGTTTTTGACGCTTTCGTGGATGGAGCAAAAGAAGGCTTTACAACAAGTGTGAAAATTATCCCTTATTTGGTGGGGATGTTGATCGCTATTTCACTTTTAAGAACTTCAGGCGTTTTTGAAGTGATTATCGATGGGATGAAATGGGTGGTGAACGCCGCAAACTTAGATGCAAGATTTGTCGACGGACTTCCAACAGCTTTAATCAAACCACTTTCGGGCTCCGGAGCACGAGGAATGATGATGGATACAATGGCAACTTTCGGAGCAGACAGTTTTCAAGGGAAATTGGCAGCGGTTCTTCAGGGAAGTTCAGATACGACGTTTTACGTGATTGCAGTTTACTTTGGAGCCGTAGCTGTAAAGAATACAAGATATACGGTAATTGCTATGCTTTTGGCTGATTTAGTGGGCGTGATTACTGCGATCGGATTG
This sequence comes from Chryseobacterium sp. Leaf404, assembly GCF_001424145.1. Taxonomy (GTDB): domain Bacteria; phylum Bacteroidota; class Bacteroidia; order Flavobacteriales; family Weeksellaceae; genus Chryseobacterium. The sequence continues at coordinate 556,001 of NZ_LMQM01000001.1, read as the reverse complement.
GCGTATTTGTTTTTTGCTTAAATGAAAAGAATAATTATAATCTTAACCTTGTCTTTACTATTGATTGGTTGTAAAAAGGATCAATCAATTACTGAAGTGAATTCTAATGTCACTAAGAACAAAAATCGCAAAGATTATATTGATTTTAAATATGATAAAGTGGTTGCTTTTGCAAGTGTACATCCAATGGATTATTTTGATGGTGATTTTGATAAAGAATTGGATGTAAAAAAATTTAAAGATACCATCAGCAGAAAATTAGATTTAAATCAAATTAAAAAGCTTAATTATATTTTAAGCGGGAATCAAGATGATGATCTTTCAGAGCCGGCTGTATCAGCAGATTGCTTTTATCCTAGACATAACATTATCTTTTTAAAGGAAGAAAAAATAGTTAATTACATTTCGGTTTGCTTTGAATGCAATCAGATTAAAAGTAGCAAACCAACTTCTGCAAAAATGCAAAACTTTGCAGGCTTTTTTAATTCTATCAATTTAAAAATGTTTTACAGCCCAATTGAACATAAAGAATATTATGATTCTCTAAAACTTGTCAACAACAAAAATTAAATTCAATTATGATCACAGATAAAGAATTCACCTTAAGACTCATCCGCCAGCTATCTCAAGCCTTAGAAAAACTGATTTTAGACAAACCCGAAGAAAGTTTAATGCAGAAAGACCTCGATTTCGATTCTTTGATGAAAGATATTTTCAAGTTTGATTTTAAAGAACTTTCGGCAAAATCGAAAGAGGAAGTGATTGAAATCGTAAAAGAAAGACAGGAAAGAGATCACAAAGATTACTACGAAATGCTCGGAAATCTTTTCTATTACAATGGAAAGGTTTTGGCTAACAATGATTTTTTAGACAAAGCGAAAACTTTCTATGAGCTGTATTTACAGACCAGCGGCATTTTTGCGCTTCCGGCTATTAACAGAATCAGCGAGATTGCAGGTAAATAATATCCCGCAAACGAGGGTAAAGATTACTGATAGAAGATTACAGAAACTTCTGATACATGAAAAAAGAACTTGAATAAAGTGCTTTTGGATTTTTTAGAATGTAATATTGTAAGTTCCCGTAGAAGAAACGCTTGATTTCTCGGCTTTCACATATTTTTTAACCCACGCAACCGATGTCTGAACTACACATGGGTCTGAAATTCCACCAGCGCGTTTTGCGGATATAATATTTCCTGCTTTATCCACAGTGTAAGAAATTCTGATAGAGCCGCTGGCCGTGCATTTGTGGCTTGGCTGGGCGCCTCCACGTCCCATTGTTCCGGGAATATAGTTGGTAAGACTTCTGTCAATTCCTATTTTACTGTCTCCATTTCCATCGCCACCCAAAGGATCTCCGGCATTCCCCGGACCTTTTCCATCCCCTTGGTTACCAGATTTGTCGCCTCTACCGGACAAAAATTTACCAAAAATATTTTTTCCCTGACCGTCTCCGTTTCCGGTTTTGCTGTTGGCAGTGACTGCGCCACCTTTGGTTTTACTTTTTACCGTGCTGCTGGCTGGTTTCGTATTGGTTTTTGCATCGTCTTTTCTGGCAACTTTACGGTTGTCGTTTCCGGAAACTGCTTTTTCTTTAACATCCGCTTTTTTCGTTTCAGCCCTCGGTTCTGGCTTTATAACGGTATTGGGTTCTGTATTGCTTTCTGTTGGTTCAGCAACCGTCTCATCAGCTTTCATAGCCTGGCTTCCTTCCTGAGGAGCTGGTTCATCCATTCCTTCACCGTTTCTGTTGTCTCCGAAATTGACCAGCATAGTGGTTACTACCTCGGGTTCTTTTTCTTCGGGCGTAGGTTCAAGTTTATAGATAAAAACAAACAGCAGGATGGCAGACCATATCAGGACAGACAGAATTCCGCTTTTGATCCGGTCTTTATTGTGTTCGCTGTTATCAAGGGTATAACTTTTCATGAGCGGTTGTTTAACTTTAAAAGATGATGTCGAGGTTTAAATAAAATCAGACTTCTTTTTGGATGTCTCCTTTGTTATTTAGTTAAAAGTCAACTTTTTTCAAAGTGTACATTAATTTTCTTTTACAGTGGCGAGGGCGATATTCAGTTTATGTTTTTCTGCGATACTCATTGCAAAAACCACATCTTTGTGCATCGTATTTTCGTCTGCTCTTATGGTAAAAGATTTTCCCTGTCTGGAGTTCAGCAAACTTACAATAGTCTGTTCCAGCTGTTCCCTTGCTACCGGTTTATCGTCTACAAAATAACTTCCTTCGGCATTAATCGTTACCGTAAGAGGGTTTGGCGTATTGTCTGCAGCGGTGTCAGCCTTCGGAAGCTTTACGTCAATGGAGCTTTGGTTGGCCGCCGATGAGGTAATCATAAAGAAAATCAGCATCAGCAGGATAACGTCTGTCATCGCTGCTAAACTGAATTCCGGATTGGCTTTATTTCTTCTTTGAATTTTCATCTTTAGAGATTATAAAGGTTTGTTGATGATATCTAAAAATTCTCCAGACATATTCTGAGCATTCAAAACAAATTTGTCAATTCTCGTTAAAAGAATGTTATAAGCAAAATTAGCAGGAATCGCTACCGCCAAACCAACTGCGGTCTGTCCCAAAGCCGTGTAAATACCTTCAGATAAAGTTTTCGGAGAGAATGAGCCTTCAGCGTGAGACAGATTAAAGAAAGCAATGATCATCCCGATTACCGTTCCCAAAAGTCCGAGCATCGGTGCAATACTTGGTACGACTGCCAAAAGATTCAGGTTTTTTTCCATGTTGGCCACTTCTACCTGAGCCTGAGATTCCATTGCGCTTACAATGTCAGAAACCGGTCTTCCCAGTCTTGAAATTCCTTTTTCTAAAATTCTTGCTTCCGGCGAATTCTGTGTTTTGCAGTAATCCAGAGCAGAATCAATCTTTCCGTTTCGCACAAAATCCTCAATATTGTTCATAAAATTGGAGTCTGTTTTTGAAGTCACTCTTTTGATAAAGAAAAATCTTTCAAAGAAAAGGTAAACAGAAAATATTCCCAGCAAAAGTACGGTGGCCATTACAATTTTGGCAAAAGCCCCTCCGTGAAACATAATGTTCCAAAATGAAAACTCTGCACTTTCAGCAGTTACAACGGGTGTCGCCACCTGTGCAAATAAAACCTGAGTAAGTTCTGTTACAAGCATTAATCTGTATTTTTAGTAGTTTAAACGACAAAAATAAAGGAATATTATCAATTTTAATCTTAAAAAATGCTTAAAATAAGCTTTCGGTACCACAACGGAAAATTTCCCTTCAAAATAGATGAAGAGAAATAATATGTTTTAGCATTAAGTATCTGAATTTAATCTTCGTCTACCTCAATTTCGTCCTGCTTCAGCAGACATTTAAGTCTGAACGGAAGCGGATTGTCTGAGCCAGTATAAAAATCGTCGATTTGCCCTTTCCAGATCAGCTGGAGTTCTCCCGTTTCATCTTTTTCAAAGCACAGCTCATTGTCATAAAGATAAGCATCTTCATCGTCAAAAAGATCTACTTCTGTATAAGATTCTTCATCTGAGTCTGTGATGTTAAATGTCTGATCTTCAATCTCTCCGGATTGTATCGGGAAATCAGAAACCTGCATTGATAACTGAGGAAAATTGTTCTGCAGAGAATCGTCTTCCACATGATCCAAACTGTCGTCTGTGGAGATTTCTACTTCCAAAAAATGCTTCTGATTAAGGTAAACGGCTTTGCAATAAGTATGATTGATATTGTATTTAAGCGTTTCTTCCGGGTGGTAAATTTTTAAAATCCCTTTCATTATTTCTTAGAAAAGATCCGTAATGGTATGAATGTTAATTGTTTTAACAAAGATAGAAAATTGACTGAATGTGAAAAATTTTTTTAAATTATTTTTAAAATTTTAGATATTAAATCTTTTCCTGTAGAATCATTACATTTGTTTTTATATAAAATTCTTAATCATGCGAAATATTGTATTGGGAAGCCTTTTGTGTTTAGGCCTTGCAACTGCTTTTCACTCCTGCCGGAAAACAGATTTGCCGCTTAGCAAAGTAACCCCGAAAAACATAGATTCTATTGCTGCCAACTATTACGAGCAGTATCTGAAGCTCTATCCTTTGGAAGCAACGCAGCAGGGAGACTCCAGATACAATGACCAGTTGCCCATCAATATTGATAAAGATTTTATCTCAGGAGAGGTCGCATTTTACGCATCGGTACAGAAACAGCTGGAAAATGTAGATTACGAAAGCCTTCCCGATGACAAAAAAGTGGTTTATGATGTTCTTGATTTTACTTTAAAAGATAAAATAGGAGCCTACAGTTTCCACCCTGAATATATTCCTTTTACGCAGTTTGGAGGTTTGCCGCTTACGTTTCCTCTTTTGGGAAGCGGTGAAGGAAGCCAGCCTTTTGAGACAGAAAAAGATTACGAAAACTGGCTGAAGAGAATGGAAAAGTTTCCGGTTTGGGCAGATGCAGCAATTCATAATTTTAATGAGGGTATCAATGCTAAAATTGTTTTGCCTAAAAAACTGGTTGTCAAAATGATTCCGCAGATGAGAGCGGAAGAAATTATCACCTCAGATACTGAAAAAAATATTTTCTATGGTCCGCTGAAAAAGTTTCCGAAAGGTTTTTCTGATGAAAAGAAAGCAGAGTTTACAAGACTTTTCCACGAATCTGTGGCGAAAAACATAATCCCGGCTTACACCAGATTAGGAAATTATCTGGAAAAAGAATATTATCCGAAAGCAAGAGATACGGATGGTTACAATAGTTTACCGAACGGAAATTCTATCTATGCATTTTATGCCAAAAGCTGGACGACAACAGATGAAACCCCTGAAGAAATCAACAAAGTTGGTCTGCAGCAGGTTGCCATGCTCCGTGCTGAAATGGAAAAAGTGAAACAGGAAGTGGGATTTACAGGAACGCTTGAAGAATTTATTACCCACGTAAAAAATGATCAGAAAGCAATGCCTTATAAAAGTTCTGATGAGGTTTTAAAAGCCTTTAACGGTATTTTATCCAAGATCACTCCGAAGCTGAAAACCATGTTCAGCGTCACGCCAAAAACAAAATTTGAAATCAGACAAACCGAAAAATTCAGAGAGGCGAGTGCGAGCGCAGAATATATCCAGGGAACTCCGGACGGCAAAAGACCGGGGATTTTCTATATTCCGCTTCCTGATCCATCAAAATTTAATGTCACTTCGGGTATGGAATCGCTTTTTCTGCACGAGGCCATTCCGGGGCATCATTATCAGGTGTCTTTACAGCAGGAAAATACAAATCTGCCTAAATTTATGCGTTTCGGATGGCTGGGTGCTTACGGCGAAGGCTGGGCACATTATTGCGAAACGTTAGGTCCTGAATTTGGGCTTTACACCGATCCTTATCAAAAAATGGGCTATCTGAGTGATCAGATGCTGCGTGCGGTAAGATTAGTGGTTGATACCGGGCTTCACACAGGAAAAATGAGCAGGGAAGAAGCTATAACATATTTTCTGAGCAACATTGCCTACGATGAAGCAGGAGCAACGGCAGAAGTGGAGCGTTATATGGCAATGCCGGGGCAGGCTCTTGGCTATAAAATCGGGTCTTTGAGAATCCGTCAGTTGAGAGAAAAATATGAAAAAGAGTTGGGGCAAAAATTCAGTCTTGCAAAATTTCATGACGAAGTTTTAAGTCAGGGTTGTCTGCCTTTGGATGTTTTAAATAGAAAAATGGCACTTTGGGCCAAAAAACAGAAATAAATATTCCGGATAAGAGAAAAAGGAAAATATAGATCAGGCATTCGATATATTAGAATCAGTGACAGACCTATGAAAATTCCGGACATTTTCACAGAAATATTTTTTAAAATTACGAGCTTTGCCGTCCTTTAGAAAAATCTAAATTTAATTTAAATAAATACAAATGTTTACCGTAGCACAAATTGAAGAAGCTCACAGCAAACTAAAATCAGGCGCAGATTTCCCAAAATACATTCATGAAATTAAAGGTTTCGGGGTGAAAAACTTTATAACCTGGGTAAAAGACAGTCATACAGACTATTTCGGTAAAAATGATTTTCAAACAAAATCACAACCGAAATATGATGATTTGGAAATCAATGAAACAGTTAATGCTGATCATTTTAAAAAGCAGTTAAAAATTCACCAGAAAGGCGGAACAGATTATATGCAGTTCTGCAGAGACTGCGCAGAAAACGGCGTTGAAAAATGGATTGTTGATTTAGATCAGTTTACCTGCATTTATTTTGACAAAGCCGGCAATGAAGTTTTGACGGAGGAAATTCCTCATTAAAATCAAACAATGATGAAATTATTTTTCCTGATTTTTATTTCGCTTGCATTTATGGGTTGTAAAAACAAAAAAGAGAAAGTGATTTCATCCTATGAAAAAGTTGTTGTCGATGAAAATTTAGTTCATAATGACACCATTCAATTGCTTTCAAAATTTCCTGAACTAAGATTATTCAGAAAGGAAAAACTGGAAAGCAAAACCAGAACGGCTTACATCGTTCAGAATTCAGGTCTTTTGAATTTTGGAACCTCTTTTAATAATTATAAATGCAAAGCAACGAAAGCGGAAGACACCATAAATATTTCTTTGAACAATTATGACGGTTATATGGGTAATGGCATTATGGTCAAGGTTTTTGACGGGACTTTTAGAATTCTTGATTATGATCCCAAAACCTTGAAAGGAGAAATAAAATTCATTAGGGCAGTCCCACGATTTGAGTTTTTAAAATTAAATCAAACCCAATATCAAAAATGCGATAGTATTTTTGGTTTTGTCAATTACAGCTGTGTTGTTGATGGCGGAGTTAGCAAATCAATACGAGGATATTTTAAAGCCAGAATTCAATAAAACCAAAAACCCCGACAAGAATAGAATTGTCGGGGTTTCTTATGTTGTAAGTTAAAATATTACGCTTTCACAATATTCACAATCACTTCAGTCGCCTTCATCATGCTTTCCAAAGCCACATATTCATAAGGTCCGTGGAAATTGACTCCGCCGGCAAAAATATTCGGACAAGGCAATCCCATGTAAGATAATTGCGCTCCGTCGGTACCTCCTCTGATGGCTTTGATTTTTGGTTCAATTCCCGCTTCTTTCATTGCTTTTGCTGCCAAATCTACGATGTGCATTTTTCCTTCAAACTGCTGCTTCATATTCCTGTATTGCTCTTTAATTTCTATTTCTGCCGTTCCTTCGCCATGTTTTTGATTAAATTCTGCAATTTTTTCTTCCATGAATTTTTTTCTTGCCTCATATTTTTCTTCATCATGATCACGGATGATGTATTGAAGTTTTGCTTCCGAAATATCAGCAGTTACATCCATTAAGTGATAAAATCCGTCAAAACCTTTCGTTGTAGCCGGAGTCTCATTGGCTGGCAACATTTGAATAAACTCCGCAGCAAGCAAAGCGGCATTCACCATTTTCCCGAATGCATAACCGGGATGCACACTCAACCCGTGGATTTTTACCACTGCACCTGCAGCGTTGAAATTTTCATATTCCAGTTCGCCAACTTCGCCGCCATCCATTGTGTAAGCGAATTCCGCCCCGAATTTGGTAACATCAAATTTATGTGCTCCTCTTCCGATTTCTTCGTCAGGCGTGAATCCAACAGCAATTCTTCCGTGCTTGATTTCCGGATGAGTAATCAGATATTCTGCAGCGGTTACAATTTCCGCGCAACCTGCCTTGTCATCCGCTCCAAGAAGGGTATTTCCGTCAGTGGTTATTAAAGTCTGACCGATGTATTTTTTTAAACTTTCAAATTTTGAAGGCGACAAAGTGAAGTTAGACGTCTGATTTAAAACCAGATCACTTCCGTCATAATTTTCCCAAACCTGAGGTTTCACATTTTCTCCGCTGAAATCCGGCGAAGTGTCGTAATGCGAAATAAAACCGATAGTCGGCTGGCTGTCGTTTTCCAAATTTGATGGAACGTAACCCATGATGTAACCGTGATCGTCAATAGAAACATCTTCAAGACCAATATTTTTCAGTTCCTGAGTGATGTATTTTGCGATGTCCCACTGTCTTTCTGTAGAAGGTGTTGTCTCGCTTTCAGCGTCGCTGGTAGAGTATATTTTTACGTAAGTAAGAAAACGGTTCAGTAATTTTTCTTTCCAAAGTTGATTAAATTCTAGCATACTCATTATTGATTTTAAATTTTCACAAATATACAACGTAAAATCAGGATGCCCGAAAAATGTGTTGAATTATGCTTAAGTGCCAACAAAAAAAGGAAGCAAATTGCCTCCTCTATATTTTAAATCTTATTTAAACTGTTTAGACAGCATAAGCCGCTCTGTTCTGAAAAACGTTAATGACTGCCAGTTTTTCACTGGAAAGATTGTGCATCACTTCTACGGTGAAGGTTGAAAATTCATACAAAGTATATTTCAGGTCTTTCATCATTCTTTCGTTGACGATTTTTCCGTTGTGCAATACCAAATTGCACTGATCCTGATTTTCTAAGTTCTTGAAATCGTAATAGGAAATGTTCATGGCGCAAAGGTTTTAAACGTTTTTCAGTCTATTGCAATTCTTTTACCAAATCGATTTGATTTTAAAATTATTTATTAAAATTTAATCATCAATAATCTTGTTTTGATTTGAATTACTTAAACTAAATCTTATTTAAATGTTAATTGAAGATTTCAGAAATGATTTTAAGTTTAATTTAAAATGGAAAACAGGCGTTTTAATTAAGATGTGCTGATATAAATATGAAGTCTAAATGCTTTTAAATCAATTGATTCTGTGATATTTCGAAATAGACTGTTAAATTATTTAGTTTTATTATATTTGAGAAAATCAAAATAGAAATGTTTCTTACAGAATGTCCGCGCGATGCCATGCAAGGCTGGGGAGAATTTATACCTACTTCCAAAAAGATAGATTACATCAACGCTTTGATGGATGTAGGATTTGATGTGCTCGACTGCCTGAGCTTTGTGTCCCCGAAAGCAATTCCTCAAATGGCTGATTCTGCCGAGGTTGCGGGGAGTATCGATAAATCCCGCTCCAACACAAAAGTTTCCGCTATCATTGGCAATTTTAGGGGAGCCGAAAAAGCTTTAAAACATCAGTCAGTTGATATTTTGGGCTTTCCGTTTTCCATTTCTGAAACTTTTCAGCATCGGAATACCAACAAAAGTCAGGAAGAAGCTTTTACAGATATTGTGAAAATTCTTGAGCTCACAAAATCTGAAAACCGCAGTCTGAATCTTTATTTTTCAATGGCTTTCGGCAATCCGTACGGAGAAATGTGGAAGCTGGAGGATGTGGAATTCTGGGCTAAAAGATTTTCGGAAATAGGTATTGAAAATATTCTTTTGTCGGATACCACGGGTGTTGCGACTACCGAAACCATCAATTTACTTTTTGGTGAAATTCCTCAAAAGTTTGCCGAAATCAACTTTGGAGCTCATTTTCATAACCGTTATGAAGATTCCTACACAAAATTAAAAGCTGCCTACGATCAAGGCTGCAGAAGATTTGATTCTGCAATCAAAGGAATTGGCGGTTGTCCGATGGCAAAAGATGATTTGGTAGGAAATATGCCGACTGAGCAGGTGATTAACTTTATGAGCGTAGAAAAAACACCTCACAAACTGAATTTACTTAATTTTGAAAGTGCTTATAATAAAGCGAAAGATGTTTTTCATTTCTGAGTTATGAATAAGCTATTATTTACTTTTATACTTCTTTTTTCCTGTACAATTTTTGGACAGAAAATTCTGAAGCTTAAAAACGAAGAAAAATTCGACGAAATAATTAAGTTAGAAAATGAGAGTGCTGGTTTAAGTGGTGAGGAGCTTTATTACATGGGATATGCTTTTTTTATGAAGGAAGACGATGTAAAGGCAATTGAATACTATGATAAAGCATTGACAAAGAAATTTGATAATCCAATCGTATATTTCCAGAAAGGATATTCTCAGATGTTTTTAAAACAATATGATAAAGCGCTTGAAAATATAAATGTTGCCATAGAAAAAGCCCCGCTGGCTGAGTTTTATGTGGAGAAGGCAAATATTTTTAAGTATCAGAAAGATGACGTTAATGAAGATCGAACTTATGAACAAGGTCTAAAAAATGCCGATAAGGAAGGGAAATGGTATTTAACTTTAGCAAAAAACGCCGGTAATTTTTATTATGCCTCCAAAAAGGATTATAAAAAGTCTGAAGAAATTTACAGAAACGCTGTAATACTGTTTCCGGAAGAGTATATTCTATATGAAAAGTTGATAAAATCGCTGAATGCAAATAACAAATTTACAGAAGCGAATGAAGTTTTTGAAAAAGTAAAAACACTTTACAATCAAAAAGTTCTGTCGGAAGACTACATGAAGTTTAAAAATATGGCGGTGGATGAGTTTGTCTGGAAAGATCAATACATCAATGTTTTCAAATCTTTTGAGAAACCTAAAAATACGCTTGAAAATCTTTATAAAGTTTATTTAATAGATAAGTCTGGAGAAAAGATTGAAAGAAAATTTAATATTGAAAAAACAATTAAAGTCGAAAAGACCGATCCAGAGTATGTTATTTGTGAAGAAACAAAAGGTGGACATTCTACATATCCTATGGGTTTTAAAGATGATTCATTTACCCTTTCGACATTGAGGGAGCTTATTACAGATGTCCTTGATAAAGAAATAAATCCAGCAGCTTCAGTTAAAATAAATAGTAAATCTAAATAGTAATTATGACTTCAAAAATAACATATTTGGGAGATTTAAGATGTTCCGCAGAACACTTACAATCCGGAACAATCATAGAAAGTGACGCGCCGACAGACAATCACGGGAAAGGAGAAAAGTTTTCTCCAACAGACATGTGTGCGACTTCTCTGGCAGAATGTGCTCTTACAACGATTGCAATTTTAGGTAAAGACAAAGGCATCAACATCGATGGAGCGTACTGCAATCTTGAAAAAGTAATGGCTCCAAATCCACGCAGAATTAGTGAAATTAAATGTGAGTTTATTTTCAAAGATCAGTATTCTGACGAGCAGAAAAAGACTATTGAAGAAATTGCATACAACTGTCCGGTTTCGAAAAGCCTGCATCCGGATTTGAAGCAGACGCTGAGTTTTGTTTACCAGTAGAACAGAAAGTCTAAGTTTTAAGCCTTGTAGTTGTATAATTTGTCAGTGTACTTGTCGGCATTGCAATTTCACCAACTATTTTTGACTATTAAAACGTAATAAAATAATCATTAAAAGTTTATTTGTCATTCCGTAGGAATCCCGACACACTCAAAATTATGCAGTTTAGATTCCTACGGAATGACAAAATTACTGGCTGATTTTTTTATGATTAAATACGGATGATCATATTAGTTCTCCTCCAAAATCTGTTGCGCAGCAGTCTTCGAAGTAACTTTTTCAATAACTCTTGTACAGATTCCCTTTTCATCGAAGATAAAAGTGGTTCTTACAATCCCCATGTACGTTTTTCCGAAAGTTTTCTTTTCCTGCCAAACACCGAATTTCTCGATAATGTAACGGTTTTCATCGGCAATAAGATCGTAAGGAAAGGAAAATTTAGAATGAAAATTTTTCTGCTTTTTTACAGAATCGCCACTGATTCCAAGTAATTGAAAACCTGCTTTTTCCAGTTCAGAATAATTGTCGCTTAAGTTACAGGCCTCAACAGTACAGGTCGGCGTGCTCGCTTGTGGATAGAAGAATATCACCAGTTTCTGACCTTTGAATTTTTCAGAATTAATTGTTTCGCCATCCTGATTTACACTTTCAAATTTTGGTAAAGCGTCTCCGACTTTCAACATATTTTTTAATTTTGCTCAAATTTAAAGTTTAAATGACAAAAAAACAAAGAGCCGCACTCATTCAGCAGGAACTGGAGAAACTTTATCCCGAAGTTCCGATTCCGCTGGATCATACAGATCCTTACACACTGATGGTGGCTGTAGCGCTTTCGGCTCAGACGACTGATAAAAAGGTAAATCAGGTGACGCCTGAACTTTTCGCTGTGGCTGGTACACCGCAGAGAATGGCAAAGCTGGAAGAGTTTCAGATAAAAGAACTGATTAAAGAAATCGGATTATCAAATACCAAAGCCAAAAATCTGAAAAGAATGGCTGAGCTTCTCCTTGTAAACCACAACGGCATCGTTCCTCAGACCTTTGAAGAACTTGAGGCGCTTCCTGGTGTTGGTCATAAAACCGCGTCGGTAGTGATGAGTCAGGCATTTGGTTTTCCGGCATTTCCTGTCGATACACACATTCACCGTTTGATGAATCAGTGGAAACTGACTTCCGGTAAAAATGCTGTAGAAACCGAACGGGATGCAAAAATGCTCTGGAAAGAAGATGTCTGGAACAAACTTCATCTTCAGATTATTTACTACGGACGGGAATATTCGCCTGCGAGAGGGAAGGGCGAGAAAGATTTTCTCACCAAAATGCTCTTCGAAAAATAAAAGCTCCGATTGTTTCAGTTACAAACCGACTACAAAACCGATGTTCGGCATAAGTCCGCTGGCAAAAATGCTGTTGTTTTCCCTGTACAACACATTATACATTACACCAAGCTGCAGGAAAGAGTTGTTGCCGATTCTCTGCAGATATCCGCCACCCAGATAAAGCGCAGTCTCCTGGTCGGACGATTTGTAACCGTAAATTTTATCTTTATAATTAATGAAAAAATGCTGAAGATTTGCTCCTGCATAGAATGATCTTGCGAAATAATAGTTGGCGAAAGGCCCCACTCCAAACATGGTTGACCTATAAAAGTCTGAGGTCTGCCACATCACCGTCCCCGTAATTCCAGCCTCCAGATTTTCTGTTACGCGGTAACCAACTCTGGGTGCTGCCTGAATGTTGAACATAGAATTACTTCCGAAACCAAATCCAATTCCACCTCCGAAAGTCCATCGCCTGGTGCTTTCTGAGTTGTTTCCGATTGCAATCTGCGAGTAAGCAAAAGTGGAAATCAAAACTAAAGTCGCAATAAAAAATTTTCTCATATCATGTAATTTTTAATGTAAACAACAGTCGTTCAAACTTAAATAAAATCACTTCCAGACAGCTGTGGAGGAAAAATTTTATTAAATTTTAAATAATATAAAAACAAGTCCGTAAAGAATATCGTTTTTATCAATCCTTAAAAATATCATTTTTTTTGCGAATGAGATTGTCGTAATTTTGCGGCTCAACTAAGAACTCCCGTTAAGAGTTTCGTAAAATTGAATACATGAAAGTAGTAGTAGGCCTCTCAGGAGGCGTAGATTCGAGTGTTACAGCGTATTTGCTGCAACAGCAAGGGCACGAGGTGGTGGCTCTTTTTATGAGAAACTGGAACGATGCATCGGTTACTTTGGAAGATGAATGTCCGTGGATTGAAGACAGCAATGACGCGCTGATGGTCGCTCAGAAACTTGGAATTCCGTTTCAGGTGATTGATATGAGCGAACTCTACAAAGAAAGAATCGTTGATTATATGTTTGACGAATATCAGAAGGGAAGAACTCCGAATCCTGATGTTTTGTGCAACAGAGAAGTGAAATTCGATGTTTTTATGAAAACTGCGATGTCACTTGGTGCCGATAAAGTAGCAACAGGACATTATGCCAGAGTAGATTCCACCTTTGATGAAAACGGGAATGAGATTTTTCATCTTTTAGCCGGCAAAGACAATAACAAAGATCAGTCGTATTTTTTATGCCAGCTCAGTCAGGATCAGCTTTCTAAAGCCTTATTCCCGATTGGCGAGCTCACAAAGCCTCAGGTTAGAGAAATTGCACGGGAAATGGAATTGGTTACCGCTGATAAAAAAGATTCGCAAGGACTGTGTTTTATCGGAAAGGTAAGTCTGCCTCAGTTTTTGCAGCAGCAATTGGTTCCGAAGGAAGGAGAAATCGTTGAAATTTTTAAAGATTCTCCTTTGTTTTCTGCAGAAACTCCAGCTTTTTCATCTAAAGAGGATGAACTGGAATTTTTAAGCAGAAAAATAAATTATAAAAAAGCCGACGGTAAAGTAATTGGCAAACACCAGGGTGCTCAGTTTTTCACGATCGGACAAAGTAAAGGTCTGGGAATTGGCGGACACAAAGAATCGTGTTTTATCGTTTCGAGGGACATGGAAAACAATATTATTTTCGTGGGAGAAGGTCATAGTTTTCCCGGCTTGCACAAGAAAGCTCTGAAAATTGATAATTCAGAACTGCATTGGGTTCGTGAAGATTTAAGATTGAAAAATGGTGAATCGATGGAAGTGCTAGCTAGATTCCGTTACAGACAGGAGCTTCAGAAAGCTACAATCTATCAGTTTGAAAATGCCTTTTTTATGGAATTTGAAAATCCTCAGTCGGCTATTGCAGAAGGTCAGTTTGCAGCCTGGTATCTGGAGGATGAACTGATTGGAAGTGGAGTGATTTCTTAGAATTAGCAATTAAAATAAACTGGCAATTTTGTGAACTTTTGAGAGACTTTTTTTCAAGATTTTTCTTTTGTCACTTTTGCGGTTAAGAAAAAAAAATAATCCCGAAGCATCTTTGTTTCGGGTTTTTGTTAGTTTAAAATTGAGTGTTGACTACTTCAACTTATGGTTGGGATGAGTTTGAGTAATTATCAGCATTACAATTGTTTCCATTATTAATATGAAGATCAAATATCCAACTGGTTTATTGAGATACAAACCTCTAAACAGTTTTGTAATTCCTAAAGCTATTATTGAAAGCATAAAATATAGCAATACCTTTCGGTTGTTGATTTTCAATCTTTTTCCAATAAAAATCATCAGATAAAAAATCATCAGGATTAATACATAAAACTTCAGAAAATCCGGACCTTTAAGTAAAATGGGATTGAAAGTTTGGTGTGAAACATAAAGCCAAATCCAACTTACAATCACTGAAACGGAATACATTATTAAACTTTTCATTTTGATTTATTTTAGATTTTAGCTTCCGCATCCACCACATCCACCGCCGCCGCAACTGCTTCCACAACTTGAGCCACTGCTGCAACCTGAACTGTTACTGCAACTTGTGCCGCTGCTTCCGCCGTCTGAACTGCCACCGTTGTTTTTGTTCCTGCTTCCTGATTGCGAACTTCCTATGATCATTCCTAAAATGTTCATTCCTATAAATATTCCGATAATCCATCCAAATACTTTGAATAAAACTCCGCCAGAGCCTTCTGAGCAGGAAATCAACAGTAGAAAGACTGAAGCTGCTGAAAGGAACTTAAATTTCTTAAACCAGTTTTTTCTGACGAAGGTTTTTTGGTTTTGATGTTTCCAAATGTCTTCCGGTGCTTCCTGTGAGAAAACTTCATGATAGTTTTCCAGAGTTTCTGAGAACCAGTTCTGATGTTTTGCGTTTTCAGAACTTCCTCCGGTTGAAGGATGGTGATGCAGGCTTCTTTTCAGAATATTCGGGCAGAAATCTTCCCAGTAATTTTGAGTGTAAATGAGATGCATGTGCCAGACTTTGTCCACAGTTTCGCTTGGCGAAGCACCGTAGGGAGATATGCAGCAGAGATAGACAAATTTTTTGTACTCTTCAATTGCTTTTTGGGTAAATTCTGCGCTCCAGTTTTCCTCTTTTGCGAGTTTTTTCGAGAAAGGAAATGTTGCATTCTCAGCGTCTAATGAAAAGCTTTGAATTCTTTGCCAAAGATTTTCGTTTCCAAATACCAATTTTGTTTTCATTTTGTTTCTTTTAATTTTCCTACTCAAATGTCCCTTGATTAAAAAATATAAAAGTCCCACAAAAATCTTTTTTAGATTTAAAAAAATCTTAAATTAGTCTTATAAAATAAATTCATGAAAAAAGAAGACATTGCACACCTTGAGAAACTGATGAATTTCTTAAGCCTTCATTTTTTAAAGAAAAATTCTTGGGAAGATGTGTCTAAAACCGAATGGTCTTACATTGCCGACGAACTTAATGATCTGATCATTGCTGATCAAGAAACTAAAAGCATAAAAAAAAATCCTGAATTATTAGGTTCGAATTATTTATACGAACACCTGATCATCAACAAACTGAAGAAATTTAAGCAAAATGAAAATTCAGTTTTAAGCAAACCAAATCTGGCAAAATTGAGTAAGATTGTCAAAGTTTTGGGCTATTCCAATTACATCGATTTTATTAATTCAAATACAGAATCATTTAATTTTAATGATCTGAGAATTGATATGAATAATGTAAAACAAAACACAGATCTTCTCGACAGACTCGTCGGCTGCTGGTATTCCTACAACAGGAACCTTCCTGAAAACCCTTTGCAGGCGAAGGAAGACAGGATCTGGCGTTCTGCAACAGAAATTTACAAGTCTGAAACTTCAGGCGAATATTTTGTGGAAAGAAGCGGCGGCGACCGGCACAAGTATTTTGGTAAAATCACGGCATATTCCGACTATGTTTTTATTATCATGAACAGCAACACGTTCATCCGACAAAGACATTTTATCTCAAGAATTAAAGACATCAAGGAAAAACTCAAAAATCCAGAATATAAGCTCTATGAATTGCATTTTATAAGTACTTGTATTAGTTTTAATCAGGAGCCGATTGCTCTTTTTGAAATATTTCAGAAAGCGGACAGAAAAAATTTCATTCCCGATTCAATAAGTTTCCCGATTGACAGCGATGAAATTCCTGCCTCAATCATTAAACAACTTGAAGATACAGAAGCGAACAGAATTGATTATAAATAGTGGCGGATGCTGGTGTTGGGTGCTGGGTTGTTGGATGATGGGATGATGAATGTTTGACGGTTCTTTTAATTAACCCACAAGCCAGTCTTTAAAATCCTTTACACGCTCTCTGCTCACGGTAATTTCTTCGTCGGGCTGAAAGTTTAATTCCACTTTATAGTTGGGCGAAGTATGAATATTTTTAATATACTCTGAATTGATGATAAACTGTCTGTTCACACGGAAAAACTTCTGCTCATCAAGAACTTCTGTGAGTTCATCTAAAGTAAAATCCGTTGGGAAATTTCTTTCCTGAGTTTGCAGATAAACAATCTTATTTTCGCTGTAAAAACAGCTGATTTCAGAAGTCTGAACGATTTTTAGATTGTAACCGATTTTAACGAGAATTCTGGAAAGAGTGGATTTGTCTTTTTTGATTAAATCCTTTATTTCATGAGAATTAACGGCGTTACCTGAAGGAATAAACGATCTGAATTTCTCTAAGGCAGCAGACAGATCTTCCTCCATAATCGGTTTCAGAAGATAGTCGATGCTGTTGAGTTTAAAAGCTTTTAAAGTATACTGATCAAAAGCGGTGGTGTAAATCATAAATGCTTTCGTCGGAACTTTTTCAAAAATATCAAACGAAACACCGTCGCCCAAAACAATATCTGAAAAAATAAGCTGGGGATGCTCATTTTCAGAAAACCACTGTACACCTTCTTCCACAGATTCTATTTTGCCCACAATTTCGATATCCGGAAATTCATTGAGCATTCTTTCAATCTTTCTTGCTGCCGGCTTTTCGTCTTCTATGATGAGTGTTCTGATCATGGTTTGATTTTCGTTTTAAATCTGAACTTTAAAATTAATTAAATCTTTCTGTTCTTAAAAATTTATCGGTTTTTTACCTTTATTAATTTCGTTTTGCAGCACTTTTTCTTCCCATTCAGAATTTAAAACAAATAATTTTACAGCTTTTACAGCAATGACAATTCCCCAGATTGTCAGGATAATTGATCCTGTAGAAATGGCTTCAGTAAAATCTCCATATTTAACAAATCTTCTTGTGAAAATAAATAATGCTATGATTCCGAACCACATGCAGTTCTTGTAGAATGATTTCAGTTCTTTTACTCTTTGTTGTGCAGTTTGATATTCCATGATGTTTATTTTTAAATTGTTATTAAATTTTATTTAAAGTGTTTTTGAGCTTCTTTTTTCTCTGTCCATGAGTTCCTGAATCTTTTTCTCTTCCCAGTCTTTTCCGATTCCGAAAGTATTTACAGCGTGTGCAACAATTCCGATACCCCATCCCAACATTGGCCAGTAAAACCATAAATGTTGAGGAGATGTGATCATGTTAATGATAATTAAAAACGGAATAACGATGCAGTATGAAGCAAGATTTCCGTAGAATCCTTTAAGATCTTTTACTCTTTTTGCTGCTTTTTCGTAAGCTAAGTTTTCTTTGTTGTAAGTAAGATTTTCCATGATGTTTTATTTTAAAAATTAATATCTGTTTGTTTTTTGCTGAGACAAATGTAGAACAGAAAACAGCCTCAAATCAACTTAATGTAACCGAATGGTCATTTTTGGCTACTGAACAGCAAAAATCCCGACTCAGACGAATCGGGATAATTTTTTTTAGAAGTAAACTGACTTCAGTAAATGAACGGAATCAGCATTTTCGTTTTCTTTCTGTAGTTGAGATAATCATCTCCGAAAGTTTCTATCAGAGCTTTTTCTTCCACAGCAATCCTAAATCTGAACGCTACAAAGACCGGAATGAAAACGATAAACAGTGAAACCCAGTTATTAAGATACAAACCCAAACCCAAAAATGTGAGTAGAGCAAAACTGTAAGACGGATGTCTCAGAATCTGATAAATACCATCCTGTTTAATTTTATGATCCTGCCGGATGCTGACATCTACCGTAAAGTATTTTCCGAGGCTCCGAATAATCATCCACCGGATAAAAACACCTGTTATAATCAATGCTAAACCGAAAAAGTATATCCATTGCTGATCTGTAATTTTAAATGCTGTTGATTTTGAAACATACACACCGAGAAAAACCGATGGCATAATCACCACCCAAAGGATATTCAGCGTTGAGCTGTCCTTTTTTTCTGCCGTTTCATCAGACTTTAAAATTCTTTTGTAATAGATTTCCGAGGCAAGCCAAACAGTGATGGCTGCATAAAATACAGCGTTAAGAGTTTCCATTTTTATTATTCTTTTCCATCAGTTCTTTTATTTTTTTCTCTTCCCAATTTCTGAAAAAACTGAATCTTGGGAAAAATACAAACAGCGCATGAATCAGAAGCCCGATTCCCCAAAATGTTGCGGTTATGAAATTTTTAAACTGGAAATAACTTTCGCCAGGGTTCAGATTGTTATAATTAATAAATACGATGAGAATATTTACGGCAATGTAGGAAAACAGATGCCCGTAAAATCCACGAAGTCGGTCTACCTGTTTCTTTGCCTGCTGGTATCGGTAATTGTTTGAATTAATTTCTTCCATTTTTTCCGTTTTTCTGTTGGTTCATAATTTCCTGAATCTTTTTTTCCTGCCAGTCATTTCCTATTCCAAATACCTGAAATGCATGTGATGCAACACCAATTCCCCAGCCCAGCATTGGCCACCAGAACCAGAGATACTTACTGTTTGTGTAGAGGTTTACAAATATTAAAAATGGGATGATAACACAGTAAGAAATGAGGTTTCCGTAGAAACTTTTAAGCTCTTTTACTTTTTTTCGGGCTCTTAGGTAGGCTTCGTTTTCGTCGTGCGTTTTTTCGCTTACAATCTTTGGTTTTTCAGCGAGTACAGGTAATTTAATTTTAAAATAATCTTCAGATTTTTCAATGAAGACATTTCTTTTGGTTAAAAGAGCGTAGCGTTGCACGATGTTTGCCAAGCCAATTCCGGCACTTTCTTTCAACTGTTCCCTTGCCTGAAGATTGTTTTCGATGCAAAGACAGTCGTTTTCAGTAAAAACTTTTATCATCAAAGGCTTCGATGAGGTGGCAAAATTATGTTTGATACAGTTTTCCAAAAGTAATTGTAGTGAAAGCGGAACGACAAATTTTCTGAGGTCATTTTCATTGACATTAAATTCAAAATCCACGCTGTCTTCAAATCTTGTTTTCAGTAATTCACAATAGGTTTTAGCGAAATCCAGTTCATCCTGTACCGTCACCAGTTCTTTGTCTTTCTGTTCCAGAACGTATCTGTAAATCTTTGACATTGAGGCAGTAAACTTCTGAGCCTGCCTCGGATTTTCATCTATTAATGAACTTAAAACATTTAAAGAATTAAACAGAAAGTGTGGGTCGAGCTGGTTTTTTAAACTTTCAAACTGGGCGTTGGCAGATTTGGCGATGAGTTTCTGTTCTACCACTTCTTTGCGGGAAGTTTTTTTCAGTTCATCCATAAAGCCTTTCGCATGAAGAAAGGCTGATATCAAGAGCGCAACATTAATCGTAAACCAATTGATAAAATTATACCTTCCACTAAAATACTGCTGAGTGGTTGCCGCCTTTTGAAACACGACAAAATTCATATAGTTGCAGAAGTAAACGAGAATTGTATTCGCAATCAGAATAACGACAATACTGATAATGGCTCTCTTTGTAGTCGCTTCAGACCATGGAAATTTCTTGTTGAGATAGTCATTGATCAAACCATTTCCCGCCCCTAAAAAGAAGGAATACATGAATGAAATGAGCACAGTCAGCAGAAAGTTCTCCAGTGTTTTCTCTTCTGTAAATGCAAAAAAGAAAAACATTGATGTTCCCAGCGAAATCCACGCTAATGTGATAAAATTCTTACGTTTCATAATTATTTTACAAGCTTTAGAAAAGCATTGCGCACAAATTTAAATATTATTTTCCTGCCCCTTGGCTGATGAAGTATTCAGCTTCAGATTTCCCCCAGTTTGGATCTAAAGAAGTTTTAGGTTTAAATGAATTGTATTTTTCCAATGCGGTCTTGAAAAGCTCAATTCCTTTGATCTGGCTTCCACCGTACTGCGCCGGAGTAAAATACATATCTTCAGCCTTTATCAACGTCACTCTTGGGTTTTGAGGGTTTAAACTCTCTGCTTTTTTCAGTGTCTCATCGGCTTTCATACCGAATGTCATGTATCTTTCCATTGGGTTAACAACCATTTTCAGAGAATAAATCATCTTCTGAAGCAGATAAATTTCAGAATTATTGGCGTCGGCAGCCATGGCAAGATCTACATATTTCTGAGCAGTATCGGCCACTGCATCAAGCTGATCCATTTTTCCTTCACGCATCAGAGTTCTTCCTTTCTGAATCTGAGCAAAGGCAGCGTAGTAGTTCGGCAGCCATTTCCCTTTTTCTTTCTCTGCAATTCTTACGAAATCATTCGATAAAGCATGAAGCTCATCCGGAGTTTTTGAGGTTTCGATTTTGGCAGTTTTATCAGCCATCACTTTTTCGTAAGTGGTTTGTGCAAAAGTTATTAAGCTTATTAAACTTAAAGCAAGACTTAAAATTAATTTTTTCATGATTGTAAAATTTTTAAAGTTAAATATAATTGATTTTTTTAAAGATTGTTGTTGATGGCATCCTGCGTTTTATCGACTCCGAAACTGATGAACATTCCTACGAAAACAAAGGTATTCACAGGCGGAACGACGGCTGATCTGAAATTTCCGTTGGACGAAAAATTGTATCCGTAAATATTATTTCTCCCCAAAACATTGGAAATGCTTAAAACAAAAATGGTAAACGCTTTCGAATCTTTTTTCCCGAGGTTTGGAAGATAATTGAAACTTAGATTAAGCGAACTAAAATCTTTTAAACTCCCTTCGTTTCTGATAATATTTTCGCCGTTGCTGCTTACAATATCATAATACGGGCGGCCTTTGGCATAATTAAAAGATAAATTGGTTCCGAATTTCAGTTTTGGGAAAAACCTTTTGGCGACTAAAGCAACGGTGTGTTCCGAAGCGAAATTTGGTCTTAAACTCATCGGATAATTCAGGAAATCTCTTTTTGAATCTAAAAAAGAATAGCTGATCCAATAATCGATGTTTTCAAAGGTCTTCTTGTCTCTGAAAAAGAATTCAACACCTTTCGCAAAGCCATTTCCATTGTTGTTGACTGCAGTCTGTACCGGCTGGGATTGCCCGGGAATACTCGCAATATTCTGAACTTTAACCAGATCATCATACTTTTTATAAAAAGCTTCCAGCCTTAAACTTCTTCCCTCTGTACTTCTCTGAAGCTGAAAAATATAATGTTGTGACTGCTGAAAACCTAGTTTTGCCGCTGAATTGATGTATTTGCTTTCCGGATTCTGATAAAAGATCCCGTAGGCGAGGGAAGTCGTCCATTCTTTTGCCAAACGGTAGGCTAACGCAACCCGGGGAGCAAAGTTGGCGGCTTTGATGAATGAAGAATATTCTCCTCTCGCTCCGATTTTCGCTGAAAACCTGTTGCTGAAACCTAAATCTGTTTCCACAAAAGCCGAAGAAATTAAATCAGAATAATTTTTGTTGATTTCCTGTACAGAAAGTTCTTCGTTAGCATGGTTCAATTCAAAACCACCACGTACAGCGCTTATCCTGTTGATTTTTCTTTCTAAAACAGCTTTAAAATTTAAATAGTTTCCGTCAGTCAGAACTCTCGTTTCATCTGATTTTACAGATTGATTTTCTGTTGCAAAACGAAGGTCTGACCGGTTGAATGAATAAGATGTTCCTAAATTTAAAAGGTATCTGCCAAATTTCTGGCGGTAAGAAAGTGTCTGAAAAGTATTTTTTCCTTTTAAATTAACCAGTGAATGTTCATAATCAGGTTCAAGACTCGGCATTTTCACACCCATGACGTCTGTGCTGAACATGCCGTAATATTTGAGGAAACCACCGGACTTTGTTTTAATTCTAAAATTGGCGTCTCCGTTGAATCCACTTGGTGGTTCGTGAAAATTGGTATTGAAATTAAAGACTTCCTGCATCAGTTTTAAATTGGAATAGCCAGCGCTCGCCCCAAAAGAGTGGGTTTTCTCATCATTTACCCTTTGAAATGAAGCATTTAAGAAAATTGGAGCCTCACCAAAATCGTAAGAAGACTGCTCAGGAAGATCCACACTTTCCAGCATCAAAGCTCCAGAAAGTGCCTGTCCGTACAAAGCCGAATAACCACCGCTTGAAAATATATTTCCTTTAAAAAGTGAAGTGTTGAAGCGGTCCCGTCCTGCAATTCCCGGCACCGAGTTTGAAAAATAATTGTTGATTAAGCTTCCGTCCATAAAAATTTTAGCCTCAGAACTCGTACCGCCACGAATGAAAAGGCCTTCTGTTTCGCCAACTTTCTGTACACCCGGAAGATAATTTAAAGCAGATGAAATCTGTCCGTCTGCTCCTGCTGTTGTGTAAATATCCAATGGAGTAAGCAGTGCCGTTGCCCTGTTTTTGTCGCTCGCCTCAATAGAACCTGCGGTGATGACCACGGCATCGATCTCGCTCACTTGTTCCTTCATATCAACCGACAGTTCAATATTTTGATCTTCTATCTGCAAAGGCTTTTCAGTCTCGATATATTTTGGATGAGAAAACTGTATGATATGACTTCCTTTTTCTGAGGTTTCAAAAGAGAAATTTCCGCTGCTGTCGCTTGTGGTGCCATCGTAAGTGTCTTTCAGCGTAATATTTACCTGAGGAATTCCCTTGTTTTTGTAGCTTATCTTTCCCGAAATCTTAATCTGGGCCGTTGCCGAGGCAAAAATCAGATTTAAACTTAAAATAAGGATGCGAAGGCTGAAAGTTTTCATTGGCTAATAATTTGATGTAAAAATACACAGTTCATCAAAAGCCTTCAATTAAATTATGCTGAACGGTCATTTTTAAACTCCGAACGGTATTTTGATTTGTACTGAAACTTTTATGGTTTTAGATTTTTTTCAGTTTCAAATTATTCAACACTTTAAAATAATAATAAAATGAATTTAAAAACAATTACATTATTGGGTGGTTTTGTCCTGTTTACCGTGTCTTGCGGAGCCAGCAAAACATACGACATTATGCCAAAGAGCGACACTAAAACTGCCGGAACAGTAAGTTTTACGGAAACAAATGGCGAAGTCACTCTGAAAATTAAAGCCAAAAATCTAACACCCGGAATTCACGCGGTACACCTTCACGAGAAAGCCGACTGCTCTGCACCCGATGCCACATCGACCGGCGGACACTGGAATCCTTCAAAAATGGATCACGGAAGATGGGGCGGCGAGCACTTTCACATGGGCGATATCGGAAACCTGACAGCTGATGCCAACGGAAATGCCGAGCTGACGTTTAAAACCGATAAATGGTGTCTCGACTGTGTAGACGAATCTAAAAATATTCTCGGAAAGGGAATGATTATCCACGCCGCAGCGGACGATTTCCAGACTCAGCCAACTGGAAATGCTGGTGGCAGAGTAGGATGTGTGGAAATTAAATAATGAACGTCATTGCGAGGAACAAAGCAATCTCTTCAACATTGTAAGCTTGTTCAACAGATTGCTTCGTCGTTCCTTCTCGCAATGACAAAGTACTGTTAGGAATTATTAAATAAATAAATGCCGGTTGATTGTAACCGGCATTTATTTTAGTTTTCTGTAATTAATCCCAATTCTCCGTAATGTTTTTTAAACTTCTGAATTTTGGGACCTACTACAGCGCTACAATAAGGTTGCGTAGGATTTTCACTGTAATATCCCTGATGATACTGTTCGGCAGGCCAGAATTTTTCTAGAGGTGAAAGTTCTGTAACGTAAGTTCCGTTCCATCTTCCGGATTCTTTAGAAACTTCGATTGCCTTTTCAGCTTTAGCTTTTTCAGCTTCGTCTTTGTAGTAAATCACCGAGCGGTACTGGGTTCCGATGTCGTTGCCCTGTCTGTTGAGCTGCGTAGGGTCGTGAAGGAAGAAAAATACATCCATCAACTGCTCATACGAAATTACATGTGGGTCGTAGGTAAGATGTACCACTTCAGCATGACCGGTTTGTCCGGTGCAGACCTCTTCGTAAGTCGGGTTGTCTTTTTGTCCGCCCGAATATCCTGAAACTGCCGATTCTACACCTTTCAGCATATTGAAACAGCTTTCAACACACCAGAAGCATCCTCCGCCAAAAGTTATTTGTTCAAATTGATTGTCCATTTTTATTGAATCTTATTTAAATTTTAAAAATGCTTTTAAAAGCCTTTCAAAATTAGGAAAAATCTTGCCAAAAGGAATGTGTTTGAGGTTCGATTCGGTAAATAATTAAGATTTAAAATCACCATCAAAAAAATGAGACGTGTAACTTAGGAGATTTAGACGTGTAAATTTAAAAGTTTAGACGTGTAAATTTAAAAGTTTAGACGTGTGAATTTTAGAGGTTTTAATTTAAATCAAAAATTCATGCGGGTGAGTTCAGGAATTCATGCGGATGAATTGAGTAAATCATGCGGGTGAATTGGAAGATTGATGCGGGTGAATTTCTGAATCAATTTGCATGAATTCGAAAATGCTCCATAGGAGCAATATCTGTGTAGAAAAAATAGTCAGTGTTGACGGTGCGTTCCGTAGGAACGCTATCTCTTTTCATTCGATTCATTTGAATTTAAACAAAAAAAAGCATCCCCGAAAGAATGCTTATATGATTTAAATTTATTTAAAAATTATTTCTCCCAAACCAATGCACTTGCGCCTAAAATAGCAGCATCAGCTTCATCAAGTTCAGAGAAGACCAGTCTTACTTTATTTCTGAAAATAGGAAGAAGATTTCTTTCCATGTGAAGTTTTGCAGGTTTTAAAATAAAATCTCCGGCCTTAATCACTCCACCAAACAAAAGAATGGCCTGCGGGGAAGAAAACATTACAAAATTTGCCAACGCCTCACCCAGTTTCTGACCTGTATATCTGAAAACTTCTATCGCAACAGGATCTTCTTTCAAGGCACATTCGTGAACCGTTTTTGAATTGATAGATTCTTCAGGGTACTGATTCAGCATGGAATCCGGAAATTCAGCACGCATTTTCTTTGCCGTGATGGCAATTCCGGTAGCCGAAGCGTAAGATTCGAGACTGCCTTCGGAGCCTGTGCTCCAGTGTTTTCTGCCGCCTGGTTTTACGATGGTGTGACCTAATTCTCCGGCAAAACCATCGCTGCCGTAAATCAAATGTCCGCCGGAAACAATTCCGCTTCCTACACCGGTTCCAAGGGTAATCATGATAAAATCTCTCATGCCTCTTGCGGCACCGTACATCATTTCACCAAGCGCTGCTGCGTTGGCATCGTTGGTCATTTTGCAGGGCTTACCAAATTTTTCGGTCATTAAGTCTGCAAACTGAATCACGCCTTTCCATGGAAGATTGGGAGCTAGCTCAATAGTTCCTCTGTAGTAATTTGCGTTGGGAGCTCCGACACCGATACCTTCAATTCCTGCCTCACAATATTCTTCAATCAAGGGTTGAATCTGCTCGTAAAGCGCATCCACAAACTCTTCAGGTGTGCTGAACTGGTCGGTTGGTAAAGACCCTTTGGTTAAAATCTGACCTCTGTGGTTGACGAGACCAAATTTAGTATTGGTCCCACCGATATCGATACCTAATGCAACCTGTTTTGACAAATCTACTACTGACATTTTCTTATTGTATAATTTCGAGGCAATAAATTTATAAAAAAGATTGTATTAATAATCAGTAAACCTGATTTATTTAAATTCTTTACATCGCTTTTCTGGTCTTCTTTCTTCGTCCCCACCAGATTAAAAAACCTGTCACTGGCAATGAAGCACAGATTAAACTCACAATAAATGCAATGATTTTCGTTGGTAAACCTAAGATTGATCCAACGTGGATATCGTAATTGGCAGCCACAGTTTTTTCACCAAAGTTCTTGTCTTCGTGATTGTAGGTGTGCAATAGTTCGCCTGAATTTTCATCAAAGATCAGACTGCTGTTTTTGTGATAAGAGTAGGAAAGATGCTTCACAAAGACAGAAAAATTCGGGTGCTCGTGATCGTCCATGTGAGGATGTCCGAGATCGATAGCAAAGCCATATGACTCTGGATATTTTGCATGAACTGTCGAAATGAC
The DNA here is from genome assembly GCF_001424145.1 of Chryseobacterium sp. Leaf404. Classification (GTDB taxonomy): domain Bacteria; phylum Bacteroidota; class Bacteroidia; order Flavobacteriales; family Weeksellaceae; genus Chryseobacterium. Next base: position 529,207 of record NZ_LMQM01000001.1, on the reverse strand, counting down.
TTTGTCTAAAGTAGTTTCGTTTCTCATCTCAATGGGTGCTTTCGTCGTGATGTTAGAGAAATCAGGATACACAGTGTTTCCACCTGAGAAAATGAAGTAAATCGCTGCCTGAACCACAAAGAAGGCATAAAACAACCCTGTAATCGAGAAAATGAGAGCAAAGATAGAAGCGTAAAAACCTAAGACGTTATGAAGGTCGTAGTTTTTTCTTTTCCAGCTTTTGATGTTTTTCCATTTGAATGAAAATCTCTGTTTTCTTGCGGCTTTGTTTTTTGGCCACCAAAGGATAATCCCTGAAATCAGCATAATGACGAAGATGATTACGGGAATTCCTACGACATATTTTCCCCAGTCCTGCTTCAGTAAAAAACTCCAGTGAATGGTTTTTACAATCTGAAAAAAGCCGTTTTTCTCATCAAATACTTCTAAAACTTTTCCTGTGTATGGATTGACGTAAGCTGATTTGTAGATAGGAAATTCATCAAAATAATTCCATGCCTCGGTGTTGTGCTCGTACCAGTAGAACTGATAAGACATTTTTTTATCAATAGGAATATTGACCCAATGGATTTTGTATTTTTCTCTTACCTGCTCATCCACCATTTTCTCTAAAATACGAATAGGCAATACCTGCTTTTGAGCAATATTTTGCTCATTGTGATAAATGACTTCTTTCCTCGTGAAATTCTCTACTTCATCTTTAAAGACAAACAGAGTTCCGGTGATAGAAACTATAAAAATAATAAGCCCAACCGACATTCCCAGCCAGAGATGCATCTTGCCTGTCCATTTTTTGAATGCGGTGGGTTTCTTTTTATGGTGATGTTTTTTTCTCATGACTTAAAACAAAAAACTATTCCCGAATAATTTCAGGAATAGCGAATTTATAAATTTTTGATTTTAGAACTTGTAAGTAACCGTTCCAAGGGCATTGATGAGTTTTTGTGGGTTTGCAGTAGAATATCCAATCCAGTAGTGTTGGTTGGTAAAGTTGTCAACTTTTACTCCGATTCTGAATTTTTTAGCATCGAAAAAAGCATTCGCATTCAGTACAAAGAATTTAGGAAGGGTAAAAGATGTAACTGTTCCGTCGGTTTCAAGGTTGTTTAGAATTTTATTTTCGTCTGCATAATTTCCACCAATACCAAATCCAAGACCTTTTAAGCTGCCATCCAGAAACTGGTAGCTTGCATTAAAGTTACCTAACCAATGCGAACCGGCTGTGGCAGGTCTAAGGCCAGTTGACAAATCTTCTGTGTCATTGTATGCAAGACCTCCAATTAATGAGAATCCTTTTACTAAATAAGCATTTACTTCAAGCTCAACCCCCTTGCTGTGTATTTCACCAGTTTGGTTTTGAATGGCTCTGTTGTTTGAAGTATATCCGGTAGTTACAAGATAGTTTTTAGCTTTAATATCATAATAACTTACTGTCGCGTTAATCTTTCCGTTAATTAAATTGGTTTTAAAACCTCCTTCAAACTGATTCGCTCTTTCAGGATCAGATAAAGCTATATTTCCGGCTGCATTAAACGTATAGTATCCGTTGCTTTTAAAGCTATTCTGATAATTTCCAAAAACAGAGAATTTATCTTTGGCAATCTCATAAACCAAACCGGCTTTTGGCGACCATGCAGACTGAGTGTATGGATCCGTTGGTACCATGAAAACATCACCTCCTTTAAATTCGTTGCTTTCATATCGGATTCCCACCACCAAATTTAGACCTGTAACAGGGGTAAATACGTTGGACACGTAGCCACTGTAAGTATTGAGATGTGCATTTACATCATAGTTGCCGATGTTTCCTGGATTGCTGTAAAGGTTACCCATTACAGCACCATTGAATCCTGAGTAATCTCCACCATTCGCCGGAACAGGATTAAATCCGCCATCTACAGTAAGGTAAATAAATCTTGATCTGTCTTTAGTTTTTAAGAAATCAAAACCAGCAACCGTTCTGTTTCTCATACCGTTTCCGAAAGTATAATCAAAGTTGAAATTCTGCTGAATCTGAAACCACGATTTTTTACTGTCTCTTGTTCCCTGGTCGTATCTGTTAACAAATACCTGATCTGCCACAACACCGGCAGAAAAGTAAGGACCGAAACCGTCAGAATAACTATGAGAATTATTGATATTCGTAGACGATCTGATATTGTCGTTGATTTTATAATTAATCTGACCGAAGATGTTGTTTACTCTTGCAGTTGTATATAAATCGTCACCTAAATAAGACTGTTTATAATTCAGACCCTTGTTTTCAAGATCCTGCATGTTGTTGATTCCCCCAAGAGATCCTGGACTAAGGTAGAAAAACAGCTGCTCTCCAACAGCTCTCGTGTTGAACATCTCGTATTCTACATTAAACTGCAATTTGTCTGAAGCATTGTAAGTCAATGAAGGTGTGAATGCAAAAAATGAGTTTTTCTGATCTGTTTTTTGAAAAGTACCCTCATTAGTATATGCCGTGTTTATTCTTAACAGGAGTTTTTTGTCTTGCGTAAGCGGAGTGTTGAGGTCAGCCTGTGCTCTGTAGGTATTATAACTTCCTGCCATTAAAGAAACATTTCCTCCGAAAGTTTCGTTAGGTTTTTTTGTAACTCTGTTGATCAGACCGCCGTAAGACGCAACATTACTTCCGTATAATGTTCCCGAAGGACCTTTTAGGACTTCCAGTTTTTCTAAGTTTACTGCGTCAATCGTTGTAGTAACAGGAGATACCAACCCGTTTCTCATAGAGCTGCTGGATACGAATCCTCTTAAAACAACAAATGCACCTCCGTCACCCGCTCTGCTCGTGGCATTCCACATTTTCTGCAAACCAGTTACGTTTCTGTAAGCGTCATCTACAGTGAAGATTGCCTGATTTTCCAAAGCAACTCTGCTTACTGAAGATAAAACCTGAGGATCTTCAATAGCTTTTAAAGGCATTTTGTTTGAGTACTCACTATCCTTTTTAAGTACGGTGTTAATGATTACTTCTTCAATATTTTTGGAGTTGGTTGAATCTTTTTCCTGTGCAAAAGCGAAAACTGTTCCTAGCAGTGACGCACAAATCAATAGCTTATTCATGTAGACTTAATTTTCTGCAAATATATTCTTTTTAATTATTCTAAATAAATTTTGAAATTGATATTTGTCATATTTAAATCACATTTAATATTCAATAAATAACAAAAAAACCGTCTCAAAAGAAACGGTTTTTGTATAAAATGAAATTTATTCTCTTATGCAGGAATTTCTCCTTTATATAAGAATGAGATAATTTCTTTGTTTAATTTATCGATCATTTCGCTGAACAAGTGGAAAGATTCCTGCTTATAGATTACCAACGGATCTTTCTGCTCGTAAACAGCTCCCTGAGAAGATTTTCTCAAATCATCCATTTCACGGAGGTGAAGTTTCCAGTTTTCATCGATGATAGAAAGCGTGATATTCTTTTCGAAATCATTGATCATGGTTTCACATTTAGAATCGTAAGCTTCCTTAAGATCAGTAACGATAGTCATTGTTTTGATACCATCCGTGAACGGAACCTGAATCATTTTAAACATAGAACCCTGATTCTGGAATACATTTTCAATAATCGGGAAAGATTTTTCTTTCAACAGATTCAGTTTCATGTTGTAATCTTCCTGCGCTGCATTGAATAAAGCAGTCGTAAGATCAGCAACCGTTTTCGATTTGAAATCATCCTCAGAAACAGGAGATTCCATTGTGAAAGTTTTGATGATTTCGTACTCAAACTCTTTATAACTTCCGTTTGCTTTTCCTTTCGCTACGATAGAATTGGCAACATCGAAAATCATATTCGTGATGTCATACTTCAGGTGATCACCGAACAATGCGTTCTTTCTTCTTTTGTAGATTACGTCACGCTGTTTGTTCATTACATCATCGTACTCCAATAGTCTTTTTCTGGTTCCGAAGTTGTTTTCTTCAACCTTTTTCTGAGCTCTTTCGATAGATTTTGAGATCATAGAATGCTGAATTACTTCACCTTCCTTGTGACCCATTCTGTCCATCATTTTAGCAATTCTTTCAGAACCGAACAAACGCATTAAGTTGTCTTCCAAAGAAACATAGAATTGCGAACTTCCCGGATCTCCCTGACGTCCCGCTCTACCTCTTAGCTGTCTGTCAACACGTCTTGAATCATGTCTTTCAGTACCGATAATTGCCAAACCGCCTGCTTCTTTTACTTCTTTTGAAAGCTTAATATCCGTTCCACGACCTGCCATGTTGGTTGCAATGGTTACAACTCCCGGCTGACCTGCTCCTGCCACGATTTCTGCTTCCTTTTTGTGAAGCTTCGCATTCAGAACCTGATGTGGAATTTTTCTTAACTGAAGTGCCTTGGAAAGCAACTGAGAAATCTCAACCGACGTTGTTCCAACCAAAACCGGTCTTCCGGCAGCGGTTAATTGTTCAACTTCTTCAATTACAGCATTGTATTTTTCTCTGTTGGTTTTAAAAACCAAATCCTGTTTATCATTTCTCAAAATCGGACGGTTGGTAGGAATTACCACAACGTCTAATTTATAAATCTGCCAAAGCTCACCAGCTTCAGTTTCTGCTGTACCCGTCATCCCCGCAAGTTTATTGTACATACGGAAATAGTTCTGAAGGGTAACTGTTGCAAAAGTTTGCGTTGCAGCTTCAATTTTTACATTTTCTTTAGCTTCAATCGCCTGGTGTAAACCATCTGAATAACGACGGCCTTCCATGATACGACCGGTCTGCTCGTCAACGATTTTTACTTCACCGTCGATTACAACGTACTCATCATCTTTTTCGAACAATGTGTAAGCTTTAAGCAACTGGCTCATCGTGTGAACTCGCTCAGATTTTTCTGCAAAATCTGCAAAAAGTCTTTCTTTAGCTTCAAATTCTTCCTCTTTAGATAAATTTTTAGCTTCAACCTCTGCGATCTCAGTTCCGATATCCGGAAGTACAAAGAAATTGTTATCTGAATTTCCCTGAGACATGTATTCAACACCTTTATCTGTAAGGTCTACCTGATTGTTTTTTTCTTCAATTACGAAGTAAAGATCTTTATCTACAATCGGCATTTCGCGGTTGTTGTCTGCCATGTACTGAGCCTCAGTTTTCTGAAGCAATGCACGGTTTCCGCTTTCTGATAAGAATTTAATCAGCTGTCTGTTTTTTGGAAGCCCCCTGTAAGCCTGAAGCAATTTGAAACCACCTTCTTTAGTATTTCCGGCAGCGATTAATTTTTTAGCTTCGTTAAAAATTGCAGAAACAGTTTTTTTCTGAACTTCCACAATTCTGTCGATAGAAGGTTTAAGAACATCAAATTCCTGTCTGTCACCCTGAGGAACCGGACCGGAAATAATCAAAGGTGTTCTTGCATCATCCACCAAAACTGAATCTACCTCATCCACTATGGCAAAGTTTAATTCTCTCTGAACCAATTCGGAAGGAGAACTTACCATGTTGTCTCTCAAATAATCGAAACCGAATTCGTTATTTGTTCCGTAAGTAATATCTGAATTGTATGCTTTTCTTCTTCCGTCTGAGTTCGGTTGGTGATTATCAATACAGTCGATAGACATTCCGTGGAACTGGTACAAAGGTCCCATCCATGCGGAGTCACGTTTTGCCAAATAATCGTTTACAGTTACCACGTGTACACCTCTTTCTGGAAGAGCATTAAGGAAAATAGGAAGAGTTCCTACCAAAGTTTTACCTTCACCGGTTGCCATTTCGGCAATTTTACCGCTGTGAAGAATTACCCCACCGATAAACTGCACGTCATAATGCACCATATCCCAGTTTACAGGAGTTCCGGCAGCGTCCCAATGGTTTTTCCAAACCGCCTGATCGCCTTGTATTTCTACGAAATCTTTTCCGGCAGCTGCCAACTGTCTGTCCCAGTCTGTAGCTGTCACACGGATTTCTCCGTTCTGAGCCCATCTTCTGGCAGTTTCTTTTACCACTGCAAAAACTTCAGGAAGAATCTGCAGAAGCACTTTCTCTTCAATTTCGTAAGATTCTTTTTTAAGTGTATCAATTTTTGAGAATAGAGCTTCTTTTTCGTCAACGTTTGTTGAGTTTTTGATCAGCTCTTTTGTTTCTTCAACCTGAGCAGTAATTTTGCTGGTTGCAGATTTGATATTTTCTTTAAACTCGGCAGTTTTACCTCTTAAACCATCATCAGACAATTGCTGAATTTCAGGTTCAACAGCTTTGATTTTTGTTACAACTTTTTTTACTTCCTTTAGGTCCTGCGCTTTCTTGTCTCCCAAAAACCCTTTAAGAACTTTGTTTAAAAAACTCATTTATTTAGCTTTTAGCAAATAGCTTATGGCTAATTGCGTTAGTAATTATATAAAAAAGCCAATGACAGAAGCCATCAGCTGTTGCTATCTTAATATTCGTCTTCGTTCCAAAGATAATCCTCGTCTGTAGGATAGTCGCTCCAGATCTCGTCGATAGCATCATAAACTTCGCCTTCGTCTTCGATAGCCTGAAGATTTTCTACCACCTCCATCGGTGCACCAGTTCTGATTGCGTAATCGATCAATTCTGCCTTTGTCATCGGCCAGGGTGCGTCGCTTAGGTATGAAGCTAATTCTAATGTCCAGTACATAATATTTAATTTTTTGCAAAAGTATAAAATTAGGTTATATTATAGCCCTTTTTATACTTGATTTTCAATTCTTTTTGTTAACTTTTTCCGAAAAGCCAAAAAGTAACAGCGTACCTGTCAGCTATTCTGTTCTCGGTTTCTCAAAAACCATTCCACGAAGATTTTTATGCCATTTTGGAAGTTGACGGCAGGTTTGTAAGCCAATAAAGTGGTTGCTTTGGCAATATCTGCATTGGTTTTTGTGACATCACCCGCCTGCATTGGCAGATTTTTTCTGTTTGCAGTCTGTCCCAAGGCATTTTCTAAAGTGGCAACCATTTCATTAAGAGTTATCACTTCGTTTTCACCTAAATTAATAATTTCGTAGATATTGTTGTTGTTTCCCAGATATTCTATTGAGGCCATAATTCCTAGGATGATGTCGTCAATAAAAGTATAATCCCGTGCGGTAGATCCGTCGCCGTAAAAAGGGATTTCCTGATTCTCAGAAATAAGTTTTGTGAATTTATGAATTGCAAGATCGGGGCGTTGTCTCGGACCATAAACAGTGAAAAATCTGAGATGAATCATGTCGATTCCGTAGAGACTGTGATACACATTTCCTAAAATTTCAACGGCTCTTTTTGTCGCAGCGTAGGGCGAAATCGGGCGGTCAACGGCATCGTTTTCAGAAAAAGGTGTTTTTTTGTTGTTACCGTAAACGCTGGATGATGAAGCGCAGACCAATTTTTTAATGCCGTAATCTCTTGCTAGCTCCCAAAGATGCATCGTTCCTTTGATATTGACTTCTTCATAGTCTAAAGGTCTCTCAATTGAAGGTCTTACGCCGGCAAGGGCCGCAAGATGAATAATCAGATCAATATGATTGTTTTGGAAAATCTCCTTTAAGCCATTTTGATTTCTGATGTCAACGTTGTACAGTTGAAAATTTTCAGATTTGGTTTGTTTTATGACAGTTTCAATATCATTTGATTTATCTTCGAAACTGAATGTTGATTCAAGACCTGTAGATTCTAAAGTATTTCTGATTTTAATTTTATAATCATAGAAATCATCAAAATTATCGATGCTGATGACAGAATGTCCGTTTTTCAACAAATTTTCAATTAAGTGGGAACCGATAAATCCGCTTCCGCCGGTAATGAGATAGGTCATTGTGTTCTGTCTAATCATGATTTGGCATCAATAAAATTCTGTTCCTGAGCAGAAAGTAATGTTTTCGTTTCATTAATATCTTTGTCTGGAATGTTTTCTATAAAAGATTTGCTGAGGTCAATTTTCTTTTTCAGACCGCGTTTATTTCCCTCGCTAAATTTTTCGAGTTTAATTTCCTGATAAGCTTTAAAAGGAACTTTCATGGTTTTAGATTCCGAATAGCCTTCGCCCATTACCGTAATCAAAGAAGGAAGATACTGGTTGTTTTTCTTATAAAAATCAAAAAAAACTTCTGCTTTCGTAGTATTGCTGGTGTAGGGTTCTCCGGTTTTAGACACTTTTTCAGATTGAGCATAGTTCTGGTCTATTACTACGTTTAAATTGACTATCGCCTTGTCGTTTTTGTTGTAAGTCAGCAATCCGCTGAATTTTATCTCAAATTTATCGTTTTTCTCACTCTCAAAACTGAGTTTCTGAATGCCGGCATTTTCGTATAACAGGCTTGTTTTTATCTTTAAATCCTTCACAGTATTCAGCATGCCTGCTATCTGATAATTCATATAAAATGTTCCGATAAAGTCTTTGGGAAGCAAATTAGGAACGGATGCGAAAGGATATGACCCGTCAAGCTTTATCGTTTTATAGTATTTAATATCATTTAAACCAATATTAAAAAAACTGTTGGGATCTTTTGACTCTTTGAAATTGTAAAAATTAAATTTTGACCAAACATTTACATCAGCAACCAGAAGATGAGCAATTTTACCGTCAACAAAAGATTTTTGCTTTACTGTTCCGGTATAAAGTGAGGGGTTTGAATAATAAACAGTACTGTAGTTATCAATAATATTACTGAAAATTTTCTTTAAATCAACATTGGTAACCACAACTTCCTTAATCTCTTTGAATAGAGGCTTAAGATATATTTGTGAAGAAACAGAAGAAATTTTTTTCATTCCGTACCATGGTGCAGAAATTTCTAAATTTTTTATTTGTTCGGGAATAAGTACTTTGCCATCTTCGTTGGTGTACAAAACACTGTTTCCGGTAAGTATTTTTGCATTTGCAATCGGTTTTGAATCTGCAGAATCCAGTACAGACACGGTTCTGAAAGATTGTGCTGTAATTTTTGAAACTGAAAAAATCAGGATTAAGAAGAGTAGATTTTTCATACGTGTTTGAAGAATCACAAAATTATAAAAATTAAGTTGATAAAGTATATTTCAGTATTTTTACTTTCAAATTAAAAAACGATGAAGTTTCAGGGGCAAATTTTAAAAATGACGAGTTTTGATGCTCAGCCTATACAATATTATCTCAATCTTTCCGGCGATCTGATTCACATGAACGAACTGTTTGGGAAAGATTTGTCTATAAAACATACAGGTTTTCAATGTGTTAATTGTAATTTAGATAAAGCGATTTACAGGATGGGGTTCTGCAAAAGCTGTTTCTTCGAAAGTCCATACGCAAGCGACACCATTATTCGTCCTGAACTTTCTACAGCGCATTTGGGTGTAGCGGAGCGTGATCTTGATGTTGAAATGCAGATTCAGCTGCAACCGCACACCGTATATTTAGCTTACACTGGCGATGTGAAAGTGGGTGTTACAAGAAATACGCAGATTCCCACACGATGGATTGATCAGGGAGCAACATTTGCGCTGCCGATTGCCCGTACAGAAAACCGTTACGAAGCCGGAATGATAGAAGTTGCTTTGAAAGAACATGTTGCAGATAAAACCAACTGGCGAAAAATGCTTCAGGATGATTTTGAAGATGCTGTTGATTTGGCAGATTTTCAACAAAAAATCAGAGAATATTTCCCTGAAGATTTTCAGAAGTTCTATTCTGAAGGTGAAAATATGTGGAAATTTGATTATCCGTTTTCAAAACCTGAAAAAATAGTTTCGTTCACTTTAGACAAAAAACCGGAGTTCACTGGAAAACTGGTAGGCATTAAAGGACAGTATCTAAGTTTTGAAGGTGGAAATTTTATGAATATGAGAGGGCATGAAGGGTATGTGATTGAATTAGAGATTAATTGAGGCTTCATTATAATTTTTGTTGGTCTGATTTTAGCAAAGACTTTTATTTATCTCAAATAATATTCTTGACTAAAAACTTGTACCATGAAAAAACCTTGGGTCAAAAAGCTTTTCATCGTTTTTGGAATTCTCTTAGGACTGATTTTGGTTGCCAATTTTGCACTCAATATCTGGCTAAAGACCCAACTTCCCGATTACATTAAAAATAATACCGCCTACAAAGTTTCTTACAAAAAACTCGATGTAGACCTTGGTTCGGGAAATATTTTTGCTTCAGAGATCAAGATTCAGTCTAAAAATCCCAACAACACGCAGCTGCTAGGTCTTGATGGCACGGTTGATACGATTAAAATCAGCCGTTTCGGAATTTTTGATGCGGTATTCAATAAAAAAATCAGTTCTTCAGATGTATTTTTGGCGGGCCCGAATTTGAATGTCACTTTGTCTGATGCGGTCGATAAAAAGACAGGGAAGAAAAAAAATCCGGTTTCCTTTGAAAATATCAGAATCAGAAACGGGAAAATTACTGTTTTTAAACCCACAAAAGAAAAGTTTTTAAGCGTTCAGGATTTAGATTTAACAGTAGAAAATCTTGAAACAACAGAAGATGTTGTAGAAGATAAATTACCCGTGGTGTTCGACAGTTACAGCATTCGCGGTGAGAATTTCTTCTTTCAGCCCAACAAAATTTACCTGCTTACCATTGCGAAGATAAACACGAAAGACGGGCAGATGTCTGTAGAAAATTTTAATCTGAAACCTTTGATGGGTTTTGAAGATTTTAAAAAGAATTTTCCCAAACAGAAGCAACTTTTGGATTTTGCCATTCCGCAGATGAATTTTAAGGATATTGCTTTAAAAAAAAATAAAGTTTCGCTTTCCGGTGCTCATTTCATCAATCCGCGTTTTTTGGTTTATACCAACAACGCTGTAGCTTCAATAAAAGAAAAAAAGCCGTTCAATTTTGATATGGATATGAAAGGTTTAGAGATAAGCAACGCGTCTACACAGATTGTAAAACCAGACGGAACAGACCTTCTGCTGGCAAACAAACTAAATCTTTCGGTTAATGATCTTGTTTTTAATAAGGAAACGTCGTCGGAGGTAATTCCTGTGCATTACAAAGATTTTAAATTTGAAGGAGAAGATGTTTTGCTGGCTGCGAATGATCGGATTCATTTTAAAAATATTAATATCAATCCTAAAAATGGCGCGTTCAATGAAATTTCAGTTTCAAATCCGAACAGTAAAACGGATTTAAAACTTAAAAAAATTACCTTCAACATCAATGATTGGAAAATCGCAGACAAAAAACTCAATCTGGATGTAAAAGATGTCATTGTGGATGGAGTTGACGGCATTTACATTCCTTCAGCAGCCGAAAAAGAGGTGAAGAAAAAGCAAAATTTTGCAGGCATTAAGTTTCCTGTAACTGTCAGAAATATTAAGCTAAAAAATTCAAATTTTACTTTAGATAAAGATAATCAGCCATTGTCATTTAACCAGCTGAATGTGACAGTCAGCAATCTTGAAATTGCTCCGAAGTCAGACAATTCAGGTCTTGCCTTTAAAGTAAAAGATTACAGACTTGCCTCATCCGGTTTTTCCTATAAAACAAAATTCTATCTGATGACGGTAGGAAATTTAAACTTTACTAAAAACAAGACAGTCATCAATAATTTTGCAATGAAACCGCTGGTTTCCAGAGCTCAGTTCATCAAAATGATTCCTGTAGAAAGTGATTTGTATGATTTGAGATTCGCACAGATTTCAGCCAGCGGAAATTGGGATTTATTTTCAGAAAATAAATCGATTCATGCCAATTCTATCACTATTTTAAATGCCAATGCCAATATTTTCCGAAGCAAAGTTCCGGCAGATGATCCGAAAATAAAACCTTTGTATTCAAAAATGCTGAGGTCTATTAAAATCCCAATGTTTGTAGATCATTTTTATCTTAAAAACTCTTATCTGGAATATGAAGAAGATACCAAAAAGAGCGACGGACCGGGAAAACTGACTTTCAATAACTTCAATATGCACGTTCAGAATCTGAATTCTGCCAAAATGAAAGGCAAGCCTACGGAGGTAAAAATTAAAATAGACTGCTCGTTTTTAAACGCTTCGCCACTTTCTGTCAACTGGAATTTTAATACGGCAGATCAAAGCGACCGTTTCAGAATTGCGGGACGTGCAACGGGAATTCCCGCTTCATCGCTGAATGCGTTTATTGTTCCTTATATGAATGTTTCTGCAACAGGCACCATTCAGGAAATGCTGTTTGATTTCACGGGTAATCCCAAAGGTTTGGAAGGAAGTTTTAAACTGAAGCATCAGGATTTGAAAATTGCTCTTCTGGATAAGCAAACCAAAGAAAAGAAGGGGCTTTTGAGTGCTGTGGCAAATGTTTTCATTAAAAGTACCTCAGAAAAATTCCCGGAATCGGTAGAAGTGGAAGGTGTTGAGCGTGACCCTACAAAATCATTTTTCAATATGTTCTGGAAAGGCATTGAAGATGGGCTGAAGAAAACACTCATCGGCGAAACTTTGGCTAAAACTACAGAAACAGTAAAGGATGTAACAAAATCTGTGAAGGAAGATGTAAAATCTCAACCGAAAAAAGAAGAGCCTGTGAAGAAAAAAGGTTTTATGAAAGGTGTTTTTAAGAAAAATGAAAAATCCGAAACTAAGTAATCAGTTTCGGATTGGTTTATAAAGTTTATTAGTCCAGATTGTACTCCTCACTTTCTTCCACCGGAATATCTCTTAAGAATTTATCAAATCTGTCTCCGGGATAATTGCTTTCGGCACCGTAGGAATCTAAAATAAATCCGATGTTCTGGTCGTGATCTTTCACCACATAAAGTACGGCGCTGTCTGCGGGATTGCTGTCACCTTCAAAACGGTATGTTCTTAAAATGGTGAGATTGGCAGGTTCATACGTTCTTTCAGAATTATCAAGCTTCATATTTCCCTCTTCGTCCATTCTGTATTCACGGTGAATTCCTCTTTCTCCTAATCGGGTCATTACCTGGCTCAGGGTTGTCATTTGGTCGCCTGTATCTTTGTTTTCCATAATACTATTTTGAGTTTCAAACTACAATTATCAAACCACAAAATCCATTAATAAAAAAGTAATCTTTAACAAAATTTATTATTGGCAGAGTTTCAAAAGGTACATTATTTGCTTTCGTCTAAAACAAAAAATTTCATAGTATGAAAAAAGAAGCAGGAATTTTACTTGCAGGAAGTATTGGCTTACTGGCAGCGCTCAGTTTTATTGGAATTAAAAAAATCTTAGCAAAAAAACAAAAGAAATACGAAGATTATTATGGTGACTATCACAGGCATCATGATAAGAAAGATGCCGATGAGGAGCATGGGATTGAATATTTTGCTTTGAAATAACCACCGCAGAAGTAGTATACAATTATATTTTGTCTTACAATTTCCGGCATTTCCAAAAATTTTTGGTGTGCCGGATTTTTTTGTGGAAAACTTTGGTCTTAAAACTCATTACTTTATGCGATTTCAGCATTAATTTTACCAAACGAAATGGGAAACGAAAACATCATAAAAGGTCAGGGAGCACAGCGAAACGTCAATAACCGTTTCGACAGATATACTTTTGAGCCTGATGATGAAGATCTTGAAAACGTAAAAACCACCTACACGGAAGTCTTCCCAAAGACCATAGTCAACCAGGTAAAAAGTGCCGATTTACCGATGGAATATTCCATGAATCCTTATCAGGGCTGCGAGCACGGATGTACTTACTGTTTCGCCAGACCCACCCACGAATATTGGGGATATAGCGCAGGCATTGATTTCGAAAGAAAAATCATGGTGAAGAAAAATGCTCCTGAACTTTTAGAAAAGTTTTTCAGAAAAAGAGGATATCAGCCATTGCCCATTTTACTTTCCGGCAATACCGATTGCTATCAGCCTGCTGAAAGACAGTTTGAAATCACAAGAAAATTATTGCAGGTTTGTCTCGACTACAGACATCCGGTAAATATTCTTACCAAAAACGCTTTGGTTCTGCGGGATTTGGATATTTTAAAACCAATGGCAGAAAAGAATCTGGTTTCTGTTTCCCTGAGCATTCCCACTATCAACGAAGATTTACGTCGAAAGATGGAGCCCCGAACCAGCTCCGCAAAAAACAAATTGAAAGCTATAGAAATTCTGGCTCAAAACGATATTCTTACTCACGTGATGGTCGCACCGATTATTCCGGGGTTGAACAGTGATGAACCGTTGGGGATTTTAAAAGCCATTTCTGAAGCTGGAGCACAAAGTTTCGGCTATACTTTGGTAAGATTGAATGATTCTGTAGAACCCGTTTTCGTTAAATGGATTGAAGATGCTTTTCCAGACCGGGCACAGAAAGTTTTAAATTTAATCAGATCAATGCGCGGCGGAAAACTGGGTGAAAAGAAATATTTTGACAGACAGAAAGGCGAGGGAAATATCGCAGAAATGATTCACAATACCTTTAAAATAGGCAGAAAGAAGTTTTTTGACGGCAAGGAGTTTCCGAAACTTTCCACGGATGGTTTTACGGGAATGAAGGAGCAGCAGTTGAGATTGTTTTGAGATTGGTGAAATCAATTAATCCAAAATCTCGGAAAAGAAAATTTCGTATTTTTGAAAAGAAAATATTGTTATGGATAATTATATTACAGATATCAGCTTATTGGATTTGAATAAAACATATTCATACGCAGATTATTTGCATTGGAAATTTAAAGAAAGAGTAGAGCTGATTAAAGGTAAAATTCTGAAGATGAGTCCTTCTCCAAATCTCGTTCATCAAACGGTTTCTAAAAATATAAACATTATTCTTCATCAATATTTGAATGGTAAAACCTGTCAGTATTTTTATGCTCCGGCAGATGTTGTTTTGGCTGACAAAAAGAAATCTGTGCAGGAAAATAAAGATATTTTTACAGTGGTGCAGCCAGATCTTTTTGTGGTTTGTGATCTGCAAAAAATTGCTGATGGCAAAAAATGTGTAGGTGCGCCCGATCTCGTGATTGAAATTCTTTCTCCGGGAAATTCTCAAAAAGAAATGGATACAAAATTTGATCTCTATCAAGAAGCAGGAGTTTTAGAATATTGGTTAGTGTATCCGGAAGAAAGATCAATTAATATCTTTGTACTTCAGGATGGCAAATATATCGGGTTGAAACCTTTCTCGGATGGTCAGTTACTTACATCAACGCTTTTTCCGGATTTGAGTGTAGAAACAAGTGAAGTCTTTCGCTAAAAATCAGCTAAATAAAAAACCGAACTAAAAAGTTCGGTTTCAAAATTATTTTTTAATTAATCCCAATTCAATTAATCGTTCGTGTAAAAACTCTCCGGCGGTTGTATCTTCATACAGTTTAGGATTGTTTTCGTCTACACAGTTTTCTAAAGCACTCAGCGACATTTCGCTCACCGGATGCATAAAGAAAGGGATGGAATATCTTGAAGTTCCCCACAATTCTCTTGGCGGATTGACCACTCTGTGGATTGTAGATTTCAGCTTATTGTTGGTATGTCTTGAAAGCATATCTCCAACGTTGATCATCAGTTCGTCTGGTTCTGCAATTGCGTCGATCCATTCTCCTTTATGATTTTGCACCTGAAGTCCTTTTCCCTGAGAACCCATCAAAAGCGTGATAAGGTTGATGTCTCCATGAGCAGCAGCTCTTACCGCATCATCCGGCTCCTGAGTGATTGGCGGGTAATGGATAGGTCTTAAAATAGAATTTCCTTCTGCAATTTTATCATCAAAATAAAACTCATCAAGGCCGAGATATAAAGCCAAGGCTCTCAAAACATATTTTCCTGTTTTTTCAAGCATCTGGTAAGCCTCTTTACCAACTTCATTGAATTGTGGAAGCTCGTCTACGATGACATTGTCAGGATATTCGCTTTTGTATTTAGAATCATCCGAAACATACTGCCCGAAATGCCAAAATTCTTTCAAATCTCCCTTTTTAAATCCTTTCGCAGTTTCTTTTCCGAAACCAACATAACCTCTCTGTCCGCCGATGCCGGGGATTTCGTACTTTTGTTTGGTTTCTGTGGGAAGTTCAAAGAAGTTCTTTACTTCTCCATAAAGATTGTCTACGAGTTGATCATCAAGGAAATGTCCTTTTAAGGCGACAAAACCAATTTCTTCGTAAGCTTTTCCGATTTCATTTACAAATTTCTGTTTGCGTTCCGGGTTGTCCGAAAGGAAATCACGCAGGTCTACACTAGGTATTTTATCCATTTTATAGAAATTTTACGTGGGGCTAATTTACTGTTTTTAGATTTATCTTAAATTAAAAATTAGGCTTTTTGCAACATTAATAATGAATATAAAAAATAATTATAATAACAGCCGAAACAGAGAATAAACCCACAATGTTTTTCAATTTGAAATTAAATACTTTACCCCTTTTTGATTCTATAAGTGAAATAATAAAATTTCCTACACTGAAACCAGGGAATGGTAACAGGTTTAAAAGACCTATAACAATACAGCAAAACGGCAAGAATGATATTTGAAATGAAAAATTTTTAGAAACACCACCAATTCCGCCTACTTTTTTATAGTCATTTTTTGGAATAATAAAGCCATAGGCTTCTTTAATATTGTTTTGGTAATTTTTTAAAACTTTTCCGAAGCTGAATTTTTCCTGTGTTTGTTTTATTTCTTGAGCATTCTTTTCTTCGGGAGTCGGTTTGAATATATCTTTTATTGGTGTTCCTTCTGATTGAAGAATCTTCGCTACATCAGTGTAGGTTATTTTTAGTTCTTTGAAAGTGCCATTTCTTTTAATTTTAATCTCAGAATTAGAATTCATTAAAATGTCCACATTGATTTTTCGAATGTCTTTTACTGGCTGATTGTTCACTGAGATAATTTTATCTTCATTTTTAAATCCTAACTGTTGCATGGTTTGATTAAATTCTAAACCATATATTGCGTCTTTGTTATCAATGTAATGAGCTTTTGGAGATAGTAAATGAATTAAAAAAAGTACTAAAAATGCTATGAAAAAATCAAAAACCAATCCCGATAATTTCAAAATATGATTATTGTGTTTTACTTTGGATACAAGCCACTTTGGGAGGCAATTTCCTAAAATATGAAGTAAAATTGCGATTATTATCATTGTATTGTGTCTTGTGAAATTTTTTGTTTGAATTTTATCATTACAATGTACAAAAGTTTAGCAAACCAATAAAAACAATTAATTTTGCTTTATGAAAAAATATTCTTCTAAACGCAGTGTGCAGATTCTTGCACATCTTCTTCAGCAGTACGGAATTTCAGATATTATCATTTCGCCGGGATCGAGAAACGCTCCTTTGGCGATTCATTTTTCTGAAATTGACCGCTTCAACTGTTTCTCGATTGTTGATGAAAGAAGTGCCGCGTTTGTAGGAATGGGAATGGCGATGACCGAGAAAAAACCCGTGGTGATCACCTGTACAAGTGGTTCGGCTGCTGCCAATTATTATCCTGCGGTAACGGAAGCTTTTTATTCAAATACGCCTTTACTGATTTTAACGGCTGACCGTCCGACAGATTATACCGATATTTTTGACGGACAGACCATTCGCCAGAATAATCTTTTTCATCAGCATTCTTACGGGGATTTTCAGCTTCTTGAAGATTCCAAAGACGATGCAGAAAATTTGAATTCCGAAACAATCAAGAAAGCCATCGAACTTTGTTTTGAAAAAAGAGGTCCGGTTCATATTAATATTCCTTTGGAAGAACCTTTGTACGAACTGGTTTCAGAATTGCCAACTTTTCCTTCCGTAGAGCATACGATCCGCCAGAGAGAGTATGAAATGCCATCCAATCTCACTGCCGACTGGAATACGTCGCAGCGAATTATGATTTTGGTGGGAACGAGAGACTACAGCGCCGAACTTGAAAATCAACTGACTCAACTGGTGAAAAACCATACGGTTGTCGTTTTGTGCGAAACAAATTCCAATCTTTATCACGAAAAGTTTTTTAAACATATCGACAGATACATTACCGGATTTACAGAAGAAGATTACAGACAATATGCTCCCGATCTTTTGATTACCGTAGGGCAGAATGTTGTTTCAAAAAGGGTAAAACAGTTTTTAAGAAGCGCGCATCCAAAACAGCACTGGCACCTGGATGAGGTTTGGCAACCCGACACTTATTTTGCTCTGACGCAGAAAATTGAGGTTAAGCCTGAACTGTTCTTTGCAAAACTTTTGAATTTTGCAACACTCGAGCCGAAACCTTTTTACAATCTTTGGGATGTTTTAAGGGATAAAAAAGATTTGAAACACGAGCAGTTTCTTAATTTGGCTGAGTATTCAGATTTTTATTTTTTCAACAAAGTTTCGCACAGCGTGCCGGAGAATTACAACATACATTTCAGCAATTCTTCAGCGATTCGTTATGCCCAGCTGTTTGATTTCGGAAAGAGGAGGATCTACTGCAACCGCGGTACGAGCGGCATCGACGGAAGTACTTCCACAGCAATGGGCTTTGCCATTAAAAATGAAAAACCAACGCTTCTGCTTACCGGAGATCTGAGTTTCATGTACGATGTTAATGGCCTTTGGAACCAGTATATTCCGCCATTTACGAGAATTATAATTTTCAACAACGGGGAAGGGAATATCTTTAAAATCATTCCGGGACCGGGCAATGCCAACTCGAATACGGTGGATGAGTTTATCGCCACAAAACACCACAAAAATGTAGAGTTTTTAGCCAAACACTTCGGATTCTCATACACGAAAGTAGAAGATGAAATGACGCTTGACCGTGTGATGGAGAACTTCTTTAAAGCTGACATCCAGCCCAAAATTCTGGAAGTAGTGACTGCGGGGAAAAGCAACGCAGAGATTTTGAAGACGTATTTTAAATCTTTGTAGTTGACCTAATATTTAATAATACAGGAATTTACCGTTTATAGGCAGAATATTTAAAATATAATCTGAGACTTTTCAAAAATTTATCCAGCAAAATAAAATTCCTTATCTTATCTCAAATTATTTTAAATTTACCAAAATTTTTTAAGTCATGTTTAAGCTGAAACTTCCTACCGACCCACGGTGGGCAAATATTGCAGAGGGAAACCTTCAGGAAATTTTGACCGATCATGCATGGTGTGAGCAGAAGGCCGCTACCAACGCTATCGGGCTGATCACGATGTTGCCGGAAAGACCAGATATTGTGACAGAACTTTTAAAGATTGCACAGGAAGAGCTTGAACATTTTGGGCAGGTTTTGGAGATTATTAAAAGCCGCGGCTACACTTTCGGACGCACAAGAAAAGATGATTATGTGAACGAACTGGTCAATTTTATTCAGAAAGGTGGTCACAGAGATACTTTAATTGTTGATAAAATGCTTTTTGCAGCGATGATTGAAGCAAGAAGCTGCGAGCGTTTTAAGGTGTTAACCGAAAATATCAAAGACGAAGAACTGAAAATATTTTACAGAGACCTGATGATTTCAGAAGCCAATCATTACACCACATTTATTGGTTTTGCAAGGGAACTGGGAGATCCAGGCCAGGTAAATGCCCGCTGGGAAGAGTGGCTGGAATACGAAGCTAAAATAATAAAATCTTACGGAAACAAAGAAAGCATCCACGGATAACAGAATAAAAATTTGAAAAAACCGACTTTTGAAACCCTAACCAATATTTTCCTGAAAAACTTTTTTCAGGGATTGATTATTATTGGTCCCATTGGGTTAACGATTTACGTCATCTGGTCGGTAATCACGTCTATTGACAATATTATTCCTTCGGTGGCGAGGCAGATTCCTGGGCTGGTCTTCATATCGGTGCTTTTTTTTACATCTTTACTCGGTTACTTAGGAAATAAGTTTGTAGTAGGAAGGTTTTTTGTTGATTCCATAGACAGACTTTTAGAGAAAATCCCCGGTATCAAACATATTTATTCGCCAACGAAAGATGTGATGTCTTCATTTGTGGGTGATAAAAAGAAATTCAGCGATCCGGTTTGGGTAAAAACCAATGAAAATCCGGAAATCTGGAGAATAGGCTTTTTAACTCAAAGAGAAATGGAGGTCGTACAAAAAGAAAATTTTGTTGCCGTCTATCTTCCCCATTCTTACGCCATTTCGGGCTGGGTGATCGTCACTGAAGAAAAAAACATCAAACCCGTAGTGGGGATGAGTGCAGCTACAGCAATGAAATTTGCCGTGAGTGGTGGTGTGGCAGGTTTTCACTCTGATGACAATGTTTTTAAGGCTCCGGAATAGTCTTATTCATTCTATCAAAATATCTTTCTGATATTAGTTTTTTTATTGAAATTATTTTAATTCAATAAAAATTTTTCTCCAAAAATCACAAAGTCTCCAAAGCGAAATTATTTGTTTAAAATAAATGATTTACAGCAATTTAGAATTTAATTTAAATAAAAACTAACTATACAATAAAATCAAAAAAGATGAGCAAAGTTGCAATCATTGGAGCCGGAGTTTCCGGTTTGAGCATGGCAAATTATCTTGAAAAAAATAATATTGACTATCATCTCTACGAAAGACGCACACAGAATGACCTCAAAGGTCACGGTTTTATCCTTCCAAAAGAGGGAATTGAGTTTCTCTCAAACATCATCAACATCGAAGAGCTTTATAAAAGAGGAAGTTTTCTTAAAAAATACATTCACTACAATCAGGCAGGCGAAATCATGTCTGAAAAAGAACTGGATGATGTTTTTGTGGTTTCCAGAAGTGCTTTGATTGAAATTCTGGCAAACGAAATTCCATCAGATAAAATTTCCTACAAAACAACCATCGGACTGACAGGTTTTGAAAGCGGAAAAGCACAGATTGAAATTGATGAAAACAACACAATAGAAGCTGATATCGTAGTCGCGTCAGACGGCTCGCGGAGCAGAATCAGAAGAAAAATATTTCAGGACGAAACCATGAATGCTGTTCTGGAAAACGAAGTGGTAAATATCATTGAAGACGAGGAACTTGCAAGCCAGATTGAAAGTAATTTCCTCAAATTTCACCACGAAAAAGGAGGTTTGACTTTCGGAGTATTAAAACTTTCTTCAACGAAAATCCTTTGGTATTGCCAGTTTGACATCACCAAATACTTCATCAGCGAAGATTATGATGCCGAATCTATAAAACAGTTTATGCTTGATAATTTTGGCGACTGGAATGAACTTTTAACATCAATTATTGAAAGATCAAGCTACGAAAATGCACACATCTGGCGCGTTTACGAACTGGAAAAACTGAATCCGTTCTACCATCAGAACGTAGTATTTATAGGTGATTCTGCTCATCCGCTGATTCCTTTTACAAGTCAGGGAGTAACTTCTGCACTGAAAGATTCTTTCACTTTGACCAATCTTTTAAAGGAAGGTAACAACCTTGAAGAAATCTTCAGAAAATATGAAGAAGAAAGAAGACCTGAAATTGACATTCACATCAACAACGGCAGAATTTTATTGAACCAGTTTCTTTTACCACTGAGCGAGCAGCCCAAAAATACTTTACCCATTTCATACAAATAAGCAATGTTTACAAACAACGATATCAACTTCGAAGCCCTGAAACGAAAGGCCTACAACGGCAGATGGGCAACTCTGGAAGACGGAATTATTCCTTTAACGGCAGCAGATCCAGACTTCAGAATGTCGCCTGTGATAGAGCAGGGAATTATTGAATATATAAAAGATGGATATTTAAGTTACGGTCCTTTTTCAGGTTTGCCCGAGTTTAGAAAAAGTGTTTCCGAACATTTTAACAGCGGCAAAAACGGAAATTTCACTCATGAAAATGTTCTGGCTGTCAACAGTGCGGCGATGGGAATGTACATGGTGGCCAACTATGTTTTGAATCCTGGTGATGAAGCCATTATTTTTGATCCGGTAGATTTTTTATTCAAGAAAACCGTTGATGCTGTAGGTGGAAATATAAAACTCTGTGCAGTAGATTCTAAAACCGGAGACATTGATCTTGAAATGTTGGTTTCTTTGATTGATCCTAAAACCAAAATGATCAGCATCTGCAACCCGCACAATCCGGTTGGTCGCGTTTATTCTAAAGAAATTCTGATTAAAATTTCCGAAATCGCCGCGGCGCACGACCTTTGGGTAATGAGCGACGAAATCTGGAGCGATATTGTTTACGATAAAAAAGAATTCAACACTTATTCATCCGTTTCTGAAGCAGCAAAAAAGAAAAGTTTCACCGTTTTCGGTTTCTCAAAATCTTTTGGAATTGCAGGTTTAAGAATTGGTGCTGTTTTGTGCAACGATCAGGATCTTTTGGATGATTTTACAGAAAAATCTCAGTTTAATTCAACGATTGAAGGGGTTTCAACTTTATCTCAGATTGCCGCAAGTGTTGCGATTGATAAAGCTAAACCGTGGTTTAATGACTTCCTTTCTCATCTTCAAAGCAACAGAGATTTCGCTTATAGTAAACTGAAAAACTCAGGAATTTTAACCCCAAACTTACCTGAAGCTACTTTCGTTATTTTCCCAAAAATAGAAAACGGAATGTCGAGTGATGAATTTGCCCAACACGTTTTAACACAAGGCAAAGTCGCTATTGTTCCAGGCTCGGAACGTTGGTTTGGCAAAGGTGCGGAAGGACATGTGAGAATTTGTTTTTCAACTTCGCAGGAGATTTTGGAAGAAGGTTTGAACAGAATAGTTAATAGTTTTTAAAATAAATTAAAATATGGCTGAATCAACAGATTCAGCCATATTTTTTATCTGATTGCAATCTATTTCTTCGATATCTTATACAATTTTCCACTATCGGTCACTCCATAAAGATTTCCATCCATACCACTCAAGACATCTCTGAATCTTTCTTTCTGATCTAAAAGCAGACGCTCTTCACCTACCACTTTGTTATCCTTCAAAACAATTCTGTTGATGTGCTGTCCGCTCAGACATCCGATGAAGAGGTTGTTTTTCCATTCTTCAATATTTCCGGTGTAGAAAGTTACGCCACTTGGCGAAACTACAGGATCCCAGTAATAAACAGGCTGTTCAGTTCCTGCTTTTTGGGTTGTTCCGTTGTTGATTTTATCGCCGTTGTATTCAATTCCATACGTTACATCGCCCCAGCCGTAATTTTTTCCGGGCTGGATGAGATTGATTTCGTCGCCACCTCTCGGTCCCATTTCAATATCCCACAGTTGTCCTTTTTCATCCAAAGCCAAACCCTGAGGACTGCGGATTCCGAATGCGTAGATTTCTGGTTTGTAACCGGCTTTTCCAATAAATGGATTTCCCTCGGCAGGTTTTCCGTCTTTGGTAATTTTTAGAATTTTACCTAAATAATTATCTGTTTTCTGAGCATAAACTCTGGTTTCTTTATCTGATCTTTCTCCGGTGCTCACAAATAAATTTCCGTCTTTGTCAAACTGAAGACGGCTACCGTAATGTTTATCGCCATCGTAAGTTGGTGTTGCTCTGAAGATGACTTTTACTTCAGAAATATTTTTGAGGTCTGCAGATAATTTTCCTTTGGCAACCGCAGTGTGATTTCCATCTTCATAAGGTTCAGAAAAACAGAAATAAATCATCTGATTTGTTTTAAAATCCGGATCTAAAGCTACATCAAGCATTCCGCCCTGACCTTTATCATCCACTTTTGGGAAACCTTCGATTTTGGAAACTGTTTTTCCGTCCGCCGAAACTACGTTGATGAATCCTGATTTTTCGGTAATTAAAAACCGACCGTCAGGAAGATTGATGATTCCCCATGGTTTTCCGAGTGAGGTATTGAGAATTTCTACGTTGTAAGGTGTAGTGGTTTTTACGGGAGCTATCCGTGTTTGGCCTGCGAAAGCCGGTTTATAATTCGTGTTTGCTTTTTCTTCTTTTGCCGATGGTTCGCTGGGTTTGCCCTTTCCCTGGCACGAAACGATAGTGGTAGCAGAAGCTAACAAAATGGGTAATAGAATCTTATTCATAATTAATTTTTAAAGTGTAGTCTGGTAAAGACGAAAAATAATGCCATAAAAATTTGTTCAATTAAAATTTTACTCTACATTTGTAGAACAAAATATAAACTTGTAGAATATGAATGAAATAAAACTGACTGATTCCGAGAAAACATTGATGGAAATTCTCTGGGAAAAAGAGAAAGCTTTTATGAAAGAAATTCTTGAAGCTTATGACACTCCGAAACCTGCTACAACAACTGTAGCAACACTTTTGAAAAGAATGCAGAACAAAGATCTGGTGGGCTTTACGCTGTACGGAAACTCAAGACAATATTTTCCGAAAGTGGCAAAAAGCGATTACTTTAAGGATGAAATGACCACTATGATTGAGCGCTTTTTCAATTCATCAGTTACACAGTTTGCTTCATTCTTTACGTCAAATTCCAAACTGACGCAGAAAGATTTGAAGGAACTCCGGGACATCATTGATCAACAGATAAAAAAATAATTATGGAATCTTTAGTTTTAAAAATCATAATCTGCTCAGGAATTTTACTCGGATTGTACCATTGGTTTTTGTCGAAAGAGAAGACTTTTGTTTTTAATCGTTTTTATCTGATTTTTTCGGTTGTTTTTTCGCTTATCATTCCGTTTGTGACTATTGAACTGCCGGAATTCAATGAAGAGAAACCAACCTTACTGATCGAACAGGAAATATCTCAACAGATTTTAACAGGACAAATTCTTGAAGAAAAAAGCTTTGATTTTACTGAAATTCTTTTGGTTATTTATTGTCTTATTGCTTTAATTTTCCTGTTTAAATTTATTTTTTCAGTTTTAAAAATTAAAAATTTAAAGGGAAGAAAAATAATTTATAAGAGCAGAAACGTTGTCTTTCTAAAGCAGGATCTCGCACCATTCAGCTTTTGGAATACGATTTATATTTCAGAAAAGTCATTCAAAAGTTCTGGTATTGATGAACGTGTTTTTCTGCACGAAGACATTCATATTCGACAAAAACATTCGCTCGATCTTATTTTTATTGAAATTCTAAAATCTATTCTGTGGCTCAATCCGATTTTTTACTTCTACAAAAATGCGATGGTCAACAACCACGAATTTCTCGCTGACGAAAGAGTAATCACCAAAAACACTGACATTAAAAACTACCAGGAACTGATTTTACAGGAAGTTTTGAAGCAACAAAATCTTTCTCTGACCCATCAGTTTAATTTTAACAATACTAAAAAACGATTTATTATGATGACAAAACAAAATTCAAAATTTGCTAAGGCAAAAAAATTCTTGTCGATTCCCGTATTTGCAATTGCGGTGTTTGTATTTGCTGAGAAAGTTTATGGAAGTAATATTGGTGATCTCAAAAATGATTACGGAATCAAAAGTAATGCAACAAAACCATCACTAAACCATTCGGAGGCTTACAAAGAATTTATTAAAATAATCGAAAGATATGAACCCTTAATAAAGAATCGGGATCATGAAAAATTTACTAAAGAAGTTCCTCGGGAAGTGCAGGTGAAGCTGGCTGACTTATTTGATAATTTTAATTCTACAGATTTAATCCAGGCGCCGATTTGGGTGAAATATACAGAAATCAACAGAGAAGTACCAACCGCAAATCAAATAAAGAAATTTATGAGTTCCCGCTATAACATAGAAATTGACGGGAAATTGGTTGAAAATAAAGTCCTGAAAAATTATAAAAACACAGATTTTTATCATATATATATTTTAAAGGTTATTCCCACAAATCCTGATTATGGAAAATATGATTATGGAGTAGTTTTATACACAAAAGCATTTGCAAAAAAATATAACGCTGCAAAAAATATTACTGTATCATTCAAAGTTGATATGGCAGAATATAAACAATGGGTGAAGAACGACACCATTTCGCCTAAAAAAAATAAAGATGCAAAAGTTTCTCAACCGAAAAAAGAGAAAATAACAAAGACAATTGTTGAAGATTTTTCGGAGACCAAAACTATCCCACCACCTCCACCTCCTTCGGCAAATTTTGTGCAGGCAGATTTTCCGGGAGGAATACATGATTTAAGAGTAAAGATTGCAGAAAACTTTGATTCGTCACTTTTCGATAAAAAGACAGGAATTATTTCAACATCAATATTTATTTCAGTTGACGAGAATGGTAAGACCACAGATGTAATGGCAGATGGCGAAGATACAGCATTCAATACTGAAGCTGTACGGACTGTAAAATTGGCAACAAACACTAAAGTCTGGAAACCAGCCAAAGATAATGGCAAAAATGTAAAAACTGTTTTTAAACTACCTTTGAAAATGCAGTTCGCCAAAAACTCACCTGCAAAATAACATCTGTATGAAATCGTACGCCTTTCTTATAATTCTAAGCTTACTGTTCTACAGCTGCTCCGGAAATCACTTCAGTAATTACTCAAAATACAATACAAAAGCCTATTGCTACGAAGACCAGCAGTATCTCTGCATGAGTAATGACAGTTTGAAATTGAAATACGTGAGTTTTGGAGGTTTCAAATTTGCCTCAAATGAAGTAGATTTTAAAAAATTAAATAAGAAAAAACCGAAATTCAAAAATATTCTTTTCTACGGCGACGACAGATACATTAACACAGAATATTACGTTTTGATTGATAATAAAAAAAGAAAGAAAGGCTTTGTTTACAGCGACAGCATCATTGGAAAAAATCATCTTACTATCGCTGTCAGTGATTCCTGCCATGAATCAAATAAAAAATTTCTTCTGAAAGGTTTGAGAAATTTATGATTTTTAAAGCGTTTTGATTTTTTTCGGGACGCTTTTTTTATTGACGGCGCATGTTGAAAGCAAATTGTAAATTATGACCTCCGCCCTATTCTCCTCAAACATTTATTTCCTAAATTTGTTCTATGCAATTCAAACTTCAATCAGAATATAAACCTACAGGAGATCAGCCTACAGCAATAGAGAAACTGACAGGTGGCGTTGAAATCGGTGAAAAATATCAGACGCTTCTAGGAGTTACCGGTTCTGGTAAAACGTTTACCGTTGCCAATGTTGTGAATAATGTTCAGCGACCAACCCTTGTTTTGGCACATAACAAAACTTTGGCAGCCCAGCTTTTCATGGAGTTTAAAGAATTCTTCCCGGAAAATGCTGTTGAATATTTTGTGAGCTACTATGATTACTATCAACCGGAAGCTTACATTGCAAGCTCAGGAACTTACATTGAGAAAGATTTGAGCATCAACGAAGAAGTTGAAAAACTGCGACTTTCTGCGATTGCCAGTTTGCTTTCCGGGAGAAGAGATATTTTGATTGTTGCCTCAGTATCATGTATTTACGGTGTCGGGAACCCTTCTGAATTTCATAAATCTTTAATTTCATTACAGATCGGAGAGAAAACAACCAGAACCGCACTTTTGCATGCATTGGTTAATGCATTGTATTCCAGAACATTAGGAGACTTTAAAAGGGGGACGTTCAGAGTGAAAGGGGATGTGATTGATGTGTATCCGGCGTATGCTGATAATGGAATCAGAATTCAGTTTTTTGGTGATGAAATTGAGAAAATTCAGAGTTTTGATCCTGTTTCGGGAAACGTAACGTCTAATTTTGAAACGATTCAGATTTATCCCGCCAATCTTTTTGTAACCACAAAAGACACTCTGAACGGTGCGATTAGAGAGATTCAGGATGATCTGGTGAAGCAGGTAGATTTTTTCTCGACGATTGAAAAACCTTTGGAAGCCAAAAGACTTCAGGAAAGAACAGAACTCGATCTTGAAATGATTAAAGAATTAGGCTACTGCTCAGGGATTGAGAACTACTCCCGTTATCTGGACGGTAGAATTCCAGGTTCCAGACCCTTCTGTCTGCTGGACTATTTCCCGAAAGATTTTCTGATGGTGATTGACGAAAGCCACGTTACCGTTCCGCAGGTTCATGCCATGTACGGTGGCGACAGAAGCCGTAAAGAGGCACTGGTAGATTATGGTTTCCGACTTCCCGCTGCAATGGATAACCGACCGTTAAAGTTTGAAGAATTTGAAGCGATTCAAAATCAGGTTATTTATGTTTCGGCTACTCCGGCAGACTATGAATTAGAGAAAACCGGTGGAGAATATATTGAACAGATTATCCGTCCTACAGGACTTTTAGATCCGATTATTGAAGTACGGCCATCCATTAATCAGATTGATGATCTGATGGAGGAAATCAACAAAAGGGCGGAAATTGATGAAAGAACTCTGGTCACCACTTTAACCAAAAAGATGGCGGAAGAACTGACCAAGTATTTCACAAAATTCGGGATCAGAACAAGATATATTCACTCAGATGTAGAAACTCTGGAGCGTATTCAGATTATGCATGACCTTCGTGTAGGACTTTTCGATGTACTGATTGGTGTAAATTTATTGAGAGAAGGTTTAGATTTGCCTGAAGTTTCTTTAGTTGCTATTCTGGATGCTGATAAAGAAGGAATGCTGCGAAGCCGAAGATCGATGATTCAAACCGTGGGTCGTGCTGCGAGAAACATTAACGGAAGAGCCATTATGTATGCCGATAAAATCACCAAATCGATGCAGGCAACTTTGGATGAAACCGAGTACCGCCGTGCAAAACAGATCGCATATAATCAGGAACACGGTAAAGTTCCTACCGCTTTAAATAAAAAGATTTCTGAAAATCTGGTGGGAAGAAGCAAAGATTTCCCTGACGAAAAATATACTCAGAAAGAAATCACCCAGAAAGTGGCTGAGACAAAAGCCAGTTATTCTACCGAAGATGTGGCAAAAATTGTTTCACAGAAACAGAAAGAAATGGAAGCTGCTGCGAAGAATTTAGACTTCATCAAAGCTGCAAAACTGCGTGATGAAATTGAGGCTTTAAAAAACTAACGTTTTGGGAGTAAAAATTTGTAAAACTTCAGAATTTTTTTCATTTTCCTTTTGCGGACCATTTTGTTGATTGCTCCCGTAATTTTGCTGTAACAGTATTCTGGAGACGAATCTGAAAGTTTTGCGTACTCGTCACTAATTACTCTAATAACCTGATTGTCTGAAGTTAAGCGTGCAAAATTATTAAGCCTTTTGTCTAAATTCATTTCAGAGTGAAAGCTCATACGGTTAAGGTCAACCATATAAAAATGGCTGGCGTTGTTCTCTTTTTTAATAATAAAATTTCCCGGAGCATTATCCCGGAATTCAAAACCATGATTATGAAGCCTGAACATCAGGTCTGCATACTCACGGATTACGTTTTCACGATCCGGAAAATTATGATTTACAATAACTTCCATCAAGGTAGGGGATTCTTCCAGCTGTCTGCTGATGTAATAGCTTGAAGTGAGACCCCAAAGATCAAAATTTTCTATGTAGGCTACAGGTTCCGGTGTATGGAAGCCTTTTTGTAACAGCATCTGAGCGTATTCAAAAGAGCGCTTTGCTTTCGATTTTCTGTAATATTTATAGACGTGTCTGTTGACAACATTATGCTGTTTAAAAGATTTGAAATTAAATTTTTCCCCATCTATATCAATCACTTTTACCACATTTCTGCTTCCGGGACCAATGAGTATTCCTTCGTTTTTAAAATTATTTAAAATACGGGCAACTTTCGTTTCAAGACGCTGAAAACCTTCGGCATAAAAACTCTTCATAAAGACACGTTTATTTGGTTTGTATTAAAGAATTTCCTTTAGGAAACCAATAATTTCGTCGGTAGAACGCTCATTGGTATTTACAGAAAAACTTCCTTTATTGTAAGGTTTATAAACTTCCTCTTCGGTAACCATAAAAAGGCCAACGGTAGGAGTATTAACAGCACTTGCCAAATGCATCACACCATTATCTGCAGCTATAAAAACTTCGCAATTGGTAATAAAACCGCCCATTTCGCGGATGTCTTTGCTGTAAAAAGAGGGTGCTCTGAAATTAATTTTAGAAATATTTTCTACCGGTAAAAGTTCTACAATATTATAATTTGGAAAAGCATTTTTGAGCTTTTCGTAGAAGGCGTTCCACCATTCTTCAGAATAGCATTTTGCTCCTGTGGCGTTTGTGAAAAGACAGATTGATTTTTTGTCATTTTTCACAAGATCCTGCAGTTTTCTTTTGCCTTCCTCAATTTCTTTCTGATCCAGTTTGATATCCAAGTCAGGAATCTTTGCGGTAAATCTGTTGATGCCTAAGTTTGTAAGAAAATTTCTGAGGCTGTAGATGGAGTTTTTTGCGGCATGGCGGTAGTCTGAAAATTTAGACTGAAGTTCTGCAGTTGTCTCTCCAAAAACTTTGTACTCTCCCCTTGCCGTAGAAGTAGATAATTTTCCGGATGAAGAGCCGTAGCTTGCGTTGATTACAAGATCATATTTTCTGCTTTTAAGCGTAGCCCAGCCTTTTACATACTGCAACAGGCTGCTGAAAGGTTTTTTAGGAAGCTGAATAATCCGGTCTATGTTTCTGTAATTTTTGTAAATGATGGGCGTAATGCCACCCTTCACAAAAAGATCTATTTTGGCATTGGGAAAAGTTTCGCTCACTTCCTGTACCAGTGGGGATAATAACAACAAATTTCCAAGCCTGTGATTAGGTCTGGAAATCAGTATTTTTTTTATCGTAATATTTTTCTGTACAAATGCTCCAGCCTGAGATTTTCCTACATTTTTGGTAAGACCTCTCATTAGAGACCGTCTGGCAGCGTTTACTTTTTTTGATACTTTCATTGAGGCTAAAAAAAATATTCTGCAAAGGTCGGAAATAATTGTGAACGAATCTAATTAATTCCTCAGCGGTCTCAGCAATTCTGTTAAACCATTGATCTTGATCTCATAAACTGTAGACAGCTGCATCCCGAGTTTTCCGGCGGGCATCCCTTTTTTGTGCATCCATTCGAGATAATTGACGGGAATATCTGCCAGTACAGTTCCTTTGTATTTTCCAAACGGCATTTTTACCACACATATTTCCTGAAGTATTTCAGGTCTCAGTCCTTCCATTTAAACTATTAAATCAATTTTGTTTTCAAGCTCCTGATCTTTATCCGGCATCACGATTTCTTTGCTGTCGTCGTCAGAAAATTCATTTCTGTAAACCTGTATCAAAAGTAAAGTAAGTGACACCATAATCGGCCCGAATATCAAACCCATAAATCCGAAAAGATTCATTCCCATGATAATTCCAAAAACGGTATTCAGCGGATGGATGTCTTCTAATTTTTTAAGCAGTGTAAATCTCAAAAGATTATCCGTAATTCCTACAATGATTGCGCAGTATGCCAGTAATCCTAAACCGGCTCCTGTATTCCCTTCCGCAATCATAAAAATTACGATGGGAAGATAAATAATGGCCGCACCTACCACCGGAATCATCGATGCTGCCGCCGTCAGAGCAAATAAAAGTACCGGACTTGGCGCTCCGAATATGATATATCCAATTAACGCCACAATGCCCTGTCCCAAAGCAACTACAGGTATTCCTATGGCATTCGCCATGATCAGTTTACGCATTTTTTCGCCAATCAAAGAAACATTTGATCTTTTGAGAGGTGCTGATGAGGCTAAAATTCTTTCGAACAACCTTGGTCTGTCAAACATAAAGTATAGGATAAAATACATTGAGAATATAATCGTCAGTGTATTGAAAGTGCCACTGAGTGCAGATGTAGAAAATTTTCCTGCCGCCCCTTTCAGCTTGGTCATATTTTCTTTACTTAGCAGGTCTATATTGGTTTTGGCATATACAAAATCATGAATTTTATCAACGAAAACATTAAATTTCTCCATGTAAGCCTGTGCGTTGCCAAGTTTATCAATCAAAAGATCGGCAATGAAATAAACCGGAAGAACAATGACAATGAGACTTGCCACAATGAGAGTGATGGAAGCGGCCCAGGGTTTCCATTTCCGTTCTTCCTGCAGATAAAAATTGTATTTTCTGCACACCACGTAAATGGTGATTGCACCTAAAACAGAGGGAATAAAAAGGGCAAGATGAAAACAAATTAAAGCAACCATGATGAGAATGATTGCCAATAAAAAAAACTGTTTAATCTTTACTTCACTAATTTGTTGATCTTTATTCATGGCTTTTAATTTTAATTAAAGCTGCCTTGGTTTCCCACAATACGCACAGTAAGCAGAATACATGACAACATAGATGAAGGGAATAGTAAAAATTATACCAATGCAACAAAGTATAAGTCCGGAGATGCTTAAAAGACCGCCCAAAATGCCCACTCCCAGAAAAACGCCGTAATCCTGTTTGGCTATATTAAAGGCCTTGCCTATTGCATCTGTTGCAGATAAATTTTCAAATAAAAGCATCGGAAGTCCCAGAATAAACAGCGGAAAAACAAATAAAAACGGAAAACCGCACATCGCCAGAGAAATGTAGAAAATAATGGTGGTAATCAACCCGTAAAGCAGTGTCTGTGCAAGATTCTGGCGGTACCCTATAAATATATCGGTGAACTCAATCTGTTGTTTGTTGTTAAATTTATTGGTAACATAAATCAACCCTAAATAGAGTGGAGTAAGTACAATATTCAGCAAACCGGTAGATGAATAATAAAATCTGACGTTAGAATTTCTCCAGAGCATTCCTTCAGCGTCATCCAGATCCCTGAAACTTTCGGCATGGCTCCATACACTGAAGCCTGTAAGTATCTGCAGCAGATAATCTGCTATGAATGTAATAATCATAATTACAAAGCCGTACAGAAAAACGCCTTTGTACATTTCGAAAGCGTGCGAAATAATAGATCCTGCGTTCCTTTCGGGATTTTTTCCCTGTTGGTCAAATTCGTCAAATTGAGAAGTCATTCATTAAATTTTTATGGTTAATCAAATATAATTTATTTTAACCACAAAAAATATTAAACTCTTTCTTCTTCTTTTATATTTTGTTCCAAAACGTTTTTGTAAAGTGCGTAAATCATAGCATTCCAGAACGGAAAAGTGAAAAGAAAGCCTATAAAAAACAACAGAAATCCTGCATAAGAGAAAATCAGAGCAACAAAAATACAGATCAGGATTTCCAGAAAATTAGTTTTCAGAGCCTTCCAGCCGATTGCAATGATTTCCATAATTCTTTTGTTTTCAAAAAACATCAGTGGCGCAGCAAAAATGGTGATCATTACCCAAAAAACAGGTAGAATTAAAGTTCTTCCGATAATGGTATACAGGAAAATCCAGAAAATGTAAAAGCTGAGAAATTTAAAAAAATTAATGCCGATATATCCCGCAAACAAATCATTCAAACCCACTTCTTCATTCAAATCCATCTTCTTATAAATCTGGTAAAAGCCGATATTTAAAGGGTAAAGAAAGATTCTCACCGCCATCATTCCGAAGATAAAATACTGAAATCCTTCAGTATCTGCAATAGTTGCAATTTCCGTCTGAAAATCTTCCAAACCGCTCTGTCCCTCCTGTTGATATTCTGAAAACGCAGTCTGAAAACTTTCGATAACTTCATATTTTACTCCAAGATAATAAAATACAGATAGATAAATCCCGAAATAAATAATCGAGAACATCAGCTGTAGGCCAAAAGTTTTACTCCAGTAGGAGAAAGCCTGTTTTAAAATAAGGTCGATTCCCGCTTTTTGGGGATATTGTTGTTGCATTATGAAAAAATTTATGCAAAAGTAAACATCAATAACTACTTTTGCGGAATGTTTTTGGCAAATCATCCAAATTTTAAAAGAATGGACGAGCTTTCGCAAAAGAAAGTTCCGTTTTTTTTCATGACTGATTTTCTCTGCAAACAGGTTTTGGTTTTTACTGAAAAAGAACTTGAAAATTCGGGTTTATTGATTGATTTTCAAATATTTTCAAATGCTGGGGCAAAGGATGAATTTAAAAAAATAATTACTTTAAAAACCTTTCCGGAAAGCTTAGAATCTTTTAAAAAAGGTTTTGATGAGGTACAGAATAATTTAAAATCAGGAAACTCTTATTTAACCAATTATACCAGAAAAACAGAAATAGAAACCAATCTTACTTTAGAGGAAATTTTCTGTCATTCTCAGGCTAAATATAAAGTGTTATTTAAAGATTTTTTCGTATTTTTTTCTCCTGAAACTTTCGTCAGAATACAGGGTGACAGGATATTCACTTATCCGATGAAAGGTACTATTGATGCGTCTTTGGATAATGCCGCGGAAGTTTTGAAGAATGATCCTAAAGAGAAAGCCGAGCATTACACCGTTGTGGATCTTTTAAGAAATGATTTAAGCATGGTTGCTGATGATGTGAAGGTGAATAAATTTCAGTTTATTGATTTTTTAAAGACCAAACAGAAAGATCTTTATGCCATGAGTTCCGAAATTTCGGGAACGGTAAAACCTGAATTCAGAGGTAAAACAGGAAGTTTATTAGAGAAAATTCTTCCGGCAGGTTCAATTTTAGGAGCACCAAAACCCAGAACACTGGAAATTATTCTGGAAGCAGAAGGTTTTGACAGAGGCTTTTACACAGGAGTCTGCGGCTGGTTTGATGGTGAAAATCTCGACAGCTGCGTGATGATCCGTTTTATAGAAAAAGAAAACGGTAAACTTTTTTTTAAAAGTGGTGGCGGAATTACCCACATGAGCAAATTAGAAGATGAGTACGAAGAAATGAAAAACAAAATCTATGTCCCAATTCATTGAAAGCATAAAAGTAGAAGACCAGAAAATTTTTCTTGCAGATCTTCATCAAAAACGCATTAACGAAACTTTTTCTCATTTCGGGAAGAGTGATTCTGTTGATCTGCAGAAGATTTTTAAACATCTGGAACACGATGAGGACGGGTTGTACAAACTGCGTCTGGTTTATGATTTAGACAAAAAAATCCGCACACAGATGATTCCGTATGCGATTCCTGAGATTCACAGTTTTCAGCTTGTGGAAAATAACAGTTATGATTATTCTTTCAAATTTGAAGACCGTAAGGAACTTGAGCGAATGAAAATGAAGTCTAAATCTGAAGAAATCATCATCGTAAAAAACAATCACATCACAGATACCTCTTTTTCTAATCTTCTGTTTAAAAAAGGAAAAGACTGGTTCACTCCAAACACATATCTTTTAAATGGTGTTCAGCGCCAGCATCTGCTTAAAACAAAAAAGATAAAAGAAACCGAAATTACGTTGCAGAATATCAGGGAGTTTTCTCATTTTCAAATGATTAACGCTCTGAACGACTTTGATGACATGTTTATTTATCCCATCGAGAAAATTGTAAATCTTCCGGGAAATGAAGATTATTTAGATTTGTAAAACGCAAAGTTTTTACCTCTCAGCAGTCTTCATTCTTAAAAATTGAAGTATCTTCCATCCCAAAGCATCAAATTTCTTTAATCCGATAGAAATAATAAATGCTAAAAAAACATTTAAAACATAAATGATGATCATCAAAAGCCACCAGGGCATGGTTTCTTTCATGGGCACGACCAAAAAATAAATTAAAGAAGAACTGATTCCCTGTCCGAAATAAAAGAAAATGGCGTTTTTACCGATGTAAGTGACGAAGTTTTCCTTTGTGATTTTTAGTCTGTTGTAAAAAACAAAAAGTGTCGTCAGTGAAAACAGTGACCAAATAATATAAGGAGTTCTGGGTGGGAATTTCTGTTTGTTTATTTTGAAGAAAATTTCATTCCCATAATAAAGGAACATCCAAACTAAGGCTGCGGCTACCACTCCGTAGAGAGCGGGAATTATCTTTGCAGGGATTTTTTTGCCTTTCATTCTGTTGGCAACAAGGAAAACGGTCATGTAAAAAGCAACGTATCCCACCTGTCCTTCCGGATAAATTTCAGGGAAAAGATTGAAAATTACGGTCAGGGCGATACAGATTCCTATAAACCAATTGACGTGTTTCGGGAAAAATCTTAAAATTAATACACCGAAAACCGTTAAGATATAATAGACTTTCAGATACCAGAAACTTCCCATCACGACGGGAAATGTATCGGCATTGGTGTAGGAATGCAGATACCAGTTTCCTAAATTTTGCCATTGCGGAACTGTTGAAATGCTTGTTGCAGCGTATCTTGTTCCGAAAGTAGAGTAGAAGCTCTGCAGCCATTCGAGGGAAAAAAAGGTGAGTCCGAAAATTTTAAAGAAATAATCTGAAAAGAAAAGCAACGTCACAAAAATCATGTAAGTGATCTGTAATTTCAGGAGTCTGTAGAATGTTTTTTCAATGTTTGACCCGGATGTAATTCCACTTAATGCATAAAATAAGGCCACATCAAACACGAGGGAGAATACTCTCACTTCCGGCTGTATATAAAACTGTCCTGACCAGAAAGCGGTGTGGATAAAAATAATGGAAAGCGTGGCTAAGCCTTTGGCAAAATCGATGTAAAGATCTCTGTTCATCTTATTGTGGAATATTTCTCAAAAGTACAAATTTCTGTAAAGTATAGATTATTATTTTCTGAGACGTATGGTAAAGAAGCGAACGGCAGATCATTCTTCAACTGTTTGCTGTAAATATCTGTCTTCACAGAATATCATTTGCATAAAAAACAGAAAATTTAGTCAAGCCCTATTGTTAATCAATAAATAATCAGTACATTTGCACCTCGAATTAACTAAAAATTTATAAACAATGTTTGCAATTGTAGAAATAGCAGGGCTTCAATATAAAGTTGAGCAAGACCAGAGACTGTTTGTAAACCGTTTAGCAGGAGACAAAGGAGGAAAAGTATCTTTCGATAAAGTACTTCTTACTGTAAACGGAGCAATCACCGTAGGCGCCCCAGCTGTAAGCGGAATCACTGTAGAAGCAGAGATCCTTGATCACGTAAAAGCTGATAAAGTAATCGTTTTCAAAAAGAAAAGAAGAAAAGGTTATCAGGTAAAGAACGGTCACAGACAGTCATTAACTCAGATCAAAATCACTGGTATTACAGGATTTGACGGAGCTAAAAAAGAAACTAAAGCGAAAAAAGCTCCTAAGACTGAGGAAGCTGGCGCAGAATAATTGTTTAACCAAAAAACCATAAAATAAAATGGCACACAAGAAAGGAGTCGGTAGTTCCAAGAACGGTAGAGAATCTCATTCTAAAAGATTAGGTGTAAAGATTTTCGGTGGACAAGACGCTATTGCTGGTAACATCATCATCAGACAGAGAGGTACTCAACATCACCCAGGTGAAAACGTTGGTATGGGTAAAGATCACACTTTGCACGCTCTTGTAGACGGTAAAGTAGTTTTCAGAAAGAAAGCAAACAACAGATCTTACGTATCTATTGAGCCGAACGCATAATTTAATTTAGCGTTTTATAAATACAATCCTCAGCATTTTTGTTGAGGATTTTTTTGTGCTTGAAAATTATTAGGTGCTTAATTAAGCCTTTAATATCTGTCTTCGCAGAAAGAATATTTCAATAATTCCAATAAGCCACAAAACAGGAAACTTACATAATAGGTACAAAAGATTAAATCCATCAACAACCTGAAATTTTTGATTAATGTTGCGAAGTTCTATCTCGTTTGAAATTAAAGGCATGAGAAAATAGAAAAACAAAGCCTTTAAAAATTGTGGTTAGTTTTATCTTAATATTTTTAGAATAAATATAATAATTAATTATTATGAGCAGAGATAAAAATAAAATGTCATAATAGGTAAAATATGTGAAAGGTTCAGCCGGCTCATTAAAGAAAAACGTACTGCGTAATTTAAAAATAGAACTGAAAACCAGCTTTAATGCCAAATTTGGAGGCATCCGGACGGTCAAGGTAATTTCCTCTCCAGTTGAAGTCTACACGGATGATTCTGATGTTTCCGAAGCCGATGTTTTCGATACCGAATCCGTATTCATAGTAAATCTGCTGGTCGGGAGCAGAATATTTTAAATTATCAACATTGATATTTTTGGAAGCGTCACTTAAAGTTCCGTAAGCTCCTCTGATGAAGGCAACTTCTCTAAGTTTTAATTTCTTAATTAACGGAATAAAAGAAAGAATTTTTCCGTTAAAATGATGCTCAATATGAAGAGTAGAGTAGGTGTCTGCCACAAATTCATAGTAATTCAACTGAGCAAAAGTATTGGGTACCAAACCATAACTCTGGTTAGCCGGGATAATATTCTGCAAAGCCAACGGCACCGTGTCGAAGTTTTTCCCTGCCTCAAAATTCAGAAAAGTTTTCCCCCAGCTCCCGATCAGCATTGGTTTATAAAACATAAACTGCAGTTTGTTGTAGTTGAAATCTGCGTTAAACAAACCTTCAATTCCCCGTGTGTATTTCAGAACAATAGTTGGCGCTAAAGTGCTGTGTTCGTATCTGTCGACTCCGGTTTGGGAGAATTTTGCTCCAGGTCTTGCGATTAAACTGATGGTCACACGCGAGTCGTTGACGGTTTTTCTTAAATCACCATTTCTGTAATACATCAAGTTGAAATCTGCAGGATTTGCTGATTTTATGCTCTGCATGGTTCCGTCAAATCTCACCTGAAAGTTTTTCCAGGGTTCAATAGAAGTGAAGAAGCTGGTTTGGATCACAGAGCTCAAAGATGCGTTTTCGCCACGTGCAAATACTGTTGAGGATGCAAACGAACGGGATAAAATGCCGTCTTCTGTTGTAAGCTGCACCCCAAGCTGTGTAATATCTCTTTTGGTTCCGCCGCCAATCATAAAACGGTTAACGCGGTTAAACATATATCGTCCTTCCACACCATATTTGAATTGCTGATCTTTAAAACCGTATGCATTATAAAATTCAACTCTCCACGGATCATTTTGCGTAAAATAGGTTCTTGCCCCTATTCTTATTCTGTCTCCTTCCACTTCATTTTTCCCGTAAATAGAGGTGATAGGACCTAAATCTACGCCTTTCGTCACATTGTAATACCTTGA
The DNA here is from genome assembly GCF_001424145.1 of Chryseobacterium sp. Leaf404. Classification (GTDB taxonomy): domain Bacteria; phylum Bacteroidota; class Bacteroidia; order Flavobacteriales; family Weeksellaceae; genus Chryseobacterium. The sequence goes on along the minus strand of NZ_LMQM01000001.1, from coordinate 490,592 downwards.
AGCCAAAGTTTCGTAAATCTTTACAATACGGTTGAATTTTGGAGTCTGCTGAAGCTTGTCCAGCATTTCATAAACCCCTTTCTCTTGTTTCGAAAGAGAATCTGGTCTTGCATTGGTCCAGAACTCGTCGCTCTTCTCTACAAAATTATCATCATATTCTTCCTTTTTGCGGGTGAAAATTTCATCAGCAAGAGGTTGATTAAACTGATACGCAGAATAGTCTACAGAACGTTTTGCAATTAAGCTTTTAGAGTTTTTCTTTTTAGCAAAAGGGGTAAGCTCAATCTGTGTGATTACCTTCTTAGGAAGAAAAGTTTCCTCATCAGGATTGGTATATTCCAGTTCCGTTGCAATTGAGTTTATAAAATTGACGCTCATTTTGTTCGTCGATTTCAAGGTTGCCGATACCACGGCGTACGTTTCAGTATCAATGTAAAGATAGCCCTGAAAAGCCAAAACGTCTTTTCTGCGGGGTTCGTATCGTATTCTGTACGCTTTGCTGCCACTTATCCTAACGGTGTCATTAAGCTGATAGTCGTAAGTGCTGAACCCATCAGTTCCTACGGGACTTGGAAATCCTATGTCAAAGTAGTTTAAAGTATTGTCGTAAATATTAATTTCCCGGTAGAGGTTTTTTGCCGTAATTGCTACTACCTGATTATCCTGAAATCCGGAAGTTTTCTGTGCGGTGAGAAGTTTTTTGGTTTTTTTTGTGGGGCGGTTTACACCATAATTTTCGTAAAAAGATTCGTTGAGAAAAACTGGAAGAGCCATTGTTCCGTTGGCAGTGGAATCGGCGTAATCAAAGATAAAATCAAGTTTATTAAAAACCTTGCGGTTCATAAATGCGCTGTCGATATTATTCGCATCAAACTGAATTTTTTCGTACTCTTTGTAAGTGTAGCTGTCAAACTTTTCCAGGCCGTTGTTTCGTTTTCTTTTCCAGACCTCCTGCATAATGGCGTATGCCGGATTTTCTTTCTTGTTTTTGTATTTTGTTTTACTGTTTTGAATGACCACCTCTGCGATAGAGCTTTCTTTTTCCGGAGAAAGTTTAATCTGAAGATTATTTTCAACAGATGTAATTTCATAGGAGGCGTAATTCTTTCGCTCAAATCTGATTTTGTATATTACCGAATCCGAAGTTACTGTAAACTGAGAACTGGAGGTAGTGAATACAGGTGCATTTTTATCATTTATAAAAATACTTACTCCGCTGAGATCTTTATTGGTTTTAGCATCTGTAATTTTTCCTGAAACGGAAGTTTGTGCAAAGAAAGAGCCTGTGGTAAAGAGGGAAAATAAAAAAAGAAAATATTTATAAATCTGTGTAGACATCATTTGATTCATCAAGCATTTAGCGTAAACAAAAAGCGTGCTGTAAATTACTTAAACTAAAATATTTCAACAGCTTTTGTTTCTGATTATTAAGGTGCAAATGTAACGAAAAAAACAGTCTCGATATTGTGTGGTGGTGAAAGTTTATTATGTTTGAAACAGCAACGACTGTTTTGGGTACAAATCACTAATATTTTCTTAAGAAAATTCGTAAACTTTAATGGTTGATTTTTTTTGCTTTGTTCCAAATTTTGGTATTGATCCCATTCTTCTTATGCAGATTGTATGAACTTTTTGCTTAGTCCTCAAGTTTTAATATTGATCCCAGTTCAGATGAAAAAACAGAAAAGTATAAAAACCGAAAAAGACTCACATTTCTGTAAGTCTTTTTTGCTCCTCCTGCTGATCCCGCACGTGCGGGCGACTTTCTGATTTATCCCGAAAGTTTGGGACTCTAACCAACTGAGCAGGATTTTTGGGAAATACAGTTCAGATGAAAAAACAGAAAAGTATAAAAACCGAAAAAGACTCACATTTCTGTAAGTCTTTTTGCTCCTCCTGCTGGGCTCGAACCAGCGACCCTCTGATTAACAGTCAGATGCTCTAACCAACTGAGCTAAGGAGGAATGTTCCTCTTTTAAGGTGGTGCAAATATAATATGAAAAATGATAGCTCACAAGTTTTTTCTTCGTATTAATGGCTGTATCCAGCTATCTTTTTATATTTCAGCGGATTAATTTTGTATTTAAACTTTAAATTGGGCACCAAAAAAGACTCACATTTCTGGAAGTCTTTTGCTCCTCCTGCTGGTCCCGCACTTTCGGGAGACCCTCTGATTAATCCCGAAGATTCTGGACTCTAACCAACTGAGCTGAAAAGTCTGTTGGTTTATAGTTTTCATCGCAAAGCATTTTTAAAAGGTTTCTTGATTTCTGTTTTTTAATAAATTTCTCGATCTTTATTGCCTTTGATTTCTCTGCTGAAACCTCGAAAAGAGCTGCCATTTTCCAGGGCCTGAATTTTTTGGTAAAAGTATTAAAGTTCTCCTGATGATTATGTTTCAGGAGTCTTTCTCCTGGATGCTCAGTGTATCCAATGTAAAATTGGTTTGCAGATTCAGAATATAGAATATAAATGTAATACATAAAAAAAACCGCAATCATTTTTTGACTGCGGTTTTTGCTCCTCCTGCTGGGCTCGAACCAGCGACCCTCTGATTAACAGTCAGATGCTCTAACCAACTGAGCTAAGGAGGAATGTCCTTATTTTTAAGTGGTGCAAATATAGGACAGATATTTAAACCACGCAAGTTTTTATTTTAAATTTTTAAAATATTTTAAAAGCCTCCTGTTATCATTTTAAAGATATCACTTCCGAAAATCAGTAACATCAATCCTAAAAGGAAGATAACACCCACCATCTGTGCATTTTCTAAAATTTTCTGAGGAACTGGTTTCCCAACAATCATTTCATATAAGGTGAAAATTACGTGACCACCATCTAATCCCGGAATTGGAATTAAGTTTAAGAATGCCAGCCAAACCGAGAACATTGCGGTAAAGCTCCAGAACCAAGTCCAGTCGATTGACAGGCTTCCGTCTTTTGCCTTCTCTACCTGCATTTTATTGATGATTGCCAGCGGGCCGCCTACTTTTTTATATCCCTGAACTTTAGCATTAAAAATCAGTTTAAACTGCTTCACCTGATACGTTAAACTCTCAATACTTCTTGTAAAACCTCTTCCGATAGACTGTGCGAATGTGAAGTGTTTTGTTTCATAGAATTTGCGAATTTGTTTATAAGATGAAACGCCTAATGTTCCTTCTTTAGAAACACCCAAAACTAATGGCTGAATTGTTCCTGCTCTTAAAACATCAACATTGATATTTTTCCCTGTATTTTTTGTTACAACACCAGCTAATTCATCATAATAGTTAATTTTCTGATTATTAACAGAAACAACTTGGTCGCCAATTTTTAATCCTGCTTCTTCGGTTTTAGGATTTACAATCGAATCAATCACCGCAGGAAATCTTGGAGTAAGAAAAGCTCTTGGATTAGGATCTTTAAAAGCCATTGCTTTACCATCATCATTCGTTGGGAAAGTAACTTCTTTTCCATCTCTCAGAACCGTAATTTCGTCGCTTAAGAGTACGTCAAGTGCCAGTTTATCAAGGTCATTCTGAGTTTTACCGTCTACTTTTAAGATTTTATCTCCATCCTGAAAGCCCATTGCTTTTGCAACAGTAGTGTAATTCATCGGAGCGTCAACCTTTGCCGTATCGAAAGTGGTTTCCCCATTAAAAAATGAAAGACTTCCAAAAATGATCCACGCCAGAAAGAAGTTTACCGTAACACCACCCAGCATAATAATTAATCTCTGCCAAGCCGGTTTTGCTCTGAATTCCCATGGTTTTGCAGGCTGTTTTAGCATTTCGGTATCCATGCTTTCGTCTACCATACCGGCAATTTTTACATAACCACCGAAAGGAAGCCATCCGATTCCGTATTTTACGCCTTCATGCTTTCTCCAGTCGCTGTCTGGAAGTATAGAAGTGTCAATAGGCTGCAGAACTTTTTTACCGTCAATTTCAACCTCGTTTTCTGTGGGTTGATTTTTAGAGAAAAATTTATATTGCCATTTTCCATGGATTTTCTTCATTGCGAAGATGGAAAAATAAGGATCGAAGAACAGAAAGAATTTGTCAACTTTCGTCTTGAACCATTTTGCCGGTAAAAAGTGACCAAGCTCGTGAAGAATTACTAAAATTGAGATGCTTAATATAAATTGAAAGATCTTGATTGCTAATTCCATTAATTGTTTTTAAATTATAATTTGCAAAGGTAACAATTATCAAAAGGATGCCAAATAAAAAGCCTCCCGAAATGAGAAGCTTTGTCAGATCATAAAGTCTTGTCTAGAAATTAAATGAGACACCAATACTGCCATTGTTGCCGACTTCCGCAAATACACCGATGTTCTGAGTGAAAAAGTATCTCGCGCCAATGTGAGCACCAATTCCGAATTCTTTGTGAAGTACACCAACGTTTACACCCGGATAAATATCCAGCTTCTCCGGTAGTTCAAGGGTTTTATTCAAATGAAAATTCACTCTCCCGAAGGCAAAAAAACGGTTATCGCTGTCGTTGTCTTTAAAATTTTCAAAATAGATGTTAAGGCCTGCTCCCACAGAGATTAAATCATTAAGGCCATAATCGTAAGTGCCTGCCACACCTGTTCCATAGCCCCAGACAGCCAAACCTGCATTCACCTTCTGGTCACCACTGCCAGTGTAGGCTTGAGCATTTACAGCAAGTCCGGTGAGTAAAAAAGTCATCATCAAAAACAGTTTCTTCATTGTTATATTTTTTTAAGTTAAATAAAATTGTTTCGCAGCAAAAATAAAACCGGTTTAAATCTAAAAAACGTAATTTTAAAGACTTTATTGGATTGCGTCTGAAATCACTATCATTTGCAGCTACTGATGAATGGAAACCACACAGCCAATGTGTATAGCTTATAAACAACAACAATCACCTATGAAAATTACGGGATTAAACTTAAATATAGTCTGGAAAAATAAAAACGAAAATTTTCGTCTCATCGAAAATCAACTGCAGAATGAAAATGCGGACCTTTTTCTCTTGCCCGAAATGTTTTCTACAGGTTTTTGTATGGATGCCGCTGAAGTTACAGATAAAAATGAGGAATCTCTTGAGTTTTTAAAGAGAATTTCGAGAGAAAAAAATGCTGCTTTTTGCGGAAGCTCTCCCGTTGATGTGGACGGAAAATTTTACAATAGAATGTATTTTGTAAAGCCTGATTCTGAGGTTGTTTACTATGATAAAAGACATTTATTTTCATTTTCGGGTGAAGATCAGGTATACACGCCGGGATATCACCGGGTGATAGTAGAATATCATGGAATCCGTTTTCTGCTACAGGTTTGCTATGATTTGAGATTTCCCGTTTTTGCCAGAAATAATGATGATTACGATGCGGTTTTATACGTTGCCAACTGGCCTGAAAAAAGAGTAGAAGCTTGGAAACATTTACTCAAAGCCCGGGCTATTGAAAATTTATCTTACGTTTTTGGATTAAACAGGATCGGGACTGATGGAAATGATCTTTTTTATCAGGAAAGTTCGCACTGCTTTTTTGCTGATGGGAAAGAAGTTGCGGAAAAAAAGGGAAATTTAGTAACCGCAGATTTAAATTTAGATGAACTGAAAGATTTCAGAAATCATTTTCAGTTTTTGAATGACAGAGATGATTTTGAAATAAAGCTTTAATTCATTCTCTCCCGGATTTCACAGATTTTTGTCAGTACAAATTCACAAATTTGATTTAAGAAGTTTTAATGCAAAAACTTGTACATTAAGAAATCTCTTCGATATCTTGAGAGTTCATCTGTGCAAATCCGTACAATCTGGTGAATAACTTATATTCTTAACCTTAACCTAAGCCTCAACCTAAATATACTGCTCCAAAAGCTGCGTCAGACGGTTCACATCATGCACACCGCTTTCCTTGTATAATAATTCTCCTTTTTTGAAAACAGCCAAAGTAGGGACTCCGCGCACGCCATACTGGGAGGCGATTGCAGGATACTGATCAACATCAATTTTTACAATTCTCGCTCCTTCGCCCACTTTTTCTTTCACAGTCGTTAAAACCGATGACTGCACTTTACAGGGCTGACACCATGTTGCGAAAAAATCGATGAGTACAGGTCTTTCTGATTCTATAAGTTCCTGAAATTTTTGTGACATTTCGATTTAATTTTTAAGATTTTGAATTGCTTTTACATTTTTTAAAGTGGTGCCGTCATAAACTTCCACTCCGTTTTTTCTTAACACTTTCACAGCTTCATCGGCCTGAATTCCTTTGTTGCAAAAAACAACAACTTTTTTGCCAAGTAATTCGGGGCTTCTGTCTGCGATTTCAGCTAAAGGAATATTAACCGCATTTTTTGCAGATGCCTCCTTAAACTGTTCAGGTATTCTTACGTCAACAATCGTCACATCTGAACTGTTAACAACTTCGATAATATTATTTTTCTGATCGGCGATAACAGATTTCATTTGACATGAAAACAAAAAAGCGGCTGAACAAAACAGATATAAGAATTTCATTTTACAATGTTTTAGACTCACAGACAAAATCCGAAACCGGAAGTTTTTCTGTTTTTTTTATGCCATTAAAACCACCTTCAATTTCAGTAAAGTTTCTGATTCCGTGAGAGTTGAGGATGCTTGCTGCAATCATGCTTCTATAACCTCCGGCGCAGTGTAAAAAGAAATGTTCAGAATCATCTATTGTAGAAACCCAGTCGCTAATCGTATCTAAAGGTCTGCTGTAAGCGTTATCAATATGTTCGGCAGAATATTCCCCGATTTTTCTTACGTCAATTACTTTAGAGTTTTCATTAAACTGTTCAGCAAATTCAGCTGGAGAAATTCTTTTTACCTCGTCAATTTCTTTCGCAGAATTTTTCCATGCCTGAAATCCTCCTTTCAGATATCCTAAAACATGATCAAATCCAACTCTGCTTAATCTTGTGATTACTTCTTCTTCGGTTCCTTCATCGGAAACCAACAGCAGAGGATGTTTCACGTCAACAATAAGACTTCCCACCCATGGTGCAAAATCGCCTTTCAAACCTATATTAATTGAATTTGGAATAAATCCTTTGTGGAAATCTGCAGGGCTCCGGGTATCCAGAATTAAAGCTCCGGTTTCTTCGGCAAAACTTTCAAAATCTTCCACCGAAACCGGGTTTAAACCTTTTGTCATCACATCATCAAGACTGTCGTAACCGCCTTTGTTCATGGCAACATTCATCCCGAAATATTTCGGTGGGGCAGTTAATCCATCCAAAACTTCTTTGATGAAAGATTCTTTGTCCGGTTGATTTAAAGCATAATTGGTTTTTCTCTGATTCCCGAGAATATCAACCGTTTCTTTCTGCATATTTTTCCCACAGGCAGAGCCTGCACCATGAGCCGGATAAACCGTAATGCTGTCGTCTAAAGGCAATATTTTTGAGTGAAGACTGTCGTATAAAATCCCTGCAAGATCTTTCTGAGTTAAACTTCCTGATTTCTGAGCCAGATCTGGTCTTCCCACATCGCCGAGAAATAAAGTGTCTCCAGTAAAAATAGCAGTCTCAGCGCCGTTTTCGTCAATCAGAAGGTAAGTTGTACTTTCCATGGTGTGACCGGGCGTATGAAGTGCTTTAATTTTAATGTCACCCACCTCAAAAATCTGATTATCCTGTGCGATAATTGCTTCAAATTCAGGCTGTGCCGTAGGTCCGTAAACGATTGGGGCATCCGTTTTTTTGCTTAAATCCAAATGACCGGATACAAAATCTGCATGAAAATGAGTTTCAAATATATATTTTAAAGTGACGTTGTCTTTCTCAAGGCGGTCCAGATAAGGTTTAACTTCTCTGAGGGGGTCAATAATTGCTGCTTCGCTTCCCGAAACGATGTAATAAGCGCCCTGTGCGAGACATCCGGTATATATCTGTTCAATTTTCATTGATTCCTGTTTAAAATGATTATAAAGATACAAAGTAAGGAATTAATTATAAAGAAATGATAATTCAGATTGATAGTTTCTTTCAATTTTAAAATTCTCAGATTTTAAAAATCATCGGAAGTGCTTAAAATTCAGATTATAAGTAGTTTTTAAAAGTTGATTAAAATGGTAGACTGTTTTATATCATATTCCGTTATATTCGTTTTTGCGATAGTTTATTATGAATTTCATAAAAACTAAATGGGATATTTTACAAAAAACTTTATCTTTAGATGTTAAAAAAATCAAATGGCAGACAAGACACAATTTGTTGAAGAACTGAGTTCGAGATACACTCCAAAAGGAGAACATATTATTCTAGGAAAAGGAATGCTGGATGGCGAAGTAGTTACAGAAGTGAACGTCACAATTCCTTTAAAAACCATTAACCGCCACGGTTTAATTGCTGGTGCTACCGGAACCGGAAAGACAAAAACGCTTCAGGTTTTCGCAGAACAGCTTTCTCATAAAGGAATTCCATCATTGGTTTTAGATATTAAGGGCGACTTTTCGGGAATTGCTGCGGCAGGACAAATGAATTCGATTATAGAAGAACGCTATGCAAAAACGCAGCTTCCGTACAATCCGCAAGCTTTTCCGGTGGAATTAATGAGTATTTCTGGAGAAAAAGGTGTTAAATTAAGAGCTACCGTTACCGAATTTGGACCTGTTTTATTATCAAAAATTTTAGAATTAAATGATACTCAACAAAGTATCATGTCCATCGTTTTTAAATATTGCGACGACAAAGGTTTGCCTTTAATTGATTTAAATGATTTAAAAAAAGTTTTACAATACGTAACAGATAATCCACAAGGTAAAGCTGAATTGTCAGCTAATTACGGCTCAATCGCTCCAGCTTCGTTAGGCGCAATTTTAAGGTCGATTGTTGCACTGGAACAACAAGGAGCTGCTGATTTTTTCGGAGAATTGAGTTTTGATGTTCACGATTTGCTTGAAACGAGAGATGGAAAAGGCGTTGTCAATATTTTAAGAGTTGCAGATATTCAAAATAAACCGCAGCTTTTTTCAACATTTATGCTTTCGCTTTTTGCTGAAATTTATATGACTTTCCCTGAAGAAGGTGACAGTGGAAAACCTAAATTGGTTCTTTTCATCGATGAAGCCCATTTGATTTTTGATGAATCTTCCAAAGCTTTGGTTTCACAAATTGAAACGATGGTGAAATTAATTCGTTCTAAAGGAGTAGGAATTTATTTTATCACTCAAATTCCTGGTGATGTTCCTGAAAATGTGCTTTCTCAATTAGGTTTAAAAATTCAGCATGCGCTGAGAGGTTTTACCGCAAAAGATAAAAAAGAAATTTCTAAAGCAGTAGAAAATTATCCTACCACCGAATTTTACAACGCTTCAGAATTAATTCAGAACCTGGGAATAGGGGAAGCTTTTGTTACGGCTTTGGATGAAAAGGGAATCCCAACACCTTTGGTTCACACGTATTTAATTTCACCTGAATCCAGAATGGATGTTTTAAATGATGCGGAAGTTTCAGATTTAACCTCAAGATCAGCCTTAGCTTCAAAATATGAAAAAGCAGTAGACAGTGAATCTGCCTACGAAATTTTAGTGAACAGAATGGAACATGCGGTGGAAAATTCAGCTCCAACGCAGAAAACAAAACCGGTAAAAGAAGAGCCGGGAATGTTTGAGCAGGTCATGAAAAGCAGTGCTGGAAGAACTTTCGCCAATACGCTGATGCGCGAAGGTGCAAAAGCCATTTTAGGAATGCTGGGATTGGGAAGGAGAAGAAGATAGTCTTCAGATTTTAGATTCTTATCTCTAATTTCATTAATTTAGCCGAATTGCCTTTTGACAATGAGCTCAAGGTATTAAAATTCAAGTTTAAGTCAGGATATAATGTATTCAATTATTGATATAGAGAGCAATGGTGCAGGTTTTAGGAAAGAATGCATTATCGATATCGCCATTTTTAAATATGACGGTCATAAAATCGTGGACCAGTTTATTTCGCTTGTCAATCCCGAAAGTGATATTACTCCTTTTGTGCAGAAACTCACGAATATCAGTCCGAAAATGGTGAAAACCGCTCCAAAATTTCACGAACTGGCAAAAAGAGTAGTGGAAATTACAGAAGGTACTACTTTGGTAGGTCATAATATTGATTTTGATTACAGAATGCTTCGCCAGTCGTTTCAGAGACTTGGGTATGAATTTAAAATCAATACTTTAGATACAATTCCTTTAGCTAAAAAACTGATTCCGGATGAAGTAAGTTATTCTCTTCAGAAGCTCGTAAAATCTCTGGGCATTCCTATCATCAATGCACACCGTGCGGAAGGTGATGCGAGAGCAACTTTAGAATTATTCAAACTTCTGGTTTCAAAAGATACCGAAAATGAAATTATTCAAAAGCAGCATGAAGAGACCAATGCCAAGTCTTACATTAATAAAATCAAGCTGCTTACTCAGGATTTGCCCAGCGACAGAGGTTTTGTTTATTTTCAGGACGGCAGCGGAAGAATTATTTTTTCTGACCACGCGCAGGATATCAATAAATTTTCCAAGAAAATTTTTAATTCCAAAATAAAAAAATACGAGCAGATACAGAAGGATGTAGAGCAGATTCATTTTGAACTTACAGGAAACGATATTATCGCAAAACTGATTCAGAATTCTAAAAACATCAGAAAAAAAGATATTTTAGCCTACGGTCTGTACTTCAGAAACAATCACTATCTGGTAGAAAAAACAAAACTGAATAAAGTTGAAAAGCCCATTCTCAAATTTAAATCCTACACTCAGGGTGCAAAAGCTATTACTTTTTTGGCTACACAACCGGAATTTGAGTTTGCAGAAGTTCTTCAGAATAAAATAGATTTTAAAAAGAGAAATGAACTTTGGCTGGGCTCAGGCAGAAAATTAGGTGAAAAAATGTTTATCATCATTGAAAACGGAAAGGTTGTTTCTTACGGTTTTTATGAACTTTTCACCCAGATTCAGACTTTAAGCAAAATCTCGAAGCTCAAGATTGACACCTGTTATCAGTCTGCAGATTTGATTAATGATCTTCAGATTGCTCTAATAAAAGGCGATTTTGAAACTTTACCTTTGCCGAAATAAGCAGAAATTATAAAATCAGGTATATTTAATGAAGAGGAAAATGATTTTCGATTTCAATTTCTCAAAATAAATAGTACTTTTGCAAAAGAATAAAAAATAGCAATGCAGAATTTTAAACATAAACAAACCGGAAAAAAGGGAGCTGTAAAGTTTTCAAAGGTTTGGAATACCTAAAAGAGTTGTGTTGCAAAAAAATAATTGTAATGGCAGACTCTTTTCACGAAGGTTCTGCCTTTTTTTATGTTAAATTTAAAAATATGAATTCAAAAGAATTACTGAAGATCGCCAATGAATTTGGCACACCGGTGTATGTTTACGATGCAGAATCGATTAAAATTCAATACGAAAAACTTACCTCTTCTTTTTTAAAACACACCAAGTTTTTTTATGCCGCAAAGGCTTTGACCAATATTAACATCTTAAAATATGTCAAAAACCTGGGTGCTTCTTTGGATTGCGTATCAATAAATGAAGTAAAATTAGGCCTGAAAGCAGGTTTCCCGAAAGAAAAAATCCTCTTCACACCAAACTGTGTGGATTTGGCAGAAATTGAGGAAGCGATGACTTTCGGAGTTCACATCAACATCGATAACATCTCTATTCTTGAGCAATTTGGAAATAAATACGGAAATACTTATCCTATTCTAGTGAGAATCAACCCGCACATTTTTGCGGGCGGAAATTACAAGATTTCTACAGGTCACATCGATTCTAAATTCGGTATTTCAATTCATCAGGTTCGCCATATTGAACGAGTGATGAAGTCTACAAATCTTAATGTGGAAGGGCTTCACATGCATACCGGAAGTGAAATTAAAGATCCGGATGTTTTCCTTCAGGCTCTCGAAATTATGCTGGAATTATCAGAACATTTCCCAAATTTGAAATATCTGGATATGGGAAGCGGCTTTAAAATCCCTTACCAGGACAGCGAAGAGGAAACGGATGTGAAAACTTTGGGTAAAAAAGTGGAAAAAGTAATTTCAGAATTTTCGAAATCTACTGGAAAGAAATTCGAACTTTGGTTTGAACCGGGAAAATTTTTAGTTGGAAAAAGTGGCTATTTATTGGTAAAAGCGAACGTAATCAAACAAACTACAGCGACAGTTTTCGTAGGTGTAAATTCTGGATTTAATCATTTGATCCGTCCGATGTTCTACGATTCTTATCATCAGATTGAAAATTTATCCAATCCAAAAGGTGCGGAGAGAATTTATACTGTAGTTGGAAATATCTGTGAAACGGATACTTTTGCTTGGGACAGAAAACTGAATGAAGTGAGAGAAGGTGATGTTTTGGCTTTCCATAATGCCGGAGCTTATGGTTTTGAGATGAGCTCGAACTTTAATTCACGGCTGAAGCCAGCTGAAGTTCTTTTCTTGGATGGAAAGGCGCATTTGATTAGAAAAAGAGATGAATTTGAAGATCTCTTGAGAAATCAGATTGAAATATTATAATTCTGTTAAATATTAAAACACCAAAATATAAAATTTGATTTTTTTTTAAATTTGAAAAAAATACAGATGAAAAAAATAGTGTTGTTTTTTGTTTTGACCAGTGGCTTTTTTAACGCACAGATTTTAGAAAGATATCCAAAAGATCAGGAAGATTATCACGGTGGAAATATACAGTTCTACAAGGATTTTCATAGAGTTTTAGTAGAAAAAAAACTTAAACCCTGTGAGGATAAAAACGAAATGTTTTCTTTTAAATTGGTTGTTTATCCGGATAATACCATAAAATATGTGAAGGAAGAAAATGAAGAGGCTTTGGAGAAAAACAAATGTACTCACGATCTTTCGAGAGAAGTTGCAAAACATCTGAAAGGTTGGAAGCCGGCTGAAGTTAACGGGCAGAAAATGGCGTCACAAACCAGTTTTTGGATAATTCCTGATGAGCTGTTCGGCGAATTGACGGAAGGTTATGATCCTGCAAAGGATTATAAAATGCCGGAATATGAAGGCGGAATAAATACTTTCAGGAAGAAAGTGGCGAAAAGTGTTGACTTGTCGAGATTTAAATTTAAAAGTACAGTCAGGATTCAGGTAAAATTCATTATTAATGCAAATGGGGAAATGAGTGATATAAAACTTGAAGAGTCATCAGGGTTGAACGAATTTGATGATATGATCATAAAAAGTGTAGCTCAGATTAAAAATAAATGGACTCCCGCAAATATTCATGGAAGACCTGTCAGAAGTCATTTCAGATTGCCGCTTACAATCAGTCTTTAATTATTTTAAAAAGAAAATCTTGTGATTTAAGTTGTAAAGAATTGATTTACCTTAATGTTATTAAAATTTGTACAGCCGGTGGGACTTACATTAATCCGATTAAGTTTTTGGCTAAAAAATATTTAAAATAAACCAAAACGACTCCGCAAGCAATTGCGGAGTTTTTTTTGCTATGAAGTAAACAGAAAATAAAAGTTTCTTTATTGCTTCATTGAGAAACTTTAAATTGCTAAATTTGATTTTTATTTTTCCCAATCGTCAGAAGCGGTAAAAATTGATTTCAAATTCTATTTTCAAAGTAGAAACTAATCTAAACATCATAATTATGGCTAAAAATATTGCAGAGCAGATTGTAGAAATGCTCGAAAGTGCCAATGTCAAAAGAATATACGCTGTAACCGGCGACAGTTTAAATCATTTAAATATTGCTGTGAAAAAAAGCAGCATCGAATGGATTCATGTCAGGCATGAAGAAGTCGGAGCCTACGCGGCGGCGGCTGAAGCAGAACTCGATGGTTTTGCCGTGTGTGCCGGAAGCTGCGGTCCAGGTCACGTTCACTTAATTAATGGAGTATACGAAGCACACAGATCACACGTTCCGATGCTGGTGATCGCGTCCACCATTCCAAGTAATGAAATGGGAATGGATTATTTTCAGGAAACCAATACGATTAAATTATTTGATGACTGCAGCTATTATAATCAGATGATTACCAGACCTGAACAGGTTCAGAGAACTTTGCAGACGGCGATTCAGCATGCGATTTCCAAAAAAGGTGTTGCTGTGATCGGGCTTCCGGGCGACGTTTCTGAATTGGATGCGGAAGAAGCACCGACTTCCAGTCAGATTTTTAAAACCAATCCTGTGATTCGTCCATCAGATGAAGAAATGAATCATTTGGCGGGTTTAATTAATGACAGTAAAAAAGTTACCATTTACTGTGGAATCGGAGCTGAAAAATCCAATGTTGAGGTTGTAGAATTAGCTAAATTTTTAAAAGCTCCCGTTGGATATTCTTTCAGAGGTAAAATGTCTATTCAGCCAAACAATCCAAATGAAGTCGGCCTGACCGGACTTTTAGGTTTACCGTCAGCGTATCACGCCATGCACGAAGCGGATCTCGTTCTGTTGTTGGGAACCGATTTTCCGTACGAAAAATTTATGCCCGTAAAAAATAAAATCATTCAGATCGACGAAAGTCCTGAAAGATTGGGCAGAAGAGCAAAGCTGGAATTAGGCCTTACAGGTGATGTAAAAGAAACAATTAAGGCTCTGCTTCCTTTATTAATAGAGAAAACAGATGTCAATTTCCTGAATCAGCAACTGGAATTTTATGAAAAAGTAAAAGAACATCAGTTGACGTACGTGAAAGAATTTGGAACAGAAGATAATATTCAACCTGAATATGTTGCCCATACTTTGGATCAGCTGGCAAAAAATGATGCGATTTTTACGGTTGATACTGGAATGTGCTGTGTTTGGGGAGCAAGATTTATTACAGGAACCGGCGAACGGAAAATGCTTGGTTCTTTTAATCACGGATCAATGGCGAATGCAATGCCGATGGCGATTGGGGCCTCTTTGGCTTATCCCGGACGACAGGTAATTGCGATGTGTGGTGACGGCGGTTTGTCTATGCTTTTGGGCGATATGGCAACCATTTTCCAGTATAAACTACCGGTGAAACTGATTGTTTTCAATAACAGAAGTTTAGGAATGGTAAAACTTGAAATGGAAGTTGGCGGAATGCCCGATAACGAAACCGATATGATCAATCCTGATTTTGCAATGATTGCACAGGCGATGGGCTATCCGGGAAGAAACGTCCGTAAACCTGAAGAAGTGGCAGGTGCGATTACAGAATGTTTAAACCATGATGGGCCTTATCTTCTTAATATTTTCACCAATCCAAACGCACTGGCTTTACCTCCGAAAATCGAACTGGAGCAGGTTTTGGGTATGACTAAATCTATGGCGCAGCTGATGCTGGGTGGGAAAATGCAGGAAGCTTTAGATACAGTAAAAACAAACTATAAACACCTCAAAGAATTATTGTAATGAGTGGTTCTCTGAAGAAATTTTATGTGATTGCCTGGGTTTTTGGGCTTGTTTTTTATTTTCTTGATTACATCATCAGATCATCTCCGGGGGTAATGCTGCCCCAACTTTCAGATCACTTTGATACCAGTAATATAGATTTGATCTGGATGATTGGAACGTATTATTACACCTATTCCACATGCAGTTTGATTGCAGGTGTAGCTCTTGATAAGTTTGGTGGCAAAAAATCTCTTTTTGCAGGAACTTTTATTTTAGGAATCGGAGCTCTGTTGTTCTTGATTTCCAGTCAGTTTGCAGGGGTTTCCGGAAGGCTTTTGCAGGGCGCGGGCTGTGCATTTGCATTTCCAGGATGTGTTTATCTGGCAAGCAAAGGTTTTTCATCTGAATCATTAGCTACTGCCATCGGTTTCACCCAGTGTATTGGAATGTTAGGCGGAGCGTCAGGACAATTTCTAGTGGGGCCTTGGGTAGAATCAGGGATGGAAATCAGCACTTTTTGGTTGTGGACCGGAATTTTTACCGTGGCAACAGCATTCGCACTCTACTTTGTAACTCCTAGAGAAAATTCAGATAAAGAAATTGATAATCATTCTAAAAAATTAGGCTATTTTGAAACCTATAAAATCGTGTTTAAAAATCCTCAATCATGGCTTTGTGGCCTCATTTCAGGATTATTATTCGCTCCAACAACAATTTTTGCCATGACTTGGGCGGTGGCATTTTTCCAAAAAGATAAACAGTTTGCTTTTCACGATGCGGCAATAACCAGTGGAATGGTTGCTTTTGGTTGGGTTTTCGGCTGTCCGTTATTAGGATTTATTACCGATAAAATAGGTCGCAGAAAACCGGTTTTAATTGGCGGAGCGGTCTTAATGATATTAAGTTTGCTACAATTGATTTTCCTGCCGGAACTGTTTCCTGCAAAAATCAGTATGTTTATTTTAGGAATTGGCTCCGGTGCTGCGATGATTCCCTACTCGGTTATTAAAGAAGCAAATCCTGATTATGTGAAGGGAAGTTCTACGGGAGCAATTAATTTTATCACCTTCGGGGTAACCACATTGTTGAGCCCCGTTTTCAGCAGTTTTTTCGGTAAAAGTTTAGGACGTGCAGCTTCCGGAGAGTTACATTTCCAGAATTCAGTTTTGTTCTGGATTGGCGGAATTGCTCTTGCAGTTTTAATTTCACTGATGCTGAAAGAAACGGGAACAAAGAGTTTGAAAATATCAGAATCCTAAAAAGTTTTGGCTTAATTTTTAATATATTTTCTTAAAATCAGATTTATGAAAACAGCAGCATTGTTTATCGGGCTACTCTTAGCAAACTTCTCTTTTGCACAGCAATATGATATTGAAGATCAGGAAAGCAATGTAATTATTGCAGAAACCAATAAAAACATCCTTAAAATCACCATCAATGATCCGCTTCAGGTAGCTGTGAAAAACTGTAAAGATTTTAAAGCCGCCAACGTAACCGGAGGTGTTCATGCCTACACAGAAACTTTAAGAAGATACATGTTTAATTATCTCAATTCAGAATTTTATGTTTTAAATGGTGATTTCACCTTTACACTCACCATAAATGAAATGGGTAAAATCACAAAAATTGAAGGAAGCCCAAAAGTAAATAACAGCGAAGTTTTTTTTGACGACATGAAATTTATTATGAGAAGAATAAAAAACGTCTGGACTCCGGCAACTTGTGACGCAAAACCCGTAACAAGCGAGATTAAAATCAAAATGAATTTTAACTCTGTAGCGACGGATGTTTAACTTGTTTAAAATCCAGTTTAGCAATTTTAATTTTATTGCTAATTCAAAATCCGTTTATTTTTATAACCCTATTAATTGAATTATAATTACTACTTTCGCAGGAGCCCTTTATAAGTTCGGGCTTTTTTTTCGATGATGAAATTATTTGCGACTGCAGTTTTATTTTTTACAACGCTGATGAACGCTCAGGTTTTGTATGATTATCCACAGAATCAGGATTTTTATGAAGGTGGGAAGTCATCATTTTTCACCGACTTGGTATTTGCTGCGCAGAAAAGCGGTTTAAAAGCTTGTGATAAAACAGAGGCGCTTTTCATGAGGTTTGTAATTTATCCCGATAAATCATTAAAATATGTTGCTGATGATGATAAAGTGGCAGTTGAAAACAATAAATGCCTTAAACAAAAGGTCTTGTCGTTAGTTAAAACGCTTGACAAATTTAAACCTGCTGAAGTTGATAAGCAGAAAGTCCCAGCTATATTTTATACGGTTTTTACAGACGATATGCTTGTGAAAGGCTCTGTAATTAGAGAAGATTTTGCCATGCCTGTTTATATTCACAAAGAAAAGGAAGCAGGTATTGAAAAATTTAGGGAGAACTTCGCTAAGTGTTTTGATAATGTTGGATTTCGACCAGTGGGAGGTGATTATTCTTTCAGACTGAATTTTGATGTAAATGCCAATGGAGAGGTAGGTTTTTTTTATATTGATAATATGTCAAACTCTGCAGATTTTAACAAAATGGTGATCAAGTGCGCTGCAAATACTAAAAAATCTTACTGGAAAGCTGGTACCTATAAAGGAGTGAAAGTAAAGCAGCTATTTAGAATGCCTCTTAAGTTTACGGCAATTAATCACTAAACAACGCTCTGTTTAACCAGATTTCTCTCCTGCCATTCTGTCACAATATTTTGTATCTTTGCAAACTGAATTGATTTGACAAATGATGTTCGCAATTTGAAATTGCGCCGCAGTTCGAATCTCAAATCTCAAATTTCAAATCTCAAATTATAAAGACCGTGCAGGAAAAATATATAGACGAAACGAAACAGGGCGAGGCATTTGCCATTGCAGAAAAAACCGGAAATTCTAAAAAACTGTTTTTAGAAAGTTACGGCTGCCAGATGAATTTCTCAGATTCTGAAATTGTTGCGTCAATTCTTAACGAACAGGGTTACAATACCACTTTAAAAGTAGAAGAAGCAGATTTGATTCTGCTGAATACCTGCTCCATTCGTGAAAAGGCTGAGCAAACGGTGAGAATGCGTCTTGCACAGTTCAAAAACCTTAAAAAAGAACGTCCGAATATGACCGTTGGCGTTCTGGGATGCATGGCTGAAAGGCTTAAAACTAAATTTTTAGAGGAAGAGCAATTGGTTGATCTTGTTGTTGGTCCCGATGCCTACAGAGATTTACCCAATCTTTTAAAAGAAACAGAAGACGGAAGAGACGCAATAAACGTTATTCTTTCAAAAGAAGAAACGTATGCAGATATCAATCCCGTCCGTTTAGGCGGAAATGGCGTTACTGCTTTCGTAACCATTACGAGAGGTTGCGATAATATGTGTACTTTCTGCGTTGTTCCGTTTACAAGAGGGCGCGAGAGAAGCCGTGATCCGCATTCCATCATTGAAGAGTGTAAGAGTTTGTGGGAAAATGGCTACAAAGAAATCACTTTGCTGGGTCAAAACGTAGACTCCTACCTTTGGTATGGTGGTGGGCCTAAAAAAGATTTCACAAAAGCATCAGAAATGCAGAAAGCTACCGCAGTTAATTTCTCTCAGCTCCTGGATTCTGTGGCAAAAGCAGTTCCTCAGATGAGAATCAGATTTTCAACATCCAATCCTCAGGATATGGATCTGGAGGTTTTCAGAATGATTGCAAAGCACGACAACATCTGTAAGTATGTGCATCTACCCGTTCAAAGCGGAAGCAACAGAATGCTGGAAGCCATGAACAGACAGCACACCCGCGAAGAATATTTAGAATTAATCAGAAAAGCAAAAGAGATTGTTCCTGATATATCATTTTCTCAGGATATGATCATTGGTTTCTGCAACGAGACTGAAGAGGACCATCAGGATACTTTAAGCCTTATGAGAGAAGTAGAATATGATTACGGCTATATGTTTTCCTACTCAGAGAGACCGGGAACGCCGGCTCACAAAAAGATGGAAGACAACATTCCGGCAGATGTTAAACAGAGGCGTCTGGCAGAAGTGATTGCTTTACAGGGCGAGCTTTCAAGAAAAAGAATGGAAGGTTATGTAGGACGTGTACACGAAGTTTTAATAGAAGGAATTTCAAAGAAAAACAAAAACCAGTGGAAGGGAAGAAATTCTCAGAATGCAGTTTGCGTTTTTGATATGCAGGAAGGCCAGAAATTGGGCGACATTGTGTCTGTTTTTGTTCATGGGAATACGCAGGGTACGCTTTTGGGGGAAACTGTTTAAAATCATTTGGGCAGCTGTTTCCGTCCTCCGTTCCCGCTTTTTTGCCAGCCAGGTTCTTAGTTTATTGAAGGTTACCTCCCCGCAAAAAGAGCTCCACTCAGGCCGGGCTGCGAGAGATTCGATGTCATCAGAAGTTTTTTATTACAGATAAAATTAGCCTCTTTCGGGCATATAAAATGAAAGATTTAGAAAATATTCAGCTTTTTAACAATATTTCTGCATTACTCGATAGTGCCAGAAAGAAAGCTGCTGCCGTTGTAAATCAAACCATGGTTCTTACCTATTTCGACATAGGCAGAATGATTGTACAGGATGAACAGAACGGTGAACACCGTGCAGAATACGGAAAAGCTGTACTCGCCGAATTATCTTTGCATCTTACTGAAAAATTTGGAAAAGGATTTTCTGCTTCCAATCTTCAACAGATGAAGCAATTTTATTTATCGTATTCAATTTCACAGACACTGTCTGTGAAATTAGAAAATAAAAGTTCTTCAAGAGTGATGACAAAATCTCAAAACTTAATTGGTCAGACACTGTCCGACGTTTCTCAAATTCATCAGGCACAGTATGTTAATTTCAATCTTTCATGGTCGCACTATTTGAAACTGATGCGCATAAAAGATATCAATGAAAGAAAATTCTACGAAATCGAGAGTTTCAAAAACAACTGGAGTTTAAGAGAATTGCAAAGACAATACGATTCTGCTTTATATACAAGATTATCTTTAAGTAAAAATAAAGATGAAATTCAAAAACTCTCTGAGAAAGGGCAAATAGTAGAGAATCCCAGAGATCTCATCAAAGATCCTTATGTTTTGGAGTTTCTAGGCTTGTCTGAAAAGACAAATTATTCTGAAAGCGATTTGGAGTCGGAATTAATAGATAAATTAGAGCATTTCCTTTTAGAATTATGCACAGGATTTACATTTGTTGCAAGACAAAACAGAATAACATTTGATGACAGACATTTTAAAATAGATTTGGTTTTTTACAACCGAATTTTAAAATGTTTTGTTTTAATTGATCTGAAAATTGGAGAATTAAAACATCAGGACATAGGGCAAATGCAGATGTACGTCAATTATTTCGACAGAGAAAAACGCATAGAAGGCGAAAATAAAACTATTGGAATTATACTTTGTCAGGACAAAAGTGAAGCATTGGTTGAATATACTTTGCCGGAAAATAATGATCAGATTTTTGCCAGCAAATATCTCACGGTTTTACCCAGCAAAGAAGATTTAATTAAAATTTTAGAACAAAATCAATAAACAGGACAATGGAAAAATTTCAAAAGTATTGCCTTAGTGTTTTATTGGTGATAATCAGCAGTAATATTTCTGCACAGGTAAGCAACGGAACTATAAAAAGCGAAGATTGCACACAGCTGTATGAAATGTACAGTCAGTATTTGAATTCGAAAGCATGTAACGCTTTAGAAAAGAAAGTTTTAAATATCAATGCAAAAAGGAGACTTTCTATCAATGATAAAAAGAATGCAGCTGACATTTTAGGATATAAAAATCAGCATGTTCTTTATCCTGAATTTGAAAATAGGTTTTCTACACAAGAAAAGCATCATCAGGTTTTAATAAATTTTTTCAATAAAAATAAATATTTTGCTGAGGTTTTAGACTTGGAAATTAAGGTTTCAAAGATTAGAAATAAAGATTATCTGGATGTAATTGGTTAATATTTAGTCAAATTATTTTCAAACTAATCAATCGTTTACGTAAGAAAAGTAAACGGAATTTTCAATCAAAAATCTAAAAAAATGGCAGAATTGCAATCTATAAAAGCCCGCTTCGGCATCATCGGAAATTTTCCCGCACTCAACCGGGCTTTAGAAAAATCTATACAGGTGGCACCTACCGATATTTCCGTTCTGGTTATCGGGGAAAGTGGTGTGGGAAAAGAATTTATCCCTAAAATCATTCATTCAGAATCTAAAAGAAAACACCAGCCTTACATCGTTGTGAACTGTGGTGCAATACCCGAAGGAACAATTGATTCTGAACTTTTCGGGCACGAAAAAGGTGCGTTTACCGGAGCTACAGCAACAAGAAAAGGATATTTTGAAGTGGCAGACGGCGGAACAATTTTCCTGGATGAGGTGGGTGAGTTGCCGGTTCAGACACAGGTTCGTCTGTTGAGAGTTTTAGAAAGCGGTGAATTTATGAAAGTAGGCTCGTCGCAGGTTCAGAAAACCAACGTGAGAATTGTGGCAGCTACCAATGTGAATATGATGAAAGCCATTCAGGACGGAAGGTTTCGGGAAGATTTATTTTACCGTTTAAATACCGTTCAGATTGATATGCCTGCTTTGCGCGAAAGAAAAGGAGACGTTCACCTGCTGTTCAGAAAATTTGCTATTGATTTTGCCGAAAAATACAGAATGCCGGAGTTGGAACTGGATCCCAGTGCTGTAAACTACGTAGAAAACTACAGTTTTCCGGGAAATGTGAGACAGTTGCGGAATTTGGTGGAACAGATGACGGTTGTAGAGCGTGAAAGAATTGTAACGATGGCAAAACTTGCAGAATACATCCCAATGGATGCTCATTTACCAATGGTAGTGAACCAGACCGGCGGACAGAAACAGACAGATTTTGGTAACGAAAGAGAAATGATGTACAAGATTCTCTTTGATATGCGAAGCGATATTAATGATTTAAAATCCTTAACTTCGGAACTGATAAAAAATCGGGGGACGGCAGATTTGAGCAATCAGGAGAAAAGTTTAATCAACAGGATTTATACTCCTGAAGCTGCACCTCAGACAGCAAGCCCCAATTCTTTACTGTATTTTGAAAATAACAGCATTCCGAATGGTCAAAACATTCAGAATCCTACCATAATCTCTAATTCTGATGATTCTTATGAAGATTTTGAAGATATTGAAATTGAAGAAAACAAACCCGAATCTCTCTCTCTGCAAAACAATGAGAAAGATTTAATAGTAAAGGCTCTTGAAAAGCACAACGGCAGAAGAAACCGCGCAGCAGACGAATTGGGAATTTCGCAGAGAACTTTGTACAGAAAAATAAAACAATATAACTTAGAAGAATAACAAATTATTAAAATATGAATGCACAAGCTGTAAATTTTAAGCTGGGAGATTACCTGAGCAAAGGTTTTGAATTATTAAAAAAAGATTACGGAAGTATTCTGGGAGGCTTTCTGGTAATGTTACTGATGTCTTTTATCCCATTCTGCGGTTATCTGGCGATGGGGAATTTCTATAAATTTCTTAGAAACAGATCAAAAGGTATTCCTGCTAGTGCTGGTGACATCTTCAATTTTGATGACTTCATGCCTTATTTTGTTATACAGCTGATTCTAACGGCAGGTATTGTGGCACTTTATATTCCGATAATTGTTATGATTCCTGCGGCGTCCTATATGGATCCTGAAATGGGACGCACGGGATTGCCTGTCTTCTTCTATCTGTATATGATGGTGTTTTATGTAGCACTATTCTTTATTATCGTTAAAGCATTTTACTTACCTGCCTTGATTTCACTCAAAGGAATTAAAGATATTAAGACTGCATGGAAAATGTCTATGGCGATGACCAAAAACAATTTTTTCAATATTCTTTTGTTTGTAATTGTTGCAGGAATTATCGGTTCGCTGGGAATAATCGCCTGCGGTATCGGGCTTATTTTAACCATGCCTTTCGCTTACGTTACCAATTATTTTGCTTACGAAGACGCTCTCCAGCAAATTGGTAATGACGAGATTTCCGAAATCGGAATCAAAGAAAAATTTTAAATTTTAATGAAATGAATTCTCTTAGAAATCTATTTTTACTATTCATATCTGTGAGCATGCTGAATTCCTGCTACAGTTTCACGGGTTCATCGCTCAAAGACGAAAAAACAGTGCAGATCAACGAGTTTCCGAACAATGCTCCGTTGGTTAATCCTACACTTTCGCAACAGTTTTCCACAGATATTCAGAACAGATTTTTACAGAGAACTACGTTAAAAGGAACAAAATCAAACCCGGATATTTTAATTGAAGGCGAGATTACAGATTACTCAATTACGCCTACCAACATCAGCTCAAATACACAGCAGACATCGGCAGGAACGATTCAGGAATCACAGAATAAACTTACGATTACCATCAAGGTGCACTATGAAAACAAGCTGCATCCCGATTTAAGTTTCGACAGGACGTATATGGACGAAGCTGCGTTCAACAGCAGTCTTTCGCAGGCAGACATCGAGGCTTCACAGGTAAGATTGGTAACAGACAGAATTATCAATAAGATTTTTAATGACATTGTAGCAAACTGGTAAGATGAAAATTAGAGTTTTAGAGCTTTTAAAAGAGCCCAAAAATATTCAGAAAGACGATCTTCAGGTTCTGAAAGATCAGATACAGGAATTCCCATATCTTCAGACTGTACGTGCTTTGCATCTGTATGGCGTGCATCTTTATGATTCTGAAAATTACCAAAAAGAGCTTTCAAAAACTGCCGCGTACACCACAGACAAAAAAAATCTGTATCATCTCATCAATGGCACTATTGAAACCAAACAGATAAAAATTAATTTGCCAAAAGCCACCCCAGCCATTGAAGACAAAAAACCTTTTCCGGCATATGTACCCAAAAACGGTGGTTTCCCACTGAGGCGTCCCGAAGAAAAGCCCGAAACAGAAGCTCAAACAGAAGAATCTCCCTACACCGCAATTCAGCCTTTGCCGGAACTTTCTAACCAAACCGTTGAAGTGGAAGGGCAGAGAAACCGAATTCTTTTTGAAGGAGAAGAAAACTTCCTTAACGAAGAAAATAAAGTTAAAATTGATCTGGAATCCAGCATGGAATCTGGAAATCTGGTTACTGAAAAACTTAGTCCGGCTCCCGAAGTTCAAATGGATACAGCTGAAGTAAAACCTGAAATCAACGAACTTGTTGCTGAAATAGAAGATTTTACCTCGCAAAAAGCAAATGCAGAGTCCGATGAAGTTTCAGTTTCAGAGGAGATTGAAATTCCGTCCGAAGAATCAGAAAATGAAGAGAACTTTCTTCCAGAAGCTGAAGTGGATGCCGTAGAAGAAGTTCCGATAAACTTTAACGAATCTGAAATCAGAGTTTCACCCGAAAGCAATTTGGAGGAAGCTGTTGAAGCTGTTGTTGAAGATCAGGCGATCAGTTTTCAGGAAATTGCACCTTTTGAAACTGAAATGCAGCTTGAAACAAAAGATCTAGAAACGGAAGAAGTTTTACATCAAAATGAAGATCAGAATCAGACAGATTTCACCTCAGAAACCATAATTTCAGAAGATAAAATTGAGTTTGAAAATGAAAAACAAAAAGTTGAAGACGATTCTCAGTTAAGTTTCCACGGTACAGAATCTTTTCTTCCCGAAGTGAAGATTGAATCTCATACACCGGTTCAAAAAGAAAATGTGGTACAGAATTCTCCGGCCAAAAATAAATATGAAGAGGAAATGCGCCGTCTGATTGAGCAGGTGGAGCAGAAGATGAAAGAGGCTAAAAAAGCAGCTCCATCCAACGAAAAAATTCCCGATAATGAAGAAAAAAAGGGAGTTGACAGTGAGATAAGTTTTGCCGAAACCCAATCTTTTGAAATGGGTACACCAAAAACGGACGCGAATGAAAAACAGGAAACCGTTCCTGTACCTAAGGAAATTTTAGATGAAAAAGAAAATTCAGATGAGGCTCAGAAAGTTGAAAACGAGGAAGAATCTTTACCTTCATCTGGCTGGAAACCAATGTCTTTTGAAGCCAATGCTTTAGATTCTGCGATAGGTAAAAAGCAGGTAATTGCAGAAGATAAGTCTGATAAAAACCAGGAACCAGCAGTTGAAGAACGCAAAGCCGAAACTTCTGAAGTTGAAAAACCTGTCGCAGAAGAAGTAAAAACAGAAGAGCAGACAAGTGTTGAGGTTAAGGAAAGTTCTGAGGTAGAAAGTGAAGAAAAAGAAGAGCCAACCGAAGCTTTCAACGTTTCATTTTTCGGAAACAGCATTTCTTCATTTATAAAATCAAATCAGCAAAGCGAACCGGAGGTACAGCCTGAGGCGATTTTAACACCGAAAATTAAGCCCGATCAGCGGGAAATTCCTTCAATTTTAGACAGCAACGTTCCCGGGTTTATAAACACGTGGCAAAGCTGGCTGAAAATTGACCGGACGGAAGAAATTCAAAAGGAAAAAATTGAAATCAAGGAAAAAGCTATAGAAACTTTTCTCGAAAACAATCCTAAAATCAGTCAGCTCAAAGAAGAAGTGAGTTTTGTGGTAAAAGAAAAGAATGATGACATCTCGCACCTGATGACAGAGACGCTGGCAAGACTTTACACAGAACAGAAACTGTATTCTAAAGCAATTCAGGCGTACCAGATTTTAATTGGAAAACATCCTGACAGGAAATCATATTTTGAAGAGAAAATTCAGGAAGTCAAAGACATCAGAGGCAGATAATTACAGAAAAACAGATCATTTCCGATCTGTTTTTTTTATTCCATTTCAGGATTTGTTTTATTTTTAGCCAAAAACTTTTTCATCAGTTTTTTTCCTCCAATTACAATCACCACAAGTAAAATAATACTTAAAACGAAGGCGATAACCGGTGCAAGCATCGAAACAATCGTCATAAATCCTGCGCCTGCAGTTTCGGTGCTGCCAACAATAAAATTCCCCGTTCCCGCCGTGGTTGCCGTTGAGGCTGCCCTTAACCCTGCAAACCCCGAGCTGATGGTGGCTGCCGTTCCTCCGCCTGCAATGATGGCCAGTGCCCACTGCGGAAATGTCCCCAAATCTGCAAACTGAGTGGCAAACAGAACAGATCCGGCCACTGTTGAAAGAGGGATGGCTGCAGAATCCAAAAGATTGTCTACAAATGGCAGATAGTAGGCAAGAATCTCTGCAACTGTGGCAATGCCAGTCATAATCAGGGTGGGAAGCCCCGCAAGCCATTCAAAACTTTCATTCATAGGAATCCAGCCTAAATAGGAAGATAAACTTACGGCAAAAAGCGGCAGAAAAACCCTGAAACCAGTGGCGGCAGCGAGACCGATGCCAAAAAAAGCACTTGCGATATACGGAAAGTAAGGTATGTTATCCAGCATTTTATTTTCAGATTTGTGAAGTTTAAAAATAGTGAAAATTTTATTGCATTCTCTGAAAATTTTCCGGCATTTTATTTTTTGCGCTGTGCCTGGCAGAGTTTTACAAACTGTTCTTCAACTTCCCTGTAACCAACGGCTTTTTCTGAGGATGCCCAAAACAGCATCGCATGAGACAAGTCGCCGAAAGTTTCTTTATAAAGATCTTTATTTAAACGGAAACACTCGCGCAGAAGTCTCTTGAAACGGTTTCTGTCTGTGGCTTTTTTAAAATATCTTTTAGAAACAGACACCCCGAATTTTAATTCAGAAATGGGATGTGTTTCTTTGTTTTTCAGAATGATGATTCTCATATTTCCGAAAGTCCGCCATTTACCTTTCTCAAAAAGTAAATTGATGTTGTTTTTACCTTTCAGCTTTTCCACCTTTGGATAATTAAATTTCTCCATCAGCAGAATCTACTTTTTTCACTAAATAATTAATCACTTCAGAAGCGGCATAAAGCCCGAAAATTGCCGGCATAAAACTGATTGTACCGTAGAAAGATTTTTTATAGTTGCTGCCGTCCGTCATTTTCAGGCTGTCTTCATCCTGAATTTCATCAGAGAAAACACATCGGATTCCTTTGTCAATCTTAACCTGTTTAAGTCTTTTTCTGATCTGTCTTGCCAAATGACAGTGTTGCGTTTTGCTGATATCGCGCACCATTACTTTGGAAGGGTCAATTTTTCCTCCGGCTCCCATACAGCTTACCACCTTTATTTTTCTGCGCTTGGCGGCGATGATTAAAGCTAACTTTGGCGTAATACTGTCAATACAATCCAGCACATAATCAAAGTTCTTTCCTTCAAAAACTTCATCCATGCGTTCAGGATTCAGAAATTCATTAATTCTTACAAGATTAAGTTTTGGGTTGATGTCTAAAAGTCTGTCGCCCACAAGGTCTACTTTATGTTTTCCAATGGTAGAATGTAATGCAGGTAACTGTCTGTTAATGTTTGTGATATCTACGGTGTCGCCATCTGCGATGGTCATATTTCCCACTCCGGATCTGGCCAGGAATTCTGCAGCAAATGAACCTACGCCACCCAGCCCCACAACGAGAACGTTGGCGTTACGAAGTGTTTCCAAACCTGTTTCTTTGATGAGAAGTTCTGTTCTTTCCAGCCAGTTTTTATCCATTTTTTATTGTATCTAAATTTGTAGAGATCTGATCCTGAAGATCTTCAACAGAAATATTTTTAATTTCCGAAACTTTGTGATAAAGCTCTTCGATATTAAAGTCTGCATCGTCAGTTTCCAAAAATATTTTATCTAAAGGCGTCTCCTGTAAAGTATTCTGCAAAGATAGATTATACAAAACCGGTTTTCCAAAACTCAGGTAGAAATTATTTGAAAGGAGACTGTCTGCAACTGCTTGTTTTTTATTAAAACCGTGCAAAATCATCGGCAATTCAGATTTTTTTTTGAAAGGAATCAGCTCAGAGAATCTTTTCACACAATGTATTATTAAAGGTTTTTTAAATTCATTTGCAATATTGATCTGCTCCAGAAAAACTTTATTCTGAATTTCAACATTCGCTGTAACCGTAGAATCCAGACCACATTCACCAATCGCAAAACAGTTTTCGGTAATGCTGTTTTTCAGCCAGTCAATTTGTCTTGTAAAATTATTTTCATTGATATCTTTCGGATGAATTCCTGCTGAAAAAAGAGTGTCAGGAACTTTTTTGTAAAGCTCAAGATTGTATATTCCATTATTGATATTAAGTTTGTGATGATGAAAATCAAAGTAAGACATATTCAAAAATAATCAATTTATGTTTTAAATTCTCAAACGGCTGTTTACAGTTTTTGTTAAAAATTTCTTAACTTTAAGGCCAAGTCAGTTTCTATGAAGAAAAAATTTACGGAAAAACAAATTCATATTTTAGATATTGCTGAAGAACTTATTGCTAAAAAAGGGTATGAAGGTACTTCTGTGAGGGATATCTGCTCAAAAGCCAATATCAATGTTGCTATGATTTCGTATTACTTCGGCTCCAAAGAAAAAATGATGTCTTATCTTTATCAGTACCGCGTTTTGAAAACAAGAGAGAATTTTTCTGAATTTGCAGACACCATAAAAGATGGCAAGCCGGAAATGCAGATGAAAGAGATGGTAAAATTTATCATTGCACAGCTGTTTAAATATAATTACTTTCACGGCTTTGTAACTCAGGAGCTCAGACATTCTGATCTGGTGAAAAATGAACTGCTCGACTGCTACCAGCTGTTTGTAAGAAAAATTGATGAGGTTACAAAAAAAGGTGTGGCTTCAGGAGTTTTTACATTTGCTCCCAAACCTGAAGATCTTTTGACGGTCATTATTGGTGCTGCACTTTTTGTAATCAGAAATAAAAACTTTTACGAAATCTACGTTCCCCACAAAGATTCTGAATCTTACGACAGAGAGGCCGAAAAAAAGGTAAGAGTAAATACTTTAATGTCTGTTTTTGCAGTTTTGGGATACGCTACAGACTAATTTTACGTTAAATAATCATAAAAAAAAGTCTTTTGCAAAAAAAGTTTTATTTTTGCAAATTAAAAGTTCGGAAAAATACCGAATCTGTTGAATTCCTTATGAAAAAGTATATTTTAGGTATTTTCGCTGTAGCGGTACTTGCTGCCTGTAAAAGCACTCAGCAAAAAGCATTAACCAGTGCGGATAAAACCTTTATCCTGAAAACTGCGAACGAAAATTTTGCTAAAAAGAAATGGAAAAATGCTTTGGCATTATATGACAGGCTTCCAAACCTTGTTGCCGGTACAGATGATGCTCCCAATGTAGTTTTCAATTCTGCTTATGCCAATTATTATGATAAAAATTATAAGCTGGCGGGGCACCAGTTTAAAAATTTCTCAGTAAGTTTTCCTCTGGACAGCAGAAAAGAAGAAGCTGCATACATGTCTGCACTTTGCTACTATAACGGTTCTATGGATTACAACTTAGACCAGTCCAGTACAGAATTAGCCATTAATGAGCTTCAGGATTTCCTTACCAATTATCCGGATTCTGAAAGAAGCAAAAACATCAACACCATGATTGATGAGCTTTCTTATAAGCTTGAGTTCAAGGCCTACGAAAATGCAAAACATTACTACAAAATGGGAGATTATAAATCAACCGGTGTGGCATTTGAAAACGTTCTGGAAGATTTCCCGAGTACAAAACTCCGTCCGAAAATCTACGATTATATGATGAATGCGCGCTATTCTTTAGCGATGGGTTCTGCTTATGAACTGAAAGATGAGCGTATTGAAAGTGCTTTAGCTTTCACAAGACAGGTTGAAAAAGAACTTCCAAATACAGAATATTCTAAAACTGCGGTTGAACTGAGAAGTAAACTGGAAAAAGAGAAGAAAGATTTTGTGGTAGTGAAGAAACAGAATGAAGAAAGAATTGCCTTACTGAACGAAAGACAGAAAAGAATTGCCGAGCAGGAAGCGAAAAAGGTAAAAATTGAAGGACAGATGAAAGATCAGATGGAAAACGAAAAGCAGGCAAACCAGATGAGGAGAGACAGTGCAGTGCTGCAGACACCTCCGCCGGCAGCCACTTTCAAAATCCAAAGATAAATCGTACATTTGCCATCTTAAAAATAAATTAATTTTCTCAAAATGAGCGTAAAAGATACAAAAGCAGAAGTAAATACCATTACTTACAACAAAGACAAGATTGAAGACAAAGTAGGATCAATCTACGAGGCGATTGTTATCATGGGCAAAAGAGCTGAGCAGATCAATGCAGAAATCCGTACAGAATTGCATAATAAATTGGACGAATTTGCAGTGCACAATTCTACTCTTGAAGAAGTTTTCGAAAACAGAGAGCAGATTGAAATCTCTAAACATTACGAAAAACTGCCGAAGCCAACTTCTATCGCTATTGAAGAATGGTTGAACGATGATGTTTACTTCAGAAAGACTGAAGAAAGAAAATAACAATATGTGTTTTTTATAAGCAAAGGTCATAAGAGAATTTTTCTTTTATGACCTTTGCTGTTTCAAACAGCGTTATTCCCTAAAAAATAAGTATTTTAGTATTTTAAAAATATTTTTAATGTCAATCTCAGGGAAAAAAATCCTTCTTGCAGTTTCCGGCGGCATCGCAGCTTTCAAAATTCATTTTCTGATTCGGGATCTGATTAAAAAAGGTGCGGACGTACAGGTGATTATGACTTCTGATGCCACGCAGTTTGTGACCAAGCTCAGCCTTTCAGTTTTATCTAAAAAACCTGTTTACAGCGATTTTTATGGAGAAAACGGATCGTGGAACAGCCATATAGATCTTGGGCTTTGGGCTGATCTGATGATTGTGGCACCATGCACTGCAAATACTTTAGCCAAAATGGTCAATGGGATTTGTGATAATCTGCTGATTGCAACTTACATGTCTGCAAAATGCCCTGTAATTATTGCTCCGGCAATGGATTTAGATATGTACAGACATCCGTCCACGAAGAAGAATCTTGATCTTGCTGAGAGCTTCGGTCACATCGTAATTCCCGCAGAAAGTGGCGAACTTGCGAGCGGACTCGTCGGTCAGGGAAGAATGGCTGAACCCGAAACGATTGTCCAAACCATCGAAGATTTTTTCAGTTCAAATCACAATAAAACTTTAGAGGGAAAAACAGTTTTAATAACAGCTGGTCCTACCTATGAAGCCATTGATCCGGTGCGATTTATCGGAAATCATTCTTCAGGAAAAATGGGCTATTCTCTTGCTGATGAAGCGGCAAAGCGGGGTGCGAAAGTGATTCTGATTTCCGGGCCGAGTTCAGAGAAAGTTTCAGAGCAAAATATTGAACTTCACAAAGTTACTTCGGCAAAAGAAATGTTTGACAAAGTTTTTGAGTTTTATGATAAGGTTGAAATAGGTATCGCAAGTGCTGCCGTCGCAGATTACACTCCAAAAACAGTGGCTTCTGAAAAAATTAAAAAAAATGAAGACAGTTTTAGCATTGAATTAATCAAAAATCCGGACATTCTGAAAACGATGGGCGAGCAGAAAAAACATCAGTTTTTGGTAGGCTTTGCCCTTGAAACCCAAAATGAAGAAGAAAATGCCAAGGGAAAACTTCACAAGAAAAATCTCGATATGATTGTTCTGAATTCGTTGCGTGACGCCGGTGCCGGATTTAAAAACGATACCAATAAAATAAAAATTTTCACGAAAACAGAAAAAAAAGAATTTGACTTAAAATCTAAAGATTCTGTCGCAAAAGATATCCTCGATTTTGTTGAAAATCAATATTTAAAATAAATTTAATAAATTTCCGTTCTCAATTTTAATCTTTGAAATGAAAAAATACATCATCATACTATTTCTGCTCTTGATTTCTCAGCTTTCTTCTGCTCAGGAAATTCTGGCAACTGTTCAGGTTAATTCCCAGCAGATACAGGGAAGTAATCAGCAGGCGTTTAAGGCTTTGGAAAAAAGTTTAAGAGACTTTATCAACAATACAAGCTGGACGGGGAAAAAGCTTCAGAATTTTGAGAAAATCAAATCAAATTTTTCTCTTGTTCTCAGCGAAAGAGACGGCAATAAATACCGGGGGAGCATCGTTGTGCAGGCCGTGAGACCTGTTTACAACACTACTTATGAATCTCCGCTTCTCAATGTTCAGGATACAAAATTTGCATTTGAATATGTTGAAAATGAAAATCTGGTATTCAATGAAAGACAGTTTTCAGGGAAAAATCTTATTGATGTGATCAGTTTTTATGTTTACGTTATTTTAGGGTATGATTCAGACAGTTTTCAGTCTAACGGTGGAACTCAGTATTTTGCAAAAGCACAGCAAATAGCCCAGAATTCTCAAAACAGAGGCTATGAAGGCTGGAACCAGATCAACGAACCGCGAAGCAGAACTATTTTAATTGGTGAAATTCA
The DNA here is from genome assembly GCF_001424145.1 of Chryseobacterium sp. Leaf404. GTDB lineage: Bacteria > Bacteroidota > Bacteroidia > Flavobacteriales > Weeksellaceae > Chryseobacterium. The sequence goes on along the minus strand of NZ_LMQM01000001.1, from coordinate 458,004 downwards.
AAACCCGAACATGAATCAGTTGCGTGCCACGATGTACACCTATCACAGAGCCGGGCTGGACAATCTTTTCAATCAGGACCAGAGCCAGGGAAAAAAAATTATTGCCGATGCACTGCTGCAGCTTAAGATGTATGAGAATAATTTTCAGCAGAATTATTTCTTTAATCTCTTTATGGATAATAAAAGTGACGAGATTTATAATATTTTTAACTCCGGAAACAATGGCGCTGTCAACATAAATGATCTGAAACAGCTGATGATTGTTTTTGCACCAAAATTTGCTGAAACAAAATGGAATAAATGGAAGTAAAGGCTGAATGATGTTTCTTTTAAAGTATTCTTAAGATAATTCAGACCGAAATAGAAGTACCCCATCATTCGCACAATTGCTGAATTCTCGTTACTAAAATTTATATTTGCATTACAAATGCAGACTTCGTAATATGCTTTCCAGAATCTACATCAAAAACTTTGCGCTCATCGATGTGCTCGAAGTGAATCTTAATAAAGGCTTACAGGTAATCACCGGCGAAACCGGTGCAGGAAAATCTATTATCCTCGGGGCATTGCGTCTGATTTTAGGGGAGAGGGCAGATCTCAAATCCATATCAAAAGCTGAAGAAAAAAGTATTGTAGAAACCGAATTTTCTCTCAATAATCAGTTCAAAAAGTTTTTTATAGAGAACGATCTCGATTACGAGCATCAAACAATCATCCGTCGTGAAATTCTTCCATCAGGAAAGTCGAGGGCGTTTATCAATGATGTACCTGTGACTCTGGATATTCTTAAGGAGCTGACTTCGCAGTTGGTAGACATTCATTCTCAGTTTGAAACTTCCAATTTATTTACCTCCGAATATCAGTTTAAAATAATTGATGGAATTTCGGGTAATAAAACAATTCTGGAGGCGTATCAGAAAGAATTTTCAGATTTTCAAAGTCTACACCTTCAGCTTAAAAAATATAAAACCCAGCTTTCAGAAAATAATAAAGAAAGCGATTACAAAAATTTTCTTTTAACTGAACTGGAAGAAATTGATCTGGACAATATTGATTACGAAGAACTTCAGAACCAGCTTTCGGTGCAGGAAAATGCAGAAATGATTTCTGAAAATCTGGCTCAGATTCTTTCAAGATTTCATCAGGAAGAAATGGGGATTTTTTCGTTTTTCAATGAAGCTAAAAATAAACTTTCTAAAATTGCTGAAGTTTCGCAAAGTTTTTCTGAACTCGACGAAAGGCTGGAAACGTCTTTTTTAGAACTGAAAGATATTGTTTCTGAACTGGAAGATGAAGCGGAAAAAATTGAGATCAATCCTGAAAATTTGGCGCTTCTAAGTCTTCTCAATAACAAACTCAACACTCTTTTCATCAAACATAATGTTTCTGATGTTGATAGTCTGAAAGAACTGAGAGATCAGCTTTCCGGCGAACAAAAAGGAGCTACGGAACTGGAAGAACTGATTGCTCAGGTTGAAAAAAGCATTGTTTCAAAAGAAAAACTGCTGGTAGACCTTTCAAAGAAACTTTCAGATAAGCGAAAGAAAAACACACCGGTTTTCATCACGAAAGCAGAAAAATTATTAAAAAAACTCGGACTTGAAAAAGCTAAAGTAGAAATTGATCTTCAGGATGCTTTAGAATTCAACAGCTTTGGGAAAGAAAACATTCAGCTTTTATTTCAGGCCAATTCTGGTTTTCCTTTAAGACCGATTCAGACCGCTGTTTCAGGGGGAGAACGTTCCAGAGTAATGTTGGCTGTCAAAAAAATTATTGCGGAAAGCGACGAACTTCCCACTTTAATTTTAGATGAAATAGACACCGGAGTTTCCGGAAAAGTAGCCGAAGAAATCGGAAATCTGATGCGGGAAATGTCTGAAGATATGCAGCTGATTGTTATTTCTCACCTCGCACAGGTTGCAGCAAAAGGAAATGACAATTATAAAGTGGTGAAACAGGATGTGAACGGCAAAACGCAATCTAATATCATTGCTCTTTCGGAGGAAGATAAACTGAATGAAATTGCGCAGTTGCTTTCCGGAAGCAAGATCACGGAGGCAGCGATGGCGCAGGCAAAGGAATTAATAGGTTAAATAATTATTATGAAAGAATTTACTATCGAACATGTGGGAAAAGGATTACTTATGTGGCAGTTATTTTTATCGCTGCTTTTAGTCTTCATCATTTTTCTGTTATTTAAAGTTTTCGGTCGTTCTAAAAAAGACAAAAGCAGTAAATCGTAAAGCTCTCACCACAATTCATTAAAATCCAATTAAAATCACTGTTTCAGGACAAACTTGTAACAAATTTTTAATTATGTTTACCAATACAAAAAAGTAAACTATGTTTAAAAGGTTTTTGAAGCTGGAGTGGAAGAGTTTTTTTCGTGGCTCTTCGGTGGGAATCAATCTGGCGATGAAGATTTTCAGATTTATTGGGATATGTTTCTTCATTTTGTGGCTTGGGATGATGGCTTTTGTAGCCTTTTTCTACGTGCAGGAAGAGATGAAGATGGATCCGTTGCGAATGATTTCACGTTTTTTAATCATAGGATGGATTGGCGATTTGTATTTTAAATATATGCTTCAGCAAATTCCTACGCAGAACATAAAACCTTTTCTTACTTTAAATATCCCCAAGAAAGTAGTAGTAAACTATACTTTAATAAAAACATTTCTTACCCCACTCAGCTGGTTTAATTCAATTTTTCTCATAACATTCTGCGGAATTTTAGCCTACAGCGGTTATGATTTACCGGGAATTTTCGCCTGGTTTATCGGAGTATCATCTTTATTTTATCTGAATAATTTTCTCAATCTTTTATTTAACGATAAAGAAAACATTGCCATTGGCGTAGGAATTTTTACAGCAGCTCTTGCAGCTTTAAATTATTACGAAATTATTCCGGTTTTATCATACTCAGAAACAGTTTTTTACAGTTTTTATAAGCATCCTTATTTAGCTGTAGTTTCAGTTCTTCTGTTTGCCGCACTTTGGAAAATTACTTTCAACTACATCCGGAAAGGTTTCTATCTTGATGAAGGTCTTGAAGCCAAAAAAGAAATCGGAAAGACAGAAAACATTGAGTTTCTGAACAAATACGGAGCTATCGGAACATTTATCAACAATGATATCAAAATGCTGAAACGAAACAAGGTGACGAAAGGTGTCATGACGGGCAGTGTGATGTTTCTTTTTTACGGCCTTATGATGTTTGTGAATGATGTCTATAGTGGTCCGGCATGGATGATGTTTATGGGACTCATGGTGACGGGAGGTTTTCAGTTTACTTTCGGTGGGAGAGTTCCCGCTTTCGATAGTGCCTATTACCCTCTCATGATGACGCAGAATGTTCCGTACAGAGAATATCTGAAAGCAAAATGGTGGCTGATGAATATAGTCACGGCAATTTCCATTGTCATTGCTCTGTTCTACGCTTATTTTGGCTGGGAGATTTATTTCGCATTCTTCGCTGCGGGATTGTACAATATCGGAGTTAATTCACAATTTACCCTTCTTTCCGGCGCGTATAATAAAAATCTGATAGACCTTAATTCAAAAGAAAAAAGAGTGGGACAAAAAAACACGTTTACATTCAAAACTATCCTTCTGATTATTCCTAAAATGCTTTTGCCAATGGGAGTTTATTATGTGATGAATTATTTCTTCGGAATTTCCACAGCTGTAATTTCTATTGGGATTCTGGGCTTAATCGGATTTCTTTTCAGAGAAAAAATATTCGATATGATTATTGAAAAATATAAAACTGAGAAATATAGTACGATTGAGGCTTTTAAGAAAGACTAAGTTGAAAGAACCAGGTAAAAAGTGTAAAGAGCCAAGTAAAGTAATTCTGGTTCATACTGAAAAGTTCAAGTAACAGTCTTCAAGCTCGAAAGTAGTGTTATTAGCAAAACCAAACACCCATCATCCTACACCAACATAATACCCAAAAAAATGATTATAATTCAAAACCTTAAAAAAACATACGGAACTGCAACTGTTCTTAATATAGAAAATTTAGAAATTACCAAAGGCGAAACTTTCGGTCTGGTTGGAAACAACGGAGCGGGAAAAACAACGCTTTTTAGTTTGATGCTTGATTTAATACAGCCAACAACTGGTTTTGTAAGTGTTGAAGACATTAAAGTCAACGAATCTGAGGCCTGGAAAAATAAAGTTTCAGCTTTTATTGACGAAACTTTTCTTATTGGATACCTTACGCCCGAAGAATATTTTTATTTCATCGGAGAACTGAGAGGTCAGAATAAAGCTTCTGTAGACGAGTTTTTAAAGCAGTTCCATGATTTGTTTAACGGTGAAATCGTCAATGCAGGAAAATACGTTAGAGATTTATCGAAAGGAAATCAGAAAAAAGTAGGAATTGTTGGTGCATTAATCGGTAAGCCTGAAATTATTATTCTGGATGAACCATTTGCCAATCTCGATCCTTCCACGCAAATCAAACTGAAAAATATGATCCGTGATTTTGCAAGAGAAAATGGCGTAACGTTTTTAATTTCAAGTCATGATCTTGCCCACACAACAGAGGTATGCAACAGAATTGTGGTTGTGAATAAAGGCGAAGTCGTGCGTGATATCCAAACCACTCCGGAAACTTTGCGTGACCTTGAAAAGTATTTTGAAGATCAGGTCAACTCAGTAAAGCAGGAAGTGATTTCTGAAGAGCCTGTAATTAGAACTGATTTACCAACAGAAAATACAAGCGGGACGTTTTGACTAAATCTAAAAAAATATCAACGGTAAAGTGAAAGCCCTGAAGGGGCAACAACATCAGCATCGGGTGCAGCCCCATGTATATAAAAGAATTGTAATCATAAGCCCTGAAAGGGGCGACATCATACGAATCATATCTGATTCAATGTTTTTTTTAAAACAAATTAGTAAAATATAACATTCATTTTCAGTAGGTTACGAAAAATTTCAATAAAATTAAAAAAAGACTGTAACCATTTTAAACTTTTGCTGTCTTTAGTATAGAAACAGAATAAACCATGAAGCTTTTGTTTGGAAATAAAAAAGATGATTTGCTGAGCCGCCTCAAAAGGCAGGATCCGGCTGCGCAGAAAATCTTTTATGATCAGAGTGTAAAGAAATTTCTGAGTGTGGCAAAAAGCTACGTCAGCGATATCTATCAGGCGGAAGATTGCGTGATCAAAGCATTCTGCAAAATTTTTAAACACATTGAAAGCTTTCGTGGCGAAGGAAACTTCGAAGGTTGGGCGAGAAAAATTGTAGTCAACGAATGTCTCAATTTCATTAAAAGCCGCAAAACGGTTTTTTACCTCGACGACGTTCATGCTTCTGTTCCGGAAGATTTGCAGGAAGAGACTTTTGATTTTGACTTTAATGCTCAGGAACTTTTAGATCAGCTTCCGGATGCGTACAGAATGGTTTTCAACCTTTATGTGATTGAAGAATATTCGCATCAGGAAATTGCAGATACGCTGAACATTTCCTTAGCAGTTAGCAAAACCCAACTCTTCAGAGCAAAAGAAAAATTAAGAAAGATTTACTTTCAACAACAAAAACAACTGAAAAATGAACTCGTTTAATAATAATTTTGAAAAACAATTCAAAAAACAAATCGACGAAAGAGAGCTTACTCCTTCAAGAGATTTGTGGGCGGAAATTCAGGCTCAGACTGAAAATTCTGTTTCCGGAAAATCTAAATTTAACTGGGTTTATCTGGCTGCATGTTTTGTTGTAATCTTTGGTTTGGGAGCGGTTTTATTTTTTAATAATAATGCTGAACCAAAATCACAACTGGCTGAAACGGTAAACATACCTTCTCAAAAACAGGAAAATCCGGTAGAATCAGAGAAAATTAACTCAAAAGAAATTGTTCCAGAAAAAGCAGAAGAAAAATTTGCTGAGACTAAAAATATTCCTTTGCAGGAAAAAACAGTGCAGGAAATTAAGACTCAGAATAATCTGCCACTCATCAAAGAAAATCCTTCGGAAGTTGCTTCTCAAATCATTATTCAGAATCAGCCTGCGAAAATTATGGCAAAATCCGATTCTGTACAGGTGAAGAAGAAAAAAAGATTCGTTGATCCTTCAACCTTACTTTTTTCAATCGAGCATAAAGATGTCATTGAAAAATCTAAAGACGGCAGCAATGTCGCAACCATCGATCTGAACAATAAATAATTCAATTTTAAACTAAAAAAAATAATATCATGATTAAGAAATTTATCATCACAGGAATGTTGTGCCTTGTTGCAACCACAGTTAATGCACAGAAAAAAGCGTTGGGAATCAATCTTCAGTCTAAAGAAGACACTACGGTAAGTCCGATCGTTAAAGAGAAAGTAGAAGAATATGCTGCAAAGATCAATGCAATTATTCAGGAAGAAAAAAAGTTGATGGAGGGCGAATTGGCGACTCTTCAGGTAAAAAATTTAGATAAAGCTGAATTCGACAGGCAGAAAGCACAAATTGCGGACAGCTATTCGGATAAAATAGATGCAAAAATTGAGGCATTGGGTTTTGATTTGGATCAGGTCATCCAAAAACAAGTGAGATATTCTCTTTTAAATTCTGACGTAACTTCAAACGAAGAATTAAAATCACAATTGCTTAAAAAATACCGCCCCGTAAAAAATCTTGAAGGATATTTCTCTTACGGAATCATGACTTTGACCAACGATAAACCTGATAACGATTTAGATAAAAATTTAGGGTATGCCAACAATCTGGAATTTGGTTTGAAATTTAATTACCAGTTCAGCAGAACGAGCCCGTGGGGATTGATTTCAGGTTTAGGGTTTTCATGGAGAACGGTTCGTCCGGACAATAATATGATTTTCGCCAAACAAAACAGCGATGTGATGTTGGCAAAATATGAAGGAAGTTTAGATAAGTCTAAATTGAGAACGGGTTATTTGATGGTTCCTTTCGGATTTCAATATAATTTTTCTAAAATTAAAAATGCCGGAATGGATGTTCAGTACAGACCTTATTCAGACGGTTTGAGAATGACTGCAAACGTTTATGGCGGTGTGAGAATGTCAACTAATAATATCGTTAAAGGAGATTCTCAAAGTTTCAGAGACCGTTCCAACTATCAGGTAAATCCTTTTGTTTACGGCGCTCAGTTCACGGTTTCTTACGATAACTTAAGTGTTTTCGTCAAAAGAGATTTCAGCAATTTCTTCAAAGATTCTTATTTTGAAAACGACAAAGCTTTGGTTTTCGGAATTGCTTTAGGCTGGTAAGATTTTTCACATTTATATTTAACAGAAAACTCCGCAGAAATTTATTTTCCACGGAGTTTTTATCAAATTATTTGTTTTAATTCTCTCACAGATCTCAAGGATTTTCACAGATGAATTTGAAAAAAAAATATGCTGAATCTGTAAAAAATCACTGTGAGATTATCTCACGCAGATTTTGTAAATAAAGCAGATCAAAAATCTGTGCGATCTGTGGGGCAATAAATCTATGCGATCCGTGAGCAATATTCTATTTCAAACTTCCCACCATATCTTCTGGTTTCACCCACTCATCAAACTGCTCCGAAGTGACAAAACCAAGGTTAATCGCTTCTTCTTTTAAAGTCGTTCCGTTTTTGTGAGCGGTTTTTGCAATTTTGGCAGCATTTTCATAACCGATATGCGTGTTCAGAGCGGTTACCAGCATCAGAGATTTATCAACCAGTTCTTTAATTCTCTCATGATTCGGTTCAATGCCAACGGCGCAATGGTCATTGAATGAAATACAAGCATCAGCGATTAATTGAGCCGACTGCAGGAAATTGTAAGCCATCACCGGTTTGAAAACATTCAGTTCATAATTTCCCTGAGTTCCCGCAAAAGAAATTGTAGTGTCATTACCTAAAACCTGAGCACAAACCATTGTCAAAGCCTCATTCTGTGTAGGATTTACCTTTCCAGGCATAATGGAAGAACCTGGTTCGTTTTCCGGAATATGAATTTCGCCAATTCCAGAACGTGGTCCTGAAGCCATCAACCTGACATCCTGAGCGATTTTATATAAAGAAACCGCCAATTGCTTCAACGCGCCGTGAGATTCTACAATCGCATCGTGAGCGGCCAAAGCTTCAAATTTATTTTCGGCGGTTACAAAAGGAAGATTCGTGAATTTTGCTATGTAATCCGCTACTTTTACATCGTAACCTTGGGGTGTATTTAAACCAGTTCCTACTGCAGTTCCGCCCAAAGCCAATTCAGAAAGATGGGGTAAGGTGTTTTTTAAAGCTTTGATTCCGTAGTTCAACTGAGAAACATATCCTGAAAACTCCTGACCTAAAGTCAATGGTGTTGCATCCATCAAATGCGTTCTCCCGATTTTTACAATGTCTTTAAATTGAATTGCTTTTTCATTCAACGTATTTTTTAGTCTCTCAACTGCAGGAATTGTAACTTCAACTACTTTTTTGTACGCCGCTATGTGCATTGCTGTTGGATACGTGTCGTTGGATGACTGAGATTTATTCACATCGTCATTCGGGTGAACTTCAGTTTTGTCGCCTAAGTTTCCGCCAGCGTTAAAATGAGAACGGTTGGCAATCACTTCATTCACATTCATGTTCGACTGTGTACCAGATCCGGTTTGCCAGATAACCAAAGGAAACTGATCATTCAGTTTTCCATCCAGAATCTCATCACAAACCTTGCCGATCATATTCCTTTTTTCTGCGGGAAGAACTCCCAAATCTGTATTGGTAAATGCCGCAGCTTTTTTTAAGTAAGCAAATGCTTCGATAATTTCATGGGGCATTGAACCTTCGGGACCGATTTTAAAATTGTTTCTTGAACGTTCTGTCTGCGCGCCCCAAAACTTGTCAGCAGGAACCTGCACTTCACCCATGGTGTCTTTTTCTATTCTGTAATTCATTGTGAAATTGTTTTCTTCAGATTTAGGCTGAGGTTTAGGTTTAATCAGACTTAACCTTAAGCTCAGCCTCAATTGCTAAAGTTAAACAATGTAAAACAACTCCGCAATTTATAATCATTATAAATACGCATCTAAATCATTGATTTTACTCATGCTTTTTTCACGATGTTTTATTTTTGCACCGAAAATAGAAAGTAAATGGATTTTAGATATCAGGATCCGTATCCAATTTTGAAAGATGATACGGTTTATAAAAAATTGACTTCAGACTATGTGAAAGTGGAGCAGCATGGTGAAAGAGAAATTTTAACCATCGACCCGAAAGGCTTGGAGCTATTGGCTGAAGAAGCTATGGCAGACGTTTCTTTCATGCTCCGTTCTTCGCATTTGGAAAGTTTAAGAAAAATTATTGACGATCCTGAGGCGACTGATAATGACAGATTTGTTGCTTATAATTTACTTCAAAATGCTGCGGTAGCGGTGGAAGGTGCTTTACCTTCTTGCCAGGATACAGGAACGGCAATCGTGATGGGAAAAAAAGGTGAAAACGTTTACACAGGCGTTGAAGACGGCGAATATTTAAGCAAAGGAATTTTCAATACCTACCAGAAAAGAAACCTAAGATATTCTCAGGTCGTACCTTTGACGATGTTTGATGAGAAAAATTCAGGTTCAAATCTTCCGGCGCAGATTGATATCTATGCTAAAAAAGGAAATTACTACGAATTTTTATTCTTGACGAAAGGTGGTGGTTCTGCCAACAAAACTTTCCTTTATCAGAAAACGAAATCTTTACTGAACGAAAAATCTCTTGAAGCTTTTGTAAAGGAAAGAATTTCAGATTTGGGAACAGCGGCTTGCCCGCCTTACCATTTGGCTTTGGTAATTGGAGGAACTTCTGCTGAAGCAAATTTGGCAGCGGTGAAAAAGGCATCTGCAAAATATTACGACAATCTTCCGACAGAAGGAAATGAAGCCGGGCAGGCGTTCAGAGATTTGGAATGGGAAGCAAAAGTTCAGAAAATCTGTCAGGAAAGTGCAATTGGTGCTCAATTTGGCGGGAAATATTTAACGCACGATGTTAGAGTAATCAGATTGCCTCGTCATGCAGCTTCCTGTCCGGTAGGAATGGGAGTTTCCTGTTCGGCAGACAGAAATATTAAAGGAAAAATTACCAAAGACGGTATTTTTTTAGAGCAATTGGAAGTAGATCCGAAAAGATTTTTGCCTGCAACACCACCACATTTGGAAGCAGCGGTTGATATTGATTTGAATAAACCAATGCCGGAAATTTTAGCTGAACTTTCAAAATATCCAATCAAAACAAGATTAAAATTAAACGGAACTTTAATCGTTGCAAGAGATATCGCTCACGCAAAAATCAAAGAATTGTTGGATGCAGGACAGCCTATGCCTGAATATTTCAAAAATCACCCTATTTATTATGCCGGACCTGCGAAAACACCGGAAGGAATGCCTTCAGGAAGTTTCGGGCCAACGACTGCGGGAAGAATGGATGTTTATGTTGACGAATTCCAAAGTCACGGTGGAAGTATGGTGATGCTCGCAAAAGGAAACAGAACTGCCGATGTAACCAATGCCTGCAAGAAGTATGGCGGTTTCTACATCGGTTCAATTGGTGGACCGGCTGCAATTTTAGCAAAAGACAATATTTTGTCTGTTGAGGTGGTCGATTTCCCGGAATTGGGAATGGAGGCAGTAAGAAAAATTGAAGTGAAAGATTTCCCTGCATTCATCATAACTGACGATAAAGGCAATGACTTTTTCGCAAATTTGGCACATTAATTAGTTTAAATTTAAAATAAATAGCGAAAATCAGCTTTCATCTTTTGCCTAAGAGGTAAAAATGTTCTATTTTTGCGTAAATCTTTAAGAAAAGAATCATGATGTTATCAGCATTTTGGCCGTTTTACCAATTCATCTGGACAGTTTACTTCGTTTGCATGTTGCTTGTCGGGTTTTGGTGTATTTTAATGTTTTTCGGATTTGTTATTCCTCTTTGGCTGACTGAAGGTTTAAAGGAATATTTCGGAAAAGTAAAGCCTTTTGATCCTGAAAAAATCAGAAGCAAAATGCTTTATGAGCAGAAAGGTGTAGAAGTTATTTACAACTCTCCGAAAGGTCACGGTCCTTTTATTCATGATAACCACGGAAGTAACGGACATCATTAATTGATTGTCAGTTCTTTTTCCCCTGAATTCGGAAGAAGGACTATCAAAGCAAAACAACATATATTTAAAACCACTGTTTTTACAGTGGTTTTTCTGTCTTTTTCAGCTTTAAAATATTTTATTACATTTGAAGAAAATCAATAGTATGAAAATCTTGAAATTAATTATCTGCCTGCTTTTCGGGCTGATGATTGCTAACGCTGGCTTAGACAAGTTCCTGCACTACATGCCGATGCCGGAAATCACACCGGAACAGATGAAGATTTTTGATGCGTTCAACGAATTGCACTGGCTGATGCCTTTGGTAGGAGCGGTAGAAATTATTGGCGGATTACTATTTATCTTTCCAAAAACAAGGGCTTTGGGTGCTATCGTGATCTTTCCGGTAATGGTCGGAATTATTCTTCACGTTTTCACCATCGACAAATCTACAATGGGAATGTCAATCGCAGGTGTCTTGTTTTTAATCAATCTTTGGATAATTTTCGACAATAAAGAGAAATATAGAGCGTTGCTGAAGTAAGAATGTGAATTGTGAATAGTGAATTGTCAATTCGCTTGCGGAGCAAAATTTACAATTCACTACTACCTTTATACAAATGCGCTGAAACCTGTAATTGAACGGCCCACAATCAGTGAGTTGATCTCTTTTGTTCCTTCGTAAGAATAAATTGCTTCTGCGTCGGCGACGAATCTCGCGACATCGTATTCAAGCAGAATTCCGTTTCCACCCATCACTTCACGCGCTCTGGAAACGACGTCTCTGGTTCTCATCGTACAGAAAACTTTGGCTAAAGAGGCGTGTTCATCTTTTAAAGTTCCTTCATCCTGCATTTCAGAAAGTCTGAAAACCATCGTCTGCATTGCGGTAAGGTTAGAAAGCATCTCCACCAGATGTCCCTGAATCATTTGAAATGATGCAACCGGTTTTCCGAACTGTTCTCTTGTTCTTGTGTAATCAAGCGCACTTTCGTACGCACCTCTTGCACAGCCTGTCGCCATCCATGCAACACCGGCTCTCGTCATTCTCAAGACTTTTGCCGTGTCTTTAAATGAATTCGCATTTTGTAAACGGTTTTCTTCAGTCACCAGACAGTCTTTAAGAGTAATTAATCCGTTCTGAACTATCCTCAAAGCCATTTTTCCTCTGATCTTCTCTACAGAATATCCCTGATTATCTTTTTCAACGATAAAACCTTTCACTTCACCATCGTCTAAATCTCTTGCCCAAATAATAATGATATCCGCAAAAGTGGCGTTGCCGATCCATTTTTTCTGTCCGTTTAAAATCCATCCTTCAGGTGTTTTTTTGCAGGTAACTGTTAAACCACCTGCCGCTCCTGAACCCACTTCAGGTTCAGTTAAGCCAAATGCTCCGATTTTTTCAAATTTCTGCATTTGAGGAAGCCATTTCTGTTTCTGCTCTTCCGAACCGCAAATATAAATTGAGCCCATCGAAAGACCAGACTGTACTCCAAAGAATGTTGCGATCGAGGCGTCAATTCTTGCCATTTCCATCGCAATGACACCTTCCATTAAAAAAGGCATTCCTTTGCATCCATAGCCTTCGTAGGTTACGCCGCAGATATCAAGTTTCTGAAATTTTGGAATCAATTCGTGCGGAAATTCATCACGCAACCAGTAATGATTTACCAACGGTTTGACTTCTTTTTCCATAAAATCTCTCACCTTCTGCTGAACATCGCGCTGTTCGGGCGTTAACGTATGGTAAACATCATAGAAATCGCCATCGATGGGCGGAAGTTCTCTGGATTTTTTATTCGGGTCGAGCATTTTCATCATTCCGCTGAGCTGTTTGTCATCCAGTTTGGAAAAATTTTCCATGAGTTTCGGAAGATTTACCTTTTGTGAAATTTCGCTGAGCTGGTCAAAATCAATCGATTTAAACAATTCTATGGCGTTTCTGATTTTGGAAAAAGTTTTAGACATATTGATTTCTGTTTTGATTTGTAAAATTTAAGCAAAAATCAATCCGAACGTGGTACACAATGCGATAGTGTAATTTACAAAGTGTTGATTCATAATTAAATAAATCAAAATAATTGTTTACAAAATGTTACCTGTAATATTCAAACATTGCAAGCAATTCCTGCTCAACTTTGGATTAAGCAAGAAATTAAAAATCAATATTATAAAATCGCCAATATCTAATGCTACTGGTAAAACACATACCAAATGGCGATTCCATATGACATTTAAAAATAAATAAATATATACATATGAAAACGACTTACATCAGATTAACGATCGCAGCAGCACTGTTATTAGAAATTTATTCATGTAAAAAAGGAGAGGCTTCAACTTCTGATCTTGAGGCTTATTCTAAACCCGATTCTGCAATTAATATAAGTGCAGATAGTATTTCTTCGGTTGCAACAATGTCTGTAAAAGAAAAGCAATTCATCAAAACTGCCAATGTAAACATGGAAGTTAAAGATGTTTACGATACAACAATTTCAATTGAAAAAACAGTTCAGGAATTGGGAGGTTTTGTTACGCACAGCGATTTGCAAAGCAAAGTAATTTCTGAAGACACTTACAATACTTCCGGTGAGGATGCGATGCTCGTGAAAAAATATCAGACAGAAAATTCAATGCTGGTAAGGGTTCCCACTTCAAAATTAGGCGAACTTTTAACCTTAATCAATGATAAAAAACTGTTTCTAAACTCAAGACTTATCAATGCCGAAGATGTGACTTCAAGTATTAAATATGCAGAATTGGAAGGCAAAAGAATCAAGAAAACTGAAGAAAATATTTCAAAACTCAAGGCAACTCAAGACAAGGTAACTTTAGATAACGAAAATATGTCCGATGGAAATCTTCAGCAGCTTGCCAACATGGATGTTTCGGATAATTTAAAGTACAGCACAGTTGAGATTTACATTCAAGAACCTAAACTTCGCATCGCAGAAATTGCGGTGACCAACACAAAAAACATCGACAATAAATATAAATTTAATTTCCTTTATGATGTGAAAAATGCTTTTACAGAGGGCTTTTATCTGATTCAAAAACTGTTCGTAGGGCTTGTAGCCATTTGGCCAATTGTATTAATTGCAGGAATCGGATTTTACTTTTACCGAAAAAACAAATCTAATAATAGAATTCAGCAGACAAAAGAACACAATTCGGCATCCTAACCATTAGGTTATCAACATAGATTTTTCTGAGCCTTCACTTTTGTGGAGGTTTTTTTATAATTAAAACTTTCGTTTCAGGATTTCTGGTTTTGTTTTGTGGAGATGCAGAATCAATTCGCCAAAAAGCGTGTTGGCCCATGCAAACCAGGATCTGGTATAATCTTTCGGATTGTCTACATCGAAAGACTCGTGGATAAATCCGGTTTCTGCATGAGTGGCTTTAAGCATTTTTAAAACTGAAACAATTTCTTCGTCATCATCAGTTGTCAAAGCCTGCATAATCAAACCCAGAGGCCAGATTTTGTGTTCGCCAATATGCGGACCGCCAATTCCTTTCGCAAATTTACCTTCACTGAACCACGGATTTGCTTCACTCAAAGAAAATTTCCTCGTATTTCTGTACACTTCATCATCTTTTGAGGCGTAACCTAAATAAGGAATTGACAAAAGATTAGGAACATTCGCATCATCCATAAACAGAGCATTACCGAAACCATCAATTTCTAAAGCATAGATTTTGCCGGCTGTGGGATGATTCAGAATCGCATATTTCTGAATGGCTTCATCCACTTCCTCTGCTAAATTTTTAAATTGAATGGAAAAATTTTCATCGTTTAAAATCTTGGAAAAAATCTCTGCCGTCTCCCTCAGAGAAACCACTGCAAACATATTCGAGGAAACTAAAAACGGATAAAAAGTCGCATCATCAGAAGGTCTGAACATCGAATGAATCAAACCGATTTTCTTTGTCGGATTTCCGTAACCGCCTGCAAACTGCGTATCTAAAGGATTTCCATTTGATCGTTGAAATTTATAGGGTCCTTTTGAATCTTTTCTTTGTTGTTCTTTAAAGGTCTGCAAAATCAAAAGCATTGCCTTTTTCCAATCTGTATCAAAAACAGAAAAATCTCCGGTTGTTTTCCAGTAATTGTAAGACAAGCGCATCACGTAGCAAAGAGAATCGACTTCCCATTTCCGCTCGTGAATTCCAGGTTTCATTTCCGTTAAATCATCTTTCCACTCGCTGACTTTGTTGGCATCATCAAAAAAAGCATTGGCGTACGGGTCCAGCAGAACACATTCAACCTGTTTATTGATCACGCCTTTTAATAGATCTTTAAGATTTTTGTCTTCATTAGCCAGACTTAAATACGGATAAACCTGCGCCGAAGAGTCACGAAGCCACATTGCATCGATGTCTCCGGTAATCACATAAGTAAAAGGTTTGTTATTCTTCTGATAAAATTTTACAGTTGTATCTAAAGTGTTGGGAAAACAGTTCTCAAACAACCACGCCAATTCAGGATCAGCGATGGATTTTTTGATGGTTTTAATTGTGTTTTCAACGGCTTCTGAAGTGAATTTTCGGTCGGATAACTTTGGTCTTTTGGACACAAAATCGTTTTTAAATACAAAAGTAGCAGAATTCGGTATTGCAAATATGCCTAATCCGAGAGATGATTTTTTGATGAATGTTCTTCTGCTTATCATTTTTGATTGGTTTAAAATTTTTATTCCAAATCTAAGAGTTTTTTATTCAATCAAAACTTTTAACATCTATCATGAGCAACTGATCTCATTTGATATTACAAAACGTAGGGACTGATTTTTAATCCACAATTAACATCATTGCCCGAAAATTCCGTAAATTTGTCAATCGGAATTTATCAACCGGATTTGAGGATAATTTGTTCAAATTTACTCCTCAATTCTAATTCAAAATTTAAATATGCTATCTAAAATAAATCCTACACAAACCGACAGCTGGGTCTCTCTTGATGAACATTTTGGCGACAACGACTTCGAACTGAGAAGTCTTTTTCAGTACAATCCGAATCGTTTTGAAGAGTTTTCTATCAAAAAAGAAAATTATATTTTCGATTATTCTAAAAATTTAATTGATTCAAGAACTAAAGAATTATTATTAAATCTTGCGGTAGAATGTCAGTTGAGGGAAGCTATCAATAAAATGTTTTCAGGAGATAAAATCAACGAAACAGAAGGTAGAGCAGTTCTTCACACGGCATTAAGAGACTTTTCAGGTAAAGAAATTTTGGTAGACGGGGAAAATATCAAACCTCAGATCAAAAGAGTTTTGGATCACATGAAATCTTTTTCTGAAAACATTATTTCAGGAAATCACAAAGGTTTCAGCGGAAAAGAAATTACAGATGTTGTCAATATTGGAATTGGTGGTTCAGATTTGGGACCTGTAATGGTTGTTTCTGCTTTGAAGCATTTTAAAACAAGATTAAACATTCATTTTGTTTCTAATGTAGATGGAAATCATATCGCAGAAGTTGTAAAAGACTTAAATCCTGAAACAACTTTATTCATCATTGCTTCAAAAACGTTCACGACGCAGGAGACAATGACGAATGCAAACTCTGCTAAAGACTGGTTCTTGAAAGCCGGAAAACAGGAAGATGTAGCAAAACATTTTGTTGCTTTATCCACTAATGTTCAGTCGGTTAAAGACTTCGGAATTGCAGAAGAAAACATCTTCGAATTCTGGGATTGGGTTGGCGGAAGATATTCTTTGTGGAGTGCAATCGGTCTAAGCATCGTACTTGCTGTAGGATATGACAATTTCGAACAGTTATTAAAAGGTGCTGAAGATACAGATCAGCATTTTCAAACGGCAGATTTTTCAGAAAACGTTCCTGTTTTGATGGGGCTTTTAGGAATTTGGTACCGTAATTTTTATGCAGCAACAACTCATGCAATTCTTCCTTACTCTCAATATTTAGACAGGTTTGCAGCATATCTTCAACAAGGCGATATGGAAAGCAACGGAAAATGTGTTGACAGAAACGGAGAATTTGTGGAATATGAAACGGGACCAATCATTTGGGGCGAACCTGGAACAAACGGACAGCACGCTTTTTACCAGTTAATTCATCAGGGAACAGAATTGATTCCTGCGGATTTTATTGCTTATGCGAAAAGTCCAAATGAAGTTTCTGATCATCAGGATAAATTATTGGCAAACTTCTTTGCTCAGACTGAAGCTCTGGCTTTCGGCAAAAATGAAGAGGAAGTAGAAGCAGAATTAAAATCTTCAGGGAAATCTGAAGAAGAGATTGATTTCTTATTAAATTACAAAGTCTTCCACGGAAATACACCTACAAACTCATTGTTAATCAAAGAACTAACTCCTTTTTCATTGGGTCAGTTGATTGCGATGTATGAGCACAAAATATTTGTACAGGGTGTCATCTGGAATATTTTCAGTTTTGATCAGTTTGGGGTTGAATTAGGGAAGGTTTTAGCCAATAAAATCTTACCCGAATTGGAAAATAATGAGGAAGTCACTTCTCATGATAGTTCCACGAATGGGTTGATTAATTATTATAAATCAAACAAATAGCTTCTGGCATCTAGCTTATTGCTATTGGCTTTAAAAATACGATGCATAAATATTTTGAATTATAGCTAGAACTGAACTTAAAATTTAATAAAAGTAAAAAATAAAAGTAAAAATGGCAGAAATTCTTGACGGATTAAAAGTTTCCAAAGAAATAAA
This sequence comes from Chryseobacterium sp. Leaf404, assembly GCF_001424145.1. Taxonomy (GTDB): domain Bacteria; phylum Bacteroidota; class Bacteroidia; order Flavobacteriales; family Weeksellaceae; genus Chryseobacterium. Next base: position 440,239 of record NZ_LMQM01000001.1, on the reverse strand, counting down.
AGCAGAAATCAAGGTTGAAGTTGATAAAATTATAGAAAGCAAACGAAGAGCTCCGCATTTGGTGGCAATTCTTGTCGGAAACAACGGTGCAAGCAAAGCTTATGTAAATGCAAAAGTGAAAGATTGTGAAGAAGTTGGTTTTCAATCAAGTTTAATTAAATTTTCCAGCACAGTTTCAGAATCTGAATTGCTGGAGAAAATTGAGGAACTTAATAAAGACAAGTCTGTAGATGGATTTATCGTTCAGTTGCCTTTACCAGACCAAATTGATCAGGAAAAAATCATCAACGCAATTGATCCACGAAAAGATGTTGACGGTTTCCACCCAACAAATTTCGGGAAAATGGCTTTGGAAATGGATACATTCTTACCTGCAACGCCATTCGGAATTTTAACTTTATTGGAAAGATACAATATCGAAACGAAAGGTAAAGACTGTGTAATCATCGGTAGAAGTAAGATAGTAGGAAGACCGATGAGTATTTTGATGGGAAGAAAAGATTTTCCTGGAAATTCTACGGTTACTTTGACGCACTCTTACACAAAAGACATCGAAGAATACACGAAAAAAGCAGACATCGTGATTACAGCTTTAGGAGATCCACATTTTTTGAAAGGTGAAATGATCAAAGACGGAGCAGTAATTGTTGACGTGGGAATTACAAGAGTGGATGACGATTCCCCAAAAGGATATTATCTGGCAGGTGACGTTGATTTCGACAGCTGTGCCGAAAAAGCAAGCTGGATCACGCCGGTTCCGGGAGGAGTAGGGCCAATGACAAGAGCAATGTTGATGAAAAACACCATCATTGCCTACAAAACTTCGGTTTACAACGATTAATTAAACAAAAACTTTCTTTTTTGGAGGTGGGAAAAGTCCCGCTCCTATAGAGAGGGATTTAGGGAGAGGAAAAATGGATTTAGTAGAAGATATATTATTAAAAGAAGGTAAAATGCTCCCGGTGATGGAGCATTTTTACACTATTCAGGGGGAAGGTGCGCATACAGGAAAAGCGGCTTACTTCATCAGGCTGGGCGGTTGCGATGTCGGTTGCCATTGGTGTGATGTGAAAGAAAGCTGGGATCCTGCGCTTCACCCTTTAATGAATGCTGAGGAAATTGCAGAAACTGCTGCCAGCCATTGTAAAATTATTGTTTTGACAGGTGGCGAACCATTGATGTGGAATCTGGATGTGTTAACCGGAAGGCTCAAAGAATTGGGCTGCACCGTTCATATCGAAACTTCAGGAGCTTATCCCATGAGCGGACAACTGGACTGGATCACACTTTCACCAAAAAAAACCGGACTTCCGAAAGAAGAAATTTATCAGAAAGCTCATGAATTAAAGGTGATTGTTTTTAATAACAATGACTTGAAATTTGCCGAAGAGCAGGCTGCAAAAGTTTCGGGAAACTGTAAATTATATCTTCAGAGTGAGTGGAGCAAACGTGACGAAATTTATCCTAAAATTACAGATTTTATTCTTGCAAATCCGCGCTGGCAGGCTTCTGTGCAAACTCACAAATATCTGAATATTCCTTAAAATTAGCTATCTTAGCCCCTAAGTTTTCAGTACGCGATGCAGAGAATACGGTATTCCAGATATTTAAAAATAATTATTGTTTTGCTAGACCTTCTGGTACTCGCATCGGTATTTATTTTTTTCTATCTGAGCAGGAATTCAAATCTCATTCACGACATCAATCTCTGGTACGAAAATTCTTTCCCGCTGATCTTGCTGATTTCCTTCTGGCTGCTCCTGAGTGGCCGCACAAAGATTTACAACATCCCCAGAAATCTCACTTACACGCTGTTTATAGAACGAATTATTGTTCAGTTTATTCTTTTTGTAATTGGTTTGGTACTCATCAGAAAGGTGAGCAACAATCAGTTTTTCAGAAGTGAGCTGGCTTGGCTGTCGCTGTATCTGTTTGTTTTTGTAGTGTTTTCAAAATCAGTTATTTATTTCGGAATTAAATTTCTGAGATCCCGCGGCGTCAATCACCGGAATGTCATGTTTCTTGAAGAAAATTCATCCACCGAAGTTTTAAGAAATATTCTGACGGAAAGAAAAGATTTTGGATATAAAATATTTGAATATGAAAGATCTCCGCAGAGCAGTTCTTTAACTCAGTTCTGGAAAAAAAATGGTATACATACCGTATTCATTCCCACGCAGAACTCACTGGATCAGCAGACTGAAGAATCAATCTACAGGCTTGCAGAAGAAAACAAAGTAAACATCACGCTGGTGCCTTCTTTATCCCAGAACGAGTTTTTTCTCTATGATCTTTCATATATCAAAACACAGCCTGTTTTAAAGCAGGCAAAATATCCGTTAGATTATTTTTCTAATTATATTCTGAAACGCAGTTTCGACATTATTTTTTCGGTCTTTGTTTTGCTATTAATCTGTTCGTGGATGTTTCCGCTGATTGCCATTTTAATCAAACTGTCATCCAAAGGTCCAGTTTTTTTTGTTCAGAAAAGATATGGTTTTCAGGAAGGGATGTTCAGCTGTTTAAAATTCAGAACAATGGTGGTGAACGAAGATTCATATACAAAAACCACCGAAAAGAACGATAAACGGATCACAAAAATTGGTAAATTTCTGAGAAAAACAAGCCTTGATGAGATGCCACAGTTTTTAAACGTTCTGAAAGGTGAAATGTCTGTGGTGGGTCCCAGACCTCACATGATTGCGGTGGATGATCACTATAAGCCAAAAATTGGACGCTACAGCCTGAGAAGTCTGGTAAACCCCGGTATTACAGGGCTTGCACAGGTGAACGGTTTACGGGGAGATTCCGGTGATGGGGAAGTGGAGATGAATAAAAGAATTTTGGCAGACGCATTCTATGTGAGAAACTGGAGTTTTGTTTTAGATTTAGTCATCATTTTTAAGACCGTTTTGCTGGTGATTAAAGGAGATGAAAATGCAGGATAGAATGCTTAAAAGCTGTAAAAGTTTATGGCAATCTTACTTTCAGCGTCCTTAAAATAAATAAAAATAGCATAATTTAGCAGAATGTTAAAAAAGTTTTTTACAGCCATAGGAGAATACATGATCCTGATCGGTAAATCTCTTCAGAAGCCCCAGAAAATGAGGGTTTTCTGGAAGTTGTTTATGCGTGAAATCAATGATTTGGGAGTCAACTCATTTGGGCTCGTGATCTTCACTTCGATATTCGTGGGGGCTGTAGTGGCCATACAGATGTTTAATAACTTCGATGCGTCTTCGTTCCCCATTCCGCCTGCCTTTGTAGGGTATGCAACCAAAGCGGTTTTGGTACTAGAATTTGCTCCTACTATTATCAGTCTTATTCTGGCAGGAAAAGTAGGTTCCTATATTGCCTCAACTATCGGTACAATGCGTGTTTCTGAACAGATTGATGCTTTAGATATTATGGGAGTAAATTCTCCAAACTTTCTGATTTTACCTAAAATACTCGCCTGTCTGATTTTTAATCCTATTTTGATTGCCATCAGTATCGTTTTCGGTATTTTAGGAGGATACATCGCAGGAATCATTACGGGTAGCTGGACAACCGCAGATTATATTGCCGGAATTCAGATGTATATGCCTAATCTTTTCATTTACTATGCTTTCGCCAAAACGATTGTTTTTGCTTTTGTGATCGCTTCTGTTCCATCGTACTTTGGGTATAACGTGAAAGGAGGTTCACTGGAGGTGGGTAGAGCAAGTACACAGGCTGTAGTTTGGACGATGGTCTTCATCATTATTTCAGAATTACTTTTAACGCAAATAATATTAAGCTGATGATCGAGGTAAAAAATCTTAAAAAGAGTTTTGGTGATGTTGAAGTGCTTAAAGGAATTTCAACCACCTTCGAAAAAGGCAAAACAAACCTGATAATCGGGCAGAGTGGATCCGGAAAAACCGTTTTTCTGAAAAGTTTACTGAATGTTTTCCAGCCATCATCAGGGGAAATTCTGTTTGACGGGAGAGATATTAACGTTATGAACCGTGAAGAAAAGCAGCAGCTTCGTTCAGAAATTGGAACACTGTTTCAGGGAAGTGCACTTTTTGACTCCATGACGGTGGAAGAAAATATTATGTTTCCGCTCGATATGTTTACCAATCTTACTTTCAGAGAGAAAAAGAGAAGGGTTTTTGAGGTAATCGGAAGAGTACATTTGGATAAAGCCAACAGAAAGTTTCCCTCTGAAATTTCCGGAGGAATGCAGAAACGTGTGGCGATTGCCAGAGCGATTGTAAATCACCCGAAATATCTGTTCTGTGACGAACCCAATTCAGGATTAGATCCCTACACATCAAACGTGATTGATGATCTTTTGGTGGAAATTACACAGGAATACGACACTACAACCATCATTAATACCCACGATATGAACTCGGTAATGACGATTGGCCAGAAAATCGTTTATCTGAGATTAGGAATTAAAGAATGGGAAGGCGATAAAGATATCCTCATTACTGCAGGCAATAAAAATCTGATTGACTTCGTTTATTCATCAGAATTATTTAAAGAATTGAGGGAGTACATGCTTGAAAATAACAAAACGATTGAAAATACAATCACTAATATTGACGAAAATGAAAAAGGTTCTTAATATAGCTTTAATAAGTTTTTCTGTCGCAGCATCTGCACAGATTTCGCTGGCTGGGAAAGCCAATTTAATTTTTCCTACAGGGTCGCCATCCTGGAGAAATATTTCAAACTCTGCAACCGCAGCATTTGAGAACAAAGGAAGTAACAGTGTTGGTTTCAACGCAGGTCTTTCTGTAAAAGTAGATTTACCTTTAGGATTTTTTGCAATGCCTGAAGTATACTACACCACTTTTAAAAACGAATTTACAGATCCGGTTTCAAATACTACCTTTGATGTAAAAAATAACAGATTGGATGTTCCGCTTTTGGTGGGACACAAGGTTTTGGGTAATACGCTTGGAGTGTTTATTGGTCCGGTAATGAGCTATAATCTGGCTAAGGAAGATACCTACAATGATTTTGTTGAAAATGCCAAGAAGCAGTTCACCGTGGGATATCAGTTTGGTGCACAAATTGAGCTGAAAAGTCTTATACTGAACGCGAAATATGAAGGTGCTTTAACCAAAGATCAGAGGGATTTTGTACGAAGAGTAGGAGGTGCCGGTAATACAGAAACTATTCGTTATGACAACAGAGCTAACCTTTTTATGGTGGGAATTGGTTATAAATTTTAATCCTATTTATATTTAAACACAAAAAATCCTCAAATTAAATTTGAGGATTTCTGTTTTGTTCTCTGTTCAGCTCGGCCTCACGCTGGGCTATTTGCTGAGCTTTAAGGTCCATTTCTGCTTTCTCCTGCTGGAGTTTTTTATATTCTTTACGGCGCTGTTCCTCTTTTATTGCGCTGCCTTTGCTGGAATAGCCCACAATACCTCCGATAATTAAGCCTATTCCTACGCCTCCCATGATTCCCATTACGTGGGGAAGACCAATCTGCTCAGTTGTAAAACCGTCAGTAGTGAGGTAGAACAGTAAGATTGCCAGTGCTAACAGTATGATCCCGGTAATTGTTAAATTTTTCATAGTGATTGTTTTAAAAAAAATAAATGCCCGACCATTACAATCAGGCAGTGTCTTTATTTACATCTTTCCTCCGGCAGCTTTGTAATATTCCAGAGCCTGTGGAAGGTTTTTATTTAAACCGGAGATTCTTGTCTCAGGATTAGGGTGAGTAGAAAGGAATTCCGGCTGTCTTGCTCCTGAAGACGCAGACTCCATTCTTTGCCAGAATGGGATAGACTGTCTTGGGTCATATCCTGCCATAGACATTAAATATAATCCCATTTGGTCTGCTTCAGATTCCTGATTTCTGCCATATTTCAACAATGCAACCTGAGAACCGATAGGGTATGCAGCCTGAAAAACTTTTGCCCACTGTGCATTTGAAATAGAACCACCTAAGATCTGACCACCATACTGAGCCACCATAGACTGAGATATCCTTTCATTGCCATGACCAGCAAGAGCATGAGAAACCTCGTGCCCCATTACTACGGCCAAGCCTGTATCATCTTTAGTAATAGGCAAAATTCCTGTGTAAACAGCTACTTTTCCTCCGGGCATACACCAGGCATTGATCTGCTTATCCTGAATTAGATTAAATTCCCACTGATAATTTGCAAGATCTGCCTGTCTGCCGATGCTTGCATAGTACTTCTCTGCTGCATTTTTTATTCTGTTTCCTACATTTACTACTCTGTTGGCATCAGCTGTGCCTTTTACCACTTTAGAACTTGTAAGTGTGCTTTTGTATTCCTGCGATGCCATCGTAAGAATCTCACTGTTGTTAGCAATCTGTAGTGAAGATCTGCCTGTAATTGGATTGGTAGTACACGCTGCAGCTGTAAATAGAGCAGCTCCCAAACCTAAAAAAAATTTCGTTTTCATTGGATGAAGTGTTAATATTTGCAGTCTTACAATATTTATTCCAAATTAAATGCAATCTGTATCTTAGCACTAAATTTGATATATAAATTAAATAATCTTTAAGATATCATGAAAAAGTATATATATGTATTTTTAATTCTGGGTTTTGTTTTGAATTTTCAAAAGGTAACTGCCCAGAGTAATACGCAGACTCAGACAGATGCTTTGGTTAATTCTGACGAATTCAGTTTTCACGCAGAAAGGGCTAATCCTACAAATTATGATGTGATCAACATTGCCAATTCTCTGCCCGGAGCTCCTGCTGTAAGAATGTTTCAGCTTCAGGGTGAAGGTTATGGTTTTGGTATGAAAAAGAATGAGCTGGTAGTTGTTTTGCCTTATTTTGGAAGAACTTTTAATCCCAGCTACGGTAATCCTGACGGTAACAGCTACAGATTTACCTCAAAAGATTTTACAGTAGAAAAAATGCAGAAGAAAAAAGGAAAATGGATTTATCAGATTAAACCAAAAGATGTAAACAATGTAAGTGATATTTTCATCGAAATATTCAAAAACGGAAAAGCTTTGGTTTCTATTAAAAGCAACGACAGACAGCCCATTTCTTATGACGGCTATATTTCAGCAAATGAAATTTCAGCTAAAAAAGAAAAGCTCTAATCTTTTTCGTTCAGGAATCGGTCAACAAATAATTTTGCTTCAGAACTCGGATTTGAAACCTGTTCTGAGGCATTTTTTTTATGCTTAAAATAAGCTTCTTCAAACATATTATTCTTTTTCAGCGAAGCTAAAATATATGACTGTACCCAATATTCAAAACGTTTTTCAGACTGTTGCTTCCGTACGAGTTCAAATCTTCCGGATTTCTTTTTCAAGGAAATGAAATCGTTAATTTTTTCATACACATCATTCAGTCCCTGATTGTTTAAAGCTGAACCTAACAGAATCTGCACTTTCCAGTCTTTTTCTTTTGGGGGAATAAAGTCTAAAGCACGTTTCAGTTCCAGTCTTGTATTTTTAGCTTTCTGAAAGTTGTCTTTGTTTACTTTATTAATAAAAATGAGATCCGTCATTTCCATGATTCCCCTTTTAATGCCCTGAAGCTCGTCTCCGCCACCGATAATTTTCAGAAACAGAAACACATCAGTAATATCAGCAACCAAAACTTCAGACTGTCCTACTCCTACGGTTTCAATTAAAATATAATCATATCCAGCCGCTTCGCAAATAAGCATTGTTTCAAACGTCGCATTGGCCACGCCTCCCAAGAAACCGGAACTTGGAGACGGTCTGATAAAAGCATTTTCCTCTTTTGAAAGTTCTTCCATTCTGGTTTTATCACCTAAAATACTACCTTTGTTAATTGAAGAACTGGGGTCTATAGCCAAAACCGCAACCTTTTTACCCTGAGAAATAGTCAGCAGCCCGAAATTTTCAATAAAAGTTGATTTACCAGCTCCCGGAACACCCGTGATTCCTACCCGAACAGAATTGCCGGTGAAAGGCATGATGAGTTTCAGTAATTCTTCTGCCTGATGCCTGTGCTCTGCTTTTTTGCTTTCAACCAGAGTAATGGCTTTTGCAATCAGACGTTTATTGCCTGAACGTATTCCTTCAAAAAGTTCGTGTGTGGAAATCTTCATTGGCTCAAAATTAAAAAAATTAAAACATAAAAACTGGCAGAAAAAAATCTTAATTTTAATGTTTCTAAATTAAGATTTTAAAACTCATAATAAATAATGAAACACTAATTTTGTTTTTCAAATTATTAAAAAATGAAAAAACTAATAGGTGGTGCGTTTTTTACTGCATTGTTAATAACATCCTGCACACCAAAATCAACGGCAGTTGCAACAGCAGATACACCTGCAGTAAAAGTAAGTACAGCTGAACAGATTGCACAGGGAAAAACGATTTTTGAAAATTCATGCAAAAAATGTCATGGTTTACCGAAGCCTGATGAGTTTACATCAGTTCAGTGGGTGGGAATTATGAATTCTATGGCTCCTAAAGCCAGACTGAACGATGAGCAGCATCAATGGGTATACGACTACATTGTTTCAGCAAAAACAAAATAATTTCTATTACATTAATCTCTTTCAGTTTTGGAAGAGATTTTTTCTTGCTCAATAAGCTTTTTTTATTTAATTGTAATTATTTTTGTTACATTATAGATTTTACCAATAGTACAAATAGCCTGTTTCTGGGCTTTTTTCTTGAATTTTCTTCTAATTTTGTCCTGTAAAATTTATTCAATACATGGAATTATTAGAAAAACTGAACTGGAGATTTGCTGCAAAAGCGATGAACGGACAGAAAGTATCTCAGGAAAAAATAGACAGAATACTGGAAGCGGCAAGATTGGCTCCCACTTCAAGCGGTTTACAGCCTGTTGAAATTATAGTAATTACCAATCAGGAGATTAAAGAACAGATAAAGCCTCACGCCTGGAATCAACCGCAGATTACGGATTGTTCGCACCTTTTGGTTTTTGCAGCGTGGGATAATTACACCGAAGAGAGAATAAACAAAATGTTTGATTTGACCAATGAAATCAGAGGTTTTAAAAATGAAGGGTGGGAAAATTACAGACAGCAGCTTTTAGCGATGTATCCTCCGAGACCGGCAGAAGAAAACTTTAATCATGCGGCGAAACAGGCTTACATTCCTTTCAGTGCAGCGATTATTGCTGCAGCTTTTGAAGGAGTGGATTCAACTCCGATGGAAGGTTTTTCTCCTGAAGCTGTGGATGAAATTTTAAATTTAAAAGAGAAAGGTTTAAAGAGTGTGCTTCTTCTACCAATCGGTTATAGAGATGCCGAAAACGACTGGTTGGTCAACCTGACCAAAGTGAGAAAATCTAAAGAAGATTTCATCACAGAACTGAATTAAGAGCTAATTTTTTTTTCATAGAAAATCCCTTTCAAACTGTCTTGAAAGGGATTTTTGTTTTATGTAGAATAAACTCAATCTTTAGTCTTTATGCATGTTCTTTGGCAGTTTCGCTGTCAATAGCATTTTGTTTGCTTTTTCCAGTTTTTCAGGAAACATAATTTTATTACGTAATTTCTCCAAACTGTTATCAATAGCAACTAAGGGAAACTTATTATTTAAAATCTTTACATTTTTCATATTTCAAATCTTTTAAATTTTCTTTGCGCTAAAAATCCATCATAATCTATACCAATTTGAAAATCAATAAATTCATCGCCAATTTGACCATAAAGATAGAAATCTTTTTTCATTTGATCATAGAATTTTGTGATTCCCATTCTGTAAAGTCTGGTTCTTGCTTTTGTACTTCCTGTGGCATAGACGTAAACATCAGGAAATTCATTTAGAAATACATACAATGCAGATACGACAGTTCCTAAAATTTTTTCAGTGTCTCCATTATCAGAAACTGACAAATCGTCAATTTCATAAGTTGATTGATTATAATCTCCAAAAGCCAAATTGAAAATTTGCGAATTCGTAGTTTCCTGAAATTCAATAATTTTTCTAATAGCTCCCTTTGAACCTTCACTTATAAATTCAAAACGAGTAAAAGTGCTCTCTGATTTCAAATGGTATTTTTCTACTTTCATTGTAAATTTTTCACGTATAAATTTAATGAAAATTAAAAATCCAAACGAAAATTTTCAGATAACTTAATTACCAGGCTTCCAATCCACAACGGCCCTGATAAACGCCTCCGCATTTTCCACAGGGATATTCGGTAAAATTCCGTGTCCCAGATTGACAATGTATTTATCTTTCCCGAAACGGTTAATCATCTCATGAACCATTTTTCTGATTGTTTCAGGAGTTGAATGCAATCTTGATGGGTCAAAATTTCCCTGCAAAGTCACAGAATTATTAGTAAACTTTCTCGCTAATTCGGGAGTGATTGTCCAGTCAACGCCTAGTGCAGAGGCTTTTGATTTCGTCATATCTTCCAAAGCAAACCAGCAGCCTTTTCCGAAAACCACAACGTGCGTCAATGGTGCCAAAGCTTCAACAATCTTGTTAATGTACTGATATGAAAATTCCTGATAATCTGCCGGAGAAAGCATTCCGCCCCAAGAATCGAAAATCTGAACTGCAGAAACGCCTTTTTCAACTTTTCTCTTCAGATAAGCGATTGTTGTATCTGTGATTTTCTGTAATAATTTGTGAGCCGCTTCGGTTTGCAGGAAACAGAAAGATTTGGCAATGTTGAAATCTTTGGAACCTCTTCCTTCGATGCAGTAACATAAAATCGTCCATGGTGAGCCTGCAAATCCAATCAAAGGAATTTCGTTATTCAGCTTTTCCAAAGTCATTTCTATCGCATCGAAAACATATCCTAAAGTGTCATTCACATCAGGAACAACGATCTTATCCACCTGTTCTGCGGTTCTGATGGGCTCATCCAACCAGGGACCGACTGATTCTTTCATTTTAAAATCAATTCCCATCGCCTGAGGAACTACCAGAATGTCTGAAAACAAAATCGCAGCATCCAACGGAAATCTTCTGATGGGCTGAACAGTAATTTCAGAAGCCAGTTCCGGAGTCTGGCATCTTGTGAAGAAGTCGTATTTGTCACGAAGGGCAATGAATTCCGGCAAATATCTTCCTGCCTGTCTCATCATCCAAACCGGTGGTCTTTCTACAGTTTCGCCACGAAGTGCTTTTAAATATAGGTCGTTTTTAATCATAACTTAGCTTTTGGCTTTTGGCTCATGGCTTTAAACGCTCAAGTTTGCCGACAGCATTTTTAATAAATCTTCTAAATTGTTTTTTCTACTGGTAAAAATTTTATTATCAGTAAATTTTTCTAATTCTTTGGAAGTGGTTTCGCCAATCGAAAAAAGCAGCGTGTTATCCAGAGAATTATTTTTCGCAAAACTACGAACTCCGCTTGGGCTAAAAAAAACTATGGCGTGATATTTCTCATTAATTGTAGGATTGAGCTCTTCAGTTTCATAAACCACCACTTTTTTATACTGAATATTTTGCAGCGGAAGTTTCTTATCCAAAACATCGAGCGCCAGATTTCCACAGAAATGAATGAATTTCTCCTGTGAACATTTTTCAATAATAAACTTTAAAAGCGTTTCGGCATTTTTTAAAACTTTAAAGGTTCCAAAACCGTTTTTCCTAAGTTCTCTCTTTGTTTTTTCGCCAACGCAGTAGATTTTGTTGTAGTTTTTTGATGTAAAATCTTCATCAGGCTTAAAACCGTTTTCAAAAAATGATTTTACGCCGTTTGCACTTGTGAAAATCAGTGAATTATCTTTTAAATCAAAACTATTTACAGAAAGGGATTTTATTTTGATGACCTCAATTGTTTTAAACGAAATAGCACTTCCCAGTTTTTCGGAAATATATTCTTTGTCTAAATTTTTGGTGAATAAAATGTTCATTTTTTTAAAAACAAAGGTGTTTGGGCTGCGAAATGTAAAGAATTCGCAAATACAACAGTAATTTTGTCTTTCCGTAGGAATTTAAACGGTTTTACATTAACGCATTGAGATTCTTTCAGAAAGACAAAAATACTGCTAAAAACCTAACGTTTATTTTTTATATGAAAGATTAGTTTTAAGGCTTGTCTTTTAGTTTTAAATCAGAAACTTTCTGTCTTACTTTGTTCATAAAATCTTTTCCGGGATCTTCTTTTCCTGTGAAATATTTCGGGTCAGATTCTTTCCAAAGTTTTGAATTTCTGAAAACTCCGTATTCCGAATGGCCGATGAGGTATTCAATTTTATATTTTTGAGTTAAATATCTGATTAAGTTAGCGTTGGCTTCGATCTGTTTGTCTGTAAGTGGCTGAGTTTTACTCCCGATATTTTCTACTCCGATGGCGCAGTAATTTAAACCAATCGTGTGTCTCGCAAACTGATTGGGTTCCATCAGCTGATAAACCGTTCCGTCACGATCAACGATGAATTGTGATGAAACATTAAGCGTGCTTTGTCTTTTCAAAGTATTTCTGGCGCTTTCAAGATGTGTATTATTGAAATATTTAAAATTACTTTCCACCGTTCCGCCTGCGGTGTAGTGCAAAACAATTATTTTAGGAACAATGGTCGGTGTTTTCTGGATTAAACCGTGATGGTCTTTCAGATATTCCAGACTCAAACGGACTCTTTCGGCAGAATAGTTAATCGGTTTTTCAATAATTTTTAAACCTGAATTTTGTGCAGAACTGAAATTTAAAACGAATAAAAAAAGAAGGAAAATCACCTTTTTCATGCCTGATTATTTTGAATATTGGTAATGTCCCGTAATCGTAAATTTAAACAGACAATCTTCAATCACCTGTCCGCCACCGATGTTGTGAACAATTAAATACCGTTTTCCGTCCGCTGATTTTTTGTTGACTACAATTCCGATGTGCGTTAAATTTCCGGGAAGAAGCCACGTTACGATATCTCCGGGAGCGTAGAGTGCAGGATTGGTTTCAATAGATTTTGATTTTCCGAATTTGGCAAAGAAAACCCTCAGATTGGGAACTCTTCTGTGGTCGATGTTGGTGTCCGGTCTTTTCAAACCCCAGTTTTTCGGATATTTTGAGAAGTTTTTCTTCATATCTTCATGCACTTCCTTCTGAAGATCAATTCCCAGTTTTCTGTATGCACGAATGACCACATCTGTACAAACACCTTTGTCCGCGGGAACATCGCCGTTCGGATATTTGATTGAAAAATAGGCAGGATCGTAAACTACACGGTCTTTTGTGAGACTCAAAGCAGCATCAGACAGTTTTTGGGCAAACTGATTCTGCGCGTTGGCTGCAAAAAAGAAAAACAGAAGAATGAGTATGGAAAAATATTTTTTCATCAATTAGAAATTTGAAGATAGACTTTCTGTAAAGTTCAAAAATTAAATCCAAACAATAAAGAATCTGAATATAAAGAAATGTTAAGATTCTGGAGAAGTATTAATTTTACCTAAACCTAAACCTAAACCTAAACCTAAACCTAAACCTTAAATCTTATTTTTAATCTCCGCCATCATTTCTTTTCCGCCGTTTTCCAAAACGATATTTGCAAACTTAGCTCCGAAATTTTCTTCTTCATTAAATTCAAAACTTTCGTCGGTGGCGATATAGTTTTTACCATCCAGCGAGCAGAGTGCAGCTTTTAATCTGATTTTATCTTCAAATTGTTCGGCAAAAGCACCAATTGGAGCGGTGCATCCACCTTCCAGCGTGCTGAGGAAATTTCTTTCAATTTCCACGCAGATTTGTGTTTCTCTGTGATTGATTTTAGCTAAAATTTCGTTGATCTCTTTCTTCTCCGAATGTCCGGCAACAGCCACCACGCCCTGAGACGCAGCAGGAATCATCATCGGAAGAAATTCGTAATCGATATCCATTTTCATTCTTTTGATTCCGGCCAGTGATAAAATTGTCGCATCAAAATCCTGTTCCTCCAGTTTCTGAAGTCTGGTCTGAATGTTTCCTCTGATGTCAAAAAATTCCGTTTCAGGATACTGTTTCAGCCAGAAAGCGCGTCTTCTTAAGCTGCTTGTCGCCAATTTTAGTTCGTGTAATTCTTTATTAACGGCAGATTTTCTTCTGATTAAAACATCCTGTGGGAAATCTCTCGCCAGACAGGCCACGATTTCGATATTTTCAGGAAGTTTTGTAGGAACGTCTTTCAATGAATGTACAGCAATATCAATTTCGTCATTCAGTAAAGCAATGTCTAAATCTCTCGTGAAAACGCCTGTGATTCCCAATGAATAAAGGGGTTGGGTAAGATTTTTGTCGCCTGAAGAAACAATCGGAACAATCTCGGTGGTGTAATTTAATTCCTGCAGTTTTTCTGCCACTTCCTCTGCCTGCCAAAGGGCGAGTGCAGATTTTCTTGTTCCTATTCTAATGTTTTTCATTGAATTCATTGTTGGGTTGTTCCACTAAAATTTCGTGCATCAGTTTGCTGATTTCTTCAGCTTTCAAAGGATTGTCGATGATGTATTTTGCAAAACGGTTGGTAATTTTCTGAATCAGTTTTTCAGAAAGTTCCATATCGTTGATGTTGATGTATTTATTTTTTCTGTAAAAGTTGTGCATTTCGTTGCGTTCCATATTTTTCAGAACGGCTTTGAAATGATGAATATTCGGCGCCAGTTTTCTCTTTTTTTCCCATTCAAGAAAATCTTTGGTCATTTCTTTAATGATGACCTCCGCTTTCGGGATTTCCTTCTCCCTCTGCTGAATGGTTGCCTGAATCTGTTTCGAAAGTTCGTCAACATCGATCAAAGTTACATTTTCAAGCTGAGAAACGTTTTTATCAACGTTGTTTGGAATAGAAAGGTCGATAATTAGAATTTCTTTTCCGTTGGTCAAATGAGATTTGTTGATAATCGGAGTTCTGGCACCTGTAGCAACAATCAGTATGTCTGTGTTTTCAAGTTCCTTATCAAAATCAGTGTAGTCAATATTTGGAATATTGTATTTCTCGGAAATCTTCGCTGCTTTTTCCTGAGTTCGGTTGGCGATTTTTATTTTGGGCTGATAAACGTGTTTTACCAGATTTTCAACCGTGTTTTGCCCGATTTCTCCAACGCCGAGAAGAAGAATATTTTTTTCGGTAAGTCTCTTCTGATTGTTTAAAATATAATGAACCGCTGCATACGAAACCGAAGCCGCACCATTGGAAATCCCGGTTTCATTTTTAATTCTCTTAGAAATCTGAATTGCAGAATTAATAGACCTTTCTAGAAACGGATTAGAATTCTGTCTTTCTCTTTTGAAACGTGCATACGCTTTTTTGATCTGCCCAATGATCTCAAAATCACCAATGATTTGACTTTCAAGCCCGGCTGCCACTCTGAAAAGATGTTTTAAAGCTTCTTCTTTGGTTGCGATATTGGCGAAATTTAAAAAATCTGTAAGCTGCACGCCGATCGTTTTGCAATATTCTTCTGCAATGAGAAGGTAGTTGCTGGTGGTGGTATAAATTTCTGTACGGTTGCAGGTAGAAACAACGAAAGCGTCACCAAGGTCCTGCTCGTGAACTTTGGTTACAAAACTTTTGATGTTTTCATCAAAAAAAGCGAATTTTCCTCTTGTCTCAACATCAGCTTTCTCGTAACTTATAGAAAGTACGGCAAAATTTGATGTCTGATGAACTGTAGAATACTGTATCATAAACAGGTGCAAATTTAATTCTTTTTTATCAAAGCATTTTGTGATTTGGTAAATGATAAATATCGTAAAAAGCTATTTATAATGATGATAAACAAAGAACTATTAATCCATTTCCACTCAGGTCATCATTAACAGTTGTTTGAAAATTTAATAAAATTTTAACCAAATAATTTAAAATGAGATTTTATGGCTGATGTTAAATTTATATCTTTGTAAACTTAAACCAGCAGAAACTTATGGGCATATTCGATATGTTTACGCAAGAAATTGCGATAGACTTAGGCACCGCAAATACTCTTATAATACATAATAATAAAATTGTTATAGACCAACCTTCCATTGTTGCTATTGAGCGTTCTACAGGAAAACCAATCGCAGTGGGAGAGCAGGCTAAACACATGCAGGGAAAAACACATGAGGATATCAAGACCATCCGTCCTTTGAAGGATGGAGTTATCGCAGATTTCCATGCTTCTGAGCACATGATTAAAGAGTTTATCAAGAAGATTCCTGGTATTAAAGGTAGATTTATTCAGCCCGCATTAAGAATTGTAATCTGTATTCCCTCAGGGATTACGGAGGTTGAAAAAAGAGCGGTTAGAGATTCTGCACAAAAAGTAAATGCTAAAGAAGTACGTCTGATTTATGAACCAATGGCAGCTGCAATAGGAGTTGGTATTGACGTTCAGAAGCCAGAAGGTAATATGATTATCGACATAGGTGGCGGTACTACAGAAATTGCTGTTGTGGCATTAGGTGGTATTGTATGCGATAAATCTGTAAAAATTGCAGGTGATGTATTTACAAATGACATTGCTTATTTTTTAAGAACGCACCATAATTTATATATCGGAGAAAGAACTGCTGAAAGAGTGAAAATTGAAGTAGGTTCGGCTGTTGAAGATCTGGATGTGGATATCGACGATATCCCGGTGCAGGGTAGAGATTTAATTACCGGTAAACCAAAAGAAATTATGGTGGGTTACAAAGAAATTGCCCGCGCCCTTGATAAATCTATCATCAGAATTGAAGATTCTGTAATGGAAACTTTATCGCTTACTCCTCCGGAACTTGCGGCTGATATTTACAAAACAGGTATTTATCTTGCCGGTGGTGGTGCTTTGCTGAGAGGTTTGGCAGACAGACTTCACAAGAAAACCGGTCTTCCTGTTTTCGTGGCAGAAGATCCTTTGAGAGCTGTTGTAAGAGGTACGGGTATCGCACTTAAGAATATGGATAAATTCAATTTCTTAATTAAATAATTTTAACTTTTTACGACCTTTTATCTGAATGGGATTTTTGCTGAGAATTTTTTCGAAGAACTCTTTGTTTATCTTCTTTATTTTTCTGCAGATCATTGCTCTTGTTCTGATATTTTCTAAAAATGCAATGCAGAAATCGTGGCTTGCAGGGCAAAGTGCTGCTTTTAATGCATGGGTTTCAGGCTATATTGACGAAGGGGTTTCTTATCTGAAACTCAAAAAAACCAATGAAGATCTCGTGGCTCAGAATAAAATGCTGATGACACAGCTTTACGGGAAAGAGTTTGCCAAAAAACCGATGTTCAGAAAAGTTCACGATACTTTAGGCGGTGGCCAGATCTATACCTTTGTAGATGGGGATATTGTTTTCAACAGCATCAACAGAAGAAATAATTATTTCACAATCAATCGTGGCAAAAGAGACGGAGTTTACCCTCAGATGGGTGTAATGGCACCGAAAGGCATTGCCGGAATTGTGATTAATTCTACAGATTCTTACGCTTTGGTTCAGTCGGTATTAAGTACTAAAAATATCAGAGTAAATGCTTCTTTAAAGAAATCGGGTTACTTCGGAACGCTTACCTGGAAGGGTGATAATTCAAGAATAATGCATTTGGCAGATATTCCGAAATATGTTTCCGTAAGAGTGGGTGATACTATTGTGACGGACGGTAAATCAGCTATTTTCCCTCAGGGAGTAATGATCGGAAAAGTCGCAGGATATTCAGTAGACAATCAGACGGGTTTCTGGGATATCTCTGTAGAACTGAGCGAAAAAATGGGAGCTTTAAGTAAAATTTATGTGGTTAAAAACCTGAAGAAAGCTGAAGTGCAGAAAATTCAGGATACCATGCAGGCTGTAATAAAAAAAGAAAATGATTAGCAGAACCATCTTTACTGATTTTTTAATCATAGCTTTTCTTGTGGCACTGCAGATTTTTGTGCTAAACAGGATTACGCCTTTCGATAAATACACTCCGGTTATTTATCCTGTATTTGTCATGTTTTATCCTTTTTTCAGGAATAAATTTCAGTTTCTTGCTCTGAGTTTTATTATCGGGCTTTCCATAGATATTTTCCTGCACTCGGGTGGTAATAATGCGTTTGCGACTACTTTAATCGCCTATTTCCGGACATTGATTTTCCGAACATCCACAGATACATCTACAGATTTCTTCTCATTTCAGTCTCTGCAATGGAGTCAGTTTCTGCTCTTTCTGTTTACGAGTATCTTTATGCATCAGCTGTTTGTGCAGTTTATAGAATTTTTCAAATTCACACGGATTTTTGAAATCTTCCTTAATGTGTTGGTAACAAGTATAATTTCGTTTATATTTATAATCATTTACGCATTAATCTTTAAAATCAAACAAAAAGTTTGAATACACGCTATTTAAAAATCTTCTCCGTTCTCATTGTCATTGCCCTTATTTTTGTGGCAAGACTCTCTTATCTGCAGCTGTTTACAGACCGTTATGCGCTTAATGCTGCCAATACTTCCATCAAAACAGAATATATTATCCCTCAGCGTGGTGTGATTTTCGACAGAAACGGAAAAATTTTGGTGGGAAACCAGCCTGCCTACGAAATTTCTTTCACCCAGGCATTAATGAAGCCAGATTTTGATACCATTGCGTTCTGTAACTTAATGAAGATCTCTAAAAATGATTTCATTAAAAGAGTGAATACCATCAAACAGGAAAAATATTATTCAAAACTCACCCCGATGACGTTCTTCAAAGATTTAAGCAGAGAAGAAATTGCAAGAGTTCAGGAAATTATTTTTAAATATCCCGCTTTCAATATTGTTTCAAGACCTCAGAGACAGTACGAAGTTTCAACTTCCGGAAATCTTTTAGGCTATACCAACGAGGTGAATGATAGTGAAATTAAAAAAGATTCAACCTATTACCTTCCTGGCGATTTTATAGGGAAAAGTGGTGTGGAAAAGGCCTACGAAAAGGAACTCCGTGGCATTAAAGGGATCAAATACATTCAGAAAGACATCAAACTCCGTAACGTGGGGCCTTATAAAAACGGAACTTTGGATAAGGAGGTTGTCACAGGAAAAGACATCACCTTAACCATCGACTATGATCTCCAGAGAATGGCAGAAGAAATGCTGGTGGATAAACACGGTGCCGTAGTCGCCATTGATCCTAATAACGGTGAAGTTCTGGTAGCTGCTACGGGTCCGGACATTGACCCTAACCTTTTTACCGGCCCAAATAAATCAAGAAATCTTTACAGACTTTCTAAAGATACCATCTACGAAAATAAACCCACCTTTGACAGATCGCTTCAGGCAGCGTATCCTCCCGGGTCAACGTTTAAACTTCTGACAGCGCTTGCAGCAATGCAGATGGGCGTGATGACAGATAAAACAATTTTCCCATGCGGAGGAGGTTTTTATTACAGAGGAAAAAGAATAAAAGGCCATGGTGGCGCAGATCCGCTGATTCCGGCAATTCAGGTTTCGAGCAACTGCTTTTTTACCTACGCTTTTATTGCCATCATCAAAAAATATCCGGGAAACCCATCAAAAGGTGTAGATGAATGGAAAAAAATCATGAGCAGCTTCGGTGTCGGTGAGTTTTTAAATAATGACTTCGCCGTTGGTGCAAAAGGAAGAATTCCGTCTGGAGATTTTTATGAAAAGCGTTTCAAAGCAATTATGAAAGCCAACGGATCTCAGAAAGTAGATTTTAAAAACTGGGACGAAATGCCTACCGGCGCCATCTACAACGGGATGGGGCAGGGTGACGTTCTGGTAACGCCGATTCAGCTGGCAAATTATGTATCGGCTATTGCAAACAGAGGTTGGTACTACACCCCTCATATTGTGAAATCAATTGACGGGAAACCAAATCCAGATCCAAGGTTTAAAAAGAAACATCAGACTTTGGTTGATGCCAAACATTTTGAACCGGTTTTAAAAGGGATGGAAGCCGTAGTGCTCGCCGGAACCGCAAGAGGTTTGAAATCCAGTGAGTTTACACAGCTCGCTAAAACGGGAACAGCGCAGGTTCCTCAGGGTAAGGATAATTCTATCTTTGTTTTAATTGCACCTGCCGACAAGCCTAAAATCGTCGTCGTTGCCGTGATGGAGCATGCGGGTTTTGGTGCAACATGGGCAGGCCCGGCCTGTACTGTAATCGCTGAAAAATACATTACCGGAGATTTGAAGCGTGAGCATCTCTACAAAAAAATGATCACCTCGAGTTTTATGCCTGAATACAAACGCCAGTGGATTGCTGATTTGAAAAGGAAAGGTCTCTACAAAGAGCCAAAACCGGATTCTTTAAAACTGAAAAAAATTCAGGACAGTCTTGAAATGGTGAAAAAACAAAAAGCCAAACTTCAGGAAAAAGAAAAAGCAAAATCTTCTAAAAACCCGAAATTATGAAGTGGACGGAAGGAATAGACAAACTTGGGCTGGGACTTTATATTTTGCTGTGCAGTTTTGCCATTGCCAATATTTACAGTGTAAATGATGGTTTAGGAAAAAAACAGCTTATATTTTTCGGGATATCAATCTTCGTAGGCTTAATCATCTTTTTCAGCAGAAGTAAGTTTTTCGAAAATCTGTCAGCTATATTTTACATCGGTGGTGTCTTGCTTTTAATAGGACTTTTTCCTTTCGGAACCGAAATTTTAGGACAGAAAAACTGGTATAAATTCGGAAGTGTAACTATGCAGCCCGTAGAATTTTCGAAGATTGGCACTGCCCTGATGCTTTCAAGTTATGTGTCCGGAGCAGAATTTAATTTAAAAAACAGAAAATCTTTAATCACCACTCTGGCAATCATTGGAATTCCTGCTGTGGTTGTTTTAATGATTCCCGATGTTGGTTCATTGCTCGTCTTTCTGGCATTTTTCATTGCGCTGTATCGTGAAGGTCTGAGTGGTTTATTGTTTGGTATTGGAGGTTTGTTTGCCGGAGTATTTTTAATTTCTCTTGCGATAAATCCGCTCTACGTTGCCATTGCAATTGTGCTGATTTACGCGGTTGCGATATTTTTAAACTACCATAGAATGTCATGGGATGTGATCTCTATTGCTGGTGTTGCGGGGTCTCTTATCCTGCTTTGCGGGTTGGCATTCGGAACACCTTACGTTTTAGAAAAACTTCCGAAACACCAACGAGAAAGAATTGAGGTTTTGTACAAAGGTGAAAAAGCGTTCAGAGATACATCAGGTTACAATTTGCTGTATTCAAAAACCGCCATCGGTTCTGGTGGAATGTTTGGAAAAGGTTATCGTGAAGGTTCCGTTACACAAGGGAAATTCGTTCCTGAGCAGGAAACAGATTATATTTTCTGTACTGTGGGCGAAGAGTGGGGATTTGTAGGAAGTGCTGTTTTGGTATTATGTTATATGGTTTTCATAGGCAGAATTTACTACCTCGCAGAGAAGCAAAAATCAAGTTTTAACCGGGTTTTCGGATATTCGTTTGCATCAATTCTTCTGATGCACTTTTCCATCAATTTGGGGATGGTTATGGGCTTGTTTCCAACGGTTGGGATTCCATTGCCGTACTTCAGTTATGGTGGGAGTTCTCTTCTTGCCTTCTCTATTATGACTTTTATTTTCTTTAAATTAAATTACACCGATAAGAACAGTTTGGTGTAGGGTGTCGGAAGATGGAAGTTGCGAAATAAATTTAAAATTTTTGGTAAGATTTTAATTCTGATATCCAAGTAATTTCCTGATCTGATAGAAAAACCGTTGAATAAGGCGTAAATCCTGCGTTACTATTTCTGCGTTTCCTCTTAATTCTTTATCAAATTTCAAGGTTTTATTATAAGAAGTTTTGAGGCCTTTTTGTAGAACGATATCTACATAATAATTTCCTTTATCATCCGGAATCATTGATATATTCTTTACTTTTCCTTCTATAATTCCGTATTCCTGAAAACGGTAGTTGTCTAATTTAATTAAAACTTTTTGACCTGTAATAATTTTCCCGGAGTTGGCTGTTGGTACAGACATTCTGCCAACTAATTGCTCTGTGTGATCTGGTAAGATAGAAACTATAGGATCTCCTGCTTTTACAAACTGATTTTCACCAAAAAACTGCTGGAAACTGGCTACGCCATTTGTAGAAGAGGCAATAATATAGCTTTGTTCCCATTGCTTCAGAGATTTTCTTAACTGCTCAAACAGTTGCAGTGTCTGGGAAGAATAATTGATTTTGTCTTTTTCTGAATTAATGGTAGTTCCGCTTTTCGTTTTATTCAAATTTGAGACGCTTTCCTGCATCTGAGAAATAGAGATGTTAATATTTTCTAAGTTCTGCTTAGCCTGAAGATATTTTATTTTCTCATTCTCCATTTCCATCGCAGCAATTACGCCCTGATTATACAAATCCTCTGAGCGCTGGTAATTCCTTTTGGTTAGCTCATATTTTGTAAGCTCCATCTTTTTTTGAATTTGCAGGTTGGCAATTCTGCCTTTTGATTCAGTTAAACTTTGGTTGGGTGCTAAACTTTCAGGAGCATAAGGCTGCAATCTTGAAAATAAGCTTTCATCCTGAAAAGCTTTTGAAAAGTTATTGTAATCTCCCTGCAGTTCACCTAATTTAAAATGCGATGCTTTGCTGAGGGGAAAAGAAAGCAGTTCGTTTGGAGAAATAGAATCAACCAATTTTTTAAGCTCCAATACATCAGAATAATTTGCCGTAGACTGCAGAACAAACAGAATATCTCCTTTTTTTACTTTCTGATGGTCTTTTATAAAAATTTTTTCAATTTTCGAGTTGCTTCTTGCTTCAATTTTCTCGGGAGGATTTTGCGAAGTGACCACAATGGGTGCCGGAACAAATTCGGGATATTTGATGATATAACTCATTATTAGGATTAAAATAAGAGTCAGAAATATTATTGTATTGCCCCATCGGAATATCCAGTGAGGTGGCTCTGTAAGGATATCCTGAACGCTTTCTGAGCGAAGTTCAATATGATCTAAAATGTTTTTAATTTCCAAGTTCCAATTGATTTTTTACGAGTCTGTAATATTCTCCTTTTTGTGCTACCAGCTCAGCGTGATTGCCTTCTTCAACCACTTTTCCTTTGTCCAGTACAATAATTTTGTCAGCATGTTTTACGGTGGAAAGCCTGTGTGCGATCACTATTGCAGTTTTGCCTTTATAGAATTGCTCCAGATTTTCCATGATTACTTTTTCATTATTTGCATCTAAAGCAGAAGTGGCTTCATCAAAGAAAATATATTCAGGAGATTTATATACAGCTCTTGCGATGAAGAGCCGCTGTTTTTGTCCGCCACTAATTCCTACACCTTCATTTCCAATTTTTGTATTGTAGCTGAGAGCTAAATCTTCAATAAAATCTTTGATATTGGCTATTTCTACGGCTCGCCTCAATTTTGTTTTGTCTACATAATCTTCACCAACTGCGATATTATTGGCAATTGTATCGTTAAAAATATACCCTTCCTGCATTACAACTCCACACTGGTCTCTCCAGAATCTGGGCGAGATATTTTTCATTTGTGTACTCCCAATTTTTATTTCTCCTTCATTAGGTTCGTAAAATTTCATTAATAGTTTTAAGAGTGTTGTTTTTCCGCTTCCGCTGGCTCCGACTATTGCAGTTGTTTTTTGGAAAGGAATAGTTAAACTTAAATTTTCAAAAACGGGAATATCTGAACCAATATACCTGAAAGACATATTATCAATCTCAATGTCTTTTTGCGGAATTTCTACAGCATATTGCTCGTTTTTATTCTCTTCATCTGCTTTATCATGAATTTCGCCTAATCTTTCCAAAGAAATTTTTGCATCCTGAGTCTGTTTAATAAAATCGATTAACTGAAGTAGCGGACTGTTTAATTGTCCGATAATATATTGTACGGAAAGCATCATCCCTAAAGTAAGATTTCCTTCCAAAACAAGTTTTGCTGAAAGAAAACTTACCAAAATATCTTTCATCTGATTAATGAAATTACCTCCTACAGATTGCCACTGTTCTAATGAGAGCGATTTTATTCTTAATTTAAATAGTTTTACCTGCAGAAACTCCCAGTCCCAGCGTTTTTGTTTTTCGGCATTGTGCATTTTGATTTCCTGCATGCCGTTGATGAGTTCAATAACTTTGCTTTGTTCCTGAGAAACCTGTGAAAATCTTTTGTAATCGAGTTCTTTTCTTTTATTTAGAAAGAAGGTAATCCAGCCTACGTATAAAATTGCTCCAACCAGATAAACAATAAATAATCTGTAATCATAAAACAGCAGTATGATGCTGTATATGACAAGGTTGACTAATGAGAAAAGTGTACTTAATGACGAGCTTGTTAAAAGCTGTTCGATCCGGTGATGATCGTTAATACGCTGCATAATATCTCCTGTCATTCTCGTATCAAAGAAACTTATGGGGAGTTTCATTAATTTGATAAAGAAATGTGAAATAATGGAAATATTGATTCTTGTAGAAAGATGCAGTAATATCCAGCTTCTGATAATTTCAATTCCCATTCTACCTAAGAAGAGCATTACCTGAGCAATCAAGACAAGATATATAAAATTCAGATCCTGATTTTGGATTCCTACATCAACGATACTTTGGGTTAGAAATGGAAGAATCAATGATAATAAGCTACCTGCGAGCAGACCTACTGCCAGCTGAAGAATCATCGATTTATATTTCAGTAAATATTTTGACAGAAACGAAAAGCTGGCTTTGCTTTCTTCATCATCAAATTCAGTTTGAAAAAAAGCAGGTGTAGTTTCAAGTATTAAAGCAATCCCTTCTTCAGTATTTTCATTGGCATTTTCGCCAATCCAGAACTTTATAAACTCTTCTTTTGTGTATGTAATCAGACCGTAACTTGGATCTGAAACTAAAACCATCCCCCTTTCCCCCAAAGGGGGAGCCATTCTAAAAAATTTGCGCAAAATTTTTCCATTTTTCTCCCCTTCGGGGGAAAGGGGGATTATCCCATACACCACCACAAAATGCTGCTTATTCCAGTGCACAATGCATGGTAAAGGAACTTCATCTGCAAGGGTATTAAAATCAATCTGAACTCCCAGCGAGCGAAAGCCTAAATCTTCAGCTGCGTCGCTTAAGCCTAATAACGAGCTACCTTCTCTTGTGGTTTCTGAAAGATTTCTGATTTGTTGAAGTGAAATCGATTTGCCATAAAATTTACTGATAATTCTTAAGCAGGTTGGACCGCAATCTTTGGTGTCGGGTTGTTTGTAGAATGGGAATTTTTTTTTCAATGATAATTAGTATATGAACACTAGTATTCAATTTTGTGATTAATCTCAATAGGGTTGTTATTATCTTTTAATTTTTTTTGCATTTCTACTGTTGCTTCACGACCATCTATAGCTATGTTTTTACCATTGCCATCATCCTTATAAATAGGCCACATATTTCTTTGCTTTAAATCGATGTAGGGATCGTTATAATAAATTTTCATTTTGTCTTTGAACTGTTCAAAACTAAGAGGAATTCCTATTTTTCGACCTTTTATAAACAGGATTGAGCTTTTTATTTCTACAAGTTTAAAACTGTAATCTTTTTTATTGTCTTCAATCTCAAGAATTAGCCCTGGAAGCTTACAAAAAACATAAGGTCCATCAGGAATTGGAATTTCTTCAGTATACCATCCTGTCCAATTTCTACCACCATATTCACATACTGCTTTTTTTGCTTGAAATTCCCCAATTTTTTTCGTTTCATCTATAATATTCCAATTTAAATTTTCTGTAATAGAAATATCATAGATATCATTAAACCTTGTTCTTATTTTTTTTGTAATGATACTTTCTTTTAAATCTTTAACAATGTAGATCTGCAGAGGTAAATTCTGATCAGATTGGTATCCATATTTACCATTTTGAATAAGCGAGTCAGATTTTTTTTCAATTTCTGACCGAAAAATTGATACATATTCATTTCTATCTAAATAATAAAATTCAGAAATTATTTTATTATTTGCTTTACTTGTCATTTCATAAATGAATATTTTCTGACTCAAAACAAAATTTGGACATGATATAAAAAGAATCGTGTATAAAAATACTATTCTCATTCTTTCTCGTTTTCAAATTTTATAATAGGTCAAGTCTTACACTTGACCTATTAAATTAATTAATCGCGTTGATTAAATAGTTACACATCTTAAACACTGATTTCCATTATCTCCGTTTGGGCTCCATAATCTACAAGCCAAATCATATCCACCAGGACAATCATCATCACTTTGGCATAAATGAGCATCTTTGCAATAACCGCAAAAAGGGTTTGATATAACAGCTATTTTTAGCTTTGCAGTGGGATTTCTTAAAATGAATCCACCTGTGCTCACTTTAAAATCAACTTTATTTTCTTCTTTTAGAAGTTGGTCTTTAAAAATCTCATAGTTTCTTTTAAATCTAAGATTTTTAATATTTTCTTTTCTGTAATTTTCCTTTTCTTCAATGGTTTTAGAGAAATTTTCAACCCCTAAAAAAGCGACGATGAAAGTAAAAACACTTACCAAAAGTTCAAAAAACTGAAATTCTGATTGAAACTGAAAAATAGATATGACAAATTGTAAAATTAAAATAGCAATGACCAAACCGCAAACTTTACAGAAACTCTTTTTTGAAATTTGGTAATAAACAGAGTAAATAATTGACAACATTGCCAAACTGCTGATAAACAAAAACAAAACACTTGTCTTGGCGATAAACAACGGCAAAACAGATAAGCCAATAAAATAAATAAAACCAAAATCTGAAAAAGAAAGGCCAAGCAATTGAAGATCTTTAGACTGAATAATGGTTTTGCAGGCATCTACAGAAGAATTTTGTTTTGCTCCCACCCCGCAAAAATTTTGCAATATGGGTGATTCTTTCCCGAATTTTTCTTTGAAAATTTCATAGAAAACATATACTCCAGCAAATGACAAAATCTGAAAAACGAAAGTCCCCAAGTTCCAATGGTACGCATTTGCAAAAAGCATTACGAGAAAAGCAATCCCAAAGATTGATTTATGTAAAAAATTATTCTTTACAGCTACCTTATCTTCTTTTATTTGCTCAAAAAGCAGAATAAAATCTGTGGAATTATTTTTTAGTTCTTCAAAAGTAATTTGTTCTTCTTGATCTGCATAAACTTTTACGAGATCGCCACTTCTTTTTACGAGTGAGAAATTATTTTTATAGATCGTTATAAATTCATCAGGGAGTTCAACCCAATATTCTTTTTCTAAATTATAAGCTTCATTCTTAATGCCCAAAAAATTTAGGGTATCGCTAAATGCGAGAGCAGATGGGTAGTTGGGATGGGAATTAAATTGAAAGCGGAATTCTTCTACTGGAAGATTAAAATTGGAAATTACTTTGCGGAAAAATTTCATAGAATTTTATGAAGTTAGGTTTATTTTTTCAGAAGATTTAATTCAATAATATTATTGTCTTTTTTTATTTGGTCTTTTCTTCGCTTTTCTTCTAGTCTTTCTGTTTCTCTTCCACTTATTAAAACTCCTGTTGAATTTGTATAATCTGGAAATGTACCTGCCAAGTCAGCAATTGGATATTTACGATAATTTTTAAATATTTTTTCATATTTGGAATTTGAGATTTTAAAAAGTTTAAAATTACCTAGCTCAGGATATACAAAATTTACAGCTGTTTTTCTTATACCTTTTAATTCAAAAGTATGGTTTTTACCAATGTCTTCAATTTTTAAAATTAGACCCGGTAAGCCATAAAATTTGTATGGACCATCTTGTATTGATATTTCTTTTGTGAACCATGCAATCCACTTTCTTCCTCCGAATTCTGTCCTCGCTTTTTGGGTTCTATAACCCAATATATTATCAAATTCTTGTAAGATATTCCATTCTAAAATTATATTTTGAGAAACTAAATATTTGGAATTTGAAATGATGGTAATATAATCAATGGTAGTAGACTGTAATTGCTTTCTTACTCTATCGCTATTCATTAATTTATTAGGAGGCATCATAAAAACCCCTTTTTTGCTTTCAACCAATAATGTAGAATCAGATTTAAACTTATCCATACTATAAAATTCCGATCTGTCTTTATTTACACTAAGAGTCATTATTTCAGTATTAATGACTTTTCTGTTAGTTGAATCAGAAATATATCTGTGTTCGTAAATAAATGAGCTGTTTTGTCCATAGAAAAAACAAGAAGTAAGTATTGTAAAACTATTTATTAATAAGTATAATCTATTCATAATAATTGTACGGTTAATAAAAATATGGTTGTATATTTTCAATACAACCACATATTCAAATAAATTTAGCAGGGTGTAGGTGTAGCTCCTTGAACACACGAAGGAATGGCATTTATAACACATTCGCTACAATTAGTTGTTCCTGTCCAGCAACATTTCCAATTGCCTTTAACGTCCTCAATACGTTTTCCGCCGCTTAAAGTTTTTAACTCTTCTCTAGAAAGTTTTTTTAAATTTTTCATTTTTTTTAATTATTTAATTTTAGTAATAATTTTGCCATATAATCCCTGGCATGGGCTACATACTAATCTTGGCTTTTCCTTGCTCTATCTGCACGTGCACATACGAAAGAACAATGCTTATCACAATTCTTAGTTTTCCAAATCTATAAAACATCTACCACACAAAAAACCAAAAATTATAGCTTTTTATAGGCTATAATTTTGAAATACGAAAAATTGTATTAAATTCGTTCTACCAAACACATATTTCACAAAATGACGAACGAGAAATTGATTTCTGCAAGAAAGGCAAAAAAAATGACGCAGACGGATATCGCAATCTATCTTAAGATCAGCCAGCCTCAATACTTTAAGAGAGAAAAAGGGCAAGTGAAAATCATAGACACAGAATGGAGCAGTATTGCCAAATTGTTGGGAGTGCAAGTAGAAGATATTTACGAACCTTTTGCCGGACAAATTACTTTGCATGATCAACTGAGTTTAGAGATCGATTCTTTGAAAGAAAAATTAAAAATGTTGGAAGAAAAAGATTAATATACCTTACTTTTAGCAATTATTGTTTTTACTGTTTCAATGAATTCACTTTATATTTCAGAACAGAATTTTAATCACATTGCTTTCTCAGAATCTCCTTTACAGTCAGGTGAATACGAAAACTGCACCTTCAAAAACTGCAACTTTGAATACGCCGATCTTTCCGGTTTTAAGTTTAATGACTGCGGGTTTACAGACTGTAATCTGACTATGGTTAAATTAAATTCTACCGCGTTTCGGGATGTCAGTTTTAAAGATTCAAAAATGCTCGGTCTTGCTTTCGATTCCTGTAATGATTTCGGTCTTTCCTTTAAATTTGAAAACTGCCTGCTCAGTAATTCTGTATTTTATAAATTATCACTCAGAAAAACAGTTTTTAAAGACTGCATCCTTCACGAAGCCGATTTTTCTGAAACTGATCTTCGAAACGCTGCATTTCTGAATTGTGATCTTTCAGGTGCCACTTTTGACCGTACCAACCTTGAGCAGACCGACTTTAGAACCGCTTACAGTTTCGCCTTTAATCCCGACAATAATAGAATGAAAGGAGCAAAATTTTCTCCTTCAAATCTTTCTGGTTTACTGCTTCATCATAAAATTATCATCGACAAAAATGCATAAAAAAACCACCCCAAAAAGGTGGTTTTATTCTATTTTAAATCAAATTTAATTTATCAAATCAAACTTAGCATATTCAGCAACTTTTTTCGGAAGTCTAATTCCTTCGGAAGTCTGATTATTTTCAAGCAAAGCTGCCATAATTCTTGGCAAAGCCATTGCAGAACCGTTCAAAGTATGCACCAGTTGGGTCTTTCCGTCTGCTTTGTAACGGCACTTCAATCTGTTCGCCTGGAAGGTTTCAAAATTGGAAACTGAGCTTACTTCCAGCCATTTTTCCTGAGCAGCACTCCACACTTCAAAATCGTAAGTCATCGCAGAAGCAAAACCAGTATCGCCACCACAAAGTCTTAAAACTCTATAAGGAAGCTCAAGATCACTTAAAATCTCCTTGATATGTTCTACCATTTCTTCCAAAACAGCATAAGAATTTTCAGGCTTTTCGATTCTTACAATTTCTACTTTCTCAAACTGATGAAGACGGTTCAGACCTCTTACATGAGCACCGTAGCTTCCCGCTTCTCTTCTGTAACACTGAGAAAAAGCAGTATTTTTAACCGGAAGATCTTTCTCCTGAAACAAAACATCGCGGTAAAGATTCGTCACAGGAACTTCAGCTGTAGGAATCAAAAATAGTTTTCCTACAGTAGTGTTATTCGCAATTTCATACATCTGTCCCTCTTTGTCAGGCAATTGTCCCGTCCCGAAACCTGAAGCTTCGTTTACAACGTGAGGAGGATTCACTTCCATATAGCCTTTGTCCACATTTTTATCTAAAAAATACTGAACCAAAGCTCTCTGTAATCTCGCACCTTTTCCAAGATAAACCGGGAAGCCTGCACCGGCAATTTTCACTCCCAATTCAAAATCGATCAGGTTGTATTTTTTTGCGAGTTCCCAATGAGGAATTGCACCTTCGCCCAAACCTGCCACGTCGTGAGACTGATAGATAATTTCGTTGTCATCCGCAGATGCACCAGCTTTTACCTGCTCATTCGGAATATTCGGAATTTGATATAAAATGTTGGTCAAATCTACTTCTAAACTGCCCAGTTTAGTCTCCAGTTCTTTGCTAGACTCTTTATATTGTGCAGTTTTAGATTTCGATGATTCTGCCTCTTCTGTTTTGCCCTCTCTCATTAAAATCCCAATTTCTTTGGCGATTTTATTCATTTCGGCAAGTTGAGAATCCAATTCAAATTGAATTTTTTTTCTTTCGTCGTCGGTAGCAATTGCTTCGTCTACCAATTCAGGATTTTTGAATTGTCTTTTTTTAAGACCTTCTAAAACGCGTTCCTTGTTGTCGCGCAAAAAATTGACCTGTAACATATTGGGTTTAAAGTTTTAGGTTTAAAGTTTAGGGTTTGATTTAAAGTTTTTCTTTCAAAGGATTGTGAACTTCAAACCTTGAACATTAAACTTTAAACTGTTCCTGCAAATTTAAATTATTTTGTAATGGTAAATGTATTTCCGGAGGTCGAGGTTTTACTGAAAACTTCATTTTTATTATAAAAAACTTTAGCAACTTCAAAAACATCAGGAGTCCAACGGTACTGAATTTCCATGGTGTCTCTCACTTCCGTAAAAAGGGTGTCGTTTACTTTTTGATTCATTCTGAAAGCAATTTTAGACTGGTAGATTCTGTTGTCGCTGGCATCTGAAGAAAGCAGTTTTCTGGTGGCTCCGGCGGTGTACTCAAAAAAATACGTAGAATCTGCCTGCATCGTGGGACCGGAGAAAGATACCGGAGAACTGTCATTTTCACCAAAAACATCATTCATACTGAACTGTGAGTACGAACCTACTTTTGCAGGATTCAAAAGATCCTGTCCACCAGATGTTTTCATGTAAAAAGTCATAATCTGATCAATATTCTGCAGGCTTTCTTCGTCCCTTCTACAGCTGAGAAGCGCCAATAAAAAAAGTGATATTCCCCAAAAGGATTTTTTCATAGTACAAAGGTAATTTTTTTTATTTAAGATGAGAAAAACTTCCGCCTTCCGTTATCTGTACTTTAAAAATATTTCTGATACCAAAGTTCAAATGTCACAAGCTGCCAGATTTTTACGCTGTCGTAAACTTCTGTTTGACCGTTTTTCCACTGATCGATGATTTCTGCGTTAAAGAAATTTCTCTTTTTAAGACTTTCGAGGTTTTCGGTGATGAAACTCTGAACTCTTTCATTGTTCTTTATAAAATAGTTCAGGGGAAATGAAAACCCTTTTTTGGGCATATTCAAGACTTCTTTTGGAAGATAATTTCCAGCAACTTTTCTCAGCAGAGGTTTGTTTTGAATACCATTAAACCTGAATTTCTCCGGCAGTGTTGAGACGAAATCAATTAACTCATTGCTCAGATAAGGGTAACGGAATTCTACACCATATTTCATGGCACTGAGATCATCTCTGAAAACGTGGTGCGACGAAAGTGAATATTTCATATCATATTCAAAATAACCTTGATAGTTTTTGGTTTCACTTAAATGAAATCTAGTTAAATCTGTATTGAGTGTTTTAAAAATATCAGATTTAAAAATATTTTCAGCCTCCAAAGGCTTCATTCCGACCTGACTCTGACGGAAAAAATCAAACATAAAATCCTGTGAAAAGTAATTTTTAACCTTCTCAGAAAACGGGTTTTTAGTTAAAATAAAATTTCGGACAAAATTGAAATTCTTCAGCAAAAACCATTTTTTAAGTTTTAAAGTATGACCGTAACCAGCAAAAAGCTCATCCGCTCCATTGCCGCTCAAAACCACTTTAAAGCCAGATTTCTGTGCAAATTCTGCTGCGTTCATCAGCACTTCCAGACTTGAATAGGGTTCTTCAAAATGCTGAATATTCTCTTTTAAATCTGCTAAAACTTCGTCATCGCTCACCGTTTTTATATGGTGTTTAATTTCAAGTTTTTCAGCGACCAAAGAAGCGTTTTTCACTTCGTCTTCAGCAAATTTATACTGAATAGTAAATGCGTTGACATCATTTTTAAAAGGTTTTGCTTTTGAAGTAATTAAAGTAGAATCAATTCCTCCGCTCATCATGCTTGTGACCGGAACGTCGGCATAAAGTTGCTCGGAAACACTTTTAGAGAGCAATTCATCGATTTTTATTACCGCTTGTTCCTCAGTAATTTCAGAATTAATTTTTGAATTTAAAGTCCAGAATTTTTCTTCTTTAATGGAATGATTTTCTAAATCTAAAATCATCAAACATCCGGCTTCTAAAGAAAAAATATCTTTGAAGCAGGTTTCCGGAGCTAACGTGGTTTGAAATAGAAAATTGGTGTAAACGCCGTTCCAGTTGATCTCGGGTTGTACAAATTCGTTTTTTAAAAGAGATTTTATTTCTGATGCCCAAACGAGTCCATCATCATTTTTACTATAAAATAATGGCTTCAAACCCATTCTGTCACGGCCGAAAATGATCTTTTTCTGATTTAAATCTACAATGCAGATGGAAAACATGCCGTCCAGCTTTTCAAACATAGAATTTCCCCAGTGTTCGTAAGCTTTCACAATGACTTCTGTATCGGAACTGCTTTTAAAATGATAATTGAAATGTTCGAGTTCAATGCGTATTTCTTTAAAATTATAAATCTCGCCGTTAAATGTGATGATTACATTTTCATCCGTTGAAGTCATTGGCTGGTGCCCGTTTTCCGAAAGATCAACGATAGAAAGTCTGCGGAAACCCAATGCCAGATGAGATTTTTCATTATCAAGAATCGGGAAGGTTTCTTTGATTTTTTTTGTTGAATCAATTCCCGAAAAAGATTTTCCTTTATCTTGATTTAAAAGCCAGAATCCCTCATCATCTGGGCCTCGATGCTGAATTGCTTTATTCATTTCCAGAATATTCTTCGTAGAAATTTCTTTATTGAATAAATAATAACCGCAGATTCCGCACATGATTTTGTTGTTGTGGTGTAAAAATAAGAAAAGTGCAGGATTTTCAGGGATTTTACTTTTTCAGAAATTTCAGTTTAATCTCATTGAAATCTTTTTTAGAAATCAGAAAATCTTTAAAACCAAATGATGTTGAACGGTAAAAATGAAAGAATAAAATCAATGCTGAAACGCTGTAAGAAGCAACCGTTGCAGCTCCGGCTCCATCAATTCCGTATTTTGGAATAAGGATAATTGATAAGATAACAGTCACAATTAAACCTGCTACCGATTTGATGTTGAGGATTTTAAGGTCTTTAATTCCTGAAAAGTAATATCCCACCATATCGCTGACTGCAATGGCGAAAATTCCGGGAGATATGATGAGTATAATTTCTTTGGTATCTCGAAAAGTGCTTCCGAAAATGACCTCGTAGACAGAAGCAGGTATTAATATTATTCCTAAAATAAATATCAGCATCAGGTTAAACGAAAGTTTTAGTGAATGCTTGGTTTTTAGAATAGATTCTACCCTGCTTTTACTGTTAATTACTTCAGAATACAGGACTACAGCGATGCTTCGGGTAATCGTCCAGATGGCTTCGGCAAAGGTAATTCCTACAGAAAAGATTCCTACAGCAGAAATTCCCTCGTAATGTTCAAGAAAATAAAATGAAAGTCTGTAGTTTAAAAACTGAATCAGCGCGCTGAGCTGATTTTTCCAGCCGTAATCAAACATATTT
The DNA here is from genome assembly GCF_001424145.1 of Chryseobacterium sp. Leaf404. Classification (GTDB taxonomy): domain Bacteria; phylum Bacteroidota; class Bacteroidia; order Flavobacteriales; family Weeksellaceae; genus Chryseobacterium. The sequence continues at coordinate 406,188 of NZ_LMQM01000001.1, read as the reverse complement.
CTGAAAACTTCCGATGAAAATGTAAACTCTGAACGCTTGCATTTTTTAATAATCTGAAAAAAACTGATTAAAAATAAAGTGAAAAGGCAAAAAATCTGCGCTGTAAAATAACTTGAAACGTCTTTTAAATTTAAAATAAATATAAATCCGAATAGAAAAATGACATGTAAAAGTTGCTGTAAAACAGTGTAAAGATTAAACATTTTGATATTCCGCATGCCAATAAACAGATTGATGTTGACAGATAAGAGTGCGGAAAACATTGAAATTCCAATCAAATGAAAAAGATACGCCGACTGTATTTCCGAAAACGAAAAAATCAGCGGAACTGTGATACCGGTAAGAACAGACCACCAATAAGAGTACATTATAATCTGTTCGGTCTTAAACTTCGATGCGAAAAAAGAAGTGCTGCTGCCAGAAAAAATACTGCTGAAAAAACTTACAATTGCGGCATTGGCAATCACAATCGAGATAGTTCCTTTGCCTTCACTTCCCCAAAACTGTGTAGAAAAAATCACCATTCCGAAACTCAGAATGAGAATTAGAAAGCGGGACACAAATGTTTTGAGAATGGTGAGCATCTTACCTGTCTGTTTTTATAAATTGTATGAAGGAATCTCTGATCACATTCCAGTTGTACTTTTCTCTAAAAACTTCCGATGCTTTTTGTGCGTGATCGTGATAAATTTTAGAATTTTTGACATAATTTAAAATGATATCTGCAATTTTTTCTGCATTATCAGGCTTAACTAAAAAACCAAATTCTGAGACATCTATGTGCTTGCGGATGCCTTTTAAATCTGAATAAATGACAGGTTTTCCGGCTCCGATGTAGTAAAAAAGCTTGATGGGAAGTGAGTGGTTGTTTTCAAAATTCAGCTCGCGTAAATCAAAACAAAGGTCAGCTTCGGCAAAACTTTCCGTGAATTTTTCAAATGTTGTCGGTTTTTTTATTTCGATATTTTCAAATTGATATTCAGACAAAATTTTTTCAAAATATATTTTATCTTCTTCATTTCTTGCAGATCCGATGATGAGAATTTTGATCTTAACGTCATTGTCTTTTTTTCTAACCAAATCAATCGCTTTAAAAAAATTACCAATTCCTTTATCCTGAGAAATCTGTCCGGTGTAACAAACCGTAATTTCGTTTGAATTTAAACTATTTATATTCGAAAAAATAAATTTTGGGTCAGGATAATAAGGAAGTATGATGTATCTTTTGAACGGAAAAAAATAAGCCAGCGGGAATTTCTTGGTGTCTTCCCCGAAAATAAAATCTGAGCTTAAAAATCCTGCATAAAGATTGATCATAAAAAATTTTAAAGCCTGAAAAATTTTAGCCGGATAAGGAATGGGGCTGAGCATCGACATCGCGGGATACCACTCTGTAACATCATAAATGACGGAAGTTTTTTTTGTTTTTTGAAATTTTTTTGCTGCAGATACAGCGAGCGGTTCTGAACAGATAATCATATCAGGTTGAAAACATTTACAGACTTTAAGGAAAACTTCAACCTTTTCCTGAAAGGATTGATTTAAAATAGAGTAGGATTCAATCTGTAAATTATCTGAAACTTCAATTAAATTTTCGCAGAGGCTCGTAATCTTAACTTCAAAACCATTTTCAGCAAGCGATTTTGCCTGATGATAATAGATGCGGTCATCTTTCGGATGATGCGCCGTGGTTAAAAAAAGCACTTTTTGCATTTGAAGTATCAAAATAACAAAATTTCCTCTGAAGTCTCAAAATAAATTGGAAACCGCAAAGGAAATTTGAAATATTGAGTTGAAAATTATTTAATAACCGAAGCCCAGCTTCTCTCGAAAGGCAGGAGGAAATTTCCTAAAAACTCGAGGTACGTATTTTTTGAAAAGTCGAAAACATCAATGTCTTTAGCGATTTCTCCGCTTCTCACTTTTGATTTGAAATCGATCAGTTTTAATGTTTTCACTTCGCCATTTTCTACAAAGCTCGCTTTCATTCTGTCGAATAATCCCAGCTGATATTCTTCGTCAATTTCACGCATAATTTTCCCAAGAGCATCGATGCTGCAGCCGGATGCCATCTCCTTTTCCTCATCTACACAAATCACAATGAACTGATTTTTTTCGATTTTAAATGAAGACGAAAGTGGTTTGCCGTGAGCAGCCCATGTTGCGAGAAAATCGTACAGTTTTTCTGTGATTTTTTTTGCTTCAACAGTTGCAAACGGTCTTGATGCAGGATATATAATGACTCTGTAGTCGTTGGCTTCTACAATATCAGATTCTTCAATTTTCATATGCTTATATTTTATCTGTAAAACAAAATCAGCGATTGTGATTTGATTTCAATAAATTTTAAAGTGTAAAATTAAGCAATTTTCCCGATTTTAAGATTAGGAAATCTTTTACTTAAACTATAGAAAAAAGTCATCAGAAGCAGCGCAATAAACGGAAAGAAAAATCTGATGGCCGCCGACTGCGGAAACAAAACGAATTTGATGTAAACATTAACAACAAAACAGATCGCGAATAATCTTATAAATCTGTCTTTCGTAAAACAGAAAATGCCGATCATCATTGCAATACACGAGACAGTTACTTTTTTGAAATACAGTAATTTGGAGAGAAGAAAGCTGAAATATTCCGACATTGTGAATTCCGCTGGCTGTTTACTGATAAAAGGTCTTCTGTAGATAAATGTGTCATAGAAAAGTGCCTTCCAGCCGGGATAATTGTAATAATGCAGAATGGACGCATACAGAATAATCAGAAAAACAGATTGAAGCACAATCAAATAATTAAGTTTTCTTGAAGAAATATATTCATAAATAGCCTGAGTGGCATAAAACGTAAGTGAAAATGTAATGTAATCTGGTCTTACAAAGACAATCAAAAACTGAATCAAAAACATTATCCACTGATTCCATTTTCGCAGGAATGCAATCATAAACAGCACCATAAACTGAAAAATGAACATATCCGGCGTTGAGATTTGTGCCATGTGCGTCATCGGATCAAGTAAACAAATGCCGACAGAAATCAAAAAACTCAGCCATGGATTTATCGGAAAGATGGTTTTCAAAACAAAAAATAGGAGAATTCCGGAAATAAAATAAGAAATGATGCTGAGAATTGTGACAGACATTGGTCCTGTAAAACCAATTTTGTACAATGCCAGTAAGGTTAAATTATAACCAACTTTTATCTGAAAATAAGGAAGTTGCTCGCTAAATGACTGTGTATCTTTTGCAAACCACTGACGGGTTTCGTCATACAGATCAATTCCAATTATATCAAGATATTCTTTTTGGGGAGCTTCTTTTTTAATTTCCCGGTATATTCTCGCGTGAATTTCTTTTGGTTTGTCAGGCTCCAAAATGGTGTAAAAACACCCCATGTAACCGGGCATATCCCAGTCGTACATTCTGTTTTTAAAGTTCCAGATGCTTAAAATAAGCATTGTAATAAGTGTGATGAGGAAAGAGAATTTCCACTGAGATTTTAGATTACTAAACAATCTACTTTCCTCCACGCACCTAAAGTTAGAGATCTTCAGCTTCCGCCAAAAGTTCCACAATATCTTTTACCTCTACCTCAGTGTTTTTGTTGAAATGCTTTACACCGTCTGTCATCATTGTATTACAGAACGGGCAACCCGTTGCGATCACCTGTGGTTCTACAGAAAGTGCTTCTTCGGTACGCTCGATGTTTACATCTTTTTTACCTTTTTCAGGTTCTTTAAACATCTGTGCGCCACCTGCACCACAACATAAGCCGTTGGTTTTGCAACGCTTCATTTCTACCAGTTCGGCATCCAATTTTTCCAAAAGCATTCTTGGAGCCTCATATTCGCCATTCGCTCTTCCGAGATAGCAAGGATCATGGAAGGTGATTTTCTTACCTTTAAACTGTCCGCCTTCAATTTTCAGACGGCCTTCTTCCATAATGTTTTTCAGAAACTGAGTGTGGTGTATCACCTCGTAATTTCCACCCAATGCTGGATATTCATTTTTTAAAGTATTGAAACAGTGTGGGCAAGCCGTCACGATTTTTTTTACTTCGTAAGCATTTAAAACTTCAATGTTGGTTAAAGCCATCATCTGGAAAACGAATTCGTTTCCGGCGCGTTTCGCAGGGTCTCCTGTGCAGCTTTCTTCCTGTCCTAAAACAGCAAATTCAACCCCGATTTTGTTTAATATTTTGCAGAACGCTTTGGTTATTTTTTTGGCTCTGTCGTCGAAACTTCCTGCACACCCTACCCAGAAGAGAACTTCCGGAGATTTGCCTTCCATTGCGTAATCGGCCATTGTTTTTATAGTGAAATCCATTTTATTCAATTTGAAAATGTGTCAATTTGAGAATTTGAAAATAAAACTGAACGTCGAATTTTCAAATTTCCAAATTAATTAAATTATCTTATTAGTCTTTTGCCCAGTTAAGACGATCCGCCTGATTATATTGCCACGGTGCTGCATTATTTTCTACATTCGTCATCATCAGATTTAATTCCTGTGGAGCGGCAGACTGTTCCATTACCAAAAATCTTCTCATTTCAAAAATGATTGACAGCGGATCTAAAAGTATAGGACAAGCCTCTGTACACGCATTACACGTGGTGCAAGCCCAAAGTTCTTCTTTTGTAATGTAATCGTTCAGCAGTTTCTTGCCATCGTCTTCAAACTTGCCGTTTTTATCGATATTTCTTCCAACTTCTTCCAGACGGTCTCTGGTTTTCATCAATATGGCTCTTGGCGAAAGTTTTTTACCTGTAATATTTGCGGGACAAACAGAGGTACATCTTCCACATTCGGTACAGGAATAGGCGTTCAAGAGCTGAACCTGATTAAGATCAAAAACATCTTCTGCACCAAATTTCGACGGAGCTTCTTCTGCGCCTTCAGCCGGAGCTGCGTAAGGATCAGCATTTGGATCCATCATTAATTTAATTTCTTTTGTAACAGAATCTAGATTATTAAACTTTCCATACAAATCTAAATTCGCATACCAAGTGCTTGGAAATGCTAAAATGATATGTAAATGCTTTGAATAATATAAATAATTCATGAAGAACAGAATTCCCACGAAATGAAACCACCAGGCTCCTCTTTCAAAGATTTCCAAATAGATGCTGTCAAAGCTGAAGATCTCCAGAAATGGCACTAATGTAATCTGGCTGACAGGGAAACTTCCGTGTGCTGCTAAACTTCCACGTTTCTGTAAAATAAGATCGGTGGAATTCATCATAAAAAAAGCTGCCATTAAAGCAAACTCAATGATCAGAATCCAGTTAGCGTCGTTTTTTGGCCACCCGAAAAGTTCTTTCATTGTAAGTCTTTTCACCCCATAAAAATTTCTGCGTATAAAGAAAATTACAACTCCAATGATTACTAAAACAGCAAGAATCTCTAAAGTTGCTGTAAAAATGTTATAAAAAGTATCACCAAAAACTGAAGAGAGAAAACGGTGTGTGCCGAAGATTCCGTCTACAATAATCTCAACTAATTCTATGTTGATAATCACGAAACCTACATATACAAAAAGGTGCAAAATACCTGCTACAGGTCTTGCACTCATTCTGCTCTGTCCCATTGCCACACGGGCCATGGTTTCCCAGCGTTCTCCTTTTCTGTCACTTCGGTTGATTTCTCTTCCCAATCTGATGTTTCGGTAGATCTTTTGAAGACTTTTGGCAAACAACCCGAACCCGGCAACCAGTAAAATCAGAAAGATTATATTATCGATATACTGCATATCAAAAAAGGTTAAAATTATTCTTTATTTGCATTTTTACCAAATACAGAGAAATTCACGTAACGTTTAGGATTGGCTTTAAAATCTTCCAGAAGAGCGTTTAGATTTGTAGATGCTGAGTTTAAATTATTGTAAAGCTGCTCGTCTTTCATTATCTTACCTAAACTTCCCTCACCACGGTCAATTCCTCCAATTACTTTGTTCAACTGTCCTACTGTAGCATCAAGATTTGCAATTGTAGCGTTTAATTTTTGAACGTCGATGCTTTCTGCAAGATTTCCGTATTTGTCTAAAGTAGTTTTCCCACTCTGCATAGTTAGACTTGCTTCGTCAAGCACCCTTTGAAGTTTGGGATCATTGTTTCCCACTAATTTGTTGACACTACCAGCAGTGTTTTCCAGAGCGCCCACTGTTCTGTTTAAGTTATGAAGTAAAACTTTTATTTCTTCTCTGTTTTGGGCATTCATCACCTGGTTGGCGTTTGCCATTAAAGAATCTACTCTGTAAAGCACAGTCTGAAGCTGATCTTTAACCGGACCTACCTGAGAAGAAAGGCTATTAAGCATTCCAAGTTTATAGGCACCTTTTAGAGTGTCACCGTCTTTGGCAGTTGCTCCGCCATACATCAGGTTTAGCTTCATTTCTTTACCAGACATTAATCCCGGTTCAAAAATTTCTACAGAAGAGTTTCGGGAAAACTCAAATTCGTCATCTACAGTAAGTTTAACTACGAAGCTGATCTTTCCATCTTTAGCTCTCACAGGAATGATTTTGTCTACCTGACCCACCTTAAGACCATTGATGGAAACGGGTGCAGACTGTGTAAGCCCTTCCACGTTTTCATACTTAGCGTAAAAAACATTATCTGTTGTAAAGAGACTTTTTCCCTTCATAAACTGAAATAAAACGACAAAACCGACTATCGCCAGAAGTGCAATAAGACCGGCCTTTAATTCTTTGGTGAATTTCACTTGGTATATTTTTCTAATGAGCAAATATAGTACATTTAAACAAATGTATTAAGCTGATGCCCTGGGTTAATTACAAAAAAAACGGCAAAAACTTTGCCGCTTTAATTATGTAGATGAAATTATTTCTTTTATTACTGCTGACTTCCCAGTTTATCCCAGATCTCGATTCTGTAATCATCGATATCTGCGTTGTCCTGTAAGCTCTTCATCCAGGCCTGCCCAAACATACCGGAATTTCTCTGAGTGACAGATTCTGTAAACTGTTTCAGGTCACCCGCCTGTTTGTTTACGCTCTCAGATTTTTTAACTATCACGTAAACTCCGGTTCCCCCTTCGATAGGGTTTGAAACCTTTCCTTTCTGAATTCCGAAAGCTGCACCCGCCACTTTTGGTTCCATAGCTCCCAATACTGATGGCTGAAGAATGTTTACCTGAGCAGATTGCTTTGTTGTTGCAAACATTTTGGCTACCTGATCAAGGCTTGATGCTTTACCGATTTTCTCAGCAATCTTCTTAGCCGCTAATTTGTTCTGAACAACAGTTTCGATCTGGCTTCTTACAGATTCTGGGTCAGCAAGACCTTTATCCTGTTTTCCGTTCAGATACACTACAATTTTGTCTCCCGTTCCTTCAACTGTGAAAATTTCAGTGTCTCCTTTTTCTCTTTTCTTATCGAAAGCCCATGTAAGAATTTCAGGATCTTTATCTGTTCCCAAACCTTGAATCTGACCGTCAAATCTTTTTGCCTGAGCAGCGTTCGTGTATTGGTAATTTCCTTTTTTAGCAATGTTTACAAAATCATTAAACGATTTCTTCTCTACCTGCTGTATAAATCTTCTTGAGTTTTTATCAACTAAATTTTCAGTAGCTTCAGATGGTTTGATTGATTTGACAAGGTGAGCGATTTTGTAGCCCATTGTTCCTGCTTTTTTGTCTTCCACATTGATGATGTGGTATCCGAATTCTGTTTCAACAAGGCCTGTAGAACCTTTTGCATTTGTCGCAAGAAAATTGAGATATCCTGGAGCAAACTGGCTCTGAGGAGTTGTCCAGCCCACACTACCGTTTCTTTCTACCGCATTGGGTTCATCTGATAATTTCAGACCGTCTGCAAATTTTGCAGGGTTAGCTTTAATTGTTGCCAAAACACTGTCAGCAATTTTTTTGGCAGCTTCTTTAGTTCTTGTTGCCGTAGATCTTTCAGCACCTTTATAAGCAATTAAGATGTGTTTAGAAAGAGTAGAATCTGAAGGTTTTTTATCTAAAACTTTAGAAACTACGTAAAGATCCTGCTCTTTATAAGGTCCGAAAGCCTGCCCAATTGCAGCAGTTTCTATTTTTCCTTTTAATTCCTGAGGAACCTGGCCAGCCTGAACATACTGATTGTTGAATGGAACATCAGAATTAGCCAACACAAATAATGAATCATTGGTTGTGTTTGAGAAATTCTCTCCGGTGTCTGTTCCCAGATATAATCTGTTGATTTCTTTTAAAGCGGCAGCATCATCGGCAGCACTTGGTTTTGCCGGGAACAATACCACGCCAAGATTTCTGCTTGGTTCTGTTTTGAACATTACAGGATGTTGATCAATATAGTTTTTAAGATCTTCAGTTGTTACTTTGATCTTATTTTTAGCAAGATAAGAAGCATAATCTACTTTCACAAAATCGATATCAGCTAACTGATCTCTCTGTCTCATCAATTCTTCAGCTTCTTTTTTACCAGTGGTGATTCCGGTAGAGATATTGGCAAATACCTGTCTTGCCATAATTCTGTACTCGATAGATTTTCTGCTTTTCAGCCAGAAACTGTATTGCTGAGGATTTGTGTTTTGAAAACCTTCAATCATTTTTTTGAACTCTACAGTCTTGAAGTTTCCTTTTTCGTCGCGGAATGTTTTGTCCTGTGCAAACATCTGATCATACGGAAGCTGATTCCAGAAAAGATCGTCTGTCATTTCAAAGCCCATTTTTTCAAACTGCTGCTTAACCAGTTTAGACTGTACCAGCAATTGCCACGCCTGCTCTTCAAGACCATTCTGTGGCTGACCTTGGTTTTTTGCCTGCTCCTGCAGTACAAACAGCTGATCATTAAACTCTTCACGGGTTATTTTTTCGCCATTTACCTTTCCTAAAACATCAGGATTTTTACCAAAAACCTTTTCGATACTTTCAGGGTTTACCAAAAATGCTAAAAGTGCAAGTGCAATAATCCCCATCAATAGCCAAGGTTTACTCCTAATCTGTCCTAAAATTGCCATTTTATAATATAGTTTTATATAGTCTGCGAAAATACACATTTTTAAGAAATTAGCATAATCTAAGTTGCTTTTTTAGGGTTTTAAATTTTTTTTAATGCAAAAAGGAAATTTTGACCACATTTCTTATGTAAAATCAAATGGCATATCAATTGACAAATTAAACTTTCCGGAATCTTACGGCGTTTGATAAATACTTTTGAGAGATTCCTGCAAATAACAAATAAATTATAATGACAATTTGTCATTGAAAATACTATGACAGAATTTGAAGATATAGATTTTGACGAAATTTTAGGCGGAAGTCTGGAGATTGTAACTGAAGGAATCAACGTTTCAGACTTTTCTGAAACAGAAAAGAATGCTGAACAAAAGGTTTTTCCGATTCTTCCTGTGAGAAATATGGTAATGTTTCCTCAAGTGGTCATTCCGATTACAGCGGGGAGAAAAAACTCTATTCAGCTTTTGGAAGAAGCTCAGAAAAATGGAGACCTGATCGGGATTTTAAGTCAAAAACATTCAGATATTGAACAACCGATAGAGAAAGATCTTTACACAGTGGGAACATTAGCGAAGATTATCAAAATTATTAAGCTTCCTGAAGGTAATATCACGGCAATTACTAAAGGTTTCCACAGATTTAAAATTAAAAATTTTGTTGAATCTCAACCCTATTTCAAAGCGGAAATTACCAAGCTGAAAGATACCAAGCCTAAAAATAAAGAAGAATACGAAGCATTACTGGAAAATATTAAAGAATTAGCTCTTAGAATTATAGAGCTTGATCCAAATATTCCAAATGCAGCTAATTTTGCAATTAAAAACATCAGCAGCAACGAAGAAATGCTCAACTTCGTCTGTACCAATGCGAGTTTTAAACCCGAAGACAAGCAGAAGCTTTTAGAAGAAAAAAACCTTCTGGAGCGTGCCGGAAAATGTTACGAAATGATGCACGAAGATTTCAGAAAACTTGAACTCAGAAATCAGATCCATCAGAAAACTTCAAAAGATCTGGATAAGCAGCAGAAAGAGTATTTTCTTAATCAGCAGATCAGAACCATCCAGGATGAGCTGGGTGGAGGCCAGGAAAACGATGTTGAAGAGCTTTTAAACAAAGCAAAAGATAAAAAATGGAATCAGGAAGTTGAAGATCATTTCCAGAAAGAAATCTCAAGACTTCAAAGGCAGAACCCCAATTCTCCCGATTACAATGTTCAGAGAAATTACCTTGATTTTTTTGTAGATCTTCCCTGGGAAAGCTACACAAAAGATGTTTTTGACATTGCGAAGGCCGAGAAAATTTTAGACAAAGCCCATTTCGGCCTTGAAGACATCAAGAAAAGAATTCTAGAACACATGGCGGTTCTGAAACTTAAAAACAATATGAAGTCGCCGATTCTTCTTTTGGTTGGCCCTCCGGGAGTCGGTAAAACCTCGTTAGGAAAGTCTATTGCAGATGCGTTAGGCAGAAAATATGTGCGTCTTTCTTTAGGTGGGCTGCACGATGAGAGCGAAATCAGAGGTCACAGAAAAACCTATATCGGCGCGATGGCGGGAAGAATTCTTCAGTCTATCAAAAAGGCAGGAACTTCAAATCCGGTCATTGTCCTGGATGAAATGGATAAAATTGCACAGGGTCTGCACGGCGATCCGAGCTCGGCTCTCCTTGAAGTCTTAGATCCCGAACAGAACAATTCCTTCTATGACAATTTCCTTGAGCTGGGTTACGATTTGTCTAAAGTGATGTTCATCGCAACGGCAAATTCACTGTCAACCATTCAGACGCCGCTTTTAGATAGAACTGAGATCATCCAGATTGCAGGCTATACTTTAGAAGAGAAAATTGAGATCGCCAAAAGACATTTGATAAAAAAACAGCAGGACGAAAACGGTTTGACAGCCAAATCTTTCAAACTCGGGAATGCTGAGCTGAAACACATCGTAGAAGCGCACACGTCAGAAAGCGGCGTGCGTAGTTTAGAAAAAAGAATTGCAGGAATTGCACGTTGGGTAGCTTTGCAGACGGCTCTTGTGAAAGAATATGACCCGAAAATTTCCATAGATAAAGTGGATGAAATTTTAGGAGTTCCAAGGCCTAAAAATATCTCAGAAATTACAGACTCGCCGGGCGTTGTTACCGGTTTGGCATGGACGAGCGTTGGCGGAGACATTCTCTTCATCGAAAGCATTCTCAGCAACGGAAAAGGGACGCTGACCATGACAGGAAATCTGGGAACAGTAATGAAAGAATCTGCAACCATTGCTCTTGAATACATTAAGGCAAAACACGAAGAATTGGGAATCGATGAAGATTTGATCGAAAAGAAAAACGTTCACGTACACGTTCCCGAGGGTGCCACGCCAAAAGACGGACCTTCTGCAGGAATCGCCATGCTGTCTTCTATGGTTTCTTCATTTACTAATAAAAAACTTCGGCCTCACCTTGCCATGACGGGCGAGATTACCTTACGTGGGAAAGTGCTTCCCGTGGGCGGTATTAAAGAAAAACTGCTCGCTGCAACCAGAGCGGGAATAAAGGAAGTAATTCTGTGCGAAGCCAACCGCAAAGACGTAAACGAAATAAAGCAGGATTACATTAAAACCATGAAGGTGCATTACGTCAACAGAATGGAAGAAGTCATCGATATTGCATTGGAAAAGTAGCCAAAGTTGATCTTGAGCAAAATTCTGGGCGTATCCCTTTGCATGGCCAACGCTCAACTCTGGCAGGGTTCTGAACCCTGCCAGAGTTCCCACCGCATTATGCAAGCGGGTCGGGCTATCCGCTATATCTTTTGCTCGTCGTACCTCCTCACAAAAGGATGCCGCTTCTATCCCTTACGCAAGGCAAAAGCAGTTGGATTTTAATTTCCAAAAACTCAATTCCGCTTAAAAACATTCAACACGCTCAAAAGGGCGTGTTTTTTGTTTACCATTGAAAATCTCACATATACCACATCTCCTTATGAATTTTTTCCGACTTCCTTTCCTGCTGAAGCTTTCGCTTGCCGTGATTTCAATTATCGGCATCGGGTACATCATAAAACTTGGGCAGAGTATACTTGCGCCTTTTTTTCTCGCCTTTTTAATGGCGATGCTTTTTCTGCCTTTTGCTACATTTTTAGAAAAGAAGCTGAGGTTGCCGAGATCATTTTCAACATTACTTTCGGTTTCTGTCTTATTGGTAGGACTTTCTGGTTTAATATACTTTTTTTCGAGTCAGATTTCCGGTTTTACACAAGACATACCGCAGCTGACCAGACAGTTTAACACCGTTTTTGAAAATCTGCAGCAGTGGGTATCCAAAACTTTTAATGTAAAAATTAAAGAGCAGTTTGAATATCTCAATCAGGGTTTAAATAAACTCCTTTCATCAACAGGATTAATTCTGGGTTTTACATTCGGGATTTTCTCCAGCGGACTGGGATTTCTGGCATTCTTCATCCTTTTTTTCATTTTCATTCTAAATTACCGAAGAATTCTTAACCGTTTTATCATTAATGTATTTAACGAAAAACACAAAGAGAATGTAGTGGCAGCGGTGTCTGAGGTACGAGTGATGACCAAGCGATACATCATCGGGCTTTTTATACAGATTGTAATCGTTTCTACGCTCACCACAATTCTGCTGAGTGTTTTAAGTGTAAAATATGCCATTCTTCTGGGAGTTCTCACTGGTCTGCTCAACGTTATTCCCTACATCGGAATCTGTATTTCCCTTCTGATCTCCTGCTTTATTGCCTTTGCTACAGGTACTGTTTCAGACTGCATTTACACGGCTATAGGATACATCATTATCCATGCTATCGACGGAAATATTATTCTTCCTTTCGTTGTAGGTTCTAAGGTAAAAATCAATGCACTTTTTTCTTTCATCGGCATTATCATCGGGGAACATCTCTGGGGAATTTCAGGTATGTTGCTATGTATTCCTGCTATTGCAATCATTAAAATTGTTTTTGAAAGAGTAGAAGGGCTTCAGCCGTGGGGCAGACTTTTGGGCGAAGACCAAATACCCGACAAGAAAAAGAGAAAATACAAAATATCAAAAAACATTACGCTCGAAGAGATGGATTAAGGTATTTACATCTTTTATTATTTCAATAAAAATCTGTTTTAATCGAAAAAACCGGCATGCCATCTAAAAAAACTCATCTTAGGATGGGTTTTTTATTTTGTCAAATTGAGAATATACGGTTTAATCATAATTTTCGCTTTAATCTTTTTTGTAGATTCGCTGAAATTAGAATTCTATGAAAAAAATACTTATATCCTTTTTTCTATTGGTTGTTGCCAGTGTTTTCGGTCAGATTTCCTACACCATTTCACCGAATCCCTTTAACGAAACCGATCAGATTACGCTTACCATACCCGGAAATCAAATTGATGAAGCGGCTTGGGGCGTTGCTAATAATGCAGTTTATCTATGGTCCTGGTCTTTAGATCAGAATTTTGCCAACAGTCAGGACTGTCCCACAAACGGCACATGGGGAAATTCTAACGAGTTAAACCGTTTGGTGTATAATGCAGGTGCCGATACTTATTCTTTAACCTTTACGCCAACCGTTTTTTACAGCAGAACCAATATCGGAAGGATTGGTTTCCTTTTAAAAACCAAAACAGGAAGCAGTCAGACTTCTGATATTCTGGTGAATGTAGGAACTTTAGCTTTAAATATGACCAACCCAGCTGCCAACAGTATCACTTCAGTTGCAAGTGGGTCTTCCATCAATATTACCGCTACAACAACGGTTGTTGCCACATTTCAGCTGAAAGCAAATGGAGTTGTAGTACATTCTACCAGCACAGCTGCAACCTCTTATTCTCACAATTATGTTATGGTTGCAGACGCCGATATGGAATTAATTGCAACAGACGCAAACAACACGGTAAAAAACAGAACTTTTATCTTACAGACTCCAAGAAACGTTGTATCACAGGCAATTCCAACTTGGATTAAGCAGGGAATTAATTATCATCCCACAGACCAGACAAAAGTGGGACTGGCTTTATATGCTCCGTTTAAGAATTTCGTTCATGTGATCGGAAGTTTTAACAGTTGGGCAGTCAATGATACTTTTTTAATGAAGCGTGACACCGCAAATCCTGATCTGTACTGGATTGAGCTTTCAGGTTTAACGCCTCAGCAGTTATACACTTTCCAGTACAGAACCAATGATTTAAAGAAGGTGGCAGATCCTTTTTCGCCTCAGATTCTATCTTCTTACGATGATCAGTATATTTCAGCAGCTACTTATCCTAATTTACCAGCTTTTCCTACGGGGCAGGGTTTTGAGGTTTCTATGTTTAAAACTGGTGAAACAGCTTATCCGTGGCAGGTAACCAACTTTACGAGACCCAATAAAGAGAATCTTGTTATTTACGAATTGCTGTTGAGAGATTTCACAGCAGAGAAAAACTGGCAGTCGCTCATCAATAAAATTACTTATTTAAAGACGTTGAACATCAATGCAATCGAGCTGATGCCGATCATGGAGTTTGAAGGGAATCTTTCCTGGGGTTACAACACGTCATTTCACTACGCAATTGATAAAGCTTACGGAACTCCGGCGAAATTTAAGGAATTTGTAGACCTCTGCCACCAGCAGGGAATTGCCGTTATTCTGGATGTTGCATTCAACCACGCAACAGGAAGAAATCCGCTGGCGAGACTTTGGAATGTAGATCCGGACGGTGACGGTTATGGAGATATTGCTGCCAATAATCCTTATTTTAATACCGTTCCGAAACACTCTTATAATGTATTTAATGATTTTAACCATTCTTCTCCTGCCACAAAATATTACGTGGAACGATGTCTTCAGCAATGGCTCACAGAGTACAAAGTAGACGGTTTCAGATGGGATTTAACGAAAGGCTTTACACAAAACTGTTCTGCAAATGATGAAACCTGCACCAATGCTTACCAGCAGGATCGCGTGGATATTCTGAAAAACTATGCAGACAGACAATGGGCGATAGATCCTAATTCCTACATGATCTTCGAGCACCTTGGGACTGATGCAGAAGAACAGCAGTGGGCAAACTACAGGGTGGCAGAAGGAAAAGGTGTGATGCTGTGGAACAATCAGAACGGCTCTTACAACCAAAATACAATGGGTTACAAAGACAACAGCAGTTTTGACCGTATGGACCACGAGCTGCACGGTTTTACCAATAATTATACGGTAGGATTTGGGGAAAGTCATGATGAGGAAAGACTGATGTTTAAAAATCTGGCTTACGGAGCCAGCAACGGTGTTTATAATGTGACAACCTTGAATACAGCTTTAAACAGAATGAAAACCTTCGGCGCAACTTTCTTTACCATTCCGGGACCGAAAATGATCTGGCAGTTTGGGGAAGTGGGCTATGAATTCAGCATCAACAGATGTCCTGACGGAAGCATTAACAACGCCTGCCGTACAGACGAAAAACCTGTGGCCTTCACTTTGGGTTATGACTCCAACCCGAACAGAAATTCTATTTACAATACATGGTCTCAGATTATTAATTTAAGAAATATTCATCCTGTATTTAAAACAAAAACATACACTGTAGAATCTAATAATCTGACCAATGATGTGGATGGGCTGATTACAAGAATTTATCTTCAGGATAATACCGCTGCAGGAATTAAAAACGTTGTAGTTCTGGCCAATTACGGACTTACAACAAGAAGTGTGGTTCCTTACTTTCCATACGTAGGGCAGTGGCAGAATCTGATGGATAACTCTTCATATACCGTGGCATCCACTACAACTCCAATCAGTCTGGAGCCGGGTGAATTTAGAATTTACGGAAGCGCAACAGGAACTTTGTCTACATCTGAGCAGAATTTAGAAAACAGACTTTCGCTTCAGATTGCAGATAATCCGGTGAAAAATAAAACATCAAAACTGATTTACAACAAAGCTAAAAACGGAGAAATCACGATATACGACCTTTCGGGTAAAAAGATGGATTCTTATAAGCTTAAAACTGAAAACGGAACTCTTGAAATCAATACCAATTATCCTTCAGGAACCTATTTGGTTCATTTAAAATCAGACACTGGAGTTTCTATTCAAAAAATGATTGTGAAGTAAGATTGAGTTAATTAAAAATATCATCTCATCAGCCCTGCCAGCATTTCAAACGCTGGCAGGGCTTTTTTTTAAATTTCGGAGAGAACTTTTAAAAACCAAGTCAGTGAATGCATCCTCCTTTTTTGAACTTTAATCAAGTCATAAATTTCCTTTTAACTTTTGTGACTTTTGTGGTTTACAATAAACTTTAAGCGCATTCAAAATGGTCTTTTGTTGTTCATTGTCAAATCCGTATCTTTGCCACCTAAATTTTTAATATGTCTAAATCATTAATTCCAAAATTAGAAGCGATAAAACAGAGATATAATGAGGTTGCCGATCTTATTATTCAGCCTGATGTCATTTCAGACCAGAAAAGATATTCTTCTTTAAACAAAGAATACAGCGATTTAGGGAAAATTGTACACGTTTATAACCAATATAAAGGAGCCTTAGACAACATCGCAGAATCTGAAGAAATCATCGCAGATGGATCAGACAGAGATCTTGTGGAAATGGCTAAAGAAGAGAAAGTGGAAGCTCAGCAGAAACTTCCGGGTTTGGAAGAAGAGTTGAAAGTACTTTTGATTCCTAAAGATCCTGCAGACGATAAAAACGTTATTGTAGAACTTCGTGCAGGAACAGGTGGTGATGAGGCAGCAATCTTTGTGGAAGATGTTTACAGAGCCTATTCTATGTACTTCAAAACAAAAGGCTGGAAGCATGAAATCACAGATTCAAGCGAGGCAGCAAAAGGATATAAAGAATTAATCCTAAGAATTGAAGGCGACGGCGTTTACGGGATTATGAAATTTGAATCCGGCGTTCACCGCGTTCAGCGTGTTCCTGAAACAGAATCTCAGGGAAGAGTTCACACTTCAGCAATTACAGTTGCGGTTTTGCCAGAAGCTGAGGAAATTGATTTTGAACTGAATCCTGCCGATATCGAAATGCAGACTTCCCGTTCAGGAGGAGCAGGTGGACAAAACGTAAACAAGGTTGAAACCAAAGTACAGCTTACCCACAAACCTTCAGGAATGGTGGTAGTTTGTCAGCAGGCACGTTCACAGCTGGCCAACCGTGAACTGGCGATGGAAATGTTGAGAACCAAATTATACGATATTGAAGTTCAGAAAGCGGTGGGAGACATTGCTGCACAGAGAAAATCGATGGTTTCTACCGGAGACCGTTCTGCGAAAATTAAAACATACAATTATCCTCAGGGAAGAGTTACAGACCACAGAATTGGTAAATCTATGTACAATCTTGATGCTTACATGAATGGCGACATCGGCGAAATGATCGATGCCGTAATCATGGCCGAAAATGCAGAAAAAATGAAAGGTGAAGAAGATAATTATTAAAATTCTTCTTTTCGAATATAAACTGAGCTTCCGAATTTTTGGAAGCTTTTTTTTGTGATAATTTTAGTATTTTTGAACAGATTATAAAGCAACTTTTTACGAGTAGAATGGATAGCCAGATAGAAATACAATTAAGTAAAACAAAGATAATCTTTCTTATAATTGGCGCTTTAATGTTTGTTACTATAGGTCTCTGGTTTATGATAAATCCTCCGGAAACCAGCCGTTCCGGAAGGCAATCTTTTTTTTATAATCCAACATTTTTATTTTTTATAGGATTACTTTCTGTTTTGTTTTTTGGAATATGCTTCGCTTTTGGTCTGAAAAAGTTGTTTGATAAAAAACCGGGAATAGTATTGAATGAGAAGGGTATTTTTGATAATTCAAGCGGTCAGTCAATCGGTTTAATACCATGGGTTGACATTGAAGAAGTAGCAGTGGTTTCGATTAATAGTAACAAATTTATTGTTATCAGAGTAAACAATCCTCAGGATTATTTAGATAGAGCCAAAAACAGATTTACAAGAAAAAGTATGGCTATTAACTATAAATGGTATGGATCTCCTATTGCTATTTCAGCTCATTCCTTAAAGATAAGACACAAAGATCTTTATGAACTTTTAGTGAATAATATAAAGGAATACAGAATCAACAAAAATTAAATGTTAAAAGATATATCTCGTCTTCCCACTCCCAACTTCCCGCTTCCATCAATCTAACTCACTTTTTCTCATACTTCCAATTCCTCCCTTTACCCTCAGAAATCCATTCCAAAGCTTGGTCGATGCGTTTGTTTCTCGTTGTTTCAGTTTTAGCATCCACAATCCAGGTGGCATATTCTTTCCTGAAAGAAGGCGATGCTTTTTCAAAAACTTCCAGAGCTTTTTTATTTTGATTTAAAACATTTTGAAAATATTCAGGAACTGTAATTTCGTTTTTTGAAGGCGCGGCTTTTCTTAGTTTAACGCCCATATCGGTAAGTTCCATGGCTTCCAAAATAATTTTCTTTAGCTGAGGTTTTGAAGGAACATCCTTTAACCCGGTAATCTTCCCCAGGCTGAACATGTTGGTTTTTTCTACATCCGTATCCAGATTTTTGAGCGTTTTCATGCTGTCATGAAGCCAAAATCCCATGCTGCAATACTGCCTGAATGAAACCATCGAACATAGAATTTTTCCTTTGTACATAAAAGTCGGGAACTTCCATTTAATGGCTTCTTCAATTTCAGGATAACATTCATGAACGACTTCCCGAATGTGATTTAAAACCGGTTTAGAAAAATCCGGAGCTTTCTCTATATAATCATCAACTAAAGGACTATACTTTTCCATACTTAAAATTTATAAATAATCTGTTCAACCTGAACCTTAGCCTCAATTTCAACCGAACAGCTTCACCGTTTCATTCACCAAAAACCTCACCTGATCTGGTCTTCCTCTGTCTGTTTTAGGAAGATTATTGTAGCTTCCCGTTCTCACAATCACCATTTTGTGCTCCGGGATCATGATGATGTACTGCCCCTGAAGCCCGAGAAAATAATAATGTTTAATAGGGTTGTCATTATTGATCCAGAATCCCATTCCGTAAATTTCACTTGATTTTTTTGTCGGATTTTTCATTTCGTTGATGAAATCAAGATTCAATAATTGCTGGCCATCAAACTCGCCGTCATTTATAAACAGCTGTCCGAGTTTTGCAAAATCTCTGGAAGTGGCGTGAATGCAGCAGTAGGTCTTTTCCATCCCGCTTTGATCTGTGCTCCAGATGGCATCCTGCTCCATACCCAGCGGAATCCAGAATTTTTCAGATAAATAGCTTGCCAGCGTTTGATTAATAGCTTTCTTTATGGCAAAACCCAGAAGTTGAGTTGAGCCACTTTGATACTCAAACCTCTCCCCGGATTTTTCTTTAAATCTTCTTTTAAATGTAGCATCAATAAGGCTTTTCCCGTAATAAGCCTTGGCATTTGGCCGGAAGGGGTTTTTGTAATCTTCCTCCCAGTCCAGACCAGATTCCATTTGAGCAAGATTTTTTAAAGTCAGATTTTCAGCGGATGGTTTGTTTTTAAATTCATCAAAATAATCAGAAAATTTATCGTTGATGTTTTTGATTTTTCCTTCCTCCAAAGCTTTTCCCAATAGCATCACGGTAACTGCCTTAGCCATTGAAAATGAATTGGTAAGTGAATTTTTGTTGTAGCCCTTCCAGTATTGTTCGTGTACCAGTTTTCCGTCTTTCATCACT
This sequence comes from Chryseobacterium sp. Leaf404, assembly GCF_001424145.1. Taxonomy (GTDB): domain Bacteria; phylum Bacteroidota; class Bacteroidia; order Flavobacteriales; family Weeksellaceae; genus Chryseobacterium. The sequence continues at coordinate 386,541 of NZ_LMQM01000001.1, read as the reverse complement.
AAAAATGAAGCGGTGTTGCCTGTATTTAGATCGTCAACTATATTTTTAGGTAAATCAATTTTGTTGTAGTTGTCAGCTTTCTCCCACGGTTTTGGAGTTGCAGTTTCAATTACATTTTTGCTGAAAAATTGACCATCGTCAATATGCGCACTTAGTTTTCCTTTAAAATAGGTTTTAGAAATTCCGTTGATGAGGTAGCCGTAATCTAAAATGTAGACAACAGCTGTGAATACAGTTAAGAATACAATGAAATAAATGAAAATTGCCATATCAAATGATCTTGAAACAAATTTAAACTAAATTTGAAATATTGATACTAAATGATTTATTTTTGTGAATATGTGATGATTCAATGATTAAAAAACTAATGCTTATCGTGTCTTGTTTCTGCATTTATACTTGTTTTGGGCAGACGTACAAAACGATTGACACGGCAGATTATCTGCAACGGAAAGAATTTCTGAAAAACTTTACGCTCAATACCGAGAGCCTGATTAAAAAAAATAAAGCAGAATATCCGGGAAAGCGGGGGACAGAGCTTGCGAAAATCTACAGAGATTTTGAGAAAGATTTTGCTGACAAAGTGAAAGATAAAGATTTTGTTTTCAACTCTGCTTTTAATGAAAAGGTGAGCAGTCTTATCAATGGATTACGGAAAAACAACAGTCAGATCCCTTCCAACTTAAAAATTCTGATTGCCAGAGACAATACACCCAATGCCTACTGTTATGCAGACGGAACTTTCGTAATCAACATGGGGCTTTTCAACTGGCTCAAAAATGATGATCAGGTAGCTGCAGTTATAGCACATGAGTTGGGGCATAAGATTAAAGAGCATACGCTGAAAACTTTTGTTGATATTATTGATCATAACCAAACCGATAAGAGGGTAGTTCAGGATATCAAATTGAATACGGAAAACCACAACAGGAAGGCTTTTGAAATTTTTAAAAACAGAATTTACAGAAAAGGTTCAGAGTACCGGAAAAATGAAATGCAGGCAGATTCTCTTGGTTATACAATTTTCAGAAACAGTGATTTTAAAGCATCGGAATTTATAAATGCACTTCATATTTTAAGGAATTTTGATACGATATCTCCCAAAAAACTTAAAACTGAGACTTATGAAAAATATTTCAGTCTCCCCAATCAGGCTTTTAATAAAAAATGGCTGGCAAAAGAAGATTTTTCTCTGTACAACTACAACCATTACAAAGAAAAGCTGAATAAAGATTCTCTGTCTACCCATCCTGAAATGGTGTTGAGGATCAATATGCTGAAGAAAAATTTCCCTGAGCTGGAGTCTTCTGTTGCCGATGAAAAAACAGACTCAGATTTTATTTCCATCGCAAGGACCGCAAAAATGGAAATTCTGCCCAACTACTATCACTCTGAAGATTACGGTTTGGGCATTTATGCATCGCTGCAGTTTTTGCAGGATTCTGAAGAGGAAACATTTTACAGATCCTGGCTGGGAAAATTCTTCTCTAAAATTTATAAGGCAAGAAAAAATTATACACTGAACCGGTATTTAGACAGGGTAGAGTCTAAGAACCAAAGCGAAAGCTATCAGCAGTTTCTCAGCTTTATGTGGAATCTGAGTATGGAAGAAATTAAAAATATTGCAGATTTTTATCAGAAATAAAAAAAGACCTTCAGAGTTTATAAATCCTGAAGGTCTTTTTTTTAATAGTTCAGCCGCTCCAGCCTAACTTTATTATACTTCTCCTTTTCATTAAATTCACGCAGCAAAATATATCCCTCTTTTCCCACATAAGGAATTACGGTATACGAATCTTTTTCAGAAATGGGTACAACTTCCTGTTTGAAAGTTCCGCTCATCAGCGTGTTGATAAAAAGCTGCCAGTTTTTCTGCTTCGTCTCTTTGTTTTTCTGGTAATCTCTGTAAAAAAATACAACATCATTACCGTCATTCAGATATTGTGAAAAGAGATAATCACTGTCATACAAAGATTTTTCTTTGCTGAAAACTTTTACTCCTTTTATCTTAAAATTTTTGTCTGTAAAAAGATAAACCAAATCTGTGGTTTTGCCAACGCCCAGATTAAAATCAATCTTGTATTTTTCTAAGAGAATCCCCATACTGCCGTCTTTCAGAAAAAAAACGTCACGGGGCTGAAGATGATAGCCTTTTTCTACATAGCCAAACTCATCAATTTTCGGGAGAAATGCAGCCATGTCTGTATAATAGATCATTCTTTTTGTGTCTACCTCAAAAGTTTTTTTGTCAACAATCATTCTTGCAAAGCCGGTTCCCTGTTTGTTTTCAAAATTTCTTCCGATCACCATTATTTTATCATCAAAAATCCTGTCGTTATCCAGATTTCTGGTGGCAGAAGAAAATGAGGTAATGTGTTCCAGAGTGTCATCAGATAATCCCGTTACAGGTTTTGATGCAACCTCTATCCCGGTTTTAATATCCAGAACCAAAAGAAAGAAAGATTTTTTTTCCGGATTTTTCTTTTCTAAAATAAAGTAGAGATGCTGGTCGTCTTTATCCAGCAGCTTTATATTTTCGTTATTTTTTTTATCGCCACTTGTGTTGTAGCTGTATCTCCAGATCTCTTTTCTGTTTTCGTCAAACTTGATGAGTGCGTTATCGCTGGTGTATTTTCCGAAATCTTTAAGTTCAATTGCAATAAATCCGCCTTCCTTTATTTCTACAACAGATGACTGATAATTGTATCCTTTCTCTTTTTTCTCGTCTCTGTTTTCCTTACGGGCGTCTTTCCAGTTTTTAGGCTGGTTAATTTCTTTAAAAACACCGTTTTCATAATCGTAATATTTCTTCAGCTGCACGGTATTGGTCTGCAGATCAATTTCCATGGAACGCGGAGTAAAAAACTCACTCAGTTTCAAGACAGATTGATCCAGAGAATTTGGTTTGAGAATAATCCTGTTGCGGAAATCGATGTAACCGAAATAACTTCCCGCTGTAACATCGCCTTCAAATTCTTTGTTGGCAACAGGGTTCAGATTTTTATCCAGAACTACATATTCGAATTTTTTTGTTTTGTCACCAGATTTTCCGTAAGAATAAAGAGAAACGTAACCGTATAGATTATCATTGCTGTCAAACAGGGCATTCATCCCTAAGTGTTCACCGGAAGCAAGAGATGCCAAATCCTGAGTCTGTGCATAACAAAGGGCATTTGCCAATCCAAAAAAGTATAGAAAAATTTTCTTCATATTAAAAAATCTGAAATCCAAAAGTAGTGAATTCAAGGATATATCAAATACATTGAGGAAAAATTTTTATCTTAAATTATTGTTGATTAATTTTCAGTAAAATAAGGAAAGGATTTGTTTAGTTTTAATCTTATCCTAAAATATTTTGTAAATAAAAGTACGATCTACAATAATTTAACTGACATAGAAAATGTAGGCGTTAGGAAATTGTTTAAAATTTTAGCCGGAGTTTTCAAGTCTTGAACTTTTGCTTCTTTTGTTACAAGACAAAAGAATATTTATTCCAACAAAAAAAAAGCCCTGATTTCTCAAGGCTTTCAATTTATATTTTAGAAAGTAAATTTCTGAAACTCGTTTTCTCATCAATGATTCTTCGTAATTCCGAAACCGGAACTCTTTCCTGAATCATCGTGTCTCTGTCTCGGATGGTTACCGTGTGATCCGTTAAAGAATCGTGGTCAATGGTGATACAGTAAGGCGTTCCGATGGCATCCTGTCTTCTGTAGCGTTTTCCGATGGCATCTTTTTCTTCGTAGAACAAGTTAAAATCATATTTCAAATCATCAAAGATTTTTTCTGCATATTCAGCCAAACCATCTTTTTTCATCAACGGAAGAATCGCTGCTTTTACCGGAGCCAACGCTGGAGGTAAAGATAAAACTGTTCTTTCCGAACCGTCCTCCAACACCTCGTCTTTTAAACAATGCGAGAAAATAGAAAGGAATAATCTGTCTAAACCAACTGAAGTTTCAACAACGTAAGGAACGTAGTTTTCGTTTCTCTCAGGATCGAAGAACTGCAATTTTCTTCCTGAGAATTTCTCATGCGCTTTCAAGTCGAAATCAGTTCTCGAGTGAATACCTTCCAGTTCCTTAAAACCAAACGGAAAATTAAACTCAATATCCGCCGCAGCATTTGCATAATGTGCCAGTTTCTCATGGTCGTGGAATCTGTAATTTTCATCACCCAAACCAAGCGCTCTGTGCCAGTTCAGACGTTTTGTTTTCCACTGTTCGTAGAATTCCAGTTCGGTTCCCGGAGCAACGAAAAACTGCATTTCCATCTGTTCAAATTCACGCATTCTAAAGATAAACTGTCTCGCAACAATTTCATTTCTAAATGCTTTTCCGATTTGAGCAATACCAAACGGAAGTCTGTGACGCGATGTTTTCTGTACGTTTAAGAAATTTACGAAAATCCCCTGAGCCGTTTCCGGTCTTAAATAAAGATCCATCGCAGAATCTGCAGAAGCACCCAGTTTAGTTCCAAACATCAGGTTAAATTGTCTTACCTCAGTCCAGTTTCTTGAACCTGTGTCCGGGTCAGCGATTTCCAGTTCTTCAATTAAAGATTTTACATCGGCAAGGTCTTCATTTTCAAGAGATTTTGCCAATCTTGAAAGGATTTCAGCTCTTTTCGCACGGTATTCCAAAATTTTAGGATTCGTCTCTTCAAACTGAGCTTTATCGAAAGACTCACCAAATCTTTTGGCAGCTTTCTCAATTTCTTTATTTTCTTTATCCTCGATTTTTGCACAGTAATCTTCTACCAAAACATCTGCTCTGAAACGTTTTTTAGAATCTTTATTGTCAATCAGAGGATCATTAAAAGCATCAACGTGGCCCGAAGCTTTCCAGGTAGTCGGGTGCATCAGAATCGCCGAATCAATACCCACAATATTTTCGTTCAGCTGTACCATCGCTTTCCACCAGTACTGTTTGATATTGTTTTTCAGTTCTGCACCGTTTTGTCCGTAGTCGTAAACTGCAGATAAACCATCATAGATCTCACTCGAAGGGAAAATAAACCCATATTCTTTAGCGTGAGAGATCACTTTCTTGAAAACATCGTCTTGCTTTGCCATAAATTTTTCGTCTTACGTGCAAAAATAGTGAAAAAGCGGGAAGTGGGAAGCGGGATGGCGGAAGTTTTTGCATTGCAGATTTGTAGGAGCCGGGAACCTGCTGTCCACTGTATCTTTTTTGTGGCGGTCTCCGCTTTGTTGCGTCCGCAAAAAAAAAAGGATGTCGTTCCCATCAGGGCTAAAGACAAAATTACGTTTTTAAACAACTGAAATTTTTCTAAAGAAAACTTCAAAGGTTTCTAAAACCTATGAGGTTTGGTATTGGTTGTCATTACAAAACGGGTTTCAGTTTTAGACAAAAAAACCTAACGGGTTTCGAAAACCCCGTTAGGTTTAGATCATGCAATATTTTAATAAGGAATAAAAAAAGCATTTTAAAAAAAACGCTTTACATTATTTTTAGAAATTATAACTTAATCCGACGCCGTTTCCGCCAATCTCAAGTTTGTAAAATCTGCTGGCATGCGTATTTTGAGATTCGTTACCTTTTCTGTCAGCTTCATTCTGGGTGTTAACTGCATTTTTAAGATTTTTAGAAGAACCAATCGCAAATGGAATGGCAATACCAATTAATCCAACGCCGGCACCCACTAATCCCCAGCCGCCTTTTGCCTGTTCTTTAATAACCACACCGTTTTGCACAGTTTTTTTTCCGCTGATCGCCGTAGCCAGTCCCCATCCGACTAATCCGCCGCCCATCACTCCAAAAACCTGAGAAACAGCATTGTTGGTACGTGATTTTTTTATGTAAGCCAACGCTTCCTGATTTGTAAAAACAGTTTTGTATTCCGATGCCTTATATTTCTGGTTTCCCTTGATGAAAAATTCTCTGCCTGTTTTGCCTAAACTCAAAGTATCTGTCGTTTGGGAAAAAAGATTCGATGACAACAGCAATGCAAATAATATTAAACTGAAGTTTTTCATAATTTTATTTTTTTGCAATGATAAATAAAATAATCAATTATCAGTAATGATAAGATGTTAATTTTTATCATCTGATGGAGATTTGTAATTCTTCTGTTTTGAGTTATGAAAAAGCTTTTAGTGTAGAATCTGAGAAGTGTTTAAAGAATAGGAGGATTTAACTAAATAAGTAGTTACACTCTTAAACTTATGAATAAAAATACAAAATCTAACAGGTTTCAAAAACCCGTTAGGTTTATATCTCAATTTCAAAAAATTATTTTAAATTAGATTAAAATAGAAATGTATTATGAAAAAAAGATTCGAGTACAAAACAGTTATTATTGAACCGAAGGGGTTTTGGGGAACCAAATATGATCCTGTTGAAATTGATAAAATTTTAAATCAACACGGAAGTGAAGGCTGGGAATTGGTGGTCGCAGAAAGCAGGGATTACGGAGGAACCTTTTATGGTGTTATTTATACTTTTAAAAGAGAGTTGTAAAACTAATTTATCCTTAGTTTTGCGGAATGTTAGAAATTCTGTATCGCGACGAACATCTTATTGCCATCAACAAACCCAGCGGACTCTTGGTTCATAAATCTTTCTATTCCGGAGAGGCAGACACTTACGCGATTCAGGAACTGAGAAAACAGATCGGACAAAAAGTGTATCCTGTTCACCGTTTAGACAGAAAAACTTCCGGAGTTCTGCTTTTCACTTTAGATAAAGACACTTTGCGACAGATGAGCACTCAGTTTGAAGAGAAAAAGGTTGAAAAGCGATACATCGCCATTCTTCGTGGCTGGACGAAAGATGAAGAAACCATCGATTACGATTTGGTGAATGAAAATGAAATTAAGCAGAGCGCGGTTACATATTATCGCCGGTTACAGACTTCAGAAATAGATTTGCCTTTTCTAAAACATCAGACCTCAAGATACTGTTTGGTAGAAGCAATTCCAGAGACGGGCAGATTTCATCAGTTAAGAAAGCATCTTAAACATATTCTGCATCCCATTTTAGGCTGCAGGAAACACGGCTGCAACAAACAAAACAAACTCTGGCTTGAAACATTTGGCATCAGCAAAATGACGCTTCACGCGCATCAGTTGGCTTTCACTCATCCGATTTCCAACGAAAAAATCACCTTAAACGCAACTGTTGACGAAGATTTCAAAAGAGTAGGGGATATTCTGAAACTCGATTTGAGTGCATATCTTTAATTGTAACAAAATTTTCGTCAGTTCGAGTGTTTTTCGTAATGAAATGGAGAAAAATGTATCGAGAACATCGCGCAAACTTCTCGATACACTCCGCTTTGCTACGTTACTCGAAGTGACGAATTTTCAGCAGTAGCTTTTTTAACGCAAAGTTTTATATTCATTTTTACAACCTCAAGGAGCAAAGAATGATCAGCAAGTTGATCAGCAAGCTAACATTCACGCTTCGTGAAGCAAATTTTATTAGCCTTTACCTCTTAAAATAAAAAGTTTGATAATGAGCTTTGCGATAGATTCTCATGCAAATTTTACAGATAGTGCAGTTTTCCATAACTCGTAAAAAAATTCGTAAAATTCATATTCGAAAAAAAGTATCCTACATCAATAATACGTTAATTTTAAAATGATTATTTTTGTAAAACTTTTTTTCAATGTACAAATCGCTCATTCGCCCGATTCTTTTCAAATTTGATCCCGAAGAAGTACACCACTTTACTTTTTCGATGCTTAAAAATTTCGGATTTCTTACCAAATTATTCCTCCCAAAACCTATCGCGGATAAACGTCTTGAAAGAGAAGTTTTTGGATTGAAATTTAAAAATCCGGTTGGATTGGCGGCTGGTTTTGATAAGAATGCAGTTTTATTCAATGAGCTAGGCGATTTAGGTTTCGGATTTGTAGAGATTGGAACAGTAACACCAAAAGCACAGACTGGAAATCCTAAGAAAAGACTATTCCGTCTCATCGAAGATGGTGGAATCATCAATAGAATGGGTTTCAATAATGATGGTTTGCAGGCAGCAGTTGAAAAACTGAAAGGCAACAAAGGAAAAATCATCATCGGTGGAAACATCGGAAAAAACACCAATACAACTCCCGAAAAATACACTCAGGATTATCTCGACTGCTTCGAAGGTCTTCATCCTTACGTAGATTATTTTGTGCTGAATGTGAGTTGTCCCAACGTTGGCAGCCACGCAAAACTGGAAGATGTGGAGTATCTGCGTGAATTAATCACTGAAGTAAAGAAAATCAATCAGACAAAGCCTACTCAAAAACCAATTCTTCTGAAAATCGCTCCGGATTTAAATAATCAACAGCTTGACGAAATTATCGAACTGATTGCAGACACAAAAATCGATGGAATTGTGGTTTCAAATACATCAGTCAACAGAGAGGGTTTGAAAACGTCCGCAGAAACTTTAGCAGAAATAGGAAACGGTGGTTTGAGCGGAAAACCAATTCGAGAAAGAAGTACAGCGATGATTAAATATCTATCGGATAAAAGCAACCGTGCTTTCCCAATCATCGGAGTGGGCGGAATTCACTCTGCAAAAGATGCGATTGAAAAACTGGACGCAGGCGCAAGCTTAGTTCAGTTGTATACAGGATTTATTTACGAAGGTCCACAATTGATTAACGATATTAACAAAGAAATTTTGACGAGAGCCAGTAGAATTTCCAGATAAATAAAATATTAAAAAGTATGAAAGCAAAATCGATGAGGTTTTGTTTTTTTTTCATTGTTAAGGCAAAATTAAACTGATTTTAATCTGCAAAATTTGCTCGATCTGCGAGAGAATTTTAAATAAAAAAATGCGAAATCGTATAAATAATCAATCCTACCAATCCACCAACCAAAGTTCCGTTCACACGAATAAATTGCAGGTCTTTACCAACTTCCAATTCAAGTTTTTCACTCAGTTCTTTGCCCTGCCAATTTCCGACAGTTGAGCTGATGAGGTTTCCGGCTTGATGCGTGTTTTTCAGAATATATTTGTATGCCGTTACCCGTACCCAATTATCAATTTTGTTCTGAAGTTTTTCGTCGGTTTTTAAGTTTTCAGAAAACTCGTTAAGGTTTTTGGTGATGTATTTTTTTAATGAAGAATCTTCTTCCTGAAGTTCTGTAGTCAACGTTTTTTTGATGGAAACCCAGATGTCGTTGGAATATTCATCAAGTTTTTCAGTACTGAGAAAGTTATTTTTAATGCTTTTAAACTCATCAATCCACTTTGGATCTTCTTTTAAATCATTTGAAAATTCATAGATTTTTTCTGTAATTAAAGTTCTGATTTCGTGATTCGTATCTTGCTCTATTTCAAGGAAAAAATCTGAAAGCCCGCTTGCAATTTTCTCGGCGATCTTCTTATCTACAAACGAAGGGATGAAAGTGTAGCTTCCTTTTTTCACCCTTTCTTTAATCATCTCATCATTTTCAATCAAATATTCTTTGATCTGTTTTGAGAGGTTGGTCACAATTTTCTGATGATCATTTTTGTCTAAAAGATAAATAATTCCGTTTCCTAAAATTTTATTCAATTGAATATCATCCGTCATTTCGCTTACTTTTTTAATGATAAAACGGCTGACTTCAGCATCATTCAATTTATTCAAAATATCCATAATAATATCCGAAAGATTTTTAATTAAAGCTTCCTGATTTCTATCTTTCGTAAGCCATTCTCCTACAAAATTTGAGATCTTAATTTTCTGAATATAAGGACGAATGGTCTGGGGCGAAAGGAAATTGGAAACCACAAAACTTCCCAGATTATCGCCCAATTTTTCTTTACTGTTTTCAATCAGATTTGTATGCGGAATCGGCAACCCGAGCGGATGACGGAAAAGGGCAGTCACTGCAAACCAGTCTGCCAAAGCGCCCACCATCGCTGCTTCAGAAAAAGCACGAACGTAGCCTATCCAATGAGAATCGTGGGTTTTCTGTAAAATCGTGGTGAAAATAAAGATGACTGCCATCAAAACAAAAAGTCCTGTGGCAAAAGCCTTGTATTTATTGAGTTGTTTTCTTTTTAGTTCATCATTCATATCCTCAAATTTAGTAAATTTGGTATTGTATTTTACCACAAAAGTCACAAAAGGTTTTGTTTTGGTTTTAAGTTAAAGCGTTGAGGCTGAATAAGCAAATAAGTCTTTACATAATTTAATGTTTAAATCTTAATACTTCGGACTTCATTTTTAGGTGAAAATTTGTTCAGAATTATCAATTTTAACTTTTACATTTGTTGAACTTTAAAATCGAATCATCACAACATCACACTTAGAAAAAAAGACTTTTGTGACTTTTATTGTTAAATATTTGCGTTACTAATATTAAATTAAATCTTATGCAAGACCAAGCAAAAAACAATCCATATTACTCAAGAACAGAAACTGAAAAACTGAATATTTCCAATGATGAATGGAGGAAAATTCTCGCACCGGATTTGTATGCAATTGCCCGTGAAGCCGCCACAGAAAGACCTTTTACAGGAAAATACAATGAGTTTGATGAGCTCGGAGAATATTACTGTGCTGTTTGTGGGAATCATCTTTTCCGTTCCAACCAGAAATTTATGAGCAGCTGCGGATGGCCAAGTTTTTTTGAAGCTGATAAAAATGGAGTAAAATATAATCGCGATTCTTCTCACGGTATGGAAAGAATAGAAGTTGTTTGCAAACGTTGTGATTCTCATTTGGGTCATGTTTTCAATGACGGGCCGGCTCCCACAGGTACGCGATACTGCATGAACTCTGTAAGTCTGGAGTTTGTAGGTGATTCAGAATCTGGAAAATAATTCACTTTTTCCGGTTGTTAATATTTCTTAAATTGAGTTAAACTATTCCAATCTTAAGTATTTGATAATTATGTTTTTATAATTTTGTAGTCCTAATTATAATTTAACATAATATTGAATGAAGTTATTGTATAGTGTATTAAGTGTAGTGTATGTAGTGACGACCTCGTTTTATCTTTCTCCAACAGATAAAAAAGAAAATTTTAAAATGAGTGAAGAAAACAAATCTGAAAAGATTGTTAATCTGAAATCATCAGAAAAAGCTGAAACATCAACTTCCGAAAAACTTTACAAATCTATTGCTTTCGCGCCCGAACATGAATTGAATTTTGAAGTGTTCTCCAAAGCGCTGACGGGTTTTGAAAATATGAAAAAAGCGGGTCTACTTGATGAAAATTCACATTTTCTTACTGTTTGCGATTTTTCTATGTCATCCAATAGCAAAAGGCTTTGGGTGATTGATCTGAACGATAAGAAAGTGCTGTTTAATTCTCTGGTAGCCCACGGAAAAAACACTGGCGAAGAATTTGCCACTAATTTTTCAAATACCGACAGTTCTTTACAAAGCAGCATGGGTTTTTATATCACTGATGCCACTTACAACGGTGGAAACGGATATTCTTTGAAGCTTTTAGGAATGGATAAAGGCTTTAATGATGCGGCTTACAGAAGAGCCATTGTGATGCACGGAGCAGATTATGTAAGTGAAGATTTTGCTGCAGCGCACAAAAGAATTGGTAGGAGCTGGGGTTGCCCTGCGGTTCCGAGAGATTTGACTCAGCCGATCATCAATACGATCAAAGGAAGAAATCTTCTTTTTATTTATTATCCTGATCAGAATTATCTTTCAAAATCAGAATGGCTGAATAAGGCTTAAAATCTGTAGCATCTTGCTTTTAGCTTAAAATAATTCTTATTTAAAGTTGAGATTAATTTGGTGATAAAATGAAAATTTTAAAATAAAAGGTTCAGAAAATTATTTCTGAACCTTTTTTTATGAGTAGTTGAAGATTATTTATTGAATAATTCTTCTACTTTATCCCAATTTACAACAGAGAAAAACGCTGCAACGTAATCAGGTCTTCTGTTCTGGTAGTTTAAATAATAAGCGTGCTCCCAAACATCTAATCCTAAAACGGGAGTTCCTTTAATGTCTGCAACCGGCATCAATGGGTTATCCTGATTTGGAGTAGAAGTTACAGAAACAGAACCGTCTTCATTCTTAACCAACCAAGCCCATCCAGATCCGAATCTTGTTTTAGCAGCTTCAGAAAAATCAGTTTTAAATTTTTCTAATCCACCATAGTTTTCAATTGCGTTTCTTACCAATCCTACAGGCTCATTGCTTCCGCCAGGAGTAAGAATTTCCCAGAATAGAGAGTGGTTAAAATGTCCACCTCCGTTATTTCGTACTGCAGGTTTGTCTGTTCCTGTTTTGCAGATTTCTTCGATAGATTTGTCTGCAAGTTCAGTTCCTTCAATTGCTTTATTTAAATTGTCGATATACGCCTGGTGGTGCTTAGAGTGGTGAATCTCCATTGTTTTTGCATCAATAGTTGGCTCTAAAGCATCGTAAGCATAACCTAATTGTGGTAATTCAAATGACATAATTATATTTTTTAATGTTATTAACCAAATTTAGCCAATATTTAAGCCATTATCAAAAATTACGGATTATTTTAATAAATCTTTAACATTGATGATTTGACTTGTGGAGATAAAAAAAGCACAAACTTTTTGAGTATGCGCTTTAAATATTTTTTAAACTGAAATTTATCTGTTCATCGACATCAGGAATTCTTCATTGCTGATCGTTCCTTTAATGTTTTTATTCACAAAATCCATCGCTTCCACAGGATTCATTTCAGAAAGGAATTTTCTGAAGATCCACATTCTCTGCGAAGTGTTTTCGTCTAAAAGAAGATCATCACGACGGGTGCTTGATGCCACCAAATCAATCGCGGGATAAATTCTTCTGTTGGCAATTTTTCTGTCTAACTGAAGCTCCATGTTTCCTGTACCTTTAAATTCTTCAAAGATTACTTCATCCATTTTAGAACCTGTATCAATCAAAGCTGTAGCGATAATCGTTAAAGAACCTCCTCCCTCAATCTTTCTTGCAGCACCGAAGAATCTTTTCGGCTTGTGAAGTGCATTGGCGTCTACACCTCCGGAAAGCACCTTTCCTGAAGCTGGGGTTACGGTATTGTAAGCTCTTGCTAATCTGGTAATCGAATCTAAAAGAATCACAACATCATGACCGCATTCTACCATTCTCTGAGCTTTCGCTAAAACCAAATTGGCCACTTTCACGTGTTTGTCTGCCGCTTCGTCAAATGTAGAGGCGATTACTTCCGCATTCACACTTCTTTCCATATCTGTAACTTCTTCCGGACGTTCGTCTATCAAAAGTACCATCATATAAACTTCCGGGTGATTGTCTGCAATTGAATTGGCAATGTCTTTCAGCAACATTGTTTTACCCGTTTTTGGCTGGGCAACAATCATGGCTCTCTGTCCTTTACCGATAGGTGCAAAAAGATCTACAATCCTTGTGGAGATGGTAGCACCTTTTCCTGCTAAATTAAATTTTTCTTCAGGGAAAAGCGGCGTAAGGTATTCAAAGGACACACGGTCTTTAATGAATGCCAAATCTCTACCGTTAACTTCTGTAGGTTTTAAAAGAGAAAAGTATTTTTCACCTTCTTTAGGTAATCTCACGATACCTTTTACGTTGTCACCTGTTTTAAGACCGAAATTTCTGATCTGTGCTGTAGAAACATACACATCATCCGGTGAAGAAATGTAAGAGAAATCTGCTGAACGTAAAAATCCATAGTTGTCTGGCAGAATTTCCAAAACGCCTTCGATGCTTACCATCCCGTCAAAACTGAATTCTTTTTTCTGCTCCACAACTTCTTCAGGTCTTTCCTGATTTCTGTTGTGATGCTGATTATTCTGATTCTGGTTTTGCTGCTGCTGATTTGAGTTTTGACCTTGATTCTGCTGCTGATTAGGATTTTGATTCCTTTGCTGATTTTGCCCTTTAGAATGTTGAGGGTGTACAGGTCTTTTTGGTCTTTCCTCCTGCGGTTGCTGTTGCGTGTTCTGCTGAGGAGTTTTTGTCTGAGAAACTTCTGTGGTTTCTTCCGGAGTGTTCTCAACATTTTGAGAGTCATTATTTTCGGTAGGAAGTCTCCTTCTTTTTTTCTTATTTGCCGGGTTGTTTGCTGGTTCTTCAGGAGCATTTACCTGTTGTGGAACTTCAGCTCTTGGGGCAGTTTGCGCCGCTGGCTCTTCGGCAGTACGCACTTTTGTTTCTTCTTCCACTTTCTCAGAATCTGCTTTGGCAGCTATGGGTGTTTTAGGCTTAGCGGGAGTTTTTTTTGCTGCAGGCTTTTTGGCGGGAGCTTTTACTGGCTTTTCTGCGGCTGCATCTGCAGTTTCTGCTGGTGTACTTTGTATAGAGGTACTGTCTGTAGTATTATCGTTGGTGGTGTTGAAATAATCTTTAGCCACTTTGGGATTTGATGCCTGAAAGTCGAGTACTGCAAAGATTTTATCATTATCTGTGCTGTTTCTTGCAACTTTAACGCCTAAATCTTTTAGAATTTTAGCCAACTCCGTTACGGATTTTGACCTTAACGTTTCTATGTTAAACATATGCTATGAAAAAATGTAAATTATTGTAAGTAAGAAAAGTAAGTCCGGTGACTTTGGTTTTCAAGGGTAATTGTATGTTGCAAATCTACACTTATTTTTGAATTGTGCAAAATTTATGTTATTTTTGCCCTGATTTTAAAGTTTATGCTACAGAGAATACAGACCATCTGGATATTACTTGCTACCATAGCACCTGTTTTTTTATTTATTACAGGTCAGGATGTAGAGGTTTCCCGAACATTTCCATTAATAAAAACGGCATCTGCAATTTTAATTGTAGTGGGTGCTCTGAGTATTTTCAGCTTTAAAAACAGACCGAGACAAATTATGCTGAACAACATCAGCATCGTTATAAACGCTTTGTTGATTGGTGTATTGCTGTACTGGCTGCTAAGTTTACCCGGAGGAATAGATTTTCCTGAGAAGGGTATTGAGCCGATTTTCCCGTTCATTGCTGTAATCTGTCTGGCTATTGCCAACATTTACATCAAAAAAGACGAGAGGCTCGTGAAATCTGTAGACAGACTGCGTTAACCAGACAATGATTTTTTGAGTGAGAACAGCTTTCCTTTTGGAAGGCTGTTTTTTTATGCTAAAATTTTGGTTAAAATTAATAAAGATTCTTAAAATTGAAACAAAACATTTTATCTTGCGTCTAATATCCCCATAAACAGTATTATGAAAAAATTATCAGTTTTAGCTCTGTCGTTTTTTTCGGCATTCAGTTTTGCACAGACTGTAAGTCACGAATCTGTGAAAGCCATTATCAGTACCCTGGCCTCTGACGAAATGAAAGGACGCCTCATTGGAACGCCCGAAAATCAAAATGCAGCAGAATATATTGCAGAACTTTTTAAAGAAAATAAACTTGATTACTGCGTTGGTGATTCTTACCTCGTTCCATTTCAGTACAAGGGCAAAACAGTCTATAATGTTTGCGGAATTAAAAAAGGGGTTTCAGAAAAAATGCTTGGTTTTTCGGGTCATTTTGATCACATCGGAACCAATACCGATAAAGGCGATAATATCTACAACGGAGCAGATGATGACGCCAGCGGAATTACGGCATTGGCAGGAGTTGCAGAATATTTTAAAGATAAAAAGCCACAGTTTTCGATGGTTTTTATGGCTTTTAATGGAGAAGAGGCTGGTCTCTTAGGGTCAACAGCGCTTTCTGCAGATACAGGAATGGAAAAGATTAATAAAAATCTTACTGCACTTTTCAATTTTGAAATGATTGCTACAGAATCTGAGTTTGGTAAAAATGCAATGTTTATGACAGGTGACGGTTTTTCTGATCTGGATGAACTATTCAACAGAAATGCAGTAGGTTCGCTCAAAATCTATCCTGATCCTTATGTGCAGCAGCAGCTGTTTTACAGAAGTGATAATGTGAGTTTTGCAAAGAAAAATATTATTGCACATTCCTTTTCAACAGCGGATATGTCTAAAATAAAACACTACCACGGGGTGAACGATGATATCTCTGTAGTAAACGTCGAAAATATGACCGAAATGATCAATAATTTTGCTAAAACGGTTGAAAAACTGTCTCCGAAAAACTTCAGCCCGAAGTATAATGATAAAGTAAAGTTAAACTAAAAACGTCTTCTATATAAATTCCGTATTTTTGTGGATTAATCTTAATATTTAATGAATTATTATAAAAGGGCAATAGACAACATTCTTCCTTATAAAAAATCTATTGCAGCAGGTATTTTTTTCAACATTCTCTACGCCATTTTCAACATTGTTGCCATGCTCTTCTTCATGCCGGTGCTGAATATTCTATTTGATAAAGAAGGGCAGAAGGTAGAGGCAAAGCCTGTTTACGAAGGTATAGAATCTGCAGGATCTTATTTAAAAGACAGTTTTAATTATTTTATACAGCAACTCGAGATCGAAAAGGGCGCAGAATACATTCTGCTGATTACGTGTGTGCTGTTTATTTCAATGTTTTTTCTCAGAAATATTTTCAGTTACCTGTCAGAATTTTATCTAACGTTTTCAAGAACCGGTGTTTCCAGAGATTTCAGAATAAAACTCCACGATAAAATTTTAGATCTTCCGGTTTCATTTTTTACAAACTCCAGAAAAGGAGATGTTTTTGCAAGAATTACATCTGACGTGGGCGAGGTAGAATCTAATATTCTGAACAGTTTAATAGACATCATAAGATCCCCTATTGTGATTATTATTACAATGTCTTATCTGCTGTACTCCAATTTTCAGCTTACAATTTTCACCCTTGTTGTGTTTCCGGTAATGGGAACTTTAATTTCCATCATCGGTAAAAGTCTGAAGAAAGATACCGGTGAGGCACAGCAGGAACTTGGGAAAATGTATTCATTTATTGATGAAACACTGGTGGGCCTTAAGATTATTAAAATTTTTGATGCTTCACCCCAAATCAAGAAAAGATTTGATGATGTTTTAAATAAAATAAGATTTCTTTCACTGAGATTATTCAAGAAAAAAGCACTGGCATCGCCTGTAAGTGAGCTTTTAGGAGCCATCACTATTGGGATGATTGTCTATTTCGGTGGCCGTCTTGCCATTAAAGGTGAAGGCCTTACCGGAAGTGAATTTATCACCTATATAGCCTTGTTTTATACTATTTTACAACCATTGAAATCTTTATCTTCGGCAATATCTAATATTCAGAAAGGCGAAGTTTCGGCGAAAAGAATCTTTGATATCCTTGATGCAGATTACATTATAAAAGAAGAAACAGATGCCAAAGAAATTACCGGCTTTACCTCAAACGTTGAATTTAAAAATATCACGTTCGGTTACGAAGACAGAGATGTTCTGAAAGATTTTTCGTTGACGATACCGAAGGGAAAAACTGTTGCTTTGGTAGGCCAGAGCGGAAGTGGAAAAAGTACACTTGCCAACCTGATTACCAGATTTTACGACGTAAATAACGGCGAAGTACTCCTGGATGGCGAAAACATCAAAAACATTAAACTTTCCAACTACAGAAAGCTTTTCGGACTGGTTACTCAGGATAATATCCTGTTTAACGATTCTATCCGAAATAATATTTCACTGGGAACGCCCAATGCAAGCCTTGAAGCAGTGCAGGAAGCGGCAAAAATCGCCAATGCCCACGATTTTATTATGGATTTGCCAAACCAGTATGATACAAGTATTGGTGAAGCAGGAGGGAAGCTGTCTGGCGGACAGAAACAGCGGATTTCCATCGCAAGGGCGGTGCTCAAAAATCCACCGATTATGATTTTGGATGAAGCCACCTCAGCCTTAGATACAGAATCCGAAAGATTTGTGCAGGATGCGTTAGAAAAGATGATGCAAAACCGTACATCCCTCGTTATTGCCCACCGTTTATCAACCATTCAAAAGGCCGACTGGATCGTGGTGATGGAGAAAGGAAAGATTATCGAGCAGGGAAATCATCAGGATCTGATGGAGAAAAAAGGAATGTACAATAAGCTTGTTGAACTGCAGAATTTTGACTGATTACAATAACATCAGGGCATAGTGCAAATAACAGGGAGCAAAATGCTAAGCATGATGAAAAGTAAAACAGCAATGTGCAAAATACAGTCTGCAGAAAGCGTTAGCAATTAGCCAATAATCAGACAATGAATCCATTAGAAGAGTATTATTTCAGAATCGATGAACCTGAACGGAGTGCTCTTCTTTTTTTGCGCCAGAAAATTCTATCTTCAGATACAGAAAAAATCACCGAAACGCTCAGCTTCGGTTTGCCTTTCTTTAAGTTTAAAAAGAAAATGCTCTGCTATTTCTATTTCAGCAAAAAGCATAGGCAATATTATGTAAGCTTCTACCACGGCGACCGATTAGATCATCCGCTGCTGCTGAGTGAAGGCAGAAAGAAGTTTAAAATTCTGTTGATTGATATGGATGAAGATCTTCCTGTGGAATTGATTTTAAATCTGATTGATGAGGTAAAGAAATTTTTGAAGTAAAATTCAATTCTCAGATGAAAATTTTTGCAAAATATTTTTCTGTTATTTTCGGTGTTTATATAGCATTGTGCTTTTTATTGAAAAAAGAAGAAGCTAATGTTGATGGATTTAACCAGTTCGGATTTCCCTTTGTTTTCTATCGACAGTTTTATGGAAAGTGTACAGAATATAAATATTCAGATTTTATCATGCTTAATCTTTTACTTGATCTAAGCATTGTCGTTATTTTTTCTGTCATTATATTTTCTGTAATGAAGAAAAAGAATCGGTAACCCATGTATTTTTTGACAATTGAAGAATATCTTTAAAACTTTCTGTCGCAAACTTTTGAACATTTGCTTTTGCGGGCGTCTCGCTTGTATCAATCAATAATTTGTAGGGCGACGCTTGTGCCGGAGTGGAGAATTTGTTTTTAAAGATGTTTGTTTGATAAAATGCTCCAAAGTGAGGAGACTTCGCATAGCTGGCGTTCCTCTCCTTGAATTACGCAAAGCAAAAAATACATTTCCAAAAATTCTACCAAAAACAAACCTCTCCTAAATCGCTTTAAAAGAGGTGGGTATTTATCTTATTTTCTGAAAAAATTGGAAAATTAAAGGGTTGTACACCGGTTACCCTTGTTAGCAGAAGTAGTTTTATTTTCCACTCATATTCTGGTCATAAAAATCTGTAAATTTATTTATAAGGTCAGTCGGAAAATTACTGCTAACGTTCCGCGGCTTGGCGCAGTAGCGTCTGCGTGGGACGATTTTTTCTTATTAAGATAAGATTTTCCAGCGGAAAATCGAACGTGATGTTTATTGTGAATTTAGCTATTGCGCCAAACCGTTGTTAACTGCAGTTTTTCACACATTAACTTGACACGTAACACCATAAAACTTTTCTGTTTCCATAATTTATTACTTTTCTTTTCTTTTGCTGTTCAAAGAAAGCCTCCAGTGATTCTTCTTTTTCAGATTGATTTTTTACTAATTCTTTATATAAATCATTCCAATACTTTTCTTCTTTTAATTCTTCATTTGTCAGCGCTACCACAGCAAATATTCTCGGATATTCAAGTTTCATATAGTCAGAAACAATTTCATATTTATATTCTTTGTCTTGATATTTTAAAACTCCATTAAGCGGGCCATCATAAAAGTCATCAAACCATAAAAATGTCAGTTGATTTTCCTCTAAACATTTAATTTCAGGAAGTAATTTTTCTTTAGATTTCTTGAGTTCTTTCAGAGTAATATCGTTGTTCATAAACGTGGGTTGTGAAAATTGCTGCTAACGTTTTGCGGCTTTGCATTCGGGCGGGAAATCAAAGCACAAAAGCGGGTTTTATTACTAATGTTTAATTGAAAAACTGCTGTTGAATTTTGCACTTCAGCCCGCCTGACGCAAAACCCAGGTTAGCGGTTGTTTTTCTCCCTTTCATCATTTTTAATTTTCTGAAGTATGTAAGTCCAGTGAGTGTTCTGCGGATCCAGTTCGAAGGCTTTTTCAAAATATTTCACAGAAACTTTCTCATTCTTATTTCGTCTATAAGTTTCTCCTAAACTTTCATACACAATGGGAGATTTAGGATACTCTTTTAAATTCAGTTCATAGATTTTTATGGCTTCTTTTATTTTATTATTCTTTCTTAACTCATTTCCTAAATAATTGAGTTGATTTTCATTAAAAATAAACGACGTGTCTTTTGATTCTTTAAGCTGTAGATAAAGTTTAATAGCGTCGTGAAATCCATTAGTTTCTATAGTTGCTCTGAGTGTATCCAATAAGGACCAGTTATATTTATATGGGTCAATTCTACGATCAGGCTCAAGGATATACCGACCAATATCAGTTACAGTATTGTTTGAGTTAGATAAAACAACTACTCCAATTTTATTCTTTTTGTCTATTCCCAAAAAAGTTCTGTATCCAGGCATTCCACCATCTTTAAAAAGTAAATATCCGTCCGCATTCACGAGAGTCCAACCCATTGTAGTAAAAGTGTCATCTCCATCTTTTTTTGCCTGTAGGACATGGGTTAATTCCATTGCAGAGAACAGATCTGTTTTAATGAGCCCCAAATTGGCTTCTGCAAAAGTAAGAAGATCATTAACGGTTGAACGTAATGCTCCACCAGCATCAATTGCACCTAAATCAGTTAAGCCGACTTTTGTTCCTGTTTCTGCATGACCTATTGCCAGATTTAATTTTTGTTTTGCTGTTAATGAAATAACGGTATTATTCATTTTTAACGGCCCGCAAATTTTTTCTTTTATTAAAGTTTCAAAATCTTTTTTGGCAGTCAATGTCAATATATTTCCCAATACTCCATAGGCAACGTTTGAATATCTCCATTTTGAATCAATGTCATAAGGCGGTTCAAAATTTGAGACGTATTCGTAAAGTTTATTTACGGTGTAATCGATATATGGCTGATCTAAATTTTTGGGGTCAACATTATAGGGAAAACGAGGCATTCCAGATCTGTGGGTTGCCAGACTGAGCAAAGAAATTTCTTTTCCATTTCTTACAGGCGTTTTTACATTTTTTGGAAGTCCTTTGGAAATAGGGTCATTCAGATTCAGTTGATGCTTTAAACTCATATCTGCCAATAATAAAGACGTGAATACTTTTGTAATTGACCCGATTTCATAAATCGTATTGCCGTCTGGTAGCGTAGAATCGCTGTCGCTTTTTACACCTGCTGCAAATATTTGTCTGCCATTGGCATCAATAATCCCTACAATGATACTTTTGCTTCTCTTACCAGCAACCTCTTGTTTAATGATTGTTTTTATACTGTCAATTGGAATTTGAGCCGAAACAATATTTGTAGCTATGAGCAGGAAAGTGATTATTACATATTTTTTCATTTCTGTCTTTTAAGTAACGGTTAAGGTTGGTTTAATAACCGCTAACGTCCGGCGGCTTCACGTCAGTTGCGGCTTTTGGAACTGAGTACTTTCGGTGACCGAAAACGAAGTTATGGAAAAAAGTAGAACAATTTTGCACTAGAAGGCCACAATTTCGCCAAGCCCATGTTAGCTGGTGTGCATTAACTTCTTTTGCAATTCTCTGATTTCATTTATTAATCTTGGAATATCTTGTTTGGCTTTAGCTATAAAGTCATAATCATTTTCCGTAGCTCCAAAAAGTTCAATATCTCCTACTCCATTTTCTTGACTTCCTGTCATGATAAAATCAGAGCCTGATTCATGATCTCGACCTTCGATATATGCTTTCCATGGTCCAATTTGTGTTTTTTGTTCGCGCTGTTCAATTTCTTTTAATTCTTCTTCTGTCATCATTTTCTTTTAAAATTTCAATCAATTCTTCATTTCATTCTCGCAATCTTGGGCATTACAGCTAACGTTTCGGGGCTTTGCGATGGTGGGGCAATCGAAGCACAAATCTTCAATTTTGCACAAAAGTTGAACCGAAGAACAACTGTTGAACTTTGCAGTTTCGCCCCACTATTGCAAAACCCTTGTTAGCTGCAGCAGCTTTATTCACTTTTATTGGCTTTAAAAAAATCAGTTATTTCTTCGCCGATATAAGTTTGTTCAATTATTCCATCATAATTGATTACATATAAGACTGGAAAAACAGAAATTTTATAACTGTTTTCAATATCTTTTCTGTCTGCAATAATTGGAAATTTGTTAGCTTTATTTTTAAAGTATTTCTGAACTATTTCTTTTGAATCTGTGGTGAAAAAATTAATAAGATTGAGTTTGTTTGATAAATTAAAATCTGAACTATTCATAAAATCAGAAACATCTTTTGATGCTCCGCAACCTGTTGAAGAAAAAAGTAATAAAGTTTTATTTCCGACAAAGTTTTTTTCGGAGAATTCTCTATTTTCGAAATCAATAGCTACAAAATCTGGAGCTTTCGCTCCTTTTTCTAACGGATTTATGTCGATTTTCTCAAAATATTTTAAAGCGTAATTTTTTGGTAGTGAATAATTAAAATCTATTTCATTTTTTGAAAAACGATAGTCCGAAAATTCATAAGTCACAGTTTGTCCAAGTTTATCATCCACAAAACTTTTTCTTTCAAATTTCGACACTAAATTTTTTTGAGAAATATAGATGTTATATTCTACTTTGATTGTTTTTTCTTGATATTTTCTTGTGCTTTCAATGTAAGAGAAATGCGAAAATTTTTCTTTGTTAATAAGAACTTCATCTACAAAATTCCAATTTAGATTGAGAAGGAAATTCGGACCATATTGAACAAGGTGAGAATTTTGAATTTGTTCAGTTTGATTTTTAATTTCCTCAAACTGGTATTCTGTCTTTTCATTATTTTTTATTCTTTTGTATTCTCCATTTTTGAAAATTTCTTCATCATTTCCTGTTTTACTGAAAAAATCAAAATTTTTGCTTTTGTAATTATTTACAATATAAAAAGTGGTGAATTTATTTATTTCATCAGTTTCGGGGATGGGATAATATGCTGTAGTATTGAAACTTAATGAATTGTGACTATTAATTTTTTTTCTTGCTTTCTCCAAACTAAAATTGCTTGCAGATAAATAAGTTGAAGAAAAAATAAGAAAAAAGGTGAAGATTATTTTATTCTTTATAGTGTTGTTTTACGTGGTTTCAGCTAACGTTTCGGGGCTTTGCGTTCGGGCGGGAAATCGAAGCACAAAAGCTGGTATTATTACTAAAGTTCAATTGAAAAACTGCTGTTGAATTTTGTACTTCAGCCCGCCTGACGCAAAACCCTTGTTAGCTGTGGTTGTTTTTCGCTGTTATAAATGTCCGGATTCCCAATTTTTCCAACTATTATTTGGTTTTTGTGTGGGTTTCCAATTTGTTACATTTTTAGTTGTCAAAATCTTTGCAATCAATTGGTAAGTTTCTTGTCGGCTTGGTGGATTTGTTTTGTCGTAAGCACTTACAAAATGGAACTCGTCAATTGTCATAAGTTTTGGAATGTCTTTAGGAATATGCTTCCGAATTTCCTCTTCAGTCGCACTGATTAGCGCTGGATTTGTTTCGTGTAAATATCTGATAAAGTCTCCAAAACCTATAAGGTTTTTAGGATTGTCATAATCTCGAATATCAATTCCTAATTTTTCATAATTTTGATAGTTGTTGTCAAATTGAACAATATTATCTCGGATTTTAATTTCTTTGATATTTTGTCCAATTAATTCAAATGTTTCCATTTCTTCGCCATCTTTGTTTTCAATCCTTTCAAATTCTGTTGGGTCAATTAGGATTATATTATTTGCATTTGTAATATAATTCCGTTCAGGATATTTGTCAATTGGATAATCAATACAGTTTCCAATATAATTTAATTCTATTTCCGCAGAAGTTCCTCGATTTTGATAACCGCTTTTTTCAAAAACTACAATCCATCTTGTTGAATCTGCGTATAAATGAATTCTGTTTCCTGCGGTCTCACAGTAACCGTGTTCAAGGTCAAGAAAAAAGTTGTATTTGATATCTTCTGGTTGTCCACTTGGATAATATTTACTTGGTTCTCCGTTAAAAGCCAAGTCCAACTGTTATTTTTTTGTCATTTAGTTTATTTTTCACTGTTCCCGAACAAGAGATTAAAAGGAGTAATATTATTATGGGTAGTCGTTTCATACAATCACAGCTAACTTTCAAATTTACGCATTGCGTCAATCCAACCTATATATCTTTCGCAAAGCAATTTTTGGTGGTAAATTGTATTTTGGCTTTTATTAATTGAATATAAGTTATTTGTGAAATAATTTATTCAAAAATATTTTTTGGATTGACGAATGTTTTGTAGTTTTGATAAAAACACAGTACAATGAAATATTCGCAAATTTTCAGACAGAAATTAGAGGTTGCGCGTTACAGCGAATCTACAATCAAAACATATCTCTCTACTTTAGCAACATTTTTCAGAACTTTAAATGGGATAAGTATAGAAAATGTGGATGAAGCTGCGGTAGAAAAGTATCTTTACAATGAGATTAAAGAAAAGAATATTTCACAATCATTCCAAAAGCATATTCTGGGAAGTATAAAGTTGTTTTATGAGGTGATGTTTAACAGGAAAATGTCCCTTTCTCACCTTTATCCCAAGAGGGTAGAGCACTCCCTTCCCAAGTACCTCAGCAAGGAGGATATACTCAAAATGATCAGCCTTACAGAAAATCTTAAGCACAAATCTATGATCAGTCTTCTGTACGGTTGTGGCCTCAGAGTAAGCGAGTTGATTCATTTGAAGATTAAAGATATCGATTCAAAATCGGGAACAATATCGGTTATTCACTCTAAAGGAAAGAAAGATCGCTATGTGATGCTTCCACAATCTGTTTTGCCGTTACTTAGAGAGTATTTTGTAAAGTATTCGCCGAAAACATTTCTGTTCGAAGGAAATGATCATGAAAATTATTCACCAAGAAGTGTTCAGCAGATAGTGAAGCAGGCTGCGGTACGTGCAAAAATACAGAAGACAGTAACGCCTCACATTCTGCGGCACAGTTTTGCGACGCATCTTATAGAAAACGGAACAGACATCCGCTACATTCAGGAGCTTCTGGGGCACAACAGCGTCGTCACTACACAGATTTATACCCATATAACAGATCTTAAGATAAGAAAAATTCAAAGTCCGCTCGATCTTTAATTTGTATGAATTCCATCCTTTCTGGCTCTCTTAAGATCATCAGAACCGCTTTTCCGCTTGGCTTCCGGCATTTTTTAAATGTAAGAAAAGTACTTTCACCATTGCGGTCTTTTTCAGGATAAAAAAAATCAGTTTTGTATGATATTCTGATGCATGAACTATACAGAAAGTATTGTGTTTAAAATTTTGTTCTGCTCAAAAAAGTCTCATCCTGCAGACCCACAAAACCAAAGAGTTAGGTATATTCAAAAAAAATCAGAGCCCGTAAACCCTGATTTTGCTTATTTAAATTGAATATTACATTATTCATCAATCGTCTATCATCAATCGTCTTCCATCTTCCCGCTTCCATCATCCTAATCCCTCATCTTCGCAATCACATCAATTCCTCCTTTGGTTTTGTCACCAATCCTGCAGATGATTTCGGTATCCATGGGGAGGAAAATATCCATTCTTGAGCCGAATTTGATGAAACCGAATTCGTGTCCGGCTTTTGCGCTATCGCCTTCATTACAGTAGAATACGATTCTTCTTGCTACATACCCTGCAATCTGTCTGAAAACGACTTTATGTTTGGTTAAACTTTCCACGGCAACGGTAGTTCTTTCGTTTTCTGTGGAAGACTTTTCATGCCAGGCAACAAGATATTTTCCGGGATGGTATTTTTTGTAGATTACATTTCCTGATACCGGAAATCGGCAGATGTGTACATTTAGTGGCGACATAAAAATAGAAATCTGTATGCAGGCTTCTTTTAAAAACTCTGTCTCTACCACCTCTTTTATCATCACCACTTTGCCGTCCACAGGAGCGATCACATTTTCCACATGATCCTGAATGTCCCTGTTTGGAACTCTGAAAAACCAGAAAACCAATCCGTAAATAACAAGAAGAGGAATGATGATGATCAGAGACAACATTTCAAGAAAATATATTGAAACACCGGCAACAGCAATAAATACAATGCTGGCTACTGCAATGGTGCCTTTGGATTCCTTGTGTAATTTCATAAGAAGATTTTATTTTTTTTTACAATATGCAACCGCTTAATCTCAATTGATTTTTATACGTGGCGATTTCGCAGGTAGATTTTTTTATTAAAGTTTAAATATCACTAAATCCAATTGCATTTAATGATGATCTGGGTTTTAAATGAATCTTTCGATTACAAAGTACAAATATACAACAGGTGCACAAATTAAAAAACTGTCAAGCCTGTCTAAAATGCCACCATGCCCGGGAATAATATTTCCGCTGTCTTTCACGCCGAAGGTTCTTTTAAGCTGACTTTCCACCAAATCTCCCAAAGGGGCAAATGAGGCTACTAAAAAGCCTACCACCATCCAGTTTCCGCGAAGCTGTGGCTGATATTTTTCTACAAAATAGGAGAGTACCAAAGTTAAAACCACACCTCCAATGTAGCCTTCCCATGTTTTCTTCGGAGAAATTTTAGGAGCCATCTTATGTTTCCCGAAAAGCCTTCCTGCGATATAGGCAAAGGTATCGCTGCTCCAGATGAGGATGAAAAGAAAAATTACTTCCAGAGAAAAAGTCTGTTCATACGTTGAGAATTTTGGAAGTCCCAATGCGAAACAGAAGGGCAGGGCAACGTAAATGACCGTAAAAATGAGTTTGCCGCTGTCAAAATAAAGTTCAGATGCAAATTTGAATAAGGTAACCGCTGCAATTCCCACCAAAGCAATGGCAAGAATATCAGAAAGCCGGAAATCAAAATAAAATCCGTGCTGGAAGTATCTTTTGGAGAAAATATAAAAAATAACAGCTACTACCGGAAAAACAATCCATTTTTCGTAGCCGTTCCCAAATTTCATCATCCTGATGCATTCCCAGGTTCCTACAGTTAAAAGCAAAGTAATCAACCCAAAGTAAATATGTTGCTGCTGTACAAGTTCAGGAGAAATGCTGTTGATAAGCTGCGCACCGAAAGGGGTGGTACACAGAATAATGACTGCGATATAAACGATTCCCGAAAGGGTTCTCTGAATAAGATTTTTGTCCAAGATTTTCTGAGTTTACAGTTCTGCTTCAGTCTTCAAGAAGAAGCAGGAAAAGTTTATTGTTTGGAGCCGTTGCATCCAGTTTATTCTGACCTCCGCTGATGGACGTAAGATTTTTGATGTTTCCGTTTCTTTTGATTTTTCCCATAGCATCATTGAGATTACTTACGATTTGGGAGACATTTGCCATGATGATGATTTTCTCCGGCAGTTTAGAAGAGTGATAATGCAGAATGTTATTGGCTGAGAGCATAATTCTGCCGTCAAAAGCAATAAGGTATTCACAGGTGATGAAAGCGGCGTCGTTTCCGTGCTGCAGTTGCGAAGTGTAATCGGTCTTTACTACATTGAGAAAATTTTGCAGGTCTTTGTCACAACAGAAAATATTGTTGACTCCCTCAATCTTCACAATCTGATTAAGGGTCTGTAATGCTTCGGCTTCGTCTGCGCAATAATTGAAAAATCCACCCGAGTGGGTAAAGAGCTGTGCAAACTTATAGTCCAGATCTGCATTTTTCAGCGAATCTCCCAGTTTTTCCAAACTCTGCTTTTCATCATTTTCTGGCTGGTTGGTAAGTTTGCTTACAATTTTCTTGAATAAACTCAACTTAATTTATTTTTAGTCAACTAACTACAAAAGTAAAAAATTAATACAATACTTATGAGAAATATACGTACAAATGTTAAAAAACCCGGGAGTTTTAATCTCCCGGGTTTTCAGATACTGTATTTTTAAGAATTTTACAGCTGCGTCGGGCTTTCAGGTGCCTGAGTTTCACTGTCTTGTTCTTTTTCTTTGATCAGAATTTCTTCTGTAGGTTCTTTTACATCTGCAATGGTATTGGTTACCGGTCGCTCCGTCAATTCCGGATCCCAGGCTCTTTTCCCAAAAACATCCTCAAGATCTTCTCTGAAAATCACTTCTTTTTCCAGAAGTTTGTTTGCCAAAGCATCCAGTTTGTCTTTATTATCCGTGAGAATCTGCACTGCTCTCTCGTATTGATTTTCGATAATAGATTTGATCTCAAGGTCAATCTTGTTGGCAGTTTGCTCAGAATAAGGTTTCCCAAAGTTGTATTCAGACTGTCCTGTACTGTCATAATAGGAGATATTTCCGATATTCGGGCTTAATCCGTAAATGGTCACCATGGCCTGAGCTCTCTTAGTTACTGTCTCAAGATCAGAAAGTGCGCCTGTTGAGATGTTATTGAAAATAACCTGCTCTGCAGCTCTTCCACCAAGGGTAGCACACATTTCGTCAAGCATCTGCTCAGTTGTTGTCAACTGTCTTTCCTCAGGTAAATACCATGCAGCTCCTAATGATCTTCCTCTCGGAACAATCGTTACTTTTAAAAGTGGGGAAGCGTGCTCTACCAGCCAAGAAATAGTAGCATGACCAGCTTCATGATAAGCAACTCTTCTTTTTTCTGATGGCTTGATGGCCATATTTTTCTTTTCGAGACCTCCGATAATTCTGTCTACAGCATCCAGAAAATCCTGTTTTGTAACCGAAGTATGGCTGTTTCTAGCCGCTATTAATGCAGCTTCATTACAAACGTTGGCAATATCTGCACCACTGAATCCAGGAGTCTGTTTTGCAAGAAATTCTCTGTCTACATTTTCATCAAGTTTAATTTTACTTAAATGAACCTCAAAAATCTCTTTTCTTTCATGCAGTTCCGGAAGATCTACATACACCGAACGGTCAAAACGTCCCGCTCTCATTAAGGCTTTATCTAAAATATCAGCTCTGTTGGTTGCAGCCATCACAATAACGTTAACGTCTGTTCCGAAACCGTCCATTTCAGTTAAAAGCTGGTTAAGAGTGTTTTCTCTTTCGTCGTTTCCACCGGAGAAATTGTTTTTACCTCTTGCTCTACCTATGGCATCAATCTCATCAATGAAGATAATCGCAGGAGATTTGGCTTTAGCCTGAGCAAAAAGATCTCTTACCCTTGAAGCTCCCACTCCCACAAACATTTCCACGAAATCTGAACCTGAAAGTGAGAAGAAAGGTACTTTAGCTTCGCCTGCTACAGCTTTTGCCAGAAGAGTTTTACCTGTTCCCGGAGGACCTACCAAAAGGACACCTTTAGGGATTTTACCACCCAGTTTCGTGTATTTTTCAGAGTTTTTAAGGAAATCCACAACCTCCTGTACTTCCTCTTTAGCACCTTCAAGACCTGCAACATCTTTAAATGTAGTCTGAATTTTTTCTTTTTCGTCAAAAAGTTTCGCTCTGGATTTTCCGATAGAGAAGATCTGTCCGCCTGGGCCGCCACCGCTTCCCATCTTTCTGAAAAGAATGAAATAAAACAGACCTAATACAGTAACCCAGATTAGGACGTTGATTAAAATTCCTGCAAATGGGCTTTCACCCTCTGCGTAATCTTTGGTTGTTGCCAATTTTGGATTCTGACCTTTTAAAGCATCAAATTTTTCAAGAAAAAGCTTTAAGTCACCATATTTTACAACATAATCCGGCTTTGCAGACATTCCCAGAGAACCCGAGAACGGATTGTTGTCTTTCTTCTGTACTGTTTTGGTTTTTGCTTCTTTGGTTAAAAATACATCAGCCTTCTCAGTCTGCTTGTTAATTTCAACTTTCTGAACCTTCCCTTCCTGCATCTCTCTGAAAAACATGTCTTCATTGATGGTTCTGCTGTTTCCTTCCGACAGAAATGTGGAAGCAAAGAACAGCAAAAGCCCGACGATAGCTATAGGAAAAAACCAGTTAAATCCTTTATTATTCATTTATTGCTTTTAAAAATTTAGATTGCGTTTTCGATTCTCGTAATCGCAGCGTCGCCCCAAAGCTCCTCAATATCGTAATATTCACGGGTTTCTTTCTGGAAAATGTGTACTACCACGCTTACATAGTCTACCAGAACCCACATTGCGTTTTCGGTTCCTTCTACGTGCCAAGGTCTGTCCTGTAGGTCGTTACGTACTTTTTTCTCGATTGATCCGGCTAGTGCTGATACCTGGGTATTAGAATTTCCGCTGCATATAATAAAAGTTTCTGCTACGGAGTTTTCAATTTTTGTAAGGTCGAAAATCATTACATCTTCTCCTTTCACATCCTGAATAGCTTCTACTATTTTATCTATTAATTGTTGTTTTTCTGTCGTGTTGCTCATTAAAAAATACTATAATCTGCAAATTTATTGTTTTTCTTTTACTTTAGACTTACTTTAGCTGCCCAATTAGTCATAAATTTTTCTTAAATGGACGACCTTTTTTATTTAAAGCAGTGCTCTTCTACTAATGACGAACTTGCACCGTTTATACTTTATCCAGAATCAAATTTTATTGCTGTGCATACTTTTGATCAAACTGCCGGACGAGGGCAGTACGGAAATTCCTGGAAAGTTGTTGCAAATAAAAATTTAGCCTACTCTCTCGCCGTTAAAGTGACGTCTGTAAAAGTCTCTGATTTTCTGTTCAATTATTATACCGCAGTTACAGTACGGGGTTTTATTGCCAAACTGACTGATAAGGAAGTGAAAATTAAATGGCCCAACGATATTATAGTGGATTATAAAAAGGTGTGCGGAATTCTGATCGAAAAAAGAAAATTCAATCAGCAGCAGTATTTTGTTTTGGGCATTGGTATCAATGTTCTGCAGGAAAGTTTCAATGAAATATCTAATGCCGGCTCGCTTTTAAGCCAGACTTCACTGTTTTTTGAACTTGAGGAATTCGCCGGAGAATTTCATAAATTTATGGTTTCAGATTTAAAAAACATGCCTTCTGAGGGGGAAATTTTAGATGTTTTTAACCGGAATTTATTCAGAAAAGATCAGATTTCTGTTTTTGAACGCAATGGAACCAGACAGAATGGCATCATTCGTTCCGCAAGTCAATCCGGTGAAATTCACATTGAATTTGAAGACGGAATACGAAAATTTTATCACAAAGAAATTAAACTGCTTTACTGATTGGCTCTTTTCAGATAAAGATAAAGCGTTAACGGAAAGAAAGCAATATTTGGCAGCCACATCGCTAAAGCCGGTGAAATCGCTTTGTTTTCAGAAACCACTTTTAAAGCTTCAAATGAAAAAACGAAAACGAATGCGAGGGAGATCCCAATTGCCAGATTAATTCCCAGACCTCCCCGTTTCTTCTGTGAGGCCAGAGAAAGTGCTAAAAACGTAAGTAATACAATGGCTACGGGCATCGAAGTTCTTTGGTGAAGCTCGTTTAGGTGGGAGTTGAGATTGCTGTTTCCCTTGAGTTTTTCCCGGTTGATAAAATCCACAAGTTCGGGCGTGGGTTTATTTTGTCCCAAAAGCTCGTTTGGAAATAATTCTTCCGGAGCCTGACCAAAATTTTTCCTGATTTCAAAGCCATTTGTGAGTTTTTCGGTGTCATTTTTATTGACGGTTTTCTCCATGTAGCTGTTGAGAATAAACTGTTTCTTTTTTATATCCCAAAGAACATCGTTGGCCTTCAGTTCAAAGATTAGTTTTCGGTTTTTATCAAATTTCTGGTAAGAAAAGCCGTATCCCCGGTTGTCTTTTTTGTTCCAGGAATTCACAAAGATATATTCTGTCTTGCTTAACTGTGCTGAAACCGGTGCTGTTCCTAAGATTTTTTCTTTTTTAGTTGCGTTGTAGGTGTAAGCTTCCAGTTCGTTTTTTTTCATATTTGCCCAGGGTAAAACCATGTGGTTTACTGTGAGAGATATGAGTGCAATGAACAGTGATGTTAAGAGATAGGGTTTTGCAAACCTGTGAAAACTTGCTCCACTGCTGATAATGGCCACAATTTCTGTATTATTGGCCATTCTTGACGTAAAATAAATTACCGATATGAAAACAAGGATTGCAAGAAAAGTTACTACCAGATTGATAATCCAGAAAGGATAAAAGTGAATCAGGAAATAAGTGACATTCAGTTTAGGGTCTAATGCTGTGGCATTTTCGATTCTCGGGATTTTCTGCTGAACATCAATCACAAGAACAACAATAGACAGCAGTATAAGCATGAAACTGAATGTTCCAAGGTATTTTCTCACAATGTATCTGTCTACAATTTTCAGCATTGATGGTGTTTTTTAAAGTCTTTGTCTCAAAACGGGCATTACAGAATTTTTCCACTCATAGAAATCTCCTGCTAAGATATGTTCTCTGGCTACTTTTACCAAATCTAAATAAAACGCAAGGTTATGAACCGAAGCAATCTGCTTGGCAAGATATTCTTTTGAAACAAACAGGTGTCTCACGTAAGCTTTAGAATATTCGCGGTCAACAAAACTTGTCCCGAACTCATCCAGCGGAGAGAAGTCTTTCTTCCACTTTTCGTTTTTCATATTCATAACGCCCTGCCATGTAAAAAGCATTGCATTTCTGGCGTTTCTTGTTGGCATTACGCAGTCCATCATGTCAATTCCGAGACCAATTGATTCAAGAATATTCCACGGAGTGCCTACTCCCATCAGGTATCTTGGTTTTTCTTTAGGCAGAATATCTGTTACTTCGTCTGTGATTCTGTACATTTCTTCTTCAGGTTCGCCCACCGAAAGTCCGCCAATCGCGTTTCCTTCAGCTCCGGCTTCAGAAATCACTTCCGCAGAAATTTTTCTTAAATCTGAAAACGTAGAACCCTGTACAATCGGGAAAAATGTTTGTTTATGGCCGTAAAGTTCAGGATTTTTTTCGTTCCAGTCTATGCATCTTTTCAGCCAGCGGTGCGTCATTTCCATAGACTGTTTTACCTGATTGTATTCTTCAGGGTAAGCCACGCATTCGTCAAAAGCCATAAAAATATCAGCGCCGATCTGTCTCTGGATTTCCATAGATTTTTCCGGAGTGAATAAATGAACACTTCCGTCGATATGAGATTTGAATTTCACACCTTCTTCAGACATTTTTCGGGTGCCTGAAAGCGAAAAAACCTGAAAACCTCCGGAATCTGTAAGAATCGGAAGATCCCAGTTCATAAATTTATGAAGACCGCCTGCTGCCTGCATTACTTCCATTCCGGGACGAAGGTAAAGGTGATACGTGTTTCCTAAAATGATCTGGGCTTTGATGTCGTCTCTGATCTCTCTCTGATGCACCGTTTTTACACTTGCCACCGTTCCCACAGGCATAAAAATAGGAGTCTGAACTGTACCGTGTGCGGTGTTCAATACTCCGGCTCTGGCTTTCCCCTGAGAGGTTTTTTCTATATTAAAAAAATTCATTAATCTTTTTTGAATGTAAATAATCTGCTGAAATTATCTTGCGAACGAAGGAACGTTCTGGTTAGATTTCAACTTGTCTTTCACATGTTTTTCTGCTTTCGGATCTTTTTCTAAAAGAATTTTCTGAGCATCTTCCACTATACCTTTCATTTTTTGGTTGACTACATAATACTGATAGCTGTCTACAAAATCATTCGCTTTTATATTGTAATTTTTGAGGATAAAGCGGGTTCCACTCTCCAGATTTTTGCCCTGATACATAAAGATTACCTGGTCATTAATCGCCATTTCTGCCATTACCTCTGCCATCGTATCTCTGTCAATAAGATTTTTGGGCTTGTTGATATATTCTTTGCAGGAAAAGAGAATCAGAAAAATAAAAAAACAAAATATCTTTTTCATGTTTAGACTTAAGTTTTGTCATGACAATTTCACAATCTGCCGATGATGGATTTCCATTTTAAATTCAGCACTCCAAAAACAGCTTCGTGTATAATTCCGCCGTTCATTTTGCTCTCGCCCAAAATTCTGTTGGTGAAAATGATAGGAACTTCAACAATTTTGAAACCTTTTTTCAAAGTTCTGAATTTCATTTCAATCTGAAAGCCATATCCTTTTAATTTAACATTGTCTAAACCGATTTCTTCCAAAACTTTTCTTGAAAAACAGACAAATCCTGCTGTCGTATCATGAACAGGCAATCCTAAAACGAAGCGCACATATTTTGATGCGAAATAGGATAGAAGCACTCTTCCCATCGGCCAGTTGACTACATTCACACCTTTTGAATATCTGGAACCTATTGCCATATCGGCATTTTTGCAGGCTTCAAAAAGTTTAGGCAAATCTTCAGGGTTGTGAGAAAAATCTGCATCCATCTCAAAAATATAGTCGTACTGGTTCTGAATGGCCCATTTAAAGCCATGAATGTAGGCTTTCCCCAAACCGTCTTTCACTTTTCTTACCGAAATATGAAGTGTATGCTGAAATTTCTTCTGTAGATTCTTTACGATTTCTGCAGTTCCGTCTGGCGAAGAATCGTCTACAACTAGAATGTGAAACTCTTCTTCCAACGCAAAAACAGCAGAAATTATCTTTTTAATATTTTCTTTTTCGTTGTACGTGGGGATGATGACGAGTTTTTTCATTTCAGTTTGCAAAGATAGTTTTTTTAGACTTTCTTTTTTCTACAAAATAATCTATAATTTTGCAAAAAAAATACGTTTGCCATTATCACAGACTTTTATTGACCCCGTAAGAATTCCCGAAAATAATGACTGGGTGGTTTTTATATTGCTGGGGTGCATCTTTCTCTATATATTTATGATGAATGTAATTGAAAGACAGGCTAATCTTAAAGATTTTCTTTTTCAGAAATATTTTGATTCCAGCAACAATCTCCCAAACTGGATCATCACTTCGATGGTTTTTGTGCTTGCGGTTTCTGTTCTTATGTCACAGTATATTCCCGTTATCCCGAGGTTTATCGCAGAAAACCAGATTTTCGGTTATCATTTTAATAAGTTCGGATATACTTTAGCGGTGGTTTCACTGTTTTATTTTGTCAGAACCGGCTTTAGTTTTCTTCTTTACCACAGCATCGGTGATGGTAAAAAATGGAATATTTTTTATTTTACTTCCACCAAACTGCAGTTTGTAGTGAGTATGGTAATGATTGCACTGTGTGTAATGCATTATTATTTTCCCATAGACAAGACTAAAGTGTTTTTTATGTATGTGGTATTCTTTTGTTTTGTATTCATTTTCAAGGTGTTGTTTTATATGTTTCATAAAAATAATATACTTCCGGCAAAATGGTATTATAAATTTTTGTATATTTGCACGCTTCAAATAGCACCTCTTTTGATGCTATGGAAACTTTTATTTTTCTAATAAAACTACAAGATGAGAATAAAGTCTATATTGGTTTCTCAACCAGCTCCGAGTGAGTCTTCTCCATATCTGGAAATTGCGAAGAAGGAAAAGATTAAGATTGATTTCCGTCCTTTTATTCACGTTGCGGGAGTTGATAATAAAGAGTTAAGAACTCAGAAAATAGATCTTACGCAGTATACGGGGATTATTTTCACAAGCAAAAATGCAGTAGATCATTATTTTCGCTTAGCCGAGGAGTTAAGATTCAGTGTGCCGGATACGATGCGTTATATCTGCCAGTCTGAAGCAATTGCCAACTATCTTCAGAAGCATATTGTCTACAGAAAAAGGAAGATCAGCTTTGGCGAAAAAAACTTTGCAGATCTTTCACCGCTTTTCAAAAAATTCCCATCAGAAAAATATTTATTGCCGTCTTCTGACCTTTTGGGAGCAGAAATTCCCAAGACTTTGGATGCCGCAAATATCAACTGGACAAGAGCGATTATGTACAGAACGGTTTGCAGCGATCTTTCAGATATCAGGATTTCAGATTACGATATGTTGATTTTCTTCAGCCCTCAGGGAATAAAATCTCTACAGCAGAATTTCCCGGATTTTGTGCAGAATGATACTAAAATAGGTGTTTTTGGTCCCACTACTTTCGCAGCTGCAGAAGATGCAGGCCTGAAAGTTGATCTTATGGCACCTACAAAAGAAACTCCATCCATGACGATGGCTCTTGAAAAATACATTAAAGCACTACACAAATAAAAAACGAAGTTCCTGCAAATATTACAGCCGTCTTTCAAGCAAAAGGAAAGATGGCTTTTTTTTAATTAAATTTGAACGAAATTTAATACTGAACATTTTCAGATTAAATCACATCTAAAAAATCAGAATGAAAGCTCCAAAGGCAAAAAAAATAGAAAAAATTTTAGAAATACACGGTGATAAAAGAAGTGACAGTTATTTCTGGATGAATGAAAGAGAAAATCCCGAGGTTGTACAATATCTAAACGAAGAAAATGCCTACGCTGATTTCATCATGAATGATACTGAAGCCTTTCAGGAAGAGCTTTTCGAAGAAATGAAAGCCAGATATAAGAAAGATGACGAGTCTCTGCCCTATCTTTTCAATGAATACTGGTACATCGTACGTTACGAAGAAGGGAAAGAATATCCTATTTTCTGCAGAAAATACAAAACGCTGGAAAATGAAGAGGAAATCATTCTGGATGTCAATATTCTGGCAGAAGGTCACGAATATTTTGAGGTTGGAAGTGTGGCTGTTTCTCCGGATAATGAGCTGGCTTCTTTCTCAAGCGACAGCGTGAGCAGAAGAATTTATACCATCAGTTTTAAAAATTTAAAAACAGGTGAAATTCTTTCAGATACCATTGAAAATACAACGGGAAAAGCAGTTTGGGCAAACGATAATAAGCATGTTTTTTACATCAGAAAAGATGAAAGTTTAAGAGCTTTTCAGGTTTACAGGCATGAGCTGGGAACAGATTCTTCTCAGGATGTTTTGATTTTTCATGAAGAAGATGAAACTTTCGATGTCAATGTTTTTAAAACGAAATCTTTAGAATATATCTTCCTCGCAAGCTCCAGTACGATTTCAGATGAGCACAGATTTATACCTTCGGATAACGTTTTTGCAGACTGGAAAATTATTCAGCCAAGAATCGATGATCTGGAATATTCTGTTGAACATTACGAAGACGAATTTTACATCATTACCAATGCAGACGATGCTACCAATTTTAAAATTGTAAAAACTAAAATCGATAATTGCGGAATGGAAAACTGGGTTGATGTAATCCCGCACCGTCCGGAAGTTTTGCTGGAAGGTTTTGAGATTTTTAAAAACTACCTCGTAACAGAAGAAAGAGAAGAAGGGCTTTTGCAGATTAAAATTATCGACGAAAAGGCTCAGGAATCTTATTATTTGCCGTTTTCAGATCCTACGTATACAGCATACATCGGAACCAATCTGGAATTTGAAACGGAAGTTTTACGTTATGGCTACACTTCTCTTACTCAGCCAAGTTCTACCTATGAATTTAATATGAAAGATAAAACTACTGTACTTTTAAAGCAGCAGGAAGTTTTAGGTGGAAAATTCAACCCGGAAAATTATATTTCAGAAAGAATATGGGCAGATTCGAGAGATGGTGAAACAGAAATCCCCATTTCGCTGGTTTATCATAAAGACACAATAAAATCTGCTGAAACACCCGTTCTTATGTACGGTTACGGAAGCTATGGGCATACCGTTGATGCAAGTTTTTCAAATGTAAGACTTTCCATCTTAGACCGTGGATTTATCTATGCCATCGCCCACATCCGGGGAGGTGAATATTTGGGTAGAGAATGGTATGAAGAAGGAAAAATGCTCGAAAAGAAAAACACTTTCTTTGATTTCATCGATGCCGGAAAGCATTTGGTGAAAGAAAATTATACTTCTCCAAAACATCTGTATGCGATGGGAGGAAGTGCAGGCGGGCTGTTAGTGGGTGCTGTGATGAACTACGAACCTGCTTTATTCAACGGAATTGTGGCTCAGGTGCCTTTTGTAGACGTGGTTACAACGATGTTGGATGAAACGATTCCTTTAACGACGGGCGAGTATGACGAATGGGGAAACCCTAATGATGAAGAGTATTATCATTACATGAAAGAATATTCACCTTACGATAATGTTGAACCTAAAAATTATCCGAATTTATTAATAACAACGGGTTTTCATGATTCTCAGGTTCAGTACTGGGAGCCTGCAAAATGGACGGCAAAACTGAGAGAACTAAAAACAGATGACAATATTCTTATTTTTAAAACCGATATGAGTGCCGGCCACGGCGGTGCAAGCGGAAGATTTGAATCTTTGAAAGAAGATGCACTGGAGTATGCGTTTTTATTAAAACTTGAAAATAAAATATAGGTTTGCTGGTTGAATCTTCATTTGAGATCATCCATCATCCATCATCCAACATAAAAAATAATGATTAACGAAGCAGAATACTGGGAAAAAATAGATCAGTTTTTCAGAGAAAATTTTGATACCGAAAAAAATGCTCCCGTTGAAACCTACCTGTTCTTAATTGGACTTCAAGAACTGGGAAGCGGGCAGCAGAAATATACCAAAGATGACAAGGTAAACCTTATTCACATCGCAGTTTGCAGACTTTTAGAACCCTTTGGATATTATAAGTTTTCACATTATGATGAGGATGGTTATCCGCACTGGGAAGAAGTTGAGCCACTTCCGGAGCTGAAAGCCAATGAGCAGCAGCTGCTGATGAAAAAAGCGATTATTCAGTATTTTCAGGATGAAGAGTTAATTTGAAAATCTGAGAATGAGATAGTTTTAAAATAAAAAAATGGAGAGTATTTTTGCTTTCCATTTTTAATAAAATCTTTAATATTTTCTCAAATCAGTACATTCTCAAATTTTCAAATGGAAAGAATTTCCTCCAACTGATTCAGTCCCATTTTAAAACCCTCTTCAAACCCCATTTCCACTTGCTTTTTCATGTCTTCGGAAGTTTTAAAATGGATATTGAAAGTTATTTTCGTGCCTTCTTCAATTCCCGTAAAGCCTATAAGCCATTGCGTTTGCGGAAGGTTTGGATCAGAGTTGCCATTTTCATCACAAAATGAATCAAGGCCGTCAAAACTCCGGTGTTCCGTAATTTCACGGTATTTTACTTTGGACCAGTGTTTTTCTCCATCAGGCCCCACCATTGAGTAAAGCCAGGTCCCATCTTCTCGGAAATCGAGACTTTCTGTTTTACATTTCCATGGTTTGGGAGCCCACCACAAATCAAGAAGTTCAGCTTTGGTAAGATGATCCCAAACTTTTTGAACATCTGCAGGGTAAATTTTAGATACGAAGACCGTATTTTCGGTAAAATCTTTATTGAAAATAGTTTCACTTGCCATAGTTCATTGCTTTTAGAGTGATGAGAAACCAATTTTCTTACCAAATTTTAATGAAATTTTAATCTGATATTTATAATTAAATGTTAAAATCTATAATTTTAAGATAAAATACACAATATATTGGCTTGTCTTTTGTTTATAAAGTCTTAAAATGTTTACTTTTAACATTGTTAATGGTGTTATGTAATGAATAATAAGTTTATTCCAATTATTTCGGTCTTTATGACCATTTCCCTTATCGTTTTTGTAACCTTTCAGTTTTATTGGCTGAAAAGGTATTATACTGCATTGGAACAGGATTTTTCAAATAAAGTATATGCTGTTTTGGAAAATTCTGCAAAAACAGTTTCAGATTTGGAGGTTGATAAGATTCTTAACGAAGATTATAAAGGCTTTAGAGATAATGTTCTGGCCAATAAAGATCAACCCACACTCACAACAATTCAGCAGGTTGAAGATTCCGGAAGTCAGAGACAGATTGTTTACTCTAAAACTTTAGTTGAAAAAGTTCAGTTTCCTCTTTCTCAAAAAGGTGATACTTTAAATCTCACAAAATTATACAGTGATGACGCAGCCTACAGAGTGAAAAGGGATACCACCAAAAGAGAGGCACTCACCACCGAAATCAATCAGGATATTGAGAATGGCGATTACAAAATGAAAGAATTTGTGAAGGTGAAAGGAAACAATCTGCCTATCAACAAAAGAGTAGACCAGAAAACACTGGATTCTGTAATTTCTAAAGAGCTCAGAATGAAAGGGATCACTGCCGAATACGGGTTTGGAGTGATGGATAAAAATAATAAACCCACAGAGTTTGAAACACAGATTTATAAAGACAAAAAAGAGAGCAGCAGCTACTCTTATCCTCTGTTTACAGATAATAACGATAGGACGCTGTATACTTTAGCTCTGGTGTTTCCCAAAAAAGAAGTTTCTCTGGCGATGAACAACTGGCCGATGCTTTTGGGAACCTTCCTTTCGCTCCTGACTATTCTTGGGATTTACATTATCTCAATCAATTATATGATGCGTCAGAAGAAACTGGCAGAGGTGAAGACGGATTTTATCAACAATATGTCTCATGAATTTAAAACGCCTCTCGCAACCATTTCTGTAGCCACAGATTCTCTGGCCAATGATAAAATAGCCACCAATCCGGAAAAAGTGAGATACTATTCTGCTTTGATTAAACAGGAAAATCTCAGGATGAAAAAACAGGTGGAAAATGTTTTGAATATGTCTAAACTGGAGCGTAATGAGGTGAAACTTTTTCTGAAAGAAGCCAATGTGAGAGAGCTTATACAGTCAACCACAGAATCTTTTAACCTCATTGTAAAGCAGAGAAACGGAACCTTAAGACAGGAGTTTAATGCCACAAAATACATTTTTAAAATTGACGAATTTCATATTTCAAATATGCTGGTCAACCTTTTGGATAATGCCAACAAATACTCTCCTGATACCCCGGAAATTTTAGTGCAGACAAGAAACGAGGGCAACTGGTATGTAATGGAAATCTCAGATAAGGGAATGGGAATGGAAACTCAGAACAAGACCAAAATTTTCGAGAAATTCTTCCGCGAAGAGACAGGAAATATTCACAACGTCAAAGGGCAGGGGCTTGGTCTTTCCTACGTCAAAAAGATTGTAGAACTGCACAGAGGGCAGGTGATAGTAGAATCTAATAAAGGCGAAGGAAGTAAATTTATTATCAAACTTCCAATGGCTTAACAGAAAACCGTTATTTAAAATTATAAATGATCATTTGATACAATTGAATAGTAAACAAAAAAAATAAAATATGAGCAACAGAATATTATTAGTAGAAGACGACCAGAGTTTCGGTGCTGTACTGAAGGATTATCTCAGCATCAACAATTTTGAAGTGACCTTAGCTGTTGATGGTGAGCAGGGCCTTAAAGAATTTACAGAAAACGAATTTGATATCTGTATCTTCGATGTAATGATGCCGAAGAAAGACGGTTTCTCGTTAGCAGAAGACGTAAAAAAAATAGATAAAAATACACCGATCATCTTCCTTACCGCAAGAAATATGCGTGAAGATATTCTGAAGGGATATCAGCTTGGTGCAGATGATTATATCACGAAACCGTTTGATACTGAACTGCTTTTGTATAAAATTAAAGCAATTCTTCAGAGAAGTTCTACACTTGAAAACGAAGAGCAGGAACAGTTTAAAATCAGCAATATTTTCTTCGATTCTATGCTGAGACAGCTGAGAGTAGGCGATAACGAATACAAACTGTCACCGAAAGAAAACGAGCTTCTGAAACTGCTGTGTCTTCACAGAAACGATTTTATGCCGAGAGATCTGGCACTCAGAAAAATCTGGAAAAAAGAAAACTATTTTACAGCAAGAAGTATGGACGTTTACATCGCAAAACTGCGTAAACTGCTGAAGGACGATGAAGGTCTAGAGATCATTAACGTTCATGGCGAAGGTTTCAGACTCTTGGTGAAAAACTAAGAGCTTTCAAAGAACTTTAAATATAAATTGGCAAAGCATTTCAAAATGTTTTGCTAATTTTGTTTCCAGAGGATTTGAACCTGAATGCCTTTCAAAAAAGATAGAGATTTATGAAAAATATATTTTTAGCACTGCTTTCAGCAATATTTTTGGCAGTTTCCTGCAAAAAAGATGAAAAGCCAACCTACATAAAAGATGAAAATGGAGTGCAACAGCCCACGGCTGGCCTAAACAACACGCCAAAAGCTTCCTTGATGAGTCAGGCTGGTATCGCTGCAAATCCTGCGGCACCACAGGGAGTGCAACAGGTTTCAGCGCCTCCGGGAATGCTGAATCCAGCACACGGGCAGCCGGGTCACCGTTGCGATATCGCCGTGGGCCAGCCCTTAGACGCAGCGCCTGCACAAAACGCACCCGCGTCTGCTCAAAACATCAATGTCAATGCAGGGCAAACTGTAAACGTAAACCCGGCTGCAGTGAGTCCTGGTAAAATTGCTGTGGACGGTAACGGAAAAGTGGCACAAACCGCTCCGGGGATGAATCCTCCACACGGTCAGCCGGGTCACAGGTGCGATATTCCCGTAGGTCAGCCATTAAACTCAAAACCTGCTCCGGCAGCTGCACAGAATAATGTTCAGGTTCAGGCTCCTCAACCTGCTCCTGCTGCACAGCAAATAGTAGCAAACACAGGTCCGAAGCCTAAAAATAATCCAGCACATGGCGAGCCTTGGCATGACTGTGCGAAGCAGGTGGGTGCGCCGTTATAAATTTTTTTCCTAAATTTGCCCTGTGAAACCAATACAGCTTTTATTAATTATCTTCTGCTTAGGAATTTTCTTGATTCCTAAAGATGATTTCTATGCGCAGGTTTCACAGGAAAACTGTTGCAAAACAGAATCAAAAAACAAATCATGTTGCGGGAAAGAGAAAGAAAATCATCATTCCAGCGACAGCAAAAAAGAGCACCAGTCTTGCAAAGATGACTGTTGTTCCACTTGTGCAACCTGTCATACTTTCGTGGAAAATTCTTTTGCGAAAAGCAATTTCTGGGAAATTCCAACATTTTCCACTATTCAGAAAATTCAGTTTCAATATGCTGATCCTTTTATTTCAAACAGTTTAGAAGAAATCTGGCAACCGCCAAAACTTGGATAATTTTTTCAATGTAGCAATGTGTCTGTGTAACAATTTACCAATGAATGTTATACCGTGCCATTCTAATCAATTACATTATCAATTATTCAAAATTTTAAACCAATGAAATTATATTTTACCAGGATTTTTCTTGGAGCATTCCTTTTATTTACAACATTTATATCGGCACAGTCTCTTTCTAAAAACCATTTTCAGGTGAAAGGAAAATGCGAAATGTGCAAGGAACGAATTGAGTTTACAGCCAAAAAAGCGGGCGCAAAAAATGCATCATATTCAATAGATTCACAGATTTTAAGTTTCGAAACTCGAGATGATACTTCAGCGGAAACAATCCTGATGAAAGTAGCAGAAGCCGGTCACGACAATGAGAAGTACAGAGCCACCGATGATTCTTACAATAACCTTCCTGGATGTTGCCATTACGAAAGAAACTTACAGCCAAAAGCAGCTGCTGAAGCGCATGAAAATCATTCAAAAAAAGAGAATGAATTTTATGTTAAAGGAAATTGTGGTTCCTGCAAATCCCGAATTGAGAAAGCTGCAAAAGATTCCGGAGCAGATTCCGCAGAGTGGGATGCGGTAAAACAGACGGTAATCCTGCAGTTCGATCCTGTAAAGACTTCCGCAGAAAAAATCTTGAAGAAAATTGCAGAAGTAGGTCATGATAACGAAAAATTCAAA
Source organism: Chryseobacterium sp. Leaf404 (assembly GCF_001424145.1). Taxonomy (GTDB): domain Bacteria; phylum Bacteroidota; class Bacteroidia; order Flavobacteriales; family Weeksellaceae; genus Chryseobacterium. The sequence goes on along the minus strand of NZ_LMQM01000001.1, from coordinate 343,179 downwards.
GCTACAAATGCAGTTTACAAAAATCTTCCCGACTGCTGTCTGTACGACAGAGACATACCTTTCGGACAAAAAAATCCTAAAGTACATTTTGAAGAAACTGTAAAACACAATGACCACAGCGATGATCAGGGTTCTGAAGATCATTCAAAACATGAAAATTCAGAAAACAGCATAGAACAGGTTAACATTCTTAGTACAAAAGCTGCTACGTCAGTCAATAAAAAAGAAGCAGGACTTACTTATAACATAGATAAAAAAGAATTGCTGAAAGCTGCCTGCTGTAATCTGTCTGAAAGTTTTGAAACCAATGCAACGGTAGATGTATCTTTTAATAATGCGGTTACAGGAACAAAACAGTTGAAAATGCTGGGTTTAGACCAGAAATATACGAGTCTTACCAAAGAATTATTGCCTGAAATAAGAGGAATTGCGTCTGCTTACGGTTTAAATTTAATACCGGGACGGTGGATTGAAAGCATACAGCTCACGAAAGGCGGAAGTACCGTAACCAACGGGTACGAAAGTATTACAGGGCAGATTAACACAGAATTGATAAAAAATTCTGAAAAGTCTGAAACCTCATTAAATCTCTTCGCAGATTTTAACGGAAGAGCAGAAGCCAATATTACTCACGTTGAACCAATAAACGATCACTGGACGCAAACCTTTCTTCTCCATGGGAACGGAACTTTCGGGGATACTGATATGAATGAAGATCAGTTTTTAGACCGTCCGAAAGGAAATCAGATCAATGCAGCTTACCTGTTAAATTATAATGATTTAGAACGTTCAGGCTTCGGTTCGCATTTCGGAATTAATTTTGTGAAAGATGAGAGAACTGCGGGGCAAATTGGTTTCGATAAAAAACTACCTCAAAACCAGCAGTCACTGTATGGTGTAGGAATCGATATTTCAAGATTTCAGGTCTGGAATAAAACAGGTTATGTTTTTAAAGGAAAACCTTACCAAAGTTTAGGCTGGATGAACCAGTATGTTTATCATCAGCAGGACAGCTTTTTTGGTTTGCGGAATTATTCCGGGCAGCAGCAGACTTTCTATTCCAATTTAATTTTTGAAAGTATCATCGGAAATACCAATCATAAGTACAAAACCGGAGCAAGTTTTATGTATGACGGTTACAAAGAAAATTATCTTCTGGATGACCTGAGCAGAAACGAAATTGTGCCCGGAGCTTTTGCAGAATATACATTGACAGGTGCGAAATATACTTTGGTTACCGGAGCGCGTGTAGATTTTCACAATCTTGCAGGAACACAATTTACTCCGAGAGTTAATTTTAAATATGATTTTACTCCAAAAACAATTTTGAGACTTTCGGCAGGACGTGGTTTCAGAACGGCAAATGTGTATGCGGAAAATCAACAGTATTTTGCATCCAACAGAGCAATTCAGGTTGTTCAAAATGGCGGAAATATCTATGGTCTTAAACCGGAAATTGCCTGGAATTACGGCGCAAGTTTACAGCAGGAATTCAAATTATTTGGGAAGAAATCAACCATTATCGCAGATTTTTTCAGAACAGATTTTCAGGATCAGGTTTTGGTAGATCTTGACCGTTCTCCGCAACAGTTAACATTCTATAACTTAAACGGAAAGTCTTTCGCCAATTCATTCCAGACGCAGTGGGATTTGACGCCGTTTAAAAATTTTGACGTGAGACTGGCTTACAAATATTACGATGTTCAGGCAGATTATCTTGACGGCAGACGTGAAGTTCCTTTCATGGCTAAACACAGAGGTTTTGTGAATCTTGCGTACGCCACTGATAAAAATAAGAATGAAGGGTTCTGGAGTTTTGATACAACCCTGAATCTTGTAGGTAAACAAAGACTTCCGGATACTTCAGTAAATCCGGCAGAATTCCAGATTCCTCAATTTTCAGAATCTTACGCTATTTTAAACGCACAGATTTCGAGTAATTTTAACCAAAAAATCAGAGCTTATTTTGGTGGTGAAAACTTAACTTCTTATCATCAGAAAAATGCGATTGTAGATTTCAGAAATCCTTTCGGAAATTATTTTGACGGTGGAATGATCTACGCACCCATCATGAAAGCTAATTTTTACGTTGGCCTTGATGTGACTTTCTAATATTAGCAAACAAAATATTAAAGCGGGTAATTTCTTATTTTCCGCTTTTTTTTGCCAAACTTCCACAATTATTATTCACCTGAAAAATCTTTGATTTTCAAACTAATGTGTTCTACGATATTCTCAAACATTTAAATAAAAATTTTGTGACATATGTATTGATTAATTCTTCTCTCAGTTTTAAACCTGATCGTAAATATGGTTTCAATTTTGTATATTTAATCAAATTTTTTAAAATCAAATATTTTAATATGAAACGAAACGCAACAGCCGTTTGGAACGGCACCGTAAAAGAAGGTAAAGGTCACATCACGACACAAAGCACCACTTTAAACCAGACACAATATTCGTTCGGAAGCCGTTTTGAGGAAGGTGTGGGTACAAATCCCGAAGAGCTTTTAGCAGCAGCACACGCCGGATGTTTTACCATGAAACTGAGTGCAGAATTAACTCAGGCAGGCTTCACTCCGGAAGAACTGACTACAAAATCAGTGATTACCTTAGATCCTGCAGCGGGAAAAATTACAAAATCAGAATTGACTTTAACCGCTCAAATCCCGGGAATTTCTGAGGAAGATTTTCAAAAATATGCTAAAATTGCTGAAGAAGGTTGTCCCGTAAGTCAGGCTTTCAGTTTTGAAATTAGTTTGACTGCGACTTTAAGCAATTAGGATTAGGATCATAAAAATTAATTTATTTACATCAATTGGAACGGGCTTCAGCCCGTTTTTCTTTTGCGTGGAGCAGGGCGACTTTAGTCAGAACGTAATTTTTGATTCAAATAAATTTTATACCGTTAACAAAATATACCAATCGGTATATTTTTGTATCTTTGCCTGAGAATTTGAATAATCAAATGTCAAAAGCAGAAAAAACCAGACAGTTTATTATTGAGAAAACAGCAGCTTTGTTTAACAGCAAAGGCTACATTTCTACGTCTTTATCAGACATTACAGAGGCCACAGGATTAACCAAAGGCAGTATCTACGGAAATTTTGAAAATAAAGATGAAGTAGCTCTGGAAGTTTATAAATTCAACTCTCAGATTCTAAAAAACAACCTTTCGCGATCTTTTGGTGAAGAATTTCCTACGGTTATTTCAAAACTTCATGCCTTTGTTGCGTTTTACAGAAAAAACTGGCAGTTTGTTTTTTTTAACGGAGGCTGTCCTTTAATGAATGCTGCGACGGAAGCAGATGATGCCTTTCCGAAACTGAAACATGAGGTCAAAAAATCTTTTGATGAATGGATTAAGAAAATCAGTGCATTAATTTGCGAAGGTCAGAAAACCGGCGAAATTAAGTCAGAAATCAACGGCGAAAATTACGCGTCGCTTTTCATTATGCTGATAGAAGGGGGAATTCTGCTTTCAAAAACAACTGGCGATGAGCGGTTTTTAAATCAGGCATTAGATCAGATTCAATTTAAAATTGAGAATGAATTAAAACTTTAATACTTAAATATGAACAGATTAGAAGTATTACAAACGTATATCGGGAAAGAGTTTTCCGCTTCGCCTTCCCCTTTTATGAAATGGCTGAATCCTGTTGTGATTTCTGCGGAAAATGGTAAACTGTCCTTTCAGTACAGGGTTCGTGCAGAATGGCTGAATCCTATGGGAAACATGCATGGCGGGATTACGGCTGCTATTATTGATGATGTAATTGGGGCAACAATGTTTTCGCTTAACGAAAATAACTTTATCGTCACCATCAACAACAGCATCGACTATTTTTCAACAGCAAAAGAAAATGATCAGATTATTGCAGAGACAAAAATTATAAAAAGAGGAAAACAGTTTGTAAATGCCGAGTGTGAAGTCTGGAATAATGACAAAACACGTTTGATTGCAAGAGGAACTTCTAATTTGTTTAAAATCAACAGTTAAACTTAAATTACTAATAAGTTTAGCATCATTAAAATTCAGTATAATATCAAAAAAAAAATAATATTCATTTATATATGAAAAGAGTGGTTATTACAGGATTGGGAGCCGTTACGCCTTTGGGAAATACGGTTTCTGAATTCTGGGAAAACAGCATCAATGGAGTAAGTGGTGCCAACAGAATTACGCATTTCGATACGGAAAAATTTAAAGTGAATTTCGCCTGCGAAGTAAAGAACTTTGATCCTAAAGTTCATCTGAATCATAATGAAATCAAAAGAAGCGATTTGTTTTCGCAATACGCAATGTATTCTTCAGCAGAAGCGATCAAAGATTCGGGTTTGGAACTGGATACAATGGATCCGTTCGATACAGGAGTTATCTGGGGAACAGGCCAGGGCGGAATGTGGACCTTCGAAAGCGAAGTAATGGAATTTACAAAAGGCGACGGAACGCCCCGTTTCAACCCTTTTTTCGTGCCTAAATTTATTGCTAATATGGCATCGGGAATGATTTCAATGAAGTTTGGTCTTCAGGGAATCAATTACACCACGATTTCTGCCTGTGCTACAGGGAATACAGCCATTATGGATGCTTTCAACTATATCCGTCTCGGAAAAGCTAAAGCGATCATTACCGGTGGTTCTGAAGCAGCAATTACACCCGCATCTGTCGGAGGATTTGCCGTTATGAAAGCAATGTCTACCAGGAACGATGATTTTACCACCGCAAGCAGACCTTACGATGCCGACAGGAATGGCTTTGTAATGGGTGAAGGCGCTGGAGCTTTGGTTTTGGAAGAGTATGAGCACGCAAAAGCAAGAGGAGCACATATTTACGCTGAAGTTGCCGGAGCAGCCATGACAGCCGATGCTTATCACATGACAGCGCCGCATCCTGAAGGTGTAGGGGCAATTAAAGCAATGCAATTGGCATTGAAAGAGGCTGGAGCGAATGCAGAAGATGTTGATTATCTAAATCCGCATGCTACATCAACGCCGCTGGGTGATTTGCTGGAGTTAAGAGCTATCAGTAAATTGTTTAAAGGAAGCAAAAATCTTGATTTAAGTGCTACAAAATCAATGACAGGTCACCTTTTGGGTGCAGCGGGTGCAGCAGAAGCCATTCTTTCTATTAAAGCAATCGAAAACGGTATTGTTCCGCCTACAATCAATCTTCACAAGCTGGATGAAAATATTCCTACTGATGTGAACATTGTTTTTGGTGAAGCGAAAGAGAAAAATATCAATTTTGCGCTCAGCAATGCCTTTGGGTTTGGTGGGCATAATGCAACACTGGTTTTTAAGAAGTTTTAAACTTGAATTTAATCATACAAAAGTCCGTTTCAAATATGAGACGGACTTTCTTTTTATAACACAGATATCGGGTTTTAATTGTGTATGGTTATTGAATACGCAAATAAGTTTCAAAATAAATTAATGACAGGTTTCCACACTGTGCCTGTGGTTGGGGTCAGTATTGTGACAGTTAATGTCGTGCTCTGGTGAGACTTTTAATGCCTGTGATGGCGGTGATATGTAAGGAATTCCAAGTTCCAGCCCTCTTAAAATAAATAATCCTCCCAGAACTATCATAACCACCGGAATTACTTTTAAAACTTTAAGTCTGAAAGTTTGGCTCATAAGATTACCAACCAAAACGATGGTGAACATAAAAGGAAGTGTCCCTAATCCGAAAATTGCCATAAAGGTTGCGCTCTGCCATATTCCGCCGCTGGCAAGACTTGCTGTAAGAGCCATATAAACCATTCCGCAGGGCAAAAAACCGTTGAGAATTCCTGTAGTGAATCTGGAACGGTAGTCTGCTTTCTGTAAAAGTTTTCCTAAACTGAATTTTACCTGGTATAAAAATTTAGAAATAAAAGGAATTTTTGATGCAAAATCTTTTCCGCCAAATGAAAACAACGCCATTATAATCAGCAGCACTCCCACGGCAATCGTAAGATACTGTTGAAAACCGGCAAATTCAAATCCCTGTCCGATAATTCCTAAAAGTGCCCCTAAAAGCGAATAGGTAAGAATTCTACCGAACTGGTACGTGAGATTCTGAAGATAATAATTAGTCGCCTGTTTCTTGGTTAAACCCAAAGAGAGCGCAATAGGACCACACATACCAATGCAGTGAAAGCCCGAAGCAAAGCCGAGTCCCAAAGCTGATATGATGAGTGCTATTTCCATAAAACATCGTAATCTATTCTGAATTCTGTGTTATTTTTCACCCATGTTAAACGAAGGGTATAACTTCCTTTTTTGAGAATATTTGCGGGAATTGTAATTGATTTTTTACTGTCTAAAACTGCGTCTTTCTTGATGTCTAGATTTTTGTCATCAGTTCTGTTCATCACATACTTGATCCTTGCATTTCCGTTGTTGTAGTCTGCAGGAAACTGAATCGTGATGCCTTCTGAATTTTGGCTGTAAACCGGTTTGTTGACTAATTTATCTGCTCTTCCCTTGGCATCAATAACCTGCTGATACATCAATTCTTCTTCGTAGTAATTGTCTGATACCATTTCAGAATTTTGCTGTCCGTTTGGAAACAGGAAAAGCATCGATAGAATAAAAATTATAAACGCCAAGAGTGCGATGAATACGCCATGTCCCCAACTTAAATTTTTCATTTTTGATTTTTTAAAACTGTAGTTTAAATGGTCCTTCGAAATAGGTTTGATAAGAATCAATTAAATTTCCTTTCAAATCATAAACTCCGATGGTAATGTTCTGTTTGGAAAGTTTCATTTCATTCTCCGGGAAGCTTATGTTGATTGTTCCCTTTGAAATCCTGTCTCTTTCCACGGTGATGTTCTGTCTTACGCTGAAATTTATTTCAGCGTGCGCAGGATCAATTACTTTAATAGTGACGATCTTTTTATCATTGGTTTTATTGAGGAAAGTATAATTGTAAGTATTGCTGATTTTGCCATCCCTTACAAAATAAGTGCTTCCCGCTGGTTTGATGAATTTTGCCTCCATCTCACCACGATTATACAGCAAAAATCCTAAAAATCCCATCAGGAATACCAGCACAACTGCAAAACCTTTCATTCTGCCCGTAAATTTGAATGCTGTACGGTTTTCAATTTCATTTTCAGAGGCGTAACGGATGAGCCCTTTTGGAAGTCCCACTTTTTCCATTACCTCATCGCACGCGTCGATACATGCTGTACAGTTTACACATTCCAGCTGCTGCCCGTCACGTATATCGATACCTGTGGGGCAAACAACAACGCACTGGTGGCAGTCAATACAGTCGCCTTTTCCTGCTGCTTTCCGGTCTTCACCTTTTCTCCATGATGAGCGGTTTTCACCTCTTTTAAAATCATAGAAAACGTTGATAGTGTCTTTATCAATTAAAACTCCCTGTAATCTTCCGTATGGGCAGACTAAAGTACAAACCTGCTCTCTGAACCACGCAAATACGAAGTAAAATGCTGACGTAAAGAGAATCATCACGATAAAATTGGTAAGATTTTGAAACGGCCCTTCTGAAACTATTTTTATAACCTCTTCATATCCTACAATGTACATAAACATGATATGAGTGATAATGAGTGAAATAATAACATATACCGACCACTTCAGGCTTCGCTTCATTATTTTTTCGCTGTTCCACTCCTGCCTGTCAAGTTTCATCTGTTTGTTTCTGTCACCTTCAATCCAGTATTCAATTTTTCTGAACACAGATTCCATAAAAATGGTCTGAGGGCAAATCCAGCCGCAGAAAATTCTTCCGAAGGCAATGGTAAAGATGATTATGAAAATGAGGGAAGCTATGGCTCCAAGCGTAAGAATGAAAAAATCCTGAGGAAAGAATGGCTGACCAACGATGTAAAATTCTCTGTCGATCACATTAAAAAGGAAAAACGGATTTCCGTTAATTTTAATAAACGGAACTGCAAAATAGATGATCAGCAGAAGATAGCTTACAATATTTCTGTAATTGGTATATTTTCCTTTGGGTTTTCGCGGAAAGACCCATTTCCTCTTTCCAGACTGTTCCATCGTTCCAATAGAATCTCTGTAGGTTTCGGGATCAACTACTTGACCCTGGCCGCCGCGTACGTCTATATCTTCTGTGTCTGCCATCTGCTGTATATTAAAAAAAGAAAAACATAATCTGTTATTTGATTTAAGATTTTAAATTAATAACAAATTATGTTTCATTTTATATTTTCAGTTAATTACTACTATTTCTTTTCCCATTTTGCCTCATCGCCATAAGGAGGTGCACCTCCTTCTGCTACTGTGATTGGCTTTTTCATTTGGTTAATAGAATATACGTAAGCTGCAACATTCTGAATGTCATTTCCTGTAAGAACACCGTTTTTACCCCATGCCTGCATCGCTGTACCTGTAACACCGTTTTCTACTACGTGGAAAACGTTCTTGAATAATGTTTTCTCCGGTTGATTATGCCAGAAGTTATCTGTTAAGTTAGGACCAATTCCTCCCTTACCACCTTCTGAGTGACAGGATACACAGTTGGTTTTGAAAACTTCTTCACCTGCTGCAATGTTGTCTTCAGAAAATTCAGCACTTTCTATAGTTACTGGTGGCTGATCTGCCAAATATATCGCTACACTTGCCTCCTGCTCTCTGTATTCTTTCTCATACTCTTTCAGAGGGCTTGCAAAATCTGTAAATGCATAAGCCGCAATGTAAAGAATCATAAACGCTGTACCGAAATAGAACAAACCTACCCACCATTTCGGTAATTGATTATCCAGCTCCATAATTCCGTCGAAACCGTGGTCGATCAGAATGTCTTTTTCGTGAGAATCAGATTGTTTTTTGAAAGCTGCAGCGTATAATCTTTTGAAGTAAGGAACTTTCTTTTCTGCAAGATAAGCTGCTTTCTCTTCGTCTGATAATTTTTTGAATTTATTGTTTTCTACCAAATCACCCAAAGCACTGTGGATGTAAGCCATAATAGCTCCGATCACTACAGTTCCCCAAAAATAAGGCGATTTAAAGAAAGCATAACTTTGAACGAACAGATAATAGAAAACAATAAGCAAACCTATTATTATCGCAATATTTACAAAAACCGGCGTTCTTTGTTTCATGATAAATTGTTTAATTTTTTAGATTAAAATCATCTTCGTCATCCCCAAGCGGTGCATGCTCTTCCTCCTGATAATATTTTTTAGGCTTGCTAAAAACATATATAATAAGAGAGGCGAAAAACAGAATAAAAAGAATCAAAGCCAAGGTCTGGTAAAACCCCACATTGTCTGCGTTGGATAAGATGTCTTTAAAATTCTGAGGAATCATCTTAGATTTTGATGTTTAGTTATTACTTGCTGTTTTTACTTCTGTCGTTTTGATATCCGTACCCAATCTCTGTAAATAAGAGATTAAAGCAACGATTTCTTTTTTCTCAAGTTCACCTTTAGGTCTCTTGGCATAAGCATCTTTCAAATCCGGAGCTTCTTTAAAAATATCACCTACAATTTTTGATGCCTGATTGTCTGCCCATTTATCTGCAGAGTCAATCTGAGCTTTTGTGTAAGGAACATCGTAAGTACCCTTCATAAATCTGATTTTATCAACCATTTTAGATCTGTCTAAATTGTTTGAGATCAACCAAGGGTAACGCGGCATGATAGAACCTGCTGATGTAGATCTTGGGTTATACATGTGTTTGTAATGCCATGAACTTGGGTTTTTACCACCTTCTCTGTGCAAATCCGGTCCTGTTCTTTTTGATCCCCAAAGGAAAGGTCTGTCATAAACAAATTCCCCAGCTTTAGAATACTGTCCGTTTTTACCGTTAAATCTTACAATCTCATCTCTGAATGGTCTCACCATCTGAGAGTGGCATGCGTTACAGCCTTCACGGATATATAAATCTCTACCTTCCAGTTCTAACGGTGAATATGGTTTCACTGCAGAAATTGTAGGTACACTTTTCTTAAGTGACAGAGTAGGGATAATTTCGATCATACTTCCTATTGAGATAGTAAGCAATGATAAAACCGTCAGTAACATCGGCATTCTTTCCAACCAAAGGTGGAAACCTTCTCCTTCTTTTCTTTTGTTGCTGATATTTGCCAAAGCCGGAGCTTCTGCAGGAACTTCTTTCTGGAACGATCCTTTTCTTACAGTTTTGTAAACATTCACCACCATCAGTAAACCTCCGGAAAGATAGAATAAACCTCCTACGAATCTTAGTTTGTAATAAGGAATAATTGCAGTAACGGTATCCAACCAGTTTTTCCAAAGCAAAGTTCCGTCCGGATTAAACTGTTTCCACATTAAACCCTGGGTAAATCCTGCAATGTACATTGGTACAGCGTAGAAAATAATTCCTAAAGTACCTAACCAGAAGTGCCAGTTAGCCAGTTTTACAGAGTATATTTTTGTTCTCCAAAGGATTGGTACCAAATAATAGATAACACCGAATGCCATGAAACCATTCCATCCTAATGCACCTAAGTGAACGTGACCAATTACCCAGTCGGTAAAGTGACCGATTTTGTTGATATTTTTTGTTGCCAATAAAGGTCCTTCAAAAGTTGCCATACCATAACAGGTAACTGCCACAACGAAGAATTTCAAAATAGGATTTTCTCTTACTTTATCCCAGGCACCTCTTAAAGTAAGAAGCCCGTTCAGCATTCCTCCCCAAGATGGTGCAATCAGCATGATTGAGAAACCAGTTCCCACTGCCTGTGCCCAAGCCGGTAATGCTGTATACTGAAGGTGGTGTGGGCCAGCCCAGATGTATACGAAGATTAATGACCAGAAGTGAATAATCGAAAGTTTGTACGAGAATACCGGTCTGTCTGCTGCTTTTGGTAAGAAGTAATACATCAAACCAAGAACCGGAGTTGTAAGGATAAATGCAACCGCGTTGTGACCATACCACCACTGTACGATAGCATCTTTTACCCCTGCGTACGCAGAATAAGATTTCCATCCCGAGAATGATAAAGGTACCTCAAGGTTGTTGAAAATGTGAAGCATAAGAACAGCAATCCAGGTTCCCAGATAGAACCAAATCGCTACATAAAGGTGACGTACCCTTCTTTTCTTAATGGTCATTATCATGTTGATCCCAAAGATCAGCCATGAAATTCCTGTAAGAATATCGATTGGCCACTCATGTTCAGCATATTCTTTTGAAGTATTAATCCCCATAAAGAAAGTGATGAAAGCAGCTACAATCATCAGCTGCCATGTCCAGAAATGGATCCATGAAAGCGTATCGCTGTACATTCTTGTTTTTAATAATCTCTGCGTAGAGTAATAAACCCCTACATAAACAATGTTACAGACAAAGGCAAAGATCACCGTAGTGGTGTGCAGCATTCTGATTCTTCCAAAACCAAATGCGCCCTGCGTATTCATTAAACCCTGAATGTTCCCTGATGCCAGACTGTTGATGGTTGTATCATCAGTACCAAACAAAAACTCAGGAAGCTCGGGATAGAAAAGCATCAATGCTGCCGTCAAACCAAACGTAAAACCGATAATTCCAAAAACTATGGTTGCGTAAAGGAATGCACGAACAATATTGTTGTCATAACTAAACTTTTGTGTCTCCATATTAACTATTCACTTTTATCTTCAAATTCACTTTTATCTCTCTTGTCTTCTGCTTCAGCATCTTTCTTCTCCTTAATTTCTCCGGAATCAAAAAGAACTCTCACAGCAGGAGATTCGTCGTCCTCAAACTGTCCTTTTCTGGCATATATAATAAAAATTACCAGAAAAACTGCAGCTAGAGAAACGCTGCAAAGGATCATTAAATATAAGATATCCATCTGCTACAAAATTAACCCTTTTTCGGGTCTCAAATTTAAGGAAAAATAATGAGATTAATCACGAAATACGGGCTTTCCTTAATTTAAAACTAATCTAAATAAGCCTGTTTAAGCCTGTTCTCTGAAATGTTTTCTACCCAGAATCCAGGTGGAAACCGTTGTGAATGAAATCACCGTGATTGAGCTCGCCGGCATAATTAAAGCTGCAAAAAGCGGACTCATGTTCCCCGTTACTGCAAAACTCAGCCCCACCACATTATACAGAAAACTGATCAGGAAAGTGAGTTTCACAATAGTAATTGATCCTTTACAAACCTGTAAATAGTTGTCAAGCTGCGAAACTTTTTCTCCGTTCATAATCACATCTGAAGAGGGGGTAAAGCTGTTGCTGTCATCAGAAATGGCAATTCCTACACTGCTCTGTTTCAACGCTCCGGCATCATTCAGTCCGTCGCCCAGCATCATCACTTTTAAGCCTTTGTCCTGAAGATTTTTAATGTAATTCAATTTATCTTCCGGATTTTGGTTGAAAGCCATAGAGCTGTAGTTCGGCATGATTTTTTTTAATTGATCTTCTTCCGAAGAGTTGTCTCCACTCAGAATAAAAATTTTATAATTACTCAGCTTTCTGAAAAGGCTGCTCAGGTTTTCACGGTATTCATTTTTAAAAATAAATTTACCGATAAACTCATTGTTTTTACTGATATATACGGCAGTTTCCAGGTTTTTGGATTTCTGATTGTTGTATTTTGCAGAGCCAATTCTGTACTTATTGCTCCTTACGCCCGCTTCATAGCCTTTCCCTGAAATTTCTTCAAAGTTTTCAACCGGAAAATATTCATCTTTCACCTCCAAAAAGTCATATAAGGATTTTGAAAGTGGGTGATTAGAATTTTTAACCAAACTCTTAATGTTCAGTAAATCAAATTCCTGAATTTCAGCACCTTCATATTGTATATTTGCTTTTTTTCTGTGCGTAATCGTTCCTGTTTTATCGAAAACCAGAGTGTCTATTTTCGCAATCTTTTCAATCGTAAGCGTATCTTTTACGTAGAATTTATTTCTGCCTAAAATTCTCATGATATGACCGAATGTAAACGGAGAAGACAGTGCCAAAGCACACGGACAGGCAATAATCAAAACCGCTGAAATCACCTGAAACATGGTTTCAAGATCAATGAAATACCAGTATATTCCGGCGACCAGTGCAATTCCTAAAATAATAAAAGTGAAATATTTGCTGATGTTGTTGATTAAGGTGTCCAGTCCGGTCTCATGTTTTTTGAAAGCTTCCTTGTTCCAGAGCTGAGTTAGGTAACTTTGGTCAACATTTTTAATCACTTCAAGTTCAAGGGAAGAGCCTATTTGCTTTCCTCCGGCGAAAATTTTGTCACCAGGATTTTTAGAGATACTGTCGCTTTCACCGGTGATAAAGCTGTTGTCGATATTTCCTTTTCCGCTGATTAAGATCGCATCAACCGGAATAATTTCGTGATTTCTCACCAGAATTCTGTCGCCGATTTTAATTTCAGAGAGTAAGATATTTTCCTGTTTTCCGTGGAAGTCAACCTTTGTAACAGCAATTGGATAAAAAGATTTGTAATCTCGGTCGTAAGAAAGCGAGCTGTAGGTTCTTTTCTGGAAAATTTTCCCTAAAAGCATGAAAAATAAAAGTCCACACAGCGTATCGAAGTATCCCGGTCCGTAATCGGTGGCCACTTCATAAATGCTTCGTCCGAACAATACAAAAATTCCCAAAACAATAGGCACGTCAATGTTGACGATTTTATTTTTTAAACCATACCAGGCAGATTTGTAATAGTCTGAAGCTGAATAAAATACAACGGGAATCGAAAGTAAAAACATTAGAAATCTGAACAGTCCTTTATAATGCTCCATCCAGTAATCTTCACCACCAATATATTCCGGAAAGGCTAAAAACATTCCGTTCCCGAAGGCGAATCCTGCGATTGCAAGTTTAACGAGTAAAGATTTATCTAAATGATCCTCGTTTTTTTCGGCAGTTTCGAGATTGATGGCTGGTTTGTAGCCTAGATTCGTTAAAAATTTAGCTAAATCACTTAATTTTAAATCGTTATGATTGAAGGAAACCTGTAAAGATTTTCTGGTAAAATTAACCTGAGAGTAGTGGATGTCTTTGTTCAGCGTTTGTAGACTTTCTAAAAGCCAGATACATGATGAGCAGTGAATAACGGGAATTCTAAACGTGACAAGACTCGTATTTCCTTCAGAAAAATCTGCAACGCGGTCAAAAATTTCGGGAGTGTCCAGGTAGTCAAACTGGGATGAGTTTTCATCAGGTTTAATCCCTGCTTTTTTATTGAGTTCGTAAAAATTACCGAGATTGTTGGTGTTCAGAATTTCAAAAACAGACCTGCATCCTGCACAGCAAAAGAGCTTTTCGTTAAATAAAATACGCTCCTTTTCTATCTCCTGACCACAATGAAAACAGTTCTCGCTCACCTTCATAATATATTGGATTACAAAATTATAACATTATTTTTTGTTTATCGAGTTAAAATGTTCTATTTTTGTGATAAATGTCATATTAGAATGTCGCAGGAACAACAAGTTGCCATTGAAGAAAGATTCGCAAAAGTTTTTAATGACGAGTCTTTTAAAGAGAGGCTGTCAGAGAAAGATTACGATAAATATTTCAATGCAAAAAAGAAATTTTCATTTCAGAAACACGATATAATCTTCGAAGATGGAGAGATTCCTAAAGGGATTTTTTTCCTTGAAAAAGGTGCTGCGAAATTGTCAAAATCAGGAGCTTTCGGTAAAGACCAGATTTTAAGATTTATAAAAGAAGGCGATATCATAGGATACCGTGCTTTGCTCTGTGGAGAAAATTTTCAGGCAAAAGCAGAGGCAATGACGGATATGGAATGTACTTTTCTTCCGTCAGAAGTCTTTATGCACCTTTTAGAAGTTGATTCTCAGCTCTCTTTCGTCATGCTTCAGAAAATTTCTTATGAACTTGGAGAATCTTCAAACACGATTACTTTCCTCGCTCAAAAAACTGTAAGAGAAAGACTTGCGGAAATTTTGATTCTGCTGGAACAGAAATTAGGCACAGACCCTGAGGGTTTTATCAAAATTTCTTTAACCAGAGAAGAGATTGCAAATATCATCGGAACCGCAACAGAAAGTGCCATCAGACTGATTTCTGAATTTAAAGGTGATCAGCTGATCGAAGTAGATGGCAGGAATATCAAAATTCTCAATCACGATAAACTGATGAAATTAGGGCATGTTGTTCTGTAAAATATTTTAAAAATCAAATTCTTAAAGTTCCATAATCTGGAACTTTTATTTGTTTAAGTGGAATTCTAAACTATCAATTTTAATCATTAAATCTGAAAATATTATGTCTGTACATTCTGAAATTAAAAGAGTTACGACCGAAACTTTGCGAAAAATGAAATTCGACAAAGAGAAAATAACCATGCTTACCGCCTATGATTTCACCACTGCAAAAATGGTGGATGCCGGTGGAGTAGATACGATATTAATTGGTGATTCTGCAGCAAATGTGATGGCGGGCTACGAAACTACGCTTCCTATTACTTTAGACCACATGATTTATCATACTCAAAGTGTGGTGAGAGGTGTGGAAAGAGCTTTGGTGATTGCAGATTTGCCTTTCGGAACTTATCAGAGCAATCCTGATCTGGCACTGGAATCTGCGGTGCGAATGATGAAAGAAGGAGGTGCTCACGCCATAAAAATTGAAGGTGGAAAAGAAATTTCTAAATCTATCAAAAAAATCATCAACGCCGGAATTCCTATTATGGGACATTTGGGTTTAACTCCGCAGTCGATTTATCAGTTCGGAACTTATAAAGTAAGAGCTAAAGAAGAGGCGGAAGCTGAAAAACTGATCAGTGATGCAAAATTACTTGAAGAATTAGGTTGTTTCGGGGTGGTTTTGGAAAAAATTCCTGCAGATTTGGCTAATAGGGTGACCGAAAGCATCTCTATTCCAACGATCGGAATTGGCGCTGGAGCTCATTGTGACGGTCAGGTTTTGGTTTATCACGATATGGTTGGGATGAACAAAGGTTTTTCACCCAAATTTCTTAGAAGATATTTAGATTTGTATACAGAGATTACCGGTGCAGTTTCGCAGTATGTGAAAGATGTGAAGTCGGCAGATTTTCCTAATCAAAATGAAAGTTACTAATGACTGGTAAAGATCTTCAGACTGCTCAGGGAGTCTTATCAGTAGCAGCGCTGCTTTGTCTGCTTGTGGGATGGTTTAACGTTTTTCCGCCTGTGGTTACCGTGTTTTTGTCTGCGAGACTGTTTTATGTTTTAGTGGGAATCAGTTTCATACTTCAGGCTCCTACCATCATCAACAGAAAATTTGTCTACCCAATGTATATTGCGGCAGCTCTCTGTATTATCGGCGCATTTATGCCCGTGGATTCTCCGCTGAAAGTAATGAAAACCATTGGTTTACTGGCAGGAATTATCATCAGTTTTTCAAACAGGTCATATCAGGGAAGATAGTTTTTATGGAAGAGCAGATTGTGTACGAAGACAACCATATTTTGGTCATCAATAAAAAAGTAGGGCAGCTTGTACAGGGAGATAAAACCGGCGACTTGTCTTTGCTGGAATTAATTAAAGATTTTATAAAAAAAAGAGATAATAAACCCGGAAATGTTTTTCTGGGTTTGGTGCACCGTATCGACAGGCCAACATCAGGTTTGGTGATTTATGCCAAAACGTCAAAAGCTTTGTCCAGGCTTACTCAAATGGTTAAGAACCGCGAGGTTGAAAAAACGTATTGGGCGGTTGTGGCTAAAGAAATGATCCCACAAAGTCAAAAATTAGTTCATTATTTAAAGAAAAATGAGAAGAATAATAAGGCAAGCGTTTTTACTAAAGTAACGGAAGGTGCGAAAGAGGCGATTCTGACTTATACAGTGATTAAAACTTTAGACAATTACCTTCTTTTGGAAATTGACCTTGAAACGGGAAGACATCATCAAATCCGTGCGCAGTTATCTAAAACCGGAGTTCCCATCAAGGGTGATCTGAAATATGGAGCACCACGTTCTAATCCCGATGGTGGAATAAATCTTCATGCCAGAAAGCTTCATTTTATTCATCCTGTAACAAAAGACTCTGTAGAAATTATTGCACCTGTTCCTCAGAATGATGTGATTTGGCGGGCTTGTGAAGAGTAAATTGCGTGTTCTACGCTATTAAATCGTTAAATTTTTGCAGTTTTTAATTATAAAATTGTTATCATTTAATAAATTTTATTATATTAGTGAAAATTTAAATACCACATGATATGATAAAATTATTTTCTTTTTCCAGGTACAAATTAAGTTCTTTAATCGCTGTTTTGTCACTTCTGTTATTAATGTTTACTCACAGGATTTCCGGGCAGGTGAGTAGTTATAGTTTTGCACAGTCTTCCGGTTCGTTTACACCAATTTCAGGGACTGTTTTAGGTTCCGCAACAGCAAATACTACTACAGCAAATCTTAACAGTAATGTATTTCCACTCATGCTACCATTTTCGTTTAGCTTTAATGGGATTTCTTACAATGATTTAAATGTTTCTACTAATGGTTTTATTACATTTGGCACAACTGCGCCGTCCAGTACAAATACCACACCAATCAGCAACACAGCAAATTATGATGGGGCAATTTCCGTTTGGGGAAGAGATATCAGTAGTTTTTTTGATATCAACACAAAATCTGGGGATATTTCTTGGGCTGTCATAGGTAGTGCACCTAGTAGGGAATTGGTTATACAATGGAACAATTTCAGACCCAACTCTTCTACTGTCCTAACGACTGTTTATTCATTTTCTTTTCAAATAAGATTACGGGAAACTTCTAATATCATTAAAATGATTTATGACGGAGGAGCTTATTTGGTAGGAAACACCTCAATATCCGGAACGACGCAGGTAGGTCTTAGAGGATCAACTGCCGCCGATTTTAATAGCCGGCTAAATTCTACAGCAACCGAATATATAAACTCATCTACTGGCGTAGCAAATAATAGTTCTCAGGCCTTCAATACCATTACGGCAATACCAGGAATGCCTGTTTCGGGATTAATATACACCTATACGCCTCCAACTTGTTGGGTTCCGCAATCTTTAACCGGATTAACCACGACTACAAATTCAGCAGATGTCAGCTGGGTGGCTCCAATAATAACGCCTTTAGGTTATGATATCTACTATAGTACATCCAACACTCCCCCAACTTCAGCAACGACACCGAGTATAGTGAATGTTTCCGGAACTTCTACTACTTTAAATTCATTAGCTGTGTCTACTGTATATTATGTTTGGATTCGTTCAAACTGTGGCAGCGGAGATACAAGTGTGTGGTCTTCTCAGCCGACAATGGTTGTTACATCTTGTCAGCCGACTACCATCACTTCCAGCACCGGGGCAACAGTGTGTGCTGGGGCAACAGCAACACTTTCTGCAAGTGCACAAGATGCATCAGCAATCTTAAATTGGTACGATGCAGCCACCGCAGGTTCTAACGTGGGAACTGGTTCAAGCTTTACGACACCAGCCCTCACGACAACCACAAATTACTGGGTATCTGCATCAATCGTTAGCTCTGATATGTACATTGGTAAAGATACTCCTGTTTCTGCCAGCGGCAATTCTGCTTTCACAAATTACGGTTTGGTCTTTGACGCTTATTCACCTATGGTTATAAAAGAAGTCGATGTTTATCCTATGGGAACAGGAACAACTGGTACTGTTACAATTAATTTAAAAAATTCAAGCGGAACTATTTTAGATTCCAAAACTGTAAATGTGAACGTTACTACTGCTGGGATTTTAAATACCGTGTTGCTTAATTTTACTGTACCTGTAGCGGGAGCTAACTACAGACTGGTAGTTGATGCAGCTACTGGAGTTAATAATTTACGAAGAGAAATCACCACCGGATTTGCTTATCCTTATGTTTTACCTGGGGTTTGCAGTATTACAGCAGCTAGTTTTGGAGCAAATCCAAGCCAAAGTTATTACTATTACTTATATAACTGGAAAGTTGCTGGTATTTGTGAATCTCCAAGAACAATGGTTACAGCCTCAATTGATGCAGGATGTCTTTCAACATCCGAAACTGATTCTAAAAATACATTAAAAGTTTACCCTAATCCTTTTTCAGACATGATTTACCTGTCAGATGCTTCAAAGGTGAAAAACGTGAAGGTTTCTGATGTTTCAGGGAAAGTTTTGCGTACTATTTCAAAACCAGAAGCTGAACTCAGATTATCAGAACTGCCTTCAGGAATGTATATTTTAGTTCTCGAAATGAATGATGGTACAGTACAGACCATTAAGACGATTAAAAAGTAATTTGAATATTATAATTTCATAAAAAGCCGGGGAAATCTTCTCCGGTTTTTTTTATGTCTGAAAATCAATGCTGCGACTTATTCTAAACAAAAAACCGGCTCCTGTATAAGATCCGGTTTTATAAATTTATTGAGCACTGTTATCTGGAAAAAAACGCACGCATTATTCATCATTCATCATTCATAACTCATTACCCATTACCCATTACTCATAAACTATTGTCCCTGCTGCAGAATTCCACCATTGCTTTCGCTTTGGTTGGTAGATTTAATCATATTCGGATCTTCTTTTGCCAGCTTGTTTTTGGTTGGGATTTTATAATTTACAGAAATTCCGAAGCTGCGGCTGTCAAATTTATTGGAAGTGAAAACCGTGCCGCCAACTGAACGTGCCAGGATTACACTTTTATTCTGGTTAAAAATATCACGGGCATAAAGTGAAAGATTCAGCCTGTCGCTCATAAATTTCTTTGAAACTGTGATGTCAAAAGCATTATTCAGTGGTTTGTCAATTTCGAAATAGTAGAAATTTCCTCCTGGAGTTAAAATATTGTAGTTGGCCTGAAGTCTGATGTCTTTAGGAAGAATAAACTGTCCCATAATGCTGTACACCCAAAAACCTTTGGTTTTAATATCCGGCAATTCCTGAAGTTGGTATCCTGCATAAAGATAAAGCAAATTCATTTTATCAGGATTTACATTAAACTTCATCAGCTCACTGAAAGGCGTATTAAACAGCATAAACGGAATCGGCAAACCGAAATTAAAATTATGCGTTCTCAACCTGTTCACCTGCACCTGTTCATTGCTGATGAGGTTATTGTTTCTCGTGATTCTCTGCACAATCTGATCTTTCACCCAACTTGTGTTGTAGCTGATAAATGCATAATCAAAAGCGCTGATTTTAAATTCTGCATTGTCATAAATCGTAGGCTGAAGATTTGGGTTACCGCTTGATGTTACAACGCTTGTTCCCAAAGTGGTGTTGTTCGGGTTTAAAACAGAAATACTTGGTAAGGTGATTTTTTTGTTGTAATTCAAATTGGCAAAAAGCTGCTTCATCAAATTGTACTGAATACTCGCATTTGGAAACACTTTAAATTTTTTAAACGGAATCAAATCTTTCTGAACTAAAGTTACCGTGTTGTCTAAAGCTCTCGTAATTCCGGTAATATCGTAGTTTTCTGCTCTTGCTCCGGCAATGAAATCAAACTTTTTCAATGTTGCCTGAAATTCCAAATATCCGGCAAGTGTCTGTCTTGAGTAATCAAGATTTACGGTACTTCTGTTCAAAGCCTGAAAATCCTGCTGATCGTAAAGTGCACCAAAGCTCATTTTTCCTTCATCCAAAATCTTCAATGGTTGGGAATAATCTACTTTAAAATTATAAAGATTAAATTTTGATGAGTTTTCAAGATCGAAAAACGATAAATTGGCAGCGTTTTTTTGACTGAATTCAGAATCGCTGTCGTTGAAAGTAAATTTGAAATCAAGTTTCTTGTTTTTATCATCAAATTTTTTCTGATATGTTGCCGAAACTTCCTGTCTAAGACCTTCAGAGTTGCTCAGGTAATCTGTTGTGCTTCCGCCGTTCAGGAAAATATCTGTTGTAATATCAGAATTATTGTTGTTGTGGCTCACGTCATAGTTTACCAGTAACCTGTCTTTCCCAAGCTCAAAAGTAAATGCGGAATTTACATAATATGTTCTTCCCACAGAACTGGAGTGGTTCTTTGTTAAAAGATCAAACTGCGAGTCCGAAAGGCTTTCACGGTAGTACTGCCCCAGATTCACCTGCCATCCAAACCATTTGTTTCTCGAATTTAGTGAAATAGAATTATTGAATCTGCTTCTGTATTTGTCGTAGTTTGAAAAACGGTAACCACCATTGTAGACGGCAGTGAGATAATTTTTCGCAGATTTGCTGGTGATAATATTCATAATTGCACCTCCCGAAGTTGCCGGAAATTCTGCGCCAGGCTGAGTAATCACTTCGATTCTGTCTACCGAATTGGCGGGCATTCCTTCAAGAAAAGCAGTAAGTTCGTTGCTTGAAATATTCAGGGGCCTGCCATCCATATAAACTTCGAGTGGCTTTCCCTGATACATCATTCCCACCATTTCAGAGGCTACCAGACCGGGAAGCTTTTTCACGCCTTCCATTACAGAGCCATTGTTGAGGTGCGCCTGTTCAGAAAAATCAAAAATCGTACGGTCGGCTTTCTGCTCGATTGCTTTTTTTGTTTTGGTGATGGTTACGCCATCAATTTGCTTTTCTTTGGGGGCTTCAGTTGGTTTTTCCTGTGCGAGTGCAAAAATACTTCCTAAAATAGAGAGGGTAACAAGCGTTTTTTTCATGGATGGTTTTCTAATACTGGGTTAGACGCAGATTTTTGGCAATTGTTACAGGATATTTGTTTTAGAAAAGAAAATTTGAGTAGTCATCTAAAATTGATTGTTTAAATTTTAATGAGTGATGTTAAACGATAATTTCTTGTTTTGAATAAAATTTTTTACGGCACTTATTATCAATATCTACTCAAAATTTTATCAACATATTAATAAAGGAATAAAAATTGAAACCGATAAATAAACTTCCACCCTTAAAATTTTAAAATGATAAAAAGAGACGCCATCATCATCGGTTCCGGACAGGCAGGTAATCCACTTGCTTTAAAATTATCCGGTGCCGGCTGGGAAACAGTGCTTATCGAAAAATCTGAAGATATGCTGGGCGGCGTCTGCGTAAACGTCGGTTGTACGCCAAGTAAAACACTGATAGCTTCGGCTAAAGTTATGCACAAGATAAAAACTGCCGGAAAACACGGGATTTCAGCTCCGGAGGTGTCGGTAGATTTTGAAATTACTCAGAAAAGGAAAAATAAAATTGTAGAAGATTCGAGAAAAGGGGTGAAGAAAAACTTAGGTGAAGCCGAAAACCTTGAGTTGATAATTGGAACAGCATCATTCAGTGGCGAAAAAACAATTTCTGTTCAAAAAGAAAACGGGGAAACTCTTGAATTTACAGCACCTTACATTTTTATCAACGCCGGATGCAGACCTGCAAGTCTAAAAATCGACGGACTTGATGACGTAAAATGGTACAATTCAACAGGAATACTCGAACTGACCGAGATTCCCGAAAAGTTAATCGTGATTGGAAGCGGCTACATCGGATTGGAATTAGGCCAAATGTACAGCCGATTCGGAAGTGAAGTAACAATTGTGGAAAAAGCCGGTCAGATTATGTCTAATGAGGATGCGGATATTGCGAACGATATCCAGAAAATATTAGAAGAAGAAGGACTGAAATTCCATCTGAATGCCGATATTGAAAAAGTGGATGAGAAGGATAATAGAATTACCTTATATTTTACCAAAGGAAAGAAACACCATCAGATCGAAGGTACACATCTTTTAATTGTCACCGGAAGAAAATCTAACGCTGACAGTCTGCATCTGGAAAAGGCAGGGATCAAAACCGACGATAAAGAATACATTAAGGTAAATTCTAAGCTGGAAACCAATGTTGGCGGTGTCTACGCGTTAGGAGACATCAAGGGCGGTCCGCAGTTTACGCATATCGCCTACAACGATTATGTGATCGTAAGCGATAATATTTTGAATGATAAAAATGTTTCCACAAAAGACCGGATTATTCCCTACACAGTTTTTACAGATCCACAGGTGGGCAGAGTAGGCCTGTCTGAAAAGGAAGCCAAAGATAAAAAACTAAATTTTTCGGTTGTAAAAATAGCCGGAAAACGAATCACGCGTGGTCTGGAATCTGCGGAAACTCAAGGTTTGTGGAAGGCGCTTGTAGATAAAGATTCAGGTTTAATTTTAGGTGCTGCAATTATCGGAACTGAAGGCGGAGAAATAGCCTCCATCATTCAAATGGCGATGAAAGGAAAGATTCCTGCCAAAGATGTAGCAACATTTATTTTCTCGCATCCCACGTACTCGGAATCTCTGAATACTTTATTCGACGAACTGGAATAGAGATTTTGTAATCTATAAAATCAAAAAAATTTCAGGATTAAATTTCAGAAGACTTTTGTAAAGCTAAAAAAATCCCGGAGCATAAATGTCCGGGACTAAAATTCTTATTTTATAGTGCTCAGTCATAGCAGATTGTATGATAGGGCACTTTCTTTTGCAAATATATAACAATTTTGTTACATATCAAATTTAATTTTATTTGCTATAATTCTATCTACCAGATTTTTTGTTTTACCTTTCTTAAATAATTCTTTGAGATTATTCTCCAGCTCGGTGGATCTGTTAATTGAAATTTTACTTAAAATAAAAAGAATTAACCTTATGGAAGCGTTAAGATTTGTAGTATTAGCTGTCTGAATTCTATATTTTAGATTGGGAATTCTTCTGATACCAATGGGCTGATTAAAATCGAAAAGGATGCCATTATGAGAACAGATATTTCTAATATTTATAATAGCAATTAGATAATTATTAAGCAGTTCAACATCTCTGAAACCATAAACTCCAGCAATTTTTTTCTTTAACTCTACATTTTTTAAATTGGAATAGAATTTAAAGACTTGGCCAAAAGTAAAAAATTCAAAAACCTTCCAGGCTGGAGCAAAAGAATCTCCTGGATATTTTTGATGATGTTTTATCAGAGTATTGTTATTTGTCCTTAAAATGTAGTATATATTATTTAGTTCCTTTAAGATATCATTGTTTACAATTTTTGGATCGGCATACCACGCATTATTTCCGCTGTAAAAATTGGATACATAATAGACAAGCTGTGTTCTGAAGTGAACCTCAATTCTGTAAATGTACCTCAGCAGCATCATTTTAATGTCGAAATCAAAATAATACAGTGATACAATGTCGTCAATGCAGATATCTTCTTCGAAATTATGTTCTGTATCTTGAAAATAGTAGAAATAAAATCCTAATCTGTAATATCCTACATCTAATAGAAGTTCTTTTGTTTTTGCGTAATCATGTATAATTAATCCTCTTTCTTCTAAAATTTTAATTTGAGAATCGATATCTGTTGCAGTACTACCCATTTTTAATTGTGTTTCAGTAAAATTACAAAATATTACGCATTCTCCACAATCCCAATCTCCTCCTCCGTCAAACCATACAACGCATACACCATTTGATCAATCTCGGCATCGGTTTTTGTGATTTCAGATTGCAGGGCGATTGCTTTTTGCTGTTCTGCGATGAAATAATCTTCCCAATCTGCTTTTTGGGAAAGAGAAAGTTCTGCCTTTAGTTTTTTAAGTTCTGTAAGAAAATCTGAAAACGGAAATTTGTACCAACTTTCCAGCTTTTTGCTGAGCTTTTCAATAGAAAATTCTCGCTTCACATTTCTCTGGAATTTCCCATTGACTTCCTGCAATTCTTTGTTGAGGGATAGCATTTGGTCGGCTTTTTCTTCAAATTTTTTGTAAGTAGGGGGGATTTCTGTTAAAGGAAATGGTTCCAAATATTTTGTTTTGAATCTGAAATATCCTCCTCTAAGTTCAGAACTGGTATTTTTCAAATAAAACCAACACAGTTTAGAATTTAAAACAGCTAAAAAGTATTTGTACAAAGCGTCATAGTTTTCTTTAAGAATAAGTGCATACGACGTATCATTATGAAAGTAATCTCCATTAAAATCTAAATACATACTGCTGCCATAGCATACATCTGGCGTCAAAATCTTTTTATTTTTTTGGTTTTGGATATTTCTAAAATTCCATAATGAATACCAGTTTGGATAAATCATCGATTTACTTCCTCTCTCTACTAAACGAGTCCTAATTTGTTGAAAGTAACTGTAGCAATTTGGGTAGTTATTGCTTAAATTCTCTTCGCTTATCAGTTTCGTTATTCCATTTTCTAATTCATAAGGATAAATGATTGATAAATGTGAGTCTTTAAAAAAATATTTGTTGATATCTTTACCGTTTGCAAGTGGTCGTACTAAATTATTTTCAATTAGAATTCTCTCTTCAAGGATTTTGTTGTAACCCTCAATAAAGTTACCAATAATTCTACATTCATAAAGATAAAATGCATTATTGTCGCCAGAAACAATGCCTTGATAAACACCTTTAAAAAAATCAGTTATTTTCAAACGATTAATATTTAACTTTGATAAGACTATTTCTGAATCGTTATTATTAAAATTCCATTTGTCAGTATCTAAAAAAATATAATCTTTATCCGAAAAAATTAATCGATCAATAATTGATTTGGGACTATTGTTTACAAATTTTACTACATCATTTACTGTAGTTAGGGTTAGAATGCAAGTGTAAGTTGAAGCGTCGGCAAAAACAATTTCAGATCCAAAATGAACGATAGAATTTAAAGCTCTGTTCTCATATAAAAACTTCCTAATTCCTTTCCCAAAATCACTTGTTAAAAAATTATGAGGTAGAATAAATGAAACTATTCCAAATGTGTTTATTAAAGAAAAAGATTTTTCTATGAAAAGTACGTAAATATCAAATCTTCCTACAGCCGATTGATAAATTTTTTCATAATAAAAAGATAGTGTTTCGTAATTTTCTCTTAGTCCTTGAACTCGTAAATACGGCGGATTCCCAATCACCACATCAAAACCACCTTTCGCAAAAACCTGCGGGAATTCCTGTTGCCAGTTAAAAGCTTTGTCACCTGCAATTTCGGGATCGTCGATGAGGGAGTTTCCGCATTTGATGTTGCTGTTGAGGTCGTTCAGTTTACGGTAAGGCTGGGCAGTACGCAGCCATAGCGAGAGTTTGGCAATTTCTACAGATTCTTCGTTGAGGTCTACGCCAAAAAGATTGTTTTCCAGAATGCTGTTTTCAATATTCGGGAAGACAAAACCGCCACCTAGGAGTTTGGTTTCCAGCTCGTCGAGGTATTTGTGTTCCGCCATCAGAAAATTCAGGGCTTCATTCAGAAAAGCGCCGCTACCACACGCCGGATCGATGATGGTAATTTGCAGAAGCCAGTCTCTGTAGGTTTTCAGTTTCAGCAAAAGTGCTTCTTTGGTTTTCAGCTGACGTTTTCTGTCTGTGAAATACTCTTCATCCACAATTTTTATTTCGGCTTTCTTTTCTGTGCAGAGTTTGCCAACGGTGTTTTCTACAATGTATTTGGTAATGTATTTCGGGGTGTAAAATACGCCGTCTTTCTTGCGTTTGGTTTTAGATTTATCAATGACTTCACCGGCAAGCTGGGCTTTTATTTCGTCAATTTCGTTTAAAGAATTTTCGAAAATATGACCTAAAATATTCACGTCAACCTCACTTTCAAAGTCGTATTCTGCCAGTTTTTTAGTGTGCGTGTACAGCAGCTGGTCGTCTATCTGTATGGTATCCAGGATTTCATCGGGTTTAAATAATCCGCCGTTGTAGGCAAATACATCAAACTGTTTTCCTTTGAAACCGGTATTGAGGTACATAAAATATTTCCTGAATCTGTCGTAGAGCGGAACATACTCGTCAAGATCGCGCAGTTTATCCCACTGCTCCAGAATCATACGCACCGAGTTGGGCGGAAGCAAACCGCTGTCTTCGCCAAAGAAGAGGAAGAGAAAACGGTCAAGCAGTTTCTGGGATTTTTTAAAGAGTTCAAGCTGGTCAATTTCAGGATTCAGCACCAGAAGATTCTGAAAAAGCTCGCGTTTAAAAAGTGAATAGTCTTTGTACAGTTTTTTGGTGATAACGTCTTCTTGGCTTAGAGATTCGTCTTTTATTTTACCGGGAATGTCTGCCGCAATATTCTGATAGGCAAGACAAAGATACAGCACTTCAAAATCTTCTTCTATAAGCTCAAAAAGATTAAATTCTAAATGTTCAATCGCATTATCAATATAAAATCTGAGTTTTTCAAAATTGGAAGTGATGACGTATTTGCAGTCTTTCTGATTGTTTTTGTACCCGAAAGCCTGGTCTTCAATTTTGGCGAGGTCTGTGGTGTTGGTACCTTTGAGCTCAATAATGCCGGCAGTTTTTCCGCTGATGACGATGGCGCCGTCTGCTTTTTTGCTGTCTTTGATGTTTTTGTATTCGGTGGTGAGGTTAAAATCCGGGGTTGGATTTTTGGTGTAGCCTAAAACTTTCACAAAAAGGTCTATCAGAAATTCACCCTGATACTGTTCTTCTTTAGAACTTCTGATGTTCTCCTGAATCACAGGGTTGTGAAAATGCGCATGGAAGATTTCCCATTGCTGCTGCAGTTCTCTGGCGTTTTGAGTCTTTAAATACTTGTTGATTATCGTTTTCTGGAAAAGTGGCATATCATCTGTCTATGCTGTAAAGATAAATATTTTTAAGAGAAAATTCCGCCCGAAAAATATCGGACGGAATAGGTAGCTAATTTTATTTTTTTATGAAACTAAAACCTTAGTTCTCCTGCTGCTTAATCAAATTCAAAGCAGAACCTGCCTTAAACCAGTCAATCTGCTGGTCATTGTAGGTGTGATTTGCCATAACGGTATCTTTAGTTCCATCGGTATGAAAAAATTCTAAAGTCAGCTGTTTTCCCGGAGCAAACTGGTCTAAATCTAAGAAGTTCACCACGTCATCTTCCAGAATTTTATCATAGTCTGCTTCATTGGCGAACGTTAAGCCCAGCATCCCCTGTTTTTTCAGGTTGGTTTCGTGAATTCTGGCAAACGATTTTACCAAGACCGCTTTTACACCCAGATGTCTGGGCTCCATCGCAGCGTGCTCTCTTGAAGAACCTTCACCATAGTTCTGATCTCCCACTACAATCGAAGGAATTCCGGCTGCT
This sequence comes from Chryseobacterium sp. Leaf404, assembly GCF_001424145.1. GTDB lineage: Bacteria > Bacteroidota > Bacteroidia > Flavobacteriales > Weeksellaceae > Chryseobacterium. The sequence continues at coordinate 315,253 of NZ_LMQM01000001.1, read as the reverse complement.
TTGTACGCTCTCTGCACCGCAGGAACCTCGCCATAAGCGCCATCTAACTGATTTTTAACTCTGTTGGTTTCCATGTTGTAAGCGTTTACGGCTCCTATCAACATGTTGTTTGAGATATTATCCAAATGACCTCTGTATTTTAACCACGGTCCTGCCATAGAAATGTGATCCGTGGTACATTTTCCGAAAGCTTTAATTAAAACTCTCGCTCCGGTAATATTTTTACCATCCCAGGCGGGGAATTCTTCCAGTAACTGAAGTCTGTCTGAAGTAGGGCTTACATTAACCTGAACGCTGGAACCATCTTCTGAAGGTGCCTGGTAACCGTTATCATCCACAGCAAAACCTTTTGATGGTAATTCTGAGCCGCTTGGTTCGTTTAATTTTATCTGCTCACCAGCTTCGTTTGTTAAAGTATCGGTAATCGGGTTAAAATCCAATCTACCAGAAATTGCCACAGCTGCAACCATTTCCGGAGACGCTACAAAAGCGTGTGTATTTGGGTTTCCGTCTGCTCTTTTCGCAAAGTTTCTGTTGAAAGAGTGGATGATTGAGTTTTTCTCACCTTTTTCAGAGCCTTCTCTGTCCCATTGCCCGATACACGGTCCGCAGGCATTGGTGAAAATTCTTGTATTTTCAAATTTTCTGAATGAATTTAAAAATCCGTCCCTTTCCGCAGTAAATTTCACCTGCTCAGAACCTGGATTGATTCCTAAGATAGCTTTAGGTTTTACGCCTTTAGCCACGGCATCTTCCACAATTGAAGCTGCTCTTGATAAATCTTCGTAAGACGAGTTGGTACATGAGCCGATTAATGCCCATTCCACTTCAAGTGGCCATCCGTTGGCTTCAGCTTTAGCTTTAAATTCAGAAACTGGTGTAGCTAAATCTGGTGTGAACGGTCCGTTGAGGTGCGGCGTTAATTCAGATAAATTAATCTCAATAACCTGATCAAAATACTGTTCAGGATTTGCATACACTTCTGCATCACCCGTTAAATGTTCTGCAATTGCGTCTGCTGCATCCACAACATCCTGTCTTCCTGTGGAAGCAAGATATCTTCTCATCGAATCATCGTATCCGAAGGTGGAAGTTGTGGCCCCAATTTCAGCTCCCATGTTGCAGATTGTCCCTTTTCCGGTTGCGGAAAGAGACTCAGCGCCTTCGCCAAAATATTCAACGATGCAGCCCGTTCCACCTTTTACGGTAAGAATACCGGCAACTTTTAGAATTACATCTTTTGCGGAAGTCCAGCCAGACATTTTTCCGGTTAATTTTACACCGATTAATTTTGGCATTTTCAATTCCCAGGCCATTCCGGCCATAACGTCAACGGCATCAGCGCCACCAACACCGATGGCCACCATTCCTAATCCTCCTGCGTTTACCGTGTGAGAATCGGTTCCAATCATCATTCCTCCTGGGAATGCGTAGTTTTCCAGAACAACCTGATGGATAATTCCGGCTCCCGGTTTCCAGAAACCAATTCCGTATTTGTCGCAAACCGAACTTAGAAAATTGAAAACTTCTGAGTTTTTATTGATTCCTTCCTGCAAATCTGCTTCAGCACCTACTCTCGCCTGAATCAGGTGATCGGCGTGAGCAGTTGACGGAACAGCAACTTTAGCTTTTCCTGCCTGCATAAACTGTAAAAGAGCCATCTGAGCCGTGGCATCCTGCATTGCCACTCTGTCCGGAGCGAAATCTACGTAGGAGTTTCCTCTCTCATGTTCTTTTGTTGCGTTTCCTTCCCATAGGTGGGTGTAAAGAATTTTTTCTGACAGTGTCAACGGTTTTCCTGTAATTTCTCTTGCTGCTGCAATACGTTCAGGATAGCGTTCGTACACTTTTTTAATCATGTCGATGTCGAAAGTCATATCTGTTTTAATTTTTTCTGTTGGTGAATTTTCTGTTTTAATTAAAAACCTTTTATCAATCTGAATACAGTATTTTGATCTGAACAAGAATCTTTAAGTCTGATATCTGTTTAAAAATAATTAAATAAATGAGTTTAAACATATCGTTTACTCATCATCATTAATTTTAAAACAATTTTTTTTAACTGTATTATTTTATCAAATTCCATTCCGACCAATATTAAGCGGTATGAATAAAATGAATAATCAATATTTTTTTATACCTATCAATTTAAGGAAAAATTGAAAATTGTGATGTTGACATAAGTTAAAATAATCACAACTGCTCTTAAATGGAAAGATTCTAAACAAAAATGGAAGACTTCAAAAAGAAATCTTCCATTTATATATTAAAAAGCCTTTAGACTTTTATTTAAAAATCAATTAATGACCAACAGTCACCAACTCTTTGATAGACGGAACAAAAGACGTCAAGTCAATGCCTTCTACAGCAGCTTTATACTCTTCAATGCTTGGAATTCTTCCCATAATTGCTGATAAAACAACTACCGGAGTCGATGCCAATAAAGATTCACCTTTTTTACGCTCAGAATCTTCAACCACTCTTCCCTGGAAAAGTCGGGTAGAAGTTGCCAGAACAGTGTCTCCTTTTTCAGCTTTTTCCTGGTTACCCATACAAAGGTTACAGCCGGGACGTTCCAAATACATAATGTTTTCGTATTCTGTACGGGCAGCACCTTTTGGAGCACTGTCGTTGAATTCAAAACCTGAATATTTCTCTAAAAATTCCCAATCTCCTTCAGCTTTCAGCTCGTCGATGATGTTGTAAGTAGGAGCAGCCACAACCAGTGGTGCGTTGAATTCTACTTTACCGTTTTTCTTTTCGATATTTTTCAACATCTGAGAAACGATTTTCAAATCGCCTTTGTGAACCATACATGATCCTACGAAGCCAAGGTCAACTTTTTTCACGCCACCGTAGAACGTAAGGTCTCTGATGGTATCGTGTGTGTATCTTTTAGAAACATCGTCGTTGTTTACATCTGGGTCAGCAATCATTGGCTCAACAATAGCGTCAAGATCTACCACAACTTCTGCATAATATTTTGCATTGGCATCCGGAGTCAAAGCTGGTTTCTCACCTGTTCTGATTTCTTCGATTCTCTTATTTGCTTTGTCAATTAATCCCTGAAGAACCTGATTGTGATTATCCATACCCTTGTCGATCATAATTTGGATTCTGCTTTTTGCAATTTCCAGTGATTCGATTAATGTTTCGTCTTCAGAAATACAGATAGAAGCTTTAGCCTTCATTTCGGCAGTCCAGTCTGTAAATGTAAATGCCTGATCTGCAGGTAAAGTTCCGATGTGAACCTCAATAATTCTTCCCTGGAAAACATTTTCTCCGTCGAATTGCTTCAACATCTGAGCCTGAGTTGCGTGCACAACATCACGGAAATCCATATGCTGTTTCATGTCTCCTTTGAAAGTTACTTTCACAGATTCAGGAATCGGCATGGAAGCTTCACCGGTTGCCAAAGCAAGCGCTACAGTTCCCGAATCGGCTCCGAAAGCTACCCCTTTAGACATTCTCGTGTGAGAGTCACCTCCGATGATGATGGCCCATTCATCAATCGTAATATCATTCAGAACTTTGTGAATAACGTCTGTCATTGCGTGGTATTCACCTTTCGGGTCACGGGCAGTGATTACTCCGAAATCGTTCATGAATTTCATTAATTTAGGAATATTAGCCTGCGCTTTTTTATCCCAAACCGAAGCAGTGTGACATCCCGACTGATAAGCGCCATCAACGATTGGAGAAATCACGGTTGCAGCCATAGATTCAAGTTCCTGAGCGGTCATCAAACCTGTGGTATCCTGAGAACCAACGATATTTACCTGAACACGAACGTCTGAACCTGCGTGTAAAACTTTTCCCGGCGTTACACCTACAGCGTTTCTGTTGAAGATTTTTTCAACTGCCGTAAGACCTGCACCTTCCTTTGTAATTTCTTTAGAGGGTGCAAAAACCGTAGGAGCCGTAATTCCTAAAGTCTGAGCCGCAAAAGTCTGGATTTTTTTACCGAAAACAATTGCATAAGAACCACCGGCTCTTATAAACTCTAATTTTTGAGGTGTGAATGATTTTGAAATGTCCTTCAGTTCAGTTTCTCCGTTGTATAATTTTTTTTCTTTAGTATTGATCGTAAGAACAGTTCCTGTAGCTACAGAATAAGTTTCTTCCAAAACGATGTCGCCATTTTCATTACGGACAGGATTTCCGTTTTCGTCCGTTTTCTTTACCCAGTTTTGAAGGTCGATTCCGATACCTCCGGTTACGTCAACTGTAGTTAAGAAAATTGGAGAAATACCGTTAGTTCCTGCAACAATTGGAGCAATATTCACGAAAGGAATATAGGGGCTCGCCTGTTTTCCTGTCCAAAGTGCCACGTTATTCACGCCAGACATTCTTGAAGAACCAACACCCATTGTTCCTTTTTCTGCGATAAGCATTACACTTGCATCCGGATGTTGAGCCTGTAAAGCTTTGATTTCTTCCTGAGCCTGAGGCGTAATCATACATTTTCCGTGAAGTTCACGGTCTGATCTTGAGTGAGCCTGATTTCCAGGAGACAACAAATCGGTAGAAATATCACCTTCACCGGCAATAAATGTTACTACTTTAATTTCTTCTGCAACTTCCGGAAGTTTAGTGAAGAATTCCGCTTTTGCATAGCTTTCCAGAATATCTTTAGCAATTACATTTCCGGCCTCATAAGCATCTTTCAGACGGGTTGTGTCTGCATCGTAAAGATATACCTGAGTTTTAAGAACTTCAGCAGCCTGTTTTGCAACAGCTTCGTCATTTCCTAAAGCCAGATCAAGCAAAACTTTGATTGACGGGCCGCCTTTCATGTGCGAAAGCAATTCGAAAGCGAAAGTTGGTGTAATTTCTTCTACTACAGGTTCACCAAGAATAATCTCTTTTAAAAATTGGGCTTTCACTACAGCAGCGCTTGTGGTTCCCGGTAAAGTGTTGTAAATAAAAAATTTGAGAGAATCAGCTCTGTATTGGTTTGATGTGTCTTTGATCTGCGAAATAATTTCGCTCAGCAATTCTGCACCGTCAATAGGTTTTGGGTGGAGGCCCTGGCTTTTTCTCTCTTCAATTTCCTGGATGTAATCCTGATACATATTCATAATTCTAGAAGTCTTTTCAATCTTATTATTAAAATCTGTAGAGATATATCTGCTACAGACTGTTAAATTCTGGTTAAATGTGCTGAGTGATTTTACTGTTCAGCAGATTCTCTGGTTTGGTTTTTGCTCACAAAGAATGGATCGGGACCGGAAAACTGTACACTTTAGGGTCTTCTCTTTACATTGAGCTTTCGGATGTAGAAAAGTTACAAAGTATTATCTCTAAAACGATTGCACACAGCCAAAGGGTTAAAATTGTTTCCAAATTTACGAAATTATAATTTTTTTAAAGAACAACATTATTTAGATTGTTTATAAATATGAGTTTTATAAATTCTATTTTATTAAATTTGTTGCATAAAACTAAAAATGATGACTCTTAAAATTTATTCCAAAATGACCTTATTGGCATTTACCTTATTCAGTTTATTCTTTAGTTCGCAATCTAAAAATTTAAAATCCAAGCCTTTATCAAAATCTGTAGTAAAAAAAACTGCTGTTAAAAAGACATTGTCTAATGAAACAAAACCGAAAGATCTAATTGTTTTGGACGAAGAAGTTCCGGTGCTTATTCCTCAGAAGAAGAACGGTAAATTTGGCTATGTCAATCAAAGCGGAAAGTTTGTGATTCAACCAGAATATCATATCGCTTTGTTTTTCGGTGAAGACTGCAATCTTTTATATTCGCCCAATGAAAAAGCCAGGAAATTTGCTTCAAAAAACTACGCCACAGTAGATAAAGACGGAGTTTCGTACAGGATCAACATGTCCGGAAAAATTGTTTATACCTACAAACCTGCAGATTTGGGAGTTTGCAAGGCAGAATATAAAAAAGCCCGATTCCATGCTTACCGCCTGAATGGAAAGTACGGTTTAATTGAAGATGGTCGGTTTGTAAATCCTGCTGATAAAAAACAGTTCACGATCTATCCTTCCTACGATTTTCTGTTTGTAATGGAAACCAATGACGTGGCAAACCCCATGATTATAGCCGCAAACAATGATAAATTCGGAATAATTGATGTGAATGGCAAGACCATCATACCTTTCGAGTACAGAGATATCAAACGAAATTACAGCTGGAAACTCGGGAATATGTTTGAAGTAACCCAAGATGATGTCAACTATTATTACATCGATATTCACAACAAGCCTTACAGGTAAAAATATTTTCCGAAGGTATCTTAAAAAGTATTACTTTTGCCGATGAAATTAAAGGGGTGCCCCAACCGGAGCTGAGATTATACCCAATGAACCTGGAACAGGTAATGCTGTTTAGGGAAATTAAAAATGAGCAATCAGTAATAGGTAATGCGCAATCATTAAATATTACTTATTACCAATTACTCATTACTTATCCATAATCGCCCCTTTTATTCAATTAAATTTTAAAAATTTATAAGAATGAAAGGATTTGTTTTTTTAGGGCTTACCGTAGCCGCCAATTTTCTGAATGCTCAAATTGCAGACACCGTTGCTGTAAGAGATATTGAAGCCGTGAGCTTTACCAGGCGACTTCCTGTTGCCAAAGAAATTATCAGTGTACAGAAAGATCTCGACAGCAAAAATCTCGGGCAGGATCTTCCGATGTTACTGAAAAACCAGACTTCAGTTATTTCCACTTCAGATGCCGGAAATGGCGTTGGATACACAGGTTTTAGGATTCGTGGGGTTGCCGGAAGGGGAATTAATGTGATGATGAACGGTGTTCCGTTTAATGATTCTGAAAGTCAGGGAACTTTTTTTGTGAATGTACCGGATCTTACGAGTTCGGCGTCGCAGGTTGTAATTCAGCGTGGTGTGGGAACTTCAAACAACGGAGTTTCAGCATTTGGAGCAAGCATCAATATTATTTCTAAAGAGCCTGAAGAGAAGTTTTATTTTAAGACTGATGACAGTTATGGTTCATTTAATACTTATAAATATTCTGCGGAAATAGGTTCTGGGAAATTCTGGAAAGACCGCCTTTCTGTGATGGGACGTTATTCTCACATTCATTCCGATGGATTTATCGACCGTGCTTCATCTGATTTGCATTCATATAATTTTACAGCTTTATTTGAAGAAGGAATGACCAAACTCCGTCTGATGACCTTTGGTGGAAAAGAAAAAACCTATCAGGCATGGAACGGGGTAGACAGAAAAACCTGGGAAACCAATCCAAGATATAATTTTTCAGGTGCAATTTATGATGCCAATTGGGAAAATATTGTTGGATTTTACGATAACGAAACAGACAACTACAGACAAAATCACTATCAGTTACTTTGGGAACAGGGTTTAAATGAAAACTGGAGCCTCGAAACTACGCTTCATTACACTAAAGGCCGTGGATACTACGAAAATTACAAGCAGGGCGATCCTTTTGCGAGATACAATCTTCCGGATATTAATGGCGAAGAGTATTCAGATTTTATCAGAAAAAAATGGCTGAATAATGATTTCTACGGCGTTGTTTCTACATTGTACGGGAAATTTGAAAATTTAGATCTGAATTTTGGCGTTGTCGGAAATCAGTACTATGGAAGACATTACGGAAATGTAACTGATGTTTTCAATCCTCAGATTGTAGAATCTGAATATTACCGAAACCGTTCGGTGAAGAATGAAGTTGCTGGTTTTGCAAAAGCTCTAGTTACTGTCAATAATTTTGAATTCTTTGGAGACCTTCAGATCAGAAATATTGATTACGATACCAAAATTCTTCAGGAGGGAGATTTTGAGGGAGCTGATTTAAAAAAAAACTGGTTATTTTTCAATCCAAAAGCCGGTGTAAATTATAAAATCGGTGGCGGAAAAGTATTTATTTCTTACGCCCACGCACAGCGCGAGCCTAATCGTGACGATTTAATTTCAGACAACGATGTAAAATCTGAAAAACTTCACGACTTTGAGGCCGGATTTGAAAAGCAGTTTGGTAAAGTAGCTTTTACAGCAAATCTTTATTATATGTATTATCTGAATCAGTTGGTTTTAAACGGACAGATCAGTAATATCGGAGAATTTATCAGAACCAATTCCGGTAAAAGTTACAGACGTGGAATTGAAGTGGGCGCTTTGGCAAAGGTCACAAAACAGCTTGAAATTTCAGCAAACGTAAGTGCGAGCCAAAATCAGAATTTAGATTTCAAGATTGAAAATACATCGGGAATTCAGAATCTGGGAGACACGAAAATTTCTTTTTCGCCGAATTTAATTGCCAATTTAACGTTGAAATACAGTCCTGTAAAAAATTTCCAGTTTATCCTGACCAATCAGTATGTCGGAAAGCAGTATTTAGACAATACCCAAACTCAGGATCTGCAGCTTGAAGATTATTTGCTGACAGATTTCAATGCGCAGTATGATTTTAAAATTAAAAAACAGGAAATCGCTTTAAAGCTTTTGGTCAATAATATTCTGGATCAGAAATACGTTAACAACGGCTATGTTTACAACGGTCCGGTTTACTTTTCTCAGGCGGGAACCAACTTTATGTTTGGCATCAGCTGGAAAATTCAATAAAACACCAAATCATTTTTTATACCTTTCTAAGTAATTTAGAATTAATTTGAGAGACTGTTTCGGCAGTCTTTTTCATTTCATTTAAAACTTAAAAAAGTCACGAAAAAATCATAAATTTGTCGCCAAATGAATATTTCAGCATACATTTTAGAATATCTGAAAAAGCACGGAAGCGTTACCGTAGCAGGATTTGGTGTGTTTTACCTCGAAAATTCCAAGGCAAAACTCGATCCTGAAAACGGCAGCATCCTTCCGCCATCCAGCCAGATTGCTTTTAAAGTAGATTATCTCGCAGAGTCTGACGATCTGATCAGTTACATTGCTTCTCAAAAGGGAATTGGTTTTGAGGCGGCAAAAAATGAACTCCAGATTCAGACTGATTTCTGGAAGAAAAAACTTCAGGCAGACCATTCTCTCGAAATCCAAAACTTTGGACAAATCGAGCAGGGTGACAGTGGGATTGCATTTTTCGGTAAAAGATTGGCCTCAGATCATCCGGATTTTTATGGTTTGGAAGAGATCCGTTTTTCAGATATCAGCGATGGTGAAAAATTAATTGAAGCAAGCACAAAAGAAAAAGATTATCAATTCAGCAAATCTATTTTGTGGATTTTCCTTATCGCAATCCCTCTTGCAGGCTTGATTTATCTGGGAATTACACAAAAGGATCTGATCTTCGGTAATAAATCTTTCGACAGCATTTCTGCACAGACCAAAACGAGACGCATAGAAAAAATAGTTCTCACTAAACAGGATTCTGCTCAACTGAAAATTTCGGATTCTGTTAAAAGAGCCGCTTTCAAAGCAGATTCTCTGAAAACAGATTCTATCAGAAAGGATTCTATCCGAAAACATACACCAAGAAAATGGTATCCTAAAAAAAGAAAATCTAAATGGAAAAAATAAAAAAAGCGTCAGAATCTCTTACGGTTATGACGAATATCGTTCTTCCCAACGACACCAACCAATTGAGAAACCTTTTCGGTGGCGAGTTACTGGCAAGAATGGACAGATGTGCATCCATCTCCGCAACAAGACACTGCGAAAGAAGAGTGGTAACGGCATCTGTAAATCATGTGTCTTTCGATCATCCAATCCCTGAAGGCGGAATTGTTGTCATGGAATCGAAAGTTTCCCGCGCATTTTCAACTTCAATGGAAATTTATGTGGATGTTTGGTTGGATGATCCTATCAATCACAAGAAAATTCAAACCAACAAAGGGATTTACACTTTTGTGGCCGTGGATGAATTCAACAGACCCATCCCAATTCCAGACATGGAACCTGAAACCGAAATTGAAGTAGAAAGACATGCTGCTGCTTTGCGAAGAAAGGAGCTTTCGCTGATTCTTTCAGGCAGAATGAAACCAACAGATTCTGTGGAACTGAAGAAATTGTTTTCTGGAGAAATCGAATCATAAATAACAGCGGAAGAATTTTTCTTCCGTTTATTTTTAAATGCAATCTGAGATCATGCGAATCTTACTTTTAGACAAAAACCACCCCCTAATCACCGAACAGCTTTTAGCCAAAAACTTTATTCTTGAAGAGGATTTTACGTCTTCCTACGATGAGGTCTGTGCTAAAATTCAAAACTATGATGGCGTGATTATCCGGAGCAGAATTCCTTTGGATAAAAACTTTCTTGAGCACGGCAAAAATCTCAAATTCATCGCCAGAGTAGGAGCAGGAATGGAAAATATCGACATTCCTGTTGCTGAGAAACTGGGAATTCAACTCATCAATTCTCCCGAAGGAAACCGCGATTCTGTTGCTGAACACGTTGTCGGAATGCTTTTAATTTTAATGAACCGCCTGTTCATCGCCTCCAGTGAAGTAAAAAACGGAATCTGGCTGCGTGAAGAAAACCGTGGCGACGAACTGCTTGGAAAAACCGTTGGTTTAATTGGCTACGGAAATATGGGAAAAGCCACTGCAAAAAGACTTTCAGGGTTTGGTTGTGAGGTGATCTTTCACGATATTTTGCCAGATCTCTCAGATGAATTTGCCACTCAGGTCAGTTTGGAAGAGTTGAAAGAAAGAGCTGAGATCTTAAGTCTTCACATTCCTTTAAACAGTGAAACGCATTATCTGATTGATGAGAAATTTAATTCAGAAATGAAAAATGATTTCTATTTCGTCAATACAGCGAGAGGCAAAAACGTTGAAACGAAATATTTAGTTGAAGCTTTAAAATCAGGAAAGGTAAAAGGTGCCTGCCTCGATGTTTTGGAATATGAAAAAGCATCGTTTGAAAAATTAGATGCTTCGTCTTCGCTCAGCACAGGTGAAAATGATGATTTAGATTATCTTTTAAACTCTGAAAAAGCTATTGTCACTCCACACATCGCCGGATGGACGCATCAAAGCAAGGAAAAACTGGCGCAGGTGATTGTGGATAAAATTGTGGCTGGGTTTATTGATTGATTTTTATTTCGGCAGATTTCAATATCTTTTGTGAAAATCTTGCTCAAAGTCGGGAGGCTTTGAGTTGCCTGGAGTTAATATTCTCGTTTAGATTACAGAATATGCAATTTTTTATTTTGGGAACCGTTCTTTGATGTATCCGTCTTTTATCCTCCATTCATAAAGTTTTAGCACTAATTTACCGTCAAGTAATTCGTAAGATTTATGCATATAAGAACGGTTTTTTCTATCATCAATTCTATAATTATTACCATCCAGCCAAAAGGATGAAATCTCAATCTCTGAAAAGGTAGATTGAACTTTTGAGTTGCTTTTAGGAATGTAGTACGCATCTTTATCATTTATTCTTGTTTTTGGGAACTGTCGGATAAAATCAAAATTTGAGAAATTATTATCACTGTACACGTGTTCTGTAAAAAGTTGATCTGTTAAAAATTCAGAAGTATTCCAGGGGCCTTTAATAAGAAAAAAAATGTTCTTGTTTAATTTTTTCTGCAAATATTTTAAGGATTCCAATGTCCATGTTTTTTGATATAGAAATAATGCTTTTTCATTTAAGAAAAATTTGGGGCAAGGTCCGTGATCATTTGATCCATGTCCGTATTCGTAAAGAACAACTGCTATGCTTTCAGTTAAAATATGTTTGCTTTCCACGAGGTCTATTATGTTTTTCATAGCAGATTCTTCAAAGGGAACTACAACATAGGTTTTTTTAAAATCTTCAACCTGTTTTTTTCTTTCAGCATAAATTACATCACAATTTGATGGAATCAAAGGATACTCATCATCTTTATCTAATATACCATCGTTATCTGTGTCGGGCCATGGGCATCCATTATTTGCAAAAGGTCCTGAAACTTTTGGGCATGCGTCATGTTGATTTTCAATACCATCGAGATCGTCGTCGGGAAATGGACATCCATTATTTTTAACTACTCCAAATTTGTTAGGGCAATGATCAAGATAGAATGCAATTTTGTCATCATCTTCATCTGATATGCATTTTTTCTTCGAAAATTTTTGTTTACACCCTTGAAGCAATTTTTTATCTATCGAATTCTGAGCATGTAAAGACCATGTAAATAGGATTAAAAGCAAATAGGTAAATTTTTTCATAATCACTATTGAGTTATAATATTTGTAATCTTAAACTGGTGCGAGCTTTACGCTCCTGACCCCTCCGCTGCCGCACGAATCCTTTCGTGTGGTAAGTCTTTAAAAGCTAAACATTCTAAAAACTACAGTGTTAATAGTGCTAGCGTCAAAATAGTGTCTATTCTTCACCATCTTCTCCCGTGATGCTTTGTGTGGCTAGGCTATAATCTTATCTATCGCTTCTGCAATCTTATAAGTCCTGTACTCAATATCATAAATTTACAAGTTGCTGTTTGGGGTTGATCTCCACTGGAATCGGAAAATTTTAAAGCATCATGCAGGGAAAATATTTTGTCTTTGAAGTGTTTTATCTTTAACTCTCTGCCGGCTCCCAACCCGGACCTTTGGTTGTATATTTGAGTGATTGATTTTAGAATTGATTCTTTAAAAACAAAAAGCAATATAAAATCATCTGTAGAATATTCCGACCCGCTATCAGCATGAAAAAAAACATTAACAGCTTGAATTTCTGAATCTAAATAACTGTTCAGAACCCTATACTGATACTTCTTTTTATATTTTGAAAGAAATTTTTCCTCAAGTAATTTGCTCAGAAAACCGGTTGGGTTTAGGGTTTTCAAATTACTACTCTGTTTTACAGTAGTCAAAATATTGTCAGACCATATAAACGAACTGTTTTCTTTAGGAATTTCAAGATCTAAGTTCTGAATACTAATCAGCTTACTTTCAAAATTTTCATATTTTACGATTCTGTCATCATGAAAATGCAATGTATCAATTTTTACCGTTAATGATTTACCAAAAACTATACTGCAGTTTGCAAGTAAAATGTAAAGTGCTGTAAAAATATTTTTCATTTTATAAATTTCCCGCTTCGCAAAGTCTCCCGACTTTTAGACAGTTAATGCTCCATCATAAAGATACTGAAAATTTAGTAACCGAACCAACTTCAACAACCTCAACTCGCCGCACGAAAGGATTCGTGTAGCAGCGGCGGTTATGAATTGATTTTTAATTCCGGCAGTTTTCAATATCTTCAGTGAAAATCTTGCTCAAAGTCTGAAGGCTTTACAAAAAAGAATATAATTGTAAGTTGTTTACAGTTTCTGGTTTAATAATAAATAAATTCATAACAAATTAATCTGACATTGTTTAATAATGTATTAATTTTGAAAAGTTAACATAAATATTACAAATATGAAAAAAGTCTTCTTTATTACTTTATCAATACTATTTCTGTATTCTTGTGATCGCAATCAGGACACAGATGTACTGCCGGAAGCCACTCAATCTGGAAAAAACACGGGAGGTGCACTGTTTGACGGCAAAGTGTGGGTTGCTAAAGTCGAGAGTTCAAGTGCTATACAAGGTGGAAATAATACATATCTGCAATCTGATCCTATAACTGGCAGGGAGATAATGACTATTACTTTGAGGAACTATCAAAACCCAAGTTCACATGCAATTGAAATGGATATTAATTCAATGCAGGCAATTACAACAGGAACTTACCCTCTCAACGGTATTTACGAGAATCACGCTGTAATTAAAAACGGCGGTAATGGTTACTATACAGACGGCAGCAACAATACGGGCTCCATAACGCTCACAAAATTTGACAGGTCAAAAAAAATTATTTCCGGTACATTTCAGTTTAAAGCAAAGAACAGTGCTGGTAACATTATCACCGTAACTGAAGGGCGATTTGACAGAAGATTTTAGAAATTAATTCTGAAATAATACTACACTCGTAAAAGTAAAAACCTTTATCCTGCTGGTGTGAGCGTCAAGATCGTATTCACTTTATCACTTACAATATTACGGCAGGTGTCAATATCTTTGTAAAGATCTTGCTTAAAGTCGCCAGACTTTGCCAGCGGAAGATTTGTAATTTCTACTCATCATTATGTTTTTATAAAGATAAATAAAATAACAATTTTAGAAATTGGTTTTTTAAAAGAAAAAGCCACACGAAGGGATTCGTGTAGCAGCGGGGGTAATATGCCCCAATTTATAAATATTTGGGATTAACAAAATGAAACATATTTTTTTAATACTTACTTTATTGATAAGTTGTTCGAAGTCAACACGGCACTTGACTTCTGTATATATTGATGACAATTCCATAACTAAAATAAACTTATTTAAGGGAGAGTATAGGATTAATAATTATGGAGGTAATGACCCTATAGTAAAGTTTTCTGTTTCTGATTCAGAAAAAGAGAATTTGGTAAAATCATACAGGAAAAATAAAATTAGCAAGCTTGGTGAAAAAGTTTATGTCGTAGATCAAGAACAGAAAGTTAAGATGCAATTATACACAACGACGTACACTTTGCTTTTTAACGATGGAAGTAGGCAAGAGATATATGTCATAACTGATTATGAAACAGATCCTTTAAAAAAGTTCGAAAATCTTAAATTGTTTATTTCAGATATTGAAAATTTAATCAGTAAAAAACAGGAACTACAAAACCTTCCAGATTTTAATTATCTTAGGTAGTGGAATATTTATGGGTGTTTTGAATGTAGTCCCTCCGCTCCCGCACGAATCCTTTCGTGTGGGCAGTCTTCATAAAAATCAAACATTCTAAAAACTACAATGTTATCAATTCCACTGCTGATAAGAGCGTCACGCTCGTAACTACTTCTTCACCACCTTCTCCGTCACCACAGCCTTCTCAGTCTTCACTTTCACATAATAAACTCCAGCAGTCAAAGCACCCATATTAATCTGTGCATTCGTATTCCCTAAGTTTCCTCTTAAAACACTTTGCCCCACAGAAGAATACACTTCATAGCTTTCCGAATTATTTTTGCTTTTAATCGTAAGAAAATCCTGAACAGGATTAGGATAAAACTGTAAACCTGCCTCAACAGCAGTTTCTTCTACAGATAAATTGCTACATGCAGATTTAGCATATTTTGTAAAGAAATTTTGAGATTTACCAGCTGTAACATTTATAGCCATAGTTGGTACATTATCATTGGCATCTGTAAACAACTGCTGATGGAAAAAACCACCCAAAACATAATTTCCGTCATTATCTACTGCTATTGCAGTAAACTCGTCTACAGTTCCTTGATTACTAAGAACGTCACCCATTCCCAAGACTGCTCCCGAATCTTTGTTTAAACGAACAAGGATTGGATCTGCTCGATCACCGCTTGGTCTGGTCATATTGTAGCTTCCCCAAGCACTTCCCCAGCTTCCATGTGCGAAACCAATTTCATTTCCATTTTGTGCAAGTCTTCCTTTTGTGAAAGCATAAGTAGTGTTGCCAACAGTTCCCGGTGCCCCGTCTGCGATCTTAGACCATTGAACATTTCCGGCTGAATTTAACTTTACAACAAAGGGAACATGTCCATTATAGGACGTCGCTGGAAAAGTATAATTTCCTACAGTAGCTGTTGAATTTACCGAAAAATACCGTCCAGATACATAAATATCAGAAGAGTTAGCATCTTTAATGATTGAATGAATTTCTTCATCAGAATTTGTATTGCCAGCCTCAATTTCTTTTCTCCAACCTTCTGTTATGACTGTTCCATTCACATTAAATGCCAAGAGATATGCTTCCTTTGTAAAAGAAATATTATTAAAGGAAAAATCAATCAGATTACCCGCACTACCTCTTGTTCCAGCTAAATAATAACGACTCAAAGTTTCATCATATACCATATTTACTTTACCGTGTTCAAGTCCTGGATAAAGACTTCCTGTAATAGGCAGAAGGACAGGAGTTGCGGGTGTCATATTCCCAGTGGTATTATCATAATTAAATTTTACTAAGTAATATTGATAAGTACTACTGAAACTTGAAGGAACAGTGATGAGACCATCCAAATGCGTTCCTGCTTTAAATCCTAAAATGGCATGAATATTTTTTGATGAATCCATACACATCATCTGAGAATCACTTTGACGTAGTAGAAAATTTACATTGCCTTGTAAGGGCTTATTCCAAACTAAGCTACCTGTAGATGAATTGTATTTTAACAGATAAGATGTTTTAAATCCTGCATCTTGAGTTGTCGCATCCATTGCAGCAATCGCTGGTAGTGATTGACTATTATCTAAATGTGTAGGAATTGAGGTTGGCTGATATGAATATCCTTCATTCCAAAGACTTGCTAAAAGATATATTCCACCACTATTATCAACCTCAATATTCCATGCAGAATCTAGATTACCAGTCCCTCCAATTACCGTACTCCATCTTAAAATCCCTTGACAATCTGTAGAATATATAATTAAATCACTATTTCCATAATTTGGTACTGATGTCCCATCAACGTTTTGACCCTGATTCCAAATTTTTGCTAAATAATAGGTGTTATTATCATTATCAACAGCTATATCTCGTATAGATTCATCTACAGAATAAGTGAATCCAGAATTTCCAGACCCCGTCTGCCCTCCAGCTTGCTTTCCCCATTGCCATTGGTAAGTTTGTGATAAAAATAATTGCGTAGAAAATGTAAAAATAAAGAATAAAGTAAATTTTTTCATACTGTTTTGATTTGGTTAGTCACGTAAAAATAAGTTTTTTCTTATTAAATTAAAACGGATGTTTAAGGAAATTTTAAAACTTTTCATCAAATATTGAAAAAAGATATAGAAAGTTTAATACATGCATAGAAACTAAATGTGATGATGATAAAATACGTGATTTACGCCACCGCACGATAGATAAATCATTGTTGGCAATATTTTCGGTAGTTTCATTTTAACAGCTGAAAACAGTTTTAATTTGCTGTACTGTTGCGTTAGTGATTATAATTATTAAACACGGAAAATCAGATTAATTAAAAATATTTTACTACAAATAGTGATTTATAATGAAAATTATTTTTAGATTTGAATTACCATTAACAATTAAAAAAACACACAATGGCACAAAGTAAAAACAACATCGTAACCCACGGATTGAGTGGGAAAGTGGGAGATCTTTTGGTATTCAGCCAAAGAAACGGAAAAACAATTGTTTCGAAAGTTCCGAAGGAAAGAACAGGTGAACTGAGCGAAAAGCAGCAAGCCCAAAAGCAGAAATTTCAAAAGGCGGTATTGTATGCGAAATCCGTTCTGAATGACCCGGATAAAAAGCAGATGTATGAAGCAATGTCTGATCAGTCAGAAGGGGTAAGTACTTACAATGTTGCAGTTGCAGATTTGCTCAATGCACCTAAAATTGAAAAAATCGATCTTTCGTCTTACACAGGAAATACTGGGGATCAGATTAAAATCACTGTAACAGACGATTTTGAAGTAATTTCAGTTTCAGTAAAAATCGAAAATGCAGATGGCTCGTTGGTTGAAGAAGGAAATGCCACAAACAATGGTGTAGAATGGGTGTACATTTCTACAGTATCTAATCCCGACCTCTCAGGAGATAAAATCACGGTTATTGCTTCAGATAACCCTGCCAACATGTCAGAAAAATCAGAAACACTATAACGGGTACAAAATACATTTTGGACGGAGGAACGACGGAGAGATGACGGAGCGATACCCAGCAAAATGTTTATGCCAAAATGACAAATCCGCTTCCCAACCGAAGCGGATCTCCTTTTCAATTATGTTAAATAATTCATAATTTACAAACCGCATTCAGTCATTCTTTTCAGTTTTATTAAATTGCCGTTCATTTTTTAATTTGGGTATGAGGAAGTTTAAATTGCTATTGGCGGCAACCGTCTTTTTGTTGAATATTTCATGTAAAAATAAATCCGAAAAGAAGGAGGCACAGGCATACTCTTCCGAACTTCCCAATTATGGAAATGTCAATTTAGATGAGGTTTTCAGCAAAGAAGATTCTTACCTTTCCGGTAAAGATGCCACAATTCAGTACATCAAAGGATATTACGACAAAGTTTGGGACAGAGGCAACCTGAGTGGTGGAATTCTGGTCGCCAAAGGTGATGAAATTCTCTTCGAAGGCTACAGAGGTTTTGCAAGGGAAGGAAATCAAAATCCCATCAATAAAGATACTCCGCTTCATGTAGCTTCCGTTTCAAAAACAATGACAGCGATGGCGGTTTTAAAATTGATTGAAGCAGGAAAACTAAAACTGACGGATCATTTAACAGATCATTTCCCCGGTTTCCCTTACCCCAATGTGACCATACAGACGTTGTTGGATCAAAGAAGCGGGCTTCCCAAGTACGAATATTTCATCGATAAAATTAAACCTGCACCGGCGGAACTTTCCAAAAATTACATAACCAATCAGGATGTGCTGAATATGCTCATCAAATACAAACCCGAGCTCGCAAGAGATACCGATACGGGTTTTATGTACTGCAATACCAACTACGCACTTTTGGCTCTGATCATTGAGAAAGTGACCAAAACTCCTTTCCCGAAAGCGATGAAAGAAATGGTTTTCGCTCCTCTGAAAATGCAGAATTCCTATATTTTTGAGGAAAAAGATATTCCTACCGCTTCGCAATCGTTCTATTTCGGCGGAAACAGGCTGTATCCTTTAGACCGTCTGGATCTCATTTATGGAGATAAAAATGTCTACACTACGCCGAGAGATCTTTATAATTTTTCAAAAGCATTATTCTCAAAAGATTTCCTTAAACCGGAATTGAAAAATATGATTTTTGAACCATACAGCAACGAAAAGGCCGGACAAAACAATTACGGTTTAGGTTTCAGAATGAAAATTTTTGATAACGGTGAAAAACTGACCTACCACAACGGCTGGTGGCACGGCACCAACTCAGTTTTTGCCCATTTGCTGAAATCCAAAGTGACGATTGTGGCTATCGGAAATAAGTATTCGGGAAGAGTGTATTCGGCGCTCGCTTTAGCCGGTCTTTTCGAAGATTTTCCGCCTCAGAAAGACAAGCTGCATCACATTATGAATGAAAATCAGGACTCTCTGAAAACAGGAACTGAAGTTTTCGGAGAATAATGAGTATTTTTGCGCAAATATCTTCATGAAAAGAATTTTTTTATTTTTAACGGTATTGCTTCTTTTGCATTCATGTGCAAGAGTGGGCTCGCCGATCGGTGGTTCCAAAGATACCATTGCGCCCAACGTTATCGGTTCTAATATTGACAGTACAAGAATTAATGTTTCAAGAAATATTAGAGAATTAAGAATAGATTTTGATGAATACATCACACTGAAAGACATCAATAAAAATCTGATTATCTCTCCGCCTATCAAAAGCATCAAAAGAATTCTGCCCTCCAATATTGCCAATACGTCGCTTTTGATTCAGTGGTCAGATACTTTGCAGGCCAACACCACCTACAATTTCAACTTCGGAAATTCCATTGCGGATAATAACGAATCAAATATTCTAAGGTACTACAATTTCGCTTTCTCAACAGGCGAAAAGCTGGATGATCTCTACATTTCTGGTGAAGTAAAAGACGGAATGGCAATCAGGAAAACAGCAACTTCAGAAAATAAGAAAGTTGTAGGTCTCTACAAAGTTTCAGATACGGTTAATTATCGTGAAAAGCCTTACTACATCTCACGAGTAGACGACGACGGATATTATGAATTGAATTATCTTTCTCCGGGAAGATATAAAATCATCGCTTTTGAGGACGAAAATACCAATTCGGTTTACGATCCCGGTAAAGAAAAAATAGCTTTCCAGAAAGAAGAAGTGATTGTTGAGAAATCTATTTCAGGTTTAAATTTAAGAATGTATCCTTCCAAGAAACCTGTCAAATATCTTGAAATGAAAGAAATGCCAGGCGGAATTCTGATGACTTTTGAAGGTAATCCTGAATCGGTAAAAGTGAATCCGCTGAATGAGAAAATGAAGGATTTTAAAGTTACTCATAAACCTAAATCTGATACGGTAAAAATATGGTTTGATGCCGTAAAAAGTGATATTGGGCAAACTACAAATGAAAATCTGAAGTTCACTTATGATGCGGGAGTTATTAAAGATTCGCTTTTTAATGCTTCACTGTTTTACAAGTACAATACGAAGAATAAAATGTCTCTGGAAAACGGAATCGGCGGCAATCTTCTGGCTCCGAAAACCGATTTTAAGATCATATCCAATTATATTTTAGATAAAATTCAGCCTGAAAAATGGACTTTGAAAACGGACAGTATTTCGCAGAATTTCACAGCCAGAATATCCGAAACGAATCCTTACGAAATTCTGATTAATTCTGATTTTAAAGAAGGTAAAAAATATTCACTCACCGTTCCGAAAACTACCGTTTTATCTTACTACGAAAAAAATGCAGACTCCAAAAGGTTTGATTTTGAAGCAGATAAAATAGAAAATTACGGTAGCGTGACCTTTAAACTGACCAACGCCCCGGCTTCCAGCTATTGGATTCAGCTACTGGATTCAGGAGAAAAAGTGGTGTATCAGAAATACACATCCGGCTCTGAAGTCAAGTTTGATATCGTTAAGCCCGCGGAATATATCGTAAGGATTCTGGTAGACAACAACGGGAATAAATTCTGGGATCCTGCAGATTTCAGAAACGAAACTTTTGCCGAAGATGCCTTTGTTTATTACAAACTGGCGCTTTCTCGCCCGCTTTGGGATTCCATTGAAAACTGGGACTTGAAAGACACCAAAACACTTGATCTGGAAGCAATAAAACCCGCAACATCGGAGACTAAAGATCAGCAAAAAAATAAACCAAATCGCTTTGGTCCGGACGAGATTCTGCAGGATAACAATCAAAATCTTCAAAACAGAAGGTAATGAAAACAACCAAAAAAGTTCTCTTCTGGGTGTTGGTGGGTTTTGCTTTGATTCAGTTTATTCCGGTTGATAAAGTCAATAAACCGGTTGATCAGAAGCTTAATTTTGTCACCGTGCAAAATACACCTGCTGAAATGGCTTCATTGATTAAAAATGCCTGCTACGACTGTCATTCAGATGAAACGGTTTACCCGAAATACGCCCAGATTGCGCCTATTTCCTGGTCAATAAAATCTCACGTAAACGATGGCAGAAGACATCTCAATTTTTCAGTCTGGAAGTCTTATAATTCCGACCTGAAAAAAAGTATGTTGGAAAAATCAGTTCAGACTATTCAGCACAAAACCATGCCCCTTCCGGGATACAGTGTTTATCATGATGAAGCCAACCTCACAGCAGCACAGCAAACCATACTTGCCAATTATTTTGAGTCTGTTTTAAAAGCAGGCAAGTTTTAATTAAAAGTTTTTGATATACGTTTCGAGGAACTTTTTCTGAGAATCAAAAGCGATATCATCGGGATTGATTTCATTTAAAGGAATCCACACAGTGTCAGAAATTTCAGAGATTTCAAGATCTACGTCAAACTTTTCTGCGACATTGTATTCAAAGAAAAGATCAATCGTATTGTAATCAATTTCTTTGTACTGGTAAACGTTTGGAAGGCTCGCCAGATACTTTAGTTTTGAAACATCGATATTGAGTTTCAGTTCCTCATTCAGTTCTCTTTTGCATGTGTTTTCGGCAGATTCTTTTGGATCGATAAAACCACCGGCCATATCCAGTTTTCCCTTTTTCGGATCCTGATTTCTTTTGGTCAGAAATATTTCGTCTCCGTATCGGATGACTACGGCAACGGCGCCAGCAACATTATTGTAAAGAGTGAAGCTGCAGTTTTTGCAGCTCCATTTTTTTTCCTGATCCCAGATAAGTGTTTCGTTGCCACAACTTGGGCAGAAAGTTAGATTTTTCATTGTGCAATATTAGCATTTCTCGGGTGAAAATTCAAAATTACATCTCTCAATTCTTCATTTTTCAAATGCGTATACACTTCAGTTGTCGTAATGCTGGAATGTCCCAGCATTTCCTGAATAAACCTGAGATCCGCGCCATTCTGCAGCAGATGCGTTGCAAAAGAATGTCTGAATGTGTGTGGCGATATTTTCTTATTCACCCCCGCTTTATCTGTGAGTTCTTTAATAATTAAAAACACAATCACCCGGGACATTGATGTGCCGCGGCTGTTTAAAAACAGTGTGTCTTCGTGCTTTTTTGCTACTTTATATTCAGATCTTACATCAGAAATATAATCTCTGATGAGCTCTGCGGTGTAGTTTGCCAAAGGAACAAATCTTGTTTTGTCACCCTTACCGTTTATTTTAATGTAGTTTTCTTTAAAATTGATATTCGAAATCTTGATATCGATGAGCTCAGAAACACGAAGTCCGCAACCGTACAGAACTTCGATAATGCAGTGATTTCTTTTCCCTGTCTTAGATGAAATTTCAATAGCACCGATGATTTTGTTGATGTCAGTCAGGCTTAAAGTGTCGGGTAAATAAAGTCCTAATTTAGGGCCTTCAAGCAGTGCAGAAGGGTTGTCTTCACGGATGTCATCTTCCAGTAAATATTTGAAAAACGCTTTGATAGACGAAATCCATCTTGCCTGTGACCTTTCACTGAATTTTTGTTTGCTGAGTCTGAAAATGTATTCCTGCAGATTTTCGTAGCTTATTCTTTCAGGTCCTGTATTTTCCAGAGATTCTTCAGAATAATCTTTCAGTTTTTTGATGTCGCGCACGTAGGCGTCGAGCGTGTTTTCAGAAAAATTTCTTTCAAAACGAAGAAATATTTCAAAATCTTTAATCTTTTCTTCCCAAGTCATTTGTGTGTTTTTTTTAATTTTTTTTTTTTTTAGTTTAAATCATCCTCATTTACCTGTATGATTTCAATATTATGATTCTTTAAAAACGCAATTCCCTCATCATCTGAATATGCGTTGATGTACACCAGTTTTTCAATTCCGGCCTGTAAAATCAGCTTGCTGCATTCTTTACAGGGCGACAGTGTAAGATAAAGTGTAGATCCCTTTGCAGATTGTGTAGACCCTGCAAGTTTAAGGATGGCATTGGCTTCTGCGTGCAGAACATACCAGTGCGTTTTCCCATTCGCATCTTCACAGCAGTTTTCAAATCCGGATGGCGTACCGTTGTAGCCATCAGAGATAATCATTCTGTCTTTTACAATGATTGCTCCTACCTGCTTTCTTTCACAGTAAGACAGTTTTGCCCATTCCTGAGCCATTTTTAGATAAGCTTTATCAAACTTACTGTACATCTTCATCGGTTTTATTGAATAATTGGGTAATATTAAAAAGCTTAGAAGTTGGGTTTTCTCTTTTCAAGAAAGGCAGCTACCCCTTCTTTTTTGTCGTCCAACTCAAAAACCTCTCCGAAATATTGAATTTCGGTTTCAAATCCTCTGTCTGTATCAGAAAGATTTACCGCGCTTATAGCTTTTGCAATCGCCATTGGCGAGTTTCTGGCAATAGTTGCTGCAAGTTCTTTCGTTTTATTTAATAATTCCTCAATGGCATAAACTTCATTCACAAGCCCGATTTCTTTGGCTCTCTGTGCTGTGATCATTTTCGCTGAAAAGATCATTTCGTTTGCCAACCCTTTGCCCACTAATTTCGGAAGTCTCTGTGTACCTCCATATCCGGGAATTAAACCCAAAGTCACCTCCGGAAGCCCAAGTTTTGCATTTTCTGATGCATATCTGATGTGGCAGGCCATCGCAAGTTCCAAACCACCTCCAAGTGCAAAACCATTCACCGCAGCGATTACAGGTTTTGAAAGGTTTTCAACTTTATTAAACAGCGAATTGTGGCCGTTTCTAGCAAGTTCCTCAGCTTCCTTCTGTCTGAATTCTGCAAATTCTTTAATGTCAGCTCCTGCTACGAAAGACTTTTCGCCACTTCCAGTGATAATAATCACACGTACATCAGCATCTTTTTCTAAGTTTTCAAACGCTTCACTCAGTTCCAGTATGGTCTGAGCATTCAATGCGTTGAGGCTTGTGGGTCTGTTGATGGTAATGACCGAAATCTTTTCTTCTTTTTCTACCAGAATATTTTCGAACTTCATTTTTCGCTTAATCATTTTCTAATACGCAAATTATAAATTTTTTTAATAAAAAAGAGGAAAAATGTAATTTTTTTCCTCTTTTAACAGTTTTTTAGAAGTGGTAACTATTTATTATGATTCATCATGTTACCATCAATGCTTATCTGAAGTCCTGAAGCTACCTTCATTCCAAGCTCAATATTAGCTCTGAAAAAATGACATAACTGTCTGTTGATAATTTCGTCTTTTTTAGGTCCGTCTATACCTTTCATGCTGTCTATGATGTTGTGAATAAGTCTTTCACGATCTTCCTGGTTCATTGCCTTTGTGTAAAGCAATCCGGGCTGGGTGTAGTGATCGTCGTCATTTTCGTTTCTGTTGTAATTCGCAACATGGTTGCTGTCAAGTTCGTACTCAAAGTTTTTGTAGTTTGAATCTGGCTTGATGTTATCAAAACTGTTCGGGTGATAATTAGGTTTGTCCTGATAATGGCTTGAATCTGCCATAAAACCGTCGCGCTGATAATTGTTCACCGCAAACGGACAGCGGTTTACTTCCAGCTGATGTGCATTTACGCCAACTCTGTAGCGGTGGGCGTCAGGATATGAGAACAGTCTTCCCTGAAGCATTCTGTCTGGTGAAAAACTGATTCCGTTAACTAAATTACTCGGTGAAAATATAGATTGCTCCACGTGGGCAAAATAGTTGACAGGAATTTCATTCAGCTCCATTTCTCCCACTTCAATTAAAGGGAAATCGTCGTGAGACCAAACTTTCGTCACGTCAAAAGGATTCCAGCGGAACTCGTTAGCCTGAGCCTCGGTCATCGTTTGAATATACATTGTCCATTTCGGAAAATCACCGTTGTCTATCGCATTACAAAGATCTTCCTGAGCAAAATCAGGATTTTCGCCCGCCATTTTTACAGCTTCTTCATTAGAGAAGTTTTTTATCCCTTGTTTTGTGAGAAAATGAAATTTAACCCATGTTCTTTCATCACCGGCATTAATCATTGAGAAGGTATGCGACCCGAAACCGTGCATGTGTCTGAAACCATAAGGTGTCCCGCGGTCTGACATTAAAATTAAAACCTGATGCAGAGATTCAGGATTTAAGCTCCAGAAATCCCACATCATCGTGGCGCTTTTCAGATTTGTTTTAGGTACTCTCTTTTGAGTATGGATAAAATCAGGGAATTTTTTTGCGTCTTTGATGAAGAAAACCGGCGTGTTGTTACCTACCAAATCCCAGTTTCCATCTTCTGTGTAGAATTTCAGTGCAAAACCTCTTGGGTCTCTTGCTGTATCGGCACTTCCTTTCTCGCCACCCACGGTAGAAAATCTTGCAAACATCTTACATGAATTTCCAACCTGAGAAAAAAGTTTCGCTTTTGTAAATTTTGAAATATCGTGAGTCACTGTGAATTTTCCGTACGCTCCGCTGCCTTTTGCATGCACAATTCTTTCAGGAATTCTTTCTCTAACGAAATGTGCAAGGTTTTCCTGCAAAATAAAATCCTGAAGCAAAATAGGTCCTCTGGCACCCACCGTCTGCGAGTCCTGATGCTCAAAATACGGTGCGCCGTTCCCTGTTGTTAATTTTTTAGTATCCATTTATTATGATTTGTATTTAAGTTTCATTTTAAGAATCAAATTTAGATGAATTTTTAATTTACTATACCAAAAACGTCATATCTTTGTAATAGATAATATTAATCGAATGAACATTCAGCAATTGGAATATCTTATCGCTGTTGATAAGTACAAACATTTTGGTAAAGCCGCTCAGGCGTGCTTTATTACACAACCCACTTTAAGCGCTATGATTCAGAAGTTTGAAGATGAGCTGGATGTGAAAGTTTTCGACAGAACCACCCATCCCATCAGAACTACAGACGTGGGACTGCAAATAATAGACCAGGCAAAAGTGATTATTCAGGGGGTCAATGAGCTGAGAAACAAAGCCAATTTATTGAACAATATTTTAGGCGGAACCATCAATCTGGGAATTATCCCCACTGTTTCATCCTTTATTTTGCCAACGGAAATTTTCAGTTTTCTTCAGGAAAATCCTAAGATTCAGATGAATGTGAAAGAAATGACCACTGAAAATATTATTAAAGCCTTAAAATCCGGTGAGCTGGATGCAGGAATTATTTCTACACCTTACGATAACGCCAGCGAATTTTATCAGGATTTTCTTTTCAATGAAGAGCTGATGATTTACAGTTCAGATACAGAAGCAAATAAGAAAAATACGTTCATCGTTCCCGAAGAAATGAATACGGAAAAAGTATGGCTTTTAGAAGAAGGAAACTGCTTGAGAAACCAGTTTGAAAATATCTGCCATTTAAAAGAAAACTCTCTGAAGCCCAAGAATCTGGATTTTTTAGCTTCAAATATTCAGACTTTGGTGCACATGGTTGATAAAGTGGGAGGAATAAGTATTTTGCCTGAACTTGCCTTAAACCAACTTTCAGATGAGCAGAAAACGAAGGTTTTTAAATTTAAAAAGCCTTTCCCTTATCGTGAAATCAGTATTATTTATTATAAGCCGACCTTCAAACAAAAAATCATTGATGAGTTGGGGAGTTCAATCAAAAAATCACTGAAAGACAAACTTAATTACTACGAAAATCCGAAAGATTATGTGAGTATTAAGCCGCAATAGAATTAGAAATCAGATGAAAGTCTGATTTTTTTCATTTATATTCAAAGTCAAAAGTTTTGAGTATTAGAAAAATAGTGCTTACATTTGCAGACGTTTGATAACGAGGAAAAATTTGACCTGATTGCAACCTCTCTAAAAATATGCTAAAACAGTATTCTATTTCAGCTATTTCCGGCAATTATTCATTTTTAATCCTCTTAGTTTTAAATTAAAAAAAACAAAAGAAGAATATGTCTTATTTATTTACATCTGAATCAGTTTCAGAAGGCCATCCGGATAAAATCGCAGATCAGATTTCCGACGCATTAATCGATAACTTTTTAGCTTACGACAAAACCTCTAAGGTTGCTTGTGAGACTTTGGTTACAACAGGACAGGTGGTTTTGGCTGGAGAAGTAAAATCAGATGCCTATCTTGATGTACAGACTATAGCAAGAGAGGTGATCAACGGAATTGGTTATACAAAAGGTGAGTACATGTTCAACGGTGATTCTTGCGGAGTTATTTCTGCAATTCACGAGCAGTCTCCGGATATCAACCAAGGTGTTGACAGAGCGGTAAATGACGAGTCTTTCGAAGCAAAAGCAAACGCGCAGGGTGCGGGTGATCAGGGGATGATGTTTGGTTATGCTACCAACGAAACTGCGAACTATATGCCTTTGGCTTTGGATTTAGCTCATACAATTCTGAAAGAACTTTCTGCTTTAAGAAGAGAAGATTCTGAAATTAAATACCTTCGTCCTGATGCAAAATCTCAGGTTACCATTGAGTATTCTGACGATCACAAGCCGGTAAGAATAGATTCTATCGTAGTTTCTACTCAGCATGACGATTTCGGGGCTGAAGAAGAAATGCTGAATAAAATCAGAGAAGACATCAAAAATATTTTGATTCCTAGAGTTGTTGCTTTGCAGACTGAGGAAATCAAAGCTTTATTCAACGAGCAGATTAAATATCACATCAACCCAACTGGGAAATTCGTAATCGGTGGTCCTCACGGAGATACAGGTTTGACAGGAAGAAAAATCATCGTAGATACCTACGGTGGGAAAGGTGCTCACGGTGGTGGTGCATTCTCCGGAAAAGATCCTTCAAAAGTAGACAGAAGTGCTGCGTATGCTACAAGACATATTGCTAAAAACTTAGTTGCAGCTGGTGTTGCAGATGAGGTTTTGGTACAGGTTTCTTACGCGATTGGTGTTGCTGAGCCTTGTGGTCTTTTCATCACAACTTATGGTACCTCAAAAGTGAATTTGACTGACGGTGAAATAGCTAAAAAAGTATCTACTGTATTTGATCTTAGACCTTATGCGATCGAGCAGAATTTGAAGTTAAGAAACCCTATCTATCAGGAAACAGCTTCTTACGGTCACATGGGAAGAGAGCATTTTGTTGCTGATAAAACTTTCAATAAAGGTCACAAAAATGAGCTGACTCTTGAAGGTTTGGAATTCTTCACCTGGGAAAAATTAGACAAAGTAGAAGAGATTAAATCGGCTTTCGGTTTATAATTCTTCTTTTCGGTATAGAAACTGCTTTAACATGAAAATGCTAAAGCAGTTTTTTTTATTTTTACACTTAAATATTTTATAATGAATATGCGATCTGCAATCACTATCCTTTTTGTTTTCTTTACAGGAATTTTTGCTCAGGCACAATATACCGTTCATAAAGTGATTAACTTGGGTTATGTCTATCAGAATCAAAGTTTTGGGGAAGTAGGGGGGAAGCTGATGTTTCTTAAAAACGATGATGTGATTTACAGATTGGGCGCCTCAGCATTGATGGGATCTACTAATTCACAGTTTGCCATTATGCCGAAACTGCAGGCAGATGTTCTTTTAAATTTTCAGAAAGATGTAGATTTTTATCATTCTTACTACTTTATTATGGGAGCAGAAGCAACCAATAAATATGTTGCTCCTAAAATTGGTGTAACGTTATTCGGGCTTTTAGATCTCACGGGAGGTTATGCTTTTCCTGTCGCAGACGCCAAGTTGAATGGAAAAGAACTGAAAGGCGTAAATGTTAATTTCACATTAAATATTCCAATAGTGGCTATTTATGATATGTTTAAGTAGGAAGTTTTAATTTTTTTTAATGTTAATTGTTAAAAGTTTAACATTTATTAAAAATTTATTTATATTTACAGCATAATTCAATGCTATAGATAATACTTTACTCTGAAACTCGCCAATAACTATAAAAAATCATCAGGTTTTCACCGGAAAACCATTGGTGGGCGAAATAACAATTATAGAGAAGTAAAGTTATGATACCTACAGACAGCAACCTGATTACCCTTTATCAGACCGGAAATGAAGATGCATTATCCACTTTAATTCACCGTCATCAGCGGGACCTTTTTACATTTATCCTTTATAAGATTAATGATGAAGATATGGCAAATGATATCTTTCAGGATACCTTTATCAAAATCATTATCATGCTTAAAGAAGGACGTTACAATGAGGAGGGTAAATTTATTCTCTGGGCAAAAAGAATCGCTCAGAATTTAATTATTGACCATTTCAGAGCTAAAGCCAAAAATGTAAAAGTATCTGAAACTACTTTTGATAATGACGAATATTCAATCTTTGATCTCATCAGAGAACCTTCAGAAAATATTGAAGATCAGTTGGTAAGCCTTCAGATTCAGGAGGATTTGATTAAAATGCTGCAGTTTCTGCCGGAAAACCAGCAGGAAGTGATTAAACTGAGATTTTTTGACGGTTTAAGCTTCAAAGAAATCGCTGAACATACCAATATGAGCATCAATACAACACTTGGAAGAGTGCGTTATGCGTTGATTAATCTCAGAAAAATAATGGAAGAAAAGAATATTATTCTCACAAGATAATATTTTGGAACAATTTTCGTTTTTAAGGAAACAATAATTTTCGCCTATGAAAAATAACGATTCTTTAAAATCCAAAAGTTTGAAACCAAAAAAGCAAACTATTGATTTTTTGCTCAATTTCTCAAAAAGTCTTGAAGTAATTAAAGTGAAGGATTCTCACATCCACCTTTCAAAAAATTAAAAATTAGTAAATTTGTGCTGTATGAAAATTCAGCACATTTTTTTTGATCTCGACAATACCCTGTGGGATCACCGCAGGAACGCTTATCTAACCATCAAAAGCCTTTTCGAAAAAGAAGAAATCACTTTAAAATACAATATTGATTTTGAAGAATTTCACTCTGTCTATCATGAAATCAACGAAAGACTTTGGGAGCAGATTCGTGATGGCGAAATTGATAAAGAATATTTGAGAAAACATCGTTTTTATGACACATTCAATCATTTCGGAATTGACGATTTGGAATTATCAATGTACTTTGAAGAACATTTTTTAGATAAAATTTTAAATTTCAATCATCTTGTAGAAAGTGCCGATGTTATTTTGGAATATTTAAAATCAAAAAATTACACCCTTCACATTATTTCAAACGGTTTTCAGGAAGTGACTGAAAGGAAATGTATTCTCTCGGGAATTGATCATTATTTTCAAACCATTACAAGCGCAGATTCTGTGGGCGTAAGAAAACCCAACCGTGAAATTTTTGAGTATTCTCTCGGACTTGCCAATGCTAAAACCGAAGAAAGTATTCTGATTGGCGACGACTGGATTGCCGATGTTGTTGGAGCTCAGCAATTTGGTATGGACGTTATTTTCTTTGATGTTTTAAATGAAAATCCACAGCAGGAAAATTTAAAAGTCATTAAACATCTTTTACAGATAAAGGATTATTTATAAAAAATTCGGCGACATCAATGTGTCGCCGAAACTGTATTCAATAGAAATGTTCTGGAATTAAATTCCCAAACTCTCTCTCACTCTTTTAATTGTTTCAGTAGCAATCACTCTGGTTTTTGCCGCTCCTTCCTGAAGTTTGGCTTCCAGTTCTTCAAGATTCTTCATGTAGTAAGAAAACAACTCTCTTTCTTTTTCAAATCTTGTTAAAATTAAATCCAAAAGCTCTTTTTTAGCATGACCATAACCGAAGTTTCCTGCAAGATATTTTGCTCTTAATACTTCAGTCTGCTCAGCAGTTGCAATCAATTCGTAAATCGCAAAAGTCTTATCTGTAGACGGATCTTTTGGTTCTTCTAAAGATTTAGAATCACTTTCGATGCTCATCAACTGTTTTTTCAGTTCTTTTTCAGGCAAGAAAATATTGATAATATTTCCTCTTGATTTAGACATTTTGTGACCATCCACTCCGGGAACGTATTTGGTATCTTCCTGCAATTCAGCCTGAGGCAAAACCAAAACTTCACCCATCTGATTGTTGAATCTTGAAGCAACGTCACGGGCAATTTCAAGGTGTTGTAACTGATCTTTTCCTACGGGAACAATTTCCGCTTTGTAAAGCAAAATATCTGCAGCCATCAGAATCGGATAGGTAAATAAACCTGCATTTACATCCTGCAAGCGATCCGCTTTATCTTTAAATGAATGTGCTAATGTTAATCTCTGATAAGGAAAAAAACAGGATAAATGCCAAGAAAGTTCACAGGTTTCAGGGATGTCGCTTTGTCTGTAAAAGAATGTTTTTTCGGTATCCAGTCCGCAGGCAAGCCACGCTGCAGCAATTTCGTAGGTGTTGTTTTTTAATTCTTTTGCATCTTTAATCTGCGTAAGTGAATGAAGATTCGCAATAAATAAAAATGACTCGTTTCCTGCTTGCTTTGAAAGCTCAATTGCAGGAATAATTGCACCCAAAAGGTTCCCAAGGTGCGGTGTTCCGGTGGCTTGTATGCCGGTAAGAATTCTTGACATTTGTTTAAAGTTGTTTGTAAAATTAATGAACTGCAAATTTAGGTATTTATCCTACAGATATGTGTAGACAGTGGAAAGAATATTATGTTGAATATATTGCTATAAAAAATTGGGATCTTTGTACTTTGATTTAAATCTACAATTCTCTAGGAATAAATCTATCATAAAAGTCGCCTGTCCCTTTTGCATCAAGTCTTCCTATAATTACTTCAATTGAACTTTTTGATAATTCAATGTTAGGTATTAAGTGTAAATGTTCTCTGGCACCCAATGGTAAACTTTTAGCATCTGTTTTTTCTTGATTTAAATCAGCGATTTGGATTAGTAATTTAGCCAAAGACTTAAGTCCTTCCGGGTTTCCATGAATTAATATTTCGTCACTCTTAATAATTTTAGAGTCAATCTCATCTTGCCTGTGGGACAGGAAAATATCTAGATGTCCTCCGATAATATTAACTTTAATTTCACTCTGTTTCATTGTTTTAATTTTAAAAATGTTACTAAAACATCTAAGGAATCAAAATCTTCTCCCCTCCAAACTTCGGTTCCACACCAAACATAAAATCCCAAAAAACTTTTACACGCGCCAGTTTTTCTCTTGCATTGGTTTTAAAACCTGCATATTTATTCACATCTTCAGCGTTGAAGCCAAATGCCTGAATGCCGTTTTTTCTTGCTAAATAAACCGCTCTTTCATTGTGGAATTTCTGAGAAATAATGATGTAGGAGTTTTGCCCAAAAATTTCTTTTGCCCTTAAAACAGAATCCAAAGTTCGGAAGCCAGCGAAATCCTCAAAAATTTTATTGGCAGGAACTCCTGCTTTGATGAGCTCGTTTTTCATTTCCTCAGGCTCGTTGTAGTCTTTTTGTGAATTGTCCCCACTTACGATAATGTTTTGAATCTTTCCTGATTTAAATAGCTCTGCAGCAGCTTTTATTCTGTTAAAAAAGTAAGCGTTTGGATTTCCATTGGATAAGGTTTTACTCGTTCCAAGGAGGAGTCCGGTTTTCTCGGATGGAAGTTTTGAAATCTCTGAAGTAACGAAATTTTCCGTCTGATCTTTAATGGTAAAGTTAGACCAGATCACAAAAACAATTCCCACCACAAGAAGCAGCAGGAATATTTTGATTGTATTTTTTATTAATTTTTTCATACAGTTTGAACCTTCGAAGGTTTCATAAAAGTATGAAATCCCCATGAGTTTGCAACACAAAAACCGATATAAATTATGGGATCAAATATGTCGTTTGAAAGACAATAAAGACCTACATATTAAATATTTTAAAACTCAAGACCGTTCGGGAACGCTTTTTTTCTGAAAATTATTAAAAGTGCACCGCCAACAGTAATAGCAGAATCTGCAACATTAAAAATGTATTTAAAGAATTCAAGATGTCTTCCTCCGATTAAAGGCCAGCTTTCAGGAACCGTCCAGTCTACAAGTGGAAAATGCAACATATCTACAACGCAGCCTTTCATAAAAGTGGAATATCCATGCCCGAAAGGAACCAGTTTTGAAACTCCGCCGTAGCCGATCCATTGTTTGATGTTTTCGTCATAAACCATTCCGCTGTCGAAAATTAATCCGTAAAACATTCCGTCAATTAAATTTCCGATGGCACCTGCAAAAATCATTGCCATTGGGATGATTAGATAGTTTGATTCGCCTCTTTTAAGCCATTTGCTAAACAAATAAATCATTCCGCCGATCAGGAAGACGCGGACGATTACCAGAAAATATTTCCCCAGCAATCCACCAAAATGGAAACCATAAGCCATCCCGGGGTTTTCAACGAAAGTTAATTTAAATCCTGGAAAAACAGCTTCACTGTCATTCAGATTAAAGTTGGTTTTAATGTAAATTTTTGATGCCTGATCAATCAACAATATAAGAAAAGTGATAAGTGCTATCTTCTTCATTATTGGTCAGTCTTTGGTTTGTCTTTAAAATTTTTTGCAGGCTTTTCCTTTTTTGGTGCAGTGATTCTTGGCTCAAAATTCTGAGTTTTCGCACCTCTGGTGTGAAATTTTTCGTATCGGATTCCCATGTCTTTCATTACACTTTTCAGTGCATTCAGCTCCATCTGGTTTTTTGGGTGTACAATTAATGCTTCCATTTTACTCTGTTTGCGTTGTGTTTTTAGCCTAAATTAAAGCTTTTACAACGTTTATGTTTTAATATTAATGCTTAGACAGTTCGTCTAACCGTTTTCTATCTTTTGCTGACAAATCGTTGATACCATTCTTTCCCATTTTACTGAGAAGTCTGTCGATTTCCTTTTCCCTGTCCCGTTTATCTGAGTTGAATTGCTGATCGATTGTGAGATTTTTAGGCTTATCTGGATAGAATCTGTTTTTGATTCTGTCTCTGTTAAAATACCACAAAACTGCCACAAGGATGGTTCCTAAAATCAGATATTCACTCATAGATATAATTAAAAAATAGGTTTACATAATGTTTTAAAAAAACATCATATAAACCCAATTAATTATTTACAAAAATAAGATAAAAAATATTATTTCTGCATATTTTTAGCTTCAATGCTCAGTGTAGCGTGAGGAACTGCCAAAAGTCTTGGCTTAGGAATTAATTTTCCTGTTACTCGGCAAACACCGTAAGTTTTGTTTTCAATTCTTATCAAGGCATTTTTCAGGTCACGGACAAATTTCTCCTGTCTTCCTGCTAAAATTGAGTTTTGCTCTTTGCTCAAAGTTTCTGCTCCTTCTTCAAATGCTTTAAAAGTGGGAGATGTATCATCAGTTCCGTTATTCTGGTCGTTGATGAAACTTTCTCTGATCAGTTTCAAATCATTTTCAGCTTTCTCTATTTTATCTTTGATGATTGCCTTAAATTCCTGTAAATCAGCATCGCTGTATCGTACTCTTTCGTCTGACATGGTTCTTTTTTCTTTTTAATAAAATTATGAAATGGAATTTGAAAAACAATAACTATACGTTACATTTTTTCAACATTTATTTTAAATTTAACTTCATCTATTTCGATTTCGATAAAATCTGATAGTGAAGATACAACTTCTAATTTATCCGACAATACTTCGTCTGAAATATAAGTTTCATTCTTACGGACGTCTTCAATAAAAGGTGAGTTTTCTTCAACAGATATGCTGATTCTGTCGGTCAAATCAAAATCTTTTTCTTTTCTGATATTCTGAATTCTGTTAATAAATTCTCTCGCAATACCTTCAGATTTCAATTCTTCTGTCAATGTCAAATCTAATGCCACAGTAATTTTGCCTTCGCTTGCTACTGTCCAGCCCGGGATATCTTTTGTGGAGATTTCAACGTCTTCACTGGTGATTTCATACCCGGAGACTTCTGCTTTTCCGGCTTTTTCCAACTCAGCGATTTGCTCAGCGGTGAAACCGGAAATTGCTCCCGCAACGGTTTTCATATCTTTTCCTAATCTCGCACCCAATGTTTTAAAATTCGGTTTGATCTGTTTTACAATAAGGTGTGAAGCTTCTTCCGCATTAATCAACTGTAGTTCCTTTACGTTAACTTCCTGCTTGATTAAATCTGAAACCGCTAAAATCTGTTCTTCAGTTTTCTTATCTAAAACAGGAATTAAAACTTTCTGAAGTGGCTGACGAACTTTCACATTTTCTTTCTTTCTCAATGAAAAAACCATACTCGTGATGGTTTGTGCCAAGTATGTTTTCTCAACCAAATCTGTGTCAATCAGGCTTTCATCCGCAACAGGGAAATCTGTTAAGTGAATAGAATTTACAGAATCTTTTCCGGTGACCCCGTTCAGATCCTGAAACAGCTGATCCATAAAGTACGGCGCAATGGGTGCGGAAAGTTTCGCAACGGTTTCAAGACAAGTGTATAAAGTTTGATAAGCAGAGATTTTGTCATCAGAATAATCGCCTTTCCAGAAACGTCTTCTGCATAATCTTACATACCAGTTTGATAAATTATCATTCACAAAAGTGCTGATTGATCTTGCCACTCTCGTTGGTTCGTAATCTTCGTAAAATGCTTTTATTTCCTTAATTAAAAGGTTTAATTCAGATAAAATCCAACGGTCAATTTCCGGCCTGTTCTGAACTTCTTTTTCTGAATAATTAAATCCGTCAACATTTGCGTACAAAGCGAAGAAAGAGTATGTGTTGTAAAGTGTTCCGAAGAATTTTCTCCTTACTTCATCAATTCCGTCGATGTCAAATTTTAGATTTTCCCACGGATTGGCATTGGAAATCATATACCAACGAGTCGCATCCGGCCCATACACCGAAAGTGTTTCGAATGGGTCAATCGTATTGCCTTTGGATTTCGACATTTTGATGCCGTTTTTATCCAACACAAGTCCGTTGCTCATTACATTTTTATAAGCTACAGAATCGAAAACGGTCGTTGCAATGGCGTGAAGCGTATAAAACCAACCTCTTGTCTGATCAACTCCTTCTGCGATGAAATCTGCCGGGAATGCTTTGTTGGAATCAACTTGCTCTTTGTTTTCAAACGGATAATGCAGCTGCGCATACGGCATCGCTCCGGAATCAAACCAAACATCAATCAAGTCGCTTTCACGTTTCATTGGCTGTCCTGATGCTGAAACCAAAGTAATCTGATCCACAATATTTTTGTGAAGATCAATTTTTGCATAGTTTTCCTCAGACATATTTCCAATTTCGAAATCTTTGAAAGGATTCTCCTTCTGGAAACCAGCTTCAATTGATTTTTCAATTTCGTTGTATAATTCTTCCATAGAACCGATGATAATTTCTTCGGCCCGTCCTGAGCCTGTCGAAGGATCAGTTCTCCAGATTGGCAACGGAATTCCCCAATATCTTGAGCGGGAAAGGTTCCAGTCGTTGGCATTTTTTAACCAGTTTCCGAAACGTCCTTCACCTGTAGATTTTGGTTTCCAGTTGATGGTTTCGTTCAAATCGAACATTCGGTCTTTTACATCAGTCACTTTGATAAACCACGAATCTAACGGATAATACAGCAATGGCTCATCAGTTCTCCAACTGTGCGGATAACTGTGAACGTATTTTTCAACCTTGAAGGCTTTGTTTTCTTTTCTTAATTTTAAGGCAATTCTCTCATCCACAGAAAGATAAGCTTTTAAATCTGCGATAATTGATTTTAAATTTTCTTTCTGAATATTAAATTCTGTAGATTTTTCTTCATCATTAAGATATTCAGCTTTCACATATTCGTTGGCAAAACCGTAAGTTTCATCATTGACAATCGATAAAAACCGACCCTGCAAATTAACCAAAGGAACCGGATTTCCATTTTCATCCAAAACCAACATTGGCGGAACTTCAGGTGAAGCATCTTTCGCTACTTTCGCATCATCTGCACCAAAAGTTGGCGCCGTGTGTACGATTCCTGTTCCGTCTTCTGTGGTTACAAAATCTCCAGCAATCACACGGAACGCATTTTCAGGATTTTGGTAAGGTATAGCGTAATCTAAAAGTTGCTCATATTTAATTCCAACCAAATCTGCGCCTTTGAATTCGGATAAAATCTGATAAGGAATAGTTTTGCTTTCTGAAGTATAATTGTTGAAATCCTCTACTGTTCCTTCAACGAATTTCTTCCCAAACTGTTTTCCAACCAAAGGTTTAGCCAAAACAATATTAATTGGTTCAAAAGTATATTGATTAAAGGTTTTTACTAAAACATAATCGATTTTTGGACCTACCGTTAAAGCGGTATTTGAAGGTAATGTCCAAGGAGTCGTCGTCCAGGCTAAGAAATGAACATCGCCAAATCCCTGTAAAAATGAAGGCAAAGTTTCCCGTAAAGTCTTGAATTGTGCAACAACGGTCGTATCAGTCACATCACGGTAAGCTCCCGGTTGGTTTACTTCGTGGGAAGACAGGCCAGTTCCCGCTTTCGGAGAATACGGCTGAATCGTGTAACCTTTGTAAATTAAACCTTTGGTATAAATCTGCTTCAAAAGCCACCAAACCGACTCCATATATTTTGGTTTGTAGGTAACGTACGGATTTTCCATATCTACCCAATAGCCAATTTTGTCGGTCATATCGTTCCAGACATCGGTGTAGCGCATCACGGCGTTTTTACAGGCTTCGTTGTATTCTTCGATGGTGATTTTTTTGCCGATATCTTCTTTGGTGATTCCCAATTCTTTCTCAACGCCCAATTCCACGGGAAGACCGTGGGTGTCCCAACCTGCTTTTCTGAAAACCTGTTTTCCGTTTTGCGTTTGGAAACGGCAAAAAATATCCTTAATTGCTCTCGCCATTACGTGGTGAATTCCCGGCATTCCGTTGGCGGAAGGCGGTCCTTCATAAAAAACAAACTCCGGCTGTCCTTCACGGATCTCCACGGATTTTTTGAAAGTTTCATTTTCTTTCCAAAATTCTGCGATGTTTTTTGCAGTTTCTGTAAGGCTTAGATTTTTATATTCGTTAAACTTCTTCATTGTCAGTGGGTTCAAAAAGAATTATCCTAATTAATTAAGTTTGCGAATATAATGTTTTTTGTGGATTTAATGGTGGGTTTCGGGGATGAAAAATTTAGGGCTGAAAATTCGGTAGAGATTGTCTTTCGTTTTAAATGGAAAATATCGATATCTGCTTGTCAAATTGTATAAAATGTTTTACAGAGTAAATTAGCTGAGATAATCGATAGTCAGAAAAGTAATTTTCAGACTAAAAAATTGGGTCAAGAAAGAGAATTATTGAAAGAATTGAAAGTGTATGAAAAATTTGCTTTAATCATCACCGGAATTAGAAGAAGCGGAAAAGTACTCTTTTGTTACAATTATTGAAAGAAAATTCTCAAAGTTCACTGTATCTGAATTTTGAAGATATCCGATTGAGTGGTTTTGAATTGAAAGATTTTCAAAGATTAGATGATGAAATAAAAGAAAGAAAACCCGATGTTTTGTTTTTTGACGAAATACAATTAATCGAAAACTGGGAAATGTTTGTCCGCCACAAAGTGGATGAAGGTGCGAAAGTCGTAATAACAGGTACAAACGCAACACTTTTGAGCAGAGAATTGGGAACGAAGTTGACAGGAAGACATTTGGATTACGAATTATTTCCTTTTTCTTTTTCGGAATTTTTACAATTTATGAGTCTTGAAAGTAATGAGAATGCAACCAAAGAATTTATGGAAAAAGGTGGATTCCCAGAATTTCTCAATACGAACAATGGAAAATTGCTGAATACTTTGGTGGAAGATATTTTGTAAAAAGATTCGCCATCAGATATGGTTTCCGAGATGTGAATACGCTAAAAAAAGGCGCCGTTTATTTAATTTCAAATATAGGTAAACTATTCTCTGCTAATAAGTTGAAAGACGTTTTTGAGATAAAATCAGCTACCACAATGCTCGAAGTTTTCTCGCATCTGGAAAACACTTATCTCATACAGTTTCTCCCAAAATTCAGTTACTCCTTAAAAACCCAGGTTAGGAATCCGAAAAAAGTTTACGTTTTGGATTTGGGCTTTTTTACACACGCTTCCATCGTTTTCACCGATGAACTAGGAAGGCGTCTGGAAAATATGGTTTATCTGCATTTGCGAAGAAATTTCACCGAACTTTATTATTTTAATGAAAAAAAGAATGTGATTTTATCGCCATCAAACAAGGTAAACTTGCGGAAATAATACAGGTTTGCTATGATTTGAATCAGGATAATCTGCAGTGGAAAATTGCAGGACTGATGGATGCTCTGAATTTTTTCGATAAAGAAAAAAGGAAAAATCATCACTTTTAATCAGAAAGACCGTTTTGAGAAAGATGGGAAAGTCATAGAAGTTTTACCTTTTCACGAATTTGCTTCTGAGCATTATAGCTAATTTGAAATTTAATATTTTTAACTTTGCCCAAAACCTAATATTTTGAATTTATTTCCGGAAATAGAGTTTGCAGAACCAGAGAAAATAAAAAAACTTCAGGAAGAAAAACTTCGGGAGCAAATGCTTTATCTCGGGCAAAATTCTCCTTTTTATCAAAAATTATTTGATGACAGTAAAATTGATATTAATGAAATCAAAACCCTCGAAGATTTAACCAAAATCCCAACGACCTCAAAAGATGATCTTCAACAGAACAATCGGGATTTTTTCTGTGTTCCGCCCACTGAAATTGTAGATTACAGCACGACTTCAGGAACTTTGGGTGACCCCGTAACTTTTGGTCTATCGGATAAAGATTTAGAGAGATTAGCCTACAACGAAGCCGTTTCTTTTGCCTGCGCAGGAGTAAAAAAAGGTGATGTTGTGCAGATGGTGACAACGATTGATAAAAGATTTATGGCAGGTTTAGCCTATTTTCTTGGCCTCAGAAAAATGGGAGCAAGCGTTGTACGTATGGGACCAGGAATTCCGGA
Source organism: Chryseobacterium sp. Leaf404 (assembly GCF_001424145.1). GTDB lineage: Bacteria > Bacteroidota > Bacteroidia > Flavobacteriales > Weeksellaceae > Chryseobacterium. Next base: position 275,495 of record NZ_LMQM01000001.1, on the reverse strand, counting down.
ACTGCAGTGGGATTCAATTTTCAGATATAAACCAAAATATCTAATCACAGTTCCTTCGTTTTTACTGAAAATGATTGATTACGCTGAGAAGAATAATTTAGATTACAAAAACTCCAGTGTTTTTGGTGCGATTTGTATTGGTGAAAGTCTTAAAAACCAGGATTTTACAGATAATATTCTTTCTCAGAAAATTAAGGAAAAGTGGAATATTGAATTGTTTTCTACTTACGCTTCTACCGAAATGAGCACGGCGTTTACAGAATGCAAATTTCAGGTTGGCGGGCATCATCATCCGGAATTGATTGTCGCTGAAATTCTTGATGAAAATGAAACCCCTGTGGAAGATGGAGAAAGCGGCGAACTCACGATTACAACTTTGGGAGTAGAAGCTTTACCCTTGCTGAGATTTAAAACGGGAGATTTAGTTAGGGCACATTACGAGCCTTGCGGGTGTGGTAGAAACACGATGCGGTTAGGTCCGGTTTTAGGCAGAAAACAGCAGATGATCAAATACAAAGGAACCACTTTGTATCCGCCGGCAATGAATGATATCCTGAATGATTTTGACGGAATTTTATGCTATCAAATAGTGATTCACTCGAATGAAATTGGTTTGGATGAAATTATGATCAGATTGAGTACAGAAAATACAGATGAAAATTTTGTGGATGAAGTGCGAGACCATTTCCGCGCAAAATTAAGGGTCAGCCCGAAAGTTGAGGTGGTGGAATTTGATGTTTTGTCTAAAACTGTTTTTCATCCCAACAGCAGAAAGCCTATCACCTTTAAAGATCTTCGAAATTAAAAAATTACCGTATAAATTATGAGAAAACTAATTCTAATGCTTTCTGTAGGATTTGCAGCCGTAGCATATTCACAGAAAATCAAGCTCGTTTCGGGCGATTTTGCAGCTCTCAAAGATCAGACTGAGGTAAATGTGGAACTGCTTTTTGATGATAAAGTTTTAATCCAGGCAGAAAATTTATCTGAAGCGCAATATCTGGAAAACAGAAAAAAAGACGTTTTAAATAATCCCAAAAAAACCAATGAAGACTGGACTAAATGGATTAATGAATGGAATGATTTCAAAGAAACAAAATATCTGGCAAAGTTTCTTAAAGGCATCAACCACAAATCTAAAAACATCGTTTTTAAAAATAATATTCGGTCAAAATATACGCTTAAAGTAAAAACCATTTGGGTGTACGCTGGCTGGTCTGGCGGTTTTGTGATGCAGCCTGCAAAACTTACGAGTGAAATTACAATGGTGGAAACGGATCATCCTCAGAATGTGGTTTTCAAAGTAGATTCCCCAATGATAGAAGGTGTGGGCATCAGTGAAAATCCCAATTCTGAATATATTATGGAATACGGGCGGATTTCTGTTGCCTACGAAAAAACAGGACGCCTTTTGTGGAAAGCAATGGCAAAGGAAATTAAATAGCAGCTGAAATACTGCCAGATTCAAAAACGGTCTTCAAATTTTCAGACCGTTTTTTTATGCCTGTTGTTTTTCTGTTTTAATGAAATTTGCCAGATTTACAATTGCGGTATCGTGAATTCTTACAAATGTATTTTTCTTATTCCAGACGTAGCCCGCCAAAACTGCGCAGATTTTTCTTTTTACATCAGGGTTTTCAGGCTGGTGGAAAAACAGTTCCTGAAGATTTCCGGTGTACCATTCTTTCACGTACGTTGTAAAAACACCTACTCCGTATAAAATGTAATCTGCAAATTCTGTCTGCCAATCTACTTTTTCGCCCTTCAGTTGTCTTAATGCAAGTTTTGCTGCGGTCATTCCGCCTTCGGTGGCAAACGCCATTCCCGATGAGAAAACGGGATCCAGAAATTCTGATGCATTTCCGGTCAAGGCAAATCCGTCTCCATAAAGTTTTCTGACTGAACACGAATAGTCTTTCAGATGTTTCGGCTCAAATAAAAATTCTACATCACCAAAACGCTTTACATAATAATCAGACAATGAAATTGCTTTTCTCAATGCTTCCGTAGGATCTCCGTTTCCAGAAAGTTTTTCAATATACTCAGTCGGTCCTACAATTCCCACGCTTGTATTTCCATTCGAGAAAGGAATCACCCAAAGCCAAACCTCCGTTTCAATAATATCAAAAGAAATCAAAGTTCCTTCTTCGCCTTCTTCACGGTTAATGTCTTCAACGTGTGCAAAAATTGCGGAGTGCGGAGACAGTTTTGAAGGTTTTTCCAGATCTAAAAGTCTCGGCAAAACTCTACCGTACCCGCTGGAATCAATCACAAATTTTGCGTGGATTTCCTTTGTTTCGCCATTTTTATTTTTTACGGTGGTTACAGAATCTGTTCCGTTAAATTCAATGCCGATAACTTCGGTTTCAAATTCGAGATCCACACCTTTATTAATGACTTCCTGGGCCAAAGTATTGTCAAAATCAGCTCTTGGAACCTGCCACGTCCAGTCCCATCCATCTCCGAATTTGTTGCTGAAATCAAAAATACAGACTTCATTACCACGCATAAAACGTGCTCCGAGTTTTTTTTCAAAGCCCATTTTATCCAAAGCCGGAAATAATCCAGCCTCTTCAAAATGATCCATCACACGCGGGATCAGGCTTTCGCCCACCACCAGTCTTGGGAACAGGGTTTTTTCCACCACTTTCACCTTAGCGCCATTGTTATGAAGATATGCGGAAGAGACGCAACCGGAAGGTCCGGCGCCAATCACAAGTACATCTACAAATTCTTTCATTTTGTGTGATATTCTATCTATATTTGCGTCACAAAATTAATCACAAAAATTTGATTCCAAATCAGTTTTTTTCCTTTTTTTAAATATTGACAGATGATATTAACGGCTAACCTCCAATTGGAGGATTTTTATAAAATTATTTTTGATAAAGAAACGCTTGAATTAAGTGAAACCCTCATCTCGAAAATAGAAAACGGTTTCAGTTTTTTAGAAGAATTTTCCAAAGATAAAGTTATTTATGGCGTAAACACTGGTTTTGGGCCAATGGCGCAGTACAGAATCAGTGAAGAAAACAGAAATCAGCTTCAATATAATTTAATAAGAAGTCACTCTTCGGGTGTGGGAAATCCTCTTTCGCCTCAATCTGCAAAAGCGGTGATGTTGGCGAGATTAAATACATTAAGTTTAGGAAAATCTGGTATTCATCCTTCAGTTGTTTTTTTACTTAAAGAATTGATTAATAAAGACGTTACACCACTCATTTTCGAGCACGGCGGCGTTGGGGCAAGTGGAGATTTGGTTCAGCTGGCGCATTTGGCTTTGGTTTTAATCGGCGAAGGAGAAGTTTTCTATAATAATGAAAGACGCGAAACAAAAGATGTTTTTGCTGAATTAAACATCGAACCGATTAAAGTTCACATCCGTGAAGGTTTAGGATTAATGAACGGAACTTCCACAATGACAGGAATTGGAATTATCAACGCCTATTATTCCAGAAAGTTAGTCGATATTTCAGTGAAACTTTCGTGTGCAATCAACGAAATTGTTAAAGCATACGATGACCATTTTTCTGCAGCTTTAAATTCCACAAAAAGACACGAAGGTCAGCAGAAAATTGCTTCGAGAATGCGGGAAAGCCTTTCTGACAGCAAATTGATCAGAAAAAGAGAAGACCATCTTTATAATAAGGAAAACAAAGAGGAAATTTTTAAAGATAAAGTTCAGGAGTATTATTCATTGCGTTGTGTTCCACAGATTTTGGGACCGGTTTTAGATACTTTGGAATTCACGGAAAAAATCCTGGAAGACGAAATTAATTCTGCCAATGATAATCCTATCATAATTCCTGAAGATCAGCACGTTTACCACGGCGGAAACTTCCACGGCGATTATATTTCTCTTGAAATGGACAAGCTGAAAATCGTCATCACAAAACTGACAATGCTTGCAGAAAGACAGTTGAATTATCTTCTGAATGCAAAAATCAACGAGATTTTCCCGCCATTTGTCAATCTTGGAAAATTAGGGTTGAATTTCGGAATGCAGGGTGTTCAGTTCACTGCAACTTCCACAACGGCGGAAAGTCAGATGTTGTCGAATCCGATGTATGTTCACAGTATCCCGAATAACAATGATAATCAGGATATTGTGAGTATGGGAACCAATTCTGCGGTCATTTGCAGTAAGGTTATTAACAATGCTTTCGAGGTTTTGGCAATCGAATTGATCACGGTTGTTCAGGCGATTGAGTTTTTAGAATGTCAAAGCGAAATTTCTTCTGTAACTAAAAAATTATACGATGAAGTTCGGGCAATTGTTCCGGCTTTCAAAGAAGATTTGATTATGTATCCTTTTGTTGAGAAAGTCAAAGAATATCTGAAAAAATAATGCTGAATTTTTGTAAAATTTAAAAGCTTAAAACTATGAAATGCGCCATCATAACAGGCGGTTCCCGAGGTATCGGAAGAGCAATCTGTACCAAATTAGCTGAAGAAAAAAATTATCATATTCTCATCAACTACACTTCTAATGAGGCTGCAGCAAAGGAAACTTTAGCCAAAGTGGAAGAATTGGGTTCTACAGGAGAAATTCTTAAATTCGATGTAGGAAATGCGGAAGAAACCCAAAAAGTTTTAAATGAATGGCAGGACAATAATCCAAAATCCATCGTTGAGGTGATCGTTAACAACGCCGGAATCACAAGAGACGGATTGTTTATGTGGATGCCAAGTGAAGACTGGAACTCGGTGATTAACACGAGTTTAAATGGGTTTTATAATGTAACGAATTTCTTCATTCAGAAATTATTGAGAAACAAATACGGAAGAATCATCAATATGGTTTCTGTTTCCGGAGTGAAAGGTACGGCGGGGCAGACCAATTATTCAGCGGCAAAAGGTGCCTTGGTAGGAGCAACAAAAGCTTTGGCTCAGGAAGTTGCCAAAAGAAATATCACAGTAAATGCCGTTGCGCCAGGTTTCATCAAAACCGATATGACGCAGGATTTCAACGAAGACGAACTGAAAGCAATGATTCCCACAAACCGCTTCGGGGAAGCAGAAGAAGTGGCAGATTTGGTCGCATTTTTAGCATCAAAAAAATCGTCGTACATAACAGGAGAAATTATTAATATTAACGGAGGAATTTATTCATAAAAATAATGTAGCAATGTAGCAATTTACCAGTTTACCAATGTTTAAATTGTTACATTGCTAGACTGATACATTGTTAAATTTAAAAAGATGGAAAATAGGGTAGTCATTACCGGAATGGGAATTTATTCCTGCATCGGCACTTCTTTGAAAGAAGTGAAAGAATCCCTGTATCAAGGTAAATCCGGGATTGTTTTAGACGAAAACAGAAAAGAATTCGGTTTCAGATCGGGATTGACGGGCGTTGTCCCAAAACCTGATCTGAAAAATCTTCTCAACAGAAGACAGCGCATCAGCATGGGCGAAGAAAGCGAATATGCCTACATCGCAACGTTAGATGCTTTAAAACAGGCCAGTATTGACCAAAACTTTTTAGACCGGAACGAAGTAGGAATTCTGTACGGGAACGACAGTGTTTCTCAGGCAGTTGTAGAATCCATCGACATTGCAAGAGAGAAAAAAGACACCACTCTGATGGGTTCAGGAGCCATTTTCAAGTCGATGAATTCCACAGTAACGATGAATCTTTCCACCATTTTTAAATTAAGAGGAATCAACTTAACCATCAGTGCAGCGTGTGCAAGTGGTTCTCACTCTTTGGGACTGGCTTACATGATGATTAAAAACGGTTTTCAGGACATCATCGTTTGCGGTGGTGCGCAGGAAACCAACAAATATTCAATGGCGAGTTTTGACGGTTTAGGTGTTTTTTCGGTACGAGAAAATGAACCGCAGAAAGCATCAAGACCTTTTGATTCTGCCAGAGACGGCTTAATTCCGAGCGGTGGAGCAGCAACTTTAATCGTGGAGAGTTTAGAATCAGCCCAAAAAAGAGGTGCTGAAATCATCGCAGAAATCGTAGGTTACGGATTTTCTTCCAACGGCGGTCATATTTCCACGCCCAACGTAGACGGTCCGGCTTTGGCAATGAACCGGGCTTTAAAACAGTCAGGATTTCAAGCAAAAGATATCGATTATATCAATGCACACGCCACTTCCACACCAATAGGTGATGCCAATGAAGCAAAAGCCATTCACGAGATTTTCGGAAGCGAAGTTCCGGTAAGTTCCACAAAATCAATGACCGGCCACGAGTGTTGGATGGCAGGAGCAAGCGAAGTGATCTATTCGATTCTGATGATGCAAAACGGTTTTGTGGCACCAAATATCAATTTGGAAAACCCTGATGAAGATGCAAAATCGATAAATCTTATCGCTGAGACAAAAAACCAAAAAATTGACGTATTTTTGTCGAATTCTTTTGGGTTTGGAGGAACCAACTCCGCACTAATTGTTAAAAAATTTGATGAATAAAATGGAAAGAGAGAAAATTATTACAATAGTTAATGATTTTTTGATAAACGAATTTGAAGTTGACGGTGAAGACATCAGCAATGGGGCAAATTTTAAAATCACTTTGGGCTTAGATAGCTTAGATTACATTGATCTTGTGGTGGTTATCGAGTCCCATTTCGGTGTAAAACTGGGCGAAGCAGACTTCAAAAACATCATCACATTCGACGATTTCTACTCAACAATCGAAAACAAAATCTCTCAAAAAATGTAATAATGTATCAAAATAGCAATGTACCAATCGATTTAATATTGTTACATTCTTACATTGATACATTGTTAAATTGAACCTATGAACAAGTGGAAAGGCAAATCCAAAGGCACCATTCTGGGTTATCAGATTTTCGTCTGGTGCATCAGAAATATTGGAATCCGCAGCTCTTATTTTGTTCTTTATTTTGTTGCCTTCTACTACTTTTTATTCGAAAAAAACAGCAACAAATATTACAGATATTATTTCCGGAAAAGGCTTGATTACAGCTTTTGGAAAACAAAAATTTCACTTTTTAAAAGCTACTTCACTTTTGGTCAGACATTGATCGACAAAACCGCCATTTCAGCTGGTTTAAGACAAAAATTCACTTACGAATTTGATGGTATTGAAAACCTCAGAAACCTTCTTGCCGAGAAAAAAGGTGGCGTTCTCATCAGCGCCCACATCGGAAATTTCGAAATTGCCGAACATTTTTTTGCTGATATCGATTTCGAATGTCAGATTAATTTAGTGACTACAGATCAGGAAGTTACCGTCATTAAAGAATATCTTGAAAGCGTTTCTGTAAAGGCAACGAACATGAAATTCATCTATGTGAAAGACGATATGTCGCACATTTTCGAGATCAATGAAGCGCTGTCGAAAAACGAACTCATCTGTTTCACCGGCGACCGTTATTTCGAAGGGTCAAAATTTCTGACAGCAGACTTACTCGGCAAAAGCGCAAAATTTCCCGCTGGTCCCTTTATGATTGCGTCCAGACTGGGTGTTCCTGTGGTTTACGTGTATGTGATGAAAGAAAAAAATCTTCACTACCATTTGTACGCAAGAGTAGCACAAAATATAAAAAAGCGTGATGCACAGGGACTTTTAAGCTCCTACACCCAAAATCTCGAATCAATGATCAGAAAGTATCCACTCCAGTGGTTCAATTACTTCGATTTTTGGGACGATGTAGATTGATTTCTTATTTGATATCGAGTTCATAATCTTCATTTGGGCAGCTTTTCCGCCTTCCGTTCCCGCTTTTTTGTGCCGTTACTTTCCCAAGGCTTACAAAAAGAGCTCCACTCAAGTCGGGCTGCGGGCAATTCGGTGTTTTAAAAGAGCCAGGTAAAAATTTAGAAGAATCAAGTTCCAAAATCTGTGAAAATCCGTGTGATCTGTGGAGCTAATTTTGTTTCGTGGTAGAATCCAGTACAAAAAGTATTTCTATTGAAGTCAACTTAGGCAACCTAACTTTGAAAGAAAGTCTTTGCCGAGTCAAACGCCTTTGCGGAAGAGAAATACGCAATAAGATTTTAAAAAAAATCTTTGCGGTCTTTTTGTTTAAAAACTGCATTTATTCCAAACAATTTGATAAACTTTTGTACCTTTTGACGTTAAAACTGAAAATCAGAATTTGAAGAAAAACTACGACATATTGGTTATTGGCAGCGGTCTCGGCGGACTTGTTTCGGCGCTTATCCTGGCTAAGGAAGGCCTGAAAGTATGCGTTCTCGAGAAAAACAATCAATACGGCGGAAATCTTCAGACTTTTTCGAGAGATAAGCTCATCTTCGATACCGGACTTCATTACATTGGTGGACTTTCAGATGGGCAAAACCTCAATCGCTTTTTCTCTTATCTGGAAATTATGAATGACCTTGATCTGCAGAAAATGGAAGTGGACGGTTACGATAAAATTACATTTGGAGAAGATTCTACAGAATATCCGCACGCCCAGGGCTACCAAAATTTTGTAGATCAGCTGGTGAAGTTTTTCCCGGAAGAGAAACAGAATTTAGAAACGTACTGTGAGGAAATTCAGGAGATATGCAATTATTTTCCAAGATATAATGTGGTGGGGAAAGATAGTTACAACGAAGAAATTCTGCATTTGAACACCAAAAGATTCATCGAATCCATCACCTCCAATCAAAAACTGCAGGCAGTTCTTCTGGGTTCAAATTTTCTCTACGCCGGAGATTCTGAAAATACACCGTTTTATATTCACGCCCTCACGGTCAATTCTTACATTCAAAGTGCTTACAAATGTGTGAATGGAGGAAGTCAGATCTCCAAACTGCTCATCAGAAAGTTGAGAGAATACGGTGCAGACGTTTTTAAGCATTCAGAAGTTTGTGAAATGATTTTTGATGAAAAAGATATTTTGCGGGGCGTAAAAACATTTGTCGGAAGAGAATTTTACGCAAATACTTTCATTTCAAATATTGAAATACGTTCTATGTTGCAGCTAATTGGCGAAAAAAGACTGAAAAAATCATTTGTTAACCGTGTTTTAAGCTGGAAACCCATTTCGTCCTGTTTCAGTGTTTATCTGGTCTTAAAACCGAATACAGTTCAGCATTTTAACTACAATATTTATCATTATTCGTCAGAAAATTCAGTTTGGAATGCCTTCAGATACAAAAAGGAGAGCTGGCCGGAAACTTATATGCTTTCCTCATCGCCATCCAAACAAAACGGAGAATTCTCTGAAAGTTTTACCGCCATTTCCTATATGGATTTTGCAGAGGTAAAAGAGTGGGAAAACACATTCAACACGGTTGCCGATCAGCAGGAAAGAGATGAGCTGTACGAAAGATTTAAGCTTGAAAAGGCAGACAAAATGATTGCTGCATTAGAAAAAAAATATCCCGGTTTACGAGCTTCCATCACAAATATTTATACATCTTCTCCGCTGTCTTACCGCGATTACATCGGGAGTTTTGAAGGAAATATGTACGGTTATTCCAAAACATCTGAAAATCCTTTGAGAACGATGGTTTCCCCGCGAACGAAAATCAACAATCTTTATCTTACCGGTCAGTCGGTCAATATGCACGGCATTTTGGGTTGTACGATTGGCGCATTCAATACCTGTGCAGAGATTTTAGGCAAGGAATTAATCGATGAGCGTTTAACTAAAGTTTTAAATCAGAAAAATGAAAAGTAGAGCTTTATTATTTCTTTGTTTGATTTTAAATTTTATTTCGTGTGGGATAAAAAAATCTGTAAATCATATTCCGGAATTGCAGCAATATGCGTTGGAAATCCCGAAGGTTGTAAAGATGAATGACTCTGCTTTTGCTTTTAATCAGAATTATCTCACTAAAAACAGGCAGAATCTCTGGGAACTTTATATCAGAGGAAATCCTTTGCAGCTGGGCTATAACAACGGCGCTTTGACGCAAAATCTAATGCAGAAACAGGAAGAAATCTTCTTTTCAAAAGTTGAAGGTTTCGTTCCGTCAAAATTTAAGCAGAATCTTTTAAGGGGTTTTTTAAAATGGTACAACCGGAAAATGTATCTGAATGTAAGAGAAGATTTTCAGGCCGAATTGTGTGGCTTATCACAATATTCATCAGACAGATATAATTTTATTGCCCCAAAATTCCAGCGGAATATGTATCTGCACGGCGCTCACGATATTGGTCACGCAATGCAGGATCTGATGATGGTGGGCTGCACCTCATTGGCGGTCTGGAATGAAAATACGGAAGAGGGAGAATTATTAATCGGAAGAAACTTTGATTTCTACGTCGGCGATGATTTTGCGAAAAACAAACTCATTGAATTTGTAGAACCTGAAAGCGGAATTCCGTATTTGTCTGTAAGCTGGCCGGGAATGATTGGTGTGGTTTCTGGGATGAATAAAGAAGGTCTTTCGGTGACGATTAATGCTGGAAAATCTAAAATTCCGATGACGGCCAAAACTCCTATTTCTCTCGTGACGAGAGAGATTTTGCAGTATGCAAAAAACATTGATGAGGCAATTGAAATTACCAAAAAGCGGAAAGTTTTTGTCTCAGAATCGATTATGGTTGGGAGCGCAAATGATCATAAAGCGGTGATTATTGAGGTTTCACCTAAAAATTTCGGTGTTTATGAAGTTGTCAATTCAAGTAAAGTTTTCTGTACAAATCATTTTCAGTCGGATGCGTATCAAAATGACAGAAGAAATCAGAAACACATTGCAGAAAGTCATTCTGAATACCGTTTAGAGAAGCTCCAGGAGCTTTTTCAGGAGAGTCAAAAACTGAATCCTGAGAAAATGGTTTCCATTCTCAGAGATAAATCCGGTTTAAAGGACAAAAATATCGGATATGGAAATGAAAAAGCAATCAATCAGTTGCTGGCGCATCACGCCGTTATTTTTTCTCCAGAAAAGAGATTGGTTTGGGTTTCGTCAAGTCCGTATCAGCTGGGTGAATTTGTCTGTTATGATTTGAATAAAATCTTTTCGGATGATCGGTTGAAATCTGGAGAATTTGCGACTTCCCAATTCAACATTGCCAAAGATCCTTTTGTTGATTCTCAGGAATTTAAGAATTATGAAGAATTTAAAAAACTGAATGTTCAGTTTGATGAAAATACACTACTGTCTGATGAATTTATCAGCCATTATCAATCTTTAAACCCAAATTTTTGGGTAGTCTACTATCAGGCGGGCAGATATTATTTTCAACAAAAAGAATATTCAAAAGCTAAACTTGAATTTGAAAAAGCGTTGACGAAGGAGATTACAACGGTTCCCGACAAAGAGAATATTGAAAAATATTTGAAGAAGATATTGAGAAAGTTGAAATAAGCAATCCAAATATTTCTGCTGAATTATTATTAGTTTAGATTCCTGCGGAATGACAAAAACAGTGTTAATTTTAGATATGGTAAACTCTGCGAAGCGTAACCTACTTCCACAAGCTCAGCATAACTCTTGAACGGAGCTCATTTTTTGTGACTGGAAAAACTGAGGCAAAAATAGCAGGAGTCCTTCGACAGGCTCAGGATAAACTACAGACGTAAAATTTTCCCAAATAATTCTACCCATTTTCAGGATTCACTTTATTCAGAAAAATATAAAAACCAACGCCCAGAATTGCGGAAACAGAAGTTGCCAAAATCAGACTGCCGATGATGTACTGAAGCAGGTGATTTTTTACCAGTACAAAATTGATTTCGTGGTTCAGAAAGTTGGTTTCCCCATCCACGAAAGGTGCGCCAATAAAGAGAGAACCCGCAATAATGAATGGAATAAAAGGTGGAAAACTGATGTTGGACGAGACAAATGCCAGCACTTTGTTGAGCTTGAAAATCACTGCCAAAGAAATGGTTAAAGCCGTCTGAAAACCCCAAACCGGCGACAGACCTATAAACGCGCCCAATGCAATGGAAAACGCCTTGTTACGGTTGCTGCCGTCGCTTTCTAAAACATCTTCTCTGATGAATCTTCTGAAACTTTTTTTTCTGAAATTATGGATGAAATTTCTGGGCTTTATATAACTTAAAGTGATGATAACCAGAATGGTATTCAGGATGCTGATGCGCGTAAAATCTTTGAAAGGTCTGAAATGCGAAACTCTTTCTGCCGGATCGTATAAAACTTTCACAGGAACATTTTTCACAGAAATATTTTTCCAGGCAGTTCGTACAATAATCTCAATCTCAAACTCGAACTTTGGTGTAAAATATTTCTTCGGGATTTTGTGCAAAGGATACAATCGGAAACCGGATTGGGTGTCCTGAAGCCTGATTCCAGTCTCAAACCAAAACCAGAAGTTGGAAAAATTATTCCCGAAACTGCTTTTTCTGGGAATTCCATCCTGAGACATATTTCTGTTTCCAATCAGTAAAACGTCCTCGTTTTCATCTGATAGTGCTTCCACAAAAACGGGAATATCATCAGGATAATGCTGCCCATCGGAATCTATGGTGATAGCAAAATCAAACCCTAGTTCCAGAGCTTTCCTGAATCCCACTTTTAAACCATTGCCTTTGCCCTTGTTTTCGGGCAGGCTGATGATGGTAAGCTGGGTGTAATTTTTTAAAATTTCTGAAGTAGAATCTGTGGAACCATCGTTGACAATGATGATGTTTTGGGTGTACTCCAAAACACCTTCAATGACTCTTCTTAACGTTTTTTCGTTGTTATAGGTTGGTATTAAGACGCAGATTTTTCTCTTGTAAAATGCATTCTGTACTTCAAAAAGTGTCATTTATTTCAACGAATTTTTCTCGGTTGCGGTCATCGTTTTAGACTGCATCGCGAATTTTCTGATGTATGTTTTCAGGGAAGCGTTTTGCTTTGAATAGTTGTTGAGAATAAAAGTTTTATCTTCCTTCAGATTTTTAGAGTAGCCTACAATTTTCGGGATATTTTCCTGAACACTCATTCTTATTAACCGTAATTCTACGTTATTTGGATTTGATTTTATAACCCTTTCCAGTTGGGTTGCACCGGATTTTACGAAAGATTTTCTTTTGTTTTTCTCGGTCGTTACCTTGGCTTCCAGGATTTCTGCGGCGGCTTTGTAGCCTTTGACCAAAGCTTCGGCGGATGAATTTTTATCTGCTAAAACAATAAAGTTTTTTGCACCTTCGTTGGAGGCATTAGCTTTAGAATAGGCGTTTCTCAAAGCATCCAAATCGCCACTTTGAAAGAATAGAAATAAGATTGTTATGATTGAAAGTAGAGACTTCATAATTAAATTTTAGTATAAATAACAGACATTTTTAATGCAATTGTCTCGCCAAAGGCTGTTGTGTTTTTTACCTTCACTTCATTTTCAACTTCCTTTATATCAAGCTGCATCGTCAGTTTGGGCGTTTCAAAAGGGTTGATGATGGCCATGAATTTTACGTTGGAGGCAGATTTCAGGAATAATTTTTTTCCTGTGAATTCCTCAGTGAGCTCTTTTACAATCTGCATCATGCAAACTCCTGGCGTCACCGGATTTCCAGGGAAGTGACCTTTGAAAATATCGTGATCCTGATTCAGCGTGATGCTCGCCGAGAAACTTCCGTTTTCTGATTTTTCGTAGCCTACCAATGTGTAAAAGTCTGTCAGTATAGTCTGCATTTTATTCTGTTTCGGTTATTTGAAAAAGTTTGATATTTATCTTAAAATCTTTGTGTTCAAGATGAATTGTCTCTGCAAAAGTAGGTTTTTTAGCTTCAAAAGTGAAATTGATTTTTTCTTTTTTGTTTTTGGTATAAACGATTTGCGTCAGTATTTCAGTTTCTTTTTTATAAAATAAATAATAGGTTTTCTTTCCGGTTTTTGAAATGTAAATAATTGACTCATTGTTTTCAAATCTCTCTGTCAGATTGTATTTCTGTCTCAGCAATTCCTGAAAATCATTTTTGAAAAAGTTAATGACCATTTTCTTATCTAAATCTGGCAAAACATAATTGAGCTTGAAGTTATTTTCTGAGATTTCAAAGTCAATCATTTTGTTGCCGAAATCGGAACTCATTACGACTCTGTGCGTAGTTGCTGAGATTTTTTTAATAATTAAAATTCCACTAATGTCATTGCCGTAAACTTCCATTTGGCATTTGTAAACATAATCTTCGTTCGAAGAAAAGTACAGATTTTCAACCTCTGTTTTGGAGTTTGAAAATGGTTGAGCATCTTTCAGTTGATACGATTTGCAAGAAAAAAGTAGCAACAAAAATGAACTACAAAGAAAACTCTGAAGCAGGAATTGGCGCATTGATTTTTGTGTTTTTGAAAACGATATTGGTTGTGTCGCCAGAAGCTTCCGTCATATTAACCTGTGAAACCGTTGTCTGATTTTTAGGAAAATGAAGTTCGATTTGTTTGATGTATTTCAACAGTTGAGCAGATTTCGGAGTGAATTTAGCAATATTCGATGTTGAATTTTTTAAATAAACCACAGTAAATTCAGGATCGCTGAACATCTTTCCGTTTGAACTGCCAACAATGAGTTTATTGATTTTCTCAAAGGTTTTACTCTTTGCATCCACAGAAGATTTTTTTCCTTGGTCGTTGATGAAGATTTTATTGTCTTTGAAAATAATGCTGTACTGATAAGGTTTTGTGTATTTCCAGCTCAACGTGTTTGGGGATTTCAGCGACATTTTACCGGAAGTAACGATGCTTTTATCCAAAAAATCCATCTTTTTTGTCTGAACAAAATCACTTTGCAAAGTTTTAATTTCTTTCATTTCAGAAGAAATTTTTGTGACAAATGCTTTTGATTCTGCGCTCGTCATTGCTGTATTTTGGGCGAAAACAAAACTTGAAATTAATATAAATGCTGTGAAAGCTATATTTTTAATCATTAAATTAATTTTTAAATTGATCCTAATAATTCAACCACTAAGTTCACAATAGGTTTTCATAAAGTTCACAAGCTGAATCAATGTATTTTTAAGGCTTCAAAGTCTTCCTTTGTCCTTTGTGAAAAACTTTGTTCCCTTTGTGGTAAAAATATTTTCAAAGTCAAAAGTCGAATACTTCTCACGCTCCAAAAATAACAATAATCCCACCAAAACATTGTATGTTTTCCCGGAAGTGTCGTGAAGCAGGATGATGCTGCCTTTTTTCAGATTTTTTGTTACTTTATTTAAAATTTTCTGTTCATCCTGAATTAAGGTGTCTAAAGACCGGACGTTCCATCCAACGCTTGTTTTATGCGTTTTTTTAATGGCTTTTGCAATATTCGGATTGGTAACGCCGAAAGGTGCACGGTATAAATCGGTTTTAAAACTGCCGATTTTCAGCATCACTTCATCACATTTTTCAATTTCCTCAATCATTTTTGAAGTCGATAAAAATCCCGTGTTGTTGGAATGCGAATAGGTGTGATTACCAACCGAATGACCTTCCGCAATCATTCTCTGAAATGTTTCAGGATATTTTTCAATCTGTTTTCCGATGCAGAAGAAGGTGGCTTTGATGTTTTTCTCTTTTAATAAATCTAAAAATTTAGGTGTAAATTCGGTCGGTCCGTCATCGAAAGTCAGAGCTACTTCTCTGGTTTTTGTCCGTTTGTGTGTAAAACTTTTTACAAAATATCCCAACTGAATATCAAAAGAGCCCCAAATGACAACTGCAGAAAAAAGAATGAAACAGAAGATGTAGACCCAAAATGTTCCCTGAAATGTGTATATAACAGCGTTCAGGAAAAGATAGAAGATGATGAATGAGTAGTGTTTCATTTTAACGAGATTTCTAAACCTTCAAGGATTCAAAAACCTTGAAGGTTTTGATTTAAATTTTATCCACCAAAATCAAACTGTGGTCAATGCCTCCCAAATGATTGTAAAGCAAAATGTTTTTAATTTCATCTCTTTTTACATTATTAATCATCATCACCTCCGGAATTTCGTGATTTTTTAAAATCTGACAAGCCATAAAAGTTGAAAATCCACTTGCTGTATTGAATTCTCCACTTAAATGTTTATAATATAACAAGGATGAATTCTGAAATAATTCTGAAGCTTTTTTATAATAAACATCAGATTCCGAGTCTCCGCTGAAACCTAAAATCACTGCATCAATATCTTGATTTGTTAAATTATTTTTAGCTAAAAAATCCTCAATAAATTTTTGAGTTTCGTCTAATTCTAATATGTTAATAATCTGAATATCTTTCAGTTGAGCGTAAGAAGTTTCCGTTTTCTCTTTTCCCAAAACAAAAAAGCTCGAACCTTCGCCCCAAATAACACCTTCTGTTGTTGAGTTTAAATAATCAGAAGGAAGATTTTCTTCTTTTTTAATGGAATTATTCAGCTTAAACAATTCCATTGTTCTGTCCGTTTGTTCGTCTGTTGAACCCACCAAAACATTATCTGCTTCTCCGTCCAAAATTTGAAGTTTTGCATCCAGCATTGAGAATTCCAGCGACGAAGAACAGTTGACATAAGTGAAATTATAGCCGTGACATTGCAATCCCAGAGCGATTTGTCCTGAAACAGTATTGTGCGTTGATTGGATGAAAAACGTTGGCGTCAAGAATTCTTCATTATTTTCCAAAACATTTTTCAGGAATTTTTCCGAATCCTGAGAGCAGCCCATTCCCGTTCCTACGATGATGGCGTCGGGTTTTTCAATTCCGGCTTCCTGCAACGCTTTTGTGGAAGCTACGGAACTCATTTTTACCGTTTTAGACATTCTTCTGCTCATTGCTGGCAGAATGAATTCTTTGTAATTTGGTTCAATCGCTTTTAAAACCTGAACTGTATTTTCTGGTTTAAGATTTTCGAAGAAATTTTCGTTTAATGTGTCCTGAACCGAGATGCAGGCGGCACTGTTGATGTAAACTGCACTCATTATTTAGAAAAAATTAAAGTTGAACAGTTTCCTCCAAATCCAAATGAATTGGAAAGTACGTGGTTGATATTTTTTTCTTTCAGTTCGGTAACTGGCGTCAAATCAAATTCTTCCATTTTAGTTTTGAAATTTAAATTCGGAAAAATTACATTGTTCTGCATCGCCAAAATCGAATAAACCGCTTCGATTCCCGCCGCCGCCGCCAAAGTGTGACCCGTAAACGCTTTCGTAGAACTGAATTCCGGCACCTGGTTTTCTCCAAAAATCCGAATCATTGCAATGCCTTCAGACAAATCATTATTCGGAGTCGCTGTGCCGTGAACGTTGATATAATCGATGTTTTCTTTATTTAAACCTGAAACTTTCAGAGCTTTTTCCATTGCTAAATAAGCACCTTGTCCATTTTCCGAAGAAGCGGTTTGGTGATGCGCATCGTTTGCATTTCCATATCCTGAAAGATAGGCGAGAATTTTTTTATTTTCTTTTTTGACAATTTCATCAGATTCCAAAATGAGAAAAGCTGCTGCTTCACCAAGATTTAGACCTTTTCTGTCGTTGTCGAAAGGGGTGTTGTAAGAATCGGTCAAAATCATCAGCGTATTAAAACCATTCAAAGTAAACTTCGAAAGTGAATCTGTTCCGCCGACAATCACACGATCCAAAACACCGTTTTTAATGAGTTTTGCACCCATCATAATTGCGTTGGCTGCAGACGAACAGGCTGTGCTGATGGTAGAAACCATTCCATTTAAACCGAGATAATCTGCAATCTGTAAAGATGAATGTCCGGCATCGTGGGCATCAATATATTTTTGCTTTTCAGGGAAATCTTCGTAGGTGTAAAAATATTTTTCGGTGATGTCCATTCCGCCCACGCTTGTAGAGGAAATGAGTCCGGTTTTATATTCATTAATATCCGAAATTCCGGCACTTTCTACAGCTTCTTTTGCGGCAATCATTCCCAACAGAGCGGTTCTTGTGACGTTGTTGTCTTCATCTAACTGAAGTTTCTGCACAAGTTCTTCATTAGACAATTTTATCTCACCTGTTTTAATGCTTCCGGCGTGGCGTGTCTCAAACAATTCGATGTCTGAAATGCAGTGTTTACCGGCCGTCAACGAAATAAAATTTTCCTCGACATTGTTACCAATGGAGGAAATGATGCCCATTCCTGTAATGGCAATTTTTTGACCCATCTTTTTGTAATGTACCAATGTATCAATTTAACAGTGTAACAATATTGGTACATTGCTAGATTGATACATTGTTAGATTGAATTATTTTGTTCTGTTTTCTTCGATGTATTTTGCCATCACTTCTATAGACTGGAAGATTTCTTTTCCTTTTTTCGGGTCAGATAATTTGATTCCGTAGTCTTTGTCAAGAAGCACGATTAATTCCAAAGCGTCGATAGAATCCAAACCAAGACCGCCACCGAAAAGTGGATCTTTATCTTTGATTTCTTCTACTGCAACGTCCTCAAGATTAAGAACTTCTATGATTTTGTTTTTTAATTCTAATTTTAAATCTTCCATAAAATAAATTTCATTTATAATGTACCAATGTATTAGTTTAGCAATGTACCAATGATGTTTGAGGTAATTAATTATTGGTAAACTGTTACATTGTTAAATTGTTATATTACAAAGTCAGCAAATATACAAAAGCTTTATAACTTTCCTGATATAGTTCTACCCAGCCGCACAAGACTTTTTCAGCTTTTCCCGATTGCAGAATCTGTGCCGCGTATGAATTCAAAAATTCTTCATCAAATTCATCCAATACGAAAAACGCATTCTCGGTTTGCATTTTATGTTTAATACTGATTTCACCGACGCAAATATTCGGTAATGTATAAACGAAAACAGCGGGACTCGGGAAATAATTTTCCTGAGAATTAATGCTTTCCTGATATTTAAAATCGGTGTCGAGGCTTGAGGATTTGTTGGCGAAAACCAAAGCTGTTTTGCTATGGTCGTTGTTTTTCAGAATCATTTCGGAAGCTAGAAATGCGAGTTTGCTAAGATTATCCATTTTATGAAATTTTGGATAGTTCAGTTCTAAATTTTTATAAGCTTCTTTTGCGAAATCTGAGAAATTTTCGGTTGGGCTTTCAAAAATAATTTTTTTGTTGAGGATTATTTTTGAGTGTTCTATGGTGCAAATGTCTGTTTTTTCCATCGTTTAAATTTTAACATTTCTCCAAAACAATGGCCGCATTACATCCGCCAAAACCCGAAGCTGTTTTCAGAATATATTTAATTTCTGCCGATTGGTTTTCTTTAATAATATTCAAATCCTGCGAAACACCCATTTCTTCAAAGTTTTTGGATGGAATTAATATATTGTGCAAAGCAGATTCCATTGAAATAATACTTTCCAATAAACCGGATGCACCCAGACAATGTCCGTAATAGCCTTTCATACTGTTCAGAGGAACATTTTGCAAATCCATTCGGTTGAAGGCAATGGCTTCCATTTCGTCGTTATAAAGTGTTGCCGTTCCGTGCGCGGAAATAAAATCGATTTGTTCTGATGAAACTTTCGCCTCTTTCATCGCATTTTGAACGCTGGCAAACAATCCGTCGCCTGTTCTCGATGGTCCGGAAATGTGATTGGCATCGTTAATTGCTGAGTCACCTAAAACTTTAAATTTCAATTTTTCGTTCTCTGATGGAGTAGAAGTTATGAATGCACTTGCTGTTGCTTCACCCAGATTAATACCGTTTCGGGTTTTGTCGTAGGGTTTGCAGGGTTCGCTTCCAATCGCCTGAAAAGAATTAAAACCAGAAATCACAAATTCAGAAATTTCATCTCCAGCAACGACAAAAGCATCTTTGAATTTTCCTGCCTGAATCATATTCTTCGCCACAGAAATTGCCATCACTCCGGAAACACAGGCATTTGAAATAACAATCGGTTTGGTTTTAAATCCAAAAAAATCAGCCAGTTTTTGCGCTAGTTTTGAAAGATAAACGCCTTCTGGTAAAGTGGTTTCGTTTTTTAATAAACTGATATTTCCTTTCGTTGTTGAAAGAATAAAAGCCGTTTCATCTGAAATCGAATGTCTTTCCACCAAAGGTTTTAGACTCAATAAAAACATTTTTTCAAGTCTTGTAAAATCTTGCTTATCGAGGTTCTTGTTAAATTCTTCTTCCAATTTTTCAGAATCAATTTTAGAAACAAAAAAAGCTTCGTGATTTTCGATGATTTTATGCAAAGCCACGCCAGATTTTCCTTCCAGAAGTGCTTTCCAGTTTGATTCCACATCAAAACCTAAAGGTGTGACGCAGTTGTAATCTGTAATGTAAATTTCCTTCATCATAATTCCATTTTATCTTTCCAGGTTTGAAAAAACTCGGGATTGTACAGACATAAATTATTCTCAGAATCCAGAAAAACCTGAATGGTCTCGCCACTGCAAACCAGTTGATTTTGCTGATTGAAAATCTCGTATTTATAAATCAATTTCGCCGAAACAGAATTCACAAAAGTCGTTACAATATTGAAAGTTTCCCCATATTTCAAAGGAAGAAAATGTTCGCACGTACTTTTCACAATTGGCGTGGTAAATCCTGCTTTTTGAATGTCGAGGTAGGTCAAGCCGTGCTGCCTTCCGAAAGCTTCTCTTCCGTCCTCAAAATACACGATGTAATGCCCGTGCCACACGATTCCCAGCGGATCTGTCTCATTGAATCGGACGCGTACTCCTTCGGTACAGGTTATATTTTCTTTAGACTGCATTTTGTTTTGTTTTTAACCACAATGGGCACAAAGGTTTTCACAAGGGACACTATTTAAGTTTAATTGTTTTATTGAAATTAATCAAGTGTTCCGTTAATAAATCTCTTAACGCCATTTTTAAATAGAACAGAATTAAAATTAATAAGTAAACCTAATTTACAATTACTTAGTTTCAAATAGGTTAAGATTTGAGCAATATGAATATCATTCAATGATTCTACAGATTTTATTTCTACAACAACTTTTCTTTCAATTAAAAAATCGAGTCTGTAACCAATGTCAAGTTTTATATCTTCATAGATTAATGGCATTGGTTTATGTTTTTCAATCAATAATCCTGATTTCTTCAATTCAAAGTGCAGACACTCTTCATAAGCGCTTTCCAAAAGCCCTGCTCCAAGTTGGCGATGAACTTTCAATCCTGCATCAAATATAATTTTTGAAATCTCATTTTCGTTCATATTATTTGTGTTTAAAGTTATTCTTTCCGTTTTTACCACAAATGGCACAATGGCTTTCACTATGGACACAAATTAAAACTATTTAAATCACCCTTGTGCACTTTGTGAAAAATCTTAGTGTACCTTGTGGTTAGACAAATCAAACACTATTCTTTTTCCTTTCGTAAAGTAAAGAAATCGTTACCATCGCAATATAAAATAATAATAAGAAAATCAGTTCTTTGGCAATTTCACCAATGCCGCTGTTTCTTAAAATAATATCGTAATACGCATTCAGTCCCCAATTCATCGGGGAAAACTGTGCTATTTTCTGCATAAATTCGGGCATCAGGAAAACCGGAACCCAGATTCCGCCAATTGCAGCCAAAACGACTACCGAAGTTGCCCCAAACGGTGCCGACTGCTCCTGAGTTTCTGAAACTGTACCAATTAAAACGCCAAAGCCAATCGCGGCCAATCCTGCAAAAAGAGTGACAATCAAAAGGTGGAACATTTTTCCTGAAACATCAAACTGAGGTAAATCCATCAATGGAAAAATCCATATTCCTACGGCAACCATTAGTAAAAACTGGATCACGCAGATGATGAGATACGTGAATGTTTTTCCTAAAATATGAATGTAATACGGCGTCGGGCTCACACGAACTCTCACGCTCGTTCCCTGACTTTTTTCTTTGACTAAATTGATCGACAAAGGCACCA
Organism: Chryseobacterium sp. Leaf404; assembly: GCF_001424145.1. Classification (GTDB taxonomy): domain Bacteria; phylum Bacteroidota; class Bacteroidia; order Flavobacteriales; family Weeksellaceae; genus Chryseobacterium. The sequence continues at coordinate 253,845 of NZ_LMQM01000001.1, read as the reverse complement.
CAATAAAGAAAATCGCAAACAGCGCCCAAGCCGGAACGTTGTGCTGAACAGAATTTGGAATTAAATCTTTTCCGCTTTTTTTAGGGGTAATTTCTTTGAAGCTGATGAGGTTTTTTGTTTCTTCAAGGTTGTCTTCCGTACCGAGCTGGTCTTGAAATGCTTTGTATATTTTTTTGTTTTCTATCTGAAAAACCATCTTACTTATTGCATTCATCACAGAATTTTTGAAGCTGGTATTGGTGGCAGGGTCAAAGTAGAGGTGGATGTCTTTCGCCTCCGAAGGAAGGACTTTCTGAGCCACAGAGTCTGTCTCCAAACCGAATGAGCTGACAATTGTCTGGACCTTGGCGTCTACATTGGCGCTGAGATCTTTGGTTAAGTTTTCCGGGATGACGATGGCCATCTGATAATCTCCAGCAAAAACGGCTTTTTCGGCTTCTTTTTCCTGCACATTGGTGATCAGTTCGAAGGTTTTGCTGTTTTCAAACTCAGATTTTATACTTTTCGAAATGTCTGATCCGTCGTGATCTACGAAAAGAATGGGAATTTTTGACCCTTCCAGATTTTTGAAAGTAGAATCCTGAATTAAAGTGATGGTAATAATCAACAGCAACGGCATCAGGAAAATGATGACAATTCCGCCGGAATCTCTTTTCAGTAACTGAATTTCTTTGATGAAACTTCTCCACAATTTATACAACATCTCTCAATTCTTTTCCGGTTAATGAAATGAAAACATCCTCCAGGTTTTCGGCATTTTCAACTTTGTTGACTAATTCTTCTGGCGTTCCCGTTGCGTGGATTTTTCCGTGGTCGATGATGGCGATTTGAGTACAGAATTCCTCCGCTTCCGATAAATGGTGCGATGTGTAAATAATGCACGTTCCTTTTTTATTTAAATCTAAAAGATAATCGATAATGGCCTTTTTAGACTGAACGTCTACGCCAACCGTCGGTTCATCCAGAAACAGAACTTTCGGGTTATGAAGCGTTCCTGCAATCAGATTGCAACGGCGTTTCATTCCGCCTGAAAACTGGTCGACTTTTTTATTGGCAAATTTCGTTAAGCCCATTAATTCCAACGCTTCATCGATAGATTTGTGAAGGTGATCATTTTTTAAACCATATAAACTGCCGAAAAACAACAAATTTTCTTTCGCCGTCAAAGTCGGGTAGAGCGCATATTCCTGAGGTACAACGCCAATGATTTGTTTGATTTTTGAATTGTCTTTTTTCGGCGACAATCCGTTGATGGTAAAACTTCCTGAGGTTGGTTTAATTAAACCTGAAAGCATAGAAATCAACGTGGTTTTTCCCGCTCCGTTGGGACCGAGAATTCCGTAGATTTCATTTTTATCGATGTTCAAAGAAATATCATTGACCGAAAAGTCTTCCGAATTTTTGTATTTCTTGTAGAGGTTTTTTATTTCGATGATGGGGTTTGACATTTTTTGTTTTGGAAGATTTATTATTGATTATTAGGCTTCATAAAAAGTTTAATTGTCGCTATAATGTCCCAAGGAACTTACTACAATAACATTTTTATCTTCTTCATAAATTTCATAAACAAATCTGTCTTTTTTATTAATCCGTCTGCTCCAAACTTCTCCTTCAAAGTATTTTAATTGTTCAGGTAAACCTGTGCCGGTTCTGGGATGTTCTTCAATTTCGCTAAAGAAAATTTCCACCTTTTTGATGTCAGATTTATTGCCAGATTTTAAAATTTTAGCAAGGTCTTTTTCCGCTTCTTTGGTACGGACTATTCGATACCTTCCCATATATTTTTTGTATTTACAGCAACTGTTTTTCCTTCAGAATGTTCCTTTCTTGCTCTTTCTACTTTTTCAGCAAACTTCTTAGAGGGAGTTTCTTCGTCTTTGATTTTCAATTCGGTTACACCCAGAGCTTTGAGAATAGCTTTGATTTTTTTACTCTCGCTGGAATCTACTTTGAAACTGAATGTTGTCATAAGTTATTGTATTTGAGTGTAAATTTAGATAAATTATTCCGCTGACAGTTAAATCGCCTTCCTCAGTTTCTTATAAAAAGCCTCTTCCAAATCAGCGATATGCAGCATCGATTTTGAAAGCTGATTGTAAATATCGCTTTTGGAATTTCTGTTTTTGTAAACTCTTGCAATATCCACGGCAAAATCTCTCCAGAGGTCACCGATGGCTGTAATTTCTTTAGATAATTCTTTCAGTTCATCATTTTTAAGAATCACAGCCGCTTCCTGTAAAAAAGCACCGTAAATAAACCTGAATCCGCCACCGCCGGTTCCGATTTCTTCCTGCATTCTAATCAATTGTCCGAGATAGTGATTGGTCACTTTTGTGCCTTTTTTGTCAGCCCATTTCGGGATGCTTTTGGCTACCCAACGTATTGCTTTTACGCCGATAATCGGAACGGGAGCCAGCATATTTTTGCAGGTATCTTTAATTCCTTTTTTGATGGCATCTTCCAAATTAACATTCTCAGGAATGTGTGTAGGGAAATACATATGACCTTTCGGAGCGAGGGCACCTTTTGCGTAACGCACTTTTTCGAGTTCGGCTTCCGTCAAAGTTGTTGCGAAATCCATCACAGGGTCGCTAATGAGGAATTTACCGTCTTCTTTTCCGTAAACGACAAGATTGTGTGCGTTGAAATGGAATTTATATTCTTCAGGAAAATAAGTAAGGTTGAAAACGCCTACCTGCAATCCTGTCGGGATGTTTTGTTCTAAATTTTTCTCCAAAGCAGCCTGAGCTTCTTTTGGGTTTGAAAATTTTATTCTTTTGATTTTTATGCCTAATCGTTTTGCCGCCTTGCTGAAAATAGCTCCCGGCATCGGACGGTAGCTGAAACCCGGTGCAAAATTGACTTTAAGAAAAGGCAAATACACGAAAAACAATCCTGAACCGATTCCGAAAATCATCGGTTCGCTGAGTTTTAAACCTCTATTTAAAAGTAAGTTGGAGGCAACACCGTTTTCGCAGTGGGCTGTCTGGTGGTGTTCGAAATTTATTTTCATTAATGGTTTGAGTTTATCAAACCTTCAAGGTTTTAAAAATCCTGAAGGTTTCTATAGTCCGTTAAAATTTTTCAGTTCATCTACTGAAATTCCGAAGGCATCGGCATATTTTTTCAAAGTAGAATCACTGAGTTTTTTGAAAACATGTGGTTTGGAATGTCTTTTTACCGTCCATTGCCATTTATCGACGTAAGCTGCCAAAACCTGCAGATCCATTTTATTGAATTCCATAAAATAGACGATTGGGCTCACTATATTTTTCGCAACGTTCTGTTTAGCTTCTTCAATTCTTTCATTGATGAGCTGCATCGATTCATCGAGAGCCGCTTTTTTGGCTTCCCAACCGATGCTTTGCGCAGTGGTGTAGTTGTTATTTTCATCAGTCACGTATAACATTTCTGTCATATTTGCTGACTGCAAATTACTTTCGTCCTGTGGAATGTCTTGTTTTTTCATTGCGAAAACCAGTTTAGCGTAATCAAGGTGCTAAAATACTGAAAATAAAAATGGGAGAGAATATGGTTTTAAATTTGAAAACGTTTTATTGTGAAAGATTTTGTCTTTAAACCACAAATGGAAAAAGGTTTAAATTCGAACTACTCAATCAACCTCCTGAATAAACAAAGAAATCTCCGTACGGATCAGCAGTTTTTCTTCCAGAAAAGTCTCACAGAATATCTGGCAGATGTTTTCATATTTTGAAATGAGGGAAGCTTTAGAGAAAATTGTATCTCCCACCTTTGGTAAGGCAAAAATTTCAATTTTTTTAATGTTTGTTATAAATCCAATTACTTTGGTATCACAGTCTGGATTCTCAAAGAAATTCTGCCCCAAAATCGAAGAAGAAGTCTGTGCAGAATGTTCAATCAATCCTGCTTCTACAAAATGACTGTTTTGAAGAAAAATATTGTCAGATTTAATCTCAAAAGAAGTCACCACCTTTTCCGGAGTAAGCTCCAGAATATAATCCGCCATTAACATCGGTGCACGATGAGGCAGAAAATGATGAATGTTGATGAGGTTTTCTTCTTTTAAATTCATTTTTTATATTTAAAAAACCTAACGGATTTCAAAACCCGTTAGGTTTATCTTGCGATGTTAAAATCTTTATGCTATTTTCAGTTTTAGCGGAAGATATCGTTTATAAAAAAACTTATTTTGGTATTTCAACTACTTCGCTTGGTTCATTTTACTTTTCCCCTGGCTCTTCGAAAAGCTATTTTACTACAGTTTTCATCTCAGATTTAGCAATCACTTTACCGTCGATTTTAGTGACAATTTCAACCAAAGTCACGCCCATCATTTCATTGATGATTTTCACTTCAGAAATCAAATGATCTCCTAATTTCGGTAATGTTTCAGCTTCAAAAGTTTTGATGGCACCGATGTAGCCTGTAGGAGCTTCCTTTCCTAAAAGATAAAATTTGTAGCCTGTATGCAGAGCGACGCTTTGTGCCTGATGTTCAATCAATCCTGAAGCCTGAAGAGTGCCGTCGTGAATGAAAATATTGTCTTCTTTTATTTCAAATTGTGAAACCAGATGCTCTTCATAATATTCTGAAATTCCGCTCACCATTACAAAAGGAAACTTTTGCGGAATTAAACTTTCAACAAAATTTTTATCGTTGGTTGGTAAAGAGTCTTTCATTAGCATACCGTTAGCAAACAACATGAGTAAGCAAATCTTCCACTTTCAGGGATGCAGAGCATTATTTTTTCGCCCTTCTTTAATTTACCAGAATTCATCAGCTGTTCTACAGCAATAAAAATAGATCCGGCGCCGATATTTCCAACTTCAGAAAGATTGTAGAACCATTTTTCCCAGGGGAAATCTAGGCCTACGTTGGCAAATTCTTCTTTTAGACCTTCTTTAAAATAACCTGATGAAATGTGTGCCAAAACGTGATCGATAGAATCTGGGTCAAGGTCGTGTTTGGTAAATGACGCTCTTAAACTTTCAGCACCTTTTACTAAAATGTATTTATCTAAAAGTTTTGTATCCTGTTTTAGAGCAAAAATAGACTGGTTCAGCCATTCTTCAGCAGGATATTCTGCCCATGATTTCAGACTTCCGTCTTCCTGTTTTTCGCAACCAGAGTACATACAGGCCTCAATTTCGTGCGCATAAGAATAAAAATCCATCCACTCAACTCTTAATGAAATTTCGTTTTCTCTTGGTTTGTTTTCCAACAGAAAAGCTCCGGCACCATCTGAAAGCATCCACCTTAAAAATTCTCTCTTGAAAGCAACGATAGGTTTCTCTTCCAGAAGTTTGAGGTTTTCTGCCTCGTGATTGAACTTGTCGGCGGTCATCCATGCAGAAAATCTTTCAGAACCTACACAGACAGCATTGTTTTTTACACCGGCTTTCACATTCAGAAAAGCGTAGTTGAAAGCATTCATTCCAGAGTTGCACAAACCTGTTGAAGTATTGATTTCAACAGATTTCCCGATATTCAATTCTCCATGCACCATAGAAGCGTGTGAAGGCTGAATCTGATCTGCCGAAGTGGTTCCGCAGGAAAGAAGCTCCATGTCTTCTTTTTTAAAATGCCCGTCAAAAAGCCCTTCCACAGCATTTGCAGTAATTTGCGCATTTGTATGTGTAGGTTTTCCGTTTTTGTCTAAAGCGTAATATCTGGTTGTTATTTTATTATTCCTGAGAATTAAAGCTCTCGCCTTAGAAGGAGTATTGTTTACTAAGCCAAGATAGCTTTCCATTTCATCATTAGATACCGGCTCATTGGGCAGGTATGTTGAAGCTTTTGTTATAAATACGTCGTACATTTCTATTTTAAATTAATTCCCTGTAAATATTCTCTCTGTTTTTGTCTTTTGGTCCATAAAATAGGTGCAAGCAATATATGAAAAATCAAAACAATGGGTGAGATGATCCAGATTGCTGCCATTAAATAAACCTTAAAGAACTTGATCAGCATCGGGCGTTTGTCTTTATTCTTCATGATCAGCTTAGACCACACGGTGAAGATTTTGTTGCCAACTTTTTCCACTCTCACCAGAAAATCACGTATTTCTACGGCTCCGTTTTTTACCAGTTCGGGTTGCAGATTTGTAAAATCATGAGTACTGAAATGCTTTTCAATAATCTTTCCGTATTTTCCGGCTCCGTTGATTTCTTCGTCTGAAACTCCTGCCGCAGGAAGTATTCCGGATTTTTCTTTCTGGCCGGTGGTCATCCAGCGTAAAATTGTTAAAACGCTTGTGTAATTGTCTCTTCTGTCTACTAATGCAATGTTCCCGACCAGTTTTGCGTCTAAATTTTTCAGATAAACCTTCAGTTTTTCCTGCGAAAGCATCCACATATTTCTGGTCGCGCTTATGGTAACAATTGGCGTGCCTTTTAATATGTTTTCTGCAAATTTGCTCTTTAAAAATGAAATTACCGGGATTGATGGCGTTAAATACCACACCTGATAACCGAAAAGGATGAGGTCGAATTTTGTATTTAAAACTTCCTCAGGCGGTGGCAGAATTTCACTCGGAATCTGAAGATATGATTCCGGAAAGGTGTTGAAAAAAACATCAGACGGCCACGGAAAAGGAAAGTCTTTTTTAAGCTGAATGTTGTAGTAAGTTACTTTATATTCGTCTTTTTTATCTTCAAACGGTTGGGTAATATTTTTCACAATATCTTCCAGCTGTCCGGTCTGAGTATAATAAAGTACAAGTATATTTTTTTTCATTAATCTAATTTATGGATTACAAAAGTAGGTTTTTTCCTATTTATTTTTGATGTCTGAAGACCTTTATTGATTCCGAATCAAACATTTGTTTAAAATTAGGGTTTTCAAAACTGAAATCTTTAACATTTAACAAAATAATGGTTTCCGGCAGATCTTCAATATCTGTTAGAGTGAAATTTTGGTCAGAAATTAAAAGTACATCAACTTTTTTGTTGATTGCAGACTGGATATCAATGTAAAACAGTTTTCTTTTCTGAACGAGGTAATTGTTTTTGGCTACCGATCTTTTCTCTTCATCATTAATTAAACTGAAGATTTTTCTTCCTGCCTGCTGAAGCGTTAATAAAATATCTTTTTGCCCGAAATCATCTGCGATATGTAAAACTGTTGCGTCTTTCGGGATGTGACGGTTCAGGCTGAAATAAACTGCTTTGTTCAGGTTAAAATCTTCTTTTACCGATTTTACCACTTCGTTTTCTTTGTATAAATAATTGAAAAGCAGTTTCTTTCTGAAATAGTTTTCATCCTCAAGTTCTTTTCTCATTTCGGCAAATTTTTCCCTGAAATGTGCATTGATTTTCTTTGTTCTCACAGAATAGGCTTCCCCGAAACTTAAATCTTCCCTGCGGATTCGGTCGCCTACTTTCACTGTAATCCTTCCGTCGTAGATAATGAAATCACCTTTTGGCTGCACTTCGGAATTTCCGTGAATGTAAACCGGAACGATGTCTAAATTAAACTGTTCGGCGATAAAAAAAGCGCCTTTGTGAAAACGTTTTACATCATTTGTGTAGGAGCGTTCAGATTCTGGGAAGACTACCAGAGAGTAGCCCTGATCCACTTTTTCTTTCAGCTGCTTCATGCCGTTTTCGATGCCCTGAGAAACGGGGTAAAATCCTAAAGCTCTCACCACTTTTCCGAAAAATGGTGAATTGTAAACCCAGTCGTTCACCAGATATATGATTTTATGATTTACCATTCCCAAAGCCAAAGTATCGAGAAAAGAGGTGTGATTGGCAATAATTACTGCCGGGGTACTGAAATTTTCGTCTGGATTTCTGATTATTTTTTTCTTCACAAAAGGATTGGTATACAGTACAGAAACCAGGAATTTTGCTAAAATTGATTTGATGAAATCCAAAGTCTTTCCTTTTGATCTCTTAATAAAGACACTTCCAATGGTTGAAAAAACCAATCCTCCCAAGCCGTAATATAAAAATGAAAGAAGAGAATGTATAAAAAGTCTTAAAGTAATGGGTGACAAACCTTTTTTCTGACGGTTGATAATCAAAAACCGAAACCAGAAAGGATATAAAGTGGAAGTGATCACAATCACAGAAAACATTCCTATTAAAGCAACCAAAGCGAGAGAATGCAGGGCCGGATGTTTTGCAAAAATCAAAGAACCGATAGATAAAATCGTTGTAAAAACGGCTAAAATAATAGAAATTCTGTACGTTGGAAGTTCATTTTTTCCGGTGGTATGTTCTTTCTGCATTGCCTTTGTGAGGAAAATACTGAAATCGTCACCCACACCAAAAACCAGAGTACAGACAACGGTGCTGAAAATATTTAGTTCTAAACCCAGAAAATAAAGAAGTCCTGCGGTTACCACACCTGTCAGAACAATGGGAAACATTGTGAGAAGCGATAATTCAAAGTTTCTGAAGAAAACTATGATTGTTAAGATGATGGCTAAAAGCGAGTAATTAATGAGCGTGTTGAAATCATTTTTAAGCAAGCCCAAGAAATTCTCATTCATCTGTTGGCGGTCAATTGCCAATGCTTCTTGGGTTTTTTCGACATCTTTTATGAATGCATCTCTTTTTGTTTCATCCACTTTTACCACATTCGAAACCGTGAAAAACCCGTTTTCGTTGCTTAGAAATTCGGAAATCTGAAAGGCTTTTATTTTTTCATAATCTTTTAAACTTAAAGTGGGGTAGATTTTATTTAGATTTTCATTAAACTGATCGAATGCGGAAGAATTAAAACCAAATTTATTTCCGTTCTCAACCAATCCGGCTATTGTTTCATTTTTTCTGTTTTGATTCCAGAATCTTTTCCATTTTTCAATTTTTTTCTGCTGATCTTTTTCAGACAAAACAATATTCCCAATCGAATTGTAACTTAAAATTTTACCTTCACTTTTTTCTTTTTCCAAAAACCGACTGAGCTTTGAGTTTCTCTCTAAAGCTTCATTTTCAGAATTTCCGTAAGAAATGGTGTAAATGGATTTTGAAGTAATGTCGGAGAGTTTCTCCAGTTTGGCCTCACTGATTTTTAAATCTTTCGGAATGTAATTCAGATCCCCGATATCTTCATTAAAACCAACGTGACGGAAGCCGAAAAGACAGGCAACAATCATTAGTGTACAGACGATAATTAACGGTTTGTTCTTTTCGTAAGGATAATTTCCAATTTTATCAATGAAATTCGTGTTTACTTTCTCTGTTTTCCCTTTCGGATGATAGAGTTGGGGAACAATGATCAATGCGGCAAAAGAAGAAAGAAAAACCGTAATCGCTGCAAAAAGTCCGAGATCTTTCAACGCTTCAGAGCGCACGAAGACTAAGCATAAAAAAGAAACTGCTGTTGTCGCGCTGCTGAGAATAATTGGCTGGGTGATTTCTTTGTAGAGCTCTTCAATATTGTTGTTGTGCTTGTAATGCGTGAGAATGTGGAGGGCGTAATCAATAGTAATACCAATCAAAATGGCACCAACGCTGAGTGAAATTGCTGAAATTTTGTCTTTAATAAAGTATAAAATCATCATCGAAATAAAAACTGCAAAAACAGTCGGCAGAAAAACGATTAAAGGTGTAAAGAAGTTTCTGAAATAATAGATCAGCAAAATCAACAGAACCGTCATAGAAATAATAACCGTATTCTGAATGTCTTTCTTGATCTGCTGAGCATTGGCCACCGCAATTACAGGTGAACCAAAATAGCTGATTTCTGTTTTTCCTTTAAAGGTTTTATTGATTTCGTCTTTGATTTTATTTAAACTGTTGATAAAAATCTCATTGTTTTTGGTGTCGCTGCTTTTGTTTTTCGGGTCTATGAACAGGAGAAGATTTTTTCCGTCTTTGGTAACCACGTAGTTGTCTTCCAGTTTAAAATCTTTGCTGATGTTTAATGCATTGAGTTTTTTTATACCTAAAAACGTAATTCCCAGCGGATCTTTTTTAATAAATTCTTTGGTAACAAGACTTGTGGGCGATACCAAAGAGACATAATTGCTTTCAACCTGTTTTGCAATGCTGTCTTTAATAAGCTTTCTTTCAATTTCTTTATAATCGTCTTCTTCTAAAAATAAATGCAGATTTTGATTCACAAAATCGAATGTTTCAGAAATCTCACTGTCATTTACTTTTCCCTGGACCGAACCGATGTATTTCTGTAAAGGTTCAATTTTATTTAAAAAAGTATCGGCAGTTTCCGACAGCTGAAATTGATTGTCTTCTGATTTTTTTTCGATGATGACAATAATTTTGTCTGAAAAATTAAGCTGTTTCAGAACTTTAGCGGTAAGGTCAGACTTATCGTTTTTCGGGATAATCTGGTTGATGTCTTCCTCAAAATTTATTTTAGAAGCAAAAAATCCGCAGACAAGAAGAATTCCCAAGGCTGTGGCGATGGAGAGTACTTTGTTTTTTTTGATCAGATAATAAAGAGTAATAAAAAAACGATGCATGACATTGATTCAGGTGTGCAAATTTAATTTTTTAGGTGAAAGGTCAAAACTTTATGCGGCAACTTTTGCTGATAATCAGTAAAATATTCTACTTTTGCAGTGCTTAAGCTTTCGGCTGTGGCAAAAAAAATACATTCTGCGGCGTATGTTGCGAAACAACGATGAAAAAATAAGTTCGGTTCTCTTCACAGCAATTTTTCCTTTTTTGCTGTTATTCACGGTCTATTATGGTTTTGAATCTTCGTATGTGAAGCTGAAAACGATGGAAAAAGCTCCGGATTTTATGTTTTCATCTGTGTATGCTTACCGCGTAATCCCAAATTTTCTGAGCGTTCATTTTACTGATTTTCTGTCGGTTTTTATCAATTCTAATCTTTCTGGTGCGGAGTCTTTTATTTTAAAACACGGCTCGGTTTTTTACCACAGCATTTTCATTGTTAATACTGTTTTTTTTGTGGCGGCATCTGTTGTTTTAGATAAAGTTTTAAATTTCAGGCCCAATCTTTTCGCTACAGATTCAAGATTGCGGAAGTTGCTGCACCTCACGGGTGTTTTTCTGATTGCAATTGTGCAGTATGTCCCTACCAATTGCGATTCTATTGCGGTTTTCTTTTTTCTTGCAGGAGTTTTTTACAGTTTAAAGTTTTATAAATTAAGAAAAAACGGAGATTTGCTTCTGCTCTGCGGAGCTGTTTTCACAGCTACACTGGTGAGAGAAACAGCGTGTCTGAATATCGCTTTTTTTGCTGCATTATTCTTTGATTTCAAAAATTTTAAACTTAAAGATTTTGCTTTCTATAAAGAAATTCTGATGGTCATTGCAGCGTTTGTAATTCCTTACATTGGCTTACGTTTGATAATTCCTCAGGAAACTTCACTGGTAGAAGGTTTTTATTTAAAACAGAATTTCACAAGCCCGTTTAATCTGGCAGGTCTGCTCTTCGGAATTATTTTTCTGTATTTCATCAACGGTCTCTGCGGAATAGCAGAACGGTTGGTCTTTAAAAATTTTTTAATCCTGTCTGTTCCTTATCTTGTAATGATTACTTTTGTGGGGCTGTTTTGGGAAACCAGGCTTTTCCTTCCGATTATGCTGGGAGGTTTGGTTATTACTTCGCAAAACATTAATTATTTTCAGGAAGTCTAAATGAGTTTATTTCACCCTTATTATCTGATTGTCTTTGTTGTACTGCTTGTTTTTAGTGCGCAGGAAGTTTTTGGCCGCAGGGTTGAGAAAAAATACATGTGGTCTTTGGGTATTTTCCTGATTATTATTGCAGGTTTAAGAAAATTCGTTGGTCCGGATTACGGCAGCTATGTTGGTATTTATGCGTTTTCGGATCAGATTGATTACATCAGTATTCTCTACAAGGCGCTTTATCTGGAGCCACCACATCCGTTTGAACTTGAATGGATTTTTATTCTCATCAACAAGGTGTTGCTTAATGTTTTTAATGCGCCCTTTTATATATTTACGCTCGTTATTGCAGCCATTACCATTTATTTTAAAATAGAATATATTGAAGACAATACTTTCTATCCCTGTACTTTTATGCTTTTTATGTTTATTCCCGGTTTTTTCATTGGGGAGAGTGGGCAGATCAGGCAGTGTTTAGGATCATTTATTGTCTATTATTCAATACGGTATATTAAATCCAGACAGCTTTTTATGTATCTTCTTTTTATCTATCTGGGTGCGGGTATTCATAATGTGTGCTATGTTTTTCTGCCGATGTACTGGGTGGCGAGAATTCCTCTCAACAAGGCGGTGATGCTGGGCGCAATCATTACTTCAATCTTTCTTTCGCCATTTGAAGTATACCGTGTTTTTGGTAGTTTTCTGGATGGTGTAGCTTCAGACAATATTCTTGTGGAAGGTTTTAATGGTTATGTTGATGAGTCTGTAACGCGTCTCAACGGGGGTATTGGTGTTCCTGAAGGGATGATGGCTGTTCTCACATTCTTCCTCTTCTTTTTTGATAATCAGATGAAAGAGAAGTTTCCTTACTACGAGTATCACAGAAATTACGCAGTCATTGGTATTTGTGCGTATTTTATATTCAGGAATAATCCTATCTTCTCATCAAGACTTGCCGGAGCATTCATAGGATTTTCTTATATCATCATTATCAACTCAATGTATGTGGTGAATGATGCTACCAAACGGCTCATCTACACTTTCATTATTTCACTTTTCATCTTCAATTTTGTCGTATTCTCAAGTTTCAAAAACATTATTAATGGAAACTTTACGATAGAGCGTTACAACAACTATCTGCTGCCTTAATTCTCAGATTTTCAAAACTGTTTTTCTATTCATAATAATTATTTAATTTCTAAATTTTAGAATTGTGAAATTAAATACATATTTTTATATTCGTTGAATTATATTCATATAAATATTATTACTGCAATTGGATTGTCATTAATATTTGATTTTTATAATGAATTACATTTGATTAATTAAAAAATTTCGCCAAAAACTAAACTTTGTAGCAAAGTATTATAATGAAACAGAAATCTACCTTAAAAAACATTGCAGCATTCAGTCTTGTAATTTTGAATTTATGCACAGCCAGCGCACAGGAAAAACGTGAAACTGCTGATGCATCTTCCAGCCTGCCTGAAAATGTTCTTAAAACTCCAGTAAATATTAAAGCTGATGCAGCCAAGGCTGAGATGAGCTCTTATCCGTGGCTTCTGGCTCCGAACAGCTATATTTTTGATCCCTCAACAGCCAGTGACGGAATTTACATTCCCGTAAAAAAAGCGTACGCGGTGTGGTCTTTTTATAAGCACATTAAAAAAGACGGGTTCAACTACGGGGGAAAAGCTTCAGCAGAGCTGCTGTGGGAAGACAGTCATGGTCTGATTAAAACCAACGGAGGCGCCAGGTTGCTTCTAACAGGAAACATGGAAGAGGCAAAAATTGTTGTACCGGTAAATAAAAGCAGAAAAGGAAATGCCGTTATAGCCTTTAAAATTGACGGAAAAATAGCATGGTCATGGCATATCTGGGTAACAGATGATCCCACCGATGGATCTACCTACAGAAGTTTTGAAAATGTAAAAAGACTTACGGCTGCAGGAAGTACAGAAGTTATTCCTGCTGGCGAATGGAAGTGGATGGATAGAAATCTCGGCGCAATATCATCATCAAATACAGCCGGAGAATGGAACCGAAATGGCGGCCTTTTATATCAGTGGGGAAGAAAAGATCCCATTCCGCCTTTGGTTCGGAAGGGAGATGATTTCTATGAAGTTTCGGGAAGTGTAGGACGGGTGAGACATCGTGGTGCAAAAAACTTTACAAATGCAACGAATTTTGATAATCTGAGGATTTTCACACAGGTATCTTCCGCCACCATTGAAAATAATATCGCGTTGTCTGTCAACAATCCGCTGAGTCTAATTTATGTGTATAAAGATGATCTTTCGGGGCCGGCGTTTTACAATAACAATGCAAATTTAATGTACAACTGGTTTGGTGCATCGCCAGTTATTCCTGCTCACGAACTGCTCAAGTTGAATCTGTGGTCAGACAATGCCGAAGGTTACATCACTTCAGATTACAATTCAGACAGCGCTGCACAACCCTACAGAAAGAAATCTCTCTTTGATCCGTGCCCAAACGGATGGCGTCTGCCCTCAATGCTTGTTGCCAATCAGGCGTCTGCAAACTATGTGGATGACGTAAGAATTGATTTTTCACCTTTTGGTGTGAGAACTAACCTTGGAAAAACAGCCTTTGAAGCTGCGGGACATCACATTATCAAGCCTTCAGATGCTGGTGTAGCTCCTTTTATGACTGGTTTCAAAGTATATCCGAATGTTGGTTTTAATATGACCTCGGTTGGAGGTTTTAATATGGGAAATTTCCCGGGAACAGGTCAGCTCGCCATCAATTCTCAGCAGGGCCAGTACACAGATCAGCATCAGGTGGGATTGTGGACTTCCACAATGACTAAGTTTTCAGATACCACTCCATCCGTATCGGCAAGAGCGCTCTTTATGGTAGCCGACAGATATCAGAATGACACGCCCAATCCGGCGGATAATACAGTTAAAGGAAGATATTGGTATGTACCTACTGCCGGAGCGAAGACTTCAGATGCCAATGCATGCAGATGTATCCAGGATCCCGGATACATCATCCACGATTACAATTTTCCTACAGAATATTATGATGAGCCCACAGATTACACTGAAGGTCTGAAAAATCCAAATACCTATCAGATTGTAAAAAACACCATTTCAACTTTGGTAGAAATTCCTGTTTCGAAAGCTTTTTCGGTACAAAGCCAAATGCTGAATAACAAAACTATTCTCAATGCTGCAAATTATAACAGTCTTAAAGCAAATGTACTTTGGTCTACCAATACTGCGCTGATTGGTTCTGTGGCGTTGTCAAACCCTTCTCCGTCGGGTATGGCTGATATTTCAAATACTAAAATTCAGGTCAGCATCAATCCAAACCAGAGTGGAAATGCAGTGATTACACTTCACAACGGAAGTATCACAAATCCTGTGTATTGGTCATGGCATATCTGGGTGACAGACAGCGCAATTTCTTCTTTCACCTATACTACAGAAAGTCCGAATTCCAACGCGCCTAATTACATCAACTATGTTCAGAAAGGAGATGTTCTGAAAACGGAGTTTATGGATAGAAACCTCGGTGCTACCGATGCATTTCCTGTAGTAGCAAACCCGCTAACTCCTAATGCTGCCGAGCTTGCGCAAATCAGGGCTTCCACGGGTATGCAGTATCAGTGGGGAAGAAAAGATCCAATCCCGCCGTTTCAGCATACAGATAACAGAGCTTCTTACAGTATATTTTTAGGAAATGTAGCTGCCAACGGAACTGTTTCGTACACTCCATTGAGCTATGCAAATTACAATAATCTTTCAGGAAATTACATCGTTCCTTACAACACATATTCAAACGCCGGCAATGCTAATGTTGTTACACAGGATACGGTTCCGGAAAAATTAGCTAAAATTTTATCTTATTCCGTGAGAAATCCTTTAGTGTATATGATTCCAAGTACTTTTGCACCTTACAATTCTGCAGTTCCTAACTATACCAACGGTACAGACTGGATTTCAGATGAACCCAATTTAGCTGCAGACCGATGGGGTAGAGGCGGAGAAAAATCAGTGTACGATCCTTGTCCGGAAGGATGGAGGATCCCGGATCTTACAGGGGTTTCTATTACTGCAAACAGAGATTTCGGAATTTCACCTTGGTACAGAAAAGATAAAAAAGTGGCAACGAGTTACAGCGTAATTACGGATTATCTGGGAACAAGAGTGAGAAACAGCACAACTACAACCATAGGTTACATCTACAATAATCCGGACTATAATGTTGGTAACTTCCCGAATTCGGGATCCAAAGGTTTCAGAAGTGTAACGGCAAATCAAGCGGCTGCGGGAACTTTTAATGTAAATAATTATCAATTTCCCGGAGTCTGGACGGCTGCTTTAAATTCAAACTACATCGGAAGACCGGTAAACATTCTTTTTGATGCTGCCTCAAGTGCCAACAGAATGATTGCTTTCCATGATAACAATGATCCTTATTTTGGGATGAACTGCCGTTGTGTGAAAGTGAACATCAATGCATCCGGCGATCAGGCAGGCGCAATCCCTGCAATTCCTGTGACGCAGGCGGGAGCATTTAAAGCTACAAACGTTTTCACGCAAAAACAAATCGAAGAAAAAGAAGTTAAAAATCAGATTTCTCTTTTCCCAAATCCGGTGCAGGATATTCTTTATATCAAAGCAGATGTAAGAAAAGATTATTACTTCCAAATCTACAATGCTTCAGGTCAAATGGTAAGAAAAGGGAAGTTTGAAAATAATCAAACCAATATTTCAGATTTGACCCAGGGTTTTTATCTTGTGAGAATCAATGATGCGGAAGTTGTTGTAAAAATTATGAAGAAGTAATTGTTTTAAATTAAATCATCATAAAACAGAACCGAAATTGTTTTTTGAATACGCTTTAATTCCTATTTTTGACAATCAAATTTAAGAAAGGCAAATTCAAAACAATTTCGGTTCTTTTATTTTGGAAAAACTACACATTTGAAAAAAACTGCAGAATTTTTTACCGTAAGATTGCTGATCAATTTATTAATTGTGGCAACAGCAGTTTTTGCATTGGTTTTTACCTTTATTCATAACCACAATTCCGACGGATATATTCTTGGCGACTGGCTCATCAACTATCAGGATGGCGGTTTTAAAAGAAGAGGTCTTTCCGGAAGTTTCTTTTTTCTCATTCAGGATCTTACAGGTTTAAAATTAAATCTGGCCGTCTACTTTTTTCAGGTCATCATCATTTGCGGATTTTTTTACACTTATTTTAAAATTATCCAGAGAAAACAACCGGATTTACTCTATCTCTCGCTGTTGCTTTCATCCATCGGCTTTGTCGGAATCTTCAATTGTGTAGACTATGTCGGAAAAAAAGAATTTATTGTCTTTTTCATTTTCGCAATTTCCATTAATCTTTCAGATCAGGAAAGGCTCAACCGTTCAAAGGAATATTTAATCTGTTTAGGATTAGTTGTTGCGATGTTCTTCCACGAAATCACGCTCTTTTTCATGCCCTATTTTTTAATTGCATTGTATTTAAAAAGTGGAAAATTTGAACCTGACAAGTACATTAAATATATTCTTGTCACGTTAATTCCTGCAATTTTAATCTTTCTTTTCGGAAAAGAAATCAATGAGGGGCAGTCTTTGGAAATATTAAAAGACCGTGGCGTCATTTTAACCAAAGGAATATTTTTCTGGAATTTTGATGAAAGGAAATACATTTCAGATCATTTCAATGACTACAGATTGTACTTTTTAAGTTTTATAATCAGTCTGATTCACATTGGTTTTTATTTAAAATTTCAAAAGGCACAAAAGTTTCTGTCTATTTTATTGATTCTCGCATTTTTGTTTTCATTGCCTCTTTTTTATCTCGCAATCGATTGGGGAAGATGGATGTATATTCACATGATATTTCTGATCATTCTTTTCACTTTAATGCTTCCAAAACGCAATCATGATGAGGTTGCACAAGGTTTTAGTTTAAATTTAAAAAATGGAGTTATAGTTTCATTCATTCTTTTTTCTCTGATGTACAGAGTTGAAATGTCCGGAAGAGGTTTTACATGGGAAGGTTTGCTGTACAGAGTCTTTATTTCGCCCGTGGAACTGTTAAATAAAATGCTGTAAATCTGCTTTAATAAAAAAAGGCTTACTTTTGCAAAAATTTCAGGAATGTCGAAAAATTTAGTAATCGTCGAGTCTCCGGCCAAAGCAAAAACTATTCAAAAATATTTAGGTAGCGATTATGAGGTGAAGTCCAGCTTTGGGCACATCCGTGATCTGCCTAAAAAAGGAATGGGAATAGATCTGGCCACATTCAGTCCGGATTACGAAGTTTCTGCCGACAAAAAGAAATTGGTAACAGAATTAAAGTCTGCCGTAAAGAAAGCCGAAATGGTCTGGCTCGCTTCCGATGAAGACCGTGAAGGGGAAGCCATCGCGTGGCATTTGGCAGAAGAATTAAAACTGAAACCCGACAACAGAAAGAGGATTGTCTTCCACGAAATTACCAAAAACGCCATTTTAAAAGCCATCGACAACCCAAGAGATATTGATCAGAACTTAGTCAACGCTCAACAGGCGAGAAGAGTTCTCGACAGAATCGTAGGTTTCGAAATGTCTCCCGTACTTTGGAAGAAGGTAAAACCGGGATTGTCTGCGGGAAGAGTGCAATCGGTAGCTGTACGTTTGGTGGTGGAAAGAGAAAAAGAAATCCGTGCATTTACCCCAAAAGCAAGTTTCAAGCTGGATGGAATCTTTTTAAACAAAACCTCTCAGGAAATCGCTGCAAAACTGAAAAAAGATTTCGATAAAGAAGAAGAGGCAGAAAAATTCCTTGAACTTGCAAAAACGGTTGAATTTAAAGTTCTTAATGTAGAAACTAAACCGGGAAGCCGTTCTGCATCTGCACCTTTTACCACTTCTACACTTCAGCAGGAAGCTTCTTCAAGATTAGGTTACAATGTTACCAACACGATGCGTTTAGCTCAGAGACTGTACGAAGAAGGTCACATCACTTATATGAGAACCGACTCTGTCAACCTTTCTCAGGAAGCGATTGATGGTGCTAAAAAACAGATTGTATCAGAGTACGGAGCAGAATATTCTTCGCCAAGAAATTATACCACAAAATCATCTTCTGCACAGGAAGCTCACGAAGCAATTCGTCCGACAGATTTCTCTGTAAAAACGATTGGTGATGTTCAGTTGAGCAAACTGTATCAGCTAATTTACAGAAGAACACTGGCTTCTCAAATGGCAAATGCTAAAATTGAGAAAACGGTCATCGAAATTGGTAACGCCAAACTTCCTCAGCATTTTGAAGCACAGGGAGAAGTAATTATCTTCGACGGTTTCCTGAAAGCTTATGGAATTGTAAAAACAGACGACGACGACGAAGAAAACAACGAAAAACTATTGCCGAAAGTAACTGTAGGTGAAGTTTTAGACTATAAAAAAATTACCGCAACAGAAAAATTCACAAGACCGAGCGCAAGATATACCGAAGCAGGTTTGGTAAGAAAGCTTGAAGAGCTGGGAATCGGTCGTCCGTCTACGTATGCGCCGACTATTCAGACCATTCAGAACCGTGAATATGTTGATAAAAGAGAGATTGAGCCACAGACCAGAGAAGTGGTGAAGATGTCCTTAATCAAAGATAAAATTAAAAAAGAAGTCCTTGACGAGAAATTCGGGGGCGACAAAAATAAATTCGTTCCTACAGACATCGGTGAAGTGGTGAATGACTTCCTTACTGATAATTTCAGTGAAATTCTCGACTTTGGATTTACCGCAAGAGTGGAGGAAAGTTTCGATGAAATCGCCAATGGCGGACAGAAGTGGAAAGAAATGATGACCGATTTCTACTCAAAATTCCATCCGAGAATTGAAGATGTAGAAGAAAATGCAGACCGTGCCAACGGAGAACGCCTTTTGGGTGTAGATCCAAAAACCGGAAAGAATGTAACCACAAGAATCGGAAGATTCGGCCCGATGATTCAGATTGGCGAGCAGGATGATGAAGAAAAACCTGTTTTTGCTTCTCTTTTATCAGGACAAAACATTGCGACCATTACTTTAGAAGACGCTTTGGAACTGTTCAAACTTCCATTTGATTTAAATGAAGTCGATGGTTTACCGGTTTCGATTGGTGTCGGAAGATTTGGTCCTTATGTGAAGTGGGGAGAAACGTACATCAGCATTCCGAAAGGAGAAGATCCGCTTGCCATTAAGCAGGAACGTGCAGAAGAAATCATTGCAGAAAAGAAACTGGCAGATGCGCCGATTGCCAATTACAAGGGTGAACCTATCACAAAAGGAAGCGGAAGATTCGGACCTTTCATCAAATACAAAAGTATTTTTATCAACGTTCCGAAAAGATATAACTTCGAAAATCTTTCTCAAAGTGACATCAACGAGTTAGTTGAAGCTAAACTTGAAAAAGAGGCCAACCGTTACATCCAGCATTGGGAAGCAGAGAAAATCTCCATCGAAAACGCAAGATGGGGCCCAATCGTGAAACACGGAAAAAACATCTACAAAATTCCAAAGAAAAAAGACGATACCAAATACGAAGCAGACGACCTGAAAGAAGTCTCCATCGATGAGGTTAAAAAATGGATTACTGCACAGGATCCCAAAGCTTTTGCAGAAAAGAAAAAACCTGCAGCTAAGAAAGCTCCTGCGAAAAAGGCAACGACTGCTGCTAAGAAGCCTGCGGTGAAGAAGCCTGCGGCGAAAAAATAATTAGATTTTAATAAAATAGAAAGCACAGATTTTTGGTCTGTGCTTTTTTGTTGCTTGCTTGTGTCTTTTATGCAATGGGTACGAGCGGGACTTCGATGTCGCGGATTTGCAATCCGTGACCTCTATTTTATTTATGCTGCTTTTCATGACACGAATTACAAAGTGATATTAGCCAGTCGATGGGTTCCTTTCCGATATTATGTTTTGCATATTTTTTATGATGAACTTGTGTGGCTTTTGCACCGCAATAAACGCATATCCAATGATCTCTTTTTAAAACAACGTACCGTTTGCGCTGCCACGCGTCTGATTTTAAGTATACATTTACATAGTAATCCCGACGTTTTTTACGTTTGATTTCAAACATCCTCTGATTGATCAGATAAAACGTGAAACCTAAAGATAATAGGATTATGAGTATTATAACTTCCATTATTTTTGATCAGGAATTAACCATAATGTTTTAAAACAAAATCTCGTGTGGCATAAATTACTATTCAAATATAATCATTTAACCTCTTGACTTTACGTAAAACTCGTCAAAACCAATCACTTCAAAAAACACCCTAAGGTGCAGGATGCTCTGGTAAATCATTCACAGTAATTTGGCTTTGTTGAGACTGATGATATGACACAACCGAAAAACTTTTCACGCAAAGAATTTATACAGCTTTCCGGCTTAAGTCTTGCGGCGGCATTTGTCGGCTCATCTTTTACCAAAACATTTTCTTTTTCAGATCAGCCTTATTTTAAATTAAAACCTGTCGGACGTTCGCTGGAACTTGATGGTTATTACATTTGGTGCTCGTCTCCGATTTGGGGTGAAGATGGGAAGGTTCATATTTTCTACTCCAGATGGAAGAAGGAAAAAGGTATGGGCGGCTGGCTCAACGGTTCTGAAATCTGTCGTGCAGAAGCCAACTCTCCTTTTGAAAAGTTTGAGCATAAGCAAGTGATTTTAAGTCCGAGAGGAAAAGGTTTTTGGGATGCCACTACCTGTCATAATCCTTTAATTAAGAAGGTTGATGACCAATATTATTTGTTTTTCATGGGAAATTCCAATGGAAAAACAAATACAAAAAGAATTGGTTTGGCGACTGCAAAAAGTCTGGACGGCGAATGGACCAGACCCGACCAGATGCTGCTTCCCAATGGAAAAGAAGGTGAGTGGGATGACCACTGCACGACCAATCCGGCTTTTGTGAAAGGGGATGACGGCAAATACTGGCTGTTTTACAAATCGTGGAACACCAAAGAATATGAAACCCAAAAAGGAGCCGTCCGCGGAAACCGAAAATATGGCTTGGCAAAAGCCTTGAAGCCTGAAGGCCCTTATGTAAAAGTTTCAGAAAATCCTGTGATTGATTTTTCAAATCTACCCGATAATGCGCAGCTGGAAGATGCTTTCGTCTGGAAACAGAATGGGAAATACCACATGATTGCGCGCGATATGGGATTTTATAATCATGAATATGGCCTGCATCTTACATCAGAAGACGGTATTTCATGGACGAAACCTGAAGTAGCTTATCTGGATTTGAAAAAATACGTTACCGAGCCCGAGACACCGAAACATCTAAAAAGATTCGGAAGACTGGAAAGGCCGATGATACTCATGGATAAAGATGGGAAGAAGCCTCAGTTTCTTTTCGGAGCAACACAGGGCGGGAAGTCTGAGACTTCTACTGCGTTTGTTTTTGAGATTTTGAAACATTAATTTTTATCATACTTAATTCTTAATATTTATTACTGTAGAACCATCAACGAAGTTTTGTTGATGGTTTTTTAATCGTAAAAATCATTTTATTTTAATATTTTTGAGGCTATTAAAGGAGCTTGAAGCATGAATTTTGAAGATTTTATCATTTCGCCACGCAATTTCAGAACAGAAAACTGGCAGATCGGAAACAGAATTACCAAAGAAATTAAGGAAGACAGTATTGTTTTGCTTTTCGTTTCAGATTACCGTGGTGCAGGCGGTGAAGCTGAAGTTCAGGATTTTACAGCCATTCGTAAAGAGTTTTACCGACTGTCTCAACTGGATTTTGATATCCCGATTGTGGATCTTGGGGATTTGGTTTCCGGAAAATCTGTGGAAGATTCACACTATATTCTTCAGGAAGTGTTGTCGGCTTGCCATCAGAACAGGGCAATTCCGGTGATTATTGGCGGATCCAACGACTTTGCATTTTCTCTTTTTTCAGGTTTGAATTTTCATCAGCAAAATATTAATTATACGCAGATCAGCAATATCATTTCCTTAAAACAAAACGAGGAAATCAACGAACATACTTTTTTAGGAAAGATTTTCGGCTCTAAAAATTTCTCTATAAAAAATTACCATCATCTGGGATATCAGAAACATTTAAATGAGGCAGATTCTGTAAAACTCATCAAAGAAGTTGAGTTCGATATCGTCCGTTTGGCTGAAATGATGAATTCTACTGAGAAAACTGAACCTTTTTTCAGAAAAGCAGATTTGGTAACCGTTAATTGTGATGCCATTGAAAGTTTCAGTGATGCTTTTTCCGTTAATCCTCAGGTCAATGGCTTAAACAGAAGAGAAATCTGCGCTTACATGAAAGAAATTGGACTGAGCGAAAATTTAAAATCTGTAGGAATCTTCAATTATAATATCTACACTGAAAATCAACTCAATCATCAGCTATTGGCTCAAATGATCTGGTATTTGATTGAAGGAATCAACATCCAGAGATCTCATCCGAAAGAAAGGCAATACGAATTGTTTTACGTTCTGATTAACGACAGACAGTATGCTTTCAAACGTGATACCTTCAGCAGTCTGTGGTATTTTGGGGATGATGAAAATATTGAAAACTGTATTCCCTGCTCCAGAAAAGATTTTGATGATGCCAAAAAAGGTTGGCTAAACGCAAGGTTCACTCGAGTTTAAAGCCAAGCGACCAGGTCGCGGAATATTGGCAGAGAATTTTAGAATATGACAAATCATTCAGAAAAAAACAAAGTTTCAGTAATTGTTCCGGTTTATAATGTGGAATTATATCTGGAGAAATGCCTGTTGTCTTTGGTGAATCAAACTTTACAGGATATTGAAATAATTGTGGTAAATGACGGAAGCACCGATGGTTCACAAGCAATTATCAATCGTTTTTCTTCTGAATTTCCAGTAAAAATAAAAGCTTTTGTCAAAGAAAACGGAGGATTAAGCGACGCCAGAAATTTCGGAATAGACCGTGCTTCAGGAGATTATATTGGTTTTGTAGACAGTGATGATTATGTTTTTGAAATCATGTTTGAAGAAATGCTGAATCTTGCAGAAAAGCATCATGCACAAATGGTGATCTGCAATATTCAGAAGGTGGATGAGCATGAAAATATTACCCAAAAACTCACCCAAATTCCCAATATGCCTGAAAAAATTGATTTGGAAACTCACTTTTCCGTTTTTTCAGATTTAAGTTATTTTGCTTGCAATAAACTGTTTAAAAAAGAACTTTTTCAGACTAAAAGATTCAAAAAAGGAGTTCATTTTGAGGATATTCAGCTTATTCCGCAACTTTTACTGGAATGCAAAACGTTAGCTCAGACCCAAAAA
The DNA here is from genome assembly GCF_001424145.1 of Chryseobacterium sp. Leaf404. GTDB lineage: Bacteria > Bacteroidota > Bacteroidia > Flavobacteriales > Weeksellaceae > Chryseobacterium. The sequence goes on along the minus strand of NZ_LMQM01000001.1, from coordinate 229,996 downwards.
TTTCATTATCAATATCTGGAACGCACGAATTCTATCTCAAAATCCCACACAGAAAAAGGTCTGGACATTTTAAAGGCTGTGGAAGATGTTGAACTTGAATTTCAAAAATCTTTCTATTCAAACAGATTAAGAGAACTTAAAAACTTTCAGATTTTGGAAGGGGTTTATACTTTTTTAGCTTACCTGGCTTTTGTGAAAGATAAAGAATTGTATATTGTGATGAGTAGAAAACTGAGTTATTTTATGCAGGAGCGGAATGTTAAATTTAAAGATATCTTGATATACAATCGTTTTGATAGAAATTATCTGTTATCTTTGCCATTGAAAAAAAAAATTTATTATCTGCTTTATTTTAGTGGTTTTTACACTGTATTAAAAAAACTAATGTAAGAATTGTACACTATTCTAAGTGCTGAACACACATTGGAATGAAGAATTTTGAATTGTTCTTGCTGCAAACCGGACTTCCCTTTTTTTATCTGAAAGTAGGCTTGGCATTAGTGCTTTCCTTCCTCATTACTTTTTTTTCGGTACCCACGATCATCAGAATTTCGCGTAGAAAAAACCTAATGGACGAGCCTGGACAAAGGAGTTCGCACCTCAGAAAGATACCTAATCTGGGCGGCATTGCAATCTTTTATTCTATCGGAATTTGCGCTTCGGTTTTCGCTCATGAGATTTTTGATATTTACAAATTTTTATTTGCTTCACTTGTTATTCTCTTTTACGTAGGAGTGATGGATGATATCATGGTGATGAGAGCTTACAAAAAACTTATTGCCCAAATCTTGGTTTCTGTAGTTCTTGTAATGGGTTCTGATGTGCGAATCAGAAGTCTGTTTGGGATTTTTGGCGTTTATGAAATTAATTATTTTATCAGTGTTATTTTTACTGTAATTACATTCATTATTTTAATTAATGCTTTTAATTTAATAGACGGGATTGACGGTTTGGCAGGTGGATATTCTCTCTTGTGCAGTATTCTGTTCGGGATAAGCTATTTCCGTTTAGGCGAATATAATTATCCATTAGTGATATTGTCTGTATGTATCATCGGTTCTGTGATGGCATTTTTATATTACAATCTCTCAAATTACCGTACTACAAAGATTTTTATGGGCGACACAGGTTCCATGCTTTTAGGTTTTCTCCTGGCATTTACCGCAGTTTGTTTTATAGATATTTTTATAGACAGAGAAGTTCCGGGTATGCCCCGCTATCATCTTAAATCTGCTCCGGCAATTGCGGTTGCCATTCTTATTCTGCCGATTGTAGATACGCTTAATGTTATTATTATAAGATGTATCAACAAAAAATCACCTTTTGAAGCAGATAAAAATCACATCCATCATAAGCTGATCAGAATGAATCTTACACACAGAAGATCCAGCTTTTACATCATGTGCTATTATATGATGATCATCGTGGTAGCTTACCTTTTAAGACATATTGACGTTAATCTTTTATTGATTGTAGTATTGTCATTAGGATTTCTGGGAGCATATCTTCCCGATATCGTGATGAAAGTTCAGAAACTAAAAACACAAACTAACTTTTAAATTTCTATTTTTGCAAATTAATTTTATTCAGTAATGAAAAATTTGAATTATTATCTACTTTTACTTCTAACGCTCGTTTTGTCGTCATGTATTACGCCGAAAGATGTGAAATATATGCAGCCAAGCGAAAGTCTGGTGATTAATGAAGAAGGACTTATTCCCTATAATATCCCTGTATACAGAGTTACTAAGAATGATATCCTGAAACTGGATATTGTAACTACGCCAAAAGGTGATGCTGCACAGTTTTATTCTGCGTTAAATGCTCCGGGAAGTACAGTGAACGTAAGTGTTGGTGGTGGTTCTGGCGGAAACGCACAAGTGTACTTTGCTGGCCTTAAAGTAGATTCCAGTGGAGATATTAATGTTTTTGGAATAGGATTTATTAAAGCAGAAGGCAGAACTATTGAAGATATTTCTAAAGATATTCAGGAGAAAGTAAATGAAAATTTTCAGGAAGGTAAATCTGAAGTTCGTCTAACTATTCCAGGAATTACATACTACATTCTTGGTGATATAGAAACTACAGGAATGACAGGTGAAAAAACTGCAATGAAAAATACGCTTACACTTTCTGAAGCTATATCTATCAACGGGGGACTAAACCGAACTATTGATAGAACCAATATAGTGATTCTAAGAAAATATCCTGAAGGTATTAAAAGAGCAAAAATCGATCTTACAAGGGAAGATGTGATGAACTCTCCATACTATTACGTACAGAATGGTGACGAAATTTTTCTTACCACAAGTAGACGTAGTCTTAACGGTTTTGGAAAAGACCCGGTACAGACTATTATAAGCGGCGTTTCTGTTTTCACGACAGCTTTATCAGTGTATCTACTTATCAAAAATCTATAACATGATCCCAGAAAGAGAAAATAAGACAGATAAAGTTCAGCAAAAAGAAAAAGCGGGATCTTTTGCGATTTTTGATATTGAGCATTTTATCAGAAGAGTAATCAGAAATTGGTACTGGTTTGTGCTGATGCTGATGTTGGGATATGGGATTGCTTATGTCTACGGAAAATATTACGCTCAGAATATTTATGCCTCAAACTTATCTTTAAGTGTTTCAAACAATACAGCAAGTTATTTTACACCCAATCAGTCCATCAACTTCATCTGGGGACAGGGCGGTAATCAGGACGGGATCTATTTAAAGAAAATGTTGCTTTCACGTACTCATAACGAGTTTTTGGTGAAAGAACTTGGGCTTTTTGTAAATTACAGAACAAAAGGTGTTATTAAAGCAACCTATCTGGATAAAGATGATTCACCGGTTTTTTTAGAAATAGACAGAAAACACCTACAGCAGGTAAACTATCCAGTTACCATCATTCCTAAATCAAATGGGGTGTATGAAATACAGCTGCCGGAAGAGGGGGAATCTACAAACTTATACAACTATGAGTATGAAGGTTATCACAATATCAATGCATATTCAAGGCCGGAAAACAAAACAGTTAAAGTTAATGAATGGTATACCTCACCCAATCTGAGATTCAGACTGGTGCCAAACCCTAAGGTGCAGTCTATAAAACTTGATAATATCATTGTAGAATTATCTACAGTAAACGATGCAGTTAATGGGATTATCGGTACAATGGCCGTTGATTTTGATAAAGAAATCAATACCATCATGATTATTACAAAAACGGGTTTTAACCTGAACAGTACCGTGAATTTCCTTAATAAATCTGTTCAGGAACTTCAGAAAAAAAGATTTGCAGATAAAAATATCTTAGATGAGAATACCAAAGAATATCTGGAAGACAATCTTAAGGCAATCAGAAAAAAATTAGATTCCAGCGCTCAGGTGATGAATTATCTCAAAACCTCAGAAAAACTTTATGATATCAATAACAGAGACGAAAAGTCGCTGGAAAAAATAAAGGAACTGGAAACCAAAAAAGCAGATCTTTTAAGCAAGCTTTCTTCTCTCAACACCATCAGAAACAGTGTTGACGGGCAGAATTTTGAGAAGATGATCAGTACTACAGCAGCTGGTTTTGAAGATGGGCTTTTTCAGGCATCAGTCTCTGAAATGAAAGCACTGTATGCCAAAAGAAGAGAAATGGCGGCTATCTACACCCCAAATTCTGAACCGATTAAAGAAATCAACAGACTCATCAGTGAAGCAAGGGTAAATTCTAATGGTGCATTGAGGAATTATCATACTGTTTATACTACAGAGATTTCAAAAATTAATCAGCAGATTGGCAATGCCAACATGGATCTGGAGACTTACCCGGAAAAACAGAGAAAATATCTGGATGCAGAACGTGGCTACAACATGATCGAAGCTACTTACAACAGCATACTTTCAAGACAAAACGAAAGCCAGCTGAGACTTGCTACCAATAAATCTGATATTTCTGTAATTGACCCTGCAAAAAATCTGATGCAGGGACCCATCGGACCAAACGTCAAGGGAACCAAATCAATGATTATGGGCGGCCTGTTTTTGCTACCCCTGTTTTTTATTGCAATCGGAGCATTTTTAGATACCAAAATCAGAAATATAAAAGAACTTCTGAGCGTTACCAAAATTCCACTTTTAGGAGTGATAGGAAACAACGGAGGAACAGAAAATATGCTCACTGTGCTGGAACAGCCAAAATCTTCTGTTTCTGAATCGTTCCGGGGGATTCGAGCCAATATGCGCTTTCTTTCCGGCGAAAATGACAAAAGTAAAGTTATACTCGTAACGTCTTCTGTAGGCGGCGAGGGTAAAACCTACATTTCTATCAATCTCTCGTCGGTTTTAGGTCTTAGTGATAAAAAAACAATCCTTCTGGGGATGGATTTAAGAAAACCTAAAATTTTCAATGATTTTAATATCGATAATAAATACGGAATCTCCAACTACCTTACCGGTGAAGTGGGAATAGATAAAATTATCAACAAAACAAGAATCCCGAATCTGGATGTGGCTACGTCAGGGCCAATTCCTCCAAATCCTTCTGAGCTGTTGATGAGCGAAAAAAATATGCAGTTTATAGATGAGCTGCGTACCATGTATGATTTTATCGTAATAGATTCTCCTCCTGTAGGTTTGGTTGCAGACTCATTTGAACTGATGAAGCATTCTGATGCCAATCTGTACGTAGTAAGACACGAGTATACCGAAAAGTATATGCTCAAAATGATAACCGAAAAGTATCACGATAACGAAATCAAGCATTTGGGAATTGTGTATAATGATTACAACGTCAAGCAGGGTTACGGTTATGGCTATGGTTACGGCTATGGTTACGGGTACGGCTATTTTGATGAGGATAAGAACTACAAAGAGCCATTCTTAATCAGAGTGCGAAATAAATTACGGGAGTTTTTCAATAGGAAATAAATATTAACCCTCTTTTTTTTGAGGGTTTTATCATTTTTAACAAAACCCGCTTTTGTTTTTGCTGAAAACGGTAATAGCGTCACTGCATTTTTTAAAGTTTTTTCAGAAAAATTTAAAAGGTCTGAAAAATATTAAAAACCGTCGCAAAATAGCATAAAAAGAATATTTTTAACATTTTGCCGTTTAGTTACATATTAATTATGTTTTTTTGTTTATTTTTAACTAATCATTAAGATTATCATTAATATAAAAATGTTTTATATTTGCAAAAATTAAATTTTAAAATAACCATAAATCCGTATTCTTTTATGAATAAAAAATTATTGTTTAGCTTCCTTGCCATTTTTAGTGCGATGGTATCAGTGAACGCTCAAAGAAACGAATTGGGAATTCGATTGGGGATGAGTAATCTAGTCGGTGATATAGGCAAAACAAACTATATCCTGCAAAAACCTTTGGATTTAGACAGAGCTTCAGAATGGGGATTTCCTTTTTATGGTGGTTTATTATACAGATTTAATTTTAACCCTTATCAGACTGTAAGATTAGATGTTGGTTACAATCAGGTACAGTTCAGTGATAAAGCAGCAAAAGAAGAATACAGAAGAAACCGTAATTCTTTCGGTAAGAACGATATTTACGAGGCAAGTTTACTTTTTGAATATAATCTTTTTCCAGTAAACAACGAGCAGATGAGTATGCTGAGCCCATATGTGTTTGCAGGTTTTGGAGGGATTATGTTTGATGCACCTAAAGCTACCGTAAGACATGATTACAGAAGAGATGCCAACGGTGTTGCTCAGGCGCCAATTGATGAGCTCGATTTTGTGACGACTGTAGATTACTCTCTCGGAAAAAAAATAACACCTATTGTACCTTTTGGGGTAGGTTTAAAATATAAATTCAACCACGGATGGGCTGTTTTTGCAGAAGCTACTTTCAGACTCGCGGTTACAGATCAGCTGGATCACAGCAAAGTCCTTAAAACAGATGTGAACTCAAGCTATAATGCAGAAATTTTAAGCCCTACCACCGGAGGATCATTACTGGAGACAGGAAATTATTTTATTGTTTCTAAAGAAAGAGAGGCAGAATTTATCAGAACCAGAAACGTAGGAGATGGTGAATCAAGAGATTGGCTGAATACCTTCAGTCTTGGTCTTACCTACTCATTCGGAAGACCTCCTTGTTATTGTGATTAATTAAATTATGTCGTTGATTAAAGATAAAATAGACCCCGAAAAATTACCACAGCACGTCGCAATCATCATGGATGGTAACGGCAGATGGGCAAAATCGAGGGGTGAAGAAAGAACATTTGGCCATAAAAACGCCATTGATGCTGTAAGAAATGCAATTAACGCATGTAATGAAGTTCATATTCCTTACCTTACTCTCTACACATTTTCATCAGAAAACTGGAACCGTCCTCAGGAGGAGGTGAGTACCCTGATGAATCTTCTTACCGAAACCCTGCTTTTGGAAGCGGAGGAGATTTTTACCAAAGGCCTACGTCTGCACGTTATTGGTAATGTAGATAAGCTTTCCGCTTTGGTGAGAGATCAGCTGATGCATGTGATAGATCTTACCAAAGATAATACCAAAGGCAATCTGATTCTCGCAATAAGCTATGGCTCTCAGGAAGAAATCCTGAATGCTGTAAAGAAAATCGGTAACGATGTGAAAGATGGAAAAATTGATGTGGAAGATATTAACGAACAGTTATTCGAAAATTACTTATATACCAAAAATTTCCCTCCTGTAGATTTGTTAATAAGAACCAGCGGCGAAGTACGCATCAGCAACTTCCTGCTCTGGCAGATCGCTTATGCAGAACTGCAGTTCCTTGATATTCTCTGGCCGGATTTCTCAAAAGATGTTTTCTTTCAGTGTATTGTAAATTATCAAAACAAAGAAAGAAGATATGGCCTCACAGGAGAACAAATCAAAATCCAGTAAATTTTTTAGAAAAGAAAGACTACGATAAAATGAAGTTTAGATTATTACCCATCATCATGTTTGCAGCTTCTGCACATTTTTATGGACAAGTAACACCACAAGACAGTACCGCTGTAAATACAAGCATACTGGCAGATAGTCAACAGGGAACTTACACCCTTAAAGATATTGTTGTGGATGGGGTAAAAAAATACACGCCTGCTCAGGTTCTGAGGTTTACAGGTCTGTCTAAAGGGGAGTTGGTGGATATTCCGGGGCAAAAGATCAGTAATGGGATCAAGAAACTTTGGGATTCACAGTCTTTTTCTGAGGTAGAAGTGTATGTAGAAAGCGTTGAAGGGCAAACGGTAGTTCTTAGATTTTATCTTCAGGATCTTAAAGAGCTCGGTGAAGTAAAATTTAAAGGTAAAGGAATAGGGAAATCTAAAAACGAAAAACTGGCGAAAGATAACAATCTGAAACCGGGAACTAAGATTACCCAAAACCTTGTATCAAGTCTAAAGACCAATCTTCCAAAAGACTATGTGAAGAAAGGATTTGCAGATGCCAGCATCAGTATCGAAGATAAGGTGAATGCCAATGATCCGAATATGGTAGACTGGACGATTAATGTAGACAAAGGCAAGAGAGTAAAAATCAGCCATATCGAGTTTGAAGGAAACGATAACGTAACCGACGCTAAGCTCAGAAAAAAAGCTTTCAAAGAAACCAAACAGAAAAGATTTGGTATCGGAGGAATCTTAAAGTCGTCAAAATTTATCGAAGATAAGTATAATGAAGACAAACAAAGTCTTGTAAATTACTATAACTCTTTAGGATACAGAGACGCGAAAATTGTTTCAGATTCTGTCTGGAGGAATAATAAGAATAATTACGAAATCAATGTAAAATTATCTGAAGGTAAAAAATATTACATCGGTGATATCTCTTTTACCGGAAATACAGTTTACCCTACAGAATATCTTCAGAGAATTCTGGGGTATAAAAAAGGTGATATTTATGATGCCGTAGGTTTCAACAAAAAAGTTGGAGAAGACGGAGGGAAAGAAGATGACACAGACATCAAATCGATGTATATGAACAATGGTTATCTTTTCTCAACCGTTACACCGGTAGAAAAATCTGTGAACGGTGATGCCGTAAACCTTGAAATCCGTATCAATGAAGGGGAGCAGGCTACCTGGAACCGTGTGACCTGGGAAGGAAATACAACCACTCATGACCACGTAATTCTTCGTTCGTTAAGAACAAAGCCGGGAGAGCTTTTCAAAAAGTCTGAAATCAAAAGAACCTATTTTGATCTTGCCGGGATGTCATTTTTTGATCCCCAGCAGATTGGGCAGGATATCAACCCTAATCAGCAGGATAACACGGTTGATGTAAACTGGAAACTGGTAGAAAAAGGATCTTCACAGGTGCAGCTTCAGGCAGGTTACGGTGGTAACAGCTTTATCGGGACTTTAGGTCTTACCTTTAATAACTTCTCTCTGAGAAACTTCCTTAAATTTAAAGACTTCAGACCTGTACCTCAGGGTGATGGGCAGACCTTATCCATTCAGGCGCAGGCTGGGCAGTATTTCCAGAATTATGGGATTTCATTTACAGAACCATGGTTGTTTGGTACAAAACCAACAGCACTTTCTGTAAGTTTAAATAACTCGAGAGTAAACTACAGCCAGTACAACGGTCCGGATCAGAGATTAAATATTTTCTCTGCAACCGTAGGTCTTAACAGGCTTTTGAGATGGCCTGATGATTATTTCTCTTTATACACAGGTCTTCAGTTTCAGAAATATAATTTCAGCAACTACCCTTTTGAATTTGGTAGTTCTACAGAATTGTACGGTACTGCAAATAACCTGAGTTTAAATATTGGTTTAAGCCGGAATTCAGCGGGAATTGACCCGATTTTCCCTACCATGGGTTCAAATATTGAATTATCTGGTAAATTCACACCACCATATTCACTTTTCAAGAGCAAAGATTATGCATCGATGACTCCTGTGGAAAAATATAAGTGGATGGAATTCTACAAAATCAAGTTTAAAGCTGATGTGTATAACGAAGTTCTCGGCAAACTTGTCTTGAGATCTTCAGCCGAAATGGGCTTTATGGACGGTTACGACAAAGCACTGGGAGCACCGCCATTCGAAAGATTCTATGTAGGTGGAACCGGTCTTTTCGGAGGTAGATTTGACGGTAGAGAGCTTATTCCTCTAAGAGGTTACGAAAATGCTTCTACGTATGGAGGCACCACAGATGATATTACACCTACAGGTGGAGGTACTATTTACAACAGATTTACGTTAGAGTTAAGATATCCAATCTCAATGAATCAAACGGCCAAGATTTATGCATTAACTTTTGCAGAAGGAGGTAACGTCTGGAACTCATGGCAGGGCTACAACCCTTTCCAGCTGAAAAGATCAGTAGGCGTAGGGGTGAGAGTTTACATGGGAGCCTTTGGTTTAATTGGTTTCGACTTCGCATACGGTTTCGACAAAACAGTATTGGGAACAGAGCCGGCAGGTTGGAAGACACACTTCTTAATGAACCAATCTTTATAATTATGCAAACTTTAAAAGCTTTTATTTTTCTATTCGTATTTTCTGCATTTTCATTTGTGAATGCTCAGAAAATCGGTGTTGTAGATACAGAATATATCCTGGGAATGCTCCCTCAGTACAAAGAAGCTGAAGCAAGACTGAATTCTCAGATAGATACCTGGCAGAATGATCTGCAAAACCTGCAGTCTGAATATGAAAAGAAAAGATCTGCTTTTGAAAACGAAAAAGTACTGCTGATTGGTGATCAGCTCAGACTTCGTGAAAAGGAAGTTTTGGATTTGGAAAAAAATATCAAGACAACCACCAGTTTAAGATTTGGTTCTACAGGAGAAATCAGTAAACTGAGAGCCAATCTGATGACTCCGTTTCAGGATCAGATCTGGGCAGCAATCCAGAGAATGTCTGAGAAAAACGGCCTGGGCATGGTTCTTGATAAAACAGACAACAACGTAATTTTCCTTCAGAAGAGATATGACTACACCGATAAGGTTTTAGATATTCTTCTAAAGGATACAGATAAAGAAAAAAAGAGCAAAAAATAAATTCCGGTTGCAGTAATTAACTTTTTACTATTTTTGCAATCAAAGAAAAAACAAAATTATCTATTTACCTATTATGAAAAAATTAAGTGTATTATTTGCAGCGATATTGATGATGGCCTCTTTCGGAATGGCTAAAGCGCAGAAAGTTGCTACTTTAGATGTATTCGGAGTACTGAACGCAATGCCGGAGAAAAAGAAAGCGGATACTGATCTTAAAGCTTTTGCAGATACTAAAGAAGCTGAAATCAAGAAAAAAATGGAAGCAGCCCAAACAAAGTATGATCTTTACATGAAAGAAGCTCAAACTAAAACTGAAGCTGAAAACAAAGCCAGAGGAGACGAAATGAAGAAACTTCAGGATGAGATCACTGCAATGCAGCAAAAAGCTCAGAAAGATCTTCAGGCTAAGCAGGATACTGCTTTCAACCCAATTGAAGCTAAATTAAACACTGCTATCGAAAAAGTTTCCAAAGCTGGAGGTTATGAGTTTATCTTAGATGGTAATTCAACTTCATTAGTTTACAAAAACGGTGCAGATATCACTGAAGCTGTAAAAAAAGAACTGGCTATTAAATAATTTATTTAATTCCGGATAATAATCACCACCTTTATTCTTTATTAAAGGTGGTTTTTTTATTTTTGTGCCATGAATAAAGAATTATCAACCACGGTAAAAGTCAGATTCAGCGATTGCGATCCGATAGGCCATCTGAATAATGTGAAATATCTGGACTATATGTTCAATGCCAGAGAAGATCATGTGGAAGAGTTCTACGGCTTTACCTATGAAGAATACACAAAAAAAAGCGGCTGCACCTGGATTGCCGTTCAAAACGAAATAGCCTACATCAGGGAAGTGCGCTACAATACTCAGGTGGTCATCAGCAGCAAAACCATTGAAGTTGGCGAGCGTACCGCAAAAGTAGAGATTCTGATGAAAAGCCTTGACGAAAAAAGCATCCACGCGGTGCTTTGGGTAACGGTGATTTATTTTAATGTGAAAACAAGACGTTCAGAAACTCATCCCCAGGATATCATCGAAACTTTCGGTAAATTCTATGTTGATTTGGAACAGAAGGATTTTCAGTCCAGAGTAAAATTTTTAAGAACTCAAAACGCAAAAAATTCATAAATGAAAAAAATAGCTGTCATTGGCGGAAACGGACAATTAGGAAACTGTATCAGAAAACTGGCTTTCGATTTTGAAAGTAAGTATGAATTTATTTTTACAGATTCAAAAACTTTAGATATTACAGATAAAGATCAGATTGATGATTTTTTCTACGACAATAAACCGGAATTCTGCATTAACGCTTCAGCGTACACGGCTGTAGATTTGGCTGAAAAAGAAGAAGAGAAGGCATTTGCTGTAAATGCAGTGGCAGTAGGTAATCTTGCCGAAGTCTGTAAAGAATATAAGACAACTTTAATTCACGTTTCTACAGATTACGTTTTTGATGGTGAAACCAATTTAGACTATTCTGAAGACGATTTCACAAGTCCCATTGGAGTTTACGGAGCATCAAAAAAAGAAGGTGAGGAGCTGGCTTTGGAGAATAATCCGAAAACCGTTATTCTCAGAACTTCATGGCTGTATTCCGAGTTCAACAAGAATTTTGTGAAAACTATGCTCAGCCTGTTTCCACAAAAAGATGAATTGGGAATTGTAGGAGATCAGTTCGGGCAGCCAACCAACGCCAACGATTTGGCAGAAGCCATTTTAAAAATTATCGAAACAGAACCGAAAACATACGGAATTTTCCATTTCTCAAATTATCCGGAAACAACATGGTATGAATTTGCTAAAAAAATAGCTGAATTTTCAGGTTCGTCCATAAAACTGAACTCTTTAACAACTGAGCAGTATCCAACTCCGGCAAAAAGACCGAAAAGAAGCACGATGAATCTTGATAAAATTGAAAAAGCTTATCAGATCGAACCAAAACATTGGGAAAACAGCCTGCAGGATGCGGTTACAATTCTTCAAAATTAATTTTATTTCAATGCGTAAATTTCAGATTTTACTGTTCGTACTTATTTCACAGCTCATCTTCTGTCAGAATGTTCTCCTCAGTAAAGTAGATAAGATGAATGACAATACAGATAAATTTCTCATTCTTCTCCCGGAAAAGATGGAGCAGGCAGAATATTTGGGCGAAATTGAAGTTCAGGGATTTTCTAATGATGATGCAGCTGTTTTTTCAGCGGTCTACAAAAAAGCAAAAGAAATCGGTGCCAACAGTTTTTCATTAAAACCTTTTGAAACCGTTGACGGACTACCTTCAAAATTTGATGCCGGTCATTACAGATTAAATTTATATTATATCAGCAAAGAAAATCTCCCCAAAAAATACGGAACAATCTATATTTTTGCGTCTTCAGATAAAGATCAGAAAATAAGCATTAACAGAAAAGACTATTTGCTTTCGCCGAGATCTTATCTTTCAATACCGGTTACTGCAGGAGAAATTTATACAGTTTCTACAAAAAAACTTTTGGGTTCAACGCTAAAGTTTCAGGTAAAAGATCAGAAGTCTTCTTATTATTTTCAGGCATCATCTTCAAAAATTAAAGCTGATGATTCCGGCGCCGGAGGAATCAATCTTAAATCGGGTGACCTCGTGGGGATAGAGCCTTCTTACGGAGATTTTTTAAGGACAGTTTTTTCACAAAAATAAAAATAAAACTCAGAGAATAATCTTTGAGTTTTTTTTGTTGAATTGATTTGAAGCATATTCATTTCCGTAAGCATTACTGGGATATCAAATTTGTCCGAAGAGAGTTTCGTGATTATTTTCATACTTTTTCCGCAGCCTGTGTTTTGCTTTTTTTACGGCGTCAATCGTAACTCCCAGAAGCCGGGAAATTTCGGTGTTATTCATATTTAATTTAGTTAAAATAATAATCCGGAGATTGGAGTCTGTGAGATCGGGGAACTGATTGTGAAGTTCTCTGTAATGATCAGGGTATTTCTGGATGAAAGCATTTCTGAAGTTTTTCCAGTTTTCGTCTGTCATCAGATGGGATTCCAGAAGTTTCTTCAGCTCACCGGATTTTTCTTCGAGCCCGGAGAAAGAAGAATTTTTCACTTTCTGCATTTCCGTTTCAAGCTCTTCAATCTGCCTGTTTTTTTCAGAAAGGTAGGTTTGATAAGATTGCAGTGTTTTGCTGGTATTATTCAGTTTACTTTCAGATTTTATTTTTTCGATGGTCAGCGTAAGTACTTTTCTTTCGTATTCTCCTTTTTTACTCCGCATTTTGTGTCGGTAGGAGCGGATAATGAAGACCATCAGAATAAGCAGCAAGCAGGAAAGTACAATGGCAGAAATTTTCTGATAAGATTCTTTCTCAAGCTCGGCCTTGTCTTTTGCAAGTTTCATCTGCAGCTGTTTCTTTTGTGATTCCCAGCCTACACGTAAAACAGTTTCCTTTGCGTCAAAAGCAAGAAGTGAATCTTTGAGTTCTTCAAGTCTGCGTCTGGCCTTCAGTTCTGTGGCATCATCACCTTTCAACTGTGCAATTTTAAGAATCATCTCGTTGATCTGATATTCTGAACTTTTAAAATAACTTTTTGATGTGGAATACGCTTTCGCCTGGAGAAGATATTTTTCGGCATTCTTTAGATTCCCGTTTTCGATATAGGCTTTGCTCAGAAGCACAAGGGCAAACATGGTGTTTTGGTTGTTTCCGTTTTTTTCTGAAATCTCAATATCCCGCTTCAGCAATTCTATTGCTTTTGGGTGGTTTTTTCTTTTGATCTCAAGCTCGGCAAGACTTCCTAAGGCTTTAGCGTATCTCACTTCATCGCCAGATGTCAAAGCCGTTTTCAGGGTCTGTCTGAAGTAATATTCCGCCTTTGTAAGATTGTTTTTCTGAAGGCTGCAAAATCCCAGGCTGTTAAGGATGCTTGCCATTTCGCTGCTGTTTGGTTTGCTGTAATGGGCTGCTTTTAAGAGATATTCTTCAGCTTTGCTGTGATCGTCTGTGGTTGTAAGAAAATAGGCAATTTTTTTGTAGGTGTCACTCAGCTGTATTACTGTAGAATCATCCGTTTCTTCAAGAGCCTTGATACAGTACATAAAAAGAGGAAAGCATTTTTCATATTTTCTGTAGGTGTAAAAATAAAAAGCATAATGAAGTGACACCCAAATCTGAAGATCTGATCTCTTCTCTTCTTTCGAAATTTTTAAAGCACGCTCAAAAAGTTGTGTGCTCACAGTATTCAGCTGATCTTTTTCCTGGGCATTTTTAAGTGCGGTGAAAACATGGGTAACAACATTTTCGGCGTGATGATCTGAGAGGTGGTTTTTAGAAAGCAACTGTTTTATGTGAATTTTAAATTCCAGGGTGTTTGCAGATTTGAAGACTTCCTGATTTTGTGCAAGCTGTTCGATGATTTTTTTATCTGATAAAGAATATTTATCAGTATATAAATTTCCGGCTCTGATATAGGTACCCGCTAACAGAAACAGCGCTAAGAATAGAAAATTTGCCATCTGAATAAATTTGAGGGATTAAACAAACGGTAATTTTTTTTGTGCAGCAGCGTGTTTTTAAAAAAGATGTACAGTTTTACCATTCGGTACGATAATTTAAGTTTTGAAAATCAGGTATATAAAGGATGTCCACCCATTTGTCCACCCACTAATTTTGTAAAGATAGTAAAGTTAACATAATTTTGGAACTGCTTAAAGATGCAGAATTACTTTCTTTAAAAAATGATATTAAGTAAATGAATTTTTAAAGAATACAGGCAGCAGCGAAAAATAAATTTACAGATTAATAACCGTGTTTATTTAAATTGTGAGGATTCTAGCAACTCAGATGATGAAAAAAACAGCACTTATTCGTTCCCGGGTAAGTGTTTTTTTATGCCCGGATGTTTACAGCTGATTTCTTTACTCAATTGAAAGATGCTTATGGTTTTGCTTTATATATTGTAAGAAAAATCTTCCTCATTTCAAATCAGTTTAATGATTTTATTCCCGAAATTATTTTTCAAAACGCTAAATGATTAAAAATCAAAATATTTACAATAATTATTTGTCAAATTAAATTTTATTCATACATTTGCACACTCATTTTAGGGGAGGAATATGCCCAATTCAAACTTGGTAATTATTTGAGAACCCGAAAAATGAAAGTGAATACAAGAAAATTTTATAACATATTATATAAATAATGTCAGGTATTATTGGAAAAAAAATTGGGATGACTTCTCTGTTTGACGAAAACGGCAAAAATATGCCGTGTACAGTTATTCAGGCAGGTCCTTGCTCAGTTTTACAGGTCAGAACCATTGAAAAGGACGGATATAAATCTGTTCAGTTAGGTTTCGATGACAAGAGTGAAAAGAACGTTGGTAAAGCGTTAGCCGGCCATTTCAAAAAGGCGGGTTCTACTCCTAAAGCTAAATTGGTAGAATTCTACAGAGAGTTCGTAGACCAGGTAAAAGTAGGAGAAGATGTAACTGTTAAGCTTTTCGCTGAAGGCGAATTTGTGGATGTAACAGGTACTTCAAAAGGTAAAGGCTTTCAGGGTGTTGTTAAAAGACACGGTTTTGGAGGTGTAATGCAGGCAACTCACGGTCAGCACAACAGACTTAGAGCTCCAGGTTCTATTGGTGCGGGATCGGATCCTTCAAGAGTATTCAAGGGGATGAGAATGGCAGGCAGAATGGGAGGTAAGCAGGTAACTGTACAAAACCTTCAGGTATTAAAAGTGGATCAAGAACAAAATCTTTTAGTAGTAAAAGGTGCTGTTCCGGGAGCTAAAAATTCTTATGTAATTATCAGAAAATGGAACTAGTAGTATTAAATACATCAGGAAAAGAAACCGGAAAGAAAGTAACTCTAGACGAAACAGTATTCGGAATTGAGCCAAACAAGCACGCGGTTTACTTAGAAGTAAAACAATATCTTGCTGCACAGCGTCAAGGTACTCATAAATCAAAAGAAAGAAGCGAAATTACTGCTTCTACCAAGAAACTTAAAAAGCAAAAAGGATCTGGTTCTGCAAGATACGGTGATATTAAATCTCCTACTTTCAGAGGTGGAGGTAGAGTATTCGGTCCTAAGCCAAGAGACTACAGATTCAAATTGAACAAAGCTCTTAAGAGATTGGCTAAAAAATCTGTTCTGTCTCAGAAAATGAGAGACAACAGCATCAAAATTGTTGAAGGATTGAGCATTGCTGCTCCTAAAACTAAAGATTTCGTTACAATCTTAAATGCATTGTCATTAAACGATACAAAATCTTTATTCATTCTTCCTGATACAAACAAAAATGTATATTTATCTTCAAGAAACTTACCTAAAACTAAGGTGATGAAATTCAACGAAATTTCTTCTTATGACCTTATCAATGCAGGTGAGATCGTATTCTTAGAAGGTGCAGTAGAAAAATTCCAGGAAAATTTAAAGAAATAAATCATGTCACTAATTATTAAACCAGTTATTTCAGAAAAGGCTAATTACCTTACAGATTTAAGAGGTACTTATTCTTTCTTGGTGAATCCAAAAGCGAATAAGATCCAGATTAAAAAAGCTGTGGAAGCGGCTTACGGTGTAAAAGTAGCAGACATTAATACAATGATTTATGCTCCGAAGGTTTCTTCGAAATACACTAAGAAAGGTCTTCAAGTAGGAAAGACAAACAAATTGAAAAAAGCGGTAATTAAACTTGTAGAAGGTGACGTTATCGATATTTTCGCTGTAAATTAATTATTAATTATAAATAATAGTAATGTCTGTTAGAAAATTAAAACCTATCACCCCAGGACAGAGATTCAGAGTTGTAAACAATTTTGAGGAAATTACTACCAACAAACCAGAGAAATCTCTAACCGTTGGTATTAGTAAGTCAGGTGGACGTAACCAAACTGGTAAAATGACCATGCGTTACACCGGAGGTGGACACAAAAAGAAATACAGAATTATCGACTTCAAAAGAAACAAGCATGATGTTGAAGCAACGGTAAAAACTGTAGAGTACGATCCAAACAGAACTGCTTTCATCGCTTTAGTTGAATATGCAGACGGAGAGAAGAGATACATCATCGCTCCAAACGGGATCAAAGTAGACCAGAAAATCGTTTCAGGAGAAAGCGTAGAACCGAATATCGGTAACGCAATGAAACTGAAAAGCATTCCTTTGGGTACTGTAATTTCTTGTATCGAAATGAAGCCTGGCCAAGGTGCTATTTTAGCAAGAAGTGCTGGTTCTTCAGCTCAGTTAACTTCAAGAGACGGTAAATACGCCATCGTAAAACTGCCTTCAGGAGAATCAAGAATGATCCTTACTGAATGTTATGCAATGGTAGGATCTGTTTCTAACGGAGATCATCAGTTAACAGTATCAGGTAAGGCTGGTAGAAGCAGATGGTTAGGTAGAAGACCAAGAACAAGACCGGTAGTAATGAACCCTGTAGATCACCCAATGGGAGGTGGTGAAGGACGTTCTTCTGGAGGTCACCCAAGATCTAGAAACGGTATGCCTGCTAAAGGTTACAAAACCAGAAAGAAAAACAAAGTGTCTAACCGTTACATCGTATCTAAAAGAAAATAATTATGGCAAGATCACTTAAGAAAGGACCGTTCATTCATCATACTTTAGATAAGAAGGTTCAGGCAAATATAGAAGCTAATAAGAAAACAGTTATCAAAACTTGGTCTAGAGCATCAATGATCTCTCCAGACTTCGTAGGGCAAACTATCGCAGTACACAACGGGAAATCTTTTATCCCGGTTTATGTTACAGAAAACATGGTGGGTCACAAGTTAGGCGAATTTTCTCCAACAAGATCTTTCAGAGGTCATGGTGGTAACAAAAACAAAGGTAGCAGATAATCATGGGATCAAGAAAAAGAGAAAGTGCATTAGCACGTAAATTAACAAATCAGGATGTAGCAAAAGCGCTACACAACGATTGCCCTTCTTCTCCAAGAAAAATGAGATTGGTAGCTGATATCATCAGAGGAGTAGAAGTAGACAAAGCTTTATACATTCTAAAATATTCTAAAAAAGACGCGTCAAACAAATTAGAGAAAGTTCTTCTTTCTGCAATGGCAAACTGGCAGTCTAAAAACGAAGGTGCTGATATTGAAGAGGCAAACCTTATCGTTAAAGAAATTTTTGTAGACAGTGCAAGACAATTGAAGAGACTAAGACCAGCACCACAAGGTAGAGGGTACAGAATCAGAAAAAGATCAAACCACATTACGCTAATCTTAGGTACAAAAGAAAATTAATTCAAGGTATGGGACAGAAGACAAATCCAATTGGTAACAGATTAGGTATCATCAGAGGATGGGATTCTAACTGGTTTGGTGGTAAAAACTACGGTGACAGAATCGCTGAAGATTACAAAATCAGAAGATACCTTGAAGCTAGATTATCTAAAGGTGGTATTTCAAGAATTTATATTGAAAGAACTTTAAAGTTAGTTACAGTTACAATCACTACAGCCAGACCAGGTTTAATTATCGGGAAAGGAGGTCAGGAAGTTGACAAACTGAAAGAAGAGTTGAAAAAATTGACTAAAAAGGATATTCAGATCAACATCTTCGAAATCAAAAGACCTGAGCTTGATGCAGTATTAGTTGCAGACAGCATTGCAAAGCAGATCGAAAACAGAATCTCTTACAGAAGAGCAGTTAAGATGGCTATCGCAGGTACAATGAGAATGGGTGCAGAAGGTATCAAAGTTCAGATCTCTGGTAGATTGAACGGTGCTGAAATGGCAAGATCAGAATCTTTCAAAGACGGAAGAATTCCTTTGTCTACTTTCAGAGCAGATATCGATTACCATATCGGTGAAGCACTTACTCAATATGGGAAACTTGGAGTAAAAGTTTGGATTATGAAAGGTGAAGTTTACGGAAAACGTGACTTAATGCCATTAGTAGGACAACAGAAAAAAGGCGGTCCTTCTGGAGACAGAGATAGAAGAGATAACAGAGGAGGAGACAGAAGAGACAACAACAGAGGGCCTAGAAAGAACAATAATAATAACAATAATAATTAAAATTTTAGATTAGAAATTTGGCATTTTAAATTACCGTTACTTTTTTAAAATAAAAAACATCTAAAATCTAAAATCTAAAATCTAAAATTTAGAAATTATGTTACAACCAAAAAGAACCAAGTTCCGTAGAGTACATAAGATGAAAATGAAGGGGATTGCTCAGAGAGGTAATCAACTTGCTTATGGAACTTTTGGGATCAAAGCTAATGAAGGCGCTTGGATCACGGCTAGACAAATTGAAGCTGCGCGTATTGCTGCTACAAGATATATGAAGAGAGAAGGTCAACTATGGATCAAAATCTTCCCGGATAAACCAATTACCAAAAAACCAGCCGAAGTACGTATGGGTAAAGGTAAAGGTGCCGTGGAATATTGGGTGGCTGTAGTAAAACCTGGTAAAATTATGTTCGAAGTAGGAGGTGTATCTTACGAGATTGCAAAGGAAGCTTTAAGACTTGCTGCACAGAAATTACCGGTAACAACCAGATTTATCGTTGCTAACGATTTTATTAAACCTCTTTAATCTTTATATATTATGAAAAAAGCTGATATTAAAAATTTAAGCGCGGGTGATATTCAAGCTCAATTAACTGAAGCTAAAGCTCAATATTCTAAACTGAAATTGGCTCACGCAATCAGCCCGATTGAAAACCCGATTCAAATCAAAGATTTGAGAAGAGAAATCGCTAGACTGAACACTGAGTTAACTAACAAACAATAATCCTTTTTATAATGGATAGAAATTTAAGAAAAGAAAGAATCGGAGTGGTTTCCAGCAATAAAATGGAAAAAACTATTGTTGTTAGCGAAACTACAAGAGTAAAGCACCCGATGTACGGTAAATTCGTTCTGAAAACGAAAAAATATACTGCACATGACGAAAACAACGAATGCACAGAAGGAGATACTGTATTAATTACAGAAACAAGACCTTTGAGCAAGAGCAAGAGATGGAGATTAGTAAGAATCATTGAAAAAGCTAAGTAATGTTACAAACAGAATCAAGATTAAAAGTTGCTGATAACACAGGTGCTAAAGAGGTACTGGTTATTAGAGTTCTGGGTGGTACCAGAAGAAGATATGCTTCAGTTGGTGATAAAATCGTAGTTACTATTAAAGATTCTACACCATCAGGAAATGCTAAAAAAGGTCAGGTATCTAAAGCTGTAGTAGTAAGAACTAAAAAAGCAGTAAGAAGAAAAGATGGTTCATACATCAAATTTGACGACAATGCTTGTGTATTGCTAAACGCAGCAGGAGAAATGAGAGGTACACGTGTTTTCGGACCGGTTGCCCGTGAGTTGAGAGACAAAGAATATATGAAAATCATTTCATTAGCTCCTGAAGTACTTTAATATTTAAAATTTTAAAAAATGTCAAAGTTAAAAATAAAAAGAGGAGATAACGTAATCGTAACTACCGGAAAGAAAGATCTCAAAGGGAAAACCGGTGAAGTTATTGAAGTGATCAAAAAAGAAGGAAGAGACCCTAGAGTTATCGTTGCAGGTCTTAACATCGTTAAAAAACACGTTAAGCCTTCAGCTTCTAATCCGCAAGGAGGAATTACTGAAAAAGAAGCTTCTATTCATATCTCAAACGTAGCTTTAGTTGGTAAAGACGGTAAAGCTATCAAAATCGGTTACAAAATCGAAGGAGATAAGAAAGTGAGAATCAACAAGCTAACGGGTGAAACTTTATAATTTTAAATAACACATGGAATATATAGCAAGACCCATAGTAGCTTACAAAGAGAAAATTGTTCCTGCAATGATGGAAGAATTTGGCTACAAATCAGTAATGCAGGTGCCTAGATTAGAGAAAATTGTAATCTCTCAAGGTTTAGGTGATGCTACAGCAGATAAAAAAATTATCGATTATGCTGTAGAAGAACTTACAAACATCACAGGTCAGAAAGCTGTTGGTACCATCTCTAAGAAAGATGAGGCTGCTTTCAAACTGAGAAAAGGTATGCCTGTAGGTGCTAAGGTTACTCTTAGAGCTACAAGAATGTACGAATTCTTAGACAGACTTACTTCTTCTGCTTTGCCACGTATCAGAGATTTCTCTGGTATCAAAGCTGAAGGTTTCGATGGTAGAGGAAACTATAACTTAGGAATCACTGAGCAAATCATTTTCCCTGAAATCGTAATCGACAAAGTGAAAAAAATCCAGGGGATGGACATCACTTTCGTTACTACAGCGAAAACAGATAAAGAAGCTAAAGCATTATTAACTCACTTCGGTTTACCGTTCAAAAAGAACTAAGAAATGGCTAAAGAATCAATGAAAGCGCGTGAGCGCAAAAGAGAAGCTACTGTAGCTAAATACGCTGAAAAGAGAAAAGCTCTTAAAGAAGCTGGTGATTACGAAGGACTTCAGAAATTACCAAAAAATGCTTCTCCTGTAAGATTACACAACAGATGTAAATTAACAGGAAGACCAAGAGGATACATGAGAACGTTCGGTATTTCCAGAGTAACTTTCAGAGAAATGGCAAACAACGGTCTTATCCCGGGCGTTAAAAAAGCTAGTTGGTAAGCAATAAAATTCTACAGCTGACTTCTATATTTTTATAAGTCAGCTGTATTTTAATAAATAGAGCACAAAATCAGGTCAGTTCAGAGGCAGAGAAAAAAATAATATTATTAAATTTTTTTTTGTACTTTTGCACGCGCTCATGAAAATCAGTATTTCCCTGGGTGACTAATCTTCGTTTTGTCTATGTTTATTAGAATAAAATGAAATTAAAAAAATCAAAGTGACAATTAAGTTGTTGAGATACTGAAGATAAAGAGATCAGGTGAAGAATCATTCGGAACCTACAGTCTTTAATCTTCAAGTCTTTTCAATACTGGTTGTCATTAACCAATAATTTAAAACAAAGAAATGGTAACAGATCCAATTTCAGATTTCCTGACTAGAGTAAGGAACGCACAAAGCGCAGGCCACAAAGTGGTGGAAATTCCTGCATCGAAAATCAAAAAGGAGATTACAAAGATCTTATTTGATCAGGGCTACATCTTAAACTACAAGTTTGAAGAAAGCGCTGTTCAAGGTACAATCAAAATCGCTTTGAAGTACGACAAGCAAACCAGCAAACCAGCAATCAAGAGCATTCAAAGAGCTTCAAGACCAGGTTTGAGACAGTACAAAGGTTCAGGTGAACTTCCAAGAGTACTTAACGGTTTGGGTATTTCTATCATCTCTACTTCTAAAGGAGTAATGACTGACAAGAAAGCTAGAGAAGAGAAAGTAGGCGGTGAAGTAATCTGCTATGTTTATTAATTTTTAATCAAAGGAAAATGTCAAGAATTGGTAAAGCAATTATAACAGTTCCAGCAGGTATTACAATTACCGAAAAAGACGGTGTTGTAACTGTAAAAGGTCCTAAAGGGGAACTTTCTCAGGAGCTTACTGCGGGAATTACTGTTGAGCAAAAAGATGGAGAACTGAACGTAAACAGACCATCTGATACAAAGCAACACAAAGCGCTTCATGGTTTATACAGAGCGTTGATCGCAAACATGATCACTGGTGTTAGCAACGGTTTCGAAAAGAAACTTGAATTGGTAGGGGTAGGATACAGAGCTACACACGCAGGTCAAAAACTTGAGTTAGCATTAGGATTCTCTCACGGTATCGTTTTAGAACTTCCAGGTGAAGTGAAAGTAGATACATTGACTGAAAAAGGTAAAAACCCAATTATTACTTTGACGTCTCACGACAATCAACTTTTAGGAATGGTAGCTGCAAAGATCCGTTCTTTCAGAAAGCCTGAACCATACAAAGGAAAAGGTGTGAAATTCGTAGGGGAAATTGTTAGACGTAAAGCTGGTAAATCTGCTTAATAAAAATTAAGAAAATGGCACTAAGTAAATTAGAAAAAAGAATAAGAATCAAAAGAAGAGTAAGAGGAAAAATCTCTGGATCTGCTGATTTGCCAAGATTATCTGTATACAAGAGTAATAAGGAAATTTACGCTCAGTTAATCAATGATAAAGACGGAAAAACTTTAGCATCAGCTTCTTCAAGAGAGAAAGGCACTGCTACTGGAACAAAAAGTGAAATTTCTGCTGCTGTAGGTAAAGCTATCGCTGCTAAAGCTCTTGCTGCAGGAATTGAAAATATTGTATTTGACAGAAACGGTTTCGTATACCACGGTAGAGTGAAAGCTCTTGCTGACGGTGCGAGAGAAGCAGGACTTAAATTCTAATCATTAAATTTCGGAAATATGTTAGGACTAGATAATATAGAAAGAGTAAAACCGGGAGGATTAGAATTAAAAGATCGTCTCGTATCCGTAAACAGGGTAACAAAAGTAACTAAAGGAGGTAGAGCTTTCGGATTTTCTGCAATTGTTGTTGTAGGAGACGAAGCTGGAACTATCGGTTTTGGTTTGGGAAAATCTAAGGAAGTTGCTTCTGCTATCGCTAAGGCTGTAGAAGATGCTAAGAAAAACTTAGTAAAAGTTCCTGTAATGAACCACACAATCCCTCACCAAACTACTGCAAGATACGGTGGTGCAGATATCTTCCTGAGACCTGCTTCTCACGGTACTGGGCTTATCGCCGGTGGTGCGGTAAGAGCGGTATTGGAATCTGCTGGTATCCACGATATCCTTTCAAAATCTAAAGGTTCTTCTAACCCTCACAACGTAGTGAAAGCTACTTTCAAAGCGTTATTAGACATCAGAAGACCAGAAGAAATCGCAAGAATGAGAGGAGTTTCTCTAACTAAAGTGTTTAACGGTTAATATAAAAGCAATGGCAACAATTAAAGTAAAGCAAGTAAGAAGCGCTATTGGTAGAACAAAAACCCAAAAGAGAACGCTTGAAGCATTAGGATTTAAGAAACTTCACCAAGTTGTAGAGCACGAAGCTACGCCTTCTATCTTAGGAATGATCGCTGCTGTAAGTCACTTACTTGAAGTTCAGAAATAATTTTTAAAATAGTTTTAAAATGAATTTAAACAACATAAAACCAGCTGCAGGATCTACTTTCAATTCAAAAAGAATTGGTAGAGGTCAGGGTACTGGAAAAGGAGGTACTTCTACAAAAGGTCACAAAGGTCAGAAAGCAAGAGCTGGTTATTCTCAGAAAATCGGTTTCGAAGGTGGTCAGATGCCTTTACAGAGAAGATTACCGAAATTCGGTTTCAAAAATGTAAACAGAAAAGAGTTTAGAGGGGTTAACCTTGATACAATCCAGACTTTAATAGAGAATAAATCTATTACAGGAGATATTACAAGAGAAGTGATGATTGAGAACGGTTTAATTACTAAAAACGAATTAGTGAAAATTATGGGTAGAGGAGAATTGAAATCTGCGGTTTCAATCTCTGCTGATAAGTTTACTAAATCTGCTGAAGAGTTGATCTCTAAAGCAGGAGGAAAAGCAATTACCTTATAATAATACTAATGAAAGAATTTATACAGACCCTCAAAAATATTTGGAGCCTAAAAGAGTTAAGAGAAAAAATTCTCTTTACTTTATTTATTATCCTTGTGTATAGATTCGCATCTTTCATCTCTTTACCTGCGATTAATCTTGCAGAAGTGGGAGATCTCTTAGAGCATTATAAAAATCAAGGCGGAAACAAGCAGGGAGCAGGACTCCTTGGCTTGCTTTCGTCATTTACAGGAGGGGCGTTCAGTCACGCTTCTGTAATGGCGTTAGGTATCATGCCTTATATTTCTGCATCAATCATTGTTCAGCTGATGGGGATGGCAATTCCTTATCTTCAGAAACTACAGAAAGACGGAGAGTCTGGTAGAAATACACTGAATCAGATCACAAGATGGTTAACAATCGGGGTTTGTCTTGTACAGGCGCCTTCTTATTTAACTTCGATCACTCAGTTGTTCTTACCTTACGCTCAGTTCCAGTCTGCGTATTTTGTAGATCCTAATTCAATTATGTTCTGGTTGCCAAGTATTGTAATCTTGGTAGGTGGTTCCGTATTCGCAATGTGGTTGGGTGAGAAAATCACCGACAAAGGTATCGGGAACGGTATTTCTATCCTTATTATGGTGGGAATCCTTTCAAGATTACCGGAAGCATTCGTACAAGAAATCGCAGTTCAGAACGGTAAAGGAGGTTTAGGTTCTATCATGATTATGATTGAAGTTTTATTCTGGATGATAGTAGTACTTTTAGCTGTTGTATTATCAGTAGCTGTGAGAAAAATTCCTATTCAGTATGTAAGCAGAGCTCAGGCAAGAGGAGGTGTAAACAAAAATCTAATGCAGGGGGCGAGACAGTGGATTCCGTTGAAAGTGAACGCAGCCGGTGTAATGCCGATTATCTTTGCTCAGGCATTGATGTTCGTACCTGGTTTGCTTACAAAAGTAGACGAGTCTAATACTTTCCTTGCAGGTTTTAAAAATGTATTCAGCTGGCAGTACAATGTATTGTTTGCGTTATTGATTATTATCTTTTCATTCTTCTATACAGCAATCACAATTCCGGTAAATCAAATGGCTGATGATCTTAAGAGACAGGGCGGTTTGGTACCAAAGGTAAGACCGGGAAAAGAAACTGCTGATTACTTGGATGATATCTTGTCAAAAATTACTTTGCCTGGTTCAATATTTTTAGCTATCTTTGCAGTCCTTCCGGCAATTGTGCATGGGAGCTTTGTTCAGACAGATGCTTTTGCCCTGTTCTTCGGTGGTACATCGCTATTGATCATGGTAGGAGTTATATTAGATACTGTTCAGCAGATCAATACTTATCTGCTTAATCATCACTATGATGGCTTAATGCAGTCAAAATTGTCACGAACAACCGGATATTAATTTATGGCAAAACAAAAACATATTGAACAGGATGGCGTAATCACTGAAGCGCTTTCTAACGCACAGTTTCGTGTAGAACTGGAAAATGGGCACATGCTTATTGCTCACATTTCAGGGAAGATGAGAATGCACTATATTAAACTACTACCTGGTGATAAGGTAAAACTTGAAATGTCTCCTTACGATCTTTCGAAAGGCAGAATTACATTTAGATACTAAAACAAATGCCAAGCGGATGCAATACTCCGTTTGGCTATTGTTAAAGAATAGATATACAGACGAAGTCTTTTGATTTCGTTTGGTAAACAAAGAAAAACAAAAATTTTCAAAATGAAAGTTAGAGCATCAATTAAAAAAAGAAGTGCTGATTGCAAAATCGTACGCAGAAAAGGTGTACTGTTTGTAATCAACAAGAAAAACCCAAAATTTAAACAAAGACAAGGTTAAAATTAAATTATGGCGAGAATTTCAGGTATTGATTTACCAAAAAACAAAAGAGGAGTTATCGGTTTAACTTACATCTACGGAGTTGGAAGAAGTACATCTTCCGAAATCCTTAAGAACGCCGGTATCAGCGAAGACAAAAAAGTCAACGAATGGAATGACGATGAATTGGCTGCAATCAGAAACTATATCTCAGAAAACATCAAAGTGGAGGGAGAGCTAAGATCTGAAGTGCAATTGAACATTAAGCGATTAATGGACATAGGATGCCAACGAGGAATACGTCACAGACTTGGATTACCTTTAAGAGGCCAGAGAACGAAAAACAACTCTAGAACACGTAAAGGAAAGAGAAAAACTGTTGCTAACAAGAAAAAAGCTAGTAAATAATCGTTAGGAATTATGGCAAAACAAACTAAAGTAGTTAAAAAAAGAAAAGTAAAAGTTGAGGCTATTGGTGAAGCGCACATTCAGGCGTCTTTCAATAACATCATCATTTCTTTAACAAATAAAAACGGAGAGGTAATCTCTTGGGCTTCTGCCGGTAAAATGGGTTTCAGAGGTTCTAAAAAGAATACTCCTTTTGCTGCTCAAATGGCAGCTGAAAATTGCTCTGCTGTAGCTCACGAAGCTGGTTTAAGAAGAGTAAAGGTGTTTGTGAAAGGTCCTGGTGCCGGTAGAGAATCTGCTATCAGATCTATTCACAATTCAGGAATTGAAGTTTCAGAAATCGTTGACGTGACGCCTATGCCACACAACGGATGCAGACCACCAAAAAGAAGAAGAGTTTAATTTTTAGAATTTACCCATTATGGCAAGATATATTGGACCTAAAACTAAGATTGCTAGAAAGTTTGGTGCTGCAATCTACGGAGATGATAAAAACTTCGAGAAAAGAAAAAACCAACCGCCAGGACAACACGGTCCTAACAAAAGAAGAGGCGCAAAAAAATCTGAATATGCTGTTCAGCTTATGGAAAAGCAAAAAGCTAAATATACTTACGGTATTTTAGAAAGACAGTTTGCTAACCTTTTCGAAAAAGCACACAGAAGTAAAGGTGTAACAGGTGAAGTTCTATTGCAGCTTTGCGAATCAAGACTGGATAACGTTGTATACAGATTAGGTTTTGCTAAAACAAGATCTGGTGCAAGACAGTTAACTTCTCACAGACACGTAACTGTGAATGGTGAGATTCTTAACATTCCATCTTATTTAGTAAAAGCTGGAGACGTAATCGCAATTAGAGAGAAATCTAAATCTCTTGACGTTGTAGCTGATGCTTTAGCTGCAAAATCAAACTATGAGTGGTTACAATTCAACGACGAGAAAAAAGAAGGTACCTTCATTACTGCTCCTGAAAGAATCCAGATTCCGGAAGACATCAAGGAACAGCTTATCGTCGAACTTTACTCTAAATAATTTTTTAATCAAATTTTTGCTCAACCCAACAATATGGCAATTTTACAATTCATAAAACCCGATAAAGTAATCCTACTTAACTCTGATGAATTTAAAGGTCAATTCGAATTTCGTCCTTTAGAACCAGGTTTCGGGCTTACAATCGGTAATGCTTTGAGAAGAGTGTTGCTTTCTTCTCTTGAAGGATACGCTATTTCATCTATCAAAATAGAAGGTGTAGAGCACGAATTTTCAACTATTCCGGGAGTAATCGAAGATGTAACCGAAATCATTCTTAACCTTAAGCAGGTGAGATTGAAAGCTACAGCAGAAAACCAGGCTAATGAGCAGGTAGTTGCTAAAGTTTCGGGGCAGACGGTGATCACTGCAGGAGATTTAGGAAAATCGATGACTGGTTTCGAGGTTTTAAACCCTGAATTGGTAATCTGCAACCTGAACACTGATGTTTCTTTCGAAATTACTTTTAATATTGAAAAAGGTAGAGGTTATGTTCCTTCAGAGCAAAACAAATCAAACAATGCACCTATTGGTACCATTGCTATTGATTCTATCTTTACACCAATTAAAAAAGTACAGTATAGTATTGAAAATTACCGTGTAGAGCAAAAAACAGACTACGAAAAATTGGTATTAGATATAGAAACTGATGGCTCTATCAGCCCTCAGAATGCTTTAACTGAAGCTTCTAAGATATTAATTTATCACTTCATGTTGTTCTCTGATGAGAGAATCACTCTGGAGACTGAAGCTGTAAAAGCATCTATCCAATACGATGAAGAAACTCTTCACACAAGACAGTTACTTAAGTCTAAATTAGCAGATATGGATCTTTCTGTAAGAGCCCTAAACTGTCTGAAAGCCGCTGAAGTAGAAACTCTTGGAGAATTGGTTTCTTACAGTAAGTCTGATTTGATGAAATTCAGAAATTTTGGTAAAAAATCTTTGACAGAACTAGAAGAATTGGTGCATTCAAAAGGTCTTAACTTCGGTTTTGACGTTGCAAAATATAAATTAGACGCTGATAATTAAATAATAATGAGACACGGTAAAAAATTCAATCACTTAGGAAGAACGTCTTCACACAGAAGCGCTTTACTTTCTAATATGGCTTGTTCTCTAATTGAGCATAAAAGAATCAACACTACTGTAGCTAAAGCTAAAGCTTTAAGAGTATATGTTGAACCTCTATTAACAAAGGCAAAAGAAGATACTACACACAACAGAAGAATTGTTTTTTCATATCTTCAAAGTAAAGAGGCTGTTACTGAACTTTTCAGATCAGTAGCTCCTAAAATCGCAGAAAGAAACGGAGGTTACACACGAATCATCAAAACTGGTTTCAGAAAAGGTGATGCTGCTGACATGGCTCTTATCGAGCTAGTTGATTTCAACGAACTTTACAATCCTAATGCTGAGGAGAAAAAGACGACAAGAAGAAGTAGAAGATCTTCTACTGCAAAAGTAGCTGTGGAAGCTGCACCAGCAGTTGAGGAGAAAGTTGAAGAGCCTAAGGCTGAATCAACAGATTCTACTGAAGAGAAAGCTGGAGAATAATATTCTTACAGATACAATAAAAAAACCGTTCAGATTTCTGAGCGGTTTTTTTTGTGTTTATATTTTGCCTTTCACCAGTTCAATGATATTGGTGCCCTGATGCAGAATCAGACTGTCACCCTTTACCACCGCTCTCATATCGCCTTTTTCATAAGTAGTCACTTTTCCGTCTGATTTTACTTTATCAAGTTTAAACATTTTTCCGTTACTGCTTATCTCTACGTCGCTGGTTCCCGGCTCATAATCAAATGTCACTGTCACCGGTGATCCGTCTGCAGCCTTATACTGATAATTGGTACGGATGATCTTCTTCCCGTCTGCGCCTGCATTGTAAGAGATATTTTCATCCACCTTGCCGTTATCTGCCAAAACAGTTCCGTCTCCATCGGTTTTTATCACATTTTTGTTGCCTCCTTTACCACAACTCACAAGTGTAAGTGATAAAACAAGTAGGGCTACAGCTAAATTTTTCATAGTATGTTATTTAATAAAAAAATTTCCGTTAAATCTCTTTTTTGTGTTTAAAATTTAACTAAATTTAAGAAACAAAAACTAAACCATTCCACGGAAACTCAAAAACTTTAAAATTACCCGAAAGTGTAATTGATTCTGTTTCGAATTCTGTCGAAATTTGTCTGAAACATTACCAACATGAGCATTTCCATAGCCATAGTAGAAGACGAAAAAAACTACAACAACGCGTTGAAGAAAGTGATCGATTACCAGGATGACATGAAGGTGGTTGCCCAGTTTTTCAACGGTAAACATGCTTTGGACGAACTTTCGTTTTTTCAACCGGATGTTGTAATGATGGATATCCAGCTTCAGGATATGCTCGGCATCGATGTGATTTCGAAAATCAGACAAGACCTTCCCAAAACTCAATTCATTATGTGCACCAGTTTTGAAGACGACGAAAAAGTCTTCAATTCTCTAAAAGCAGGTGCTACAGGCTATCTCGTAAAAGGCGAAAGCATGGATAAAATCCTGAGTTCAATCCGTGATATCTACAATGGTGGCGCCCCGATGAGTTTCTCAATTGCCAGAAAAGTCCTGAGTCATTTTGAAAGAAAAACAACTGATCAAAACGATTGCGAAGAATTGACCAAACGGGAAATTGAAATTGTGGAACTGCTTTCACGCGGTCTTTTATATAAAGAAATCGCTGATAAGATTTTCATCAGTATCGACACCGTAAAAAAGCATGTAGGAAATATTTACAGAAAACTCCACGTCAACAACAAAGTGGAGGCTATTAATAAATTTAACTATTTTAAAAACTAGAAATTATGGGAAAGAAAGTTTACCTGGGAAAGGATAATTTAGATTTACTTAACAAAATTAATAATCTTCCTTTTGTAATACAGAATGATAAAAAATTAATTGAGTTGGATGAATTAAAGGCACTCTTAATAGATACTTTTGAGAAGGAAGATCAAAATATTTTTATTCCTAAAAAAGAAGCGTTTGATACTAATTTTTCAACAAGTGGGTTATCTGGATCATCCAATATTCCTGTGGATCAAATTAGTTTCCAACAAATGATTAATGACAACAGCACTTTTCAGAAAATCTACACGTATTTTGCAAAATCCAACGGGAAGATCATTGCTGCAATTCGATTTAATAACAATCTTGTAGATGATTATGATGATCTTATAACAGATGCAGATAATACTTTTTATCTTTTGGAAAACCGCAATTTTAATAAAACAGGTATTTCTGATTTTAAAATTGCTGTAGAAAAATTTCATAAAGATCACGACGGTGAAATACAAGAAATTACAGGCATCCCCGCAACTTGGTTTGCTTATGAAGACTACTCAAATGCTCAAAATTTAAACAATTCAAATCCAAGCAGTATTGTAATGCATTTATTGCTGGAAGATAAAAAACTTAACTGGGGCTTGATAGCCAATGTTGCCGGTAAGCAGCAATACTACAATATCGCAAATACACGTCCATAGATGATTTTATCAACCCAAATATTATACATGAGCTTCCTGTTTTTCACAGCAGTATATTCTTTGTATTTGGGTTTGCAGAAGACTTTTAAACAGCAGAATTTTCTTGCTGTTTATCTTTGTGTAAGCTTTTTGGTAGAAATCTTTGTATACTTAAAAGTAATGTTGAACCCTTCCTACGAAGATGGGGTTATCTATCAGA
Organism: Chryseobacterium sp. Leaf404; assembly: GCF_001424145.1. Classification (GTDB taxonomy): domain Bacteria; phylum Bacteroidota; class Bacteroidia; order Flavobacteriales; family Weeksellaceae; genus Chryseobacterium. The sequence goes on along the minus strand of NZ_LMQM01000001.1, from coordinate 198,612 downwards.
GTTATATAATCTTCAGTACTGCTTTTATGTTTCTTTATTTGGTAAATAATAAAATCCCAAATCTCAGAATTTTAGGAATTACATCTTTTGTTATATTTCTGCTTTGCTCCAGTTTCTTCTTTTACAAATCTCCTTATCAAATCAGCCAAAGTATGGGGGTGACATTTTCCCTCTGTTATATTTTTTTAAGTTTGGTGTGGCTTTTCGGAAAACTGAGGACACCCGGCAGAGAAAATATTTTAAAAAATCCGAAATTTTGGGTTGCATCCGGATTGATGTTTTGGGGGGTGTTTTTTATTTTAAGAATAATTCCCCGCAGGCTTTTTAAAGATTTGGATGATGATCTTCTTATTTTATCACAGTCGTTTTTCAACATTATCAATATTTTTTTCTATCTACTGTTCTTTATCGCATTGCTAAAATACAAAAACAGAGAAAATGGCCGCATTAGATGAAATAAAACTTACCTACATCATTATTTCCGTTGTTATGATTTTGTTTATAGGATTTATCATCTCGGTAGTTATAATGTATAACAGAAGGCAGCTTCTCTACCTCAAAGAAAACCAGCTCAAAGAATCTGAGCACCAAAACCAGCTCCTCCAAAAAGAATTAGAAAAACAAAAACTCATCGAACAGGAACGCGAACGCATCTCCCACGATATGCACGACGATCTTGGTGCAGGAATTTCAGCATTAAAACTTCAGGCAGAATTTTTAAAGCAAAAAGCAGATAACGGAGATTTAATCAACGACATTGATGAGCTTTTAAAAACCTCTGAAGAAATGAACCTTTCCATGCGGGAAATGCTTTGGAGTCTGAATTCCGGAAATGATACCATCGGAAGTTTTGTAGAGTATGCTAAAATTTATGCCTTTAATTTTTTAAAGAAAACAAAAATTCAATTAGTTACAAAAGAGGAAAATGTAAATTCAGAAACAACAATTACGACCGAACAACGAAGAAATCTTTTTCTCTGCCTGAAAGAAGCTTTAAACAACGCCTACAAGCACAGCCAATCCAATGAACTAAAACTATCATTTATCCAAAAAGAAAAAGAGTTTATGATGAAAATTTCCGACAACGGCATTGGAATTAATGAAACAAATTCAGACGGAAATGGACTTCGAAATATGAAACGCAGAATGCAGGAACAAAAAGGACATTGCGAAGTTACTGTAGAAAATGGAACGCATTTGTTTTTTAGGATAGAACTGTAAGATTCCATTTTTGTTAATTCTATTCTATTCTACAGGTTAGATTAGTAATACGTGTATGTAAAACGTTAAAAACTGGTACAATGAAAATTTCAATCAATTCCACTAAAAACTGTCTACGCAAGAAACTGTTTCGTCAAGTAGTAATTTTGATTCGTAAAAAAAATAACCATTAAAATTTATTAGCATGAAAAAAATCAGTAAATGCAATAAGAGAATGATACGTTTTTTTAAATGTAGTCTAAAATATAGAATTAAAGTCTTTATTCTATTTTGTGGTCTTATCGCACTGTCATCTTGCAATACGCATAAAAGTATAGTTACAGAATTAAAACCACAACAATCAAACTATCACTTTTCATACGATGCAATGAGGCGTGGAGTTATTTTAGGTATAGATTCGAATGGGAAAATTAATAAATTGCTCGGTGAAGTACAACCCGATGCAGCTATTGCGACGACAACAGATGTAACAAGTAAATTGGGTCTGGGTTTGCAAAATGGAGCTAAAATAGATGTAGAAAATGCAACAAAAATTACTGAAGCATTATCGGAACTAGGACAGAGAACTGCTGGTGTAAATATGCTGAGAGACGCACTGTACAGACTTGAAGAACATTGCATTAATTTTGAAAATGACTGCAAAGGACAGCAATACTTCGCCCGCTTTGAACTTGTAGTAAAATCAATAGTAGATTTAGAAATACAAGCTGCCAAAAATCAAAAGGCCAAAGCACTCGGTAAAACGGCTGATGCTATCAAAACTAATGCGGAAGCTGTGAAAAAAAATGCGGAAGTATTGAGGTCAGATCAGTTGCAATATGAAATTAAAAAAGTTCCTTCTCAAATTCAGCAATTAAATGAAATATTGGAAAATCAAAATGAAATTTTGAGTAGGCAACAAAAGGAATTGCAAGACCTTTGAGAAAGAATCGGTTTTAGATGGCTTGCAGTTAATATATTATGAGGATATATGAATGCTGACTATCAATCTTCATTTCCAATCTTTAACATTAACTAAAATTTAACTCAAAAAACCACAACAAAATAACGCTCCCGTAACTCAAAGATTTAAAATTTCAGTAAATTTGTCTGAACTATAAAAATAATAAATAATTATGAGTTACATTTCTTACATAGACGCAAGGCAGATTTTAGATTCCAGAGGAAATCCTACAGTAGAAGTTGATGTATATACGGAAAGTGGTGCTATGGGTCGCGCTGCAGTTCCTTCAGGAGCTTCCACAGGCGAGCACGAAGCAGTAGAATTGCGTGATGGCGGTTCAGAATGGATGGGAAAAGGTGTTTCTAAAGCTGTAGAAAATGTAATGGACGTAATTTCCCCGGAGTTAGTTGGGCTTCCTGTGTATGATCAGAATTTAATCGACAAGATTATGATCGAATTAGACGGAACCAACAATAAAGGAAGTTTAGGTGCTAATGCAATTCTTGGTGTTTCTCTGGCTGCTGCAAAAGCTGCTGCTGCCGAACTGAAAATGCCGTTATACAAATATGTAGGTGGTGTAAACGCAAACACACTTCCGGTACCGATGATGAACGTAATTAACGGGGGTTCTCACTCAGATGCGCCGATTGCTTTCCAGGAATTTATGGTAATGCCGGTAAAAGCAGATTCTTTCTCTCACGCGTTGAGAAAAGGAACTGAAATTTTCCACAACTTAAAAGCAATTCTTCATTCCAGAGGTCTTTCTACCGCGGTAGGTGACGAAGGTGGTTTTGCTCCAACATTTGCAGGAACTGAAGATGCTTTGGATACTTTGCTTCAGGCTATTGAAAAAGCAGGTTACAAGCCGGGCGATGATGTAATGATTGCATTGGATTGTGCAGCTTCAGAATTCTACAAAGACGGAATTTACGATTACAGAAAATTCCAGACTGCTGATGCACCTCAATTCTCAAGCAGCGAGCAGGTTTCTTATTTGGCTGAATTGGCAAACAAATATCCTATCATCTCTATCGAAGACGGTATGCAGGAAAACGATTGGGAAGGCTGGAAAATGTTAACCGATAAAATCGGTGACAGAGTACAGTTGGTAGGTGACGATTTATTCGTGACAAACGTTGAAAGACTGAAAAGAGGTGTGGAAGAGGGAATTGCCAATTCAATTTTGGTAAAAGTAAACCAAATCGGTTCTCTTTCTGAAACAATGGCTGCTGTACAGATGGCTCAGCACAACAGGTTCACATCAGTGATGTCTCACAGATCCGGAGAAACTGAAGATTCTACCATCGCAGATTTGGCGGTTGCTATGAACTGCGGTCAGATAAAAACAGGTTCGGCTTCAAGATCAGACAGAATGGCGAAATACAACCAATTATTGAGAATTGAAGAAGCTTTGGGCGATACAGCCTACTTCCCTGGATTAGACGCATTCAAAATTAAAAGATAATTCATTGAATTTATAAATAACGGCGAACGAAATTTTTTGTTTGCCGTATTTTATAATAAATAGTATATTTAAAAAAAATAAATTACAATAATGTCAGACAACAAAGTTATATTGAATTACGACGGTAATTCGTATGAATATCCAATCGTGGATAGTACAATCGGAGACAGAGGAATTGATATTTCAAAATTGAGAGACCAGACAGGTCTTATTACCTTAGATTTAGGGTACAAAAATACAGGTGCTACTTTAAGCGAGATCACCTATCTTGACGGTGATCAGGGAGAATTGTTCTACAGAGGTTATCCTATTGAGCAAATCGCTGAGAAATCAAACTTTACAGAAGTAATGTACCTTTTGTTGCACGGTGAGTTGCCTACTGAAGAGCAATTTAATACCTTCAACGGGAACATCAAAAAATACAATTTCGTAGCAGAGGAGATGAAAAAAATCATCGATGCCTTCCCTCGTTCTGCTCACCCAATGGGAGTTTTATCTACACTGACATCTGCTTTAACGGCCTTTAATCCAAAAGCGGTGAATGTACAGTCTAAAGAAGAGATGGATCTTGCTGCTGAACTGCTTATTGCTAAATTTGCTCACTTAGCTGCATGGACTTACAGAAAAACTTTAGGTTTACCATTAAATCACGGAGATAACAGCCTGAACTATGTAGAGAATTTCTACAAAATGGCGTTCAGATTACCAAACGAAGAGTTTGAAATCAACCCTGTAATCACTGAAGCTTTAGATAAATTGTTAATCCTTCATGCTGACCATGAGCAAAACTGTTCTACATCTACTGTAAGAATGGTAGGTTCTGCTCACACAGGTCTTTTTGCATCAGTATCTGCCGGTATTTCTGCACTTTGGGGTCCACTTCACGGTGGTGCAAACCAGGCGGTTATCGAAATGCTTGAGTTAATCGAAAAAGACGGTGGAGACGTCAACAAATGGGTTGCTAAAGCAAAAGATAAGAACGACAGCTTCCGTTTGATGGGCTTTGGTCACAGAGTTTACAAAAACTTTGATCCTAGAGCAAAAATCATCAAAAAAGCTGCTGACGACTTGTTAGCTGCATTAGGAATTGAAGATAAAGCTTTGGATATCGCAATGCAGTTAGAAAAAGTAGCTTTAGAAGACGAATACTTCATCGAAAGAAAATTATATCCAAACGTAGATTTCTATTCTGGAATCATCTACAGAGCGTTAGGAATACCTACAGAAATGTTTACCGTAATGTTCGCATTGGGAAGACTTCCGGGATGGATCGCTCAGTGGAAAGAAATGAGATTAAAAGGAGACCCAATAGGGAGACCAAGACAGGTTTACCAGGGCGCTCAAAAAAGAGATTACGTGGATATCACAAACAGATAATATTGTTTTATTCATAGAATTAAAATCCCAAAGTTTTTGCTTTGGGATTTTTTTTTAATTATTTAAACTTGATTTTAGCTTTAAATAAATTGTGTGTGGAAATAATGAAATTAAAATCCGAAAAAATATGAATAGCTACGCAGTTTCGTTTTTCTCTTCTAATGATTGTTTTATTTTTTTGACCTCATTTCTGGTAAGATTTGAAATATTATATTTGAAACAAAACTCATTCCCTCTGCTTGCTTTTATAGAAAGTTGAAGTTTGCATGGGTCTTGATTTTCTGTAATATTAAAAGAATCAAGCCTGTACTTTGGAAGTTCAATGTTTGGTTTTATCAATCCGGTTTTCCAGAAATGATAGTGTTTTATGGAAATGACTTCCCCGGAGTGTTCATATTCAAAATATTTTAATGAAAGTAAATTTTTGGCTGTATATAAAGTAAGTATTATAATTGTAAAAATACAGATCAGTCCTAAAGTTTCATTGTCTGTCAGAATAAATGCATAAATTAATAAGATGAAAATGACGGTTACAGAAAGCAAAAGTAGGGCTGTCAGTAACCTCAGTTTTTTCTTTATTTTTTTCTTGTTATCAACTTTCATATTCTCTTGCTGAAATTTTATTTTCGAAAAAAACTTCGGCTGGATTTCCAGCCGAAGACACCAAAGATGAAAAATCCGACAGATGACAATTATTCGTTATAGTCTAAAAAGGGGTAAGATCGTTGCTCTTTTCTGTCGGTTTAACTAAAAACACAATTAAAATCACAGTACTATTTTTAAATATAATAAAATAGTGATTTCGAAAGTCAGACTTTAACCTAACATTGTCAGAAATAATTTATTGAGAAATTATTATTTTATTTAAAGAACCTCCGGCGGTGAATATTGTATTACACCTCTAAAGTGAAATACGCCGAAGGTTACAGTTTTATTTCCAATAATTCCAGACAGTACCGTCAAATAATGCGATACTTTTGCTTGTTGTGTCATAGCACATCATCCCAGGATAAGGACTTTTCACGCTGGTATGTGGTGTTGCTATTCTAGGTAAAATCATTGCTTTATTGGCAGATTCCAATATCAGAACTCCTTTTGCATTACTGGTATCCGATCCTATTATAGCTCCTTGGTCTTGTGTTGCTTCCAAAGTCGTATTGGCAGTGATTGAAGACGAATTTCCGGCAGTACTGAGATTTACCCAAATATTATTTTCAAACATTCTTATATTTCCGGCACTTTTATCAAGCAGGAATGTTCCATTGTTGTAACTCTGGTTAGCTGCTAACGCATCGTTGACATTATCTACTGCCGGCAGAATTATTCCACTGGTATTGGCAGTAGAACTGTTGAAATCAAGAATGGTAGATGTTCCTTCCACATCCATCTTGCCGCCGATAGATATTTGTGCATTCGCAAAATTAGCAACTGCTGAAAAGGTTATAGTGAAAATTATCTTTTTCATGTTATTTTTATTTATTTTCCTCACTTGAATCCTCTTTCTTGGAAAAGGGATTCAAGTGATTCACTTATTTGTTAGTTAATCGTTGCAGGTTCTTTTTATGCAGTTCCAGATCGTTCCGTTGTAAAGTTTTACACAGTTTGCATCAATGTCATAAATAACCATTCCCGCTTTAGGGTCTGCAATTATTCCCTGATTCTGTACTCTTGTAATCACGAATCCTTTCTCTCGGGACTCTAAAGCAATGAATCCATTCGGGATATTTTCTGGCCATCCGGTTTGCTTTTGCTGTACTGTGATTCCTACCTTTGTAAACCCATTTGGAGTTCCGATAATAGGAGGTTTGGTGCAAGAACAGTCATTAAATATCACAAAAACTGGTTGTATTGAAGAACAGCTTCCTGCAGTTGCTTGTATGTAATACGTTCCTGCCGCCGTAATGCTATTTGCATTAGCTAAGGGAATTGTTGCTGCGGCATCTTCAAAATAGGCTAATGTTATTCCTGCATCGCTACCTGCAGTTATCGCGGCAGCAGTAATATCAACAGTAGAACCCGTACAAGCAATCGCTGGATTGGTTACCACAAGATTTATTGTAGTGGGTTGTGGGTTTAGTGTAATAGGCGCAGTTGCAGGTGCAGCACAACCCAAACTATTGGATAAAGTAAAGCTATGATTACCTACCGGAAGATTATTGAAAGTATAATTAGTGCCGCTTCCGTTGGTTACTGTACCATCAAAACTATCGGTTAAAATCCAAGTACCTGTTGGTAAATTTGAGAGGGTAACGCTATTATTTGATGAGCCACAAGTAGATTGAACTATAGTGGAAATAGTAGGAGTTATGAGATTATTCACAGCAATTTGTTGATTGAATGTTCTTCCGCAGTTATCAACAATTTGCATGGTGTATATAGTTCCTGATGTTAAACCATTAAAAGTTCCACTGGTTTGTGTTGGTTGTACAACAGTTGTTCCTGCTTCATTGAGTAAAGAATATTGATAAGGAGCTTGTCCACCTTCTGCAATTCCTGTGATGGAAGTACCACAAGCTGCCAAGCTATCAAAAGACAAAGCTACAAAAGGATTTACAATCACTGTTTCTTCATAAATATAATTGGTTCCTGCAATTCTTGGGATTCCATTCACCCCACCAATACCAGGATAATCAATTTTTCCAGATGCAGTTACTCCTCCAAAACGAATTTTATAAGTTCCGGGTGGAACATTTAAAAATTTAATATCTGGAGCTACATTTAAAACTTTGGTAAGTGTACTTATTAAAGTTTCAGAACCATCTGCATTAATTCTATATAAAGATCTTGTATCTCTGTCTGCAGGAGAAATTTTATGGGTAATATCTGCATTTCCATTCGTATAAGAACAAGTTGAAACAGTTACGCTCGTTGTACTATTTAATATACAATTGGAACCAAGAGTAGCAGCAAAATTATTTGTTCTTCCGCAAGCATCAGTATAGGTCATATTATATGTACCTGCTGCAAATTGTTTTGGTCTTCCAAATCCATTATCCGATGCTGGACTTGTAATATTAATATTTGATGCTAATTGATAAGAACCATTACTTGATGGACTACTAAACGTATATGTCTGAGGATAAACCATTGGAACTGTTACGGTAGTTTCTCCCAAAGTAGAAACCCAGTTTGCTGGACCACTATTGATAGTAATGGTTATTGGAAACGTCTTTAATTGAGCTGCTGGTAAACTAACAAACAATACTCCTGTATCATCAATAAAAGGAGAATTAGATGGTAATCCAGGGCAATTAGCCTGTGTAGCTACAGCATTGGCAGGCATTGGTATATTTATGGTTTCTGTGACTGATAGACCACATGCATCTATATAAGTAATGGTATAATCTACACCATATTGAAGGCCTGAAAAAGTTGTAAAAGGACCTCCCCAAACATGATCAGCAGGATAATTAAAAGTTAAAGGATTACCGTTAACATCAAGTGCTGTTACAGTAGGATTAGCAGTTTCTACAATTGTTGCAGTATAAGGAACGGTTCCGTAATTTAAAGTTCTATCGATATTATATCCCTGAATACAAGGATTTGCTGTAGATTGCATGGTTGATGTTAACAACCCCGCTCCTCCAAGTTGAACAGCAGTTGGCGGAAAAGGAATAACAAATGTTGATTCCGGTCTGCTACATAAATTACTGGTTAAATGTATAGTTATTGAACCACCTGCAAAAAATGCAAATGGAACTTCAAATTTTCTTGTTTCGTTATAATCATCTGAAGCAGCCGCTCTAGTAGTTGTGTAAACATTATTAACGGGTATATAAGTTGCCCCTAAACTGTTTGTAAAATAAAAATTAATTATTTGTCCTGTTCCACATCTTGCGAATCTGGTATCAATGATATAAGTATCCCCACAAACACCATTTCTGGTTACTCTGTTGATGATTTGAGAAAAGGTATGATTAAACTCTGGCAAGTGTGGTTGTCCCAAAGTAACCGATTTATCTGCACTGGTGTTACCACATTGATCAATAATATCTACCACATAAGTTCCTGCCGGTAAATTTGGAATTTGAAACGTACTTCCTGCAGGAATGGGATACGGTGTTGGATAACTTGGATGTATTCCTCCACCAACAGCTGTTAAAATTCTTGCAAAATAAGGTCTGTTGGCATTCGGACTTGCAGCGCTGGAACTGGTAATCCCGGAAATATTAATGTATCCATCGGTACCGCCGTTACACGTAGGATTCCATCCCTGAAGCGTAAAACCATCACCCGGTCTTATCGTGCTGTTTGTACATTGTGCATTAATTTTTGTGCTGAAAATCATCAGCAGAGGAATTAATACTAAAAGTAATTGTTTTTTCATTTTTTTATCGCATTTATATTTTATTAAATTCGGAGATAATGGGTACACAAATTATCCATTTCATCTTAATGAAATTTTATTTTGTAATGATTAAGCATGATTTTTTTCAGAGCCTTTAAAAAGAGGAAAGGGATTTGGGCAAAAGAAATAAACGAAGATTTTGCATCTTGGAAAAAATAGATTTTTTTTCATCTGTTAGCTGTGTTTAATAATGATTGCAAATATTGAATTAATTTGAATCAATAAATTATCTCTTATCAAACAATTTATCAAATGATTTATATATTTTTAAAATATTGAATATCAGTATTTTAAAAATATCTTCATTTAATTTAACTTATTTTTTTTACGAATTAACTGGTTAGAAATATTGAAAAAAATATATTTGTAGTGTTTTTAATATAAGAGAGTACAAAAGCTAGCTTAAAAAAACATATATTTATTCCGTATCGGAATAAAATAAATCACAAAAAAACCCATAAAGTAGATGCAAAGAATCACTATTTTCTGTAATAGTGTTGATTATTCTCAGAGGTTTGGAAATAAATTAATAGAACGCTACAGGATTTGCGCATCTCTATTATTTATAAATATTGGCATAAATGAAAAAAATTGAGTTGGAAAAGGAATTAGAAGACAAAAAACGCGAATTCGGAATCAGATTCATCCTTTCGTTTTCTGTAATTTCACTTGTTAATATCATCTTATTATATATTACGGATTATTATCAGATGAAAATTTTTGTGATTGATGTCAATTTTTTATATATAATGCTAGTTATTAGTTTATATACAGCTTACATTTTATCGAAATCCAAATATAATTTTTCCGCTATATTCTCTGGTTTTTTTGCAATATGTTTTATTATTGCTACGTACCTCAGTTTATTGTTATGTAAAATTTCCGAAACAGTTTTTGTCTTTTATATTCCTCTTATTGCACTTTTTTTCCTATTGAGTACCTTAAAGAGAGCAATCTATTTCACAATATTTGTATTGGTTTTATGCTATTTTATGCCAGATTTATCATCAGCACTTCAGCTTAATAATTATGAAAAGCAGTTTGTGAATAATCCCCAAGGCTTAAAATTTCAGGAATATTTGTCAATCATTTTTTCCGCTCATTATACCTTTCTCATTATATACTATTATCTCAAAATAGATGAGATAAAAAAAAGGTATATCTATTCATCTATTGTAAGAAGTACAAATAACCAAAGCCAAAACGAAAGTATTAGGATAGATTTCACGGATCCGGCAAAAGGTAAATATAGAGAATCAGTAGAATCTTATCATGATAATGAAAAATATAGAACCTTATATGACAGAATAATCTCGTTTTTTGATTACGATAATCCTTACCAAAATCCAGAATTTAATATCCGGAAATTAGCAGAATCTGTAGATTCTAACAGCACTTATGTTTCCAAATCTCTTAATATGATAGGAAACAAAAAATTTAGTGAGTTAGTGAATGAATACAGAATAAAGCAGGTTCTGCAAGAATTAGAAAAAGATTCTCACCAAAAATTTACAATAGAACATATTTATACCAATGCAGGGTTTTCACAACAAGCAACATTCAACAGAATTTTCAAAGAATATACGGGCAGCACTCCTTCAGAATATATAAAAAATCTTCAGAAGCAGAGTTAAATAAAAATTAACACAGATATTCTAGTCTATTAAAACGCAATAATTCTTAATTCTATCTGGAAAATTAGAAATCATCAGATGAAATTTGTTGAGAATCTACAATTTTCAAAACTTTAGAGAAACTGAGGGAAACACACCGGCAAAAACCTTTCCACATCACAGCAGTTTGATTATATTTGCCTAATTCTCATCACTGAAAAAATCGTCATTTATCTTGTTCTAGATTTATCCCACAACATAGGAAAGCGATTTCATTTGATGTATTGAATAAAAAATTTCTCCACATGAAATTAAATATAAAAAACGAAACGGGAAGACTGATGTCTGTGGTTTTAGGCCAGCCCAAATCGATGGGGCCTGTTCCCACTTTGGAAGAAAGCTACGACGCCAAATCCTATCATACGATACAGCACAACATATATCCTGCCGAAGCTGATATTATCAATGAAATGAATGCTTTTGAAGCTGTTTTAAAAAAATATGATGTCCAGGTTTTCCGTCCGGATATTATTGAAGATTACAATCAGGTTTTTGCAAGAGATGTAGCTTTTGTGATTGATGATAAAATGATCATTTCCAACGTGATTGCCGACAGGGCAGACGAGCAGGAAGCTTACAAAACTGTTTTTGAGAAAGTGAAGTGGAGAGATATTATCAATCTTCCCGAAACCGCACACATCGAAGGTGGCGATGTTATCGTATGGAATGATTTTATTTTTATAGGAACCTGTTTCAGTGAAGATTACAGAAGTTATAAAACGGCAAGAACCAACGAGTACGCCATCGAAATTCTTAAAGAATATTTTCCGAAAAAGAGAATCATCGATCTCGAACTCAAGAAAAACGACAGAGAGCCTTACAAAGGAATTCTGCATTTAGACTGTACTTTCAACCCAATCGGAAAAGACAAATGTATTATTTACAAAAACGGTTTTGTGGACGAAAGCGATTACAATTTAATCATCGATATTTTCGGGGAAGAAAACTGTTTCCATGTAACAGACGAAGAAATGTTTGAAATGGTACCCAATGTTTTTTCAATTTCTCCCGAAGTTGTGGTTTCAGATAAAGCTTTTACAAGAATGAATGACCATCTCAGAAACGAATGGGGAATGACCGTTGAAGAAATTCCGTACAGAGAAATTTCTAAAATGGGAGGACTTTTACGTTGCTCAACAATGCCATTAGTTAGAGATTAATTTTTTTAAATTGTCACGTTATTGAATCAAAGCAACCCATTTTTCACGTTTGTTTGTCATCCAGAAAGGATACAGGCAATTGGTTGAAGATTCTTTCAGAAATTTGCGCATATTTTCACCTTAAAAAAACTCAAAAACAATGCAGACAACAGGTACAGTATTAATGATAGAGCCAATCGCGTTTGGTTATAATGCAGAAACGGCAGAAAACAATTATTTTCAGGTAGAGCAGAAAGGTGCGGATATCCAGTCAAAAGCTTTGGCAGAATTCAAAATTTTTGTGGAGAAATTAAAAAGCAAAGGCATTAACGTTATCAACATTAAGGATACGATTGATCCACACACACCAGATTCTATTTTCCCAAACAATTGGGTAAGCTTTCACAATGACGGGAAAGTAGTTTTATATCCGATGTTCGCCTCCAACAGAAGGGTAGAGCGAAGGGAAGACATCATCGAAAGCATCAAAAACCAAGGTTTTGAAGTCACAGAAATTGACGACTGGTCTTTGCCGGAATTTCAGGGACATTACCTGGAAGGTACCGGAAGTATGATTTTCGATCATGATAATAAAATCGCCTACGGCTCGGTTTCTTTAAGGTTAGATGAAAATCTCTTCAGAAAATTCTGCGATAAATATAATTTTATGCCTGTCGTTTTCCATTCTTTTCAAACTGTAGGAGAGGAAAGACTTCCGATTTATCATACGAATGTGATGATGTGTGTGGCAGATCAGTTTGTGGTAATTTGCCTCGACTGTATTGATGATAAAGCTGAAAGAAATAACGTGGCTGAAACCATCAAAAATTCAGGAAAGGAAATCATCGAAATTTCTGAAGCGCAGATGCAGCAGTTCGCAGGAAATATGCTTCAGGTGCAGAATAAAGATGGCGAAAAGTTTCTGGTAATGAGTCAGACCGCTTATCGGTCATTAAATGCTGAACAAGTTTCAAATATTAAAAAGTATTGTGAAATTATTTATTCAGATTTAAAGACCATTGAAGTGAATGGTGGCGGAAGCGCAAGATGTATGCTTGCTGAGGTTTTCCTTCCGAAAAAATAACAAGTTTTGATTTTAACAAAATATAGCTTCTGATTTTAAGTCAGAAGTTTTTTTTATGCTGAAAACTTAAGTATATCAAAGATTTTTTGGGAAGACATCACACCGCTGCACCGCTGCGCAAAGTCTCCCGACTTTGTGCAACTTAGAATCAAAACCTAACGCCACCGCACAAATCCCCTTCATGCGGCTTTTTCTTTTTCAAGACATTAATTTCTCAAAATGAGACCTACCCAAAAAACTTTAATAAAATTTGTCTTTAAGAAATTATTCCAATGCAAAAACACATTCTCAGTTCCTACTTTATGGGCAGAAGATTTTAGGATTACATCTAATACAAAAGGTAAAAAATGGCTTTGCATACAGCTGTAGGCCTTCTAACACTGTCCCGACCCTGTTGTATAACGGGGTCGGGACGGTTTCATAACGGGATGCAGGGAATTGCCAAGGGTGGATACCCCCGTTCCGAAGGGGGGTAGGGCAGTTCATTAAGGGGGTGAATACTATTGAAGAAGGGGGCTTTGGCACGTTCAGAAGGGGGCTTAACCCGTTTGAAAGGGGATTTTGATCTCGTGGTTATTTTTTTATATTTGGATGAGGTAATTTTGTATTTTGATAAACAATTCGAAGTCAAGATATTTTGCGTCGAAAGTAGGTGACTTTGCTACATTCAGGAGTAAAAATGATTATTTTAAATATTGTACTTCAACATCTAATTTAAGACTGATTAAAAAATACATGAAAATACAGACGTTTTTTAATATTGCTATACTTTATTTAATAACTATAACGAGCCAAACTAAAGCTCAAGAAACAATTGTGGAGGTAAAATCTAAAGTTGTTAAAATAGATTCTACTAAATCATTTTATATTATAGATATAGGTTTGAAAAAGGACAAAGGAATTTTTATCATTTCTAAGACATGTAATAACTATTTTTTGAAGCAAATGAAAATCAAAAAAAATGTTGAGTATATTTTTAAATTCAGATCCAGACGACATAATCCTAATACTACCTTTCTTCCAAACAAGGATTTAATTTTTGAATATGCTGATCAAAAAATTGTTTGGAACAATAAGATGAAAAAGTCATTTTATGAAGAATGTTTAAATATGTGTGGTTTATTTATTGAAAATCAATGATTTTTCTCACTCCGAAAAGTCGCCGCTGCGCAAAGTCTCCCGACTTTGAGCAATTAGTATCTCCGCTGCCACCCGAATCCTCTGCTCCGCAAAATCCACTGCTGCGCAAAGACTTTGAGCAAATGTGAATTTGTGAAGTATAATAATTATAATAAAGATTGATAGCTAAACGAAAGATATGGGAATATTACAACAAAGAGGAATTAAATTAGTTAAAAAAACAGTTAATGGATACACATTTAAAACTGCGAAAACTGATGATTGGGATATGGTACATATAAAAGCTTTTACTGATACTAAAATTCTTGAGGAAATTATTCAAAACCTTGACTTAGCAATTGCAGGTCACTATGATCAAATTAACGATACAGGTTTAACAAATAAATATGATGACATTGCTTTTATTGAACCTAACGGGATAGAATATTGGGATCAAGATGCTCAGAATAAATATCCTTTTACATGCTCATTAGAGGATTTTAGAGCATTATGTATAGAGTGGCTGAATTTTCTAAAAGGTAGATAATTTATATTACAGGTATGAGTGTTTAATATATAATGCTTTAGTTAACGAATCAACCGCAACGCAAAGTCTCCCGACTTTGAGCCATATATGTCAAAATAGTAAACGTAATCACACAAATCTTTCTTTCACTACCATTAATTTCTCAAAATGAGACCCACCCAAAAAACTTTAATTAAATTTGTCTTCAAGAAATTATTCCAATGCAAAAACACATTCTTTTTATAGCGGTTCTGTTAGGGTTTTCTATCAATGCTCAGCAAAAAACGTTTTGTAACCCGATCAATATCGATTATGGTTACACGCCTTTTGAAGTTTTTTCAAAACAGGGAAAACACCGCGCGACGGCCGATCCGGTGATCGTTAATTTTCAGAAAAAACTGTTTCTTTTTTCTACCAATCAGGAAGGCTACTGGCACAGCGACAATATGCTCGACTGGAAATTCGTTAAAAGAAAATTCCTCAGAGACAACAAATACACCCACGATCTGAATGCTCCCGCAGTCTGGGCAATGAAAGATACTTTATACGTTTACGGCTCAACATGGGAGTCTGATTTCCCCATCTGGAAATCTACCAATCCAACCGTAGACGACTGGAAAATTGCGGTCGATACTTTAAAAGTCGGAGCCTGGGATCCTGCTTTTCATTATGATGAAGACAAAAATAAACTGTATCTGTACTGGGGTTCAAGCAACGAATGGCCACTTTTGGGAACAGAAGTCAAAGTGAAAAATCTGCAGTCAGAAGGTTTTGTAAAACCTATTTTAAGGCTTAAACCTGAAGATCACGGCTGGGAAAGATTCGGGGAGTACAATGACAATGTTTTTCTGCAACCTTTTGTGGAAGGGGCTTGGGTGACTAAGTATAAAGACAAATATTACATACAGTACGGCGCTCCGGCAACAGAATTCAGTGGATATTCCGACGGGGTATATGTTTCTAAAGACCCGCTGCAGGGCTATGAGTACCAACAGCACAATCCGTTTTCTTACAAGCCTGGCGGTTTTGCAAGAGGAGCGGGGCACGGTGCGACATTTGAGGATAATTTTAAAAACTGGTGGCACATTTCAACGATTTTTATTTCCACTAAAAATAATTTTGAAAGACGTCTGGGAATCTGGCCCGCAGGTTTCGATAAGGATGATGTGATGTACACCAATACGGCTTACGGCGATTACCCGACTTTACTTCCGCAGTTTGCTCAGGGGAAAGATTTCTCAAAAGGTCTGTTCACGAATTGGATGTTATTGAATTACAACAAACCCGTTCAGGTTTCTTCAACTTTAGGTGGCTACCATTCAAATTTTGCGGTGGATGAAGACATTAAAACCTATTGGAGTGCAAAAACAGGAAATTCCGGAGAATGGTTTCAGACCGATTTGGGGGAAATTTCTATAATCAATGCTATTCAGGTCAATTATGCCGATCAGGATGTTGAGTTTATGGGAAAAACCGAAGGCAAAATGCATCAGTATAAAATCTACGGTTCAAACGACGGCAAAAAATGGAAGGTGATTGTAGATAAAAGCAAGAATACCAAAGATGTTCCTCACGATTATATCGAACTGGAAAAACCGGCGTCAGCAAGATTTTTAAAAATGGAAAACCTGAAAATGCCGACAGGAAAATTTGCCTTAAGCGGTTTCAGAGTGTTCGGAAAAGGTGCGGGAGCAAAGCCTGCGAAAGTTCAGAATTTTGTTCCGTTAAGAGCTGACCCGAAAAAATATGGTGAAAGAAGAAGCATCTGGATGAAATGGCAGCAGAACTCAGAGGCCGATGGTTACGTCATTTATTGGGGGAAATCTCCTGATAAACTGTACGGAAGTATTATGGTTTACGGTAAAAATGAGTATTTCTTCACCGGAGCCGACAGAGTAGATTCTTATTATTTCCAGATTGAAGCGTTCAATGCAAATGGTATTTCTGAGAGAACGGAAGTGGTGAAGTCGGAATGATTTTTTACTTGTCAACACCAAATTTGTCATTCCGTAGGAACCTAAACAGATAATTTTAAATTGCTGAGATTCCTGCGGAATGACAAAGTAAGAACTTAATAGAAGCGCTCTGAATTTTTTCAGGGCGTTTGCTATTTAATCTGCTTCAAAAACGCATCAATTTTATCAATTAAAAACGTTGAGTTTTTATCTTTATCCCAATCCAGATGGCCACCAGAAAATTCGTAAGATGTGTTCAGCACATTACTTTTATGCAAAGCTGAATCTAAAATTCCTTTTTGCGACAGTGGAATCACCTGATCATTATTTCCATAGAAAGAAAGGGTGGGAGGAGATTTTTCGGTAATCCATTCCACGGGACTGGCAAATTTCTCTTTGGTGAAATTGTTTGTTACAGCTGCAGGATCTACAAGCCTTTTTTCAACGAAAGAATAGTCAGAATAATTTTTAAAATTCGGATCAGATAAATCTGAAGGGCCTACAATATTCACCACAGCTTTTATGTTTTCAGCCTGATCAAAACGGTAGGAGTAAAGCATCGACAAATGTCCGCCCGCGCTGTTTCCTAAGAGAATAAATTTAGTTTTTACAGGAACAATTCCTACTAGATAATCTATTGACTTTCTGATATCTTCAGTCTGATTGGGAAGTCCGTACTGTGTTTCGTCCGCAAGACGGTAGTTCATATTAGCGAAAGCAGATTGAGGAAATTTTTTCATCAGCGATAAAGTAAAAAAGGTGAGATCCGATTTTTCTCCCGCTTTCCATCCTCCGCCATGAATTATGATAAACACCGTTTTTACAGAATCCCTTTTTTCAGGAATGTAAAGATCCATTTTCTGCTCGGCATCGTCACCATAGGAAATGTTGATTTGCTGCTCAAAAGAAATGCCTTTTTCAAACTTGATTATTTTTTCAGTACATGAAAACAGTGTGATGGCAAGCAACAGAAGTACTGCAAATTTATTCATTCCTCTAAATTAAATAAACGATGAAGAATTGAGTTGTATTATTCTAAAATTGTTGATAGGATTTTACGATTTAGCTTTATTAAAATTAATGATTTCCTTTTCTCTGAAATAACAAAAAAGCCTACCCATCAAGGTAAGCTTGTAACAATAATAATTGAAATATGAAGAATGAAATTTTATCTTGTTCGGCTTTTAATGGCATCTGAAGCACCTTCGATGTCTCTTACTTTTTTCACTTTTTGGTTTCCGAAATTATAAGTAATGCTGAAAGTTCCGCCCTGTCTGAACTGGTCATTTTTTACATAGTTGTAATTTCCGTTGGCCTGGTAATCTTCAATCTCTACGATATTTGTACGGAGAACGTCGGTAAGATTTAAGGCAAAAGTCCAGTCGTTCCAGTTCTTTTTGATGCTTAAATCAAGACTTGAAAGATTTTTCAGCATACCCAGTTCAATTTGCTGTTTGTCTACGTAGAAGAAATTTACACCCAAAAACCAGGTTTTCTTTTTGTCTAAACGGATGGTGTTGTTGGTTTGAATTAAAATACTGGTGGAGGAGATTCTGTTTTCATATATTGGAAATACATCTCCGGAGGTTGGGTCAATGCTCAGGCTTCCATCATTCATGTTTCTCTGTACACCGATGGTAAAATTGGTCGTAAGATATTGTTTGAAAAATGTTTTCTGCATTCCTACAGTTGCCGTCATTTCCTGTTTGTCACCGAAATTGGTTCGGATGTATCTCAGCTGTTTGTAGGTATCTTGGTACGGAAGATTGGTAGCAGGGTCAATTACGACATTTCCGTCTCTATCTTTTCTGTCTTTCAAAATATCTCTCTGTAATGGCACCTGCGTGATTACGTCTTTAGAAAGGGAATGATTTAATATTAAAAAATAGGAGTTTTTGTACATATAAGTCAGTTCCTGATTATACGTGGAAGATGCTTTCACAAAAGGATTGTTTTGTGTGTAATTGTCTTCGGTAAGGATGTTTCTCACAGGGTTCAGTTCCCAGAAACTTGGTCTTCTCATCCGGCTGGAAAATCCGTAAGACAAATTATTTTTGTCATTTATAGCATAATTAAAGCTTAAATAAGGAAGTAGATTGTTGTAATTTCTTTCAATTTTTCTGTATTCCAGAGCGGCATTGTCTGATGTTCCCAAACTGTTGGTGATTTCGTATCGCGTTCCTGCTTTCCCTGAAAATTTATCGCTGAATTTCTTTTCTAAAGTTAAATAAGCTCCGTAGATATTTTCATCATAAATAAAATGATTAGGTCTGAATTCCGGATCTTTTCCCACCGCAAAAGTGTCGCTTCTGGTATCGTTGTCCGTTTTGGTTTTATTAAAATTTCCACCGACAGCTACAGTGAAATCTTTTTTAAATTTCTGAATATAATCTACTGTACCCGAAAAATTATTGATGATCTGAGGCAGATTTTGGTTAATAGTCTGGCTTACCAAACCGTCAGTTCCATTGGCATCCGACAAAATTGTTTTATTTTCTGTAAACTGAAATCTTCTGAAGTTGAGGTAAGCCGCGTTGAGGTTTAATTTACTTCCCAGAGAATCGGTTTTCAGTTCGTAATTTAAATTGACTGAATTATTATAAGATCTTGCATCTTCTTTGTTTCTGGAGTTGGTGTAATTGGTGATGTAAGCTGAGTTTTCTGCATCAAAAGAACGAATGGTATTGAATAAATTGACTGTTGAATTGTAGCTTTTATTGGCATTTGTATTCCATGAAAGGGCGAGATTGCTTTTTTCTGTCAGTTGATAATCAAAATTCAGATAGCCACCGATGTATAGATTCGGGTCATCGATATTTCCTGTAGATTCGTTGGAAGAAGAAGCATTTCCGTTTCGTAAAACATACTGCTGCCCTTGAATATTTTCGCCACCGTACAAATTTGAAGAGATTCCCAGCTTATCTTTTCTGTAATTCGCTGAAAAACTTGCCGAACTTCCGTTGTATTTATTCTGTTGATTGGCCATTCTCATGTTTCCGTTCAGCCCGTCGCTCATTTTCTTTTTCAGAACTATGTTGATAATTCCGTCTGAAGCTTCTACCTGAAACTCGCTTCCAGGCATTGTAATCACTTCAATTTTCTGGATGTTTTCCGCTGGCGTATTTTTCAGAAACTGAACCAGAGATTCAGCATCCATATTCGATTTTCTTCCGTTGATATAGATTAATGCATTGTTTTTTCCTGCGATTTTCAAATTTTTATCATCCGTTGTAGACAGAAGAGGAGTTTGTCTCAGCAAATCAAACGTTGTATTTCCTTTTGCAACAGGAGATGCGGCAACATCATACACAAAGCGGTCAGTCTGTTTTTTAAAGACCTGTTTGGTAAGAACCACGGCTTCAATATCTTTTGTTTTGGTAGAATCTGTTTTTTTCTGCTGAGCCAAGCTAAGCCCTGAAAAAAATATAGCTGCTGTTAAAATTGTGGTTTTCATAATTGGTTGGTTTAGGTTGTATGTATCTGTTATTATCTAACATTGCAAAGATATATTAATTATTTAGTATTATGCAATACAAAGTAGTGTAAATGTTTTAGTTTTAATCTCAACATATTGACTGTCAGTGATTAAAATTTCATTTAAAAAATCTGTACTGCTATCTTTACATCTGATAAGACAGTTTCAAAGATATTTTTGTTACATGAAAAAGATATTTTTCAACTTATTATTTTTTTTGTGTAATTTAGATTTTACAATAAAACTTAATAATTTATGACAAAACTTTATTCATTACTGATGATTTTTATGATTCTCGTATCATGTAAAAGCGATTCTCTTACTGATATCGAAAATCAGCAGCCAGGAAATCAGGAAACAAACTTCAACTTTGGAAATTCTGCACAGAGAGATTTCCACGGTTTGGTTTTAGCAACAAACGGAACAGCGGTTTCCGGAGCAACGGTTACTATCGGTTCATCAACCGTACAGACCAATGCTAAAGGACTTTTCGTAATTAAAAATGCCAGTGTAAAAGAAAATTTTGCTTACATCAAAGTAACAAAGGCTGGTTTTGTAAATGGTTCCCGCACAATGGTACCGACCAGTGGCAGCAACAGAATTAATATTATGATGATTCCTGCAACCACCACTTCCACCGTTGCGTCAGGAGCTACGGCAACGGTTTCATTACCCAACGGAACAAAAGTGAAATTTGACGGTAGCTTCAAAGACGCCAGCGGAAATGGATATACAGGAAACGTAAATGTTTCTCTGTTTCATCTGAAACCGTCAGATCAATATCTGAATGAATTGATGCCTGGTTCTCTTCTCGCAAATAATACCGCAGGAAATGCCAGAATAATGGAAACTTTCGGAATGCTGCATGTACAGTTAACGGGAGCGTCCGGCCAAAATCTTCAGATAGCAAATGGTCATACTGCTGAGATGACAGTGGCAATAGATGCTGCACAAACTTCTACAGCTCCCGCTACAATTCCGTTATGGTCATTCAATGAAACCACCGGAATCTGGCAGGAAGAAGGGGTTGCAACCAAAGTTGGCAGCGCTTATGTGGGAAATGTAAGCCATTTTTCATGGTGGAACTGTGATGCGCAGTTTCCTCAATGTCTTTTGAATGTTCATATTCAAAACTCTACCGCTCAGCCGCTGAGTAATGTTACGGTAAAAATATTCAGACAAAATCAAAACTCTACCTCTGCAATTACCGACGGAAACGGAAATGCTTCAGGGATTGTACCGGCTGGTGAAAATTTAACTCTGAAAATTTATGATGCCTGCAATAATGTAATTTTGACCAATAATATTGGGCCTTTTACAAATAATTCTACCAATACACTTCCAGCTATCACAATTGCGCAAAGCCTGAGTAATACGATAACCATTTCAGGAACTCTCAAAGACTGCTCTGGCAATAATGTTACAAATGGTGTTGCCAATTTATCTTATACAGCAGGTACAAATTATTTTTCTAATTTTTCTACACTGGTAACTAACGGAAGCTTTTCTTTTAATGTTTTAAGCTGTGCAGCCAGTCAGCAGTTGACCTTTGCCGGTGCAGATTTTACGAATCTTCAGACAACCGGAGATATTAATTTTACTGCAACTTCGCCAACTACCAATCTGGGTAATCTTACGGTTTGTACTGCGGCGACAGAATTTATTACAAGTCAGACAGATACACAGCCTGTAAAATATTATCTGGCACCCATCAATGCTGGAGGCAGTTCACAAACGCCGGTACCAAATCCAAATTATGCATTTTATGTAAGCTCGCAAAGTGCAACGGGAGGTTTTTATTTGAATTCACAAAACCCAATTGGAGTAGGAACATTTACTTCCAATTTTACTTTGGAATCTGCCGGTGGAGTAATCAATGCCAATGGAAATAATCTCACTTTACAGGTAAGTAATTACGGAGCAGTAGGGCAGTACATTGATTTTACTGTAAACGGAACATACACCAATAATACTGGTTTACATACACTGAGTGTTACAGGACATGTCATTCGGGATAACTAAGATGAACACATCAAACTGTAAAATAAAGAGGCTACAAACGAGCCTCTTTTTTTTATTCCCTGTCGAACCTTGCGAGTTTTTTATCAATCCAAATGGTGGCAAAGGGAAAGAAGGCTGAGATCAGTGCAAAGACGCTGTCTTCATCATCCCACTCAAATATTTTTCGGATAGATGGTAAAAATAAAAGGTATAAAGTAAAAAATAATCCATGAATACTGCCAATGGTACTGATGTAAATAATGGCTGAAACATTTTCAGGTTCCGTACGGATCCAGATCATGGCCGAAAAGAGAAAAAACCACGAAAGCGCCTCGGCGAGACAAATCTGCTTAAACCATTTAATCACCTTTTCCTGCGGGTATTTTGAGAATAAATTTTCTAGGAATTCCATAATGTTTTATTGATAAAAAATGATAACTGTATAAACTGAGTTTACGGGCTGTCCAAAATACTCTGCCGCAGACCACTTTGATTTTCTAATAAAATTAATTATCTCTTTTTCAAAATACAACGAGTGTTTTTCATTGATGTTTTTTTGAAAATGATGTTCAAAAGATAGAATTTCAACCACTTTCCCCTTTTTGGTTATACGTATATCAACAATTGAGAAAGATTTTTTTTCATCATTTTTATCTAAGTAAACATAGTCAAAAGGGTGATTAAATTGCTTAAAGAAATCTTTATTTAGTTGATTTTCGGCATCCCATCTGTTGATTTTGGAACCTCTGTAGTATTCATTTATAAAAAGACCTCCGCAAAAAAAGACATCAGGGTTGTTGCTTTGGTATTGTCTCACAGATTTTCTTATTAACTTGTTGATGAAACTTTTACCAAATTTTTGTTCTGTTATTTTTGACGAGGTAATTTTATAGCATTCATCATCACTATAACTTCCTGGTAAATCGCTACTCATCCATGTTCCTCCCCAAATAATATGGTGTTTTTTTAAAATAACATTGAGCTCTGCCGACATATGAAAATCAGATGGAGCAAGAGCAGGAATTTGTATAAAATAGCTGCTGATTTTCTTTGAATCATTGACAGCTCTTAGAGAATCTTCATGGCATGATTCCCTATAGTTGTCATATCTATCCCTGTAAGACAAGGATTTCGCTTCATGGAAATCTGCTTCTTTTACGGGGATAAACTGACCAAAGCTGTAAATGTTAAGAAAAATAATTAATATTGAAAGAAGTATTTTCACGAATCGAAATTTTTAATTTTGCATATCCATCATCCATCATCCATCATCTGTAAAAACTACTTCCATCCAAATATTCAAAAACCTCCGGCGGAAGCATCGGTCTAACATTTTTGCCATCTTTAATCATGTTTCGGATTTCTGTGGCAGAAAGTTCTATGACGGGAGCTTCAATCATCGAAATGTTTTCGTGCTGAAGGTATTCAGAATCTTTTTTGTCACCTTCAAAAACTCTGGGATAAACAATGATGTGATGATTTTTAAGCAGATTTTCGTAGTTTTTCCATTTGTGAAGGCTTTTCAGGTTGTCTTCGCCCATGATTAAACTAAAAGAATAGTCGGCGTGCTTTTCTTTTAAGTAAGTTAAAGTGTCAATGGTGTAACTCGGTGTTGGCAGAGAAAATTCCACGTTGGAAGCCCGCATTTTAGGATAGTTTTTTATTGCTATTTCTACCATATCGAGGCGGTTGTGATCCAGCAACAGAGATTTTTTATCTTTAAATGGATTCTGCGGACTTACGACAAACCAAAGTTCATCCATATCAGAATTTTCCAGAATGTAATTTGCCAAAATCAAATGCCCAATATGAATGGGATTAAATGAACCGAAAAAGAGACCGATTTTTTTCATTGTTAAAAGTCAATTGTCAATTTAGCTTCGCAAGTGAATTCACTACATTTGTTAATCTTTGGAATATTAATTTGAATGTGATTTTTAAAATTCACCATTCATTTCCGAAGGAAAAATTCACCTATTCACTGTCATGAAACTTCACATCCCTGATGTTCAGATAATGCGTTACATTTCCTTTCCAATGATTTTCTTCTAAAGTAAAAGCAATATCAAACGATTTGTTTCTGAAATCATCAGCATACTGACCAAGTTTAAAGCCTACACACTCAATATTTCTGCCCGTAGATTCCTGTTTGATGTAGAATTTCAGATGGCTGTTGTCTTTCCCCATTGTTTTTACATAGCCTATAATCTTCTGATTTTTTAAAACCAGATTAGGTTTCATGTTGTGCGGCCCGAAAGGAGCCAGTTTCCTGTGGAAGTTGATAAATTCACGGTTGATCTCGTCAATATGCATCACTGCATCAATGGTGATGGATGGTTCTTTCTGATGATCCTTTATTTTGTCTGAAACAATTTTTTCAAACTTGATTTTAAAGGCTTCAAACTTGTCTTTTTCCATTGAAAGTCCGGCTGCAGCGTGATGTCCGCCAAATTTCAGGAAATATTCTGAGCACAGATCCAGAGCTTCGTGCACATCAAAATCAGAAACAGATCTTGCGGAAGCTACCATCTCACCGTTATTGCCGTCTGTAAAAACCAACGTAGGCCGGTAATATGTCTCAATCAGCCTTGAAGCTACGATGCCGATAACGCCTTTATTCCATTCCGGATGGTAAACGATGGTGGTATATTTTGTTTCCTGCTGTGATTCTACAACCTGTTTTAAGGCAGATTCTGTGGAAAACATGTCCAGTTCCCTTCTTTCATCATTCAGATTCATTATATCCGAAACAATTTGATGAGCATGCTTCAGATTGTCTGAAACCATCAGTTCCACAGCGGCTTTTCCCTGGGAAATTCTGCCGGCAGCATTTATTTTGGGTGCAATTTCAAAAACGATATTAGAAATTTCAAAGTGGGATAATTTTTCTTCGGGAATCAGAAGTCTTAAACCCATATTCCGGGTTTTTCTAAGAACTTTTAAGCCCTGTTTTGCCAAAACTCTGTTTTCACCATTCATCGCAACGATGTCTGCTGCAATCGAGATAGCGAGAAGATCTGTCAGTTCAAACAATTCTGCTTCAGGAATTTTGTAAATGGTATTTAAACCCTGACACAATTTAAAACCAACTCCACATCCGGAAAGTTCTTTGTAGGGATAACGGCAGTCTGCTCTTTTAGGATCTAAAACGGCCACAGCATTAGGGATTTCGTCGCCCGGTAAGTGGTGATCACAGATGATGAAATCGATATTTTTGCCGGAAGCATAATCAATCATATCCAAAGCCTTAATCCCGCAGTCTAAAGCGATAATTAATGAAAAACCATTTTCTTTGGCGAAATCTATTCCTTCGGTAGAGATTCCGTAGCCTTCAGAATTCCTGTCTGGGATATAATAATCTAAATAACTTTTGTGTACAATTTTTCTGAGGTACAGATACATCAGAGCCACGGCGGTGGTTCCGTCTACGTCATAATCTCCGTAGACCATTATTTTCTCTCCGTTTTCAATAGCCGTAGCAATGCGTTCTACCGCTTTTTGCATATCTGCCATCAGGAAAGGGTTGTGGATGTCGTTGAGGTTGGGTTTAAAAAATTCCCTTGCCTTTTGATAATTGTCAATACCTCTCATAACGAGGAGTTTAGATTCAAAAGTTCCAAAACCAAGCGACGAGCTCAATCCGTCTACAATTTCTTCATCGGGTTCGGGTTTAAAAATCCATTTATGACTCATTTCACAAAAATAGGGAAAATTATTAGCTTTCAAAAATGAAAAGAAATATTGTTCAGGTTTTTCGAAATGCTTATCTTGTCAGCGGAAAAAATTAACATTTAAATGAAAAAAATTATTCTATCTCTGGCTGTTCTAGCCACAGTGGCATCTGTGAATGCTCAGAAAATCAATCTTGGAAAAGCAGCTGGTGTACTGTCTAAAGGTGCTCAGGCACTTACATTTTCAAATGCTGACGCTGTTAAATTATCTAAAGAGTCTGTAGACTATATGGATAAAAATAATCCGGTTGCAGGTCCTAAAGATCCTTATACAGTGAGACTAAACAAGCTTTTCGCTAAGCACAAATCTCAGGACGGTCTGAATCTTAATTATAAAGTCTATAAAGTGGCTGATATCAACGCTTTTGCATGTGCTGACGGCAGTGTAAGAGTATTTTCCGGTTTGATGGATTTGATGACGGATAACGAACTTTTAGCGGTTATCGGTCACGAAATCGGTCATGTGAAAAATGAAGACACCAAAGACGGGATCAAGTCTGCCTATCTGAAAGCTGCGGCAATGGAAGCGGCATCGTCAGCATCAAATGCCGTGGCAACTTTAAGTGAAAGCCAGGTAGGAAAAATGGCGAACGCATTTTTGGATGCTTCTCACAGCAAAAAGCAGGAAAATGAGGCTGATAATTATTCTTATGATTTTATGAAATCTAATAATTATAATGTTGTGGGAGCCTATACAGCATTTAAAAAACTGGCTTTGCTTTCAGAAGGCGGAACGGCTCAGTCTAAATTTCAGAAAATGTTTAATTCGCACCCCGACAGCAATAAAAGGGCAGAAGCGATTAAGAAAAAAGCTGAGAAAGACGGTCTCTGGAAAGATCCGGGAACGGTTTCTTTACCGAAAACAAAACTTACGAAATAATAGAATTTTGTACTGAAATAAAAAACTCCTCAATCAATTTTGAGGAGTTTTTTGTAAAAGTTTTAGATCGATCTTAGAAATTAAGCATACATTTTTTCTCTCAATTCTTTAATCTTTTTATCTGCAAGATATTCGTCATAAGTCATTTCTCTGTCGATGATTCCGTTTGGAGTCAGTTCGATGATTCTGTTACAGACTGTTGAAAGCATTTCGTGGTCATGAGATGCCAACAAAAGATTTCCTTTGAAATTAGACAGTGAGTTGTTTAATGTTGTAATACTTTCAAGGTCTAAGTGATTGGTAGGTTCATCAAGTAAAAGAACGTTTGCTTTCTGAAGCATCATTCTGCTGAACATACATCTCATTTTTTCACCTCCTGAAAGTACTTTACATGATTTTAAAGCTTCGTCACCGGAGAAAAGCATTCTTCCTAAGAAACCTCTCATGAATTCTTCGTGACGCTCTTCATCATTTTTGGTGAACTGTCTCAGCCAATCAACCAAATTGATGTCTTCCTGAAAGAAACTGGTGTTGTCTAGAGGCATGTGAGACTGGTTGGTGGTAACTCCCCAAGCCACAGTTCCTTTATCCGGCTGATTGTTTCCGGCTAAAATTTCAAAAAATTCAGTGATAGCCAAAGAATTTTTAGAAATTACAGCTACTTTATCTCCTTTATTAAGGTTCAAATCAATATTAGAGAAAAGCAATTCGCCGTCTTTTGTTTTTTCTAAATCTTTCACATCTAAAATCTGATCTCCCACCTCTCTTTCCATTTCAAAAATAATGGCAGGGTATCTTCTTGATGAAGGTTTAATATCATCGATGTTCAGCTTGTCGATCATTTTTTTCCTTGCAGTTGCCTGTTTAGCTTTTGCAACGTTTGAACTGAATCTTGCGATGAAGTCCTGAAGTTCTTTCTTCTTTTCTTCTGCTTTTTTGTTAGCCTGTGCTCTCTGTCTTGTTGCTAATTGTGAAGCCTGATACCAGAAAGAGTAGTTACCTGTGTAAAGGTTTAACTTGGCATAATCTAAATCTCCGATATGTGTACAGACAGTGTCTAAGAAGTGACGGTCGTGAGATACAACGATTACTGTATTTTCATAATCTGCCAGGAAATCTTCCAGCCACGCGATTGTTTCGATATCCAGGTCGTTCGTAGGTTCATCCAGAATCAAAACATCAGGATTTCCGAAAAGTGCCTGAGCCAAAAGAACTTTTACTTTGTCTTTATTTTCGAGCTCGCTCATCATCTGCCAGTGCATGTCGTCTTTTACACCTACGTTTGAAAGCATAGTCTGAGCATCAGATTCTGAGTTCCAGCCGCCCATTTCGTCGTAGATTACGCCAAGTTCGCCGGCTTTAATTCCGTCTTCATCAGAGAAGTCTTCTTTCGCATACAGCGCATCCATCTCCTCTTTTATCTCGAATAATTTTTTGTTTCCTCTTAAAACGGCCTCAAGTACATTATATTGATCATAAGCAAAGTGATCCTGCTCCAGAACAGACATTCTTTTTCCTGGCTCCAGAGATACGTGGCCTGTGGTAGGATCCTGTTTTCCTGTTAATATTTTAAGGAAAGTGGATTTACCTGCACCGTTGGCACCGATGATTCCGTAGCAGTTACCTTTCGCAAACATGATGTTTACTTCGTCGAAAAGCACTCTCTTTCCGAATTGTAAAGATAAGTTAGATACTGTTAACATATAAGTTTGTAAATTTGGGCACAAAAATACAAAAAGAATTTCGGTATTTTCTAATATAATAGCATACATATTGTGCTGCTGCATTAATTTTGCATGTTATTTTTTAAAGTTTTGAAATTATGAAGATTGAAAAGACAGTTAATATATTAAATAGAAAAGCAAGGTTTGAATACGAAATCCTTGATGAGCTGGAAGCGGGAATGGTGCTTACAGGCACAGAAATTAAGTCTCTGCGCTCGTCCAAAGCTTCCATTGCTGAATCTTTCTGTCAGTTTATTGATGGTGAATTGTATATCATTAATATGATGATTGATGAATACAAACTGGGAACATTTTACAACCACAAAACAAAAAGGGAACGGAAATTGCTGTTGCACAAAAAAGAATTGGCAAAGCTGGAGAAAAAACTCAAAGATGCGGGGAATACCATAGTGCCTTTGAAGTTGTATATCAATGATAGAGGGAAAGCTAAAGTAAGGATCGCTTTAGCCAGAGGTAAGAAACTTTTTGATAAAAGAGAATCTATAAAGGATAGAGAGAGCAAGAGAAGCCTCGACAGAATATTAAAGAAAAGTTAAAAATCATACTCAAAACTTTGTTTATAAAGAAAAATTATATTTATTTTGCAATATCAATTATTTAATCATTTAATTCTATGAAAAATCTAAAATTAGGAATTTCAGTATTGGCACTTACTGTCGCTTCTACTGTTTTCGCTCAGACTACCAACAATCCGTGGTTAATCGGGGTTGGTGCTCATGGTGAAAATCATAAAGCAGTACGTGGAGAGTTCAGCCAGACTTTTTCGGCTAGAAACTTAACGAAAACTATGTTCAATATGAACAATTTTTCTATCACGCCACCGCTTTCTAAACTAATGGTAGCTAGAAACATCACCAAAGGTTTCGTTATCGATTGGTCTACAACTGTAGGTAATGTTGAGAATCAGAGATTCAACACAGGGAAAGAGTTTATGCTTATGACAGGTCTTGGTTTACAGGCTAAAGCAGCAGGTCTTCTTTGGGACGAAGAGTCTTGGTTTGATCCTTACTTGAGAGTGGGTGCAAACTATTTAAGACAAGATTACACTGGTCTTACATTCCCAAGAACAGACTTATTAGGATATACTCATGACAATGACGGTGATCCTAACGGTAAAGCAAACTTCTTTACAGTATCTGCAGGTGCAGGTGCAAACTTCTGGGTAACTAAAAACTTCGGTATCGGAGTTCAGGGAGATTACGTAGGTACTCCAGTAGACAAGCCAGATTATGCTAACTTTTGGCAGGCTTCTGCTTCCCTATTATTCAGATTCGGAAACAGAGACAGAGATAAGGATGGTATTTTAGATAAAGATGATTTATGTCCTGATACACCAGGTTTACCAGAATTCCAGGGATGTCCTGATACAGATGGTGACGGTGTTCCAGATAAAGACGATCAGTGTCCAGATGTTGCTGGTCCAGTTGAAAACGGTGGATGTCCTTGGCCAGATACTGATGGTGACGGTGTAATCGACAAAGATGATGCTTGTCCTTCAGTTGCAGGTCCTGTTGAAAACAATGGTTGTCCTTGGCCTGATACAGACGGAGACGGAATATTAGATAAAGATGATGCTTGTCCTTCAGTTCCGGGTCTTCCAGAATACAACGGATGTCCTAAGCCTAAAACTGTTACTGCTACAGCTGTACAGGATGAATTCAGAAATGTATATTTCGATTTCAACAAAGCTACAATCAAAGCAGAATCTAAGCCTGCATTAGACAGAGCTGCTGCTTTAATTATGAAAGACGGTGGTAACTACTTGTTAGAAGGTAGAACTGATGCTAAAGGTGCTGAAGCTTACAACTTGAAATTATCTAGAGAAAGAGCTGCTTCTGTAGTTGCTGCTTTAGATGCAAGAGGGGTAGACGCAAACGCTCTTAAATCTATCGGTGTAGGTGAAGCTAAAGCTACTGTAGATGAGAAAGCTTCTGATGCTGAAAGACAAAAAGATAGAATTGTTACTGTAACAGCTATCGAAAACGAAGCTGAGTGGAACGCAATCAAGAAAAGAGATTACGAAGATGCTCCAGTGAAAAAAGCTCCAGCTAAGAAAAAAGCTCCAGCTAAAAAAAGAAAATAATTAATTTTTCTACATAATAAATACCTCCAGTCTTCTGGGGGTATTTTTTTTGTTGTTGATTTTAATTATTTTTGTCAAAATTATATACATAAAATGGGAAGAGCATTTGAATATAGAAAAGCCTCAAAAATGGCGCGTTGGGATAAAATGGCCAAGACCTTTTCAAAAATAGGGAAAGACATTGCCTTAGCTGTAAAAGCAGGAGGTACTGATCCGGAAGCCAATCCTGCACTGAGAAGATGTATCCAGAATGCGAAGGGTGCCAATATGCCGAAAGACAATGTGGAAAGAGCCATCAAAAAAGCAGGTGGTGCAGATGCAGAAAACTACGAAGAGATCACTTACGAAGGATACGGCCAGGGCGGTGTAGCATTTTTCGTGGAATGTACTACAAATAATCCTACGAGAACTGTAGCCAATGTAAGAGCTATTTTCAATAAGTTTGACGGGAACCTGGGGAAGAACGGTGAGTTGGCATTTATCTTCGACAGAAAAGGAATTTTCACGATAGATTTAGCTCAAATCAAAATGGATTGGGATGATTTTGAAATGGAAATGATTGACGGTGGTGCTGAAGATGTTGAAAAAGATGATGAAGAAGTAATGATTACGACGGCGTTCGAAGATTTTGGTTCTCTTTCTCACAAACTGGATGAACTGAAAATTGAAGCTAAAAGTGCGGAACTCCAGAGAATTCCAAACAACACAAAAGAAGTAAATCTGGAGCAGTTTAAAGCCAATATGAAAATGCTGGACCGTTTCGAAGAAGATGATGACGTACAAAACGTTTATCACAACATGGAAATTACTGAGGAATTGTTGGAGTCTTTATAAGTCTGACAATTTTTCAACAGCTAAATATTTTGCCACGAATTCATGAATTAAATTTGTTTAAAATCCTTTTAGGTAAAACTGAATTATTCGTGAGTTCGTGGTTTTTTTATGTCTTCAATTTCTGCCAGCAGGAAAAATAATATTGCATTCATATACAGTTCATTTTCAATCAGTTTCTTTGCAGAAGAATCAGACGTGACATCGCCATCAGTGGTTAATCAAAATACTTACGGTTATGGCGGTCACTTTTGATCAAAGAGAAAAAATCTCTGCTCATGAAAAGAAACGTTGAGTTGGTTGTCATTTCAGATGTTCATTTGGGAACTTATGGATGTAAAGCCAAAGAGTTGCTCAGATACCTGAATTCTGTTCAACCTAAAACATTAGTTTTAAACGGAGATATTATTGATATCTGGCAGTTTAAAAAGTCTTATTTCCCCAAATCTCACCTTAAAGTCATCAGAAAATTTCTTTCTCTGGCTACAAAAAGCACCGATGTGTTCTACATCACGGGAAATCACGACGAGATGTTCCGCAAGTTCACAGATTTTGAACTGGGTAAACTTAAAGTCTGTAACAAACTAAATCTTATTCTTGACGGTAAAAAAACATGGATCTTCCACGGAGATGTTTTTGATGCCTCTGTACAGCATTCAAAATGGATTGCAAAACTCGGCGGAAAGGGCTATGACCTTCTGATTGTCATTAATAATATGGTCAACTGGTTTTTGGAAAAAATGGGTCGTGAGAAATATTCATTTTCAAAAAAGATTAAAAACAACGTGAAAAAAGCCATTAAATATATCGGTGATTTTGAGCTGACAGCTTCAGAATTAGCTATCGACAATGGTTACGACTATGTACTTTGCGGTCATATTCATCAGCCCCAGATGAGAGAAGTTCAGAACAAAAAAGGTTCATGCCTGTATCTGAATTCTGGTGACTGGATTGAGAATCTGTCGGCACTGGAATACAATGAAGGAAAATGGTCCGTATTCAATTATGACGATCATAAACATAATCTGAAAGATCATGAAACAGACGAAATTCAGGATATCAACAGCGATCAGCTGATGCAAATTGTAACTCAATTTTCATGATATGAAATCGCCATTAATATAATTTGTAAAAAAAGACAAAGAAGATGTGGCGATACCATACGACCATTAAATTACAATAAAAATCTACATATGAAAATATTGTACGCCTTTCAGGGAACAGGAAATGGCCACATGGCAAGAGCTCAGGAAATCGTTCCTTTGCTTAAAAAATACGGTTGCGTGGAGACGTTAATCAGTGGTCATCAGTCCCAACTGAAGTCAGATTTTAAGATTGATTTTCAACATAAAGGGATTTCACTTCTGTACAACAGTTCAGGCGGGATTTCTTACTCTAAAATTCTTTTTGAAAATAATTACCTCAGGGCTTTTAATACCATCAAGTCTCTTGATTTATCAAAATATGATTTAGTTATTAACGATTACGAACCTTTAACAGGATGGGCATGTAAAATCAAGAAAATTCCGTTTCTGGAATTGAGCCATCAGGCGTCGATGAGTTTTTGTGAAACTCCAAAACCTGTAAAAAAGGATTTTTTTGGCGAGCAGGTTTTGAAATATTATGTTCCGAGCGAGCATAGGATTGGTTTTCATTTTGAACCGTATCATTCTCAAATCAAAACGCCGGTGATCAGAAAGAAAATCCGTCAGCTTGACGGTTTTAGAAAAGGATTTTATCTGGTTTATCTCCCAAGTTTTTCAGATGAAAATATCATTAAAATTTTAAGTCAGATCCCTGTGGAATGGAAAGTATTTTCAAAGTATTCCAAACTTTATTTTAAAAATAAAAATGTTGAGGTTTTCCCGATAGACCAGATGGAATATTTAAAAGCATTCGAAAGTTGCGAAGGTATTTTATGCAACGCAGGCTTCGAAACTCCTGCCGAAGCTTTGTTTTTAGATAAAAAGCTTTTTGTCATTCCTATTCATAACCAGTACGAACAGGAATGCAATGCCGCTGCTCTGGATTTACTGGGAATTCCCAATTCGAAAAACCTGAGAAAAGAGGAGATTGAAAACTGGGTCAGTTCAAAACAGCGTCTGAAAGTGAATTACCCGGATAATATCGAAGAGGTTTTGGTGAATGAAGTTTTAACGTTCAAGTAAAATATCGTCTACATCGTTCATTCTTTTCATCACAGCTCTCGCATATGAACAGTGAGGATATACATTCCATTTGTTTTCTCTGCTGAATTTAATCGCTTCTTCAACCAAATATTTCCCCAGTCCGCGACCTTCAAATTCACTGTGAACCAAAACAAAAGAAATAATCAGTTTTTTATCTTCAGGGAATATCGTGTAAGTTAATCTTCCGACCTCGCTGATCTCGTTATTCAGGGTGATTACACCGCCGTTTCCGCTTTTATTATTGGTGAATGTCATAAGTTTAATTTACAGAAAAGCCTGCAAAAACTGAACCGAGCAGAAATTGTTAAGAAATTAACTTTCTCTTCCGGTATAAAAATTATAATCCTTTATCACAATCCCGATGAACTGTCTTTCTGTCATTTGCCGCGGATCCACTTCGAGTTTCAGAATGCTTTTAATTTTGTCTGAAAGTTTGGTGATCACCTGTCTGTCGTCAATTTTTAAAGCTTTAAGAAAATTGTCTTTGATAATTCTCATATCGTTATCGCTCAGAGCAATCACCTGAGGGAACGTAGGAATATAATCATCCTGAAGTTTCTCGAGAATGGTGTGTGAAATATTGATGTTGTTTTTAAGCGAAATCACTGCGGTTCCGGCAGCAATATCCCCTAATCTCTGGTTGTTTCTGGTAGCTATTGCAGAAATAAGGCCTACAATTCCTAAAAAAGTTACATCAATTACCCTGAATACCCAACGGATAAGATAATCTCCAAAACTTGCCTGGTAGCCGTCTATTTTCACAACTCTGATTTTCATTATCTTTTTTCCGGGAGTCTGGCCTTCCATCAGGCTTTCCATCACTAAAGGATACACTGTAGCAGGAAACGCGATGACGATAGAAATGGCTCTCTGTGACCACTGATCCAGCCCCATCATATATGTGTAAAGATTAAAAAAGTCAAACAGCGCATAATACATCAGGAGCAGATATACAAGCCGGATTGCGCCGTCAATAAGAAATGCCAGAAATCTTTCACCAATATTGGATATGTTAAAATTAATATTAACATTTTGTGATGTATTTATCGCAATTTGAGACATAATTTTTATTATTTTAGCTTTACAATTATGAGAGAAGTTTATTTCATCAAACAAAATAAAGAAAAATGGTTGGGAATAGAGGAGGTTATTCAGGGTAAATTGAAAAAAAATCCTGACGAGCTCTCATCGCTTTACATCAACCTGATCAACGACCTTTCTTTTGCCCAGACTTATTATCCTAAAAGCAATACGGTGGTTTATCTCAATCATCTTTCTTCGCAGATCTATCAGCAGATTTACAAGACCAAAAGGGTAGAGCAGAACAGGCTTTTCCATTTTTTTGCGACTGAAGTTCCGCTGCTGGTGCATCAGTACAGAAGATATTTGGGTTACGCTTTTGCGTTTTTCCTGCTGTTTACAAGCATCGGCGTAGTTTCCGCGGTTTATGATAAAGAATTTGTGAACATTATTTTGGGCGAAGATTATGTAAATATGACCGTCGAAAATATCAAAAATAAAAATGCGGTAGGGGTTTACCAGAGCGGTTCTACATGGGGAAGTACTATTGGAATTGTCTTTAATAATATTCAGGTGGGTGCAAAATTGTATCTCTTTGGATTGTTTGCGGGCATCGGAACTTTATTTTTTTACCTCTCAAACTGCGTGATGCTGGGTTCTTTCCAGTATTTTTTCTACGATAACGGTGCGTTGGCAGACAGTGCGAAAGGCATCTGGCTTCACGGTACATTCGAGATTTTTTCGATGGTGATTGAGGCGATGTGCGGGCTGATTTTAGGAGCGTCCATCCTCTTTCCTAAAACGCTTTCAAGATTTAACTCTCTGAAAAGAGGTTTTAAAGATTCATTTAAAATATTTCTGAGCACGGTTCCGTTCACGGTCTGTGCAGGAATTATTGAAGGTTACGTAACGAGACATGCTTTAGATATGCCTTTGGCCATTAATCTACTTATTATTTTAGGTTCGCTTGTTTTAATTGGCGGATACTATATTATTTACCCTAACTACGTTGCAAAACAGCAAAAACTATTAGCGAATGATCACATTTTATAAAAACCGCGACTTCGGATCTTTTATTACCGACAGTTTTGCGTTCTTCAAATTCAACGGAAAAAATTATTTTAAAAATTTTATTCTCATCAACGGGATGGTGCTGATTCTTTTGGTTTTGGTAATGTATTTCGGTTTTAGAGAATTGTTGGGGCAGTTTTTCAACGGAAACTTAGAAGGGCAAAGTTATTTTTTTGAAAGATATTTCGAAGATAATCTTGGGCTGACGATCATCACGGGAATTATCATCATGCTGATTTATTCTTTTCTGATGATGCTCAATTTTCTGTATCCTGTATTTTACATGAAACGCGTTGCCAATGGACAAAAGCTGGTAAGTGTTGAAGATATTATTTCTGATCTGAAAACCAATTCCAGAAAGCTGATTCAGCTGTATTTCGGGTTAATACTTCTTGTAATTCCTGCTGCCTTTGTGCTTTTTGCGATTTCCTATGCCATGGTTTTGATTTTGATAGGAATTCCAGTCATACTTTTCATTGTTCCCACGCTTTTTAATGCCATCACTTTTTTAGTCTATGATTTTATTTACACAAACCGTGGATTTTTCGGAAGCCTGAGTTATGCCATCAGATCCCAGTTTTCTTACGCTAACGGAAGAGAAAAAACACCCTATTGGAAATATTGGGGCTCCACCATCATTCTCTTTGTGTTGTATTATGTCATCACATCTGTTTTCACAGCCATTCCGATGGTTATTTTAATGATGAGACTTGCTACAACTACTTCAGATAACGGATTTGAGCAGAATCCTTTCGAGGGCGGTTTTGGTGCAGTAATTATGGTTGTTTACGGAATTTCAGTGATCATTTCTGCTTTGCTAATGAATGTGCTGTACATAAATTCTGGTTTACTGTATTTTGACAGCAGAAGAGATCTGCACCAGAAACTGGAAATTGAAGAAATAGAAAGCATCGGTCTCAATGCGTAAACTGATACTTTTACTGAGCGTTTTAATATTCTCTGATCCTGCTGCTGCACAGGATTACGATTCTGCCTATGTGGAAGAAGATTCTGTGGAGCAGGTGTATGAAGAGGGCAATCCTTTTGACGGAATGGTTTCTTCAGACTCACTGCTTTTAGAAAGACCGCAGACAGAAAATACGGTTTACAGCAGAAAATTTAAAGAAAATATCTCTTCCAGGTACAAAGATGAAGACTTCAACTATGAAACAGTAAAACCCCGCGAGTCTTTTTGGGAAAGATTAATGCGGAAATTTGAACGTTTTTTTGGCAGTATTTTCGGTAATGATCTAAATTCATCATTCAGTTTAGGGAAGCTGCTTTTGAGGATTTTTGTTATTATACTGGCAGGATTTGTCATCTATTTTGTGATAAAATTTCTGATCGGAAAAAACATTGGATTCTTTGGCAGAAAAAATTCCGGTACTGAAATTAAAGAGGAGGATCTGCACGAAAATATTCACGAAATAAACTTTGCCGAGACCATTGCACAATTTGAAAACAGTGCAGAATACCGCCTCGCAGTAAGATACCAGTTTCTTTTAATCCTTAAAAAACTCAGCGATAAAAAACTCATCTCATGGAATCCCGAGAAAACAAACAAAGAATACAGTTACGAAATTAAAGACGAAAATCTGAAGCAGAAGTTCTCTGATCTGGCTTTGATTTTCGATTATATCTGGTACGGCGAGTTTGGTGTAGACCATAATTCTTACCTTAAATTTAAAGAGCAGTTCCAGTCATTCAAACCGTAAATCAGAATTTTTAAAATGAATAAAACTTTCAAAATATATGCTGTAATTTTAGCCATCATTCTGGCCATTATAGCGTTGCTTGAAGTCAACAAAACGGAAGTTACAGACTGGCGGAAAAATTTTAATACTTCAAAAAAATCTCCTTTCGGTTTCTATGTTTTTAATCAGGAAGCCAAGTTTCTATTTAAAGATAAGCTGAAGAAAATTTCAGAAAATCCTTACGATTATTACGAAAGCAATAGCAGGAAGTCACACAATATTTTTGTTTTGGAAACGGAGCTCGATATAGAATCCTGGAAGAAAATCATGCACGAAGTTTCCAAAGGGTCAGACGCGATGGTGATTTTCCAGTATATTCCCAAGAATATTTCAGACAGCATTGGTTTTTATACTTCGAATTTTTCTTATTCTGAAAGCAATGTATTAAAGCTTACCGATAAAAAATTCTCAAACAGCTTCATTAAAATTGATAAATTTCCGGGCGGACGGGGCTTTACGTATGTGAAACCTGAAATTGAAATTCTGGGAAAGATTGTTTCTGAAGAAGCAGATGATCAGGCAGGTTTTATCAAAGCAAAATATGGTAAAGGTCATTTCTACGTGCATTCTGAACCACTTTTTTTAACGAATTATTATCTTCTTAAAAAAGGAAATAACCATTACGCACAGGATGTTTTCTCTTATCTCCCTGATCGGGAAACATTATGGTTTACAGATAAGAAAAGCGAAAAATCAAAGTTTTTTCTGAGGTTTATTTTTGATAATCCTGCTTTGAAATACGCATGGTGGCTTCTGCTTGCCGGGATGCTTCTCTTCATATTTTTTAACGCAAAAAGAAAACAGAGAATTGTTCCTGAAATCGATCCGCTGAAAAATTCTTCTATAGATTTTGTGAAAAGTATTGGAAATCTCTACATGCAGGAAGGCGATTTCCACGAAATGATGGCTAAAAAAGCACAGTATTTTCTTCATAAAGTGAGGCTTGATCTTTTAATCGATACCCAAAATATAGATGACGATTTTGCTGAAAAACTTCAGCTGAAAACAGGCAGAGTCCAGGAAAAAATAAATGAAGCAATTGTTTTAATCAAAAAAGCTCAGGATCCGTATGCATCGGTGATGAAGGAAGATTTGGTGAGAATGAATGCGTTGCTGGATGAGATATTGAAGTAATTTAAGTTTTTTAGATTACGCAATTTTAGGGCGGCTCCCAAGGAGCCTAACCTTTGTAGCAGAAAGATTTGTATCAAATGCGAAGCTCCGTAGGAGCGGCACCTTTGTAAAAAATAATGTTGTTAAATTATCTGATATGGCAAATACATATTCTCAAATTTTTGTTCAGTTTGTCTTCGCTGTTAAAGGCAGAGAAAGACAAATTCCCGAAGATATGCGAGAACGTTTGGAGAAATATATGACAGGAATCGTTCAAAAAA
Organism: Chryseobacterium sp. Leaf404; assembly: GCF_001424145.1. GTDB lineage: Bacteria > Bacteroidota > Bacteroidia > Flavobacteriales > Weeksellaceae > Chryseobacterium. Next base: position 159,588 of record NZ_LMQM01000001.1, on the reverse strand, counting down.
ACCAGCAGAAACTACTTGCAATTTATGCAAATCCAGATCATGTTCATGTTTTTGTAGGTTTTAATAATTTAAATATTACAATTCCAAATTTGATTAGAGATATTAAAGCGGGCTCTTCAAAAATGATAAATGATGAAAGATGGTTTGATGAAAAATTTAACTGGCAGGAAGGTTATGGAGCATTTTCTTACTCAAGAAGTCAAATTGACAGAGTTGTAAAGTATATACTGAATCAGAAACATCATCATAAGAAAAAATCTTTTAGAGAAGAGTATTTGGAATTTTTACAAAAATTTGAAATAGATTACAAAGAAGAATATATTTTTGAATTTTATGATGATAATGATTAAAGGTGTCGCTCCTACGGAGCTAAGAAATGAGCATTCGCTTAACAACAAAGGTGAGGCTCCTACGGAGCCTATTGAAAAACAATAAAAAAAAACAATGGAAAACATTGAAAATCAAAATACAGAAAATACAGGTATAAATCTTCAGAAAGAAGACAATAACTTCGAATTGAGAATCGACATGATCGATCTCAAAAACAGCCTGCAAAAAGTAAAATCTGAATTGGCAAAAGTAATTGTAGGTCAGGAAGACATGATCGAGCACTTACTTGCGGCGTTACTTTCCAATGGTCACGTCTTAATTGAAGGCGTTCCCGGTGTGGCGAAAACCATTACGGCAAAATTATTGGCAAAAACGATAGAGGTCGATTTCAGCAGAATTCAGTTTACACCGGATCTGATGCCTTCGGACATTTTGGGGACATCAGTTTTCAATGTCAAAAACTCCGAATTTGAGTTTAAAAAAGGTCCTATCTTTTCAAGCTTTGTTTTGATTGATGAAATCAACAGATCCCCAGCGAAAACACAGTCCGCCTTATTTGAGGTTATGGAAGAGAGACAGATCACGATGGATGGGATCCGTTACCAGATGGATGAACCTTTTATCGTCATCGCCACCCAAAACCCAATCGAGCACGAAGGAACATACCGTCTTCCGGAAGCCCAGTTGGACAGGTTTTTATTTAAAATCAATGTTGGCTATCCCAATTTGAAGCAGGAAATTGCCATTATTAAAAACCAGCACGAAAGCCGTGTGGAAGATAAAACCGAAGGAATCACTACGGTACTTACAGCAAGCCAGCTGAAAACCTATCAGAATTTAGTAAAAGAAATCGTTGTAGAATCCCAGCTGATTGAATATATCGCTAAAATCATTTCCAATACGAGAGAGAATCAGTTTTTATATTTGGGAGCTTCTCCGAGAGCAAGTTTGGCGTTGCTTACAGCATCAAAAGCTTTTGCAGCTTTGAGAGGAAGAGATTTTGTAACTCCTGAAGACATCAAGGAAGCGAGTTTTGCTGTTTTAAGACACCGAGTTATAGTATCTCCGGAGCGTGAAATGGAAGGTCTTACCGCTGACGAAATTATCAGACAGATTTTAGAAGGAATTGAAATTCCGAGATAAGTTTTAATGAAAAATCTCTACATCCATACCCGTTTTTTTCTGGCGCTCATCATAGTGGGAATTGTGTATGTCTTTGCATTCTTTTTTCCGTGGATGATGGTCGTGGCGCATATTTTACTGCTGCTGGTTTTTCTTGCTGCGATGGTGGAATCCTTGTTTTTGTTCAGCAAAAAAGAAAATATTTCGGCACAGAGAATTTTACCTGAAAAACTTTCTAACGGCGACGAAAATCCAGTGAAGATTGACCTTAGAAATAATTACAGTTTTAAAGTTAATGTAAACGTTATCGATGAAATACCATTTCAGTTTCAAAAGAGGGATTTTTTAATTAAAAAGCAGATTGAAAGTGGTAAAAATGCCTATTTCCAGTATATTTTAGAGCCGAAAGAACGTGGTGAATACAGTTTTGGAGCTTTGAATGTGTACGCATCTTCGTCATTGGGTTTTGTGGCAAAAAGATATAGATTTCAAAAAGATGCGATGCTGGCGGCGTATCCGTCGTTTATTCATTTACGGAAATATGAACTGATGGCTTTACAGAATGAAGTTCTTCTGGGCGGAATCAAAAAAATCAGAAAGCTAGGGCATACAATGGAGTTTGAGCAGATCAAAGAATACGTTCCCGGCGATGACATCCGTACGGTCAACTGGAAAGCGACTTCCAAAACCAACAGGTTAATGGTAAATCAGTTTCAGGATGAAAAATCGCAGCGTATTTTCATGATTATTGACAAAGGCAGAACGATGAAAATGCCTTTTAAAGGATTGAGTTTACTGGATTATTCCATCAATGCGTCCATGGCTTTATCACATATTATTTTGAAGAAAAGCGACCGCGCCGGAATGATGACTTTCTCTAAAAAAGCAGAAAACAAAGTGTCTGCAGACAATAAGTCTGGCCAACTCAGAAAGATTTCCGAAGCTTTGTACAATGTGAAAACCGATTTTTTTGAAAGTGATTTCAACAGGCTTTATCAGGACGTCAAATTTTCATTAAACCAAAGAAGTTTAGTCTTGCTTTTTACCAATTTTGAAACACTGGACGGGCTTAACCGCCAAATGAAATACCTCCGGGGAATTGCCAAAAATCATCTTCTCGTAGTTGTTTTCTTTAAAAATTCTGAACTTCATCAGCTGATCGATAAAAACCCTGAAAACACTCAGGAAGTCTATGACCAGATCATTGCCGAAAAATTTGAATTTGAAAAAAAACTCATCATTCAGGAACTCAGAAAATACGGAATTTTCTCTGTCTACACCCTTCCCGAAAATCTGAATATTGAGGTGATTAATAAATATCTCGAGATTAAAGCGAGAGGAATTTTGTAAAATTAAATCATATGAAAAAAATATTTATTATTGCTGTAATTGCCTTTATTACGGTGGGTTGTCAGGAGAAGAAAGAGAAAATTGAGAGAGAAGGTGAACCACCTGTAGTTCTCGTGAAATCTGAAGATGACGAGATGAATATCGCTATCGAAAATGCTAAGAAAACTTTTGGAAAAGACTTTCATACAGCACTTTTAAGCAAAAATCCGGATTATTCAAATTTTACAATCAAACAAAGATTTGATTTGCCGGATAACAACGGTGAACATATCTGGATTGGCGATATTACTTTTAAAAATGGTAAATATTCCGGTGTGATTCAAAATGAACCTTACGAACAAGTTGGCGTTAAGCTGGGTGATACAGTTGATGTGAATATTGATAATCTGTCAGACTGGATGTATTATGATAAAAATATTGTAAAAGGAGCGTACACCGTTAAAGTTTTACGAAAATCATTAACCGATGAAGAGAAAAAACAGATGGATGTTGGCGGTTTGATTTACGAATAATTTCATATTCATTGACTACTATTAATAATGAAAAAGGCTTTCAAACTGTTTAAAAGAATTATTGGCGTTCTCATTTTGTGGTTTCTTATTCATTCTGTCTTGATTATTTACGATGGTTTAAGAGATAAAAATCAAAATGCTGATGTAGCCATTGTTCTTGGAAATAAAATTAATACCGATGGAACTCCTTCAGAAAGACTTAAAGCAAGACTTGACAAAAGCTTAGAATTATATGAAGCAAAGCGTATCAACAAAATAATTGTCAGCGGTGGCTTTGGCATAGAAGGTTTTTGGGAAGGAGATAAAATGAAACAATATTTAGAATCTAAAAATATTCCTTCAGATAAAATAATTGTTGATAATTATGGAAATGATACCGAAAAAACGGTTGAAAATTCCATCAGAATTATGGATAGTTTAAATATAAAAAGTGCGGTTTCTGTTTCGCAATATTTTCATCAAACCAGAACGAAGCAATTGTTCAGAAAACATCATTTTAAGAACATAGAAAGTTCAAGCCCGAATTATTTTGAAATGCGTGACTTTTATTCTGTTATCAGAGAGTTTCTCGCTTTTTACGCAGATTTGCTTTAATAAATGAAATTTCAAAATTGATTTTGTAATTTTACACTCATTACTCATTACTCATTACTCATGAAAATAACCCTCAACCGAATCAATGACGATTTTTTATTTGAATGCACCAACGCACAGGGAAATTCAATTCTTTTAGATAACACTTCGCAACCTGGAGCAAAAGGCGTTTCTCCCATGGAAAGCGTCATGATGGCAGTAGCAGGATGCAGCGGAATTGACGTTGTCTCCATCCTGAAAAAACAAAGACAGGAAATCACAGATTTTAAAGCAGAAGTGGAAGGCGAACGAATTCCGGTAGATGATGCAAAACCATTCAAATCAATGGTTGTAAAATTCTTTCTGGAAGGGAATATCGATCCAAAAAAAGCATTAAAAGCTTCAGAATTATCATTTGAAAAATACTGTTCCGTCTCAAAAACCTTGGAACCGAATGTAGAAATCAGCTACGAAGTTTTTGTAAATGGAAATAAGGTTGAGCTGTAGGGAGGGAGCGTATTGGAGTTTGAGCGTTTGTGTGTAAGAGCTGAAATGTAATGAAAACTTTTCCACTCAAACACTCAAACCCTCAAACAAAAATTTACATCCTTGGTCTTAAAAGTTTCGCCACTGTTGCAGTCCATCCCGTTTGGTGTGAAGCTCCTACGCCACGGCCATTGTCACCATGGAAATATTCAAAGAAAGTGATGTAATCTTTAAAATTTTCGTCAAAATTAAATTTATCGTATTCACCGTTAAAGGCTCTTCTTCCATTTTCGTCTTTCAGAAATATTGAACAAAGTCTGTTGCTGATATCCTGGGCAACTTCATCAAGATCTTTCTTTTCGCCGCTTCCTGTGGGAAATTCTACCTGAAAGCTGCTTCCGTAATAAAAGTGGAAACGCTGAAGGCTTTCCACAATCAGGAAATTAATAGGAAACCAAATTGGACCACGCCAGTTGCTGTTCCCTCCAAACATACGGCTGTCGCTTTCTGCAGGAGTATAATAAACAACGTTTTCAACACCGTCTATTGAGAATACAAACGGATTTTCTTCATAAACTTTAGACATCGCACGGATTCCGTAAATGCTCAAAAACTCTTTTTCATCAAGCATTCTTGTTAAGACCTTTGTTAATCGGGTTCTTCTTACAATGCTCATCAGGTGCTTCCGGCCATGGCCTTCTTCATCCCAGTGCGAAACGAGATTGGCAAGTTCCGGTTTGTTTTTCAGAATCCATTCCATTCTGCCTTGGAAATTCGGCATTTTTTCAAGCAGGTGATGGTCTATAATTTCTACGGCAAACAGGGGAATTAATCCAACGATGCTTCTCAGTCTCAAAGAAACCGCGTCGCCGCTCTGCAACTGTAAAACGTCATAGAAAAAGCCGTCTTCTTCGTTCCAGAGACCTTTGGTTCCTTCACCAAGGTTTTCCATCGCTTCAGCAATGTAAAGATAATGTTCGAAAAATTTGATGGCCATATCTTCATAAACCTGGTAATACTGAGCCAGCTCCATGGCAATTCTCATCATGTTGAGTGCATACATTGCCATCCAGCTTGTACCATCTGCCTGCTCAAGATGTTCACCATCTCTCAGTTCCATATTCCTGTCAAACGCACCGATATTATCGAGACCGAGGAAGCCTCCGCCAAAAATATTCTGACCGTTTTTGTCTTTTCTGTTTACCCACCATGTGAAATTCAGTAGCAGTTTCTGGAAAACTTTTTCTAAAAATAACAGATCCGGTTTTCCGTTGGCTTTCTCGTCGATTTTAAAAACCCTGAAGCAGGACCAGGCATGAACCGGAGGATTTACGTCGCTTAAATTCCATTCGTAGGCGGGCATTTGTCCATTCGGGTGCATGTACCATTCTTTGGTGAGAAGAACAAGTTGGTTTTTTGCAAAATCGGCATCAATCAAGGCAAACGGCACGCAGTGAAAAGCGAGATCCCAGGTTGCATACCACGGATATTCCCATTTATCCGGCATAGAAATGATATCTTTATTGTGAAGGTGGTCCCACTCAAAATTTCTCACATACTGTTTAAAATTTCTCGGAGCTTCAAATTTAGGATCTCCTTTCAGCCATTTTCCTACGTTGTAGTGATAAAACTGTTTGTTCCAAAGCAATCCTGCAAACGCCTGTCTCTGCACATTTTTTTCGTCATCACTTAGAATTTCTTCCTGAACGGTTGCGTAAAAATCATCAGCCTCAGCGATTCTTTCAGCAAAAATACTGTCAAAATTTTCAAAAGGATTTTCGGTTTCCGAAGAGGCAAGTTTAAATTCAAATACCTCGCAGCTGCCTGCTTTTATATTTTTATTGATAGAAATTGCAGCTTTTGTGCCCCTTTTTTCAGAATTTACTGTAGGCAGCTTTTTTGTAATGTAATTGTTGATTCCGTCTTTATAATAAGCGTTTTCTCTCTCAGGGCAATCGTAAATTTTGGGAGTATTGGTTTCATTCTCACAGAAAAGAGCTTCACCGGAAGATTTAGTGTAGAGCTTTTTAATAGCAATACTGTCGTGGTAAATATTAATTTGGTCATCAGAAAAAGCATTAAGCTGTCCTTTGTATTCATTATAACCCCATTTCCAGTTGTTTCTGAACCATAGTGTGGGCAGAATGGTAAGTGGTGCATCTTCTTTACTTCTGTTGTAAACACTTACTCTTACTAAGATATCGTCACGGTCTGCTTTGCAGTACTCGATAAAAATATCAAAATACTCATCATTGTCAAAAATTCCGGTGTCTACAATTTCGTATTCACGTTCTTTTTTACTTCGGCTGGCATTTTCCCGGCGAATATCGTCATAAGGAAATTCATTAATGGGGTATTTATACAGCATTTTCATGTAGCTGTGAGTAGGGGTGTTATCAAGATAGTAGAAAAGTTCTTTCACATCTTCACCATGGTTTCCCTGAGGATTGCTCAGCCCGAAGAAACGTTCCTTCACCATTTTGTCTTTCCCGTTCCAAAATGACAACGCAAAACATAAAAGTTGTTTATGATCACAAATTCCGGCAATCCCTTCTTCACCCCAGCGGTAGGTGTAGCTTTCAGCATTGTCATGATTGGTGAAATTCCATGCATCACCGTTTGGGCTGTAGTCTTCACGCACATTTCCCCATTGCCTGTTGCTCACGTATGGCCCCCAGTTTTGCCAGTCGTGGCTGTTTAATTTTTCTTTTTCTACAGTCATACAAGTACTTTTACCTTACGAATTTAATTTTTTTTGTGAATAAAAAACAATTTTTATGGTCTGAATAATTATTAATATTCATTGTAATGCTTTTATCAGAGCTAATTTTCAATGTTACATTAATTTATTTTAATAATTAAAAATAATGCCATATCTTTGCACCATTCGTTCATTAAAATATTGAAAATGTTATCAAGAAAGGTTGAGGGACAGACCCTGTGAAACCTTAGCAACCCTTTGCGCAAGCGAAGAAGGTGCTACGTTCTACCAAAAGTTTTATTTTTTGGACAGATAACTTACTGATTTTTTTCAGCCATTTCCTGTGGCATTTTCAATTGTATTATCATAAAGTGTAATAGAATTGAAGCCAGAACTTAAACATATTAATTTTTCGTATCAAACCAATTCCGGTAAACAATACAATATCCCGTTAAGCTATCAGCTTTTTGGGAAAGACTTGTTTTCAGCACCTATCATTTTAGTTAATCATGCCTTAACTGGAAATTCAAACGTTTCCGGAGAAAAAGGTTGGTGGAAACAGTTGATCGCTGAAAATCAGGCAATTGATACCAATAAATATACAGTGCTTTGTTTCAATATTCCCGGAAACGGATTTGATGAATTTTTAATTGATGAGTATGAAGATTTCACACCTTCAGATATAGCCAGAATCTTTCTAAAAGGTCTTGAAATTTTAAAGATTAAGAATCTGTACGCCGTTATCGGCGGTTCACTTGGCGGCGGGATAGGTTGGCACATGTTGTCTGAAAATCCTGCAATCGCAGAAATATTTATTCCGATAGCCTGCGATTACAAAACTCACGACTGGCTTCATGCCCAATGTCTCGTTCAGAAGTTTTTATTGAATCAGAATGACGAACCTTTACAGAAAGCCAGAATTCATGCCATGCTGTGCTACAGAACCCCAGAATCTTTGAATGAAAGATTCAGAAATAAATATAATCAGGAAAAAAACAGGCTGGAATCAGAAGACTGGCTCCGATATCACGGAGATTCTTTAAACGAAAGGTTTAGTTTGAAATCTTACAAACTGATGAACCATTTGTTAATGAATATTAACGTGAATGATAGTTACCTGAGTAAAATTAAGGCTCGGATTCACATGATTTCTGTTGATACAGATTTATTTTTCCCTGCTTCTGAAATCCGGATGTGCTGTGAAAAGCTGAAAAAAGAACAAGATGATGTTTACTATTACGAGATCAAATCAATTCACGGCCACGACGCCTTTTTAATGGAATACCAACAGTTAAATACTATCATAAAAAATATTTTGTAGAAATGAGTAAGATGAATGCCAACGAAATAAAATTTTTTAAAAACAGATCAATCATTAAATTTGAAGGAGCAGATTTTCTGGGTGAAATCGGGATTGACGGAAGGGTGTTTAAAGCACTCACTCTGGCAAGAATAAGTGTGGGAGTAATCTCTCAGCAGGCTGTAGAAAACGGCTTGTCTATTCTGGTACACGAAGATGATTCTGAAAAAGCAGTAACCTGCCTGATTGACGAGTTTGCCGAAGAGAGAAAATCTGGAAAGGTTTCTCAGATTTACAGCATTAATAATGTTTCTGTGATTGGTTTTGTGGCGGATGATCTGAATAAAATACTTTCTGAACTTGCCAGAAATAATGTGTTCCCATTGCTGCTAAACCAAAATTCGAGCGAAAAACGAATAAATATAGTTGTTACCTCTTCCCAGGATGAGAAAACTAAAAACATTATTGAATCTGAAATTTTTAAAAAACCGAAAACCGTTCATTTGGCAATCATCGGTCACGGAAATGTTGGTAAAACTTTAATCGAACAGGTTTTACATTCTTCTGAAGAAATTAAGCGACGAAAAAATATACATCTGAAAGTAGTTGCTGTAGCCAATTCCCGGAAAATTGCTTTCAATAAAAAAGGATTTGATTCTACCTGGAACAATGAAATTTTTGCAGCCGAAAAATCTTCTGATATTTCTGAATTAATCAATTTCTCAAAAGAAAATCAACTGGAAAATCTTATCGTTGTAGATAATACCGCGAGTGTGGATTTTGTAAAAAACTACCATGCCTTGGCCGAAAATGGATTTGATTTGGTTTCTTCCAATAAAATTTTCAATACACTTCCTATTGAAGAATACCGTAAACTAAGATATACGTTGAACAAAAACAACAGACGTTATCTTTATGAAACCAATGTAGGTGCAGGTTTACCTTTGATTGACACCATTAAACTTCTTCACCTTTCGGGTGAAAACATTACCAGAATCAAAGGGGTTTTCTCAGGAACATTGAGCTACGTGTTCAATAATTTTTCTTTAAGGGGTGATAAGTTTTCCACAATCGTTAATGAAGCTTTGGAAAAAGGCTATACAGAACCGGATCCGAGAGAAGATCTGTCTGGAAATGATGTTGCCAGAAAACTGTTGATTTTAGCGAGAGAACTGGATTTAATCAATGAATTCAGTGACATCAATATTCAGAATTTAGTTGCTGAAGCTTTACTTTCCGTTTCAAAACAGGAATTTCTTGCAAGACTCGAAGAATTGGATGATGAGTATGAAAAAATTAAGAAAAATCAGGAGCCAAATCATGTTTTAAGATATGTTGGCGATCTGCACGGAGATTTACAACAGGAAAAAGGCAAACTAGATGTGAAGTTAATCTCTGTTCCCGCAACTTCTGCTTTAGGACAGCTCAAAGGTTCAGACTCAATTTTCGAAATCTATACCGAAAGTTATGGTGAAAACCCAATTGTCATCATGGGCGCAGGCGCTGGAGCAAAAGTAACCGCGCGCGGTGTTTTCGGCGATATTTTAAGACTCAGTGAAACAAAATAGATTAATGTACCAATATAACAATTTACCAGTGTAATAGTCAATTTATGGCATTTTATATTGTTACATTGTTACATTCATACACTGGTAGATTGGTAAATTTAAATTTATGGAAAAAGAAAATTTTGAAACCCTCGCGATAAGAACCCAAACCGAAAGATCTCAGTTTGATGAGCATTCTACGCCTTTATATCTTACTTCAAGCTTTGTATTTGAAGACGCAGAAGATATGAGAGCGAGTTTTGCCGAAGAGAAATCTAAAAATCTGTACAGCCGGTTTTCAAACCCAAACGTCACAGAATTCACAGATAAAATTGTCAAAATGGAAGGCGCTGAGGCAGGTTATGCTTTTGCCACCGGAATGGCCGCAATTTACTCTACATTTGCAACTTTGTTGGATGCTGGAGATCATATTGTGAGCTGTCAGTCGGTTTTCGGATCTACGCACACTTTGTTCACAAAATATTTTCCGAAATGGAATATTGAAACTACCTATTTCAAAGCCGAAGATTCTGAAAACGTTGAGCAGTACATCAAACCAAACACAAAGATTTTATATCTCGAAACCCCCACAAACCCTGCAATTGAAATTTTAGATCTCGAATTTTTCGGAAAGATTGCCAAAAAGTATAATCTTATTTTCATTGTAGACAACTGTTTTGCGACGCCTTACCTTCAGCAGCCAATAAAATACGGAGCTGATCTGGTAGTGCATTCAGCCACAAAACTGATTGACGGTCAGGGTCGTGTTTTGGGAGGAGTAGCAGTGGGCAGAGAAGATATGATCCGTGAGATTTATCTTTTCGCAAGAAATACAGGCCCTGCCATGTCACCATTCAACGCCTGGGTTTTGTCTAAAAGTTTAGAAACATTGGCCATCCGCGTAGAAAGACATTGTGAAAACGCATTGAAAGTGGCAGAGTTTTTAGCAAATCACCCCAATGTACAAATGGTAAAATATCCGTTTTTAAAATCGCATCCAAGCTATGAAATTGCCAAAAAACAAATGAAGTTAGGCGGAAATATTGTTGCCTTCGAAATCAAGGGAGGCATTGAAGGCGGAAGAAACTTTTTAGATAAAATAAAAATGTGTTCCCTCTCTGCAAACCTGGGCGACACCCGTACGATTGTCACGCATCCTGCATCTACAACGCATTCCAAATTGTCTGATGAAGAAAGAAATGAAGTGGGAATTACCGCTGGTTTGGTTCGCTGCTCAGTAGGTCTGGAAAATGTGGATGATATTATTGCAGATTTGAAGCAGGCACTGGATTAGAATGATTTGGGCAGCTGTATCCGCCTTCCACTCCCGCTTTTTTGCCTCCGCTTCGCTGCGACAAAAAGAGCTCCGTTCAAGTCGGGCTGCAAGAGAGATTCAGCGCAAAAAATTGAAAAAGTCGAATATAATTCGTGTAATTAGTATTAAATAAAATGAAAAATACAAAACAACTATACAAAGCCCTTTCCGAAAGAATTCTTATCCTCGACGGAGCTATGGGAACCATGCTTCAGAGATACAAATTTCAGGAAGAAGATTACCGTGGTGAGCGTTTCAAAGATTGGGAACATCCCGTTCAGGGAAATAATGACCTTCTTTCACTCACACAGCCAAAGGCAATTGAAGAAGTCCACAGAAAATATCTGGAGGCAGGTGCAGACATCATCGAAACCAACACATTTTCCGGAACTACAATTGCGATGGCAGATTACCACATGGAAGATTTGGTGTATGAGCTCAACTGTGAATCTGCAAAAATTGCCAGAAAAGTTTGCGACGAATTTACAGCCCAAAATCCGAACAAACCAAGATTTGTTGCGGGCTCCATCGGGCCTACCAACAGAACGGCAAGTTTAAGCCCGGATGTGAATGATCCCGGCTTTCGTGCAATCACCTTTGAAGAATTGAGACTCGCTTACAAACAACAGTGCGAAGCTTTATTAGACGGCGGTTCAGACATTCTTTTGGTAGAAACTATTTTCGATACTCTCAATGCAAAAGCGGCACTTTTTGCTATTGACGAAATTCAGGAAGAAAGAAATATTCAAATCCCCATCATGGTTTCAGGTACAATTACCGATGCGTCAGGAAGAACATTGAGCGGGCAGACAGCTGAGGCGTTTTTGATTTCAGTCTCACATCTCAATTTACTGAGCGTAGGCTTCAACTGCGCCTTGGGAGCCAATCAGCTGACGCCTTATTTAGAGACTTTGGCGCACAATTCAGACTTTTTTGTGTCGGCCTATCCCAACGCAGGTTTGCCAAACGCTTTCGGCCAGTATGACGAACCTCCAAATCAGATGGCGGCTCAGATTAAAGAATACGTTGAGAAGGGATTGATCAATATTATCGGCGGATGCTGTGGTACAACGCCGGAACACATCAAAGCGATTGCCGATTTGGTAGATAAATACGAACCGAGAAAAGTGGTTGCGGATATTTAGTTTTTGGGCAGCTATTTCCGCCTTCCACTACCAATCTTTTTTGCTGCAATATTTTAGCTGGTTGAGCTTTAGTGCAGGCAAAAAAGGATTTCCGTTCAAGTCGGGCTGCGAGAGATTCAAAGCTGATAAAACAATAAAAAATTAAACAAAATCAATTTAGTAAATATTCCGATTGGTAAACTGTTAAACTGATACATTGTTACATTTATAACTATGAAATATTTAAAATTATCCGGTTTAGAACCGTTAATTATAACTCCCGAAAGTAATTTCATCAACGTTGGCGAAAGAACAAACGTTGCCGGATCCAAAAAGTTTTTACGATTAATCAAAGAAGAGAAATTTTCTGAAGCCTTAGATATCGCCAGAGACCAGGTAGAAGGAGGAGCTCAGATTCTTGACGTCAATTTTGATGACGGTTTGATCGACGGGAAAGCTTCCATGATCAAATTCTTAAATCTCATAGGCTCCGAACCCGATATTTCCAAAATCCCAATCATGGTCGATTCTTCCAAATGGGAAATTCTGGAAGCTGGTCTTCAGGTCGTTCAGGGGAAATGCGTGGTCAATTCCATCAGTTTAAAAGAAGGAAAAGAGGAATTCGTAAAACACGCCAAAGCCATCAAAAGATACGGTGCAGCGGTGATAGTAATGGCATTTGATGAGGTGGGGCAAGCCGATAATTACGATAGAAGACTTGAAATTACCCAGCGTTCTTATGATATTCTGGTTAATGAAGTAAAATTTCCGGCCGAAGATATTATTTTCGATTTAAATATTTTTCCAGTAGCAACCGGGATGGATGAACACCGCAGAAACGCAGTCGATTTCATTGAAGCAACACGTTGGGTTCGTCAGAATCTTCCTTATGTATCTGTGAGCGGCGGAGTTTCCAATGTTTCTTTTTCCTTCCGTGGAAATGATACGGTGCGTGAAGCGATGCACTCGGTTTTTCTGTACCACGCAATTCAGGCGGGGATGAACATGGGAATCGTAAATCCTGCATTGCTTGAGGTTTATGATGAAATTAATAAAGAACTTCTCGAGCTTGTAGAAGACGTAATCCTCGACAGAAGAGATGATGCCACGGAGAGACTTTTAGATTATTCCGAAAGAAATAAATCGGTTAAAAAAGAAAAAGTTGAGGAGCTTGAATGGCGTACACACTCATTGCAGGAAAGAATCACGCATTCTCTGGTAAAAGGAATTGACCGGTTTATAGAAGAAGATGTGGAAGAAGCCAGATTGCTTGCTGACCGCCCGCTCCATGTCATCGAAGTCAATCTGATGACCGGAATGGGCGTTGTAGGAGATCTCTTCGGTGCCGGAAAAATGTTTCTTCCGCAGGTAGTGAAATCTGCCCGCGTGATGAAAAAAGCCGTTGCTTATTTACAGCCATTTATCGAAGCTGAAAAAGACGTAGCTCAGAAACCCAACGGAAAAATTTTGATGGCAACTGTAAAAGGTGATGTTCACGATATCGGAAAAAATATTGTGAGCGTGGTTTTGGGTTGTAATAATTACGATATTGTCGATTTGGGCGTGATGGTTCCTGCCGAAAAAATTATTCAGGCCGCGATTGAGCACAACGTCGATGTCATCGGTCTGAGCGGTTTGATCACGCCAAGTCTGGATGAAATGGTATACATCGCCTCAGAACTTGAAAGGCAAAACTTAAATTTTCCTTTGCTCATCGGTGGTGCAACAACTTCCAAAGCGCACACAGCGGTTAAGATTGATTTAAAATACAAAAACGCAGTTGTTCATGTGAATGATGCGTCCAGAGCTGTAAATGTAGTAAGTTCACTCTTGGGCGACAGAAATAAAGAATATGTGGATGATTTGAAAACAGACTACTCAGAATTCAGAGAGAAATTTTTGAACAGACAGATTGAAAAAACTTATACTTCGCTTGAAAATGCAAGAAAAGAGAAGTTTAAAATCGATTGGGAAAACGAAGAAATTTTTACCCCGAATCAACTGGGTATTCAGGTTTTTGAAAATCAGGATTTGGAAGAGCTCATTCCGTTTATAGACTGGTCGCCGTTTTTCAGAAGTTGGGATCTGCACGGGAAATACCCGAATATTTTTGACGATGAAGTGGTAGGCGAGCAGGCAAAAGAATTGTTTGCAGACGGACAGAAAATCTTAAAGAAAATTGTTGACGAAAAACTGTTGGTTGCTAAAGCCATTTTCGGAATTTTTAAAGCCAATTCTAACGAAACAGACGATATTCTAATCTTTGACGAAAATAATGAAGAGAAAGTTAAATTCCTTACTTTGAGACAGCAGGCTCAGCGTTCACAAGGGAAAGATTATCTGGCATTAAGCGATTTTATTGCGCCTCAAAGTTCAGGTAAGACTGATTACATGGGTGCTTTCTGTGTATGCACAGGTTTCGGAACGGATGAACTGTCTGATCAATATGAAAAAGATAATGACGACTATAATGCCATCATGGTAAAAGCCATCGCCGACCGTTTTGCTGAAGCTTACGCAGAATTTTTACATAAAAAAGTGCGTACAGAATACTGGGGTTATGCCAATCAGGAAAATTTAAGCAACGAAGATCTAATTGCTGAAAAATACAAGGGAATTCGTCCGGCTCCGGGTTATCCAGCCTGTCCCGATCACCTGGAAAAGCATGCTATTTGGGATTTATTAAAAGTGGAAGAAAACATCGGTGTTTATCTTACAGAAAGTTTAGCCATGTTCCCCACTGCAGCCGTTTCAGGATATTATTTCGGAAGTCCGCATGCTAAGTATTTTGGTTTAGGAAAAATTGATGAAGACCAGTTGAAAGAGTATTCCGAAAGAAAAGGCATTTCTCTACAGGAAGCAAGAAAATGGCTGAACCCTAATTTGGCAGATGGAATTTAAAATGAAAAAACTTTTTTCTTTTATAATTTTTATGATCTACAGTTCTTCGTTTGCGCAGAACTGTACTTATCAGGTAGCCATCAATTCAGAAAATTTAAAAGGAACAGGGAAATTCAAATTAACAATTAAAAACACAGACTCTCAATCTTTCAAAATTCCGAAAAAAATTAATTTGTGTAATATGAGATTGATCGATCTGGAAATGTATAATGAAAGTAAAAAATCTTTTGAAAAAATAAATTTAGCCAAAAAAGATATTGATTGTTTTGATTTTAAAGATAAATCAATAAAGCTTAAACCTGCTAAAGCCAATATTTACACAGTTGATATCAAATCTGATCTTGCTGTATTGCAATCGACTGATTTTTTCGAAACCTTTAATGACCGAAAATACAGATTTAAAATTTCTTTTCCTCTCGACTCTTACGCTCGCTGTGGAGAATCAAACAAATTAATTACTGACTGGGTATACAAAAATTAAACGACTATTATAATAAATGAAAATCACAGACCATATAAAAAACGCCAACGGCAAAACGCTTTTCTCCCTCGAAGTTGTTCCTCCACAGAAGGGTATAGGGATTGAAGATTTATATAAAAACATCGATCCTTTAATGGAATTTAAACCTCCATTTATTGATGTGACAACTTCCAGAGAAGAATATATTTACATAGACAAAGGTAATGGCTTGATGGAGCGCAGAATCACAAGAATGCGTCCCGGAACTTTGGGAATTTGTGCGGCAATTCAGCATAAATATAATGTGGATACAGTTCCTCACCTGCTTTGCGGAGGTTTTACCAAAGAAGAAACAGAATATCTTTTGGTGGACTGTATGTATCTGGGTATCGATAATATTATGGCCTTACGAGGTGATGCGATGAAAGGGCATCAGTATTTTGAAGCCACTCCCGGAGGCCACTCCAGCGCTATGGAGCTGGTTCATCAGATTAATGATTTGGGTAGAGGAAAATATCTGCATGATGAGCAGGCGTGTGATGATCACAATAAATTCTGCATCGGAGTTGCCGGTTATCCCGAAAAACACATGGAAGCGCCTTCAATGAATTACGATTTGAAATGGCTGAAACAGAAAGTAGATGCCGGGGCAGATTACATCGTTACTCAAATGTTTTTCGACAATAAAAAGTTCATAGAATTTGTAAACAAAGCCCGTGATATGGGAATCACCGTTCCCATTATTCCAGGAATCAAGCCGATTGCTACAAAAAAACATTTGAAACTCTTGCCTCAGGTTTTTAAAATTGATTTGCCGGAAGACTTAATCAACGCTGTAGAAAGTGCAAAAAATAATGAAGCAGTAAAACAGATCGGCGTGGAATGGGCAATCAGCCAGTGCAAAGAATTGCTTGATTTCGGCGTTCCCGTACTGCATTTTTACTCTATGGGGAAAAGTGATAATATTAAAAAAGTTGCAGGAGAACTGTTTTAATGGATTAAGCTGATATTTCAGCAGCTATAAAAAAACCGGTGACACTCCAGTATCACCGGTTTTCCTTTGTTTATAAAACTGTTGGATGCCTCTCAAATTCTTTATTTCTGTCGAATAAATAACGGTATGTTGCCAGCTTTCTCGTTACTTCAGTTTCCAGATGTTTCGCCAGACCCAGCATTTTAGGATTAAAATCTCCAATCCACTGCATTTCAAAATCTTCAAATTTTGTTGCAACCCTGAAATGATTTGCAGCTTCAACGATAAGGTAACCTTCCACACCTTTATTCTGCCATTCAGGAACGACTCCGAAAATTAATCCTACAAATTTAGAATTGTGTTTGAAAGCCTTATAGTAAAGGAATTTCAGTTTTTCCCAAAGTCCGAATTTTCCATTCAAATACTTAAACCACTGGTTCAGATCCGGAATGTTAATCCACATGGCAACCGGATTTCCGCTTTCATATGCAAACCATGCAATGTGCTCATTCATAACGGGTTTCATGCTGTTAAACATTTTTTTCACTTCCGCAAGGTTCATCTGTTTACCACCACCGTGACTTTCCCATGATTTATTGTAAATAGTGAAAAAATCTTCTGCAAACTGATCCATATTGGCCTTGGTGACACGTTTCGAAGAAAAATTCTCATTCTTACTGTGTTTCGCATGCATTACATTGAAAATTCTCGACGTAGGTGCATGTGCTTTTCTGCTGAAACACAGTTGGTTATAGTAAATTTCAAATCCGTAATTTTCAAAAAGTTCTTTGTAATATGGGAAATTATAATTCATTCCATACAAAGGTTGAGAAAATCCTTCAATCAAAACACCCCAGAATTTGTCTCTTTCACCAAAGTTAATTGAGCCATCCATCGCTTCCATTCCCCTTTTCAACAGCCAGTTTCTGCAGTGATCAAAAATAAAATTGGCTGTGGTCTGGTCATTGATACAGTCAAAAAAACCAATCCCACCGGTCGGCTGTTTTTCGATGTACTTTTTGTTAATAAAAACAGCAACTTTTCCTACTGTCTTTCCGTTTTTGTCTGTAAATAGAAAACGGGAGCTTTCGCCATTTTCAAAACATTTATTCTTATTACTGTCAAAAATACCCTCAATATCTTCGTCTAATGGCCGAATGTAAGCTTTGTCAGCTCTGTAAAGTCTGGCAGGAAACTCCAGAAATTCCTTCTTTTGGGCGGCATTCAGTACTTCTTCGGCGGTAATCATGTTTTTTAAAATAATAGATGTAAAAGGTAATCCAAAATTGAGGTAAATTAAAATATAGAATAAATTTTATCCGTATTTTTGTTGCAAATTAAATAAAAATGGTTGATTTTACCGATAACGATGATGATATTTTCACGGGAAAAGAGCATACGCCGATCCGTGAAGATGCTTTTGAGAAATCGCCACAGGAAAAAATAGAAAAAATTACCGGACTTTTTGCAGAAATTATGGAAACCTTAGGTCTTGATATGACTGATGATTCCTTAAAAGATTCTCCTAAAAGAGTTGCTAAAATGTATGTAAACGAAATTTTTGGCGGACTTCTTCCGGAAAACAAACCAGGAATTTCTACATTTTCAAACAAATATAAATACCGTCAGATGTTGGTGGAAAAAGACATCACCGTTTATTCGTTCTGCGAGCATCACTTCTTACCAATCATTGGGAGAGCGCATGTAGCATATATCTCCAGCGGTGAAGTCATCGGGCTTTCAAAGATCAACAGAATTGTAGACTATTACGCAAAAAGGCCACAGGTTCAGGAAAGACTCACGATGCAGATTGTTGATGCTCTACGAGATGCTTTAGGAACACAAAATGTTGCCTGTATCATCGATGCAAAACATCTTTGCGTAAACTGCAGAGGAATAAAAGACACCGCAAGTTCTACAATTACGGCAGAATTAAGCGGAATTTTCAGAACCAATCCTATCACGAGACAGGAATTCCTTCATTACGTAGGAAGCCATGCGAAACTGGATTATTAGAAATAAATAAATGATAAAATTTAAAACAGTTTCAAATAGAATTTTTATTGCAACAATCGTCTGTTGTAAATGATTTTTCTTAGAATTAATTTTAAAATCAATCATCAATTATCAATCATCATTTATATAAAGATGCAGTTAAAAATATACAATTCGCTTACAGGCGAAAAAGAAATATTCAAACCAATCCACGAAAATAATATCGGAATGTACGTCTGCGGACCAACCGTTTACAGCAATGTGCATTTAGGAAATGTAAGAACTTTCCTTTCCTTCGATTTTATCTACAGAAGCCTGATGCATTTGGGTTACAAAGTGCGTTACGT
This sequence comes from Chryseobacterium sp. Leaf404, assembly GCF_001424145.1. Classification (GTDB taxonomy): domain Bacteria; phylum Bacteroidota; class Bacteroidia; order Flavobacteriales; family Weeksellaceae; genus Chryseobacterium. The sequence goes on along the minus strand of NZ_LMQM01000001.1, from coordinate 140,552 downwards.
AAGAAATATCACCGATGCAGGGCATCTTACCGACGATGGAGACGTAAACAATGACCGTTTCGTAAAACAAACGCGTCTGGAAAAACTGGAACCGATGGAAATTGTACAGAAATACACTGTTGATTTTCATAAAGTTTTGGAAATGTTCAACTTACTTCCACCCAACATTGAGCCCACCGCAACCGGACATATCGTAGAGCAGATTGAGCTTACTCAGAAATTAGTGGAGACTGGTTTTGCTTATGAAAGCAACGGTTCGGTTTATTTTGATGTTTTAGAATACAACAAAAGAGGGCTGAATTATGGTGAACTTTCAAAACGGAACATCGAAGAACTTTTTGCCAACACCAGAGACCTTGACGGACAGGGAGAAAAGAAAAATCCTCAGGATTTCGCTTTGTGGAAAAAAGCTTCTCCCGCTCACATTATGCGCTGGAACTCGCCTTGGGGAGAAGGTTTCCCGGGATGGCACCTTGAATGTACTGCGATGAGCACGAAATATTTAGGTGAAACTTTCGACATCCACGGTGGCGGAATGGATCTTAAATTTCCACATCACGAATGTGAAATCGCACAGGGGAAAGCCTGCAACGGCGCATCTCCTGTGAATTACTGGATGCACGCCAATATGTTGACCATGAATTCCCAGCGTATGAGCAAATCTACAGGTAATTATATTTTGCCGAAACAGTTAGTTTCCGGTGAAAATGATTTTTTTGAAAAAGCTTTTCATCCTGCGATTGTTCGTTTCTGCTTTTTGCAGGCACATTACAGAAGTGTTCTGGATATTTCCAATGACGCGATGTTGGCCAGTGAAAAAGGTTTCAGCCGTTTAATGGAAGCGCTGAAAGTTTTAAACTCAATTGAATCAAATGACTCAAAACAATCTGAATTTAATTTTTCTGAGTGGAAAACAAAAGCTTACGATGCATTAACCGATGATTTCAACTCACCCGTTTTGATAGCTCATTTATTTGAAGCCGTAAAATTTATTTTTGCATTAAAAGATGGTAAAGAATCGGTGTCAGCTTCAGACCTTGAAGAATTAAAAACCACATTGAATGCTTTGGTGTTCGATGTTTTGGGACTTCAGAATATCGAAGAAAACAACAATGGAAAATTAGATCAGACCTTGCAGGTTTTAATAGAACTGAGAAATCAGGCAAGAAAATCAAAGAATTTTGAACTTTCAGATCAGATCAGAGACAAACTTTTAGCGGAAGGAATTGAACTGAAGGACGGCAGAGACGGAACTTCGTATGTTTTAAACTGATTTTTTCCCACTTAACTACAGCTCCCGCAGATTCTACGGATTTAGCAGATTTTAGATCAATCAGCGAATCTGTGGGATTTTTTTTAGTTTTAGTTTACAGATTAACTTTGATGTTATATGAATATGTTGCAGATTTTCAGTAAAAAATTAAATCAAACTATGAAAGCCTTTTAAAGTTTTACAATTTTTCACCTGCATCATTATTCTCAAACTCAATCTCAACCTAAGTCTTAACCTTAACCTCAGCCTCAACCAAAAAAAATACTTTTCCAATTCAAAAAATTCTTAACTTAGTCATAATAAAATATTTACTTATGAAAAAACATTTATTCCCTATCGTTCTGCTTTTGCTTGGAAATACCTTTCATGCTCAGCAGGATTTTTTTGCACTTGCAGGAAAAGATTCTCCGAGAATTGAATTTAATGACATCCGTGCGATGAATTCTGACGGAAGTTCGGGTGCTCAACTTTTTACTTCTGCTTCACAGTCTGATGTGTTTTCACAAAACAGCAGAACCAGAATTTCTGAAGATAAAAATTCTTTAGGAAATTCTCAGGCTGTAAATTTAGCCGCACTCGCAACAGATTCTTCGCAGGAAAATCTGATTTATATGCCGATGTTTTCGTCAAACATCTATGTTTTAAACCAAAAGACAAAACAGGTTACTTTGGTTGAGAATACTACTGCCAGAGTTTCCTCCTGCGATATTAATTCCCACATCACAAGAATGACTTTGGGCTATGACGGAAATATTTACGCCATGAACAATGCAGGAACTCAGCTGCTTCAGATTTCAAAGAAAAACGGACAGTATTCCGTTGCAGATTTAGGCATTGTGAAAGACGCTGCTTCAAACGGTAAAAACTCATTTACCTCTATGGATACAGGCTTCGGCGGTGATATGATTTCTGACGCAGAAGGTAATTTCTATGCTTTTGCTGCTTCGGGAAATGTGTTTAAAATTTCTCCTAAAAATCTCGAAGCTTACTTTTTGGGAAAAATATCAGGCTTACCGGAAAACTACTCTGTGAACGGTGCTGCGGTAAACTCTAAAGGCAGAATTGTAGTGGCAAGTGCCAAAGGAAATGCTTTGTTTGAAGTGAATTTCGAAAGTCTTGAAGCGAAGCAGATGGCTGGCGAAACCAATCTGCATATTTACGATCTGGCAAGCAAGTATTTTCTGAATGACAGAGCAGCAAGAGCGGAGACGCCTCAGATCAACGCAGAAATTTATCCAACGAGAGTGGATGAAAATTTTATTATGGTAAATCTGAAACAAACTGAAATAAAAGGAAATATTAAAGTTGATATTTTTGATCTTTCAGGAAAGAATGTTTTAACCAAAAAAATATCTGTAAAAGACGGTAATCTGAATCAAAGAATTGAGCTGTCTGGTCTTTCTCAGGGAGCTTATCTGGTGAGCATTTGTGATAGCTACGGTAAAGTGATTTCTACGAAGAAAGTTCTTAAAACCAAATAGTGAATATTTAATTTTTCATACCAGCCTTTCAAATATTTTTGGAAGGCTTTTTAATGAATATTTGATGCTGAAAATAGGTGTTTTACGTTATAAAACACTATTTTTATCCCAAAATATATGAGATGAAATTGTATTTTAGTTTAAAATATATTACCAAACACGGAGAGAATTTATTTTTAACGGTAACTGCGGAAGGGCAGGAGCAGCAGGATTATCCGATGTACCATACAGATTTCGGAATCTGGAAAGCTGAAGTAGATTATTTTTCTAAACAGATAAGCTACAGATACTGTGTAAAAGATGACAGCGGAAATGTGATGTCTGAAGAAGAAGTAGGGCATGAGCTTTCTTTCCCGCACAATTATAAAGAATTTGTAATCACAGACCTCTGGAACAAAAAGAATTTCCCGGAGAATTACCTTACCAATAAAATCCTGAAAAATAAACTCACAGGTCTTAAGCTGGAAAAAAACAGCATTTTGAAAAAGCACACACATCTTTTCAGAATTTCAGCACCGGTGTATCATCCTTACTGGAATATTGCCGTTTTTGGTAGTTCTCAGTCGCTGGGAAACTGGGATTATGAAAGCATAATTCTATTTTCGCAGACAGATTTTGGTATCTGGGAAGCTTCAGTAGAAATTTCAGAAAATTATCCTGTAGAATACAAATACTGCATTTACGATACCATTCAGAACAAAGTAATAGATGTAGAATCAGGCTCAAACAGGCTGGTTTATCCCAACCCGAATAACGATATTCTGCAGATTGTTTCTGATCATTATTTTAAGTTTAAATCTTATCAGATGTATCACGATGCCGGCGTTGCTGTTCCGGTTTTTTCACTGAGAACAGAAGACGGTTTTGGTGTAGGAGAATTTCCGGATTTGAAGAAACTTGCAGACTGGAACAAAGAAACCGGTTTGGGAATCATTCAGATTTTACCAATCAATGATACTACAGCAAACTATACCTGGACAGATTCTTATCCATACGCAGCGGTTTCTGTGTACGCTTTACATCCGCAATATCTTTCATTAGAAAAATTAGATTATGCATTGCCTAAGAATTTAGTTGAAGAATTTAAGGCTGAGAAAAAAGAGCTAAATCAGCTGGAACTTATTGATTACGAAAAGGTAATCTCAGGGAAGTGGAAGTTTATAAAAGCTGTTTTTGAAGAGCAGAAAGAAAAGATTTTTAAAGACAGAAATTTTAAAAAATTCTTGAAAGACAATGAAACCTGGCTAACGCCTTATGCTGCATTTTGTGTGTTGAGAGACAAGTACAAGACTCCCAATTTCGGAGAATGGAAAACCCATAAAAAGTACATTGCCGGAAAAATTTCTCAGCTTTTTACGGTTAAAAATAAAGATTATGAAGCTGTAATGCTGCATTCTTGGGTGCAGTTTCAGCTTCACAAGCAGTTAAAGGATGCGGTCGACTACATTCATGGTTTAGGAATTTCAATCAAAGGAGATTTGCCTATCGGAATTTACCGCTATTCAGTGGAAGCGTGGACGGAACCTGAATTGTTTGGAATGGATTTTCAGGCCGGAGCACCGCCGGATCAGTTTACAGATTTGGGTCAGAATTGGGAATTCCCTACTTACAACTGGGAAGCAATGAAAAATGACGGTTACCAATGGTGGAAAAACAGATTCAAAGCCCTTGAAAAGTATTTTGATGCCATGAGAATTGATCATATTTTAGGCTTTTTCAGAATTTGGAGAATGCCCGTTTCTGCCACGCAGGGTATTTTGGGCTATTTTTACCCAGCCGTGCCTGTCACCGTAAACGAATTTAAAAAACTAAATCTTCCGTTTGATTTTAACAGATATTGTAAGCCATTCATCAATAATCAGATTTTAGAAAATTATCTTGGTGAAGACAGGGAGAAGGCATTATCTTTTTTAAATGAAAATCAGGATGAAACCTATTCTTTTAAGCCTGAATTTGATACGCAGAGAAAGCTTTCAGATTATTTTAAAAAGAAACCCGATGAAGATCTTTCGGAAAAACTTATAGCTCTTTCGGCAAATGTTTTGTTTTTGGCGGAAGAAAAAGAAGGCGAAACGGTCTACCATCCACGCTTTAATGTTTACCGAACAGAGTCATATCAATATCTTTCAGATTGGGAAAAACGTACGATTTATCATCTTTACAATGATTATTTCTTTAAAAGACAAGATGGTTTATGGTACGAAAAAGCTCTTGAGAAACTCCCGGTAATTTTAAATGCCACAAATATGTTGATTTGTGGTGAAGATCTCGGTCTTGTGCCTGACTGCGTGCCTGTGGTAATGGATGAGCTGGCAATTGTTGCGTTAAAAGTACAGAGAATGCCTTCAAAAAATATTCCGTTCTATAATCCTAAAAATGCAGATTATATGAATGTGGTTACAGCATCTTCTCATGATAGTTCTACATTGAGGCAGTGGTGGAAGGAAGATCCGGAACTTACTCAAAAATATTATAATCAGCAACTGAATCAGTACGGGAGAGCTCCTGAAGATTTAGAGCCTTACCTGGCTGAAATTATTATGAAACAGCATCTGTATAATGAAGCAATGCTGGCAATTTTCCCCATTCAGGAATTTCTGGCGACCGATGAGACACTTTCAAACCCAAATATAGATCAGGAAAGAATCAATAATCCCGCGGTATTTCCACATTACTGGAGATACCGAATGCATCTTGGGCTGGAGGAACTTAAAAGCAGAAATACCTTCAATGAGAAGATTAAAAACTGGGTGGCAGACAGTGGTAGATTGTAAATTTAACAATTGATTATCAGTTATTTAAAATAATTTTAAAAGAAGTTTTATCGCAGGATTTAACTTCTTTTTTTTTCCTATATCCAAAAGATAGAATTGAGAGATTCAATTAAACTTAACAATTTAGATTTATAGAAATGAAAAAAATACTTTTGGGATTTGCTTTGGGATTTGCGACTTTGTCGATGGCTCAGCAATATCCGGATTATGGATACGGAAATAACGGTTACTCTGATGGATATTACAGTGATGAAGATGATCAGAATTATTTCCCTGATGATTATTACTACAATTATCCACAGGATTATTATCCGCAGGATTATTATCAGAGCTATTACAACGATTACAGAAACTCAGTTATCAATATCAACTGGAATGTGTTTTTCAGACAAAACAGGTTATCAAGATGGCAGATCGATCAGATTTTATATCTGAACAGTCTCTACAGTAATTTTGCAACGTGGAATAATTTCTATGGTTACAACCCAGACAGATGGTATTATGACAGGTTTTACGCTTTGGAAAGAATTATGGGACCGAGAGTATTTGTGGTTTTCCAGAATAATTACTACAGAGGAAACGCGCCGATTGTCTACTTCCAGAATTACAGAAGAAGTTATTACACACCAAGATTCAGAGTTACTCCAAGATACAGAAATGTGAACATCAATATTTACAGAGTAAACAGAGTAGATTTCAGAAGAACGGAAAACCCAACTTTAAATGCGGTGAGAGGTTCAAGCTTTAGAAATAATTCTGAATCAGGTTTCAGAGGAAATTCCGGCAACAGTGGAACAAGAAACCCAAATGGTGGTTTCAGAGACAATAATAATTCCGGAACAAGACCTGGAAACGGTGGTTTTAGAAACGGTTCTGAAAGTCAGCCAAGATCTAACGGAGGTTTCAGAAATGAATCATCAACGCAGCCAAGAAGCAATGGCGGGTTCAGAAACGAAAACAGTTCGCCGAGAGCTGAAAGTCCTTCACCAAGAGGCGGAGGTTTCAGAGGTGGAAATGGCGAGGTGAAGAGAGATGAGCCTACAAGATCTGGCGGAGGATTCAGAAATGGTGGTGAAGCTCGCCCGCAAAGAAATGAAGCACCTTCAGGAAGAGGTAACTCCGGCGGTGGCGAAAGAAGCGGAGGGTTCAGAACCCGGTTAGCAGGAAATTAGTTTTCATATATTATATTTGAGTGGTGTGGAGAGTAGATATTTTATCTACTCTCTTTTTATTATCCAATATTAGTAAATATTTAATAAATAAATTTAACATTTTTTATGAATTTCATTTTTAACTTTTAGATAGTTTCCATATCAAACCAATAGAAAACAATTAATAAATACCTTAAATAAAATGAAAAAATTAATCTTATCATTAGCGTTAGTAGGATTCGGAAGTTTAGCAATGGCTCAGCAAAATGTAACGCCTGAGCAGAGAGAGGCAAAAAGAGCTGAAATGCAGCAAAAAATGCAGCAGCGCGAGAAAGATCATTTAGACAAGATGCAGAAAGATCTTAATCTGTCTAAAGATCAGGTGGCGAAAATAAAAAATCTTCAGGATCAGAAAAGGGCTGAAAGAAAGGCAGATTTTGATAGAAACAAAGATGCAAGAATGGCTAAAATGAAAGAGATGAAAGATAAAAGAGCCCAGATGGATCAGGAAATGAAAAAGATTTTAAGCCCAGATCAATACACAAAATGGGAAGCCGATAGAAAGGCGAAAATGGAGCAGAGAAAGATGGCGATGAAAGACAGAAAAAATAAAGGCGCAGGATCTCACCACAAGCCGATGAATACGGCAGTGGAGCCTTTGAAATAATGAGTTCATAATTTGATTTTAATGTGTGGTTTGGAGCGGAATTTTTTATTCCGCTCTTTTTTTTCTGGTGGCTGTTTGGTTTTTAATTTTTATCTAATCTAAAATTAAATTTACGTCATCATTTCACAAACCGCCGCATATTCCTTAAATTTGAAGATAAATTTAGAATTATGGTAACCGAAAAAATTGCACAACTTATAAACGAACAAATAGCGCACGAGCAGTATGCGGCTCAATATTATCTTTCAATGTCTGCATGGTTTTCTGCAAGAGATCTTGACGGTATTGCCAATTACTTCAGAGTTCAGAGCAAAGAAGAATTGATGCACGCAGATAAAATGTTTGATTACCTGAATGATGTAGGAGGCGAAATCATCATCGGTGAAATAGCAAAGCCGCCTCACGAGTTTCTTAACGCAACAGATATCTTCGAAAAAGCTCTTGCACACGAGAAAACTGTAACCAGAAGTATCTTCAATATCGTAAAAAATGCGAATGACGAAGGTGATTTTGCCACAACCTCTTTTCTGCAGTGGTTCATCAATGAGCAGGTAGAAGAGGAGGCTAGCGCTTCCCAGTACGTCACAAAAATAAAAATGGTGTGCGATAACCCTTCTGCTCTGTATCTTTTTGATCAGGAACTGGCCACCAGAAAATTTGTTGCAGATGCCAACGCATAAAATATTTTTTTAAATATCTCCAAACCCCGAAAATTAATAGTTTTTCGGGGTTTTTTATTGTTCAGAAAAATTTACCGTAAAAATACGGTGGCAATATGGGGAAAATACGGTTTCACAGTATCAGTTTTTTTATCACATTTGTAAAAACTAAATTATATCATGGGAAACGAATTTGATTCAGGAAACAGAGATGAGGCAAACAGCCTTAGTGTCGATTTTATTAAAGCTGCCGTTAAGCAGTACAGAACCAGCCAGCTGCAATGTACCGCAGACAATCTGGGCATGGCAGATGCGCATTCTATTTGGTTTGATTTACCCAAACTGAAAAAGTTTATTGCAGACATTGAAAATCTGGCAAGCAGCTCAGATCCATCAGTTAGAGAAGAAGATTTGGGCATAAGAATGTATTATGCAGCCTATCCGGATCATTTTCCTGGTGCAGATATTAAAGAAGAATATCTTAAAAAGCACACGCTCATCATGGTTCCCACCAAAAAACAGGAGCAGTCTGAAGGCAGATTTGTTCACAGAGATTATAATCCTCTGGAAAATTCTTCAGAAAGAAGACTTGCTCTGGCTACAGGAAATGCAATGGCTCAAAATCACGGAAGCCTTGCACCTCCCGATTCCTGTGTTGGAGAATTATATTAAAATAGAAAATAAATGGAATTTTTTCGGCATATTTTAGATTATGTTTTCTATGGCAGTGAGGGTTTGGCAGCTTTGGTCGCGCTGCTGTATCTGCCACGTTTGAAAAATACATACTGGAAGTATTTTGCAGTATACCTTATTTTTATATTCATCAGTGAGACACTGGCAGGGCAGAATGTGTTTTCGAAAGAAGGCAAAGTTCAGTTTTACAACTATCTTGTGATCCCGGCTCAGTTTTTATTTTTCTACTGGCTCTATGCTGCAAAATCATTTCAAAACCCGAAACTTTTCTACATATTTTCAGTTTCATACCTCCTTTCATTTATACCTCACGAAATACTTTTCAATTCAAAGAAAATCGTGTTTTCACTTAATTACACTCTTGGCTCTCTGTTTTTGCTGTACCTTGTTGTGCTGGAATATTACAGGCAGGTAAATTCTGCCAATATCCTTAATTTCAGTGACAACAGAATGTTTTACATCAACTGGGGCGTTACCGTTTTTTACATCGGCACATTACCGCTGTTCTCTTTCTGGAGCGTCTTTGCAAAACTCAAAGATGTATTCAGTATTTACTATATTTACTTCCAGATTTCAGGTATTGTAATGTATACTTTATTTGCAGTTTCATTTATTTTAGGAAAAGAAAAAGCTGGAGTATGGATAAAGCAGAGCTCTTAATTACAGTAATACTTTTTAACTTCTTTTTTCTGGGTTTTATCATTGCGATAATGATCTACATCAGAAAGTACAAACAGAGAAAGAAAGAGTATCTGTCTGAAATTCAGATTAAAAACGAGATACATCAGAAAGAGCTTCTCGCCACACAGCTTGAGATTCAGCAGTCTACGATGAAGCAGATTGGGCGTGAGCTGCACGATAACATCGGTCAGAAGCTCACTTTGGTAAGTCTTTACACGCAGCAGCTGCTTCACGAAAATAAATTTCCCGATGTGAATGATAAAATTGAGCAGGTTTCAGATATTATCAATCAGTCAATAGATGAGCTGAGAAGTTTGTCTAAAACGCTTACCGATAATAAGATAAGCCAAAACAGAATTGTAGAACTGATAATGGATGAAGTAAACGTTGCCAATGCTGTGAAAAAATGTAAAGTCTCTTTTCAACACGATTTTGAAAACTCAGATTTGAATTTCGAACATAAAAGTGTGGTGCTGAGAATTATTCAGGAGTTTATCCAAAACAGCATGAAGCATTCTGAAGCTGAAAATATTTTTATCAGTCTGAAATCTGGCAGAGAAACACAATGGAATCTTACCTTAAATGATGACGGAAAAGGCTTTGATCCAACCGCAGTGAAGTCAAACGGAATTGGGCTTACCAATATGAAAAACCGTGCAGAAATCATTGGTGCCGATTTTACTTTGACAAGTGAAAAAAATATTGGAACTTCGCTTAAAATTGTTTTAAATAAATAACTATGAAAAAAACAATTGTTCTTGTAGACGATCATATTCTGATCGCCAAAGCCCTTGAAGGTATTATCAGTCATTTTGCAGATTTTGAAGTCATTTACTGTGCAGAAAACGGCAAAGACCTGATGGATAAATTTTCTTATAACCGAAAGATTCCTGATATTATTCTGCTTGACATCAGTATGCCGGTGATGAATGGTTTTGAAACTGTTCTGTGGCTTACAGAAAATTATCCTCAGGTGAAAGTGATGGCGCTGAGCATGCAGGATGATGACAAAAGCGTTATTAAAATGATTAAGAACGGCGCCAAAGGCTATCTTCTAAAAAATTCGCATCCAAAAGATTTAGAAAAAGCACTGTCTGAGTTAATGAAAGAAGGATTTTATTATCCCGACTGGGCGTCAAAAATCATTTTTTCTAACGCAAAAACGGAGACTGAAATAATCAAAGGGGCAAAAATTTCAGAGCGGGAAAAAGAGTTTTTAAGCTACACAACCACAGAGATGAGCTACAAGGAAATTGCCCTAGAAATGGGTTGCAGCCCGCGAACTGTGGAAAGTTACCGTGATGCACTCTGCGATAAATTTGATCTGAAAACCCGTGTGGGCCTCGCGATCTTTGCACTAAAAAACGGTTTTGCCGAAACATAAAAAAAGTTGCTCCGTAAAAGCAACTTTTTTCTTTTTTAAAAACTAATTTCACATAATACCGGAAAATGATCTGACGGATACAGCAGATTTTCCCTTCGGTCACTGATGTGTCTGTGGGACTTTACCTTAAAACCCTTTACAAAAATATAGTCAATTCTTTCTTTTGGTATTATGTTGATATTAAAACCGGTAAACGTGCCTTTCGGTCCGTAATGTTTCTTATCTGAATGGTAAAAAGTGTCTTTTAGGTTCTGAGACAAGATTTTTACAGGTTCAGTATCTTCTGTCAGATTAAAATCTCCTGTCAAAACCAAAGGAAGATTTTTAGGGTTTAACTCTTTAACCTTTCTCAAAATTAATTCTGAAGATTTTACTCTTGCCAAATTTCCAATATGATCAAAATGAATATTCATTGCGAGAAATTCTTTTTTGGATTTTAAATCTTTAAAAAAGGCATACGTACAGATTCTGTTCAACGCGGCATCCCAGCCTTTCGAAGGTTTTTCAGGAGTTTCAGAAAGCCAGAAAGTTCCGGATTTTACAACCTGAAGTTTTTGGGTATCAAAAAATATCGCTGAAAATTCACCTTTATCTTTTCCGTCATCACGTCCCACGCCTACAAAATCGTAGTTTTTCAATCCCGATCTGATATCTTTCATCTGCTCGGGCAAAGCTTCCTGCACGCCCATCACGTCGGGATGATAATATTCTACCAAAGCTAAGGCTTCTTCTTTTCTTTTAGGCCAGGCATTTTCCTGATCAGATTCTACATTCAGTCTGATATTAAAAGACATTACTTTTAAATCCTGAGAAAATGCTATTGAAAAGTTCAGGACTGAGAAAAATATTACTAATTTCTTCATATTTTAAATTTAAAACAAAAATAGAATTTCAGCAGGAATTTTAAGTTTTAAAATAAATTATTTAAACATTAATTTTTCTGACAAATTCTGAAATTTCAATTCCCAATACAAGGATTTCGAATGAGCTTTAGCAAAATTTAAGAAGCTTATTTTAATATAATCAGTAAAGACTTCCTGCAGTTTTAAAAATAGACAGTGAGCATTTTTAAAAAGATAACGGGGAGTTTGGTAAATGCTCTCGGGGACTTCAGCAAAACTCCCGATTATTTAGTTGAAAGGTCTCAATGACGCAATCACAATAAAAAAGTCCGTTTCAGTTAATGTGAAACGGACTTTTTACATGTCGAATAATACTTAATATTACTCTTTCGTAAATTTCACATCTGTACCGCCCTGTGCGATATTGAAAGATTTTTTGTCCTTGCTGAAAGTAATTTCAATCTGAGCCATCTCATAAGAAAATTTGTTGTCACCCAGATATTCCAGAGGAAAAGCCTGCTGACCTGTCGCCTGAGCAAAGAGCTGTCCGTCTTTCTCGGTAAGAAATATTTTTACAGGAACCTGTTTATTGCTGAAAGTTCCAACAAAATCTTTAGGGTTGATCTTATCTGTAGAAGCAGTAGCCTGAGCTGAACTCCACGTGTTGTTTTTTAAATTAACATCAGGAATTGAACTCGTTGGATCAAGTTTTACTTCGCTGATTTCTTTAGTGGAATTTACCTTGAATGTCCAGTCGTTATTTCTCTTCCAAACTTCTACAGGAAGTTTCACAGTATCAGTACTTCCGTCTTTAAATTTAAGCTGAACCGTCGTAGGCATCGGCAATTGACCTAAGTTTTCAACTGTAATCTGCGCCCCGTTTTTGAAATCCCCGTTCACATATTTTACAGTTTTTATAGCCTGATCCACTTTCCATTTGTTGATAAACCAGCCTCTCCAGAACCAGTTCAGTTCTTCACCGGAAACATTTTCCATAGTATGGAAGAAATCCCACGGGGTAGGGTGTTTAAACGCCCATCTGTCTATATAAGTTCTGAAAGCTTTGTCAAATTTTTCAGGACCTAATACAGATTCACGCAAAACGCCAAGACCAAGACCCGGTTTGTAGTAAGCAAGAGTTCCAATGTTTCTCTCCTTCATATTATCTGGGCCCACCATGATTGGCTCAATATTATCCGTCATCAGATAGGGTCCAGACTGTGCTACGTTTTTCTTACGGTAGTATTCTCCGTTGTTGAAAGCTTCCGTAGAAAGCTCGTTGATAAAAGTGTTGAAACCCTCATCCATCCACGCAAAAAGTCTCTCGTTAGAACCTACAATCATCGGGAACCAGTTGTGTCCAAATTCGTGATCGGTTACTCCCCAAAGACTTTCACCTGCAGAATCCATGTGGCAGAAAACAATTCCGGGATATTCCATACCGCCTTCATTTCCTGCTACGTTGGTTGCTGCGGGATAAGTGTATTCGTACCATTTTTTAGAATAATGTTCTATAGATGCCTTTGTGTATTCTGTAGATCTTCCCCAGGCTTTATCACCGGCACTTTCTACCGGATAAGCAGAGATGGCAATAGATTTTTTACCGCTTGGAAGATTGATTTTTGCTGCATCTAAAATAAATGCCGGCGATGATGCCCATGCAAAATCTCTGGTCTGGGTAATCTTAAATTTCCAGGTTTTAGTTCCTGATGCCTGACCGTTTTTTACCTCAGATTCTTTTCTGATTATCACCGTCTTGTCTGAATTTCTTGCCTGTTCCCAACGTTGGTTTTCTTCTTTTGAATACACTTCTTTCGGGTTTAAAAGTTCTCCCGACGCTACAACGTAATGATTAGAAGGAACGGTAATGTTTGCCGTGATATCTCCGTATTCCAGATAAAACTCTGATGCACCAAGGTATGGAAGCGTGTTCCAGCCCATCACGTCGTCATACACGCACATTCTTGGGTACCATTGAGCAAGAGTGTAGATGTTTCCGTTTTTAGTTTCTTCAATTCCCATTCGGTCTGAACCGTATTTTGGGGAAACGAAAGAATATTCTATTTTAATTTTTGCCTTTCCACCTTTTGCTGCAAGATTTTGTGGGAGATCAATCTGCATTCTTGTATCGGTAACGGTGTATTTTACCTGTTTGCCATCGTAGGTCACAGATTTGATTTTATATCCGCCATCAAAAGCTTCGCCATGGGCTCCATTTCTGCTTCCGGATAAAGGAACTACAGCATTCCCTCTGGAATCTTTAGCAAATAAATTCTGATCAAGCTGCAGCCAGAGGAAACCCAGCTGATCAGGGCTGTTGTTTACATACGAGATTTCTGCGCTTCCTGTGAGTTCGTTTTTCTTTTCATCAAGGCTGATGTCAAGTTTGTAATCTGCAGAATTTTGCCAGTAAGCGTGACCGGGCTGTCCGCTTGCTGATCTTGTTTCCGTACCTGTCTGCGGATAGAAAAACGGTTTGAAAGCTTCTACAAAATCGTACTTTGGAGCTTCTTTAGAGGTTTCCTGGGCCGAAAACTGAGCCGAAACCGCAAAAACGGCAGCTATGAAAATTTTTGAGGAGAATTTAAAATTCATTTGGGAAAGGTTTAATTTAGAATGATAAGTAAAGAAAATCCCGGAATCGTTACAAATTTCGGGATTAAAAGGGATAAAAAGTTTTAGTTTGATTTTTTAGCTTTAATCATGGCTTCCAGAGCGTCCCACATTTCCTGCGGAATGTCTTCCAGCATATTAAATTCACCGGCGCCCTGCAGCCATTCGCCACCGTCGATGGTTACCACCTCACCGTTCATATATGCAGAGTAATCTGAAACAAGATACGCAGCAAGATTTGCCAGCTCCTGATGTTCGCCTACTCTTCTCAACGGTACTTTTTTTCTCATATCAAATTTCTCCTGCAAATTTCCCGGCAACAGCCTGTCCCATGCTCCTTTGGTAGGGAAAGGTCCCGGTGCAATGGCATTAAAACGGATTCCGTATTTTGCCCATTCAACGGCTAAGCTTCTGGTCATTGCCAAAACTCCCGCCTTAGCACAGGCAGATGGAACAACGTATGCAGAGCCCGTCCAGGCATAAGTGGTTACTATATTTAAAACTGTTCCTGATGTTTTGGAATCAATCCAGTGTTTGCCGATGGAGAGCGTGCAGTTCTTTGTACCTTTTAAAACAATATCTAAGATCGAATCAAATGCAGAGTGCGTCAGTCTTTCCGTTGGTGAAATGAAATTTCCGGCTGCGTTGTTTAGAAGAATATCAATTTTGCCAAATTCTTTTAGGGTTGCTTCCTTCATGGCTTCCACTTCGTCCCATTTTCTTACATCGCAGGCAACACAAAGGATTTTTCCGCCGGTTTGTTCTTCTAATTCATCAGCTGTAACCTGTAGCTTTTCTAAATTTCTGGAGGTAATCACCACTTTCGCTCCCAATTCGAGGAAATATTTGGTCATTGCTTTTCCAAGACCGCTTCCGCCACCGGTGACGATGGCTACTTTATCTTTCAGTGCGTCTTCCCGCAGCATGGGCTGAGTGTACAAGTTCATAAATTTATTTTTCCTAAAAATAATAAATATTGAGCGGATGAAGTTTAAAAATTTCAGATAAATGATGTTATAAATAACTGTTTTAGGTTTTAAACAAAAAACAGCCCTGTAAAAATTACAGAGCTGCCGACACTTTTATATGTATGAAATTTTTATTTTGCCACTACCGTTCCTTTAAAAGAAAGTGTTTTGGGAGTTTTGCTGTCGCTGGTAGTTACAGTTACCGTCTTCACAAATGCTCCGGGATTTGCTGCATTGAAGTTGGCAGCTACAAATCCTTTTTTACCCGGTGCGATAGGGGTTTTGGTATAATCTGCAGTTGTGCATCCACAAGCTGGAGCTACGTTTTCGATGATGATGGGTGCTTTTGAAGTATTCGTAAATTCAAATCTGATCAATTTAGGAGTTCCCTGAGGAATGTTTCCCACGTCTATAGATTCAGCTTTCCATTTGATTGCGTCAGCGATTACGTTTACAATTGCATTGTTTGCAACAGGCAGAACTTCAGCATAGTAAGTAGAGAATGCTAAAACGGCCAATAAAGCGGAGATTTTTAATTTTTTCATAAAATTATATTTATTGTTATTATTCAGTTCTAAAAATCCATTCCTGAATTTTTGATGTAACAAATTTACTGTAGATTTTGGTAATTATTGTTAATCACTTTCAAAGATTTGTTAATGAGTTGTTAACAATGAAAATAAAACAGATATTTTTAGATAATATTGTCTCTGAAAATGGAAATTAAGAAACTCAATATCGTTATAACCTTAGGTCTTGTGGCCATCGTGGGAATTTTGATCGCCCAGCTTTTGTGGACGAGGCAGGCCTATAATCTGGAAGATAAAAAATTCAACCAAACTGTGAATATAGCATTGCTGGAAGTTGTGGAGAAACTTTCTGCCCCAGGAACTTCATTTGCAAAAAGTCCCATTCAAAATATCGCTAATGATTATTATGTTGTCAATATCAACAATGAATTTCACCCCGATGTTTTGGAACATTATCTGAAAACCGAATTTACAAGGCTTCAGATCAACACCAATTACGTTTATGCTGTTTACAACTGTCACAGCGACAAAATGCTGTACGGAAAATACATCAGCCCCGAAACAAAATCTTCTGAACACAAGAAAATCAGTTTTCCAAAACATGATAATCTTACCTACTATTTTTCGATCCGTTTTCCGGATAAGACAACTTACCTTATCAGTTCGCTCAGATTTTGGTATTTGCTTACGTTTGCCCTGATCATCATACTTTTGGTGTATGTTTATTCTATTTATACCATTATTCAGCAGAAAAAATTCTCAGAACTGCAGCGGGATTTTATCAATAATATGACGCATGAATTCAAAACGCCGCTTTCGTCGATACTTTTGGCTACAGAAGCTTTAAACAAACAGCAGTCTGTGATTGAAAATCCTAAGCTTCAGAAATATACTTCAATTATATCGAATCAAAGTTTAAAACTGAACAGTCATGTAGAAAAAATTCTGAATATTGCAAAACATGATGCTTCCGGTCTGGATTTAAAGCTGGAAAAAATACATCTAAATTACTTTATCAAAGATATTTTGGAAGTCTTAAAACAGAAAAATGAAAATCTGAAAATTGAACTGGAAATTGATGACAATCTGGTGATTTATGCCGATGAATTTCATTTCAGTAATGTAATTTATAATCTTTTGGATAACTCGGCAAAATACTGTGATACCAATCCGGAGATTAAAATTTTTTCTTTAAAAGATTCAAAAGGCTTATATTTAAAGTTTCAGGATAATGGGATGGGAATTCCGCCAAAAAATATTCCTCAGATTTTTGATAAATTCTACAGAGTAAATTCTAAAAAAAGTGATGAGGTTAATGGTTTTGGGCTCGGATTATTTTATGTGAAAAAGGTGGTGCAGCAACATCACTGGAAAATTTCTGTAGAAAATAATAAGGAAAGCGGAATTACAACAACATTGTTTATCCCGAATAATTAAGTGTAAACCATGGGGAAATCTAAAATTTTATACGCTGAAGATGACGAAACGATTGCGTTTCTCATTCAGGACAGCCTGGAAAATTTTTACGACATTCAGCATTTTTCAAACGGAAAATCAGCTTTAGAGGCCTTTGATAAAGATCAGTTTGATATTTGTCTTCTGGATATTATGATGCCTGAAATCAACGGTTTTGAAGTTGCGGAAAAGATCCGTGAAAAAAATTCTGAAATCCCTATTATTTTTACTTCGGCAAAAGCGTTAAAGGAAGACAGGATAAGAGGTTTAAAAATTGGCGCAGATGATTATCTGGTGAAGCCTTTCAGTATCGAAGAACTGATATTAAAAATTGAAGTTTTCCTCAAACGATCAAACAAAACAGAAGCCGTTCCATTAAAGTATAAAGTTGGAAAATATAGTTTTGACCCTAAAAATTACACATTATCTGACGGTCAAAATACAGTTTCCTTAACTCAGAGAGAATCTGATCTGCTGTTCTATTTTATCCGCCACAAAAATACTGTGTTGAAAAGACAGGATATTTTAAAAGCCATCTGGGGCGATGACGATTACTTCATGGGAAGAAGTCTGGATGTTTTTATCTCAAGACTCCGAAAGGTTCTGGCTGATGAAGAGCAGGTTTCCATTGAAAATATTCACGGAATCGGGTTTCGTTTTTCTGAAAAGTAAATCTGAATGAAATTTGATTTGCATTAATTTAAACCATAACACTTTACGGCTGATTTTTATTTAAATTTACGCATCTAATAAACCTTCATGAGAAAGCCGGCAATTCTTCTTTTTATCATCGTTTCCATTTTCAGTTTAAATCTGACTGCACAAAAAACGGAAATGTTAATACAATACGTAAATCCTCTCATCGGAACTGAGAAAATGGGGCATACCTATCCCGGAGCAACGTCACCTTTCGGAGCGGTACAGCTGAGTCCTGAAACCGACACGATTTCTTACGCTTTAAATGGAAAATACAACGGTGAAGTTTACAAATACTGCGCAGGCTATCGCTATGAAGACAAAACGATTGTAGGTTTCAGTTCGACCCATTTCAGCGGAACCGGACATTCTGATTTGGGAGATTTTTTAATCATGCCGACTGTAGGAAAACTACAGTTGAATCCCGGAACCTCTTCCAATCCTGAAAACGGCTACCGAAGCAGATTTTCACATCAGAATGAAAAAGCAGAAGCTGGATATTACAAAGTAAAACTGGATGATCACAATATTTTAGCTGAACTGACAGCAACTACAAGAGTTGGCGTTCACCGTTACACCTTTCCAAGGTCTGATCAGGCGCATATAATTTTAGATTTAATGGCCGGAATTTACAATTATGAAGGCAAAAATGTCTGGACTTATGTGCGTGTAGAAAATGGAAATACTTTAACGGGTTACCGTCAAACCAACGGTTGGGCAAGAACCAGAACAGTTTACTTTGCGATGAAATTTTCAAAGCCTTTTAAATCTTACGGTCAGAAAAATTACGATGGAAAGCAGGTGTACAATGGTTTTTGGAGAAAATTTGATCAAACCAAAAACTTTCCCGAAATCGCCGGAAAAAATCTGAAAATGTATTTTGATTTTGACACCAATGAAAATGAAGCGATTGAAGTAAAACTCGCAATTTCACCTGTAAGTCAGGCAAATGCGATGGAGAATTTAGAAAAAGAAACCGGAAATCTATCTTTTGATGCAGTCAGAAAACAAACTCAGGAAATCTGGAATAAAGAATTAAATAAAATAATCGTTCAGGGTTCTGAAACCAATAGAACTAACTTTTATACGGCGATGTATCACACCTTCATCAGTCCGACAACGTACACTGATTTCAACGGCGAATACAAAGGTTTAGACCAAAATATTCATAAGGCAGAAGGTTTTACGAATTATACAACATTCTCAATCTGGGATACTTACCGTGCACTACATCCTTTTTTCAACATCATTCAACCCAAACGGAATAATGATATGGTGAAATCGATGCTGGCACATTACAACCAGTTTTCGATGAAGATGTTGCCAATCTGGTCACATTATGCCAACGACAACTGGTGCATGAGCGGCTACCACAGCGTAAGTGTAGTTGCGGATGCGATCATCAAAGGAAATTATGACGGAGATGCAAAAGCTGCCTTGATGGCCTGTATGGAAACTGCGAACAAAAGAGATTACGAAGGCATCGGTTTTTATAATGACAAAGGCTATATTCCTGCGGAAAAAAGTGGAATTTCAATTTCAAATACCTTGGAATACGCTTACGATGACTGGGCAATTGCTCAATTGGCAAAGCATTTGGGCGAAACGGAAATTTACAGTCAGCTCATCAAACGTTCAGAAAACTGGAAAAATAATTATGATAAAAGCATCGGATTTATGCGTCCGCGATTGGAAGATGGAAGTTTTAAAAAAGATTTTAATGCCTTAAGCACGCATGGGCAAGGCTTCATCGAAGGAAACTCATGGAATTACAGTTTTTTTGTCCCTCATAATCCCGATGAGTTGATTACCGTGATGGGTGGAAAGAAAAAATTCGCTTCAAAATTAGACGAACTGTTCACAATGCATCTGCCAGACGAGTTTTTTGCAGATACTGAAGATATTACCAGAGAAGGAATCATCGGCGGCTATGTTCACGGAAACGAACCTGCTCATCACGTTGCTTACCTTTATAATTGGGCAGGACAAGCGTGGAAAACGCAGGAACAAATCAGAAGGATTTTGGAGATGCAATACAAAGCAACACCCGATGGATTGGGCGGAAATGACGATGCCGGACAGATGAGTGCTTGGTATATTCTGAGCTCGCTTGGTTTTTATCCGGTCGCTCCTGGTTCGGAAGATTATGCAATCGGAAGTCCGGCTGTTGAACGTGCTGTTTTATATTTAGAAAACGGAAAAACTTTTGAGATTGAAGCGGTTGATCAAAGTCCCAAAAATATCTATGTTCGGAAAATTCTATTAAATG
Organism: Chryseobacterium sp. Leaf404; assembly: GCF_001424145.1. Lineage (GTDB taxonomy): Bacteria > Bacteroidota > Bacteroidia > Flavobacteriales > Weeksellaceae > Chryseobacterium. Next base: position 120,416 of record NZ_LMQM01000001.1, on the reverse strand, counting down.
GAAAGGAAATTAAGAATTTTACATTGAAACATTCAGAGATTATGAATGGCGGGAAACTTACTTTTTACATGAGTGGAAAACCGAAAATGTAATTTTAGAAAGTCATTGCGAAGGACGAAGCAATCTGTTGACCTAAAATATATTGCTTTTGATGGAAATATTACTTTGCGTTCCCAATCAGGCCAAATAAAAGTTTTTCCTTGATTTCTTCCCTGATGTCATCCGTAGATTCAATATTTCTTTTAAACCAGAAATAAGAATTATTCAGGGTATGAAGAATAAATCTTGTCGTGAAAGTCGGCGATTTCAGTTCCCAGTTTTCGGCAGTGTAAATTTCAGAAATCAGCTGCTCAACTTCCTGCTGATAGTTTTTTCTTAAATCTACAAATTCCGTCAAGCGTACTTCCAGATGTTTCCATTCATTAGAGTAAATGTGCGTCACATCACGGTTTTTCAGAACAATAGAAAGATGTTTGTCAATAAAAAGATTGAGTTTTTCTTTTGGTGGAAGGCTGGTGGTTTTTATCACTTGAAGTTCATCAAAAAATTCCTGAGCCACACCGAAACAGATCCATTCTAAAATTTCTTCCTTCGAACGGATGTGCGCATAAAGAGACGCTGCTTTAATGTTCAGCTTCGTTGCCAAATCCCTTACAGAGCTTGCCGGATACCCTTTTTCTTTAAAAAGTTCTATGGCAACTTCCAGTATTTTCTGTTGTTTTTCTTTCAATTCCATGATAGGCTACAAAAGTAAATATTCTGAGTTTAAATCTATTCTTTTTGATGAGTGATTTTCAAACTATGGCCTTTTACGATTTCATAAAATTTAAAAATCGTTAGACTCACCAATTTTAATAATCAAATCTATCAATTTTAAGCAAAAACGGAAATTTTGTCTTTTTTTAAATGCTAATGAAATGTTAAATTCGGAAATTTTGACCTTATTTTTTATAAAATCAATAATTGAATACTTTTTGCGATAAAGGTTTCAGAATAAATGATTGAGTGAACATTAAGAATTTAAATCTTAAAAATTTAACTTCTTAATGTTTTTTAAAAACTAAAGTTGAACTGAATTTGATACAATTCAAAGATCAATTATCATTTATTATAAGGAAACAATTAATTATAAAAGTATGAATCTAAATCAATATACAGTAAAGTCACAGGAAGCCATTCAGGCTGCACAGCAGGTTGCTATGGAATTTGGCAATCAGCAGATTGAACCGCAACATCTTCTGGAAGGAATTTTTCAGGTGGATGAAAATATATCGCCTTTCTTGCTCAAAAAAGCGGAAGCAGATGCAACGTTGGTAAGAGAGCGCAACAGAGAAAATTTAGAAAAACTCCCAAAAGTTCAGGGAGGAAATATTTACCTTTCGCAGTCAGCCAACAAAGTTCTGTTGGATGCACCTAACATCGCCAAAAAAATGGGTGATGAATTTGTAACCATCGAACATCTTTGGCTTTCACTTTTAGAAACCAGTTCTGAGGTTTCGAAAACTTTGAAAGATATGGGTGTAACCAAAAGCCTTCTGGAAGGCGGAATCAAAGAATTAAGAAAAGGCTCGAAAGCAACTTCTGCAAGTTCGGAAGAAACGTATCAGTCTTTAAATAAATATGCAAAAAATTTCAACGAACTCGCAGCAGAAGGGAAATTAGACCCGGTTATCGGTCGTGATGAAGAAATCAGAAGGGTTTTACAGATTCTTTCGAGAAGAACGAAAAATAACCCGATTCTGATTGGTGAGCCAGGCGTTGGTAAAACCGCAATTGCAGAAGGAATTGCGCACAGAATTATTTCCGGAGATATTCCTGAAAATCTAATGGATAAAACCTTGTATTCTTTGGATATGGGCGCTTTGATTGCCGGTGCAAAATACAAAGGTGAGTTTGAAGAGCGATTGAAATCCGTCATCAATGAAGTCACAAAATCAAACGGACAAATCATTCTTTTCATCGATGAAATCCACACTTTGGTGGGAGCCGGAGGTGGTGAAGGCGCAATGGATGCTGCGAATATCTTAAAACCCGCTTTGGCAAGAGGAGAATTAAGAGCGATCGGTGCGACAACTCTAAATGAATATCAAAAATATTTTGAAAAAGATAAAGCGCTTGAAAGACGTTTCCAGAAAGTAATGGTGGAAGAACCGGATACAGAATCTGCGATTTCCATTCTTCGTGGAATTAAAGATAAATATGAAGCGCACCACAAGGTAAGAATCAAAGATGAAGCGATTATTGCTGCGGTGGAAATGTCTCAGCGTTATATTTCAGACCGATTTTTACCGGACAAAGCGATTGATTTAATTGATGAAGCTTCAGCGAAGTTGAGAATGGAAATCAATTCAAAACCTGAAGAATTGGACGTTCTCGATAGAAAACTGATGCAGATGGAAATTGAATTGGCTGCCATTTCAAGAGAAGGCAATCAGACAAAAATCGACCATTTAAAAGAAGATATTTCAAAAATTTCCGAGCAGAGAAATGAGATCAATGCCAAATGGCTCAAAGAAAAACAAAAATCTGAGGATTTAACCTCGATTAAAAAAGATATTGAATCTCTGAAACTGGAAGCAGAAAGAGCTTCAAGAGCTGGAGACTATGCAAAAGTTGCTGAAATTCAGTACGGAAAAATTAAAGAGAAGGAAGATGCTTTGCAAAAACTTGAACTGGAGATGCAAAACCATCAGAATGAATTGATTAAAGAAGAAGTAACCGCTGACAATATCTCAGAAGTGATTGGAAAATGGACAGGAATTCCTGTTACAAAGCTACTTCAATCTGAAAGGGAAAAATTATTGCATCTGGAAACTGAACTTCATCACAGAGTTGTTGGTCAGGAAGAAGCGATTCAAGCAGTTGCTGATGCTATCAGAAGAAACAGAGCGGGATTGAGCGACGAAAAAAAACCTATCGGAAGTTTCTTGTTTTTAGGAACAACAGGTGTTGGTAAAACTGAGTTGGCAAAAGCTTTGGCCGAGTTTTTATTTGATGATGAAAATAATATGACGAGAATCGACATGAGTGAATATCAGGAAAGACATTCTGTCTCTCGTTTGGTTGGTGCGCCTCCAGGATATGTTGGCTACGATGAAGGCGGGCAATTGACGGAAGCTGTAAGAAGAAGACCTTATTCAGTGGTGCTTTTAGATGAAATTGAAAAAGCGCATCCTGATGTTTTCAATACCTTATTACAAGTTTTGGATGATGGTCGTTTGACCGATAATAAAGGTAGGGTTGTGAATTTCAAAAACTCAATTATCATTATGACTTCGAATTTGGGTTCGCATATCATTCAGGAAAATTTTGAAAATATCACCGAAGAAAATCAGGATGAAATTGTAGCTAAAACTAAAATTGAAGTTTTTGATTTACTGAAACAAACTTTACGTCCGGAATTCCTGAACAGAATTGATGAAACCGTATTGTTCCAACCTTTAAGAAAAAAAGAAATCGGAAAAATCGTGCAGTATCAGTTGCGAGGTTTCAATGATCTATTGGCAAAGAGAAATATCATTATGACTGCAACACAGGATGCACTTAATTATTTAACCAACAAAGGATACGACCCGGTTTTTGGAGCAAGACCTTTGAAAAGAGTAATTCAGCAGGAAGTATTGAATAAATTATCAAAAGAAATCCTCGCAGGAACTGTAAATGACGGTGATAGAATTACCTTGGATTATTTTGAAGAGACAGGTTTGGTTTTCAGACCCACAGAAAAGTAATAGTTTTTTCATATTTAGTTTTTTAAAATTCCGGTTGGAGGTATTGCTTCCGACCGGAATTTGTTTTTAAACCTGAACTTCTAAATTTTTAAAATCATATATAAATCAACTGCGTTTTCACAACCTTTCTCCCTAAACTTTCCAAAACAGATTTGTAATTTTCAATCTGAGCATCATTTTTTTCGTTTTCCTCTCCGGTTTTAAAATCTACAATCACGTATTCATTCTGATGTTTCAGAATCCTATCTGGTCTGTAGATTTTTGTAACTCCGTTTTCAGAAATCATAATGTCTTTTTCGTTGATGACTTCCCATTTTTCATCAAAAAATTCGCTGTGCTGATTAATAATTCTGAGTAGATTTTTTTCAATATCCATTTTCTCTTCCAGCGTGATTTGACCTTCAAGAATATATTTTTCCAAAACCTTTGCAATGTCTTTTTTAGTATTGATTTTCGAAAGAAGTTCGTGCACAAAAAGACCGATTCTCACTTTCTCAATTCTTGTCTGATAATTTTTAGAAGGCGTCGCTACCTTTATTGAAGTTGTCTTTTCGTTGAGGTTCTTCAGCTCAGTAATATTTTTGGATCTGAAAGAAGATTTTTTATGGAAAACCTTTTTCTTCAGCATTTCAGGGTCGGTAGGGTAGATATCAAATTCATCTGCATTTTCGGTGTTTTTAGTTTGCACAAACTCCAAAATTTCAAGGTTATTGGAAGTTTTATTTGCTTTCTGAATGTAAAAAAACAGCTGTTCAACAGGTCGTGTTGTCGCAACGTATTGTAAACAAAGTCTGTCAACAAAATTTTTGTAGGAGTTTTCCTGATTAAAATTTCCTATTTCTTCATCATAAACCTCAAGATTTTTGCTGAACTGGCTGATATTTACAGACTGTAAAATTTCGTTATCGCCTGTACCGAACCAATTGGTAAACTCTGCGTCACGGTTTTTGTTGATCATTGGGATAAAAACAATAGGAAACTCAAGTCCTTTTGCTTTATGGATGGTCATAATCTGAATCGCATCAATGTTTTCCGATGCCTGAATGGTATGTTTCGAAGCCTCTTCATCCCAGTATTTCAAAAATTCTTTGGTGCTCGCTCCGGCATTCTGAGTAAAGTTGAAAAGCATCTCGAGAAAGTTCAGAAGGAAATCGGTTTCCCTGTTTTCCACTGAAAATTCATTGATGTAAAATTCAACAAAATTATAGAGGTTAAACTTTGGGAAATCATCCTGGAAAAGCTTCACACCATATCTCTGCTGAATAATTTCTGCCTGTAAGTTATGGTCAAAAATATTCAGAATTTCCTGCATTCCAACAGTGAAGTCATCCATCAAAATGCGTCCGGACTTTCTCAGAAAATACATCATCATGATGAGGCTCGTCTTGTTTTTTCTGTTGCTCTGCCATCTCAGAAGTTCGATCACAGCATTTAATGTATCAGATAAATCCAGCGTCAGTCCTTTATCCGAAATCGTTTTTATGTTGGTGATTTCTCCTTTATAGTTGACCGTTAAATTCCCCAGTTTCTGAGAATAGCTGAAAATGTCAAAATTGCCACGGCACAGAATCGTAATATCCGAAAATGAAAAACCGTTATCCAGACTTTCCTGTATATCTTTCTGCATTTTCTCTGAAGTATCTGTGTAAAAATCTTCGTTGGTAAGATTTTCAATCAAATTGACCTTTACTCTACCTTCGATTGATGATTTTGGATTTTGCTCACCGTCATTTCCAAAGATATTTTTGTGCTCATTATTCAGATTTTCAGAGTGAAAACGGTACAGGTCATTATTGAAATTCACAATATTTTTCGCACTTCGCCAGTTGTCTTTTAAAACTAAAAGTGATGCTTCTTTCGGAGTGATTTCTTTCTTGCTGATAATGTCGAGCATCAACTGACTTTCACCACCGCGGAAACGATAAATGCTCTGTTTCGGGTCGCCCACCAATGTAAAAGAAGTGTTGTCACTCGAAACAGCGTGATCCCTTAAGGGAAGAAAATTCTGCCACTGAAGTTCTGATGTATCCTGAAATTCGTCAAAGAAATAATGATGGAACTGAGAGCCAACTTTTTCATAAATAAATGCCGAAGGTTCACTTTTCAGGTTTTCATTAATTAAAATATTAAATTTTGAAAGCAGAACCAAATCGTTTTCTTCTTCAATTTTTTTCAGCTCATCCTGGATATCTTTATTCACTTTCATTGGTAAAAGTGCGGCAAGGATCTTTTCTTTTTTCTGGGTTTCAATAAAAATTTTAATAAGTTCCAGCCGGTTTTGAATGAGCTCATCCAGAATTTCCCTGATGTCTGCTTCTTTATGTTTAGATTTTGCCGAACATATCTTTTGAAAATTGTTCTGCGCAGATTCTTCACTGGCGGGAAAAGGAAAATCTTTTCTCGTCTTCTGATAAAAATCTTTTACTTTCACAAAAAAACCGCCCAAACCGTTTTTGCCCTGCGCGAAATCTTCCACTTCAACAGCTCGGTCTGTGAAAAGCTGGATGGAGCTTAAACTCAGTTCCAGTGAACGTTTTTTATTGGCTGAAATTTCTTTTCGGAGCGTATTTTTGATGTTCTCATAACTTTCGTGATCAAAATCTTTATTCTTCTGAAGATTTTCATAATGAATGTCTTTCACAAATTCTTTGGCAGAATCGTAGAGGTTTTTGTTCAGGTTTATTTTTTCATTGTTTTCCAAACTGTAATCCACATAATCCATAAATGAATTTGAAATGACTTCGTTTTCGCCAATCTGATCGAGCATTTTGTCTACAGCTTCAATTAAAAAAGGTTCAGGATCAATTTCAAGATTAAAGTTTTTGGCTAAACCCAGTTCGTAAGAAAAACTTCTCACAAGACGGGAATTAAAACGGTCAATCGTCCCGATATTTAAAGTGGAATAATTGTGAAGAACGTAATCTAAAAGCTTCTTTGAGCGGTAATGAAGTTCATGAATATCTATTTTCAAACCTTCCTCTTCAAAAGCGATTTGAATATTTTTTAAATCTGAATTTTCGGCATAATTATTTTCGGTAAATCTTCCCAGCCAGGATAAAATCCGCTCTTTCATTTCGTTGGCGGCTTTGTTGGTAAAGGTCAAAGCAAGAATATTTCTGATAGACTGATGCTGATTGAGATAGCGGAGGCAAATCATCAGAAGTTTCTGTACCAGAGCATACGTTTTACCAGACCCGGCAGAAGCATTGATCACCGTATATGAATTTTGCATTTTTGAAGACAATTTAAACTGCAAGATAATATATTTTCTGTAGGATTTTTAACAGTAGCGATCAGTATTTTAACAAATTTGAACCAAAAATTAATAAGAATTGACAAAACGTGTTAATGCTGGTTAAAATTTAATTTTTAAACCGAATAAATTTTAGCTTTGCTGAAAATAAAACAATGGCCTGTGAAATGTAAATTACTTTTTTTCTTTTCGTTTCTCTTTTCACTCAGTTTCCATGCGCAGGAATATATTTTCGGGAAAACGGTTTCTGAAGAAAATGCAGAAATGCGTAACGTCACGGTAATCAACATCCGTACAGACGAAAGAGTGCTGACTAATGATGATGGTCATTTTATGATATCAGGAAGACAGGGTGACAATCTGCGTTTCATACTTTTGGGATACGAACGTTTTCAGACGGTGGTAACTGCTGAAAATTTAGAATCACCTTTAAATATTACCCTGAAAAGAAGTGAGCTTGCCATTGAGGAAGTTGTTTTGAAAAAGAAGCTTACGGGTGATCTTGAGATTGATATAAAGAATTACAATCCGCCCACGAAGGTTCAGAAATTGAAAGCTGACTTGGGAAAATACATGAGCCAGAAATCTGATCCAAGAGTGCTTGCCGCGAAACCAGGGGAATTTGTTCAACCCGTTACGAAAGGTACTTTCAGTTTCGGTAAAATAAAAGACAAATGGGATGATGTGGATTTTATGAATTACCTGATTCAGGCATTAGGAAAAGATTATTTTGCCGAACTGAAGATTGAAAATTCTCAAATTCAGCATTTTATCTACTATATTTTCAACAGCGGCTTCGAAAGAAAGCGCATCCTGAAATACGGATACTGCAGCGATGGAGATGTAAACCGTTTCAAAGGTGCTGTTCTCCTGAGAATCAACTCCTATAAAACCCCTCAAACGATGGCAAAATGATGAAAAAGTTTTTTCTGATTTTTCTCCTGATTTCTGCTTTTTCTTTGGCTCAGACTGTTGTTTCAGGAAAAATTCTGGATGATAACGGTCATGTACAAGGTCAGGTTTTGGTGTTGAATTTTAATACAAGTCAATCAGTTTTTTCAGATTCAGAGGGTAATTTTAGTATCATCGCAGACGATAAAGACGAGCTTCGTTTTATAAAAGAAGGTTTTTACAGAAATGAATTTAAGATTGAATCAAAAGATTTTTTTGCCACCCGACAGATTATTTTGAGGCCTGTGGAAACGCTTATTCCTGAAGTTAAAATTCAGTATCAGCCCACCGGAAATCTGGAGAAAGATGCGAATAATGCAGGTGTTTCAAAGAAAATTGCAGGACTTAATTCTAAGATGAATGAGTATATGAAATCTCCAATGACAGAAGCTCTACCTGAAAATGCGACGCCTAAATCTTTTCAGCCACACAATTTTAGTGAAGGACAGGTGAGTCTTATTGGAGTTGCTGAAGCAATCGCAAAATTGATAAGCGTAAAAACTACAAAGCCTGATTATTATGAAACCAGAGATTTTCTCGCCAGACTAAAGTCTGAAATTGATCTCAGTTATTACAGGAAGTTCGGGATGGGAGATGAAGGAATTGACCGCTTTCTCTTGTATGCAGAAGATGTTTTTTTGCTCTCAAAAAAGTATCGGAAGAAGTTTGATAAGGTAAAGATCTCCAATGAACTGATGTCAGCATTTAGCGAATATAAAAAGACTAATAATCTTGAATATTAATGATAAACGACATCATGAATTTCGTTTGTTGTCTCACCTAAATTTGTAGGCTGAAAATTAGCCAACAGCCACAGGTCAAGTTTCTTTTTTCCGTTGCCATAGCTTGGCTGGATATACATTTCATCGATTAAGCTGAAACCGTTTTTTTGATAAAACGAAAATCTTCGTTTTGAATTTTCATTCAAATTTTCCGGCTCAATCTCCAGAATAATTCTTGGATGGTTTTCCTTTAAAAGATCAATAATTTTTGAGCCTGCTTTTTGATTTCTAAACTCAGCAAAAACTTCAAAATGTTCTACAAAAATAAAATCGGAAAGTTCCCAAATGATGACGTAACCGATGTTTTCACTTTCGTTAAAGACTGAAAAAACCTTAACGTTTGGATGGGTAAAAAGTTGCACAAACTTCATCCAGTCGCGTCTTTCGTCTTCGGGAAAAGAGGAAGTGTACGAACTGTAAATCTGTTTGATTCTGTAATCGTCCGGAGAATTAATTTGGTGCAGTTCCATTTTTAAAGATCAAAAACACTTGGTCTTCTGGTGATAAATATATCTTTAACCCAAAGCGTAAAGGCCAGACCCAAGTAAATTAAAAAGAAGACTCCGGCAGTTGCGAAAGTAGAGTAAATAAAGAAAACCCGAAGTTTGGAAACAGGTATTCCCAGCTTGGCACCCATTCTAGTGAGTACTCCAAACCATTCTCTTTCCATTTTGTGACGAAGGTTGTCAAACATTTTTATTCTCTTTTAAAATCTTAAATCCGATGCTGCAATTTAAGCAATTTTTCGGTGTGCAGTTGCTTTTAAAATGATAAATCAGGCTTTGGCTTTGAAGGGATGTTTTAAATTTTAAACCTAAATTTTTCCAGCCATCAATAACCGAGTTTTTCTCTGCACTTATTTCTCTGTAAAAGTCCAGAATTTCGTCTGCAATTTCTTCGTTTTGATACTTATGGTAGGTGTATTTTAAAGGTAATACAGAATTGAGAATCATCAGCTCGGTGAATTCTTTTGTTACAGTTTTCTCCTGTTCCGCCGGCGATATTTTCCCGAAATTAAAATGGTTATCCCAGTATTCTGACGCTTTAATGTGTTTAAATATTTCCAGAAGTTCTGCAGTTGTTTTAGAATTTATTATTTTCGAAAAGAGATTTTGATGCTGATGATACAGATCTGCCAGTTGCGAAAGACGGATGGTGGGAAAGTTTGGGGGTCTCAATCTCAGAAATTTCGGACGGATGATGAGCGAGGGTAATTCAAACTTGGCATGTAAAAATTCAAATTCTCTTTTCCAGATCTGCATCTGTGGATCTTCAGGTTTCTCGAGCCAGCCTGAAATTCCGAACAGCAAAGCTTCAAGCTGCGTTTTGTTTTGTCTGATTTTATTGAAGACCGTAAAATCAATGCTTTCTGCAATCTGTTTAAAAATCTGGGCATTTACTTTCAGACCGAAAGAGTAGGCCAGGCTGTGGAAGAGCACGGCTTCGTAATTATTTTTAAATCTCTTCAGGTCTTCTTCAATTTGAAGCGATTTTTCTTCGAGCTTTTTGAGCAGGCTTTCTTCATAAAAATGCACGGGAATTTTTTGAGGATCAAACAAATCTTCACATGCTATAAACTGACTTTCTTTTTCCAGCTTTTCATATTTTGCGAAAATAGATTTATCAATATGATTAATGAGTTCCAGTGTAGGAATATTTTTTAATTTAAATTCATCAATGTCTGCGTCATTCTGATAAACAACGTGCAGAATAATGTTGTCATAATTGGGATCTTTGGCATGCCGGTGAAAAATCCAGTCTGAAGATCTTACGTGGAGCTCAATGTTTCCGGCTAAAATGACGTTGTTGATTTAATCTTTGCCATCAGAAAATCGGGTCCGGAATCTCTGTTCCATTTTCCGAAATCAATGATTTCAATAAGATTTCCGTTGGTGTCTTTAAAATTAAAATTGGTAAAAACCTTATAATTCCAAAGGTATTGAAGCAGTTTTTCGTTCATTATCTGTGAATTTGTGTAGAATAAATTTACAGAATTTTAGAGAGATAATGATCAACTTATTTGTTGAAATTTACCCTTTAATTTTTCAAATAATTTTTAAATTGAAAATAAAACTCCGAAGTCAGGAGACTTCGGAGAGCTGGAGTGACTAATATTTAACCAATATTTAAAATCAATCCAATTTTCTGATCCACTAGTGACAACGTATTTTTAAAATTTTTCAACGTTTCATTTACATCATTTCTAGTATAACTGTAAAAAGAACCATTTAAATCTTTGCAAAAGACCTCAAAATTTTCGGTGAAATTTTCTTGCTTTATAAGATTTAAGATATTTTCTTTATCATCTAATGCAAAAATAAAAACAGCATGATTTCTGTTCTTAGAAATTTGCTCCCCATAGTCTCTCAACCCCAATTTAATACCTTTTTCGTCGATAAAATATACCAGAAGATCGCTGAACAAATGCGAATAAAATTTACAATCAATATTTGTCGTAGTTTTATTCAGGTAATCCCAATAAGTATCGGTGATTTTACCGTACCACGTTTTTCTGATTTCTGACGCCTTGACTAAATCCGTGATTGAACTATCCAAATCAAATTTTCTAATATCTACAATCATCATGTTTTTTACTGCCAAAGTTTTAAATGAATGAAATTTTTGCTCTTTATACTTTCGTGAGTTCCCTTTTAAAATTCTCAATCGTCGTTTTATACATTTCCTCGTAAATCGGGAGAACGTTTTTCAGATCAAATTTAATTGCCTGCAGCTTGGCATTTATTTTCATCTGAGCTAAAAGCTCCTCATTACTCAAAAGTTTGATACAGTAATTGCTCATCGCTTCTACATTTCCAATCTCAGCAAGAAAACCTGTTTCCCCCTGAATGTTTACTTCGGGAATTCCTCCGGCGTTAGAGCTTATAACAGGCGTGTTTGCAGCCATTGCTTCAAGAGCGGCAAGACCGAAACTTTCCTGTTCAGACGGAAGTAGGAAAACATCAGAAAGCTGAAGGATTCTGTACAAGTCATTCACTTTACCCAGAAGTCTGATCTTGGAAATCAGTTCGGGATTGTGTTCCAGAAACTCATTCACTTTTTCCATATCAGGACCTTCACCAATGATGATGAGTTTAGATTTTACCTTTTTCTCAACGTTTTTAAAAATCTGGAGAACTTCTTCCACACGTTTTACAGGTCTTAAATTGGAAACGTGAATCAGAATTTTTTCATCTGCATTAGCAAACTGTGTGCGCTGACATTCATTGCATTCATCAAATTCAGAATTATCGATAAAATTGGTAATCACCTGAATTTCTTTTTTAATTCTGAAAAACTGAAGCGTGTCTTTCTTTAAACTTTCAGATACCGAAGTAATCGCATCAGACTGGTTGATAGAAAACTCAACCGCATGCTTGTAACTCGGATGTTGTCCTACCAAAGTGATATCGGTTCCGTGAAGTGTTGTTACCAAAGGGATGTCATTATCGTCTCCCTTCAGCATCTGCTTTGCCGTGAATGCTGCATAAGCATAAGGTATTGCGTAATGCGCATGCAGCAAATCGAGTTTGTAAAGATTTACAACCCTGTAAATCATCGAGCTCAACGCAATATCGTAAGGCTGATACTGGAAAAGCGGATAGGTCTGCACATTTACCTTGTGAAAAAATATATTGGGATTTGTAATATCTAATCTTGCAGGCAGTGCAGAACTGATGAAATGTACCTCGTAGCCTTTGTTGGCAAGAGACATTCCGAGCTCTGTTGCTACAATTCCGCTTCCTCCGTATGTTGGGTAGCAAAGTATGCCTATTTTCATTTTTACTTATTTATATTTTGGTTGGATAATTTTCAGTTTAATTTTTAGATTTAAGATCAATTCCCGCACCTGCTTTCAGAATATCATTGACTAAAACCGGAAGTCTTCCGTGAATTTTTGTCTTTCCTTTTAATGCATTGGCTGTTGCTGTCATCGAATCTTCATTGTTTTCGTAAGAAACCAAAACGGTTGAAATTTTAGACAAATCAATATCCTTCAAAGCATACGGACTTCCGAAAACATTTAAAATTACATTGTGCTTTTTAGAGAGTTCTGTGAGGATTTTCTTAGATTCCGCAGAGATTTTGTAAGGTTTGTACGCGGTAGAATTGTCTTTATGAAAACCTACCAAAACCGTTGATCCGTCCGGCATCGTTTTAATCTCATTTGCCTTTTTCAAATTAATTAAATTCCCCATTTCATTGGCAAAAGTCTGATAAGGAGCTTCTTCCAACGGAACATAATACGTGTTTTCTTTTAAAGGTAAAAGTTTCTTTTCGTCTTTAATTAAGGTTAAAGCGTTCGCGTACATTTCCTGAACGATCGCCGTATGTGAAGCATTGTTCAGATCAGAATTGATATTTTGCGGATTTTTAGGAGTGTATTGACTTAAACCTAAATAGTATTTGGTTAACAAGATTTTCTTTACACTTTCTTCCACTCTTGCCTGGGAAATTTCGCCGCTATCAATTGCTTTCTGAATTAATCTTTTACCATCAGCAACACCCTGAGAAAACAACATAATGTCGTTTCCTGCTTTAAATGCTAGTGCATCCAGTTCGCCAGGTTTGTATTTATTGGCTACAGCGCCCATGTTTAAAGCATCAGTGATAATTAAACCTTTGAAGCCAAGTTTCTCCTTCAGTAATTCTGTTACAATATTTTGTGATACGGAAGCTGGAATTCCTTTTCCAGATTCCAAAGCTGGTACGTAAAGGTGAGCGACCATCACACCGCCGATATTTTTATTCATTAAAGCTTTGAAGGGAGCAATTTCCACGTCATTTAACCGGTCGATTTTATGGGAAACTACGGGTAGATCAAGGTGAGAATCTGTGCTGGTATCGCCGTGACCGGGGAAATGTTTGATCGCAGCCAAAATATTGTTGTTCTGAAGACCGTTGGAGTAGGCGAGTGCAGATTTAGTCACATTTTTCACCTCTGAACCGAAACTTCTGTTCCCGATAATGGGATTATTCGGGTTTGTGTTGACATCCACCACCGGCGCAAAGTCCCAGTTGATCCCCATTCTGTGGCAGTCTTCTGCGATTTTTGCAGACATTTTTTCGATCAGATCTTTCTCCTGAATAGCACCGAGTGTCATTGCCCACGGATATTTGTGAGCTGTGGCAATTCTCTGGTACAATCCCCATTCTGCATCCATCCCAATCATCATTGGAGTCTTCGATTTTTGCTGAAATTCATTAATGAGATTGATTTCTCTTGCTGCATCGTCCTGCATCAGTATCAGACCGCCAATCTGCTCTATGTTTACTATATTTCTGATTTCATCTATATGATTTTCACCTTTATTGGTGTACAGTGCAACGATAAAGAGCTGACCCAGTTTTTCGCTTTGGGAGAGGGAATTGTATCTGTCTTCTACCCATTTTTCAGCTTTTTTAATATCCTCTTTAGACCAGTCTTTTGGCTGGTACTGAGCGTGAAGATTTACATTTAAAATTAATAAAACGATAAGTGTTACGTTTGCTAATTTTTTCATATTTAAATAGAATAAACACAAAAATACAACTAAATAATCAGCCTTAAACAAGTTTTTAAATTTTTTGGTATATGATTTGATTTGGCAACAACAATTAATTATATAAATTTTTTACAATGAAAAAAATATTTCCAATTTTCATATTTGCATTGCTCAGCATTTTTGTAGTAAGTTGTGATAATAATGATGATGTAGTAGTGCAGGAGCCTGTTAATAATACAGCAAGAATGCGTGATGTGTCTGGAACATTAACAGCGGCTAATACCTATTCTATTAATACAGGAATAAATATACTGAGTACAGATGTTGTTTTAGTATACAGAAACTATAATTCTAATTTGGCTGGCTCAAGCCCTGTTTGGCAACTGCTTCCAAAAACTTATTATTTAAGTGGAGGAAGAGAGTTAGATTTCAACTTTCTTTTTGATCAGAGTAATGTAGAAATTTTTTCTGAGGCAAATTTTGATCAGGCAACAATGTCTGCTGCTGAAGCTGCTGAATATAAAACAAATCAAAGTTTCAGAATTGTTTTAGTGCCTGCAGATCCGGCTAAACATTCATCCCCGCCGGTGGATTATCAGGATTACAATGCTGTAGTAAAATATTATAACCTTGATGGATCAAAAGGTAAATAATCACAGAACTTTTCAATTTTTTTATAATTAAAAAAGCTTCGGAAAATTTTTCCGAAGCTTTTATTTTATTGATTACTGTCATCGAGAAGATGACCGAAGAAATCTTTTTTTGTCTGAAGATAACCACGGCTGTTATCGTTGGCAGGAATCTGCAGTGGAATTCTAGAGTTCAGTGCAATATTGCTTTCCTCTACAAACCTTACTTTTTCGGGATTGTTTGTTAAAAGATTGATATTTTTTACTCCAAGATTATTGAGAATGTCAATAGCAATTCCGAAGTTCCTGTCGTCCGCGGGAAGTCCCAGCTCCAAATTGGCCTGAACGGTATCTAAACCTTTTTCCTGAAGAGAATAAGCGCGGAGTTTGTTGATAATCCCTATATTTCTGCCTTCCTGCCGAAGGTAAACTATTATTCCGCCATTTTCATGCATGTACTTCATGGCAGCGTCCAGTTGCTGTCCGCATTCGCATTTCTGAGAATGGAAAACTTCTCCCGTGATACATTCTGAGTGAAATCTGACGTTGATTGGCTGAGTAAAATCTGTGTTTTCGGCGATGATGGCCATATGCGGCATCCAGTCGTTGGCATTTTCAGCAAAAGCGATCATTCGGAAAATGCCGTGTTCTGTGGGAACATTAGCTTCCGCCTGAATTGTAATCATGTAATAAATCTATTATTTTTTATTGGCATTAACCGAATTTTCGATTACAGCAATATTGGTTTTAATGCGCACAAGATATCTGTTGAGGATATCATTTTCGTCTGTACTGAGGGATTTTCGTAGTTTCTGTATCTTTCTGTAAGACTGCTGCATATTTTTCAGTTGTCTGTTTTTTGCAGTACTGTTTCCTGCATCCAGTGCGTAGAGATAATTTTGAAGACTGTATTTCAAAACAGAAATCTCCTCATTAACTGCTTTTTTAGAGAAAACAGGAAAACTGGAAAGAAGATTGCTTATTTCGGCAGCATTCGTATTTTCAGAAATTTTCTGTGAAATATCTCCGGACCCGTCAGTCTTTTTTTCAGTACTGCTACCTCCCGGAACTGGTGAAGTGTTACCTTTTTCAGTAGCACAGGACCAGAGAACACATATTATTGATACAGCTAAAAAAGTTTTTTTCATTTTTGCTCCTTTTGATAAAGGATTGGGTTAAGGCTTTCATCATTGTACATTTTCATTTGTTTGTACACCTTCATCTTAACATTCCCGTTCTCAATATCTAAAAGAAGCTGATCTATTGAAACTGAAAGATCTACTTTCTGCGTAAGAAGTACATCTAATTTTATCTGACAGTTTGCACGGTGTTCTTCAGAAGCGCTCTCTCTGTTTGCTTCCAAAGCCATGTGGTAAACTTTTAGAGCCAAAATAGACAATCGGTCTACTGCCCAAGCCGGAGTTTCAGTATTGATTTTCGCATCTGTTTTCGGAGAAATATCTTTGTATTTGTCTAAAAACCAACTGTCTATGAATTCAACAAGGTCAGTACGCTGTTGATTGGATGCATCAATTTTTCTTTTAAGCTGTAAAGCTTCAGCAGGGTCAATATTTTCGTCTCTGATAATATCTTCAAAATGCCACTGAACGGTATCAATCCAGTTTTTTGCATACAAAATCCGTTCCAAACTGTTTAATTCGTACGGGTTATTAATGGGCGTATCTACGCTATCAAAAACGTGATAGTCTTCAATACTTCGATTGAAGACTTTCCAGGCAGTCTCGGTAAAATTCATTGAAAAAGTTTCTTAATTTACTGTAGTGTTGCTGTTATTCACAGGTGGAGTTTCTTTCTTCACTTCAGTTTTGTCTTCTTCTTTTACAGAATCTTTAAATTCTTTAATTCCGGAACCCAAACCTCTCATTAATTCAGGGATTTTTTTACCTCCGAAAAGCAAAAGAACTACTACTATTACAAGAATCCAATGCCATGGAGCAAACGGGGTCAATATTGTTAATGATTGCATGATATTTTTTTTACAAAGTTAATCTTTTTTTAATATGAAATCCATCCTAACGGATCTACCGGTGTTGTTCCATTCCAAACCTGGAAATCAAGTGTATAAGCACCATCAAAATCCTGACCAATTGCACCTACCGAAGTTCCTGCAGAAACCTGTTGACCTTTAGAAACGCTTACACTCGTAAGGTTATCATAAATAGTAAAATAGCTTCCGTGCTTGATAATCACTGTTTTAGTGCCATCATTATTTGCAATCACTGAATTCACATTTCCCGGGAATACCGCTTTGGCTCTAGAGCCTGCGGGAACGGAAATCTTAATTCCACTGTTCTCTTCTTTAATATTTTTAAACACCGGGTGCGGCTGAATACCAAATCTGTGGGTAATTTGACCTTTATCTACCGGGAAACCAATTTTCCCTCTGTTTTCGGCAAAATTATTTCCGGCGATACCTGATGATACTCCAAAATTGGTATAAGCTTTAGTCTCAGCTACTTTTTTCTCGTCAGCTGTCTTTTTTTCAAGTGCTGTCTCTGCGGCACGGGCTGCTTTCAGTTTGTTTGCTGCTTCTCTTGCTTTCACATTTGCTTCCTCAGAAGCCTTTATTGCGGCGTTTTTTCTTTCTTCATCCCTAGCATTGGCTGCAACTTTTGCTGCATCGGCTGTACGCTTTTTTTCTTCTTCCACTTTCTTGGCAGCAAGTTCGTTGGCTTTTTTAGCCTCAGCTTCAGCTATTTTTCTCTCTTTTTCCAAAGCTTCGGCACGTGCTCTGTTTTCTGCCTCAATTCTTGCTTTTTCTCTTTCTGCTGCTAACTTAGCCAAGCGTATTTTCTCTGCATCCGCTTTTTTACGGGCTTCTTCCTCAGCTTTTGCAACGCGTATTTCTTCAGCAATAATGGATCTGATCTGACCTTCCAATGCTTTATTACGCGTTTGTTTCTGCTTCAGTTCGGCAGACAGTACACCTTCATTTTTCTTAAATTCTGCAACCAGCTGTTCTTTCTGTCTTCTTTCTACTTCAATGGTTGAAAGATCTTTTTTCTGATTAACTAAAAGATTTTCTTTTGCGTCTGCTGATCTTTTTTTAGACTCAACAGATTTCTTCAGTTCCACTGCGGCATTGGTAATTTCCGTAGCTTTTTTATCCTGATAATCTGCATATTGCTTCAGGTACTGAACTCTTCTTAAAGCCTCACCAAGGTTTTTAGAAGATAAAATAAATGTAACTTTATTCTGAACTCCCTTGTTTTTATACGCTTTAACCAAAACTTCCGAGTAGTTTTTCCTTAAAACGGCCAACTCTTTGTTCTGCCTGTTAATTTCAAGCTGACGGAGATATATTTCGTTCTCTATAAATTTCTTTTCCTTCTGCGTATTGTTGTAAACCTTTTCTCTGAGAGCTAATTTCTGATTAACATTGGTTAGATATGATACAGAAAGTTTAGATTCATTTCTGGTTTTTGCAAGTTCTGAGTTGATCTGAGCAATCTGCTTTTTCAGATCTGCACTTTCTTTCTGCAGCTGTTCTTTATTTTTCTGAGCATTCCCAAGTCCGAAGATTAGAACGCAAAGCAAAAAACTGATACTTTTGATCATTTGATTTCAATTTTCTTATAACTGGACGGTACCGAATATGGGGTTTCCATCCGTGAAAAGACAAAATTCGTGTTTTCTAATAAAATCTGGCTGTTTTTGCTTCCTTTTATAATTATTTTAACATTCTTTGGGAGTTTTACGTTGTTCGGCTGAGTCTCCCAGTTTGAATATACGATTTCTACTGCATCATCGGATTTCACATCTTTCAGCTTTAAGTCTTCAAGGTTGTAATCTTCAGAATACTGAAGGTTTAGTTTGTATTCACGCTCACCATTTTCGGTGGTAAATTTCAGGTTTGTGATAGATTCCATCTGGTAACCCTGCATATTTTTGGTGATTCTTGCATTTCTGTTGGATAGTGTGAAAAATGTTCTCCCTATCAGTAATTTTTCAAGATTTTTGTAATCGAAAAAATTGACGTTTAAGAGATTGTTTAAGTATTCAAAATCCGAATCGATGTAGTTTTTATTGTATTTGTCAACAGCCTTAATTCCTTCAGGTGTAATTATGGCTCTCGCTGCATTGAAAAAAAGAAAATCAATTTTTGACCAGATTTTTTTGTCAGTCTCTATATAAATTATAGCATCCAGCGGACTTACCCGGATATTATCTGCCGTAATTTTACTTGTGATTTTCAGATAGTCAAATTTTTCATGAAGGTAAATTTTTTCATAAAAATTAAGACGGTCGGCCACATTTTCTGTGGCATCTATCGGTTGATCTGGATCTGAATTTCTTACAACAAGACTGTCTGAATTCTGCGCAGTATCAGTAACTGCTTTTTTCGATTTACAGCTGAAAATGAAGAGGGTAAGAATAAGTAAGGGAATCCATTTTTTCATATCGGAATTTGCTAAAACTTTGCAATATTAACGCCAAACCACACAAAATCTTTTGTGTGGTCTGGAATAATATTCACTAAAAATAAGAATTTAAAATGACTTATTTGGATAAAAAGTCTAAAACAGAAAAATCTCCCAGAGAAATTTCTCTCGCAACACCGAAATACTGTGCAGAGTTTCCAATCATTGAGTTTGAAAGGTTGCCGTGGTTGATCTTCGTGTTTTCCTGAATCAGGGAGTTTTCTATGTTTGAGTTCACAATTTCTGTATTATTTCCCAAAGAGACGCCAGGTCCTACTTTCGAATTTGAAATCTTCACATTTTCACCGATAAAACAAGGCTGAATAATTAAAGAATTTTCAATTTTTGCAGAGGTTGGAAAGTTTGACATCGCTTCTCTTTCGTATTCCAGAATCTTTGAATTGGTTTCTACCGTAGCATTTTTGTTTCCGCAGTCCATCCAGTCGTTTACTTTTCCCAAACTGAATTTTCCACCTTTAGCTCTCAGGTTTTCCAGAGCGGTTGTCAGCTGATATTCTCCACCGTTTTTAATGTCGTTATCCATGATATAATTGATTTCAGACATTAGTTTTTCGGCAGAATTAAAATAGTAAATTCCGATAATGGCAAGATCTGAAACAAATTCCTGTGGTTTTTCCACGAAATCAGTGATGAATCCGTAGTTGTCTAATTTCACAACACCAAAAGCAGAAGGATCTTCCACACTTTTTACCCAAATAACTCCATCGGCATTTTTATCTAAAATAAAATCTGCACGGAACAGGGTGTCTGCGTAAGCAATCACTACATTTCCTTCCATTGAGGCCTCGGCACATTTCAAAGAGTGCGCGGTTCCCAGGGGTTCCAGCTGATGATAGATGCTTCCTTTGGCACCTAATTTAGCTGCAATATCCAAAAGAGATTTTTCAATTTCAGGACCGAAATCTCCGATGATGAAGGCCACTTCTTCAATTTTTTCTCCCGCAACTTTTGCAATATCTTCCACCAATCTCTGTACAATTGGTTTTCCTGCGATAGGAATCAGTGGTTTCGGTACAGTTAAAGTATGAGGGCGAAGTCTTGAACCACGGCCAGCCATTGGTACTATTATTTTCATGTGTTGATCTTTTATAAAGTTTAATGTTTAAATTATGATTTTCTGAGAATTTTATTGATCATCGTACGTTCGTTGTATATCAGGAATCCGATGAAGAAGAGAAAAAGTCCGTTCCCGATAAAATAATTGGTTCTGAAAAAATAAAACGAAATCATCGAAATGACAACCGAAAAAACAATATAAACTCCGATTTTTTTAATGTTATAATGAATAGGATACTGAATTCTGCCCCAAATGTAAGAAATTACCATCATACTTCCATACGTAGTGAGTGCAGCGATGGCGCTTGCCCAATATCCGTACTTTGGTATAAATAAAAAGTTGATGAGAATCGTAATTGCAGCTCCTATCAATGAAATATAAAGCCCAACTCTTGTCTGGTCTGATAACTTGTACCAAATTGAAAGATTCAGATAAATTCCTAAGAATAAAGCTCCGAGCATAACGTAAGGTATAATCTCGATTCCTTCGAAATACATTGGGTCGCCCAAATATTTTTCAGAGATCCACTGTAAATTAACCATCAGGCCGGCAAAGATTAAACAGTTACAGATGACGAAAACATCCATTAAGACCGCATATGTTTTATGATTGTTTTTATCTTTAAAACTTGAGAAAAAGTAGGGCTCAATACCTAACTGATATGCCTGTCTGAAAACTGTAATGAAAGTTGCAATTTTGTAAACCGAACCATACACACCAATTTGATGTTTAGCCTGATTTTCCGGCAGGAGATATTTTAAAAACTGACGGTCTAAAGTCTGATTAATAATTCCCGCCAACCCCGCAACCATTACAGGCCAGGAATAGTTCATAATCCTTTTCCAGAGTGGAAAACTGAATTTTTTAAAACTGAAATTCACAAATTCCTTTCCTACAATCAATAAAGTGATGATACTCTGAATAAGATTTGCGATAAAGACATAACCTACACCAATTTCGGGGTCATATTTCAAACCTAAAATTCCTTGAGGGTATTCCGGAAGAATTACAATAAAAAAATAAGTTAGTGAAAAATATACTACTGAACCAATCACCTTTGATGCTGTGTACAGAACTGGCTTTCCTTCAAGCCTTAAAACCGCAGATGGAATGGTTGAAAATGCATCAAACGTCAAAATGAAAAGAAACATCACCAGATAGCTGACCTGATCGGGTGTTTCGAAAGCGTTGGCTAAATCCTGTCTGAAGGTGTATCCTAAAACTAAATAAATAAAACCTATTGCTAAAATACTCATCGAACAGGTAGAAACGAGAGTTTTTTTATCAATCTCTTTCTCCTGTGCAAAACGGAAAAATGAGGTTTCCATCCCATGTGTAAGGAGAACTGTAATCACGCCAGCAATAGAATACCAGTCTACAAATGGCGATGCAGCAGAAGGACCGTACGCATTGGTAATAACGGGTGCAACTAAAAAAGGAAAAATTCTTACCAAAACAGAACTCAGCCCATAAACCGCCGTTTGTCCGAATAATTTTTTATACAAGATTTACATTTTAATTGTGCAAATGTAAATATTTAGAATGTGATATTTTATTTTGAAGATTAAAATTCATTCATAAATCTTAATTTTATGGCCACAAGCTGATACGTTTCAACTCAACTTAATTTTTTTTAAATTTGTATAAAATTTTAGTTATGACCACATTTACGATAAATTTACGGATGAAAAAGAAATCAAAACATTTGTAGGGATTTTGAAAGCTTTGGGCATAAAGGCAAAAAAAACTGAAGAAGACAATTCTTACATTTATGAAGAATTGAAAGCTGAAATTGAGAAAGCCAGAAAAGATGTAGAGACAGGAAAATTAAAACCTACAACCACTGATGAGCTATGGGCAAGTATAGATTAATTGTTCTGACAATGCCAAAAGAGATATTTGAAAAATAAAAAATCAGGAAACAGATCTGAAGTGAAAAAAGTAGAATCTTTTCTTGAAGAAATCCAGACCTATCCACGCTCAAGAGCAGGAAAATTAATAAAAAAGACAGATTCGTTTATGAAATTTTTGAAGACAGAATTTTAGTCACCGTTGTACGTGCTTTAGGCCATTACCTCGACAAATAACTATATTTAATATTTTTTGCCCGGCTGAGTTCGGGTTATTTTTTAATCTTTACCAATGAAAATTCTAATAAAAAACGCCCAAATCGTCAATGAAAGAAAGATTTTCCAAAGCGATATTCTTATTGAGGATGATTTAATTTCAAAAATCGGTTCGGATATTTCTGATGAAGCTGATCAGATTATAGACGCATCAGGAAAATATCTTTTGCCCGGAATTATTGATGACCAAGTTCATTTCCGCGAGCCAGGCTTGACGCACAAAGGCGACATCGAATCTGAATCCCGTTCTGCAATCGCAGGCGGAACTACAAGCTTTATAGAACAGCCGAACACGGTTCCCAATGCTGTAACCCAAGAGTTATTAGCGGATAAATACGAAATCGCATCCCAAAAATCTTTTGCTAACTACGGTTTTATGATGGGCGGAACGAACGATAATTTAGAGGAAGTTTTAAAAACAAATCCCAGAAATGTTCCCGGAATCAAGTTGTTTTTAGGATCATCCACCGGAAATATGCTGGTGGATAATCCCGAAACTTTAGAGAAGATCTTCAGCAACACCAAAATGCTGATTGCCGTTCATTGCGAAGACGAAGCGACTGTAAGAGAAAATACGCAGAAATATATGGATGAATACGGCGAAGATATTCCCGTGAAATTTCATCACCTAATCAGAAGCGAAGAAGCCTGCTACAAATCTTCTTCAAAAGCGGTGGAGCTGGCGAAAAAAACCGGTGCGAGGCTTCACGTGTTCCATTTGTCTACGGCAAAAGAAATGGAACTTTTCAGAAATGATATTCCTTTAAAGGAGAAAAAAATAACGGCAGAAGTCTGCGTTCATCATCTGACATTTACCAATGAAGATTACGAAACAAAAGGCGGTTTAATCAAATGGAACCCCGCAGTAAAAACTGAGAAAGACAGAGACGGTCTCTGGGAAGCGTTGCTGGATGACAGAATCGATGTACTTGCAACAGACCACGCGCCACACACGTGGGAAGAAAAACAGAATGTTTATCCGAAATGCCCGTCCGGAGCGCCTTTGGTACAGCATTCTCTAAGCCAGATGCTTGAGCATTGCATCAACCAAAAGATTTCTCTGGATAAACTGGTAGAAAAAATGTGTCACAACCCTGCGGTTTTGTTTAGAATTGAAAAAAGAGGCTTCATCAGAAAAGGTTACAAGGCAGATTTGGTTTTAGTAGATTTTAAAGATAAACAGACCGTTTCTAAAGAAAATATCCTTTACAAATGCGGATGGAGTCCGCTGGAAGGAACTGAATTTCATTCAAAAGTCACACACACTTTCGTCAACGGAAATCTGGTTTACGAAAACGGAAAAATCAATGAAGAAAAATTTGGGGAGCGTTTGCTTTTTGCAGTTGAAGAATAAACTATAAAGACTGCAGATTTTGCAGTCTTAATTTTCTTTAAATCTCACGCAGATCAAGCCAATTCAGCAGATAATTTAATCGGCATAATGAGCTCAATCTGCGTGAGAATTTTTTTATTTTAATCTAAAATTAATCAATAACAATGCTTTCAATTCCTTTATTTAAGCCATTTTCCATCATTCCGGGTATTGCAAGACCTTCTGCACGAAAGACGCTGATGTTGTTAACGCCATAAAAGCCAAAAATATTTTTGACAAAAGGAACGTTGGAATCAAGGGCTTCATTGGGACCTGCGGAATAAATATTTCCTGAAGTAAAGGCAACATACAGTTTCTTATCATTCAACAAACCTTTTGGGCCGTTTTCATCGTATTTGAAAGTATATCCCGCTCTCGACGTAAAATCAAAATAAGCTCTGAGGCTCGCAGGAACCGAAAAATTATACATCGGGGAATCCAGTACAATAATATCAGCTTCCTGCAATTCTGAAATCAGTCCAATTGAATATTGGTTAATTTCTGCCTGTTCAGGAGAATGATTTTCTGCCGGTGTGAAAAAAGCGTTAATGTGTTTTTCCTCTAAAAGTGGAGCCGGATTTTCTGTCAGGTCACGTTCTTTTATAACAGCTCCCGAATATTTTTCCTGAATTTTTTCAATAACTGCATTTCCTAATTTTCTGCTTGCAGACATTTCTTTTCTCGGGCTGGTGATGATGTGAAGTACATTTTTCATATATGAATAACTTTTTTTAAGGGTTGATGAATAGCCTCGTCGGCACATTCATTTTTAATGATTAAAAATTTCTGTAGCAAAATTATGTATATTTGCTTATTAAAAGTAAGTAGTGAACAAAAGGTTAGTAGTAACCTTTGGGTAAGTATTAGGTGGAAATTATGGGAAATAATCTCGAATTGGAAGAGCCAATGACAAAAGTAAGATGCACCGAAAGTTTATCGTCGGTGGAAGATGCCATTTACGTCATCGGGGGAAAGTGGAAACTGAAAATCATCATCGCACTCCAGGAACACGGAAGTATCCGCTTTAATGAACTGCAGAGAATGGTGGCCGGAATTTCGGCAAGAGTGCTTTCAAATGAGTTGAAAGATTTGGAATTAAACGGTTTCGTGAAAAGAATCGTTCACAGCGAGCAAATGCCTGTGGTGGTAGAATATATTTCTACAGATTACAGCAAAACGCTGAAGCCGGTTATAGCAGCACTTTCCGAGTGGGGGAGAACACATAAAAATAATATCAGGCAGGATTTGTTTTAGTTAAATGACTGCCTGAATTCCAATGGCGACAAATGCGTTTTCTTTTTAAAAAGTGTAGAAAAAGACTGCGAATGCTCAAATCCCAGTTCATAAGCAATTTCACTTACTGATAATTCTGTGGTTGAAAGTTTCTCTTTCGCTTTACTGATGAGCTTTTCGTGAATGTGTTGCTGAGTATTCTGTCCGGTATGAAAACGCAGAAGATCGCTCAGATAGTTCGGGGAAAGATTCATCGCTTCGGCAATCTGATGAACCGTTAAAAGCCCTTTTTCAGAAGATTCTTTATCAAAATATTCATTCAGAAACTTTTCAAATTTCACCAGTAACTGATGGTTATTGTTTTTTCTTGTGATAAACTGCCGCTCATAAAAACGGTTGGAATACTGGAGCAAAGTCTCGATATGCGAAAGGATAATTTCCTGCGTATATTTATCAATGTGACTGCATTCTTTATCTATTTTACTGTATATTTCGAGCAAGTCATTTTCCTCATCTTCAGAAAGATGCAGCGCTTCGTTCACTGCATATGAGAAAAATCCGTAGTTTGAAATCGTAGTTACCAGAGAATGTTTCAGCAGAAAATCTTCGTGAAAAATCAAAACAAAACCTTTGCTTTCACAATCCATTGTCTGCAAATCAAGATATTGCACCTGATTGGGGGCTGTAAAACTCAAAACACCCTTATCATAATCATAATGTTGCTGGCCGTACCGTATTTTGCCGGTCGCCTCACGTTTCAGAGCAACGCAGTAAAAACGGTTGGTAAAGCCCTTCCAGACCTCATCTTCAATAAAGATACTTTTCGACAGATCGACTACGCTCACCAGCGGATGTTTCGGCTCCGGAAGTGAAAGTAATCTGTGAAAATCTGAAATTGATTTTATTGTATTCATAACTACAAATTCTAAATATTAAAGGTAATGATTTGGGCAGCTTAATCCGCCTTCCGCTCCCAATCTTTTTTGCAGACGATTTCATCTAAGTTGAACTTGAGGAGCTGGCAAAAAAGGATTTCCGCTCAAGTCGGGCTGCAGTCGTATTGCGTTTTAATTTATATCTTCGAATCGCAACTAATAAATATTTTGATGATCAAACCTCTCAAATTAAAAAAATAGGCGAGGTTTAATTTTAAAATAGATCTGCAAAATTTGCTTAATCTGCGAGAGTTATTAAAATCAATAATCCAAAAGTCCCATACTGAACTCATCGTAAGGCGCACCCGTATCTGTTCCTAAAGGTACAATACTTTCCAGTTTTGCAAGGTCATTTTCGCTTAAAACAATTTGGCTGGCTTCAATATTCTGTTCAAGATAAGTTCGGCGTTTCGTCCCGGGAATGGGAACAATTCCTTTGCTGATAATCCAAGCCAGAGCCAGTTGGGAAGAAGTAATTCCTTTATCTTCCGCCATATTTTCAATCGCTTCCACCAGCTCAATGTTTTTGTGAAAATGGGAATCCTGAAATCTTGGAATGCCTCTTCTGAAATCATTTTCCGGCAAATCATCCACCGATCTGATGTTTCCGGAAAGAAATCCTCTTCCCAGGGGAGAATACGCCACAAAACCAATTCCCAGTTCATCCAGAGTTTTAATCACGCCTTTTTCTTCAACAGTTCTTTCAAACAGAGAATATTCGCTTTGTACAGCAGTAACGGGATGAACTGCGTGCGCTTTTTTTACCGTCTCCGAAGAAACTTCAGACAGACCGATGTAGCCTATCTTTCCTTCTTTCACAAGGTCGCTCATTGCGCCCACCGTTTCTTCAACCGGAATATTTTTGTCGAGACGGTGCATATAGTAAAGGTCAATGTAGTCAGTTTTCAGATTTTTAAGAGACCTTTCAACAGATTTTTTTACATAATCTTTCTGCCCATTTATTTTCCAGGTTACCTGTTCGTTGTCATCAATCTCCCAGCCGAATTTTGTTGCAATGATGTACTGGTCACGTTTTCCGTCAATCGCTTTTGCAATGAGCTTTTCGTTTGTAAAAGGACCGTACAGATCGGCAGTGTCTAGAAAATTTCCGCCCAGTTCCAAAGAACGGTGAATGGTGGCAACCGCTTCCTGCTCATCAGATTTACCATACATATCTGCATCGCCAAAACCCGTCATTCCCATACAGCCCAAACCGATGTTCGGAATGATTAACCCTTGATTTCCCAATTTTACTTTTTTCATTTTATCTTGATTTTAATAAAGCAAAGTTGATGAGAATTCAGAAACATAATGTTTGCAAAACGCGGATTCCTGTATTCAAAATACTTAAGGCTATTTTTTGTTTGAGGAATTATTTGTAACCGTTAAAAAATTAAACAATTGTCATCAAACTTTTTGCAGAATGGAATTTTCTTTTTAATTTTACCTAACAAATGTTAGTTAGTTTTATTTAGCTTAATAAAGAATGAATTCATTTTATAAATTAAAAACTGTAAAAGTTCAGAAAGATACTAATGATGCAGTGAATGTAGCATTGGAAATTCCTGAGGAACTGAAAGATAAATTCAGATTTAAACAGGGGCAGTATCTGAATTTTAAACTCATGGTAAACGGTAACGAAGAACGCCGTTCTTATTCCATCTGCAATGCACCGAGCGAAAAAAGCAACACGCTGGAAGTTTTGGTTAAGCTTTTGGAAAACGGTAAAGTTTCAGGATATTTCAATGAGCATCTTCACATGGATGAGGTTTTGGAAGTGATGCCTCCGATGGGCGGTTTCAATACTTCTTATCATCCAAGCAAT
This sequence comes from Chryseobacterium sp. Leaf404, assembly GCF_001424145.1. GTDB lineage: Bacteria > Bacteroidota > Bacteroidia > Flavobacteriales > Weeksellaceae > Chryseobacterium. Next base: position 92,576 of record NZ_LMQM01000001.1, on the reverse strand, counting down.
ACAAAAACTTACGTTGGATTGGCAGCAGGAAGCGGAATCAGCCCGATTCTTTCGAATCTGAAGGAAAGCCTTTATCAGGAACCTAATTCAAATGCGTATCTTTTCTATAGCAACAGAAGCATGAATCATGTGATGAAAAAAGCTGAGATTGATAAGTTAGTTGAGCAGTTCAACGGAAGACTGAAAGTAGTGTATCTGGTAAGCCGTGAAAAACACGCAGACCCGATTTTTGAAGGAAGAATTTCTCCGGAAAAATTAGACCATTTATTTGAAAGATATACAGACATCGACGTAAAGGAAGCTACTTATTTTATTTGTGGACCTTCGGATATGATTAAAGGGATTTCTGATTATTTAAAGAAAGATAAAAAAGTACCTGCCATTCAGGTTTTGTTTGAATATTTCTCGGCTCCGGATGAAGAAGATTCTGCGGAAATGAGTGATGAATTCAAAGCAATTGCCAATATTGAAAGTATGGTAACGGTGATTATCGATGATGATGAATATTCGTTCCATTTGAATTCAAAAAAAGAGAGTATCTTAGATAAAGCATTGAAAGACAATCTTCCTGTACCTTTCGCTTGTAAAGGAGGAGTTTGTTGTACGTGTAAAGCGGAAGTTCTCGAAGGAGAAGTTTTCATGGAGAAAAATTTCGCGCTTACCGAAGACGAAGTAGCCAGAGGTTTTGTTCTGACTTGCCAGTGTCATCCGACTACGAATGTGGTGATGCTTAATTATGATGTTTAATTAACTAATGTAACAATCTACCAATGTAAAAATGTAACAATCAATTTGTCTTGCTGAGCTTGTCGAAGCATTTCATTGGTAAACTGTTAAATTGGTACATTGTTAAATTATTAACACATTGCTAAATTGAAAAAATTATGGATTTAGAAAAATTCGTACAATACGTACACGACGAAAATAAAGTAGAACCGAAAGATGTAATGCCCGACGATTACAGAAAATTATTGGTTCGTCAGATTTCACAGCACGCGCATTCTGAGATTGTCGGGATGTTGCCGGAAGCCAACTGGGTTTCAAGAGCGCCTTCACTGAGAAGAAAAATGGCTCTTTTGGCTAAAGTTCAGGATGAAGCAGGTCACGGTTTATACCTTTATTCTGCAACTGAAACTTTAGGAAACGGAACCATCAGAGCCGACAGAGATGCGACTTACGAAGATATGTTGGAAGGAAAAGCAAAATATTCAAGTATTTTCAATTATCCAACTTTGAGCTGGGCAGATATTGGCGCAATCGGTTGGTTGGTTGATGGTGCTGCAATCATGAATCAGGTAATGTTGATGGGGAATTCTTACGGTCCTTATTCAAGAGCGATGGTGAAAATCTGTAAAGAAGAATCTTTTCACCAAAGACAAGGTTACGAGATTTTGATGGCACTTTGTCGTGGTACAAAACAACAGAAAGAAATGGCTCAGGCTTCGTTAAACCGTTTTTGGTGGCCGGCTTTAATGATGTTTGGCCCGAATGACGACAGTTCGCCCAACTCTAAAATCTCGATGAACTACAGAGTGAAAAGAGAGAGCAATGACAGTCTCCGTCAGAGATTTATCGACGTTACGGTTTCTCAGGCTGAATTTTTAGGCCTAACCGTTCCGGATAAAGACTTAAAATGGAACGAGGAAAGACAACATTACGATTTCGGAGAACTTCCATGGGATGAATTCATGGAAATCTTAAAAGGGAACGGCCCTGCAAACAAAAAAAGACTGCAGACCAAAGTAAAAGCACAGCAGGAAAACCTTTGGGTAAAAGAGGCAGCGAAAGCTTTTGCGGAAAAACAAACAGAAAAAATTTAAGAAATTTTAGAAGTGTATAAAGGAAGATTTGGAGATTATTATATTATTAAAACTTGGCTTCTCGTTGTAGTTGTCTCTCCGCTTTTTTATACATTATTTGTTGGATATAACGACGGAAAATTTGACTTTAATGATTATTTCACGTTTGTGTTTTTGTCAATTGTTTTTGGTTTTGTAATCGCAATTCCATCTTATGTAATAATTGAAATTTTATATAGAATTTTAAGCAAAACAAAATTATCAAACTGGAATATATTTTCAATAATTTCATTTTTTTCTTTAATTACTACAAATATTTCATATTATTTATTTTTTGGTAAAAATATGTTTAGAGATGAAGCGAAAATTGGAGGACTTCCATTTGTAGTAATTTATAGTTTGTTCTTAATGACCGGACTTTTATATTTCAAGAAAAATTTAAAATCAAAAAAACTCTAAATCTTTAGAAAAAAAATATGGCAAATTTAGATATGTGGGAAGTGTTTATTCAGACTAAACCGGGATTATCTCACAAACACGTTGGAATTGTACAGGCGCCAACAGCAGAAATGGCTTTGCAGAACGCAAGAGACGTTTATACAAGAAGAAAAGAAGGAACTTCTGTTTGGGTAGTTCCAAGTAAATATATCGTGACTTCGGAAGGAATCGATAAAGAAGCATTCTTCGATCCTGCTGATGACAAATTGTACCGTCATCCGACGTTCTATGATATTCCTAATGATGTGAAAAATATGTAAAACAGCGATTGGCTGTTAGCTGCTGGCAATTGGCCAATAGCTAACAGCTAACAGCAAAAGCTAAAATAATGAACCCATTATATAATTATTTATTAAAACTAGCAGACGACAGTTTCATTATGGGACAGCGTTTGTCTGCGTGGTGTGGTGAAGGTCCTTATCTTGAGGAAGATATTGCTTTGACAAACATTGCTTTGGATGAGCTCGGTCAGGCCAACAATTTTTACGTGTACGCTTCGAGAGTTGCCGATAACGGAAAAAGTGAAGATGATTTGGCTTTCCTGAGATATGAGCACGAATATTTAAACGCACACTGGACAGAACTTCCCAACGAAGATTATGCTCAGACCATTTTGAAAGTGTATGTTTTTTCTGTGTATCAAAAACTGATGTACGAAGCTTTGTCGAATTCAACGAACGAAGAACTTTCAGCCATAGCTCAGAAATCTTTGAAAGAAGTAAGATATCATTACACGCACGCTGCGTCATGGATGAAAATTTTCGGACAGGGTACTGAAGAAAGTAAAATGCGTCTGGAAAGATCCATCGAAAATATCTGGGAATACACCAAAGGTCTATTCGCAAAAACAGAAGGTGAAGATGATTTAATTGCTTTAAATATCGCTCCAAATACTGATGCTTTGTATGAAGATTTTGTATCAATTACAATCAAAGATTTCGCAGATTTCGGTTTGGAATACCCAACAAATCCTTTCATGCAGCCAAAATCAAGAACAGGTTATCACACTGAATACTTTGGATTTATTCTTTGTGAATTGCAGTATATGCAGAGAGCTTATCCTGGTTGTACGTGGTAGTAAAAAATGTACCAATATATCAATGTAACAGTCTAGCAATGATTGTTACATTGATACACTGTTAAATTGTTAGATTTGAAATTGAAAAATCCTTTAGAAATATTAGAATTAGTCCCCGATCCGGAAATTCCGGTGATCAATATCGTGGAATTGGGCATTGTAAGAGAAGCGAAAATTACCAGCGAAAATTCTTGCGAAGTAACGATTACGCCGACGTATTCTGCCTGTCCCGCCATGTTTACCATTGAGGAAGACATCATCAAAATCATGAAGGAAAACGGTTGGGATGCGAAAGTCGTTACCAAAATGTTTCCGATTTGGACGACAGATTGGCTGACGGATGAAGCGAGAGAAAAACTCCGTGTTTACGGAATTTCACCTCCTGAAAAAGGAGCAGACGAAAATCATATCGGGAAACCGAAAAAATGCCCTCGCTGCGGTTCGATGAATTCCAAGCAAATCAGCAGATTCGGGTCTACTTTATGTAAGGCTTCGTATCAGTGCTTAGACTGTCTGGAACCGTTTGATTATTTTAAATGCCACTAATTGATGTAGCAATTTAATAATGTAACAATTTACCAATGTTAAGAACATTGTTATATTGGTAAACTGATACATTGCTACATTTTTATTATTAAATTAGTACATTATTAAATTTAAAAAATTAATACTATGTATACACAACTCGATATTGAATCTCATTTTGACGGAAAATTAAAAATCGCTTACCTCAATCAGCCTGATACTATGAATGCGCTTACAAAGCCGTCTTTAGGAGATTTAAAAGATTTCATTAAAGAGTGCAGCGATGATCCTACGGTAAGATGCGTGGCGATTTCAGGAAGAGGAAGAGCTTTTTGTTCTGGTCAGAACTTAGATGATGCTTTCGTTCAAGGTAACGATCATCATGATGACGATATTATCAGAAGAATTGTAACCGATTATTACAATCCTTTGGTGCTTGAAATTACCCGTTGCAAAAAGCCTGTTGTGGCTTTGGTAAATGGTCCTGCAGTCGGTGCCGGTGCTATGTTGGCACTGATTTGTGACTTTGTTTTAGCCAATAATAAAGCATATTTTGCTCAGGCATTTTCAAATATTGGTTTAATTCCTGATACGGGTGGAACTTATTTCTTACCTAAATTATTAGGAAGACAATTGGCCAATTACTTGGCATTTACCGGTAAAAAATTATCGGCTGAAGAATCAAAATCTTATGGTTTGGTAGCTGAGGTTTTTACTGAAGAAGAATTCAATTCAAAATCAATGGAAATTTTAGAAAAGGTTTCGAATATGCCGACGGTGGGTTTAAAATTAACCAAAAAAGCATTCGCTGCTTCTTATAATAATTCATTGAAAGATCAATTGGAACTCGAAGGAGATTTACAGCAGGAAGCCGCTGAAACAGAAGATTTCAAGGAAGGTGTAAGTGCATTTTTAGAGAAAAGAAAACCTGAATATAAAGGAAAGTAAGAATTAATATAACAATGTACCAATGTAGCAGTTTACCAATGAAGTGCTTCGACGAGATCAGCATGACAGAGATTGTTACATTGTTACATTGATACACTGTTACATTATGAAATATGTAGGAATTATCGGTGCCGGAACTATGGGAATTGGCATCGCACAGGTAGCTGCAACGAATGGATGCAAAGTTTGGGTCTACGACGCCAACGCAAAACAGGTAGAAACGGCAACCGTAGGTCTGGAAAAAACATTAAGCAGATTGGTCGATAAGCAAAAGATTTCATCAGAAAAAATGGTTGAAATTTTATCCAATATTTCCATTGCTACTGAATTGAAGGACTTCATAGACTGCGAATTAGTCATTGAAGCCATCATTGAAAATAAGGAAATCAAGACCAAAGTTTTCACAGAATTAGAGAAACATGTTTCTGAAAACTGTGTGATTGCTTCCAATACATCATCCATTTCCATAACTTCTCTCGGTGCAGAACTGCAAAAACCGGAGCGTTTCATCGGAATTCACTTTTTTAATCCGGCTCCTCTGATGCCTTTGGTTGAAATTATTCCATCTTTACTCACAGAAAAATCTTTAGCCGAAAAAATGTACAGTCTAATGAAAGATTGGGGCAAAGTTCCGGTTATTGCCAAAGATATTCCTGGATTTATCGTCAACAGAATTGCCCGTCCTTTTTACGGAGAGGGTTTAAGAATTGTTGAGGAAAACATCGCAACGGTAGAACAGGTTGATGATGCCATGAAAACTTTAGGAAATTTCAAAATGGGACCTTTTGAATTAATGGATCTCATTGGTGTTGATGTTAATTTCTCCGTAACAAAAACTGTTTACAACGAATATTTTTACGATCCCAAATACAAGCCTTCGCTACTTCAGCAAAGAATGTCTGAAGCCAAACTTCACGGAAGGAAAACCGGAAAAGGCTTCTATGATTATGCTGAGGATGCTGTAAAAACGGAACCTGTAAAAGACAATGCACTATATCAGCAGATATTTTTAAGAATTATCTCCATGTTGATTAATGAAGCGGTTGAAGCAAAAAGATTAGGGATTGCTACTGACGAAGACTTAGAATTGGCGATGCAGAAGGGTGTCAATTATCCAAAAGGATTACTGGCTTGGGGAAAAGAAATTGGATATGCAGAAATCTCTGAAACTTTACAGAATCTTTACGAAGAATATCAGGAAGAGAGATACAGACAAAGTCCGTTGCTTCGTAAAATGTAACAATATATCAATCTAACAATGTAGCAATCGTATTGTCATGCTGAGCTTGTCGAAGCATTTTTCGGTAAACTGTTTCATTGTTAAATTATAAAAATCATGACTCAGAAAAAAATAATCTCATCTTTTGCAGTAGCATTGTTCTCGACAATATTTGTAGGAGGAATATTTTATTTAACAGATAATCGTTTTAAAACCGCAGAAGATGAAAGAATGTTCAGTTGGGGTTTTGTAATTATTTATTTTTCAGGAATGTTTACAGTAAGTCTTTTCGCGGACAAGTTGATGGGCTTTTTCAAAAAGAACCAATAAAATAAATGTTGATGGATTTAACTGGCTTTAAAGCCGAATTGGAAACAAGGCTTTCCATCGAAAAAGAATATATTATTGAGGAACTTTCGACAGTCAATGATGATGAAAAGCTGGATTTGTTGGGAAAGTTCAATGAAAAATATAAAGATCTCATTAAACGAATTGCCATTGAAGAAGGAATAGATTTAAATGCTTTGGATGCTTCAGAAAATTCAGCTGATGATTTAACGAATGAACAGGTAATTTTCGGAAAAACAATGAGTATTTATGACGAGCTGTCTGATGAATTATATGAGGAAATAACGAGCAAATATTAAATAAAAAATAAATTTTAGTCACAGTAAGTAGAATTTTAAAGACGATGCTTAAAAGGATTTTTACATTAAAGAATTTTCTGAGATCATTGATGAGAGCTTTCATCTTTTTGATTGCTTTTTTTCTGCTCAAGCTTGTCTTTTATTTTTAGGATGGGAGGATGAGCAAGGCTTCAATATCATTGGTTTTACAATTTATTTCGCAGGCATTTTTTTAATGTATTTTATTTTAGACGGCAGAGATTATTCTTGGAGAGATGTGATTAAATTTAAAAAGATAAATAAAAACTAATGAATCCAAAACAGGTTGCAGATTATATGCTCGGTCAGGACTATTTTTCCCAATGGATGAGCATCAAACTGATTGAGGTAAAAGAAAATTACTGTTTAATAGAAATGCCCATCAAAAAAGATATGATTAACGGGCTGAAAACGGTTCACGGAGGGGTCACATTCGCTTTTGCAGATTCTGCACTGGCATTTTCGTCCAACAATTCCGGAGACGCAGCGGTTGCGCTAAATTGTATCATCAATTTCACGAAAGCCGGAAAAGAAGGCGATATTTTCAGAGCAGAAAGCACTTTGGTCAACAATACCAGAAAAACCGCTATTTACGATATTAAAATAACCAACCAGAATGATGATTTGGTGGCGAAATTCGTAGGAACAGTGTATAAAATCGGGAAAAAAGTGATTGAACTATAAGTTAAATTGAATGAAATATTTAGTAACATTTGTCTTAGTGTTTTTCCTAAGTTTTGTAAATGCTCAACAGCAAGGGATTAATGAGAACCTGAAGAAAGAATTAGATGAAATTCTTAGATTAGATCAAACTTACAGAAGACTGTTCGACAATGATATTACTGCTGAGAAAAAAAGCGAGATTCTAAAAGAATTAAATATCGACGAAAAAGATTTTGAGGAAAAACAATGGCAATTAGTCGTTGATATAGACACTCTGAATATGCGAAAAATTGACAAAATTATTTCTCAATACGGCTATCCAGGAAAATCTCTCGTTGGAGAACCTACTAATCGATCGGCTTGGTATGTCATCCAACATTCAAATAAAATCGGAAAATATTTACCAATCATTAAAAATGCAGGAAAACAAAAAGAAATACCTTTTACTTTAGCTGCGATGATGGAAGACAGGTTCTTAATGAACAGTGGAAAGGAACAAATTTACGGAACTCAGGGAGCTGGAGAATTCTTCATTAATAAAGATGGAAAGGAAGATTTTGTGAACTTCATTTGGCCCATAAAAAATGAGAAGAATGTTAATAAATTGCGCAAAGAAACCGGATTTAAAAATACAATAGAAGAAAATGCTAAAGATATGTTCGGAAAAGATTTCGTATACAAACCATTTTCTTTAAAAAAGGCTTTAAAATTAAGAAAGCAAGCATCAAATATTCAGTAAATTAAATAATAATTATTTCATTTTCAAATTCTCAAATTAACACATTTTCAAATTGAAATATCATGAACAACGTATACATCATAGATTATATCAGAACTCCCATTTCAAAATTAGGCGGAGGATTATCAGAAGTGAGAGCCGATGATTTGGCAGCAATCGTTCTTAAAGAAATTGTTGCAAGAAACCCTGAAGTTCCTGTTGAGGAAATTGAGGATGTTATTTTCGGATGCGCCAATCAGGCGGGTGAAGATAACAGAAACGTAGCAAGAATGGGACTTTTACTGGCTGGTCTTCCGTACAAAATTGGAGGCGAAACCGTCAACAGACTGTGCGCTTCAGGAATGTCGGCGGTTGCCAATGCTTTCCGTTCGATCGCTTCCGGTGAAGGTGAAATTTACATTGCGGGAGGAGTTGAACACATGACACGTTCGCCTTATGTCATGTCAAAACCAAGTACCGCTTTTGGAAGAGACAGCCAGATGTTTGACACCACTTTCGGATGGAGATTTGTAAATCCCAAAATGAAAGAAATGTATGGCGTTGACGCAATGGGCGACACTGCTGAAAATTTAGCAGAAATGCACAATATCAGCCGTGAAGATCAGGATAAATTTGCCCTTTGGTCACAGCAGAAAGCTACCAAAGCTCAGGAAAGCGGAAGACTGGCGGAAGAAATTGTAAAAGTTGAAATTCCACAAAGAAAGGGCGAGCCGAAAATCTTTGATACTGACGAATTTATAAAACCGACTTCGTCAATGGAAGGTTTAGGAAAACTTCGTCCTGCTTTTAAAAAAGAAGGCGGAACAGTAACTGCCGGAAACGCTTCAGGAATGAATGACGGTGCGGCAGCATTGATTTTAGCAAGCGAAGAAGCGGTAAAAAAATATGGTTTGAAGCCAAAAGCTAAGATTTTAGGTTCATCAGTGGCCGGTGTAGAGCCAAGAATTATGGGAATCGGACCAGTAGAAGCGACTCATAAAATTTTGAAAAGATTAAATCTTTCACTAGAAGATATGGATGTTATCGAACTGAACGAAGCGTTTGCCGCTCAATCTTTAGCGGTAACAAGAAGTTTAGGTTTACAAGATGATGATTCAAGAGTCAATCCAAACGGAGGCGCAATTGCAATTGGTCACCCACTTGGAGTTTCAGGAGCGAGAATTATTGGTTCTGCCGCATTGGAACTTCAAAAGCAAAATAAAAAATATGCGTTGTGTACACTTTGTATCGGTGTCGGTCAAGGTTATGCAATGGTGATTGAAAAAGTATAACTTTTTCAATCATTTACCAATATAACAATGTATCAGTGTAACAATTAGCGCAGTTTTCAATTGTTACGTTGGTAAACTGATGCATTGTTACACTAATTTTTTAACAAAAAATTTTATGAACATTTACTCATACCACGGCATTCGTCCCATCATTAAACCTTCCGCATATGTTCACCCGCAGGCGGTGATTATTGGTAATGTGGAAATCGGCGAAGAAGTTTATATCGGTCCGAACGCGGTTATCCGTGGGGATTGGGGTAAAATTATTGTGAAAGACGGTGCCAATGTTCAGGAAAACTGTACCCTTCATGTTTTCCCAGGAATTGAAACTATTTTGGAGGAATCGGCACACATCGGTCACGGAGCCATTATTCATTCCGGACACATCGGTAGAAACTGTTTAGTTGGAATGAACGCTGTTGTCATGGATAAAGCCGTTATCGGTGATGAATGTATTATCGGTGCATTGGCTTTTGTTCCTGCAAACTTTAGATGTGATTCGAGAAAATTAATTGTTGGAAGTCCTGCAAAAATCATCCGTGATGTTTCTGATGAAATGATTAAATGGAAAACAGAAGGAACAAAATTGTATCAGGAGTTAGCAAGAGAAGGAAAAGATGCGATTCTGCCTTGTGAACCTTTTACAGAATATGTTCAGCAAATTCCTACCAAGGTTGTTGATTACAGTATTTGGGATGACGTAAAATAATCAGATCTACGAAATTTAATATGAATAAAAAACTCCTCATTTTCGTCACGATTTTATTTACATTCCAATTCATGGTTTTTGCCCAGACTGAAAATGTAAAACCATTAACTATAGGAGAAATCAGAACTATAAAATCTGAAATTTTAAATGAAGACAGAACTCTAAACATCTATCTTCCGCAAAATTTCGATAAAACAAAATCATATCCAATCATCTATCTTTTGGATGGAAGTATGAACGAAGACTTTATCCATGTTACAGGATTGGTGCAGTTCTTCAACTTAATGTACGCAATGCCTGAAACGATCGTGGTTGGAATTGCAAATATTGACCGAAAAAGAGACTTTACTTTTCATACCGATTTAAAAGACTTACAGAAAGATTATCCTACAACCGGACATTCCGGTAAGTTCATTAATTTCTTGGAAAAGGAATTAAAACCTTATATCGAAAGTCAGTTCAAAACATCCGATAAATATTTATTTGGGCAATCGCTAGGCGGACTTTTAGCAACAGAAATCTTACTGAAAAAACCTGAAATGTTCAATAATTATTTTATCATCAGTCCGAGTTTGTGGTGGGATGATGAAAGTCTTTTGAAACAGGCGAATCAATTATTATCGAAAGGTTCTGATACAAAGAAATTCGTTTACCTTTCTGTCGGAAAGGGCGAGCATAAAGTCATGGTTAAACATGCAGAAGATTTATATGCTATCCTGAAAAAATCAAATAAGAAAAACTGGAGAGTAGAATATAAATTGATGGATTCAGACAATCACGCAACGATCCTTCACAGAAGTTTGTACGAAGGTTTGGTTAAATTCTATCCTTATCAGGAACCAAAATAACAGATTCATCTAAAATTGTATTTGTAATATGAAATTTAATTTCTGCATAATTTTCTTAACGGGTTTGCTTTTAAACAGTTGTAAATCTACATCTGCTTACAAGGATATTTCCTTCACAAAAAACCATGTAGGAAACGAAGTGAAATTAAATATTTTCACGCCTAAGAAAACTGATAAAAATTATCCTATTCTGATCTTTGTACACGGCGGAAACTGGAATACAGGAAATAAAAAGACCTACAATCTGATGGGTAAAAACTTTGCCCGCAAAAATATCATTGCCGTTATTCCGGATTATACGTTAAGTCCGAATGCTGACGTCGATCAAATGACGAAAGAGGTAGCTGCAGCGATACAGTTTACCAAAGAAAATGCTCAAAAATACAACGGAGATTCTCGAAAGATATTTGTTTCAGGACATTCAGCGGGCGGTCAGTTGGCGGCTTCTGCGGTCATGAATCCAAAATATCAAATTCCGGAAAATACAGTTTCAGGGATTGTTTTAATTGATGCTGCGGGAATTGATATGAAGAATTATCTGGAAAAAAATCCACCAACATCACAAAGTAATTATGATGTTACATGGAGCAAAGATCCGCAAAAATGGAAAGACGCTTCTCCGATCTATTTTATCAACGAAAAGACACCGCCTTTTTTGATTTATGTTGGTGAAAAAACGTATCCATCGATTAAAGTGGCCAATGAAAATTTTTTAAAAGCACTTCATCCTTATCAACCCAATGTAAAACCTGTTTTCATCAATAAAAAACATATTCCAATGGTGGTACAGTACTTTTTCCCCTGGAGCAAAAGATTTGATGAAACTTTGGAATTTATAAATAAATCGGAAAACTAAAATTTAAAATAAATCTAAAAATGTATCAGCAATTGGTAAACTGTTAAATTGATACATTGTTAAATTAAAATTATATGGAAAAATTAAAAAACTATATCCACGGCGAATGGATCGAAGGTACCGGAAACGGAATTCCTTTGTACAATGCCGTGACAGGAGAGCAAGTTGCTGTTTCTGATACGGAAGGGCTGAATTTTGAGCAGGCTCTTGATTACGGTAGAACAGTAGGTTACAAAAACCTTTCATCGATGACATTCTACGATCGTGGAGAAATGTTGAAAAAAGTAGCGCTTTACCTTTTAGAAAGAAAGAAAAAATATTACGACCTATCCTATAAAACAGGGGCAACTCATGCAGATTCTTGGGTAGATATTGAAGGAGGTTTTGGTACGTTCTTTACATACTCAGGATTGGCAAAAAGAATGCTTCCAAATACTCCGTTTTGGGTAGATGGAGAAACTCAGAAAATATCTGCCAACGGAACTTTTTTAGGAACTCACATTTTAACGCCAAGTGAAGGAGTTTCAGTGCAAATCAACGCTTATAATTTTCCTGTTTGGGGAATGTTGGAAAAATTGTCAACTTCTTTGTTGGCTGGTGTTCCTAGCATTGTAAAACCTTCGCCTTATGGTTCCTATTTAACGAATGCAGTTTTCCAGGATATGATTGAAAGTGGAGTACTTCCAGAAGGTGCGCTTCAATTGGTTTGTGGTGAACCGGGAAATATTTTAGATTATGTTCAGGATGGAGATTCAGTATTGTTCACAGGTTCTGCAACGACAGGGAAGAAATTAAAATCTTTACCTTCAGTTTCAGGAAATTCTGTTCGTTTCAATATGGAAGCAGATTCTTTGAACTGTTCAATTCTTGGATTGGATGCAAAACCGGGAACTCCGGAATTTGATTTATTTATCAAAGAAGTTCGTACCGAAATGACGACGAAAGCCGGACAGAAATGTACCGCAATCAGAAGAATTATCGTTCCGGAAAACTTAATTGGCGATGTTCAGAATGCTTTGTCTAAAGCTTTAGACCAGACAAAAATCGGAAATCCGTTAAGCAGAGATACAAGAATGGGTTCTTTGGTCGGAAAACAGCAGTATGACGAAGTTTTAAGAAAAGTAGACATTCTGAAAACTGAAAACGAACTGATTTACGACGGAAAACATGAATTGGTAGATGCAGATTACGAAAACGGTGCATTTATGTCTCCGAAATTATTCTTAAATGATTCTCCGTTCACTAAAAATATCTCTCACGATGTCGAAGCCTTCGGTCCGGTTTCTACCTTGATGCCTTACAAAGATGCGGAAGAAGCTGCAGCGTTGGCAAAAAGAGGAAAAGGAAGTCTTGTAGGATCAATTATTTCTCACGACGAGAAATTTGTAGCTGAAACTTCTTGGAAAATGGCTTCTCAGCACGGAAGAATTTTCGTTTTAAACAGAGACAATGCGAAAGAAAGTACAGGTCACGGTTCTCCACTTCCGACTTTAATGCATGGAGGTCCCGGTAGAGCAGGTGGCGGTGAAGAAATGGGTGGACTGAACGGTCTTCATTTCTTCCTTCAGAAAACGGCTATTCAAGGTTCGCCGGATATTTTGACGGCAATTACAAAAGTTTATCAGCAGGGAGCTGAGAAAAAATATTCTGATAAACATCCTTTCCAGAAATATTTTGAAGAAGTTGAAGTTGGTGATTCTCTGGAAACAGCAGGAAGAACGGTTACTGATGCAGATATCGTTAATTTCTCCAATGTTTCTTGGGATCATTTCTACGCACATACAGACGCAACGAGTTTATCAGGAACTATTTTCGATAAAACGGTTGCTCACGGATATTTCATTCTTTCTGCCGCAGCCGGACTGTTTGTTTCAGGCAAGAAAGGTCCTGTTATCGCCAATTATGGACTCGAAAACTGTTCGTTCTTCAAACCAGTTTATGCAGGAGATACAATTACGGTTTATTTAACGGCTAAAGAAAAAATCAACCGTGGAGTTAAGGGAAGAAACATTCCTTCCGGAGTTGTGAAATGGTTGGTAGAAGTTGTCAATCAAAGAGATGAGGTTGTTTGTGTTGCTACAATTTTAACTTTGGTGGCTAAACATTCTCCGTTTATTGATTTTAAAGTTCAGAATATTCAGAAAAAATTAAATGCTTTAACCGAAAAAACGCAGCCCGTTTTCGGAGATTTTACGCCGCAACTGATGGTGGAGCATTTGGAAGAAGTTTTGAGAAATGGTTTCGGCAATTTGAAACCGGAAGATTTCCCTGAAATTCCTGCCGAAAAATTAGAACTGCTTCAGGATTGGCTGTACACCGATAAAAAGATCCGTCCGGGAGCACAATATCCTTTATGGAAAGAAGGTGTAGTTCCTCAGAATAAAAATAAAAATCTGGACGCAGCTAAAACTCAGTTAATAGAAACATTAAGAGAGTTTACCGTTTATTTCAAAGAAAATCCTTTTGCGGAACACTATAATCCGAGATTCGGGCATTTGAATAAAGAGATGATGGAACTTTTCCAGAGAAAACATTTTACGCATCATTTTGAGCAGTTTGGATTGGTCTAATCTGAATGTACCAATGTAAAAATTTAGCAGTGTAACAGTTTTTGTTGCACTGTTTTTTTGCGCACAGATTTCACAGATTTGCACAGATTTTTTTATAAATTTATTTGAATAAACTTATGACTTACACAAAAACACAAGTACGATCAATAAAAATTAGAGATGATGAAAACTGAAAATGAATTAACTTTTCTTATTAGAAAATCTATTTTTGAGGTGTATAATAATCTTGGGTTAGGATTGCTGGAAAGTGTTTATGAGAAGGCTTTGATGATAGAACTTCAACTTCAGGGTTTGAATGTTAAATGTCAGATTCCCGTTTCTGTTTATTACAAAAATATCGATTTGGATCTAGGTTTTCGTGCGGATATAATTGTTGAAGAAAAAGTTATAGTTGAAATTAAATCAGTTGAAGAATTAAGCCCATTTCATCATAAACAACTGCTCAATTATTTGAAATTAACTATACTACATCTTGGAATTTTGGTTAATTTTAACACGCATCAGATCAATCACAATATTGTCAGAATGATTAATGGTTATTTGTAAAAAAATAACAAAACATTTGAATTACAATTAACATGAATTTTTCTGTGAAAATCTGTGTTATCCGTGCACGATTTAAAAATATTAAAAAATCAGCGAATTAAATATTATGCCCTGGAATCCCGACACCTACAACCAATTTAAAAACATCCGCTACCAACCTTTTTTCGATTTAGCAGAAAAAATTACACCTGAAGATCTCAAAAAAGCCATTGACATCGGCTGCGGAACCGGCGAGCAAACCAAAATTCTCTCAGATAAATTCCCTGATGCACAGTTTTTGGGAATCGATTCGTCTGCTGAAATGCTTCAAAAATCTTTGGAATTTAAAAACGAAAATTTAAGTTTTAAACAGGAAACAATCGAAGAATTATATAAATCGGATGAAAAATGGGATCTCGTTTTCAGTAATGCGGCTTTGCAGTGGTCTGATAATCATCAGAAACTATTTCCGAAATTACTTTCTTTATTAAGTGAAAACGGACAGTTTGCAGTACAAATGCCTGTGCAGAATGAGAATGTTTTAAACCAGATTTTAATTCAACTGGCTTCAGAAGAGCCTTTTAAAACTCAATTGAATGGCTTCAACAGAATTTCTCCTGTTTTGAGTTTGGATCAATATGCAAAAATGATGTTTGACTCAGGCTTGAAAGATTTGAATATCTCCGTCAAAGTCTATCCGATTGTTGCTAAAGACACTGAAGAGTTGTTTCAGTTTATTTCCGGTTCGGCTTTAATACCATATTTAGAAAGATTGAAAGAGCATGAGCAAGAACGGTTTACTACAGAATACAAAAAAAGAATTGCTGATAAATTTGAAAAGTTTCCGGCCATTTATGCTTTTAAAAGAATGTTGATGTATGGAAGAAAATAGATATGTAAAACAAAAAATCCCGGTCGCCCGGGAAATCTTGTTCATCATGTTTTAGAATCGTATGAAATAATCTTAATTTCAAAAAGAGTTTTCCTGGTGGTTTTTTTATTTTTTTATAACCTTGTGAGCTGAGGTTTCAGATTGTAGCAGATAGACTCCGCTGGGAAGTTCGGAGATATCGGTTCTATTCTCACCTTTTTGTATTTCAATAGTTTTTACTAAGGTTCCTGACTGATTATAAATCTCATACTTCCCCTTCTTTTCGGCGTTGATTGTCAATGGTCCTGAAGTAGGATTCGGATATATTTCAGATTGATTTTTACTGATATGATTTTCTTCAGAAGCAGACAGTACAATATTAGTATCTTTCACCCATGTAAAAGCATCAAAACCAGCATAGGTATAGGCGCCGCCACAGGTTATTTTCAACTCATCAATAATGGTATTGCTGTAATTCTGACCGTTTAAATTAGTTAAATCAATCAATGTATATCCGTTTGTTGTTCCTAAACCGGTAGCAAATCCGGTAGTTTTTGTCTGAGAAAATTTAGTAACACCGCTAAGCAATCCTGTTACCATTAAGGTACCGGATACTGTCTGGTTCAGACTTATATCTGAC
Organism: Chryseobacterium sp. Leaf404; assembly: GCF_001424145.1. GTDB lineage: Bacteria > Bacteroidota > Bacteroidia > Flavobacteriales > Weeksellaceae > Chryseobacterium. The sequence goes on along the minus strand of NZ_LMQM01000001.1, from coordinate 76,152 downwards.
AGAAATATCCAGAATTTATTTGCTTTGAATAAATTGGATGTTGTTTTTACACTGAAAGAAGCACCTGATGAGATGTTTCCGGTACCTGAGTTATCAATATATCGGTTATCATTTCCGGTACCATTCCATCCTGTATTAGGATAATTACCCTGTATGTCAAATCCTCCAGTGTGTGTCAGTATGTTGAAAATCACTCCGTTATCGGTAAAGCTCGTACTTCCGTGCGATTCAGTTTCAAACTGTTCTGTACTGGTCTGTGCTAATGTAAAAACAGAGGCGAACAGACTACAGATTAAAAAGATAGTTGTTTTTTTCATGGTTGTAAATTTTGATTATGGTCTTGAAGGATAAATTCCTTGTACGCAGATAATGTAGTATAATCCTAAGTACGGCGGCATACTGTCAATCGGAACATTCTGTCCCTGGAACGAAACCGACTGTCCGCTGATAAGTGTGTCCGGATTTGCATTTGAGAAACCTGATACTGTAGTAAACTCTCTTCCGTTCGGAACTACCGGTATCGCAAGAGATGTGCTTGCAGAAGGTGCCGCAGAGTTGGCGTTGCCATTGACAACTTTTATCGGGCTTGTAAAGCTCGGTAAATTCGATACTGAAAGTGTTACTTGCGGTTTGCCTGCTGCTTCACCAAGTTGTACCGACTTTCCTGTGCTCGATTGTCCAGCTCCTACAGGAACTCTTCCGTTAAGATTGGGTAAGGCAAAAGTTGACATTCCGTCTCCTCCATACATAGTTCCCAGTAAAGAAAATAATGCTGAATTCTGAGAAATGGATAATAATCTTCCGTCGCAAGGTAAATATCCAACCGGTGCAAAATTACCTGCGAAAAGTTTGATGGTTGCCATTAATTCGTCCATAATAATAAGTTTTTTGGGTTAGTTTGTTAGGTCAAAGGTAAAACTTAACATAATTATTTTTTAGCGTAGAAATAACCAATTCGAGGATTCAGTATTTATACCTAATGATTTTTTTACCCGAACAATTGTTAGTATTTTTGTTTAAATCATATTTAAAAACAGATGAGCGATTTTGTAACATCAGAAATTAAAAACAATATTGCCGAAATCACTTTCGGAACTGCAAAAAGCAATGCTCTTCCAGGAGCCATTCTGGAAAAATTAGCCGAAACTATTCTTGAAGAAGGCGCAAAAAATGAGGTAAAAGCTATTCTTGTAAAAAGTGAAGGCGAAAAAGCGTTCTGTGCAGGAGCAAGTTTTGATGAACTTTTAGCCATTGAAGAACTGGAAGCTTCAACTAAATTCTTCGGTGGTTTTGCAAAGGTTTTAAATGCCATGAGAAACTGCGGTAAAATTGTTGTGGTAAGAGTTCAGGGGAAAACTACGGGAGGTGGAGTAGGCTTGGCTTGCGGTGCAGATTACTGTTTTGCAACAAAAGATTCTGCTTTGGCTTTGACGGAAATCAATTTAGGAATCGGACCTTTCGTAATCGGGCCTTACGTTGAAAGAAAAATCGGGAAGTCTCAGTTTTCTGCCATGGCGATTGATGCAGATTTCAGATCAGCAGAATGGGCTGAGCAGCACAATATCTACCACTCAGTTTCTGATACCGTTGCAGAGATGGATTCTAAATTATATAAATTCTTAAACACATTATCCACCAGAAGCGAAGATGCTTTGGCTTTAATTAAAAAAGTGTCATGGGAAGGAACGGAGCATTTTAATGAACTGATGCCAGCCAGAATTCACATGAGTGCAAGTTTGATTCTGGAAGATTCTGCCAAGAAAAATATAGAAGCGATTAAAGAAAGATTAAGAGCTAAATAATTGATAGAAAGCGTTGTCAGAATTAAAACTGACAACGCTTTTTTTTATTTTTGATATTCCGATTTTAAAAGAGAATATAATACGGAATCTTCAAAAACGCCATCCACCAAATAATGTCCGCGTGTAATTCCTTCTTTTGAAAAGCCGTAATGCTCCAGAAGCCTTTTGGAAGGTGTATTGGCGTCATCGATTAATGCTTCAATCCGATTGAGATCCAATTCTTCAAAACCAAATTCAAGTACTTTTCCGAGGGCTTCTTTCATGTAGCCTTTGCGTTTGAATTCTTCCAAAAACAAATCATAACCTACTTCCGCACGGTGATGTTGAGGATTCCAGGTATGAAAACTGATGTTACCGATTTTTTTACCGCTTTGTTTTTCTACAATTTTAAAACTCAGTATTTTTCTGTTGTAAGATTCGTAACCGTAATGATTTATTTTTTTCTGTCGGATAAATTCTTCCTCATCCGTAATGCCCAAAATTTCCTTAATTTTTTCATCATCATTCAATTCAAAAATCTCGATCATCTTTTTTGGATCCAGCTTCAGAAGGATGAGGCGTTCTGTTTCTAATCTTTCAAATGTCATTTTTTTATTTTTTTTATTCCCGCTGATCGTTCATATTTTGCAGATTAAATTGTGTCGAAAATAGTCTGCTTTATCCCTAAAATCTGCGTGAGTTGTTGATTCTAATCATGTAGATTTAAAGTTTTTCTCATTCGCCCATCTTTTTGCCCTTTTGCATAACTAATTTTTCAAAGTAAATCTATTGTGACTTTTGTGGTTTATCCAACCTAACTCTTCAATAAATTAATCGAAACCGTCGCCAGATGAGAATTAGGAAACTTCCTGAACAGTTCTTTATCTATTTTTAAATCTGTTTCCAGGCAAATCTTTTTAAATACATCGACTTCCAGAATATATTGATCTGAAAAACCATGCGTCGCCTCATAAGCCGTTGCCGGAGTTCTTCCCAAATTTTCAGCGGTCAGTTTTGAATCCAAAGCATGAAGTTCGATAATGAGAAGTCCGTTTTTTTGAATATAGGGAAGCCAAAGTTCGAGATGTTCTTTCAAACTTTCTTCAACTAAATTATTAGGTAATCTCTTTCCACTATGGGCAAAGGCTCCGGACGAAGTGCTGATTCTTTCAGGCTGACTGTTTTCGGGAGCTTTCCATACTCTGTTGTGATCTAAAAATGTTCTTATATTTAGTAAATCTGAAAGTTCAATTTCATAATTTTCCCTTAAATCATCTGCCAACTGTTTAGGATTTCCAATGTCGCCCCAGATTACTTTTGCCCAGATATCATTGTTGATAAGGTTGGCTCGGGTAACTTTCAAAGCTGCCTGATTGTAATCTGCACCCACCAGAAACAGAGGATGTTCTTCCAGCATTTTCCCACGAAGCGTGTATCTTTCAATCGTTTCAAAAATGTGTTGGATAAAGGCACCATTTCCGCAACCCATATCCAAAACACCTTTTGGTTGCAGATGAATCGGTTGATTAAAAATCTGAATAATAAAATCGTTCGCCACTTTAAAGTAATTGGAATGCGAACCGCCGCTTCCCCAGACGTTCATCGCCCTGTCAACGTGAATTTCATCTTCGCCATCGGCAATTTCTCTTATTTTAGAAGCGTTTCCAAATAAAAGATCATCCATTTTATTCAACAGCGGAAGATAGGAAACCGTAACGCCGTACGACGCTGCTCTTTTGGCAAAGTAAATTCCCGTTTCGGTAAATTTGTAGTTTTCGCCGGTCTTTTTAAACCAGTTTAAATAAGTCAGAAAGTCCAGAATCACTTCAAAATTATCTGAGTTTTTGTGAAACTCTGCCGCCTGAAAAGAAGTCTCCATAAAATATTTATGAAACATTCCTGTCATACTCAAATAAACGATGACTGGGCCGATGATACAACCCTCGATATGTTTTAAAATCAGTTCCTGTACAGTTTTTTCTTCCAAATCATCAGAAAGCTGAATTCCAAAAGTACTTTTAACAGAATTGCTCAATTGGGAAAACTCTTCAATAAAAGAATTTTCGTTGATCTGATTTTTAATATCGGTTGAAAGCTTTAGAAACGGAATGACTTTCAAATAAAGCAAACTGTATTTCTGGAGAAACGGTGTTCTGTTATTCGCTGAAATTGTAATACTGTCATTTTTATTATCAACATTATAACTTAGAAATCCTTGTGATGCCAAAGCCCGGACTGCTACATTCAGATAACCTTCATTAGCCCCAAATTCTTCCGAAAGCTCATTCAGCAATATTTTTTCACGCTGAATAATCAGAGAAATAATTTCCTTTTTTATTAGCGATGCCACGATGGGAGCGGTTACCACGCCATCCAGATGCTTAAAAATCTCAGACCTCAGAAGTTCCTTATCCATACAATATGTTTTTTCTAAAATAAAAAATTTAGATAAATATTTTAAAAAAAGTTTTGCTGTTTAAAAATTAAACATAACTTTGCAATTCAAAGTTCTTTTATATGGAATCAAAAAACTATCACGAAGACTTATCACACATCCGTTCTATGATGGAACGGTCGTCACGTTTTATTTCACTGAGTGGCCTGTCGGGAGTAGTGGCAGGTTTGGCTGCCATGATTGGTGCGGCTTATGTTTTTTTTGTTTTTAAAAGAGAGGGAATCGATTATTTTGATGGCGACAGAAATATTTTCAGCAAAGCTTTGGTGCAGGAACTTGTTGTAATCGGAGTGGTAATTTTGGTTGTTGCGATTGCTAGCGGATACATTTTTACTGCCAACAAAAGCAAAAAGAAGGGACTGAAAATCTGGGATGCCACGACAAAAAAACTGCTTTTTGCATTTGCTATTCCTTTAGTCACCGGAGGGCTTTTCTGTCTCGGACTATTGTATCATCATTTATTCGTTTTGGTCGCTCCGGCAACATTGATTTTCTACGGATTGGCTTTGGTAAGTGCTGAAAGATATACTTTGACGGATATAAAATATTTAGGCTATTGCCAGATTGTTTTAGGATTGCTTTCCTTCCTGTTTTTAGGTTGGGGATTGGTGGCTTGGACGATTGGCTTTGGGGTTTTACATATTGTGTATGGATTGATTATGCATAGGAAATACAAGTAAATGGTAGCCTTCTATATCCTTTTTATTGGCATTTTTGTTTTCGGTATTTCGGCTGTATTGTTTAAAAAGAGTAAGAGAAAATTTTTAATAAGTGGAATTGCCACTGCGATTCTTTCTCCTTTAATTTATTTTGCATTTGTTATTTGTATCATTTATTCATTAACAACAGAAAAACGTCGGGAATTTCATAGAGAAGACTGGATTCTTGTGGGTGAAGATATCAATAAAAGATTAAGCAGATTCGAAATGGTTGACGATCTGATTGATAGCAAAATTGTAGTTAAAAAAGATAGTTTAGAGGTGATCAAAATCCTGGGAGCACCCGACTCAAGAGACAAAGAAAATAATAAATGGACCTATGAAGCTGGAACAGGTGGAGGTTTCGGTTTTGTAGATCACTACTTAGATATTTATTATGATGAAAATTTTGAAGCCGTAAAAGTTGAACACCGCAGAATCGAAGATTAAATAATAAATAGTAAAATGATCAACATTTCAAAACTCAACAAAGAATTCGAAAGCCGTGTAAGATTGGGCATCATGTCCGTTCTGATGGTCAACGACTGGGTTGATTTTTCTGAAATGAAAAACCTTCTGGAGATTACAGACGGCAACATGGCAAGCCACAGCAACGCTTTGGAAAAAGCCAGTTATATTGAAGTGAAAAAAGAATTTGTAGGCAAAAAACCAAAGACTTCTTACCGTGTAACTCAATCCGGAAGAACAGCTTTCACACAACATTTAGATGCACTGGAAAAATTAATAGGAAGATAAACACTATATTTTTTTTGAAAATTAGCTTTGAAATACAAAGTACTTTAATGGATTAAAATTAAAAATTATGATGACAAAACAACAAAAAACAGCTCTTATTTTCGCTATTCCTTCAATTTTGATAGTAGCAGCTTTCATTGCAAATTACGTGGTAGAAGGCTTTAACTGGACGGGTTCAGACTTCCTGATCGCCGCAATTTTACTCTTCGGAACAGCCTCATTTATTTACATGATTTTGAATTCAAAACTTTCAGTGAGAGCAAAAACTATGATTTCCATCGTCATCGTTCTTATTCTGATGGTTATTTGGGTTGAAATGGCTGTAGGTCTTTTCGGATCACCAATCGCTGGGAGCTAAATGTAGTCGAAAGGATTTTAAGGTAATAAGTTTCACGCAGATTGAGCTGATTCGGCAGATTTACAAGCAGTTTAAAATCTGCTAAATCCAAAAAATCTGCGAGAGATAAAATCATCACAAAAAAATTTTAGCATGACCAGAAAATATTTCCTCAAAAGACTGTTACAGCTTTCCGCGGTCGGGGCTGTGCCGTTCCTTTATTCATGGCAGATCGAACCGTTTTGGGTAGAGTTTGTACAAAGAAAACTGCCCACTAGAAATTTACCTAAAGAACTGGAAGGTAAAATTCTGATGCAGATTTCAGATTTACACGTCGGCGACCGTTTCGACTGGAATTTCCTCATCGAATCTTTCCAAAAGGCCAAAAACTTTAATCCCGATTTTGTAGTCTACACCGGAGATTTCGTCAATCACGGAACGCCCGAAGATCACAAAAGCCTCAAAAAAGTAATGGCAGAAGCTGTTTACGGAAGTTTAGGAACATTCGGTATTCTGGGAAATCACGATTATGGAGTGAAATTTAGGGATGTTGGAACTTCAGAAATTATCTGTGAAATTCTTAAAGACAGCGGTGTTACAATGATTAACAATACTCAGAAAGATTGCCATGGCTTAAATCTGATCGGCTTCGACGACTTATGGTCGCCCAATTTTGATCCAATGAAAGTCATGAAAGATTACGATCCTTCAAAAGCCAATTTAGTTCTCTGTCACAATCCCGATGTCTGCGACAAAGACGTATGGAATGGCTATCAGGGCTGGATTCTCAGCGGCCATACCCATGGCGGACAGTGTACAATTCCCGGAATCATAACCCCAATTCTTCCCGTCAAAAACAGAAAATATATTTCCGGAGAAATTGATCTGCAGGATGGAAGAATGCTCTACATCAACCGCGCGATTGGGCATTCTTATCAGGTGAGATTTATGGTGAGGCCCGAGATTACGGTTTTTAAATTAACTCAAGCTTAAAACTTTAAAAAGTATGAAACTGATATTAACAATTATTGCCTTAGGGTTATTGGTTATTACAATTTTTAATGTGGATTATCCCTTAAAAGATAAAACATTGTATGGAATGTATGTAAATACAAATTATCAAAATCCTATTTGTTGTGTTGAAGCACCTCATGAATCAGATACTTTGATTTTGCACAGCGATGGAAATTTTGAAAGCAGATTTTTCGGTAGAGGACAATTTGAAATGAGTAATGGAATTAGTCCGCGAATTGAACTTCATTATAAAAGTTTTGGAGAATCGGCTTTTTTCAGCACTTATTTTTCAAACGAACTTTTCGGGGAGACTAAAATTATTTTGAATGCAGATATGAATCATGTTTACACAAAAATCAACTAAAATCATGAAAAATTCAACCATCAAAAACATCGGAAATTACACGTTTTGGCTTTGTTTCATTCTCGGCAACATCTGCCTTTTCGGGAATATCATTACAAAAAATATCGATTTTGCGCTCTGCGGTTTTGTTTTGCTATATCTTGCGTCGGCTCTCAATCTGCTGATTATTTTTGGATTATTGATTTACGGTTTTTTTTGTCGCAGCCAGCTCCCCAACTGTTTTTCTGCATCCGCAATTCTCTGCATCAACATCCCAATCGCAGCTCTTTACACCTATATCGGACTCACTTTAAATTCTATTTAATTTTTTTTGGGCGCCTTTATCCGCCCTCCACTCCCGCTTTTTTGTGCCTTGGCTCTTCCCATCGCTTACAAAAAGAGCTCCGTTCAGGTCGGGGCGCGTGCAATTCAACGTTGTATCCTCTTCACTTTAAAAATTAAAATTATGAAAAAATTACGCGTAAAATTCCTGCTTTTCGTTTACGACAAAACACAAAAACTCTATAGAAAATACTTCAAAAAGAAGAAAAGACAGTGGCAGTTTAATGAAAAACAGCTTTTGGAATTTGAAAAAGATTCTCTTGGCAGAAAACTCGGTGAATTCTACAAAAAACACGGCTTCACCATGATCCCAAAAATGGAAAACCACGACGTACATCATCTGATTACCGGTTGCGGCACCAACTTCGAAGACGAAATCGCCATGCAGTTTCTCCTCCTCGGAAACGGAAAACTCAACGCTCATCTTTTGGCAGCCATTGTTTTAGGAAGCATCATCCTACCTGAATATCACAAAATTTACAAAAATGCCTACCAAAAAGGAAAATCAATGCGTGCCTTCCATCACATCGACTTCGAAGAACTTCTCTGGCAAAATTTCGAAAACGTAAAAGACTTTTTCCGACAGAAAGAAACTCATGTTTTATTTTAACACCCAACACCAAACACCCAACATCCAGCATGCAGTATCCAACACCCATAATCCAACACCCATAATCCAACACTATGAAAACACATCACTATATCATCCTCTCAACACTCATCTTCGTTATTGTCTTTTACAACGAAGACGTCGGTCTCAACCTCGGGATTTTAGGAATTTCCTATGCGTTTTTAACCTTTTTTAAAACGCCACAGAAAAACAAAACCGGAATATTTTATTTTGCATCAGTTACCACTATTTTATCATCCGTTGCATTTGCCTGGTATGCCGATGCTCCTTCGTTTTTTGCGGTAGCTTCATCACTTTTCCTGCTGTCGTACCGTTCTAAAGAGAAAAGAATGAAAACTTTTATGATTGTTCCCGTTTTCATCAGCAGTTTTTTCACTTCCATCTGCAGGATTTTGAGCATCAACGGCTGGATGCCGAAACGGAAAGTTCCGGGTTTGTGGCAGAAAATTTTAGCCTTTTTTGTAATTCCATTTGTTTTTGCTTTGATTTTCTTTGGAATTTATTCTGCGGGAAGCGATTCTTTCGCAGGTGTTTTCAGCAATGTAAGTTTAGATTTCAGCCTTTGGCAGATTTTTGTGCTTTCAGTTTTAGGATTTTTCATCGCGTTCAACTTTTATAATTTCGCTGTGGAAAGGATTCTCTACAAAAACAATTCTACTTTAGATAACGAATTTTCAAAAAGCAGAATAGACCAAAAACCAACATTTTCGTTTCTTGATTTTAATTCTGAAAGAGCAAGCGGTATCGTTTCTCTGGCTGTTCTGAACATTATGCTCATCTTTTTTATTGCCACTTACACTTACGAGCAGTTTTACCAAACCGAAAAATCACCAAATTACATGTCTGAAGAAACGCACAACAGGGTAGAAGCGGTGATTTGTTCAATTGTGATGGCGATTATGGTCATTATGTTTTATTTTAAATCGAATTTTAATTTTGACCCAAAATCATACTGGCTAAAAGTTTTAGCTAAATTGTGGATTGTTTTAAATCTGATTTTACTTCTCGTAACAGCTGCTAAAAACACGGAATATCTTATTCTTCATGCATTTACCTACAAAAAACTTGGGGTGTATGCTTTCCTTATACTTTCCGCTGTGGGGCTGATTGTTACTTTCATTAAAATTCAGAAAAAGAAAACCAATGCATACTTATTCAACTCGATGATCTGGGCTTTTTATGGAACAGTTTTGGCTTGCTCTTTCATCAACTGGGGCGGATTGATCACGTTGCAAAACAGCAGGAGAAGCGATTTTGCCATCAATTTTCATCTTCAGTCCATCAGCTTCAGCGAAAAACAATTGCTGAAATACGCAAAAGAAAAAAACGACGCACAACTTTTGAAAGAAGTTATTTTTAAAATCGAAGAGCAGAAAAAGAAAACGTTTCTCTCTAAAAATCTCTTCTATGAAACCACCAAAACTAAATAATATGAAATTTTTACCCATAGCCATTGTATTTCTCTTTTTAAATTCTTGTCAGAAAGAAAAAACCGAAACTTCGGATCAAACTGTTGCCAGTGATTCTTTAACTGTGAATGAGCAGGCTTCTGGTGAAAATGCGGAAGAAACTGCAGCGGTAAGAATGAAAGATTCTATGATCAATAATGCTCCCAAAACGAAAGAAGTTCTTGAGACTGGCGTTATGCGTGAAGAAAAAGACAGAGTAATCATACGGATGGCAGACGGGCAGAGAACCCCGATTACCATTGGTGAAAAATTTACAGAAAAGCATGACAAACTTATTCTGAAGATCACAGATTTCTCTAAGCCCCAGATTAAGGCTTCAATAAAGGTAAAAGATTCTAAGCAAAATATAAGAATCAATCAGATTAAAATGCCGGATGGCTCGATGGATGGACCTTTTGGGAAAGATCTTGTTCACGACGTAAAAGGAAAAGGTGAGGTGTGGATCATCATCGGAAAAAACAATATGGCAGATGGAGCAACCGTGGGAGACTTTTCGGTTACCGTTGAATAAAAGTGGTATACTTTCTGCTCACCATCATCAAAAATGTATTTAAAATGAAAAATATATTAGCCACAGCAATTATTGCATCAACTGTTTTAGTAAGCTGCGGAACCGTGCAGTCAATCGTTCAAAACACGTTTCCATACACTACTAATGTACTAATTTCTACCGGAGTACCGGCGGATAAAGAGGTAGCTTCAACGTCAACGGCAACTAATGTGCAGACATGGTTTGGCGGGAATAACAATGCGCAGATTAAAGATGTAAGGCTTTCTGATGCTAAAATTTCAGTAGCCTCCCCCGTGGGCGGAAATTTAAGCGCACTGAAGTCTGTAAAGATTTATATTTCATCAGATGGAACAGGCGAAAAGCTGGTTGCTTCAAGATCTGATATTTCCACCAGCGCATCAAGTATTAATCTGGACTTAAACAATGATGCCGGATTTTTAGATTCTGTAGTGAAAAGTTCCGGCGTAACTGTTAAAACGGTTTATCAGCTGAAAAACCAAACCATATCAGACATGAATCTTAAAGTTGCTCTGAATTTCAGCAGTGTTCCTGTAAGATAATTGCAGTAAGACCTGTTTAAACATACAAAAAATGTCTTTCAAAATTCTTGAAAGACATTTTTTTATAGATTTCTGATATAAATTATTTTATGCCTACCAGCTCTACATCAAAAATAATGGTAGCTCCGGGAGGTATAGCGCCGCCTGCTCCCTGCTCGCCGTAAGCCAGCTCAGAAGGGATGTAAAATCTGTACTTCGATCCTTTGCTCATCAGCTGGATACCTTCTGTCCATCCTTTAATTACTGCACCCAGGTTAATATCCATTGGTGCGCCGCCGTTTTTATCTGTAGAATCGAACACCGTTCCGTCAAGCAGTTTTCCTGTATACTTTACCTGCACTGTGCTTGTTGCTGCAGGTTTTGTTTTGCCGTCACCTTCCTGCAAAACTTCGTACTGAAGACCTGAAGCGGTAGTTTTCACTTTTGCATTTTGTTTGTTTTTAGCAAGAAATTCCAGGCCTTTTTTCTTGTTTTCGCCTGCTTTTGCAGAAGCTTCAGCCTGTTTTTTTTCACCCTGCTTTTGCATAAAAGATTGCATAAAAGTATTCATTTCAGCTTCAGGAAATAATTTGGTTTTACCTTCCATATCTTCTTTGATTGCCTGAGCCAAAAGGTCTGCGTCTACTTTAAAACCTTCTCTCTTCATATTTTGAGCGATATTTAACCCAATATAATATGATGCTTTCTGATCATCTGTGTACTTGTCTGCAGACTTCTGTTCGGTTGCCTGCTTTTCGTTTTTCTGAGCGCAGGAAACGCTGAATATGGCTACGCATAACAACGCAATAGTTTGTTTTTTCATTTTATAAACCTTAAATTGATAAGGGTACAAAACTAATGATAATTGTGGAAATTTGTTGATAACTAAATAAAAATACTTTCCCATTAATGAGAAAGCATTTGTAGATTTTTTGATGCCTGTAATGTCTGTTTAATAATGATTAAAAAAATTAAGGCATTTTTCTTTTCCCAACCCTAAATGGTAAAAAAATGCCTTGAAATTTCATCAAAATTAATTCCATGTCATCCTGAGCTTTTCGAAGGAAGGATCGGGGAAATTGATTTTGATGAAATTTAAACAAGCTCTATGGATTTACTCCTGAACTATCTAATTAATTTTATATATAGATAATTCTGCTGAATTGTCATTTAGCAAAGAAACATTCAGTCCACCCTGAACCAATCCAAAACGTAATCTGTCATTAGCTTTTAACTGATAAATATGGCTGATTTGACCCTGGGTTAATGTGATATTTACGCCCAAATTTATGGAACCTACTACTAGCGGTATCGTTACGTCAAGCAAGTTGACTCCTCCAAACTCTCTGTAATCTAATAATGTGGAGGTTGTAGCGCTGGTTCCTTCTCTTTTGGTAATTGCTACTCCCGGCGGGTTTGCTGAAAGTAACTGTGCGGAGATACCTTGCCCATTTCTGAAACTGAAGTTGATATGATATAATCCATCAGAAGGAACTACATACTCGTTATTATTTATTTGCGAGGAAGGAATTTCAACAGTTGCAGCAACACTTGTAGTGTTTAGTGGTATATAGTTGAAAGATGTTGAAAAAAGATTTGATAAGGATAGGCTTAGCAGTCCTATATTTCCTCTGAATTTTGCGGCATATGCTCCGCTGCCAGATGTGCCACCCGTTGGTACAGCCGGTCCGTCTGGTAATAGCTGCCAGGTTCCGTTATCCACACCGTTGGGTTCCATTGCATCATATAAAAAAAGTCCGCGGGTTAAAACTCCTGAAGTTTTAGGATCTGTGATGGTGGCAGGTTGGGTTACATAAACGATTGAGCCATTTTGTGCGCTGCCGTAAGCAGCAGATTTTGCTCTGAGTTCGTCACCTGTGAGTCGTGGCGGAATAAATCCGTCAGGGACAGTAGTGGTTGTGGGTTTGCCTACCACATCTAAAGTGGCTCTTGGATTCTCAGTATTAATCCCTACCTGTGCGCTTATGCTGTAGCTTAATAAAAAAGCAGCGAGCAAAATGTAACGTTTTTTCATAAGATTTAAGTTTTAGTGGTGTTAAATTAGTCAAATTTATTAAAACTAAATCAAAAATTATGCAATTATGTTACATTATTTATTATAATATCACATTATTAATATATAATCTGTAATAGTGTGTTTTTGTAACTATCAATGGTTACCTCCAGACATGGTGATTTTTAGATGGAAATTAGGACAAAAAAAATCTCAAATTTTCTTTGAGATTCAGCTTTTCGTTATTGTATCCATAACAATGGTGACGGGGCCGTCATTTATAAGGGAAACCTTCATATTTGCTCCGAAAATTCCGCTTTGGGTTTTTAAACCCGATTTTGAAATTTCAGATTTAAAATATTCAAACAGCGGTATCGCCTTATCAGGTTTTGCAGCTTTAATAAAGGAGGGCCGGTTTCCTTTTTTATAGTCCGCTATTAAAGTAAACTGACTGATGCAGAGGATCTCACCAGAAATATCCTGAACAGAAAGATTGAGTCTGTCATTTTCATCTCCAAACACCCTTAGATTCAGAATCTTCTGTATAAGCCAGTCTGCATCTGCTTTTTCATCACTTGCATCAATTCCGATGAGGAGCATAAGTCCTTTTGTAATTTCACCTGTAATTCTACCATCAACCTTTACGCTCGCTTCAGAAACTCTTTGGATAACTGCTTTCATTCAAAAGTAAATATTTAAGACATTTGTTGAAGCGTCGTAATTATAAAGATAAGTTTTGGGAGGAAGTGAAGTAACGGAGGTGGGGTTACCTGTCAATAAAATCCATGTGGCATTATCTTTGGGACAGATAATGCTGATATTGTCTTTCACTTCAAGTGTAGTATTGGTGTCTGGGCATAGGTGAGGTGCATTTCTGTCATATACTTTAAATGTGTTTCCGGAGCCGCGTACAATGATCAGACCGCGCGTTCCAGACTGCTGTTCGTTTACATAAATCCATCCTTGTGGTTGTGTGAGATTGAAGTAGGCAGGGAGGTTAAGATTTAAAGAAACATTCACCGGAGCATTGGGAAAACAACTTACCGTATCATTGGTACTTCTGCAGGAATTTAGGCTTAAATTACTGAAAATCAGAATTGTTGAAATTATGATCAGCGAAAAAGTTTTTTTCATTTGAATTGAAATTTTTATATATTTGTAAAAGAATAACGATTAACACGCTAAAACATTGTCCGACAAATGTCGGATTATTTTTTTATACTAAAACAAAATTTTAAAATTATGGCAAGCTATGTAACAAAGGAAGGATTGGATAAAATGAAAGCCGAGCTTGAGCAATTAGAAAAAATTGAAAGACCGAAAATTACTCAGCAGATTGCAGAAGCGAGAGATAAAGGAGATTTGTCTGAAAACGCAGAATATGACGCTGCAAAAGAAGCACAGGGAATGCTGGAAATGAGAATTTCTAAACTGAAGGATATTGTGACCACTTCTAAAGTAATAGACGAAACTCAGCTGGATACCTCAAAAGTTTCTATTCTTACCACTGTAAAACTCTTGAACAACGATACCAAAAAAGAGCAGGTTTTTAAACTGGTTCCGGACAATGAAAGTGACTTGAAAACAGGTAAAATCTCTGTAAATACACCTATTGCCAAAGGATTATTAGGAAAAGTGATTGGTGAAACAGCAGAAATCGTTTTGCCAAATGGAAATAAACTTTCTTTCAAGGTTTTAGATATTTCTCTTTAAACCATTATATATTAAACTCAAAAAAATGAGCTCAATATTTACAAAAATCATCAACGGAGAAATTCCGGCTTACAGGATTGCAGAAGATGAAAATTTTATCGCATTTCTTGATGCAATGCCTTTGGTGAAAGGGCATACTTTGGTGATTCCGAAAAAGGAAGTTGATCTGATTTTTGATCTGGACAGTGAGGAGTACAAAAACCTCTGGGCATTTGCTCAGAACATTGCCAGAAAGGTGAAAAATGCAGTTCCCTGCGTACGGGTGGGCGTGGCGGTAGTTGGGCTGGAAGTTCCTCATGCCCATATCCATCTCATCCCATTAAATAAGGTAGAAGATATGAACTTCAAAAACGAAAGACTGAAACTTTCATCTGAAGAATATACAGAAATTCAAAATTCAATTATAAATTCTTAAATAATATAGACAGTCGTAAAAAAGAAATTTTTTGCGATTTTCTTTCATAATATATCTATATAAAATGAATCCAAACCAATGTTCTTTCTGCGGAAGAAAAAGAAATGAAGTACAAATGCTGGTTTCCGGACAGAATGGTTTTATCTGTGAAAGCTGCATAGAGCAGGCACATTCTATTGTGAAAGATACTTCATCTGCAGACTCTGCACTGTCTCCGGCGGAGCGTATGGAAGATTTAAAAAAGCCGAAAGAAATCAAAGAATTTCTGAATCAATATGTAATAGGGCAGGACCAGGCAAAAAAACAGCTTGCCATCGCGGTTTACAATCACTACAAAAGACTGCTCCATGCACAGACCGAAAACCGTGAGGTAGAACTCGAAAAGTCAAACATCATCATGATTGGCGAAACAGGAACGGGTAAAACGCTTTTGGCTAAAACAATTGCTAAAGAATTAAATGTTCCTTTCTGTATCGTTGATGCTACAATTTTAACTGAAGCCGGTTATGTAGGTGAAGATGTGGAAAGTATTCTTTCAAGACTGCTTATGGTTGCAGATTATGATGTTGAAAAGGCGGAAAAAGGAATTGTTTTTATCGATGAAATAGACAAAATTGCCAGAAAATCAGACAATCCGAGTATTACAAGAGATGTTTCAGGGGAAGGCGTTCAGCAGGGTCTGCTCAAACTTCTGGAAGGCAGTATTGTAAACGTCCCGCCGCAGGGAGGTAGAAAGCATCCTGATCAGAAATATATTCAGGTAAACACTCAAAATATATTATTCATTGCCGGTGGTGCCTTTGATGGGATTAAAGAAATTATCGAAAGAAGAATGAATAAACAGGCTATTGGTTTCAGTGCAGACAAAATCAGTAAAATGGATGAAGATGAATATATTTTAAGAAGTATCAACGCGATAGATCTGCGTACTTTTGGTCTCATTCCTGAGCTTTTGGGCAGATTTCCTATTATTACTTATCTGGAGAAACTGACCAAAGAAACAATGATCCAGATTATGAAGGAACCTAAAAATTCAATCGTTAATCAGTTTATAGAACTGTTCAAAATGGATGGCACAAAACTGGAGTTTACAGATGCAGCAATTGAGAAAATTGTTGATGATACGATGGAGAAAGGTTTAGGAGCAAGAGGTTTGCGGGGTACTACAGAAAAGGTTTTAGAAGACTACATGTTCAGCGTAGGTGAGCAGGATGAAATCATATTAACATAATATAAAATTTCCCTTAAACCACTGATAATATTTTTTTTAAATAAAAATTATTCTATCTTTGCATTTGAATATTGTATTAACACATAAAATAATATACAATGAAAAAAAATTTATTAACTATTGGAATTTTGGCTTTAAGTCTTTCTGTTCAGGCGCAGACGGTACTTATGCATGTAGACAATGCAGCTAAAATGTATGTAAGTAAGGGCTCACTCGTCTACAATGGTGGGGGTCTGCAAACTAAAGGAGCTGGAGTTATAGAAAATCATGGTAACTTTATGATTTCCGGAAACGGTAATTCTGATGTTTTCAGAAATCTGGATGGTACAACCGGAGCAGAGGTTACTGCCGGTGTTCCTGGAACGTTTGTCAACAAGCTTAATGAACCTGGTGCTGTAGGCTCTGTTAACTCTGAGTTTTCTACGATAGCTCCTGTATATACTTATGGACAGCTATACATTGACGGTTTGCCTCAAACAGCAGTTAGAGGTGTTGTTGATCAGGAATTCAGACAGCCAGCACATGGTTCTTACCAGCAGATGGGTTTCCCTTTTTATGATAAAGTTGTCTCCTCTCTCAGTGGCACAACTGCTTTGGGTAAGACATTCAATAATACAAGATATTCTGGCAACGAAATTTTGTACTGGGATAATAACAAGGTTGTTTCACACAATTTACCAGGCGGTTTAAATACAAGATTAGGTGTTGATTTAGATCCTTATGCTTATTTCATCGTGGGTGGGTCAGGTCTTGATGTGACGAATCAGACAAGAACTTTAGTGGGAAGACCCGTTGCAACACCAGTTGTTGGTACAACACCAACCTTATCTAAGACATTAACTGGTGCAGGTGCTAGTATAGCAACCTTTGGTACAAACGGTACAGCTGTAAATCAATACAACGAATTCTATAATACATATCTACAAGATTCCTTCAGTTCATCTGCAGGAGTGTGGGTAGGGAACTTCGGAAGGAATTTCTACCAATTCGGAAATCCTTACATGACGAATCTTGATTTGTCGCAGATTGCTGTTGCAGAAGCTAATGGTGATGGTAATAACTTAACTGATATCTATGGTGTAAGACTAGAGGTTCAGGGAGTTCAGTATTCAACTGCTGCTGGTGGTGGGTCAACAAGTTTTAAATTCATTACTTTTGATTCGAGCGGTGTCGCAGTTGGTGATGTTCCTTATGCCATGGTAAGACCAATGGGTACTTTTGTAGTTAAATTAAAAGGCAATACATCAGCAGATGCATTAAATTTCGCAACTTTAAGAAGATTTAATTACCACAGAAGACAGCCTGGAACTCCATACAGTGTTACAGCTGCTAAAAATGGATTGTCGGGAACAGTTAAACAATTGGGCGTTATAGGTCTTGATGCAAACGGTAACGAAGTGGATCGTACGTATTATGTTGTTTCGCCTAATACAATATCTGGTCATACGTCTAATCCAACAGTACAGGTTACAGCTTCCAAATCGTTGGGAACTTATGAAGAAAATCCAACTACAGGAGGTTATGATCCAAACTATTTTTCATATTGGTTATACATCAACGAAGCTAATGAGAATAATTTCAAAGGAAAAAATATTAAACTTGTAAATTATAATCCAAGTATAGTTTCTTTCAAATTTGAAATTAGAGAAGATGCAGCTGAGATTCCGGCAGGAACACATTTGCTTTCCTCAAATGAAGGCTTCTTTTACAAAAAAGGTACAGATGCGACTGTAAGTCCAGCTGTTCAAGGTGCAACTGTTGCAACGCAGCCAGGAAGCCAAAACGGAGTAGAATATGATTTGTATTATGGAATGCCTAATTCTGGTACATTGACTACTGTAGAAAATGAGAAGAAAAATAGAACACTAGTAATTTATAATCCTGATTCTGATAATTATTTCGTTAGATTTGATCCTTCGTGGAAGAAGGCAAGTATAGATGTATTTGACCTGAGTGGTAAATTAGTTTTATCCAAAAAGGATGTTGACGCAAAAGGAGATTATGTTTTAGATTTAGCCAAAGATGTAAAAATTGGTTATCTCGTGAATGTAGTTTCTGATAAAGGTGAAAAAGTAACATCAAAAATTGTAAAATAAATTACCATGAAAATTATTACAAAATATATATTCTTAGCATTAGTTTTATTGTCTAATTTTATTTTAGCCCAAACACCACAATGTCCCACATGCGGCACAGGTGGGGGAGGAGGAACTACTCCAGGAAAACAATCCATCCCCGTAGATATGTACGTTTACGTACTTGCGGCTGTGGCAGTAATGATGGTTGTGTTTTTTGCAAAAAAATACAAGTCTCAAAAAATATAAAAATTATATTAAAATATCAAAACTCTCTGATTTGTTTCAGAGAGTTTTTTTAATTTTACAGTATGAAAAAAATTATGGCATCAGCTGCATTTATTGTAGCGTGTAATGTGAGTGCTCAATTTTCTGTAACGATTAAAGCACCCGCAAATTTCAAAGAGCAGGAGGCAATTCTTTATACATTAAACGGTTCAAAAGATATTGTTTTCACCAAAGAAACGGCTAAGAAAAACGTCTGGACTTTTAAATATCCTAAAAATTACGTGGGAATGATGAAAGTCTTCTTACCTAATACCAACAACAACTTCAATTTTATATCTGAAAATAAAAATGTAGAGATCAGCCTTGAAACAGATGGTGACAAGGTGAAAAATATTATATACCTCGACGAAGCCAATTCACTGATGAATTCTATTCAGGAAGGTGCCCAGAAGCAGGAGATGATTTTACCCGCTCTAATTCAGATTAAAGAATATTACAAAGGGACTAGTGATTTCGGAAAAGCTCTGGATACAGAAATTTCCAAGCTTACCAGTAAATCGGTTGGTGATTTTTCTACGCATCCTTTCATCAGCTATTACAATACCAACTATAATAAATTTTTAGTTGCAGAAAACTCTAAGAACGTCAAACAGGAAGATATCATCAATTTCATAGATAAGTCTAATGATATGCTGGAAACATCTTCTTTATTAAGACCGGTTTTGGTTTCTTATCTAAATGTGGGTGGGAACAACAACGTCACAGCTTCAGTAGATAAACTTCTTGAAACATTAAAGGTAGAAACGCCAAGAGGACAAACCGTTCTTTCTGAACTGATTGATATCTTTGATGCTTACGATATGAAGGAATTTAAAACTAAATACCTTACCCAGGCTAAGAATCTGAAATGTACCATCACAGACCGGTTGGCAACGACATTAAAAACCAATGCAAATGTGGAGATGGGTGCTGTCTTTCCCAATCACAATTTCAATTCGGCTACAAATACGAAAGCAAAAACGTTGGCAGATGTGAAGGCAGACAAAAAAGTGATTGTATTTTGGTCTTCTACCTGTTCGCATTGCGAGAATGAACTTCCACAGCTGTTGCCAAAATATCAGGAAATGAAGTCAAAAAATATCGAAATTATCGGTCTTTCTTTAGATACAGATAAAGATGCTTATACAAAGAAGATTGCAGCATTCCCATGGATCAATGATTCTGAACTGAAAGGCTGGAACAGCAGTTATGGCGAAAAGTATAATATTCATGCAACACCCACTTATTTTATTTTGGATGCTAATAACAAGATTATCAGTAAGCCAGATCACGTAGGTGATGTTTTGGAATATTTAAAGCAAAAATAATTTTGGAGGTTTGTAAATATTTTCTATATTTGCACCACCAAAACGGCGAGGTAGCTCAGTTGGTTAGAGCGCAGGATTCATAACCCTGAGGTCACGGGTTCAATTCCCGTCTTCGCTACAAAAACCCCTTTTATTAAGGGGTTTTTTATTTTTTACAATTTTTAAAATCATCTTACGTTTCCCTTTGACATGAAAGAGCAGGATACTTCATGCTCTCAAAATGTATATTTTTATTTACTAGCTTTAATGCTCAGAAATATAAATTTACAGCAAACCGATTATGATTTTTAAAAATAGAAATATCCATATTCTTTCCTTTGTATTTGTCTTCCTTCTTTCATCCACAATGAAAAGTCAGGACAAATGGCCCGACGGAAACAGGATTGACAAGTGGTTTAAAGAAAACAAACCCACAGACATCAACAAATTAGGTAAAAAATATATTCTTACAGCCAACGGAATGAAGAACGACAGTACGATTCTTCAGACCAAACAACTTCAGGCTGTGATTGATTTGGCAGCTAAAAATGGCGGCGGCGTTGTGGTGGTGCCGAAAGGTACTTTTCTCATCAGTTCAGTTTTCTTCAAACAGGGAACGCATTTGCATTTGGAAAACGGAGCAAAATTAAAAGGAAGCGACGACATCAATGACTTTCCTGTAGTACTGACAAGAATGGAAGGACAAACCGTAAAATATTTTCCGGCTTTGATTAATGCTGAGGGATTAGACGGTTTCACAATTTCTGGTAAAGGAACTTTGGACGGAAACGGACTTCGTTTCTGGAAATCATTTTGGAAAAGAAGAGAATGGAATCCTAAATGCACCAATATGGACGAAATGAGACCGAGAATTATCTACGTTTCAAATTCTAAAAACGTGCAGGTGGAAGGAATTACCATTAAAAATTCACCTTTCTGGAGTACACATTATTATAAAAGTGATTTTGTAAAATTATTAAATCTGACAATCTTAGCTCCGAAAGAACCAGTAAAAGCACCAAGTACAGATGCAGTTGATATCGATGCATGTGCTAATTTCTTAATTAAAAATTGCTATATGTCAGTGAACGACGACGCAATTGCTTTGAAAGGCGGCAAAGGTCCAAAGTCTGATAAAGACCCGAACAACGGTGAAAACAGAAACATCTTAATCGAAGACAACAGCTTCGGATTTTGCCACAGCGTTTTGACTTGTGGAAGCGAATCGATTCATAATTACAACGTGATTCTTCGTAACTCTAAAGTGAACAATGCATCAAGATTATTACATTTGAAAATGCGTCCCGACACGCCTCAACACTACGAATATCTAACGGTAGATAACATCTCTGGAAATGTAAAAACCTTTATTTATGTCAAAGGCTGGAACCAGTTTTTTGATTTAAAAGGTGAAGAAAGACCTGGAAAAGGATTGGCCAACAATATCACCATAAAAAATATCGACATCAGTTGCGAAACGGCATTCTCTATTGAAAAATCTGACTTATTCGACTTAAAAGATTTCACATTTGAAAACTTTAAAATAAAAGCTCTGAAGCCTGAAATGCAAAACCTGAACAACATTCAGAATTTAAAGCAAAAAAATATCAATGTGACGCAAGTTGCTTCTCTCACGCAATCTTACGACAAAAAAGACGATTCTGATATTTCTGCTAAATGAGTTTTTATTCCAAAATATTCGTTCTTTTATGCTTTTGCTCACAGTTTCTGCATTCTCAATCTAAGGAAATCCAATTCCTGAGCGGGACAGATTCTGAGCATACCAAAGAATGGGATTTTTGGATAACCGGCGGAAGGAAATCGGGAAGCTGGGACAAAATTCAGGTTCCTTCTCAATGGGAACAGCAGGGATTTGGCTCATACAACTACGGACGGGATTACGTTACCAACGGTAAAAATTTCAAGTTTAATGATGAAGTAGGTCTTTACAAACACAAATTTTCAGTTCCAAATTCCTGGAAAGGAAAATCAGTCAACATCGTTTTCGAAGGTTCAATGACCGACACCGAAGTGAAAATCAACGGAAAATTGGCCGGAGCAATTCACCAAGGTGCTTTTTATGAATTTAAGTATGATATTTCCGACAAATTAATTTTTGGAAAAGAAAATATTCTCGAAGTCAAAGTTTCCAAAATGTCGGCTGATAAATCGGTCAACAATGCTGAACGACTGGCTGATTATTGGGTTTTAGGCGGGATTTTCCGACCAGTTTATTTGGAAGCAAATCCAAAAGAAAATATTTCATCAACATCCATCGATGCCAAAGCAGATGGAAGTTTCCGTTCGAATGTTTATTTAAAAGGAATTAATTCTGTCAACAATTTGACGGTTGAAATTTTTGATGTTAAAAATAATTTAGTTGGAGAATCTCAGATTTCAATTCAAAAAGGAGATACTTTAAAACAGATGCAATTTTCCGTCAAAAATCCAAAACTCTGGACAGCTGAAACGCCCAATTTATACAAAGCCAAATTCAGTTTGAATAAAAATAGAAAAAACATCTTTCAAAGCGAAGAAAAATTCGGTTTCCGAACAATTGATGTGCGAAAAGGCGACGGAATTTACATCAACGGTACCAAAATCAAAATGAAAGGCATCAACCGACACGTTTGGTGGCCTGAAACCGGAAGAGCGGTCAACAAAAACATCGATTTGATGGACGTTCAGCTCATCAAGGAAATGAATATGAATGCCGTTCGTTGTTCGCATTATCCACCGAATAAATCCTTTCTTCAAATTTGTGATTCGTTAGGTTTATATGTTTTGGATGAGCTCGCGGGATGGCAAAAAAAATACAGCACGGAAGTTGGCAAAAAGCTCGTAAGAGAAATGGTTACGAGAGATGCGAATCATCCTTCCATCATTTTTTGGAGCAACGGTAATGAAGGCGGACATAATTTTGATTTGGATGCAGAATATGGAAAATATGATTTGTCAAACCGTCCCGTAATTCACGCACATCACAAGCCTGGAAATGCTTTCAACGGCATCGACTGCAATCATTACGAAGATTATTACAGCACCAAAAAAATCCTTGAGGGAGAAAATATTTATATGCCGACCGAGTTTCTGCACGCGCAGGACGACGGCGGTGGTGGAACTTCTCTGGCCGATTATTGGGAACTTCACTGGAATTCCAAAAAAGGCGCAGGCGGTTTTCTCTGGGCGTTTGCGGATGAAGGTTTGGTGCGAACCGATTTTAACAATCAAATCGATGTCAATGCGATTAACGCGCCTGATGGAGTGGTGGGTCCTCATCGTGAAAAAGAAGGAAGTTTTTATGCGATTCGTGAAATTTACAGTCCCGTAAAAATAGATTTGAAAACCTTACCGAATGATTTTAGTGGAACAATTCCTGTTGAAAACCGATATCATTTTACGAATTTAAATGAATGCAAGTTTGAATGGAAATTAGTCAAATTCAAAACGCCATTTTCTTCAGAGTCTGGTTTTGATGTTGTTAAAACAGGAAAACTAGAATCTCCGAATATTAAGCCAACAGATAAAGGAAATATTAAATTAAATCTTCCTCAAAACTGGAAAGAAAGTGAAGGTTTATTATTAACCGCAACCGATTCTTTCGGAAAAGAAATTTACACCTGGACTTGGAAAATAAAAACGAATGATGAAATTTCAAAACAGTTTTCGACATCATTAATTAAAGAATTTCCGGTTTCAGTTATAGAAAATGATTCATTATTTATTTTAAAATCAGATGAAAAAGAATTTTCATTCGGGAAAAAAGATGGTTTGTTAAAGTCTGTTATTGTAGATAAAAAAGGCAAAAAAATGACCTTCCGAAACGGACCGGTTTTCGTGAACGGAAAAACGGAATTATCTTCGATAAAATCTCTTAGAGAAGGAAAAAATCAAATCATAGAAGTCTCATTTAAAGACGGAAAAAAAGTGGTTTGGAAACTTAACGCAAATGGAATTTTGGAACTGAATTACGAATATTCGCTTTCCGGAGATTATCAATTTGCGGGCGTGAGTTTTGACTATCCTGAAAATTATGTCATCGGCGCAAAATGGTTGGGTAAAGGGCCTTATCACGTTTGGAAAAACAGAACTCAAGGACAGACTTACAACGTTTGGCAAAATCTAAAAAACTCTACCCGAACAGGTTTTTCACCTTGGATTTATCCGGAATTTAAAGGCTATTTCGACGATGTTTCTTGGTTGCAATTAAATACAGCCGAAGGAAAAATCACCGTCGGAACGAAAGAAGAAAAAATGTTCGTCAGACTTTTTGATTTTTACGGAATTTACGGTGCCGAAGGTTATCCGAAATTGCCGAATGGAAATATTTCATTTTTGGATGCGATTCCGCCTTTGGGAACTGCATTGGCGTTTAATATTAATAATAACACTGCGACTTTAGGCCCGGAAAGTGAACCGAATCATTTGAACGGGACGTTTAAAAGAACTTTATATCTTTATTTTGGTCTGCCGGATTTGGGTGATGAAAATAAGCAATTTACAATGCCGAAAGAAAATATTTTAACAGATTAAGATGAAGAATTGGATTTCACTTTTAACCGTCCTTTTCTGCGCAACGATATTTGCACAGCAAACCACTTTCAAATTTGATTTTGGTGGAAGCAGAGTTGAAAATGGTTTTATTCCAATTAATTCGACCTCAAAATTTGACAAGAAAATTGGCTATGGATTTATGGATATTTCTGGCTTAAAATCTGTTGACAACGGAGGAAATGCTTTGACAGGAGATTTTGTAACCAGTGACAAACCTTTTTATTTTTCAGTTGTAATTCCTGAAGGAAATTATGATATTAAATTAAATTTAGGCGATACAAAAGGAAGTTCTGAAACGACTGTTCGTGTCGAAAATCGCCGTTTAATGCTGAATGATGTCAAAACACAACGAGGCGAAATCGTCGAAAAACTAATCACGGTTCACGTTAAAGACAGTATCATCCGAAATCAGGACGGAACTCAGATTGGCATTGTAAAATTAAAACCGAGAGAAAGAAAATATTTACATTGGGACAATCTGTTGACGATTGAATTTAATGACAAAGCGCCGAAAGTTTGTTCGGTAATTATTCAACCTAATAAAGCGCCTAAAACGATTTATCTGACAGGAGATTCCACGGTTGTAGATGCACAGTACGAACCTTGGGCGTCGTGGGGACAGATGTTGCCGTATTTTTTTGTTCCAAATGAAGTCGTGATTGCCAATTACGCCGAAAGCGGTGAAACCCTCAAAGCTTTTGAAGACCGCCACCGAATCGATAAGATCTGGAATAAAATAAAGAAAGGCGATTATCTGTTTATTCAGTTTGGACACAACGACCAAAAAGCAGGAAACAGCACTAAATCCGGTTACAGAAAAAGATTAAAAGAATGGATTTCGAAAGCTAAAGAATTGGGTGCAACTCCGGTTTTGGTCACATCAATGAACCGCAGGGTTTTTGATAGAAACAATAAAATTGTCAATACATTAGATGATTTTCCGGATGCTATGCGGGAAATTGCGAAGGAGGATAACGTTGATTTAATTGATTTAAATGCCTTAAGCAAAACATTATTCGAAGCAATGGGACCGGACAAGGCAAAGAAAGCGTTCGTTTATTATCCTGCTAATTCTTATCCTAATCAACCAACCGCTTTGGCAGATGATACGCACTTCAATACTTACGGAGCTTTCGAATTGGCGAAATGTGTCGTTAAATCTATCGTCGACCAAAATTTACCTTTGAAGAAATATATTTCAAAAAAATATAAAAGTTTCGACCCAAACAAACCCGATGCAGTGGAAGATTTTCATTGGCCTAAAAGCATTTATATGGAATCTTTGAAACCTGATGGGAATTAATTGTCAAAAGATTTTCAAAGAAATTTTGTTTGCCCCGACCCTAAAGGGAGCAAAATTTTTTTGAAGATTTCAGGAAAATTACTCCCTTTAGGGTCGGGGAAATAATTTTGATGAAATTTGAACAAGCAAGTTGTAAGTTAGAAGAAAATCTTTGATTTTCAAAACTAATGTGTTCTTCTAAACAGCCGAATCACTCACTTAAAAATAACTAATGTGTCCAAAATCTTTTGTGACTTTTGTGGTTAATTAAACAGTAAAAAATGAAAATTAAAAATATTGTCAGTATAAGTATTCTCTATTTCGCCTTCGGAAATCTCTCCGCACAAACTCCGTGGCCAACAGTAACGGAAACTGCAAAACCGTGGACCCGCTGGTGGTGGATGGGAAGTGCCGTTGACGAAAAAGGTTTGGACAAACAACTGACAACCCTAAATAAAGCTGGTTTCGGAGGGGTAGAAATTGTTCCGATTTACGGTGCAAAAGGTTTCGAAAATACTTACATCAATTATCTTTCTCCGGAATGGATGAAGATGCTGCAGTTCACGACCAGTAAAGCAAAAAGCTTACAAATGGGTGTTGATATGTCGGTTGGAACAGGTTGGCCGATTGGCGGACCGCAAGTCAGTGAAAATGATGCAGCGACCAAAATGATTGTGCAGACATACGAGATTCAACCGAATGAAAAATTCTCAGAAAAAATTGTTCTGAAAGACGAAAAACAGAAGAATTTAAAAACCATAAAATTAGATATTGTAACCGCTTACAATGAAAAAAATGAGTCAGTCGTTTTAACCGATAAAATCAATGCTGACGGAACTTTAAACTGGAAACCTACGTCAGGAAAGTGGACAATCTACGCCGTTTTTGTTGGTAAAACTTTACAGAAGGTAAAACGCGCGGCTCCAGGCGGCGAGGGCTATACTTTAGACCATTTTTCGCCCACTGCAACAAAAGATTATCTGAAAACTTTCGATAAAGCTTTTGGAAATTCCAACTACGGAATACGTTCTTTTTTTAATGACAGTTATGAAGTTTACAATGCCGACTGGACGCCGGATTTTAAAGAAGAATTTCAAAAAAGACGGGGCTATGACTTAAGTCCGTACATCAAATATTTGGTGGGCAATGAGGAAAACGAAATTGCAGTAAGAATAAAATCGGATTACAGAGAAACGTTGAGCGACTTGATTTTAAATCGTTTTACCAAAGATTTCACCAACTGGGCACATTCCAAAAACTCTAAAAATACCAATCAGGCACACGGTTCGCCGGGGAATTTACTGGATTTGTATGCAGCGGTCGATATTCCCGAATCTGAAACTTTCGGAAGTACGCCGTTCGATATTTTAGGTTTAAAAAGAGACAGCGCCGACATTCAAAAATCGGATGTTCCCGATATTAATATGTTGAAGTTTTCCTCTTCGGCAGCCAATGTAATGGGCAAAAAGCTAATTTCGAATGAAACTTTTACGTGGCTGACAGAGCATTTCAAGACCTCGTGGTCACAGGCAAAACCGGAAGTGGAGCAGGTTTTTTTGTCGGGAATCAATCACGTTTTTTACCACGGAACGACCTACACGCCGGCGGATGTAAAATTTCCGGGATGGCTGTTTTATGCATCGACCAATTTTGTGCCCGAGAACAGTTTGTGGCCACAGTTGAGTGGGCTCAACTCTTATGTTGCACGTACGCAAAGTGTGTTGCAAAGCGGTAAATCAGATAACGAACTATTGATTTACTGGCCAATTTACGACCAGTGGGCGAATCCGAAAGGGAAAGATGTTGCTTTTAAAATTCACAATATTGAGAAGTGGTTACAACCCACAGAGTTCTATAAAAATCTCGATAAATTGGGCAAATCCGGATATTCTCTGGATATGGTTTCGGATAAAATGATTAGTGAGGCGAAGTCGGATAATCAAACTATTCAGGTTTCAAAAGAGGGCGGTTCGTACAAAGTTTTAATCATTCCTCAATTAAATTATTTGCCGGAATCTACTTTAAAAAATATTCTGAATCTAGCTCAAAACGGCGCATCCATTATATTTCAGAATGAACCGAAAAATATTCCAGGATATTTTGAAGCCGAAAAAAGAAAAACGGAACTGCAGACTTTGTGGAAATCAATTCCTTTTCAGCAAAATGGAAATGTGAAATCAGCGACATTCGGAAAAGGGAAAATTATCCTCACTTCGGATGTTGAAAAAGGTTTGGAATA
This sequence comes from Chryseobacterium sp. Leaf404, assembly GCF_001424145.1. Taxonomy (GTDB): domain Bacteria; phylum Bacteroidota; class Bacteroidia; order Flavobacteriales; family Weeksellaceae; genus Chryseobacterium. The sequence continues at coordinate 48,179 of NZ_LMQM01000001.1, read as the reverse complement.
TTTAAAAATTGAAAGAGAAAAGCTGACTGACACTGGATTGAAATTAGTAAGAAGAAAATTTGATGGCGGAAAATATTATTACATCGTCAACCACACTTCAGAGGAAATCAATCAGAATATTCCGCTGAATTTTGTTGGGAAACAGGTCGCTATGATGAATCCTGAAAATGGAGATTATGGAATTGCCGAAACTCAAAATAATTCAGTGAAAGTTCAGTTGAAATCCGGGGAATCTTTAATTATAAAAGTTTCTGAAACTGCAGATAATTCTGTTGCAAAATGGAAATATGTTGACAAAACTGACGCGCCACTTGCTTTTAATCAACCTTGGCAATTATCTTTCAAAGCAGGCGGTCCTGAACTTCCAAAATCAAGAACAATAACGAAGCTTCAGCCTTGGACGAATTTTACAGAAGACGCTCAAACGCAAAGCTTTTCAGGAACCGGAGTTTACACAACGACTTTCAATTTAAAGAAAAATAAAGCCGACGATTATCTTTTGAAGCTCGATAAACTCTACGAAAGTGCAACCGTGATTGTTAACGGAAAAGAAGCCGGAATTGTCTGGAGCAACCCGTTTGAAATCAACGTCGGAAAATATCTTAAAAAAGGAAAAAATACGATTCAGATTGAAGTAAGTAATCTGATGGCCAACCGAATCCGTTATATGGATCAAAATAAAATTGAATGGCGAAATTATCACGAAATCAACTTTGTGAACATTAACTACAAGCCTTTCGACGCATCTAACTGGAAAGTTCAGCCTTCCGGTCTGGATGGCGAAATTCAATTAATACCAATTCATTATTCAAAATAAAAATTAGTTATGACTAAAAATATCATAAAAACAATCGCTTTAGGAACTTTGCTGACCTTCAGTTTTTCCAATGCTCAGCAGAAACCGAAAGTCATTTTAGACAACTTTTTCAATAACGAAAAACGAGAAAACAAAGAAACCAAAGCATTGGAATCTTGGCATTATACGTGGAATGACACCACAAACGGTGGATTCTCTTTGCTGGGAGAAATTTTCCAAAAACAGGGTGCAGAAATCAGCACTTTAACGACCGCTCCATCAAAAAAAGATTTAAAAAACGCCAGTATTTACATCATCGTCGATGCAGATATTGACAAAGAAGCGTACGGTGGAAAAGCCAATCTGATTAACCCGACCAGCATCAAAAACCTGATAGAATGGGTGAAAAAAGGTGGTGTTTTGGTTTTGATGAGCAACGATAAAGGAAATTCTGAGTTTGAACATTTCAATAAACTGGCACAGGAATTCGGAATTCACTTCAATGAAGACAGTTACAACCGCGTTCAGAAAAGAGAATTTGAGCAGGGAAAAGTGATGGTTCCGGCAGGCAATGAAATTTTCTCCGAACAGAAATTATATATGAAAGAAGTGGCGACGGTTTCCGTGAAAAGTCCAGCGAAAGATTTGCTCTCTGCGGAAGGCAAAAACATCGCAGCCATCGCAAAAATCGGCAAAGGAACCGTGTTCGCATTAGGCGACCCGTGGTGCTACAACGAGTACATCGACGGCAAAAAACTTCCCGCAGATTTTACTAATTATCAGGGAACTGAAGAGTGGGTAAAGTGGCTTTTGAAGCAGACTTCTAAGAAATAATTTTTGTGAAGTGCAATCGGTTGAAACGGTTCGATAAATTTTATTTGGGCAGCTATTTCCGCCTTCCACTCCCAATCTTTTTTGCAGGCGATTTCATTTTAAATGGAACTTGAAGTCTAAGCAAAAAAGGATTTCCGTTCAAGTCGGGCTGCGAGCGACTAGACGTTTTAAATTGCTTCTAAATTTTAAAAAGCTCTGAAATGGCAATATCAATAACATTGGTGTGGTCCAACAATAAGAAGTACAAATGTGAACCACCCCTGAAAGGGCATAATCAATAGCATTGGGTGAAGCCCAATGGCAGATTAAGGGAAGATTTCACACAGCCCTGAAAGGGCGAAATCAATTAAAAGAAACCTATAGAAAACGGCAACCATTAGCCAAAACCTACAAAATCAGAATTATGAATGTAAAATTCAAATTTATTTTAGCCGCAGTTCTCTTTTCAGAACTCCTGTCTGCCCAAAGACAAATGGAATATCTGAAACGGGGAATCGTTGCCATACCTTCAGATTCAGGCGTTTTTGTGAGTTGGCGATTGCTGGGAACAGAAGCTCAAGATACCCATTTTGATTTGTACCGGACTGAAAATAATTCAACCAAAAAACTGAACGAAAAACCACTTTCAAACGAAACGAATTTTTTAGATAAAACAGCCGAAAAAGCAAAAAATTACACCTATTTCGTCAAATCAAATACGCAGGATAAATCAGTTGATGTTGATTCTGCAAAATATGTAGCCAATCAAAAACCCTATTTTTCAATTCCGTTGAAAACGCCACAAGGTTATACACCAAATGACGCGTCAGTTGCAGATTTGGATGGAGACGGCGAATATGAAATCATCCTTCATCAAGTGGGAAGGTCAAAAGACAACAGCCAAAAAGGAGAAACCGACCCGCCAATTATTCAGGCTTATAAAATGGATGGAACGTTTTTGTGGGAAATTAATTTAGGCAAAAACATCAGGGAAGGCGCGCATTACACCCAGTTTTTGGTTTATGATTTAGACCAGGACGGCAAAGCGGAAATCGTGATGAAAACTGCTGACGGAAGCAAAGACGGAAAAGGAAAATATATTGGCGACCCAACAAAAAATTACGTCAACGAAAATGGAATGATTCTCTCAGGACCGGAATTTCTGACCGTTTTTAATGGCGAAACAGGCGAAGAAATTCATACGGTCAATTATGAAGTTCCAAGATTTGCAGGAAGTTTAAATCCGACAGCCGGGCAAATGACAGAAACCTGGGGCGACGCCAAAGGAAACCGTATCGACAGATTTTTGGGCGCAGTGGCTTACTTAGATGGCAAAACACCGAGCGTGATAATGTCGCGAGGTTACTACACCAGAACAGCGATTGCAGCGTGGGATTATAAGAATAAAAAACTCAGTTTGCGATGGCTTTTTGATACCGAAAGATCAGAAGAAAATAAAAAATACCGCGGACAGGGAAATCACAATCTCAGCATTGCAGATGTCGACAATGACGGAAAAGACGAAATTATTTTCGGTGCGATGACCATTGATGATGACGGAAAAGTGTTGAACAGTACGGGCTTTGGTCACGGCGATGCGTTGCACGTTGGAGATTTAGACCCATCCAATCCAGGATTGGAAATCTTTGATATTCAGGAAAGATTTGATGATGCCGGAGCGCATTTCAGAGATGGGAAAACAGGAAAAGTTCTTTGGAAATTGCCATCAACGGTTTATAGTGAAGCTGGTAAATTTCAGGGGCCGGGAAGAGGTTTGTCATTAAATATTGACCCACGCTACGAAGGTTCAGAATCCTGGGCTGCCGGAGCCGGACTGAAAGGTGTTTACAACACGAAAGGAAAAAAAATCAGCAGTAAAAATCCACCTGCGAATATGGGAATTTACTGGGACGGTGATTTTTTAAGAGAAATTTTAGATGGAACCAACGTTTCGAAATGGGATTGGAAAAAAGAAAAAACAAATCTCATTTTTGATGCTAAAAATTTCCAGTGTGAATCGAATAACGGGACGAAGAAAAATCCGGCTTTGGTTGCAGATTTATTCGGAGACTGGCGGGAGGAAGTGATGTACAGAACTACCGATAATCAGGAATTGAGGATTTTTTCAACCACAATTCCAATGAAACACAGATTGTATACTTTAATGCACAATCCGCAATATCGGTTGAGTATCGTTTGGCAAAATGTAGGCTACAATCAGCCTCCGCATACCGATTATTATTTGGATGAATCAGTTAAAGAAATGCCGAAACCGAATGTTAAAGTTATCACACCCAAAAATTAATATTTAATGAAAATTAAACCCATCATTCCGCTTTTAATATTGGTCGTGTTTTTAGGAGTTTCATTTCAAAGGCTTCAGGATAAACCGGTGCTTTATATTATCGGAGATTCTACAGTGCAGAATGGTTCAGGAAAAGGCTCCGACTCACTTTGGGGATGGGGAAGTTTTATGAATTTATTTTTAGATACAACAAAAATAGAAATTCAGAATCACGCAAAAGGTGGCAGAAGCAGCAGAACGTTTTTGACGGATGGTCGTTGGGATTCAATTATGAAAACCATTAAAAAAGGAGATTATGTTTTGATGCAGTTTGGGCACAACGATGGCGGTGAACTGGCAGATACCCTGAGAGCAAGAGGAACCATCAAAGGAACAGGAGAAGAATCAAAAGATATCTATAACCCAATCCGTAAAGTGAATGAAACGGTTTACACGTACGGTTATTATATGAGGAAATTTGCGAATGAAGCGAAAGCTAAGGGTGCAATTCCAATTATCGTATCGCCAGTTCCGAGAAATAAATTTAATGATAAAGGAAAAATTGAAAAAGATCAATACGGAATTTGGGCAAAAGAAGTCGCTCAGCAAACCGGAGCTTATTTTTTAGATTTAAATACAATGGTCATTGAAAAATACGAGAAAATGGGAGCAGAAAAAGTAAAAGCCTACTTCCCAAAAGACCATACGCACACCAATGAAGTTGGAGCAATTTTCAATGCGGAACTGGTCGCAAAAGGCATTAAAGATTTAAAAGGTTGTTCGTTAAAAAAATATGTTAAATAGTAAAAAGGTTACATTACTTGTAATAAAAATCTTTGGGTTCTTATACAAGTGAAACGGCTTTGTGAAACTTAAAAGCAGTTTTTAATCATAAAAACTTTGTGCACTTTGTATTCAAATTTCGCTGAAACAATTTATTATTCAATTAAAAAATTAGAAAAAAAATAAATATATACTTATGAAAAAGCTATTAAAAACAGGTTTTTTTGCACTGGTCATTGGAGGTCTCACTTCCTGCTCGGTTCAGAAAAACAGTGCAGCAGGCAAGGTGGAAATTCCAAACAAAAAAGAGGTTTTGGAAGTTTCAAGAAGAGCAAACCAATACTTTATGAACAAATGGCCGGATACTAAAAAAGATATTGTCGGTAAAAAAGTATGGCCAAGTAATCTTTGGACGAGAGCGGTGTATTATGAAGGCTTGATGGCGTTATATTCTGTCGACCCAAAGAAAGAGTATTACGATTACGCCATGTCTTGGGCCAACAATCACAACTGGAATCTACAGCGTGGAACCTACACCCGAAATGCTGACCATCAGGCTTGCGGACAGACCTATCTTGACCTTTACGAAATCGACGGAAGAAAACATCCCGAAAGAATTAAAAACGTAAAAGCTGCGATGGACAGTATGATTGCCACAAAAAAGGTTGACGACTGGTGGTGGATTGATGCGCTTCAAATGTCAATGCCGATTTTTACAAAACTGGGAAGAATCACTGGTGAACAGAAGTATTTCGACAGAAATTACGAAATGTATGCCTACACAAAATACAAGCACGGCGGAAACGGTTTGTACAATCAGGCCGATAAAATCTGGTGGAGAGACAAGGATTTTGTACCGCCTTATAAGGAACCCAATGGTGAAGATTGCTACTGGAGCCGTGGAAACGGATGGGTAGTCGCTGCTTTGGCGAAGACTTTACAGGATACTCCGAAATCTGATCCTCATTATAAGGAATATCTGCAGGATTATAAAGATATGTTGGCGGCGTTACTCCCCATCCAGAGAGAAGATGGTTTCTGGAATGTAAGTTTGCATGATCCAACCAACTTTGGAGGGAAAGAAACCACAGGAACTGCACTTTTCGTTTACGGAATGGCGTATGGCGTGAATAACGGACTGATTGACAGGAATACATATCTTCCTGTTTTGGTAAAAGCGTGGAATGCGATGGTAAAAGATTCAGTTCAGCCCAACGGATTTTTAGGTTGGGTGCAGGGAACCGGAAAGGAGCCGAAAGACGGGCAACCATTAGCTGTTGACAAAGTACCGGATTTTGAGGATTACGGATTGGGATGTTTCCTGCTTGCGGGAAGTGAGGTTTATAAATTGAAATAGATTTACAAGGGTAAATAAAATTGAATAGAGCGACAGTTAATGTCGCTTTATTTGTTTTCAGAACCCGAAATTTTCCCGCAGATTTTCGCAGATTTTGAGCGCAGATTCTCGCTGATTTTTTTTGATGGGAAAAACAGTTATTGATATAGGTTTTAGAAAATTAAAATCACAGTCCGTTTACTTTTCTGAAAATGGTTTGTGAGATATCACTGGAATTGAAATTAACGAGTAATCCCAGTTTTAGACTCGATAATTTCAGGTAAGTAATCAACTGTTTGTGATGCACATCAAGTAAATTTTCTACAGATTTTATTTCGATGATAACTTTGTTCTCTACCAAGATATCAAGACGGTAACCAATGTCCATTTTTATACTTTCGTAGATCATAGGTAAGCCAATCTGAGTAGAAATCTGAAGGCCTTTCTTTCTTAGTTCGTAAGCTAGGGCAGCTTCGTAAGCCGACTCCAGCAACCCTGGACCAAATTTGTTATAAACAGTAAAAATACACCCTCGGATTTCGTAGGAAATATCATTTTCGTTCATCGCTGTTTTTTATTAAAATTACAAATTTCAGAGATAGTATTTCCGTGCAACCTAAAAAAAACAAAAATAAATCTGCGAAAATCCGCGCACAAATTGGCGTAAATCTGCGGGAAGAAAATGAACGCAAATTTCAACCATAATCTTTCCCACAACATTAAAAAACATCTAAAAGATAAGTCTGGGTAAATCTGCGGGAAAAAAATATCTTTGCTAATTCAGTATGCATGACACCACAAGATGCGCAGTTGATCGCATATTGTTAATTTTCAAATTCAATCAATCAGAAAAATTATGAACGCACTATTAGGGGTACTATTTCATTTCCTCGGAGGCTTTGCTTCGGGCAGTTTTTATATGCCGTACAAAAAAGTAAAAGGATGGCAATGGGAAACTTTTTGGTTAATTGGAGGTACATTTTCGTGGATTATCGTTCCGCCTCTGGCAGCATATCTTACAATCCCGAATTTTTGGGAAATTATTCAGAGTCAAAGTTCAGCAATCATCGGGCTGACGTTTTTATTTGGTGCCCTTTGGGGAATTGGAGGTTTTATGTACGGTTTGGGTGTTCGTTATTTAGGTGTTGCTTTGGGAAGCAGCATTATGTTAGGATTAACGATGGTTATTGGTTCACTTTTACCTTCTGTTTATTATGAATTTAATCCTGAAGCAGGAAAAGACAATATTGGTCTGATGATGTCAAGTTCTTGGGGACAGTTTGTTCTTTTAGGACTTTTGGTTTGTGTGGTTGGAATTATCATCAGCGGAAAAGCAGGTGTAATGAAAGACAAAGAACTTCAAACCGAATCTGCAGATCCTCACGGGGTTGAAGTGAAAACTGAATATAAATTTGGTTTGGGTTTGACGGTTGCAATTATTTCAGGAGTTTTAAGTGCCTGTTTCAATTTTGGTCTGGAAGCTGGAAAACCAATGGCAAACGTTGCGAACGAAGCGTGGAAACTGGCAAATCCCAGTCAGGGAGAGTTTCTATTTCAGAATAATGTGACGTATGTTGTTGTTCTCTGGGGCGGTATGCTGTCTAATCTTATCGGTTGTCTTTATCTTTCATTTAAAAATAAATCATATTCAGATTATACTAAAAAAAGTGTTCCTGTTGCAAAAAATATCATCTTCTGTGCTTTGGCAGGAACGATGTGGTTTTTACAGTTCTTTTTCTACGGAATGGGAGAAAGTAAAATGGGTAACGGCCCGAGTTCATGGATTCTTCACATGGCATTCATTATTTTAATTGCCAATCTTTGGGGTGTCATCATAAAAGAATGGAAGGGTGTTTCAAAGAAAACTATTACAACTATTTCTGTGGGAATGCTGGTGATGTTTATCTCAATTTTGATTGTAGGCTACGGAAATTCATTAAGATAATCATTGATGAAAAGAATTGCATTTAAAATGTTTCTCTTGAGAGGTTTTGAGGAAGAATACAAAAAACGCCACGCCGAAATCTGGACTGAGCTGAAGGAATTGCTAAAAGATTCAGGCGTCAGCAGTTATTCTATCTTTTTAGATGAAGAAACCAATATTCTTTTCGGAGTTTTAGACTGCAGCAATGAACAAAAATATAAAGATTTACCATCACATGCCGTAATGCAGAAGTGGTGGGAATACAATAAAGATTTAATGGAAACCAATGAAGACCATTCACCGAAGAGCGTTGGGTTGGAAGACGTTTTTTATTTAAAATAGAAGAAGAATGTACATACAAAATTTCATATTCACTTAACATATTTTTAGAGCTCAATCGAGCTATTGTTAGGCAACAGATAATTTCCTGTTGCCTTTTTTATTGATGAACAGCAAAATGTGAAATTTCATTCATGGGAATATGACAAATGTCATCCTGGTCCCGAGGTTAATAACTTTAAATATTTTGTGGTAATTTATAATTAAATTGACAATAAATTTATTTTTTAGCAGAATAATATATAAATTATTAAGAAAAATTATGAATTTTATAATGCAGGATAATGCAGGATGCAGAAACATTTGTAAGAATGTACTTTTCACACATAATTCAATGTAAATAAAAATTAATATATGTCTATCAAAGTTAAACACAGGAATTTTAAGCCACTCATGGCCCCACTCTTCTTGTTGGCTACAGGTTTTATGTTTGGTCAGCAGGCAGTGAATGATACCGTAAAGCAGGGCACTACCAAAGACATTGAGGAAGTTGTAGTAATAGGTTATGGCAAAGTAAAAAAATCTGATCTTACCGGTTCTGTAGCTTCGGTTTCTGCGAAAGAACTGGCTGCGACTCCCGCAATGAATGCTTTACAGGCTTTACAGGGTAGAGCAGCCGGATTAAATATCGTCACGGCAGGTGGTGCTCCCGGTGCTGGTGCCAACGTGACAATCCGTGGTGGGGCATCAATCACTTCCGGTACTACTCCGTTATATATTGTAGATGGTTTCCAGTTGGATAACGCGTTGAACATAATCAACCCAAATGATATCGAAAGTATTGATATCCTGAAGGGGCCTTCAGCAATTGCAATCTATGGTGCACGTGGTTCAAACGGTATCATCATTATTAAAACGAAAAGCGGTAAAAAAGGTAGAACTGTAATTAATTATAACTCTTTCATGGCATTTGATATGCTTTCTAAGAGAATAGATATGATTTCAAACTCTGAGCAGTTTGTAAAATATCAGTATGAGATGGCTCAGCTGCAAGGGAAAACCACGCAGTGGAGTAATGTTTTCGACAATAGTTTAGGTACAGATACACCTGGTTTCTACACTGGTGTTTTCAACAGAATTTCAAACCGATATGGGAGTTCGAATGCGTTAGACTGGCAGGAAAAAATGTTGGGAAGTACAGGGATGACGCAAAACCACAACGTAAACTTCTCTACAGGGAATGAAAAAACCCAGGCTTTTGTAAGTTACAACTACAACAAGCAGGATGGTTTGCTTCAAAACTACAGCGAGACGAGAAACTCATTACGTGCCAATATCAATTCAGAGTTGAAAAAAGGCTTTAGAGTCGATTTCAGCACCATGTTTACTTCAAACTCTACCAATGGAGGGGGTGCGTACAGCGGAATCAAAAAAATCCTTCTTCAGCCGATTACCGGAGGTACACTCTTTACAGATGATGAGCTGTACAATACACAGACTTTCCCGGATTTTTCAAGTTTAGATTCCGGATATGATACCGAAAACCCTTTTGTAGAGACTAATGCATCTACTTCAAACAACCGCTCAAGAACTTTCTTGGCTAATATGGGATTGGAAATTGATTTCCTTAAAAACTTTACTTTCAGAACCGCGGGGCAGTATCAGTGGAGCAACAGTAAATCTACATCATTTTCAGATGAAAACTCCAGAGCATTTCTTACAGATCCTGTAAATACAGGGATTAATGGGAGCATCGGAAACAGTGAGTCTTACAGATATCAGATTACCAATACCGTAAATTACACCAATACTTTTGGCGAAAAGCATAAAGTAAGCGCTTTGGCAGGGCAGGAAGCTGTATTTTCTCAGTCTGAAAGCAACAGCATGAGGCTGATAAAATTCCCTATTGCGAATTCTGGTCTGGATGATATCAGAAATGCAACGGTGCAGGATAAATCTGCTGGCAGAGGTACTCCAAATACTTTACTTTCTTATTTTGGGAGGGTAAATTATACCTATGACGACCGTTATTTGGTAACAGGTACCCTTCGTTATGACGGGTCTTCGAAATTCGGAATTGGCAAAAAATGGGGTCTTTTCCCGTCGGCTGCTGTAGCCTGGAGGTTGTCGCAGGAAAATTTCTGGCAAAACTCTAAGATCTCTAATGTGATCAATGATCTGAAATTCAGATATGAATATGGGGTGACAGGTAACAATGATGTGGACAGTAATATATTTTTCACCAACATTGTACAGACAGATTATCCAATCAACAACACGCCGGGAAATCCTGCTTATGTGCCGGGAACTAACCTTGGAAATCCAAACGCAAGCTGGGAAGAGTCTCAAAACTCAAACTTAGGGATGGATTTGGCGTTATTCAACAACAGAATTAAATTAACCGCCGAATTATATGATAATAAAGTAGCGGGAATGCTTTTGAACAGCATTTATCCGGTGTCTTCAGGGTATTCAAGACGGGTTGAGAATATTGGATCAATGACTAACCGTGGAATGGAATTTACTTTGAATACGGTCAACTTTAAAAATGCAGGTTTCAGATGGACCACAGATTTGAATTTCTCTGCAAACAGATCTGAAGTATTATCGCTCGAGAAAAACCAGCCCAATAAAACATTCTCTGTAGGTGGAAACAGAACTGGTGTTGTTACCTATTACGCTACAGTGGGTGAGCGGTTGGGAGATATGTACGGATATGTTTATCAGGGGGTGTATACAACAGATGATTTCCTTGTGAATACTGATGGTTCTTTTGGAGCTTTGAAACCAGGCGTTGTAAAACCGGCTACAGGTACTGCAAGACCTGGAGATATGAAATTTGCTGCTGACAATGATAAAGGAGATCAGTTTACAAGAAAACTGCAGAAAATAGGAAACGGTACGCCAGATTTCTTCGGAGGTTTTCAAAACAATTTCTCTTATAAAGGCTTCGACCTTGCGGTATTTATGAAGTTCAGTGTAGGTGGCGACATCTATAATGCAACAAAGCACAGTTTAAGCCCGTATGCTCTTTACCAAAACGTTCCGGGAGAGTTTGGTGATAATTACTATCGTCTGATTGATCCTAATACAGGGCAGATTACCAATAATATACAGAGACTGAAAGAATTAAATCCAGATGAGGGTTCACGTACGTGGAGCTTAAGCAATGCCAATTCTCAGAATATTACCTATCCGTCATCATATTACGTGGAAGATGGTTCTTATTTAAGAATCGCACAGGTTACTTTAGGATATAGCTTCGAGAAACAGTTTTTACAGAATGTAGGATTGTCGAATGCCCGTATTTACTTAACTTTGAATAACTTGGCGACCATTACCGGATATTCTGGATACGATCCTGAGGTTTCATCAGCAAGTGGGGTTGCTGTAACACCGGGCTTTGATAATTCTGCCTATCCACGATCAAAAAGTTATGTTTTGGGAATCAATTTAACATTCTAACTTATTTAAATTTAAATATCATGAAAAAATATACTTTTGTAAAAAGCTTGCTGGTCATCCCTTCTTTGGTGATTGCCACTCTATTCGTTAATTCTTGTAGTGAAGATTTTCTTGATCAGCCTTCCTACACCGCTATAGATACCGAATCGGTATTTAAAGATTTGCCGACCGCAGATATGTTTATACAGGGATGTTACAGAGCTTTAGTGCCTACTGAAATGTATTATCAGATGGGGGCAGGTGATACCGTAACGCACTCAGCTGAAGATGGCTCTACCAACAATTCAAAATACAATATCTGTAATTATAAATACGACGCTTTTACGCCAAATACACTTACAGGTATTTACTCCACAATGTATCAGTCTATTGAAAGAACCAACATCGCTATCAGTAGATTGTCAACAATGGAAGCGAGTGCCAGACGGGATGCCTTAATTGCGGAGGCTAAAGCAATCAGAGCATATTGCTACTATAATTTAATAAGAGTCTATGGAGACGTTCCTGCCGTTTGGTTACCTCTGGAAGAGTTGGATCCGAATGACCCGAATACTTTATATCCAAAACGCGCTTCCCGTGACGAAATCTACGATCGTATTATTGCAGATCTTCAGCAATCTATCCCGGCAATGCCTACTTTAGGTCAGGCCGGTTATCCTACCACCGAGAGATTAACGAGACCTGCAGCCAATGCTTTGTTAGCAAGAATAGCTTTATATGCTGGTGGATATTCACTTCGTTGGCCTTTAAATACGTCTACACCGGGTACTATGTCCCGTCGTCCTGACAATGCAAGAGTGCAGCAACTTTATCAGATTGCAAATGATGCCTGTTTAGCTGTAATCAATGGTGGGCAAAACTCTTTGATGCAGGCTTCAGGAGGTAAAAGTGGTTTCGAAAACCTTTGGTTCAACTTCTGCAGAAGAAATTTAAGTACTCTTAATCAGGAAGTAATGTTCCAGATTGCTCAGTTTGGGCCAAATACCAATGGCGGATTCGGAGTGTATGCACACCCAGGTAGTCGTGGTGGTGTATACGGTTCACGTAAAGCTTTACAGTTTCTATTGCCAACTTATTACCTGTCATTCGCTCCGGCAGATACCAGAAGAGATGTATCCTGTACTGCATACAGTATTTATTTCTTAAATGGTGGTGCCGCTACAGATACCTGGGTAGATGTTGGAACTACATTTTCATGTATCATGCCGGGGAAATTCAGAATTTCCTGGTGTGTTGAGCCTCAGGCAGCAGATTCCCGTAACCTCAATGTACCTTTGATCAGATATGCTGATGTATTATTGATGTATGCAGAAACTCAGAATTACTTAAATAATGGTCCTACAGCAGCTGGTATTGCTGCTTTACAGCAGGTAAGAAACCGTGCAGGTATAGGCTCAATGCCAATTCCTTCAGGACAGGCTGCTTTCGATCAGGCTCTTGTTCAGGAAAGAAAATGGGAATTTGCAGGGGAGTTTAACCTTCGTACAGATTTAATCAGAATGAATAAGCTCGAAAGTGAAATCCTGGCTACAAGACAGGCAATGAAAGATCTTTCAAACAAAACAGGGGCTTATGCTACCACGCCGGCGCTTCGTCTTTACAAATATCATAAAAACAATCAGGTTTACGGAGATCCATTCTTAGCCGTTACTTATATTGATCTAACGAACCCTGCCCAGATTGCTGCTGCGTCAGCTGTTCCTACAAGTTCGGCAAACTATGCAGCTTTCCAGACTACACTTAAAGGTATTGCAGCAGCCAACGGACAAACTTCCACTGCTGATGACAAATGGTATCCTGCAAGAATGTTTGAAGCATATACAAGTACCTTCAACGGAAATGCAAGAAAGGCTGTTGGATTTACAAATGGTTTCAATGTACTTCAAATCGGAGCAATCATTTATACTAAACCAACCGGTTCAGCCGAAAATGGCGGAACGTATCCAAACTGGATTGAAGGTGGTGGTGATGGTTTATTCTACGGTTTCGTACCGAATAAAACAGAATTATTACCGTTCGCAAACCAAGCTGCCGGTCATCCAATGATTGATAACCCGAACCTTACACAGTTGCCTGGTTATTAATTTAAAAACAATGTAATTTAAACATTATCAAATAAGCATTGAAAGCAGCCTACGCCATAAACAAGTTATCGCTTTGGCTGCTTTTTATTTTACATTAAATCAGGTATCAACTTAAGTGTTTAATATTTTGTGAGAATGTCATGCTGTAGTTTTTATCACTTATCACGATGTTAAGTGAAGCTTATATGAACCTTACACCGATCTTATACTGATAGGCTGTGTTTCTTAAGTGACAAAACGGCAAAAATGACCTTGAGTTTCCACAAATTTCCCAGAAAATGCTTTAATTTTTATTACCTGTTTAAATTTCTATCCGCTCAATCACAAACTATTAATTATAAATTATTCTTCACGATTGTCGTAAACATTTAATCTGATTTTAAATTAAATGTTAATTATTTTCTAAAAGAAGCATTCAGCAGTATAGTACGGGATGCTGTAAATTGGATAACAATCTAAATTTGAGTAAAATTCAGAAACAAAAAGAAAACAAATGGAAAACGTAAAAACATTCAAATACGTAGATTATTTATGGGATGAAGAAAAAGCAGCATCTTTCGGAGACGATCAGGTGGCTTTATTCTTATACCGTTCAAACATATTAGGAGCAGACCTTAGAATTACCAATTATGGTGGTGGTAACACAAGTTGCAAAACCATTGAAAAAGACCCGCTGACCAACGAAGACGTTGAGGTAATGTGGGTAAAAGGTTCAGGTGGTGACATCGGAACGCTTACAAGAAAAGGAATCGCCGGACTATATACGGAAAGATTAAGAAATCTGAAAAATGTTTACGGAGGTCTTGCAGACGAAGACAGAATGGTAGGTTTATTCGACCACTGTATTTTCGATCTTGAAAGCAAAGCGCCTTCTATTGATACGCCTCTACACGGTTTACTTCCATTCAAACATATCGATCACCTTCACCCTGATGCTTTAATTGCAGTGGCTGCAGCGAAAGACAGCGAAGCGGTTACCAAAGAAATTTGGGGAGATACAATGGGATGGGTTCCATGGCAAAGACCTGGTTTCGATTTAGGTTTACAATTAGAAAAATGTCTTGCCGACAATCCTGGAATCAGAGGAATCGTATTGGGCAGCCACGGTTTATTCACCTGGGGAGAAACTTCTTACGAATCTTACATGAACAGTCTGGAAGTAATCGAAATGGCTTCTGAATATATCGCTAAAAAAATTGAAGAAAACGGACAGGTTTTCGGAGGTCAAAAAGTTGAATCTCTGCCTGCTGAAGAACGTAAAAACAAAGCCGCTCAATTGATGCCTTTGTTAAGAGGTTTGGCTTCATCAGAAAACAGAATGGTGGGTCATTTCACAGACAGCGATGTTGTTTTGGAATTCATCAACAGTAATGATTTAGAAAGACTCGCTCCAATGGGAACGTCTTGTCCGGATCATTTCCTGAGAACAAAAATTCAACCGTTGGTATTGACTTTAGATAAAAATGAAGATTTGTCTGACTCTAAATCGATTTTAGAAAAATTAAATCCTCTTTTTGAACAATACAGACAAGAATACAAAGACTATTACGAAACCTGCAAACATCCAAACAGCCCTGCAATGCGTGACCCGAATCCGGTGATCATCATCTATCCTGGCGTTGGAATGTTCAGTTTCTCAAAAGATAAGCAGACTACCCGTGTTGCCAACGAATTTTACGTCAATGCTATTAACGTAATGCGTGGTGCAGAAGCGATTACTTCATACACTTCATTGCCAAGACAGGAAGCTTTCGACATTGAATACTGGTTATTGGAAGAAGCTAAGCTTCAGAGAATGCCAAAGGAAAAACCATTATCAAGAAAAGTTGCAATCGTAACCGGAGCAGGTGGTGGAATCGGACAGGCTATTGCCGATAAAATGGTTCAGGAAGGTGCAGTAGTGGTTTTCACAGACTTAAATAAAGAAGCTGCAGAATCTGTTACCGCAAAATACAGCAAAGATCAGGCAATCGCCATTCAGTGCGATGTTACAAGCGAAGAAGGAATCAGAGAAGCTTTCAAACAGACCATTTTAGCTTTCGGTGGTGTGGATATTTTAGTTCATTCTGCAGGTTTGGCAATTTCCAAATCTTTGGAAGATACAACTTTAAAAGATTGGGATCTGCTTGAAAATGTTTTGGTTAAAGGTCAGTTTTTAATTGCAAAAACCGGAACTGAAATCATGAAAAAGCAAGGTCTGGGTGGCGACATCGTCAATATAGCAAGTAAAAATGGCTTGGTTGCCGGACCAAACAACGTAGCTTATGGAACTGCAAAAGCAGCACAACAGCACATGACAAGATTATTGGCTGCAGAATTGGCAGCAGATAAAATCCGTGTGAATGTTGTAAATCCTGACGGCGTAATTGTTGGAAGCAAAATCTGGGAAGGTTCTTGGGCAGAAGGCCGCGCAAAAGCAAACGGAATTACCGTTGAAGAATTACCAGCATTTTACGCAAAAAGAAATTTATTAAACGAAATTATCCTTCCTGAAGACATCGCCAACGGAGTTTTCGCTTGTGTGGCGATCTTAGATAAAACCACAGGAAATATCATCAATGTTGATGGCGGAATGGCGAATGCTTTCCCGAGATAATTAGGTATTAGTATTTTTAATTTGGGCAGCTTAATCCGCCCTCCGTTCCCGCTTTTTTGCTCGTCGTACCTCCTCACAAAAAGAGCTCCACTCAGGTCGGGCTGCGAGAGATTCAAGAGTAATTGAAGGATTGGAATCAATATTTAATACTAATTTTAGTCAATCAATTTAACCATGTCAAGGTTCGAAACCTTGACATGGTTAATAAAATATCAAACAAAATTCCTTTGTGACTTTTGTGGTAAAAATTCAAACTATGATTATAGGAAAAGACATCATTGAACAACACAATAAAAACGAAGTTGAAAATTACAATTCAGATTTCGCATATTTATCAGATAAACTTACAAAATCGGGAGCAAACGTTTCAGATATTGTCAACAAAATCGCCGATTTTCAGGTGGCAATTCCAAGCTGGGCTTTAGGCGCAGGCGGAACCCGTTTCGGAAGATTTTCTTACGGTGGCGAACCTTCTTCTTTAGAGCAGAAATTAGATGATGTAGGATTAATTCATGCTTTAACGCATTCTGCAGGGGCGGTTTCGCTTCATATTCCATGGGATATTCCAAATGATGTGAAAGCAATTAAAGAAAAAGCAACTTCTCACGGGTTGATTTTTGATGCAATGAATTCAAACACATTTCAGGATCAGCCAGACGCAAAACATTCTTACAAATTTGGTTCATTGAATGCTTCAAACGAAGATTCAAGAGCCTACGCTGTTGAGCACAACAAAGAAGTCATCAGGATCGGGAAAGAGTTAGACTCAAAAAGTTTAACTGTGTGGTTAGCGGATGGAGCAAGTTTCCCGGGACAGTTAAATTTCCAGACCGCTTTAGCAAAAACGGAACAGAGTTTAAAAGAAATCTACTCAGATTTGCCGGAAGACTGGAAATTATTCATCGAGTACAAACCTTACGAACCGAATTTCTACTCAACAACCATTCAGGATTGGGGAACTTCTTTCATGCTTGCAAACGCTTGTGGCGATAGAGCGTACACTTTGGTTGATTTAGGTCACCATTTACCAAACTCAAACATCGAGCAAATCGTTGCAACATTGATGTACAAAGGTAAATTAGGTGGTTTCCACTTCAACGACAGCAAGTACGGTGATGATGATTTGACGGTTGGTTCAATCAAACCTTACGCTTTATTCCTGATCTTCAATGAATTGGTGTACGGAATGGAAAACAACCCAAACAATCCTTATCCGGCCTGGATGATCGATGCAAGTCATAACATCAAAGATCCGTTGGAAGACTTATTGCAGTCTTTGGAAGCGATTTTAATTGCTTATGCTACCGCACTTTTGGTAGATCAGAAAGCATTGAAAGAAGCACAGCAAAATAATGATGTCGTTTTGGCTCAGGATATTCTGCAGAATGCGTACAGAACAGATGTTCGTCCGTTATTGAGAGCAGCAAGATTACAGACCGGGGCAGCTTTAGATCCAATCGCTACCTACAGAAACCTAAAAGTTAGAGAACAGCTGATCTCCGAAAGAGGTTTAAATGTAAAGGCAACAGGATTGTAAGATCCATTTTAATTTTAATAATTACTTTCAGGTGCAATCGAAAGTTTAATTATATGTATTCTTATTTTATTCCGTTGAGAGTGTTTAGGTTTTATTCTCTAAACACTTCTTAATGGTTTTTGAAATTTAAAATTTGCTGAAAGTTAAAACTCTTAGAGAATTATACATCCGTATTTCCTTGCTTAGTAGAATCCCGAAACTTCAGGACGAACGAAAAATATGTAGGAAACATTTAAAAAAAACTTTGCGCTCTTTGTGTTAAAAACGAATTTTATTCAGATTCTAAATCACATTTTGAAAAAACTAATTCCCATTCAATTATAATTTAATTCATCACAGGAATGTCCAAAAAAAAGGTAACCATCGTATTTGATATTGGAAAGACCAATAAAAAATTCTTTTTATTCGATAAAAATTATAAAGAAGTCGTTCGGGAATATACAGAATTGCCGCTCACGACCGATGAAGACGCTTATCCTACAGAAGATCTTCCGGCATTACAAAATTGGATTAAAGATAATTTCAACGCCATTTTGGATGATGAAAATTATGAAGTAAAAGCCATTAATTTTTCTACTTACGGAGCAAGTTTTGTACACCTCGATCAGAAAGGTAATGTGCTGACACCTTTGTACAATTACACCAAACCGATGGATCAGGATATTCTTGATTTATTCTACGAAAAACATGGTAGTAAAATGAAAATTGCCCGCGAAACTGCATCTCCTCAGACAGGAATGCTGAATTCCGGACTGCAGTTGTTCTGGTTAAAATACAAACATCCGGAAGTTTTCAGAAAAATCCGTTACAGTCTTCATTTACCTCAGTATTTATCGTATTTATTTACAGGAATCTGCGTTTCTGAATTTACCTCGATCGGCTGTCATACCAATCTTTGGGATTATGACAAAGCAGATTACCACGATTGGGTTTACGAAGAAGGAATCGACGCTTTACTGGGGCCAATTGTTCCTACTTCTGCGAGTATCAACACCTCTTACAGAAACAAAAAAATTAAAATCGGCGTTGGAATTCACGACAGTTCTTCAGCGCTTTTACCCTATATTTTAAGTAAAAAAGAACCGTTTTTATTGCTCTCAACCGGAACGTGGAGTATTTCTTTAAATCCATTCAACGATGAAAGTTTAACGGATGAAGACATTGAAAACAACTGCCTGAATTACATGAGAATCGATGGGAAACGTGTGAAAGCGTCCCGTTTTTTCATGGGGAATGAATACAAAATTCAGGTTGAAAAACTTTGTGCTTACTACGGAAAAGAATACGGTTTCCACAGAGAAGTGCAGTTCGATCAGGAATTGTATTTGCGTTTAATGAAAAATAAAAACATCTATTTCCGTTTTGAAGGGATTATTTTAAAACGAAAAATGATTACCGCAACCGATTTAAATTCATTCGCAACCTTTGAAGAAGCCTATCATCAGCTGATGATTGAGCTGATGGATCTGCAGATTCATACCATCACAAACGCAATAGGAAATTCAGAAATTAAAAATATTTACATCGATGGCGGATTTACCGACAATGATGTCTTTATGAAACTGATGTCTCACCATTTTCAGCATTACAATGTGATGTCTACGCATTCTCCGCTGGGCTCAGCTTTGGGCGCATCGATGGTGATTTCAAACAAAAAAATAGACGAAACTTTTTTACAGCAGCATTATCAGATGAAAGTGCTTCAACCTTTAATTCTTAATTATTAAAATATGCTGGAAGCTGGAAGTCTGATGCTGGATGTTAAATGAATATTGATAAACATTAAGTTTTCAGCATCATTCATCAAATATCAATCATCAAACCTCCATCACCCAACATCAAACATCCAACATTTATGGCATTTCCATTTGATACAAAATATGCTTCGCTTGAATTGTTAATCGAAAGAGCACAGAAAAAAATGCCCCGTTTTGCATTCGAATATCTGGATGGCGGCTGTAACGAAAATATCAACCGCGACAGAAATACAAGTGAATTGCGTGATGTTCTGCTTCGTCCGCAATATCTGAACAACAATTATGCGGAAGCGAATATGGAAACGGAACTGTTTGGAAAAACCTATTCCGCACCTTTTGGGATTTCCCCCGTTGGTTTGCAGGGATTAATGTGGCCCAATGCTCCGGAAATTTTAGCAAAAGCAGCCTTTAAACACAATCTGCCTTTTATTCTAAGTACCGTAACGACGAGCAGTATCGAAAGAATTGCTGAATTAACGGAAGGAAACGCCTGGTTTCAACTCTATCATCCAAGAGAAGAATGGTTACGTGACGATATTCTTGACCGTTGTGAAGCTTCCGGATACGATGTTTTGTGCGTTTTGTCTGATGTTCCTACTTTCGGTTACAGAGCAAAAGAAATCAGAAACGGTTTGGCAATGCCGCCACAACTGAATTTCAGAAATGTTTCCCAGGCTTTGGCAAGACCTGAATGGTGTCTTGAAATTTTGAAACACGGCGTTCCAAGTTTTAAAACAATGGAAAAGTATATGGATAAAAACATGAACGTGAAGCAATTGGGACAGTTCATGAATTCCACATTTTCAGGAAGATTGAATTCCGACAGAATCAAAGCCATCCGCGATAAATGGAAAGGGAAACTTGTCATCAAAGGCGTTGCTTCTGACGAAGATGCAGCAGAAGCGGTGCGTTTAGGCTTCGACGGAATGATTATTTCCAATCACGGCGGAAGACAGTTGGATGCCGGAGAATCAACGATTGCCGTAGTAAAAGATATCAGCGAAAAATACAGAGGTCAGATCAAAATTATGATGGACAGTGGTGTAAGAACCGGTCCTGATGTTGCCCGTGCATTGAGCTGTGGCGCAGAATTTACCTTCATGGGAAGAACTTTCATGTATGCCGTGGGAGCTTTGGGAGATAAAGGTGGCGATCACATTATTGAAATGCTTAAAATGCAGTTCAGACAGGTGATGGAGCAGGTCTGCTGTGATAGGCCGGAGCAGTTGCAGAATTTTAGGGTGAAGTAATTTTAAGATAAAATATTCAACAGGAACGGGATTTAGTCCGTTTTTTTTGATCTATTTAAAAGGCTTTAGCTCAAACATAACTTATAAAATATAAAAAAACATCGTGAAGCTAACTTTACGATGTTTTTTTGATGATTATTATTAATAATCTTTTTTATCTACTTTTTCTTCTCAGATTTCACCGCCTGCCTAGCCAACAATTTCCAATCCTTTTTCACCTTCGTCCAAACCAACAAAATATCCAAAGTCACATCGCTCGGAGCTTTTCCCAAATCAGCAGTCGTAGCATAAAAATGATGACGGACAATCGCAGTATTTCCAACAATCTGTATGTTTTGGTTTGTAATATCAATGGTTAAAAAATCAGATTTTTTTGTGACCAATTTTTCAACAAATTCCTTCGCATTATCGATATGACCTCCCGAATGTCCGTAAGTCAATTCTGGTACAATCAAAGATTCCAATGCTGATTTTTCACCGCTTAGCATGGCTACCCTCAGCTTTTCTGCTGCATCTTTTACAGATTGAGTATCATTTTTTTTCTGTCCGAAAACAGTGATTGCCACTAAAAAACTCATGGCTAAAATTAATTTTTTAATCATTTTAATGCAATGTTATTTGTAGAATTTTCGTAAAAAATTTCAGGTCATTCCCGGTAAATATCTGGATTTCCCTTTATTAAAGTGTAATTTTCATCAATCATCAATCATCAATCATCAATCATCATTTATAATGATTCTCTCTGAATAAACTTAAAAACATTATTCACTTCCTCTTTTTTATTTTTAAGAATCATGTAGGCTGCAGATTCGCCCATTGCTTTAAAATCTGTGGTGATTACCGTGATTCCCAAAAGTTCTTTTAATGGAGTTTCATTGTAGGAAATAATGCCGATGTCTTCACCCAGCTTCAGGTTTTTCTGACGGATCTGCTTCACGAGATTCACCAGATCGCGCTCACGGATGGTGATGAAAATATCTTTGTCCTGAAGTTCCATGTCGGGATAGATTTCGTCAAGAATTTCGTAATCGAGTTTAAAATCTTTACAGAATTTCTCAAAACCACGCACGATACGGAAAGGGTAGGGATGAATCGACTTATCGGGATAGACCAGAATGATTTTTTCGTACTTTTTTATTTTCTCCAGACCTTCCTCCAGAGCATGGTAAATATCATGCTCAAAATCCTGATAAATAGAACCGTACTCTCCTGAAATATTAGGTTTCGTGTTGTCCAGAAGCAGTAATTTATTTTTTGGAATCTGTTCGATAATATCTAAAACTTCCTGCGTAGAACTTGTATGTTTAGACTGCTCATCCCGGAAGTGGGGCATAATCACATAATAATCAAACCCACCCAGATTTTTCTTTAAAGAATTGATGAAAAGCGTTTCGTCACAATGGTAAATATACATTTCCACATTGCCTTTGGTACCGATTGCATTGACGAAATAATTGTAGATCATCATTTTGTAAGTACTCGGTTTGTTGATCAGAAAGAAAATATTGATGATATCATTCTTATTAAAACGGGAAATGTAATAGCCTTTGCCTTTCACAGATTCTATGATCTGCCGTTTCCGGAGTTCTTTATATGCCTTTTCCACAGTATCCCGCGACAAAAAACAGGATTCACTGAGCTCGTTGATAGATGGTATTTTCTCTCCGATTTTTATCTGTCCGCCATCAATTCCGTTCAGGATAGAATCTACAATCTGTTTGTATTTCGGAACTCGGGAGTTTTCGTTGATGTTGATTTCTAGTGTGTCTGACATGATCTTTGCTTAATGGATATAAATTTCAATCGTGAAACTGAAACGTGAAATCTTTAGTATTGAGAAATGACAAGATACAAAAATTTAGAATAAGTGATATTCATCATGTTTAATGTTATAATTTATTTTAATTATTTGATATGTTGATGTTTACGACTCTGTATGAAAGGCGGTTTGATATTATGCTTTTCCCCGTTTTAGATGTCAGTAAAAGAATCAGTAATCATTCGATCCGTGAAAACGTCATATTATGGTAGAATTTTTTATCTGAATAATCCACCTCATCACTCCCGTCATTCCCGTCCTCCAATCCCCTCACACCCCGAAACCCTCCAACTCTTCAACAAAAAAGCCTGCCCTTTTCAGAGCAGACTTCAGAAACTATATGAATGTGAAATTTTTAAGGCATCTTTTTAAAACCTTCCGCTTTTATTTTCCAGCTTCCGTCTTTCGGGAAACCTGGATATTGCCCTGTTGAAGCATCCCAACCTTCGAGCATCATCGCAACGGTCGTCAAAACACCACCGTTTCCTGGAAGATAAATTCTAAGCCTTTTATCCTGGAAATTATGTCCGTTTTTCAGATAGGTGTTGGTTTGAATGTTCATAAACAAAGCATCCAATGCTTTATTCGGAAGTCCCAGTCTTGCTGCGTTCATTGCGGTCATCGGGAAATCCCAACCCCAGGTATGTTCCCAGTTCCATCTTTCCCAAACGATATCCAATGTGTTTTTCATTATTTTTTTATCCAACTTCGGAGATTCCGGAACCATTCCCAATGCGCCTAAAACTGCAGGATGATCAGTCATCCATTTTGGAAATGTGAACGAATCTTTTGCTGATTCTGTTGAAAGATAAACACCATCCTGAACCGGAAGTGGAGCTAATTTATAAATCACATCATCCCATTTTTTATCTCTTGGTTCGCCTAATCTTTCTTTCCAGAGTTGAGCAGTTTTCAAAGCCCAATCCCAATACGCAACTTCATAAGTCGGGTTATAAGTATCTTTCGCAGGGAAAACTTCCTGTGCCGGAATGACTCCTTTTCCTAAGTTGAAACGATTTTTCTCTTTGTCATAAGTCGCAAAATCTGCCATAAAATCAGCTGTTGCATAAATCAGATCTTTATACTTTTCCAAAACTTTTTTGTCCTTGCTGTTTCGGTACAAAAGTTCGGTCATATAAATGATGTGCGGTTGCTCCCAAATCAAAAATGCAGCAACAGAAGATGGGCTCTCGTTTCCTTCATTGTCAGACATTTTTATCCATCGAACGCCTTTATAACCTTGTCTTTCCGCTAATTTTTTAGCTTTATCAAATGACCTGAAATAATAATCCAGTTGCTTTTCCAAAATTTCCGGTCTTCCCCACAAAGCATAATGAACACCGTGCCACCAATGCATTTCGGTGTGCGGTTTTCCGTACCAGCTGTTGAAGGTCAAACCCGTTTCCTGAGGCGGATTGCTTCCTCCACACTGAACTTTCGTTAAATATTCTGACAAGACAACTCTTCGCTCAAGCTCATTGGCTCTTGGGTCTGTACTTCCTTCAAAATCTACGGCGGCACCACTTTCCCAGAAGTTTTTCCAGCCAGAAGTACTCTCTTTTTCAGCATCAGCGAATAAAGTTCTAGCGGATTTCGGACTTTTAGCAGAAAACTCAACACTCAATTCAACTGTTTTGTTTTTCGAAGAAGGTTCGTAAACAAAATAATGTTTTCCGGCCTCACGAAGTTTTCCTTCCGTAAAATTAAACTGCGTATAATAATCCGTGCTCTGTAATTTGTGCTGAATCAAACCTTGAGTTGATTGTGATGAAACAATTTTCGTGGTATGTTCGTTTTCTCTTCCGTAAAATGCGGCATCATCCAAAAACTGTCCCGACGGATGCGGGTATTTGGCAAAAACTTTAAGTTTGCCTTTGGCAATCAGATCAGATTCAATTTTGACTCCGATTTTATCTGAATTTTGGAAAGAAGCCGTCCAGACTTTTACGGGAGTTCCTTCCAAAGAAAATTCACTGGTAATAATTCCTGTCCACAAATCAATTTTCTGATTGATGTTGGTCAAATCTGAAATTTTTGCTTTCTGACCATCTTTTTTCGTCAGTTCAATTCCGATATTTCCCAACTGCAAACGGTGTTGATTCACACGGAAATATTCAACCGCACCTTTATTTCTTTCCGGCTCTTTTATTTGAACGGAGTATAAAGCTTTCCGCCCCTCGTTATTGAAATCGTAAGGTTTTAAAGTCTCTTCAAATTTATAATTTTCTTTATTCGGAAAACTATTCCATCCCCATTCAGACTGAGTTCCTAGGGAAACACCGTTTTTGTAATATTCAGGGAACGACTGCATTCCGGTGATGTCAACCGTGTAGGCAAATTTTCCGTTTCCAACTGTTAAAGTAGAAAGCGTGTCAGCTTTTGTATTGACCACATTATGTCGCTGAACGACTTTTTTTCGGTCGATTTGCTGGGCGTTTAAGGATGAAAATCCAACGCAGAAAATACTCAGATATATTGCAATTTTCTTCATTTTTTAATTTTATTTATTTTTTTAGCCACGAATACACGAATAATTTTTATTAATAATTAATTCGTGCATTCGTGGCATTATCTTCTATTTCAAAACCGTCGCACTCATCATTCCAATCACCACATCATTGCTCACGGCGGTTAGTTTTATCGATTTTAATTCTTTATTCGCATCAATCGGCAAATCCAGAATCGTCGCAGAGCCACCATCAACCTGACGGTCCGTAAATCCTTTGATGCTTGAATATTGGCGCAAAGTTCCACCTTTGTACAATTCTCCGGTTTTCAGTTTCACACGATACGGAATTTTGTCATCCGGAATTTCGAACGCAAAATTATCGTCAAACAAATCCTGCTCAATCGGCCACCAGTTTGTCGGATTTTTCAATTCTAATTCTGAAGTTGAACCGTCAACATACTGAACCGTAATTTTTCCATTCACAATCTGCGACTGCATCGGATTTGTAGTTCCCGCCATCAAAAAGTAGATTTTCTTTCCTTTTCCGGAAATAGGAATTTCAAGAGAATTCGAGTAGTTATCCCACTGACTTACAAACGCGATATTTTTATCGGATCTATCAATCAAAAATGGAATTCCGAGGAAATCAACTTTCTCATTTTTTCTTTTGTTCATCAATCCGCTGTCATCGATTTGGGCGGTGATTAACGGGTAACACCAGTTTCCGATTCCCTGCCACGGAAGCTGTAATGTCGGAACTTCAAGTCTTGGGGAAAGGTATTTTTGATTGAAAATTTCGGTTACTTTTTCATTGTATTTTGAAGCTAATGAAATATTGTTAAATTGACCTTGGTTTTCAATTTCCCAATCCGTGATTTCAATATTTTGTTTGATTCCGTTATATTCAAGTTCGATAGAATTGGTTCCTTTACTTAAATAATTTGTTGGAATTTCAATGGTTGCACTTTGATTTTTTTGAATTGAAAAGGTTTTGTTTAAACCATTAACAGAAAGTTTTCCATTAATTGGATTGGAAGATTTTGACTGAATCTGCAATTTTTTATTCACCCATTTTGTCTCCAAAGGAAAACGAATATTTACATTCACAGTTTGCCACCAAGTAGTTCCGTTTTGCTCAACTTGAATGAAGAAAGTTCCTTTTCTTTCTTCCTGAACCAAGTTAAACTGATTTCCATTTCTGGTTTTAATCAATTCCTGCGGATCAAGAACATCTTTGATTTTATTTTTTGAATCGAAATTCAACTGAAGATTCTCAGATATGTAATTAGTAAAATCGGTTTGCTCATTTTTCAATTCCTCTCCGGAATAACTGATTTCAATTTTAAAATCTTTTCCTTTCGGCGTTTCAAACTGAACAAAAGGGTGCTGAATGGAATTCGGTTTAATCTTCCAATCCACTTTTTTACCATTCACTTTCACCGATTTGATGTTGGAATAATTTACAGGAATCTGCATTTCCAATGAAACCAAATTTTGATATTTTGATTTAAATAAATATTCCGTCTTTTTTGAAGTTCTCGTAAACTGATATTCCCAATCCGGAAGTTTCAGTGCGGCAGAATTCCAGTCTTTCGGAAAACCAGGTTTTATGCTGATTTTATTCTCTAACAAATTAGGATAAACGCCGAAAAGTCCTTCTGTCAAAGTGCGTGACGCAACACCAATCGGGTCGGCAAAATCACGATACAATTCTCCACGAAACGCATCATAATGAGAAAGCTGTTCAAAATTCCCAGGACTGATGCCGTAATACATCGATTCTACCAAATTTCCTTTCCAAAGCTGGTACGCATCTTCGGTTCTTCCAGCTTGCCAATACGCCAAAGCGGTCTGTAAATTTTCCGCCAAAGCGACATTGTTAATCGACCAATCGTACGGTTGCCAAGTGGTTGTTGCTAAAGTGAAATAGTCTTTATTATCCGCACCTTTTACCGTCACCGGAATTTTAGGCGTATGATTGTTGATGTATTGTAAATTCTGATAATCTTCAAATTCATTCAGAATAAATGCATCAGAGACGTGATAAATCGACCAGATTCCAGGCTTGTCGTGAACGATTTGATTGCCCAAAGCATCTTTGTATTCAGCAAAATAACCTTTGTCTTTGATCCAGAGCTGGTTTTTCATTGCTTTTAAAATCGCATCAGCTTCCTGTTCGTAAGGTTGAGGATTTTCGCCAATAATTTTCGCCAGCTTTGCCATCTCACGGTTGGCTCTGTAATTATAAGCCGAAGTATGCGTCACTTTTCCACCCGAATATTGCAGCGCATCGCTCGCCCAAATCGCCGCATACGCATCATACAAATCACCACGTTTGAAATTCCGTTTTTCCCAATCCATATGGCGAACCATCGTCGGCCACATTTTTTTCAGAAATTCTTTGTCTCCCGTATAATTGAAATGAGAAAACATCTGGTCAAAAAACACCAGATTCATATCGTAATGATGCGGTTTTGTGTTGTCATTCGGATTTCTGGAAATATATCCGCTCGAAAAAACAGAAGTTCCCATTTTCTCTTCGTGTCGGGCTAGATGACGCATTGTATCCATTTCGACAGGCGCAAAATCGGGCTTTAAAACCTGTGAATTGGCATAACTTTCAAAATGTTCTTTTGCTCTGTCGTGCCAGTTCAATGCATCGGCAGTGTAAGCTCCTCGCCACGCATTTAGTCGCATTCTCCAGGCAACTGCGCCGTGAAGAAAGGTTGGACTTTCCCAAATTCCGTCTGCAGCAACGGCTAAATTGGCTCCGAAATTATTCAAGTCTGCATCCGGAGTCTTAAGCTGAATTCTATTCGTTAATGTTAAACGGGATTTTTCTGCTTCATTGAAAATATTTTTTAACTCTTCATCTGAAAAATTCTTATTTGATTTTCCTTTGGCAACCTGAATATAAACCGGATTTTTTTGTGAAGAATACGAAGCGTAAACAATTGGAGATCTGTCTGTTTTATTTTGTGTGAAATCAGACAATTTTTCTAAAGTCGTCGCATCGGTTTGCTGTAATGAACTGACGTTTGAAAAACTTCCGCTGACCGTTTGAGTTTCTTTTTTCTTGTTTAAATAAGTGAGTTGAAACTGATTTTTATTCAATTGAAACTGATTGTTCAGACAATATTCCGGCAACAGATAAAATCCGGATTCCGGGTCTGCACCGATGTCGCCATTTCTGCTGAAAGTCGTTCCGCTCGCACCGCCAAAAATTGCATAGATTTTTGTTGATGAATCTATATTTTCAGTTTCCATTTTTAAAACCAAACCTTCTTCTTTCGCTTGTGCTAAAACGGTCAGTTTTAAAGTTCCGGTTCCTAAAATCGGATCTTTAATTTCATACAGCATTGAACCCGGTCGATAACGGGTTTCAATTTTATCAGCCTGAATTAATTTCTTAATCGAATTTCCTTTCTGAATGACAAACTGAAGATTCCCGCCCATTCCCGGAAGATACAATGCGAATTCCGGCAAATCTCCCGCTTCAACTCTCGATGCACGGTTATCACCATACAACGCACGGTTGAATCTGTACTTTCCGTTGACCAACAAAAAATCTCCTTTGTCCTCTTTGTAATGCACTTCACGCTCGTTATTCTGCCAGTGTTTCGACTGGGAATACGAAAGCGAGAATGCCGACAAAACTAACAGTCCGGCGAAAATGGTTTTTCTTCGCATTTTATGGTTTTAACTCAGTTAATGGCTGTCCGTTAACAGTTACATTTTTCAAAGTCACGTTTTTCATATAATCCACTTTGTAAGGAATCTGAACGCCCACCATTTTAGCATTAATCATTGTGAAATCTGTTACTGGCGAAGATTCGTAAGCGTCGGAGAATACAGCATATTTTCCGCCTTTGTCAACTGTTAAATTTTCCACCCAAATATTTCTCATTGTCGGAATATGATTTCCAGGTTTTTCATAATGCATATTAAAACGAACGGCAGCTTCTTTGTAAGCGCCCACTTTTGTATTGTAGAAAAAAACGTTTTCGATGATTCCACCGCGGCTTGAGCTGGTTTTAATTCTCAAAGCACGGTCAAGATTCTTGCTGTCCATCACGTTTCCGATGGCATAAATATTTTTTGCTCCGCCAGCGATTTCACTTCCGATCACAACGCCGCCGTGACCGTCTTTCATTTCGCAATTTTCGATAATGTGGTTTTCGGCAGGTCTTCCGATATCTCTCCCGTCCTCGTCTCTTCCTGATTTGATGGCGATACAGTCGTCTCCTGTGTCGAAATAGGAATCTTTAATCCATACATTTTTACAGGCTTCAGGGTCGAAACCATCGTTGTTTGGTCCGTGGCTGATGACTTTTACTCTTTCAATTAAGACATTTTCACATAAGACAGGATTCAAATTCCACATTGGAGAATTTTTCACCAAAACATCCGCCATGTAAAAGTTTTTAGATTTGTAAGGCTGAACGAAATTGGGTCTCAAATACCATCCATCGCCAAAAATTCTTTCTCTTGCCGGTTTTCTCTGCGCCATATATTCGTGAAGCTTCGCACGGGCAGGATTTTGTCTTCCCGGACGAGATTCATTGTAGCCATATTTTGTAGCACCACACCAGAACCACCAGTTGTCATTATCTGAATTTCCGTCTAAAGTTCCTTTTCCGGTTATGGCGATATTTTCTTCTTCGTAAGCGTAAATCAATGATGAATAATTCATACATTCCATTCCTTCCCAACGCGTAAAAACGATAGGGTAGTCGTTGCTGTCCTGGCTGAATAAAATCGTAGAACCGTCTGTCAGATGCAGATTCACATTAGATTCCAGATAAATGGCACCCGTTAAGAAAACGCCATTCGGAACAACAACTCTTCCGCCACCTTCTGCACTGCATTTTTCAATTGCTTTTTTGAAAGCTTCCGTGTTTTTAGTTTTTCCGTCACCCACAGCTCCGAAATCTGTGATCAAATAATCTACTTTATTGAACTTCGGAGCTTTGATCTGTTTCTTTAAGGCTTTAATTTCTTTTAAAGGCTGCTTTGCGGAAGTCCACGGTTTGTATTGTGCGGATAAGGGGATGGATAGCAGGAATACAAATAGAATTAAAGTCAGTTTTTTCATAATGGCAAAAATATTAAGTTGGAGGAAATATCCTTTGGTTTTTAACTTGCCCCTGCAAACTAATATAAATACGCCTACAAATTATCCTGCACTGTCTGTTAAATTTAATATCCAGCAGAAACTTTAAAAATCTCAGATTATAGCAATCAAAATTGGTGTAGTGTTTTCACAGAAGAAAAATCAAGATGACCGAAATTCTTTTATTTTTGAGTGTTGGCTAATAGTTTTAAGAAGATAATTTTTGTTTAAAACTGAATCTCAGGAATTGCAGATTATTTATTTCTCACTGCGAATATATATTTACAAAAATTGTTTGATTTTTAAAAAGTCTTTGTTTATGGGCTGTAATGCGAAGTACTGCATCGATTTAAGCAGAGTTTTCATTGGTTTTAACATTTGTTAACAATGTGTGCTTTTTTTGCCGCAGCATTTATTGTTAATTTATTTTAAAAAATGTTTTCTTTTTGAAGCAATGAAGCTTTATTTATAAACAGTTTGTTTAATATTTTAGTGAATCTATTAATATACTGTTAATTCTTATTGTTGTGATAATCCGTATATTACGAGCATAATATTGTTAAATTTGTACTAAAATGTGTAAAAAAAGGGTGGAAGTATTTTGGCAATTAAATTATTGTTGTACTTTTACATCACCTTGAATGAGGGAACAAGTCAAGGTAATAAATTTTTTTTCATCATTTGTGTTTTTAGAATCGTATCGCCTGATACGATTCTTTTTTATTTTTCGTAATTCAGAAGGAGATTTACAAAGTAAGAATAGGTAACAGAACCTTCCTGTCTGTTGCTTTTCAGGAAAAGATTGTTGGTGAAACCAAAAAAATCTTCAAGACTGCCTTCATGTCTTATCATGAAATTTCTTTCGTAAGCACGGTCTCTTTCCATTTCCGGAGAATATTGCTTAACAAGACTTTCAGCAAAATCTTCATCTTCAAGATAGATATATCGCAGAAGACTTTTAAGCGTAAAATATTCTGCACTGTAGCGAAGTTCGGGATTTTTTGAGTTGATACCTACAAGATAAGCTGCGAAATTGGCTTCCTGTTCCCGTGCAAACCCCAGCTGATGCGAAGTTTCATGAGCAATCGTAAATGGAATGACTGAATGGGGAAGGTTTGAATTGAACTGACTTTCGGCAGTAAAAGGATTGTAATATCCTGAAATTCCGGTATAGCTCATCATACCGCTGAAGACGCTCTCTTTAACTGAAATTTGAGTTAAAGGCATTTTGGAACTAATCTGTTCTGGTAATAATTTTTGTTGATGGATGATTTCCTCTATCAACGCTTCTCTGTTTTTGATTATGAAAACCCCGTTTTTATCCTCGGAAACCAATTTTCGGCTTTCACCTGCTTTTTTAAGATATTTTAATGCTAAGATTTTTGCTTTCTGGATATTTGGTTTTTCCTGAGAAGATAATTTTTTAATTATCGGCGTTTGGAAATACATCATCCCCCAAAAGATCTGATAAGTGAAATAGATGATATTCAAAAAGATTAAAGTACTCAGTAATGCTTTTTTACGTTTGGTTTTTCTGAAAATATTGATGATTTGAATGAATAGAAAAACGCCAGTCAGAATATAAAAAAAGTCGCCTGCCGAAAACGGAATCGAGCTGAAAATTCTGATGTGAAAATTCTTCTGAACGTTGTAAAATTTATCGAAGAAATTAATCCAGTATTCAGATTTTGAGAAGATGTAAAACAAAACAAATTGGGCAAGTAAAATACCTGCCCAAAATCTTTTTTTCTTTATGAACGCAACATTTTTAGTGTCCATGAGATTCAGATTCGCCCATTACAATGCCTTGTTTCTTCAGAATCTTCGGAGTGATAAAACCGTAGAATGCCAAATAAACAAAACATAAAACAGGAATTACGTAGGAGAAATGCGTCCATGTAATTCCGAAAATTCCTTCTTTGCTCACTTTGTCGAAGTCACAGATGTAACCCTGAAGTAATGGGATAATACCACCACCCAAAATCATCATCACAAGGAAAGACGAAGCCTTACCTGTGTTTTTACCCAATCCTGCAATCGCAAGGTCAAAAATTGACGGCCACATGATAGAACAGAAAAGTCCGCCTGAAATGAAGAAATATTTCGCCATCTCTTTGTCTGGATAAACCAATCCTATAAGCATCATTGAAACACCTGCAATTCCGAAAATCATAAGCGTTTTGCCCGCATTTTTTCCGCCCAGGAAACTCATTACAATGAACGCAAGGATCCAGAATCCGTAGATATAGAATGCTGAAACATCTTTACCGCTCAACGTGTTGGCTCCGATAATGATGGCAAAAGCAACAAAAGGAACTACAAATTTCAGGATATTAACTGTTGTATTTGAAATATTGAAAACATTGATACTACCATTCCATCTTCCGATCATTAAACTTCCCCAGTACAGCGAAACGAATGGAGCAATGTTATGTTCCAAAACTCCTCCGAATTCTTTTGTGTGAAGCAATGCAGGAAGATTTGATATAATAGAAACTTCAACACCAACGTAAATGAAGATGGCAAGCATTCCTAGGTACAATTGTGGATAATTAAAGATACTGAATTTGGCACTTCCTTCTTCAATATTTTCCTCTTCATCCTTCGCCGGATCTTCAATTTTAGAGAAAAGCATAAATACAGCCACCAAAATAAACGCTATACCCAAAACGATGAAAGGACCTTTTACCAGTTTCAGATTTTCCTTTACAAACTCAATCGGATAGTTGATTGCAGAAGTTTTTTCTTTTATTTTACCCAGTTTATCAGAAAATTCATTTACCTGCAGATCGCTTGCTGTAGTGACGTTATTCATCTTATTGATCTCAGTATCTAAAGCATTTACATTCTGCTGAACGGTATTTACCGCCGTTGCAACAGTTGTGGGATCATCTTTTGAATCCTGTTTAAGAGATACAATATTTTTTACAAGTTCATCTCTGTGCGTGATGTACTCGTTTTTTACGATTTCAATTTTAGAAAGTTCTTTATCAGAAGTTGCGGTTTCTTTGTCGTTACCCATTCCGAAAAGTGCGATACCCACAAGAATCGGCCCAATCGTTGTTCCCAAAGAGTTGATTCCTCCGGCAAGGGTCAAACGGTGTGCACCTGTCTGTGGGCTTCCCATTTTAATCGCTAATGGATTGGCAACAATCTGCTGAACTGAGAAACCAAGTCCTACGATAAACAAAGCTGTAAGGAAAAACCAGAAATTGGCCGACGCCGCTGCAGGTACAAATAAAAATGCACCTAAAGATGAAAGTACGAGCCCTACTGCCAGTGTTTTTTTATAACCGAACTTCTGAAGGATATCACTTTTAATGGAAACAAGGAAAAATATCACTGACCCAACAAAGTATGCCACATAAAATGCCCATGCAACCAATTGACTCTGCACCTGAGAAAGCACAAACCATTTTTTGAATACCGGAATCAGGATATCATTACTTGCGGCCACGAAGCCCCAGAAAAAGAATACTACAATGAGTGAAAGAAATTGAGACCATTTGGTCTGTTGAGGGTTTGAATCCATTTTGAATTTTTAATTACACAAATATAATTTATTTATGCAATTAACTGTATTCTGTCAATGTTTTTTTTATTGTCTCAAAAGCAGACAATTTTAATTCTTTGGGAGATGCGGTCGGTTCGAGGATATCATTAAAATATACTTTTACTATTCCGGGATGACCTTGCGAATTGTCGAATGGGAAAATTTCCTTTAAACCAACAAATGTAAAAACAGCAATCGGAGAATTGTGTTTTGATGAAAGAGTGAATGCGCCATCTTTAAAATCATCCAGAATCACTGATGTATCATCCGGAACTCCGCCTTCAGGAAAGAGAACAATGCTGTTGCCTTCCTCCATTTTCTCGGCGCATCTTCTGTAAACATCTGCACGGCTTCTTGCACTTCCACGGTCTACCATCACACAGATTCTTCTGTAAATAGTACCGAAAATCGGAATTTTTTCCAGCTCTTTTTTTCCGACATAACACAGTGGATGGTTGGGAAAGAGAATGCAGGGAAGCATAATATCCATAATAGACGTGTGATTTGAGATAACAACGTACTGCTGGTTTCTCTCGATTTTTTTATCGGTAAGATTGATGAGTTCGTAGCGGAGACCCATTCCGTAAAAAACGCCGTAGCACCAGAAACGGATAAATTTGTAGGCATATTTGTAGTTCTTCTTGTTGTAGGATAGTATGTATACGGGAATTCCGAAAATTATTGTTAAAACAAATGCCAGAATAATCAGCCAGCCGCGCCAGAGGTAGTTGAGAACTTTTTTAAGTTTATCCATTAAATATTACTTTTTTCTTTACGGAATAATTCAAAACCGAAACCAAAAGAATCGCAGATATTTTACTTAAAATTTCCGGACTTAAAGTATAAATTATCAGATCAATATTATCTTTAAATACAAAACTGTAGAAAATCTGGAAGAAAATAAGACTGAATATCGTGGAAATGACAGATATAATCATAAAATAAACAAATTCCTTTTTTTTGGAGTGTTTTCCCCGCTCAAAAACAAACCAGATACTCAGGAAATAATTGGTGATGATCCCGCTGGAGGTAGACAGTATATTACTTAAAGGAAAATGAATCCCATGAAAGTTTTTTTCTTCTGCTAATATTTGTGGCAGATAAGAACTGAATATTTTGAAACTTCCAATTTCCACCACTGCACTTAGCCCGCCGGCAATAATAAAAAAAAGCACCTGTTTCTGCCTGATGAGAATATCTTTCATAAGATTTTGCTGATGCTGCAAAGTTATAACTATATGTTAAACAGTAAAAAAAGATGTTAATTTTTTTTTTCGGTTGAAAATTATTTCTAAATTTAGTTTTCTGAATTAGAAAGTTACGGTCAGATATTAAATTTAGTTTCAGTCTTTTAAGACTGATGTTCTTTGATCTGATAGCGCTCGTTTTTGCATAATTCATTACCAAGACATTATCAAACAAAAATAAATATTTGTATGGAACGGCAAAACAAATACAGGAAATTTCAGCTGCAGCAAAACAAAATTGAAGATTTGGAAAGAGAAAACTCCCGGTTTAAAAGAGTCTATTCTGAATACGAAAATCTGTCTGACGATCTCTGGAATCTCGAAAATTCTGACAGCCAGGCTGTGCCTGATGATTTCATTGATGCAATGATTTTACAAACCTCCTATCTCGAAGACGAAATTCAGGACTGGCTGATGCAGTATAATGAAACTTCAGACACGGTTCAACAGTAGGATTATTGTTGAAAAGTCATTGCTTCCCATCAAACTATCTCAATATAAATTCATAATTTAGCGCCTTTAAACTAAATAGAAATATGGTTGCTATTGTTGATAGTGGTTCTACAAAATCTGATTGGGTAATCCTGGACGACTTTAAAAATGTCTTCCTGAAAACCGAAACTATCGGTTTCAACCCAAACTTTATCAGCAAAGAACTCATTGTTCCCGAAATTGAAAAAAACACCAGTTTACAGTCTGTTAAGAATTCTATCACCAGGATTTTTTTCTATGGTTCAGGCTGTGGTGTGAAACAAAACTGCGACACCATAGAGCAGGAAGTTGGCAAAGTTTTCATCAACGCAGAGATTACTGTGAAAGAAGACCTTTATGCTGCTGCTTACGCTG
This sequence comes from Chryseobacterium sp. Leaf404, assembly GCF_001424145.1. GTDB lineage: Bacteria > Bacteroidota > Bacteroidia > Flavobacteriales > Weeksellaceae > Chryseobacterium. Next base: position 12,248 of record NZ_LMQM01000001.1, on the reverse strand, counting down.
CTTACGACGGCAAACCAACGATTGTCTGTATTTTGGGAACAGGTTCAAACTCATGTTATTTTGATGGAGAAAATCTGAATATAAAACTTCCTTCCTTAGGTTATCTGATGGGTGACGAAGGAAGCGGAAGTGCCATCGGAAAACAGCTGGTACGAAGATTCTTTATGCAAAAGCTTCCTCAGGATTTACATTCACAATTTCAGGAAATTTATGGTTTAACGATTGATGAGGCATTGCAGAATATGTATCACAAAACAAGACCAAATGCCTATCTGGCAGATTTCAATAAATTTGTTGTCGAAAGAAAAGACCATCCCTATTTCCAGAATATGGTTTTGGAAGAGATGAAAAATTTCTTCGATTATCAGGTTCTTCCTTATGAAGAATCAAAAAATGCCGAGATCAATTTCATCGGCTCCATCGCTTATTATTACGAAGATATTTTGCGTTCTGCAGCCGCAGAGCTCGGATTAAATGTGGGTCACGTTGTACAGAAACCTATTGAGAGTTTGGTCAACTATCACATTCAATATATATTATAATCAAAAAATTAATTTATGTCAAATAAAACTCATCGCGACGAGAAAAATTTTAATCAGGCCGCGTTAGATTATCATAAAGCAGAACCGAAAGGTAAAATTGAAGTCATTCCTTCAAAACCCCACTCATCACAGAGAGATTTGTCTTTGGCATATTCTCCGGGGGTAGCAATTCCATGTCTGGAAATTGAGAAAAATCCTGAAACAGTATACGATTACACAGGAAAAGGAAATTTGGTTGCTGTAATTTCAAACGGTACAGCGGTTCTTGGTTTGGGAGACATTGGTGCCGAAGCTTCTAAACCTGTAATGGAAGGCAAGGGACTTTTATTTAAAATTTTCGCAGACATCAATGTTTTTGATATTGAAATTGACGAGAAGGATCCCGACAAATTTATTCAGATTGTAAAAGGTATCGCTCCTACTTTTGGAGGTATTAACCTTGAAGATATCAAAGCTCCTGAAGCTTTTTATATCGAACAGAAATTAAAGGAAGAATTGGATATTCCTTTGATGCACGATGATCAGCACGGAACAGCAATTATTTCTGCTGCAGCATTAATCAACTCACTTCAGATTGCCAACAAAAAAATTGATGAGGTAAAAATGGTAGTCAACGGAGCGGGAGCTGCGGCTGTTGCCTGTACCAATCTTTATATTTCTCTTGGTTTGAAGAGAGAAAATGTACTGATGTGCGATTCTAAAGGTGTAATTAATCACAAAAGAGAAAATCTTACCCCTGAAAAAATAGATTTCGTTGCTCAGACTGAGCTTGAGACTTTGGAAGATGCTGTAAAAGGTTCAGATGTATTCATCGGTTTGTCTAAAGGAAATGTGATGACTCCTGAAATGCTGTCAAGCATGAACGAAAATCCTATCGTCTTCGCATTGGCAAATCCGGATCCTGAAATTGCTTATGATCTGGCGCTTTCTACAAGAAAGGATGTCATTATGGCAACAGGCAGAAGCGATTATCCTAACCAGGTAAACAACGTTCTTGGTTTCCCTTATATTTTCCGTGGAGCACTGGATGTTCAGGCAAAAGGAATTAATGAAGAAATGAAATTGGCTGCCGTTCATGCGATTGCTGATTTGGCCAAAGAGCCCGTTCCGGAAGCGGTTATTTTAGCTTATAATGTTAAAAATTTACAGTTTGGAAGAGAATATTTCATTCCAAAACCTTTTGATAACAGATTAATTACCAAAGTTTCAAGTGCTGTTGCTAAAGCGGCAATTGACAGTGGAATTGCCAGAAAAACCATCGCAGATTTCGACGAATACGAAACTCAGCTTCTAGACAGAATGGGAAGAGATGAGAAATTGGTAAGAATGATGCAGAACCGTGCAAAAGCAAACCCTAAGAGAATTACTTTAGGAAATGCTGAAGAATACAACGTTCTGAAGGCGGCTCAGATTTTATATGAAGAAGGAATTGCCCATCCGATTCTTTTGGGAGATAAAAAGTATGTGAAGGAGCAAATGGAGAAATTCGGAATTGATATTGATGTTCCGATTATTGATCCAAGTGATGACGACCAGAAAGAAAACCGTAAAAAATACAGAGAAACCCTTTGGAAACTCCGTCAGAGAAAAGGGATGAACGAGTATAAGGCAAAAAGATACGTTCGCCAGAGAGATTATTTCGGGCCTTTGATGTTGAAGCACGGCGATACAGATGGTTTGATTATTGGTTTTTCTAAAAATTATGTTTCTACTTTAAGACCTGTTTTGGAGGTAATCGAAAAAGATAAAGGCGTAGACAAAGTTGCGGCAATGATGATGATTTTATCTGAAAAGAAACCTATTTTCTTCGCAGATACCTCTATCAATCAGAATCCTTCGGCTGAAGATTTGGTAAATATTGCTAAGATGGCAGAGCATACCGTAAAATCTTTCGCTATCGAACCAAGAATTGCGATGTTAGGTTTTGAAAACTTCGCTGCGATTTCTGATACTTCCAAAAAAGTGGCAAAAGCAGTAAGCATTCTTCATGAGAAATTCCCTAAGATGGTGGTGGACGGAGAAATTCAGCCGGATTTTGCGATGAATGCTGATCATTTAAGTGATTACCCATTCTCAAAATTAGGAACAACTCCGGCAAATACATTCATCTTCCCGAATTTGGAATCTGCCAATTTATCTTACAAAATTATCAGAGGAATGAAGGTTGCACAAGTAATCGGACCAATCCTGATGGGGCTGAAACAGCCTGTTCACGTTTTACAGATGCGTTCAAGTGTCGATGAGATTGTGAATCTGGCGACAGTTGCGGTTTTGGATGCACAGAGAAGAGAGGGTAAAAAATAGATGCACAAAAGTCCCAAAGGGACGATTTAACAAGGATAGGATGCAATCCTGTCAATAAAACGTATAAAAAGGCGAGCGGAATTTGTAGAATTCGGTTCGCCTTTTTGTTTTCAAACAGTATTTTTTATTCTGTTAAATTTATTTTGAAGTTTTTCGTTTTTAAGCTGAATTATTGCCGTTGTAATGACAAAAAAAGTTAAATATCATTCGTGTGTTAAATGAATTTATTACTTAGTTTAATTTACTATATTTGGGAGTTATAAAAATTGATAATGATATTTTCTTTACAGGGAACCGTTCAGGAGCTTAGTCCCACTTATGCCGTGATCAATGTGGGCGGTGTTGGCTACTATGTCGGCATCAGTTTGATGACCTCCCAAAAGCTGGTTTTCAACAAAGAATCTTCCCTTTTTATTCAGCAGATTATCCGTGAGGATGCACATTTGCTCTTTGGTTTTAATACCCGCGCAGAGAAGGAAATGTTTAATCTACTCATCAGTGTGAATGGGGTAGGAGCCGTTTCAGCGCTTATTCTTTTATCTACTTTAAATCTCGAAGAAATCGCAACAGCAATCCTGTCTGCCAACAGTGCTTTGATCCAGAAAGCCAAAGGCATCGGTGCAAAAACTGCTGAAAGAATCATCGTAGACCTTAAAGATAAAGTACAGAAATTCAAGGTTGAAGGCGAAGACATTTCGGCTGTAGTGAATAATAAAACCAAGGAAGATGCGTTATCAGCATTAGAAGTTTTGGGAATTCCAAAAAGGATGAGCGAGAAAATCGCAGACCGCATGATCAAGCAGAATGCAGACATCACAACGGAAGAACTCGTGAAGCAAATTTTAAAAAATATTTAAGGGTTGGTGAAAAAGATTAGTTTTCTCAATATATTTTCGGTCTTATTTTTCCTGTTCGTTTCGGGTGGCGTATTTGCGCAGCAGGAACCTACAGGATTTACTATTAAAAAAGACTGGCAGGTAGAAGATCCTACCTACTACGAAGCCTATTACGACATCAAAACCGGAATGTACTTCGTCTATCCCAAGATAGGCAATACCATTACCGGGCCATACGTCGCAATGTCGCCTCAGGATTACAAAGAGTTTATGGATGCCCAGCAGGCAAAATCTTACTACAAAGACAAATCAAACAGATACAGTCTTATGTTCCGTAAAGATAAAGCTGAAGCCGCAAGACTGGGTTTAATACCTTCTTTAACCATCAACAACAGGCTCTTCGAAGCGATGTTTGGGAGTAATAAAATCGAAATTATCCCTTCCGGATACGCTTCCTTTGACTTTGCAGGTCTGTATCAGAAAATTGACAATCCTTTAATTTTGCCTCAAAACAGAACGAGTTTTACCTTTGATATCGACCAGAGAATTCAGTTGGGATTAATTGGAAAAGTAGGTGAAAATCTTCAGTTAAAAGCCAATTATGATACCCAGAGCGGTTTCGCTTTTGAAAACAGAATGAATCTTGTTTGGCAGTCAAAAGGAACATGGAAAGATCTTCAGACTAAAGGATTAAATGACGTCAACAAACCAAGCGCCGGAGGTGAAGATAAGATCATCAAAAGAATAGAGTTCGGTAACGTCAATATGCCGCTTTCTACCAGTTTGATCCGTGGTTCAGAGTCACTTTTCGGGATAAAATCTGAGTTTCAGCTTGGTAAAACTTTCGGAACCGTAGTGATGTCTCAGCAACAGGGTGAGGCGAGAAACATCGTTGTACAGGGCGGCGGTGTGATGAATACGTTTAAAATAAACGCCATAGATTACGAAGACAATCAGCATTATTATATCGGGCATTATTTCCTTAATAATTATGATAATGCTTTACTGAATTATCCTCAGATCAACTCAAGAATCAACATTTCAAGAATGGAAGTCTGGGTTTTGGATCAGGGAAATTCTAATCTTGCGTATCAGAAAAGTATCGTGGGAGTCAGAGATTTAGGAGATGGCCCATCAGGTCTTCCGGATAACAGCCAGAATAACATTTACGGAGCAGTAACATCACTTGGGCCGGGAATTAGAAATCCGGATCAGACGTACAGTACAATTAACGGCCAGGTTCTACCCAATTCAGTAGGCGGAACGGAAGCTTATGGTGATGGCGAGCAGTTCATCTACAACAGAAAAGCAAGAAGATTAACCACAAGTGAATATTCATTTCATCCTCAGTTAGGGTATATTTCATTAAATCAGAGACTGAATGATCAGCAGTTACTGGCTGTATCTTACTCATACACCGTCAACGGAACCAATCAGGTTTATAAAGTTGGGGAATTCTCAGAAGAAAGCCCGGTTTTGATTACCAAATTACTGAAGCCGAATACAACTGTGAAAACTACGTCCCCAATGTGGCAGTTGATGATGAAAAACATCTATGCCCTGGATGCTGGTCAGATTGAGCAGGATGGATTTATCTTAAACGTTCTTTACCGGGATCCTAAAACAGGAGGTAAGGTCAATTACCTTCCGGGTACATCAGTTGCAGATATCAATTTATTGAAATTGGTAAACTGGGACAGGCTCAACCTTAATGGCGATTTACAGTCTAGCAACGGTGTTTTAGGCGACGGGATTTTTGATTTTGCTGAAGGAATTACGGTAAGAAAAGATTTTGGGAAACTGATTTTCACCAAAGCCCAGCCTTTCGGAAGTCACATGCAGAGCGTTTTAGGTTCAAATGATCCACAGTATGTATTTTCAGACCTTTATTCTCAACAGAAGCAGGTAGCAAGTGCAAGTAATCTTGCCCAGCGGTACACTTTAGAAGGCCGTTACAAAGGAGCGCAGGGACAGGGGATTTCTCTTGGAGCCGTCAACGTGCCACAGGGTTCTGTGAAAGTTTCAGCCAACGGAGTTCAGCTTACAGAAGGGGTAGATTATACCGTAGATTATATGCTGGGATCTGTAACAATTATTAATGAAAACGTAAAACAGTCCGGACAGGCAATTAATATTTCACTTGAAAATCAGTTGACCTTTAATACGCAACGTAAGCGATTTTTAGGGTTAAATTTAGAAAGAAGAGTCAGCGAAAACTTTATTTTTGGCGGAACAGTGGTTAATTATTCTGAATCTCCATTAACCCAAAAGGTAAATTATGGTCAGGAAGCGGTAAACAATACCATGGCGGGAGTGAATATGTTGTACAACAATCAGCTTCCGTTTTTAACAAGACTTACAGATAAAATCCCTGGTATCAACACTGAAGCTCCATCAAATCTGAATTTCAGAATGGAAGGCGCTTATCTTATTCCTGGTATTAACAAAGGAACAAATGATCAGTCTTACGTTGACGATTTTGAACAGACAACATCGAAGATTTCTTTAAAAGAACCTACCGCATGGAGTTTAGCTTCAAAACCGGAAAAAAATCAAAACTACCCAATTTTCAACGGAGCGGGAGTAAATAATGATATCACAAACGGGTACGGAAGAGGCCTCCTTTCATGGTACAACATCGACCCGAGATTTTGGGGTGTGGGAGGAAGAGCTCCTGAAGGAATTACAGCGCAGTCGGTTTCCAATCACGCTTCAAGAAGGGTTCAGTTTTCTGAAATTTTCAACAACAGAGACTTCGTAGCCGGTGAGCAGACGTTTACCAATACATTTGACGTTTCTTATTATCCAAACGAAAAAGGACCTTACAACGTCAACCCAAATACAGAAACCACGCAAGAGAGATGGGCGGGAATTATGCGTCCGATAAGCGTTTCCAACTTCATCAATTCAAATATTGAATATGTTGAATTCTGGATGATGGATCCTTATGCAGATAACAGACCTTTGAGTCAGCCAGGTGGCGCTCCGAAATTATTATTGCATTTAGGAAACGTTTCTGAAGATATTCTCAAAGATGGTTTGATGCAGTACGAAAACGGTCTTCCGGTACCATCGGCGCCGTCTACTACCACCAATTCAAACTGGGGTATTCAGCCAAAACAACCTCCTATTTTATATGCTTTCTCTACTGAAGGTACAGACAGAACTGCTCAGGATTTAGGATATGACGGTTTAAGTTCGGATCAGGAAGCGGCACGTTTCGGGAACACTTTTGTGAATCCGGTTACCAATTTATCTGACCCTGCTGTTGATGATTTCGTGTTTTATCTTTCTACAAGATTTACAGGAAATCTGGCTTCTTCACTGGTTCAGCGTTACAAGTATTTCAGAGGCCCTGAAGGAAATTCAGAGAGCAATTCTCTTGAAGTAGCTTCTCAGACTCCGGATGCAGAAGATATCAACCGGGATTACAATTTGGATCAAAGTGAAAACTATAACGAATATGTGGTAAACCTTGATCAGGCAAGTTTAACTTTAGGACAGAACAATATTGTAGATGTAAAAACCGTTCAGGCAACTTTCCAGAATGGCCAGACAGATGATGTAAAATGGTATCTTTTCAGAGTTCCGGTTAATAAATACAACGATCCGAATGCAGGCGGAGATAAAGATCCCTCTATCCTGAATAACGTGCGTTTCGCAAGAATGCTCTTAACAGGTTTTGACAATGTTTCAACCCTGAGATTCGGAACCATGGATCTGGTGAGATCAGACTGGAGAAAATATCCTAATCTGATTGCTGCACCACCCGCAGTTACCACTACCGAAGGTAATACAGGAGCTCTCACAATGAATGATAATTTCGAAGTGGGGAGTGTAAACATAGAAGAAAATGCTTTAAACCAGCCGCCATACGTTTTGCCTCCAGGTATAGACAGACAGGTTTTAAGCGGAAACGCTGGCGCTCAGAGACAAAATGAATCTTCATTATATCTGAAAGTAAGAAATCTGGGTAACGAAGCTAGAGGTGTTTTTAAAAATACTACGCTGGATATGAGAAGATACAAGAAGCTGAAAGTTTTTGTACATGCACAGAATCTTGATACACCGGCAGATTCAGATTTAGATCCTAATGTGAAATTCTTTATCAGATTTGGTAGTGATGCTTCAGATAACTATTATGAATACGAATCTTCTGTAAAATACACCCCCAGAACGGCTACGTCACCTATGGAGATCTGGCCATCTGAAAATGAGGTGAATCTTGATATCCAGAATTTTGTTGATGCTAAAATCAGAAGAGACCGCGACTTTCCTACAGGTATTGTAGACAGAAGAGAAGACACGCAGTTTGGTGATGATAACAAGAAAATCTACGTCAAAGGCCGTCCAAGCTTAGGGAACATTACAACAGTTATGATTGGGGTGAGAAGTAATCTGAGAGGTGATATTCTAAACAACGGAAGAGTTCTTTGGGTAAACGAAATGCGTCTTTCAGAAATAGAAAATGACGGAGGATATGCCGGAAATGCAAGCTTAAATTTCAACCTTGGTGATTTTGCAACCGTGAACACCAGTGCGTCTTACTCATCAGTAGGTTTTGGAAATATTGATTCTAAACCTGCCGAAAGAAGTCAGGCAACGCAATCGGCTTTCAGTATCAATACCGCGATCAACGCAGATAAATTCTTACCGGAAAAAACGGGTATTAAAATCCCTGTAAACTATTCTTATTCACAAACCATCGAAGATCCGAAGTACAATCCTCTGGATACCGATGTAGAATTCAGCAAAGCTCCCAATAAGGAAGAGCTTAAAAAAGTAGCGCGTACTTACACCCAACAGAGAAGTTTGGGAGTTGTAAATATGCATAAGGAAAGAGTAAATCCGGATAAAAAACCTAAATTCTATGATGTAGAAAATATTTCGGTAACTGCAGTTTACAACGATGATCATTACAGAGATATTTACACCAAGAAAAACTACAGACAGTATCTGAGAGGATATGTAGATTATAATTATCAGTTTAAACCTTGGGTGGTGAAGCCATTCAACAAAATGATAAGCGATACTGCAAAATCGTATAAATATCTGAAATGGGTGAAAGAATTTAATTTTAACCCAGTTCCTACAAGATTATCTTTCAGAACCGAAATCGACAGAAATTATAACGAACTTGAATTCAGAAATGTAGAAGCAATCTTGAGTGGAAATCCAGGAAATGATTTCGCAGCCATTAAAAACAGAAACTTCTATTTTGGATGGCAGTATGGTTTAGGATTTAATTTTACCAAATCTTTAAAACTTGAAATCAACTCGGCAACAAGAACTTTAAATGATCAGGTGGACGTCAATACGATGGATAATTCTTCCATCTTTGGAAACGTTTTCCGTGCAGGAAGACCGGTATTATACAATCACAGAGTTCAGCTGAATTATAAACTTCCGTTCCAATATCTTCCGTATTTAGAATTTATTGATGCTGAGGTAGGTTATGGTTTCACATACAACTGGAATGCGAGATCAACAGCTTTATTGTCAAGTCCTGAGGGAAGTTTAGGGTCAATCGGTCAGAATACAAATGTTATTCAGGCTAATGCCACAGCCAATATTCCGCAATTTTTCGGACAGTTCAGTTACTTTAAAAGAATTACCGAAACTTTAGGAAAAAGAAAAAGAGAGACAGATTCTTTAAATACAGCTTACACGCAGGCATGGGAGAAAAAAAGATATGCTTATAAAAAGTATAAGTACAAAAATAAACTTACTGCACTGCAGGGTGCAGCATTTTTCCTCACTTCATTCAAGCAGTTGGATGTTACCTATTCTGAAACCAATGGTACTGTGATTCCTGGTCTGATATCCGCACCAAACTGGTACGGAGTAGGGCAGACGTTGGGTGGTCCTACTGTAGGTTTCCTTCTTGGTTCGCAGGCAGATATCCGCAGAACGGTGATTGAAAACGGCTGGGTAAGCACCTCCGACCTCATGGTGGATCCCTATGTTCGGCTTTCTACACGTGATCTCCGGGCAAACCTGCAAATGATGCCGGTTAATGATTTGAGAATTGATTTTAATGTTATTCAAACCTATAACAGAAACTTCTCGCAGACTGGGTTTAATTACAGAGACGGCTTCGGCAACGCAAATCCTAATCTGACATTTGCTACAGACTTAATCAGCTATTCCAATTCTGTGAATACCGTTAAAACTTCCTTTCAGGACGGTATGGCAGTGTATGCAGCCATCAGACAGAACGCTCAGGCGATTTCGCAGCAGATAGGCGGCACTCCGGGAGCGGATGGTTTTGCTCCGGGGTACAGTATTGCCAATGCTTATGTTTTAATTCCTGCATTCCGTGCAGCTGTAGAGGGCAAATCTCCAAAACAGATCGGCAATGCAAGAAAATCCGGACTTCCGTTCCCGAACTGGAGAATCACATGGTCTGGTTTAAAAAATATTCCGGTAATCAATGGTCAGTTCACCAAGTTTGATATCCTTCACAGCTACAATGCAACTTATACGGCAACTGGAGTACAGTCAAGCATCGATTATTTCAATAATCCGGGAAGCTTCGATATTAACGGAGACCGCATCAATCCGTTCACATTCTCGCAAGTGGGTTACGTAGAATCTTTTGCACCGCTTGTAGGAATAGACGTGACGATGAGAAACAATATGCAGTTCGGAATTCAGTACAACAGAAACAGAATGTTGTTGCTGGGTCTTGTAAATCACACCTTAACAGAAGATTCAAATACAGAATATGTAGTCCGTCTTGGTTACATCGTAAGAAACTTCAGATTAGGGAATGCAGGTGGAGGAGGCCCTAATAATAAAGGAGCAGACTTAAATATCAGAGGAGATATATCCCTTCGCGACAGCCGCACAAGCATTATGAATATTTTATTGGATGATTCTCAGGTGACCGGAGGACAGCGTTTGATGAACATTAAATTATCTGCAGACTACAACGTTTCACAAAACCTGAATCTCGCAGTATTTTATGAGCAGATGACTTCCAGATACAAAATATCAACAGCCTTCCCGCTGTCAACCGTAAGAGCAGGTCTCAGAGCAACCTTCACCTTCGGAGACGCAGGAGGTTTCTAAAACAATTTATATTCACAAAAAATCCCTTTCAAAAAAAACTGAAAGGGATTTTTTATTGAGCATCGATCGAAAAGAATTTACGTATTTGCTTAAGACTGAACTAAGATTCTACTCTTTCATCAAATCTAAACTTTGTTGCAGCAAAAACCTTTAAATATAAAACGTCAAACCACAACTCAAATAAAATGTTCTCAAATAAAAACCCTTACCTTCCTTAAACCTTAAACCTTAAACCTTAAACCTTAAACCATAGACCCGCACCCCGCATCCCGAACCCGCGCATCCCGAACCCCCAACCCCACAACCCAACAAAAATGAAATTTTCTTTTGACCATTCACCAATTTTAAATTAAATTTGTCACTATAAAAAATTAAAAATGAATACACCTGCAGAACTAAAGTACACCAAAGACCACGAATGGATCAGGATTGAAGGAAACGTTGCCACTATCGGTATCACAGATTTCGCACAGGGCGAGCTGGGCGACATCGTTTACGTAGACGTTGACACCGTGGACGAAGATCTTGAAGGGCAAGCCGTTTTCGGAAGTGTAGAAGCAGTAAAAACGGTATCAGACCTTTTCCTACCAATCGCAGGGAAAGTAATAGAATTCAACGCCGAGTTAGAAGACCAGCCGGAGTTACTGAACTCAGACCCATACGGAAACGGATGGATCATCAAACTTGAGCTTGCAGAAGGTGCAGATCAGTCAGAATTGCTTACTGCAGAAGAATATCAGGCTGTCATTGGATAATTACAGAACAATATTTAATAAGATTTTGCCCATTTATTGGGCATTTCTTACTTTTATGCTCCTCAAGCCGGGCCAGGAAAACCATGAATATTGGTTTATGTTCAGCGGCATAGACAAAGTTTTGCACCTGAGCATCTTTGCAGCTCTGGGATTTCTTTTCATTGCGTCCTTTCCAAAAATAAAATTCGGCTACTACATTCAGATCATACTCATTTACGCCTTCCTCACAGAAATCTTACAGGAAGAAATGCACCTCGGCCGCTCCATTGAAACCCTCGACATCGTCGCAGATACCCTGGGCTGTCTTATCGGATACTATACCTATAAATATATTGCAACAAAATTCTAAAAATATTTATCACTGCTCTCGCACACACGCACACACGCACATACACATATACTCTCTCACACACTCTCTCTCTCTCTCTCTCTGACCCTCAAATTCCCAACCCTCTCACCTTCCAACTCTCCCACAATTTTTTCAGGAGCTTATTCCCGCTGTCCACTATATCTTTTGCTCTTCGTTCCTCATCACAAAAGGATGCCGTTTCCATCGGGGCTAGTAACTAGGATAGCTTTTTAAGAACTGTTTTATTTTGATAAGCAGTAAGCAATAAGCAATAAGTAATAAGTAATAACGTAATTTCAGGAGTTTTATTTATAGAACGTCTTTAGAAATCCAATCACGAATCCACAACTTTTACCACACCTAGCCAGCGCGTTAAACAATTATGTTA